>NZ_BCNM01000001.1 GCF_001514495.1 Paenibacillus pabuli NBRC 13638
CAGCTATGTGGAACAGGCCAGTCAGGCAGTACCGGAAGGCAAAGGGAGCCAGTATTATCAGGGGCATGTGAAGCAAGGGCAGGAGAATCCGGGTTGGTTAACCGATGAGGAAGATATGAAAGAGAATGTGAAGCGCTGGCTGTCCCAGGGTCGTTATGAGCATGTACTGGATGCGTGGACACGAGGGGCCGTGATCCAGTGGATGGAGTTATACGGGGAAAACAGACAGCAGCATCCGCGTCGAATCAGTCTGCCGTCCTATCCCTTTGCAAGAAATCGTTATTGGGCTCCAATGAAATCAGAGGAAGCATCGTCCAACTCCAACGTAATTGGAAATGACGGGTTAGCCATGCTCCATCCACTTCTGCACAGCAATACTTCGGATCTTCATGAGCAGCGATACAGTTCACTCTTCACGATAGATTCGCCTGTGCTTATAGATATCCATGAAGAACAGGCAACAAAATTATTGCCTGACTTGCTTCATCTGGAAATTGCCTATACGGCTCTGGATTTGGCGTTACCTGATCATCATGATCCAAAAGAATCTGAATTATCGATCCAATTGCAGGATGTGGTATGGGACAGCTCAATTTACGTGTCTGATCAGCCGCTTCCGTTACACATCTCATTGCAATCCGAGCCCCATTTAACAGTGGGATACGCCATATATGGTGAAAATCCAGAGGGCAACCAGCCAGTATACAGTAGCGGAATGGCCAAAAAGGTGGCTTCTGAGTTTACAGCATCAGATGCTCTGGAGGTTGGATCTATTGATGTTCTCTACACTGCTGAGCTGGATTCGTCGATCACCGATTTTGCAAACCAAGCTCCAAAGCCAGCCTTGTCCTCATCTCCTTATGCGGTAGAACGTATATATACGGGGGAAAGTCATATCCTGATCAAGTTTGAACATGCAACGGATGCGCTATCTGCACCACCAGTGTACAAACTGCCAGTAGATGCAGTTCACCTTGCCGTATATGGGGGACTGGGCTGGACGGGAAGCGAAAATGAAGCAAAGCAGCAGTTGGATATGTCTGCTTCACGTCCTGTTTACATTCAATGCCTTCAAAGACTTGATGCAGCCATTGGCGGATCAACTGTTTCTTGGGCGAGAGTGGACAGGAGAGAGCGGGCAGGCAGGACACCGGGGCTTGAAGTGTTTGACATTCGTTTGTATTCATCAGAAGGACGCGTAGTGTTAAATATTCAGGGCTTGGAAACAGGTTTTACAACCATATCAGACGAGGCGGGAAATGAAGGAATGGGGGTCCATTCGGATGCTGCAGGTGCAAGTGCATTTGCTATGGAATCTTCAATTGTTGAACCCGAGAAAGAAACTTTGGCCCTCTCAAAAGAGGCTGCATCTGCTCCCATGGCTTCTCGTAGAAGAACGGAGCTCTTGGGCCTGACAACGTCGGAATGTGTAAGATGGGAGTTAAAGGAACTGGCAGGGCAAACGTTGAAAATTCCAAGGGAACTGATTGATGGCAATGAAAATCTCGCGGAATACGGATTTGATTCCATTAGCCTGACTGAATACGCCACCGTTCTTAATCAGCATTTTGGAGTGGATCTGGCACCATCCATATTTTTCGATCACACCACACTTCATGAATTGGCTTATTATCTGGAGCGAGAATTCGAGCAGGCCATCACGGATCAATATGCAGATCATGACATTCAAACCGGAGAAAAGCATACAGAGCAAGCCGCACCCTTAAAAAGCAAAGCGGCACAGCATCGTTCCAAAGCCCGAAAGCCTAACGCCCAAAGACAAGCATCTGGCAAGTACTGGCGTTTGAGAGATACACGTCGAATGCAAACGGCCGATGAACCTGTTGCCATTATTGGCATCAGCGGACGATTTCCCGAAGCGCGCAATGTAGATGAGATGTGGTCGATTCTCGTAAATGGACAAACGGCTGTTAAGACCGTTCACTCGGATCGATTCACCAGCAGTAAAAAGGATGCCACTTGGAAATGTGGTCTTGTGCCAGGGGTTCGGGAGTTTGACCCCCGCTTCTTCGAAATCTCCCCAAGGGAGGCCGAGAGCATGGACCCGCGTCAGCGATTGCTATTGCAGGAATCCTGGAGAGCACTAGAAGATGCCGCTTATGGCAAAAGACAGCTTTCCTCCGGCCGGGTCGGTATGTTTGTCGGAGTGGAGAATAATGAATATTTACAGTTTGTCGGCCTGGACGGGCCGCTTACGTCCAATCACAATGCCATTTTGGCCGCCCGGTTATCGTATCTGCTGGACCTGAATGGCCCGAATATGGCGATTAATACCGCTTGCTCTTCGGGGCTGGCGGCTGTTCATCAAGCCTGTGCCAGCCTGCGGGCGGGAGAGTGCGACACGGCTCTTGCGGCAGGAGTAAGCCTGCTGCTTACCGAGCAGGGGTTCGAAGCCATGTCCCAGGCGGGCATGCTGTCTGAGGACGGACGCTGTTATGCGTTTGACCAGCGTGCCAATGGCATGGTTCCTGGAGAAGCGATCGCGGTTGTTGTGTTAAAGACCTTATCGCAGGCTGAGGCGGATGGGGATTCGATCTACGGGGTCATTCGGGGCAGCGGCATGAACTATGATGGCAAAACGAATGGAATCACTGCACCAAGTGGTGTGGCACAGACGGCGCTAATGACTGAGGTATATGCCCGGTACGGCATTCGGGCGGAGGACATGCAGTACATTGTGACCCATGGGACGGGAACACGCCTTGGAGACCCGGTCGAAATCAATGCTTTGCAGGAAGCCTACAAAGGACGAAATATGGCGCCAGGCTCCTGTGCGTTAACGTCGGTAAAAACGAATCTGGGTCATACCCTCGCCGCTTCGGGAGTGGTGAGCCTGATTAGCCTGGTACAGGCGATGCGCTATGAGACGATCCCGGCAAGTCTGCACTGTGAGGAAGAGAGTGAGTATATCCGCTGGTCGGAAGGGCCTTTTTATGTGAACAAAAGCAATCGGCCTTGGCCACGAACGGAGCAGGCGAGATTGGGAGCGGTAAGTGCCTTTGGCATGAGCGGAACCAACGTGCATGTCGTGGTTGAGAGTTATGAAGGCAGCAGGCAAAACCAAAGCTCTGGCTATACGGCACCTTATTATTTACTGGCGCTGTCAGCCAAAACGGAAGCAGCACTACAGCGCAAGGTGGAGGATATGATCACCGTACTGGAACGGGAAGAGAAGCCGGATCTGGCGGCAATCAGCTACACGCTGCTGGAGGGACGACAGCATTTCCGTCACCGTTGTGCGGTGGTTGTGCAGTCCCGGGCGGATGCTGTGCATGTCTGGAAACAGTTCGGTACGAAAGAAAATAACGGGAAGATGTTTCGCGGGACAGTGGGCAGAGAGTTTATTGAACAGCGCATTGTTCGGGAACACGGTCATGAGCTTTTGCATCAACTTCAGCATGAAACTCAAGCGACCGCAACCGGGGCATACCGTGACATTCTTCATGTGCTGGCGGATTTATACTGTCAGGGTTACACATTGGATTGGATGAACATGTACGGCGAGGCTGTTCCTGAACGCATTCATTTGCCTTCATATCCGTTTGCCCAGGAAGAATACTGGGTGATCCAGTCATCACCTGGAGCAAGCCGGTTGAACGAGCAGCTTCATACAGCTAAGCTCCATCCGCTTGTACACCGGAATACGTCAACGCTGCGCGAGCAGCGGTATAGCTCTATTTTTGCACAGGAAGATCCGCTGTTACATGACCATATGGAATCGGGTTACAAATGTCTGCCGGATTCAGCCCACTTGGAGATGGTCCGGGCTGCTGCGCAATATGCATTAACGGGAGCGGGCGAGATGAACCAGGCTCTGGTCCAAATGAAGCTGACCAACCATCAATGGGTCAATCCAGTTGTGGTGACAGAGCAGGCGCTGGAGGTTCATGTGGTGATTATTCCAGAATCGAATCAATCTTTAATCTATGAAATATTCAGTGAACAAGCTGAGGGCGATGAAGAGTTATGGAGCAGGGGCCGTATTGAATATGAACCACTGGACGAAATCGTGAATCCACCTATGGACATGCGGTCCATTATGGATAGATGTACACATCTGGAGACTGCGAACCTATCTTCAGAACATACAGGGCCATCCATTGTCTGTTGTTATACCAGCGAAAATGAAGTGTTAATAAAGCTCTCAGCTAAAAGCCATGATCAGGATGGGACTTTGTTATATACTCCGAAGTCGCTGACTGAAGCCGTATCACTGGCGGCTAACATCTTTGAGACAAGACCGGTAAAGGCAGCAGATTATCTTAACAAGGCCATGCCAGCAAGAGAGATCGGCGAGTCGAGTATACATGAGTTGCTGAGAGAAAAACAAAAACATACCTGGCTCTCCATGGAATCCATGGAGTTTACGGCAAACCGCTTGCAGCATCCGCTGTGGATATGGGTTAGGGAGTCTGGCTCTGGGCTGGACGTTACGTTCTGTGATGAGAAGGAACAGGTGGTAGCCCACATTGCGGGTTTGCAGGTGCAGAAGAATCTGGCGAAAAGGGAGAAGCCGGAGGACCTGAAGAGAACGGAGAAAGAACACAAAATCGCTGATGATACCCTTCTGATGGCTTTTGAGGAAATATGGGAGGAATCGGAGCCTGGACTTCATCATGAAGAGAAAGCGCAGACCCTGTTATGTATACTTTCCCGTGAGGAGAATCAGGAAGCGTTTGTTTCGCTGATGAAGCAGCACAGTCCTGATATCCGGCTGGTCTTCATCGATCCGGCACTGTGGGGACAAGAGACGGATACCGTTCATCTTGCGAAGTACAGGGGAGCGCTTCAGGAGATCAGACAGCAATATGGGAACGTGGATACTGTACTATACATGCAGGCACTGGAGGAACCACTGCTGCTGCGGGACACAAAGCCGATTTTACTTTTGCTTCAAGCATTGGCAGCAGAGAAGATCAAGCCTGGGCGAATTTTGCTCGCAGGAGAATACAGAACAGGGATCGAGCGGTGTTACCTGGATGCATGGATCGGTTTTGAACGTTCCCTGGGGCTCGTTATGCCCCATACGAAATTACAGGTGCTCAGCAGCGATGTGGAATCCATAAACGAAGTGAACTGGAAATGGTGGAGTGAACGGCTGTGGCAGGAATTAAGGTCGAACCAGCGATGCAGCGTACGGTATGAGAATCATCAGCGCAAAGTAAGCCGTATCCGACCAATCCCATCTGCCGAGCACTACAAACAGGGGACAGAATACGTGTTACCAGGAAAGACATATTTGATTACAGGCGGTTTGGGAGGAATTGGCCTCGCTTTTGCCAGAGCATGGGCCCCGCTGGGTGTAAATCTGGTTTTGATGGGCCGATCTTCTCTGAATTCCGTGAAGCAGCAAAGGCTTGATGAATTGATCGAGGCGGGAAGTCAGGCCATGTATGTTCAGGCTGATGTTGCCGTACTGGAACAAGTCGAAGAAGCGGTACGGGCAGTCAGAAGCAAATTTGGTACCATTCACGGACTGATCCACGCCGCCGGGATTGAAAGCCGGGTAAGTGTGCTGGATAAATCAGCAGCTGATTTTGAACGTGTGCTTGATCCCAAAATCCGGGGAACATTGGCATTGGCCCAAGCGCTGAGTAACGAACCGCTGGAGTTCCGCAGTTATTTCTCTTCTTCATCGGCTATTTTGGGAGACTTCGGTTCCTGTGATTATGCTGTGGCGAATCGATTCCAGATGGCCTATGCCCAAGAGCAGCATCGATCCGGCCCTATTCACACGTTATCCATTAACTGGCCGCTTTGGAGAGAAGGCGGAATGGGCGCGGGTGAAAAGAATGCTTCGTCCATGTATCTCAAAACGAGCGGTCAACGTTTTCTGGAAAAAGATGAAGGGGTGGCCCTGTTTCAAAAAATGTTAAATGAACCATACGCTCACCAACTGGTTATGGCAGGGAACCCGGAACGCATACATCGTTTTCTGGGTGTTGAATTCACAACTGATGAGGTTGCCAGCACATCTCAGACTTCGCATGAAGTCGGGAATCCGAACTTGAACCAGACGGCCGCTGCGTTGGAGCTCCGTGTGGAGCTGCGTGGCAAAACGGTCGCTGAATGCGCGCAATGGGAGCTTGGTGAAATAGCAAGCGAGCTGTTAAAGATACCTCACGAAGAATTGGACCCTCAAGCCAATCTTGCGGAATTTGGATTTGATTCCATCAGCTTGACGGAGTATGCAGCACGGTTGAGCCGTCATTACGGAGCAGAACTGACACCATCGATATTCTTTGGACATTCCACTTTGAAAGGACTGGCTGAATATCTGGAAAATGAACATCGGGATATTTTAGTTGGCATGTACGAGGAAAGGAAAGTCATGACCAACACGAAATCCAATGTCGCGGACCGAGGTTACCGATCTGGACGTTCCGGAAGATGGATTGGCGGCAAATCCTTCGCTGCATCCGAGCTTCGCTCAACATCACCGAGTCAGAACCAGAACCAAAGGGATCAATTCACGGAGCCTGTTGCCATTATTGGCATTAGCGGAAGGTTCCCTGAAGCGCGTGATGTAGACGAGATGTGGTCCATGATCAGTCAGGGTCAGGAAGCGATAAAAGGCGCACCGGAGGATCGGTTTTCCACCCGTAATGGGCGTGAACCTTGGAAATGCGGTCTTGTACCAGGGGTACGGGAGTTTGATCCCCGCTTCTTCGAAATCTCTCCACGCGAGGCCGAGACCATGGACCCGCGTCAGCGATTGCTGTTACAGGAGTCCTGGAGAGCGCTTGAGGATGCCGCTTATGGCAAAAAACAACTTTCCTCCGGCCGGGTCGGCATGTTTGTCGGGGTGGAGAATAATGAATATTTGCAGTTTGTCGGCCTGGACGGGCCGCTTACGTCCAATCACAATGCCATTTTGGCCGCCCGGTTATCGTATCTGCTGGACCTGAATGGCCCGAATATGGCGATTAATACCGCTTGTTCTTCGGGGTTGGCGGCTGTTCATCAAGCCTGTGCCAGCCTGCGTGCGGGAGAGTGCGACACGGCTCTTGCGGCAGGGGTGAGTCTGCTGCTTAGTGAGCAGGGACTTGAAGCGATGTCCCAGGCGGGCATGCTGTCCGAGGATGGACGCTGTCATGCGTTTGACCAGCGTGCCAATGGCATGGTTCCGGGAGAAGCGATCGCGGTTGTTGTATTAAAGACCTTATCGCAGGCTGAGGCGGATGGGGATTCGATCTACGGTGTCATTCGGGGCAGCGGCATGAACTATGATGGTAAAACCAATGGAATCACTGCGCCGAGTGGTGTGGCACAGACAGCACTGATGAATGAAGTGTATACCCGGTACGGCATTCGGGCGGAGAACATGCAGTACATTGTGACCCACGGGACGGGAACACGCCTCGGAGACCCGGTCGAAATCAATGCTTTGCAGGAAGCTTACAAAGGACGGAATATGGCGCCAGGATCCTGTGCGTTAACGTCGGTAAAAACGAATTTGGGTCATACCCTAGCTGCTTCGGGTGTGGTGAGCCTGATTAGCCTGGTACAGGCGATGCGCTATGAGACGATTCCGGCAAGTCTGCACTGTGAGGAAGAGAGTGAGTATATCCGCTGGTCGGAGGGTCCTTTTTATGTGAACAAAAGCAATCGGCCTTGGCCACGAACGGAGCAGGCGAGATTGGGAGCTGTGAGTGCCTTTGGCATGAGCGGAACCAACGTGCATGTTGTGGTTGAAAGTTATGAAGGTAATGGGCAAAAACATATGGCTGGAAATGCAGCGCCGTATTATTTGCTGGCGCTGTCAGCCAAAACAGAAGAGGCACTACAGCGCAAGGTGGAGGATATGATCACCGTACTGGAATGGGAAGAGAAGCCGGATCTGGCGGCAATCAGTTACACGCTGCTGGAGGGACGACAGCATTTCCGTCACCGTTGTGCGGTGGTTGTGCAGTCCAGGGAAGACGCCGTTTACATGTTGAAGCAGCGGGGTCAGTCCAAGTCAGCGGTTTTATTTGAGGGCGTGGTGCCAAGAAGGTTTTCTGGACAAAAGCTGTTACAGGAGCATGGGAACGAATGGATTATCAAAAGCTCCGAAAGCAGTCTGACCCCGGAAAAACGGAGGGATATTCTCCATATGTTGGCTGATCTGTACGCCCAAGGCTATGATCTGAATTGGGGACAGATGTATGGCGATGTGCCTCCATTACGGATCAGTCTGCCAACGTACCCTTTTGCCAGAGAGGAATACTGGATGGCGCCTAAGGAAAGGGAGCATGGAGAACAGCAGCCATCGCGGGAGCGCTCATGGACTTCTCTTCATCCCCTGGTGCAGCAAAATACGTCTGATTTTAATGAGCAAAGGTTCAGCTCGGTTTTTAATGGAACAGAATTTTTCCTTAGGGATCACATCATTCAAGGAGTCTCCGTACTTCCCGGAGTGGCCCAATTAGAGATGGCCCGGGCTGCATTACAGCTTACCGCTGCTGGAACACGATCTGTTTTTCTGCAAAATGTGGTGTGGATGAGTCCTGTAGTCATGGACGGCGATGCAGCTATTCATAAACGTATTCAGGTAGGGATAGGATTGAATCCTGTCACAGAGAATCCTGAGCTTATAAGTTATGAGATATTCCGGCAAGACCAGCAGGTTGAGAGAAAACGTCATGTATACAGTCAAGGACAGCTAGGATGGAATGAAGAAGCCGAGTCGGCTCCAATTCATGATTTGAACGAACTGGTGGCTGCATGCAGCCGATCGGTCTGGACGGGTGAAGAGTGTTACAGGGCATTTCGACAAGCCGGTATCCAGTATGGACCCGCATTTGAGGGGATACAGCAATTACTCATCGGGGAAGGGGAGGTTTTGGCCCAACTGAGGCTGCCTGAGCATTTGCTCGCGGAAATGAACTCATATTTACTTCATCCCTGTATGGTGGATTCTGCGTTGCAGGCCTCTATTGGTCTAATGCTGGAGCATCCTGATCCGGCTGGAAAAAAGGCAGGTCATGATGCAGGTACACGACAGCCTTCGGTTCCTTTTGCCTTAAAGAAGGTTCAAATATACAAAGCGTGTGCTCAGGACATGTGGGCATGGGTACGCTACAGCTCCGATTCCAGTCCCGAAGGGAAAGGAATGACGTTTGATATTGATTTGTTTGATCAGAGAGGAAGTGTCTGTGTTCGTTTAATTGGCTTTTCCTCCAGACAGCTTCCCGATCCAAAATCCACAGCGTCAGGTGCTGCCACAACCCCTCAGTCTGAAATGCTGCTGTTACAGCCTTACTGGCGGGAATTGCATGTGGAAGAGGCTGGACGCAACCGGGAGACTCCAGACGCTGAGCGTATCGTTATTTTATGTGGTGCATTCGCTTGCAGGCTGAGTGAGCTGGAGCATGAATTTCCGCTAGCATCCTTTATACCGATTGGGTTGGATCAGGGAATGGTCAGTCCCGAAAAGTGGTTTGAGGAAGGCACCTTGCAATTATTTGGCCAACTTCAAGCGATACTGTCCAGTGAATCGAATACACCGCGGATTGTACAGGTCGTTGTGCCTAATAACGGACATTTGTACGGTGCGCTGTCGGGCATGTTGCAATGTATTAAACTCGAATATCCGGCTGTTGCAGGCCAGTTGATCGAAATGGATGAGCAGTTGAACAATAAGGATATGTTGCAGATGCTGGATAGGGACATTTGCGAACGTGAGGATAGCTGGATTCGTTATACGGGCCGTCGACGGGAACTGGCAGACTGGCAGGAGATTGATCCTTCCACTGTTCTTGAACAACGGTTATGGCGTGATCATGGTATATATCTCATTACAGGCGGTATGGGTGGTCTTGGACGTATATTTGCACAAGAGATCGCGACGCAGGCCAAGCATCCAACGCTTGTTCTCGTGGGCAGTTCACCGATGGACGGTCTGATGGAACAATCTCTTGAAGTACTGCGAGAGCAGGGGGCGCAGGTGGACTATTTGCAGGTTGATATAGCGGATGGTGAAGCCGTGCAGAACCTTGTGGATAGCATTAAACAAGTCTATGGCGCGATCCACGGTGTTATTCATGCAGCAGGACGAATCAGAGACAGTTTGTTTCTTGCCAAGACAGAGGAAGACTGGCGTGAGGTTATGAAACCCAAAGTGGCGGGCACTGTGCACCTGGATCGTTCTACACAGCAGGAGACATTGGATTTCTTCATCCTGTTCTCCTCTGGAACTGCGGTCCTCGGCAATATGGGGCAGAGTGATTACGCTACAGCCAATGCATTCATGGACCTTTACGCAGCATACCGGGAAACGATGGTGAGTCAGGGCAAACGAAGCGGCAGGACCTTGTCCGTAAACTGGCCATTATGGGAAAAAGGCGGCATGAAGGTGGACTCATCTGTCAAACAAATGATGTGGCGGCAAATGGGAATGAGACCCCTGCATTCGCATCAGGGAATAAAGGCATTAACCCTTGCCCTGTCATCTGGTTCTTCCAGGGTGATGGTCATGGCAGGGGACCCTGAACGCATTCGGGAAAAGATCAGAACTGTAAAATCACAATCACCCGATATGTCCTCTTCCCTAAATACAGCTGTTCCCGAAGAGGACGAGCACAGAGAAGACCTCTATTCGGAACTGATTAATCGTGTTCTGGACGGGGAACTAACGGAAGCGCAATTTGTTGAAGCGTTCATGAAGGAATAGGAGTGATCGGATGAAAGACGACTTGTATCAAATATACAATGATATCAGAGCACGTAAACTGAATCCGCAAGATGCTGCCAATCAATTGACCTCTCTGAAAGCGCAAATTCAACACACCCGGATTACCGGCGAGCTTCAGGACCCCGGGAATACCGCTAGGGCCGATGCCGAGTTTCATGAAAAGACACGCAAAATTCTGACTCAGACTGTGGCTGATCAGTTGAAGGTAAGGCCGGAGGAAATTGAAGCAGATGTGGAGCTTAGTGAGTATGGATTTGATTCCATTATGTTAACCGAACTGAGCAATTCCCTGAACAAGAACTACAGACTGAATCTAACCCCGGCCGTTTTTTTTGAGCATTCAACTGTGGCGCAATTTACAGACTATGTGTTGGAAACCTATGTTGATCAATTTGCAGAACTCTGGACATCTCCTGCCAAGGCAGGAGATGTCCAGCAAACACATATTTCGTCTGCGTCCACAATATCTGATTCCATAAGGAAGAACAGATTTAGGTCACCGAATCATTTCGAAATGGCTCACAATTCTGAGAACACTGAGACTTCTGGGAACACTGAGACTTCTGAGAATGCTGGAACTTCCGTAAATGATGAGAGCTTTCATAAAGCTCAGGAAAACGCAAAGCATGGGAACTCCCGTCTGATGAGAGACCCCAACCCGCGATCCCAGGAAGGTCGCTCTCAAACCTTTCAGCAAGCAGATAGGGCGATAACAACGTTTGAGCCTGTTGCGATCATAGGCATGACAGGAAGGTTTCCGATGGCAAAGGATACGGATGCGCTGTGGGAAAATTTAATTGAAGGAAGAGACTGTATCACCGAGATTCCATTGTCACGATGGGATTGGAAGTCCATATATGGAGATCCCCTAAAGGAATCGAATAAAACCAACATTAAATGGGGCGGATTTATAGATGGGGTGGATGAATTTGATCCTTCATTTTTTGGCATCTCCCCTCGTGAAGCAGAACTTATGGACCCCCAGCAGCGTCTGCTGATGCTCTATGTATGGAAGACCATTGAGGATGCGGGCTATGCTGCCCAAAGCTTGTCTGGAAGTAATCTGGGTATATTCGTAGGCACCTCTGGAACGGGATATAGCAGTCTGATTTCCCGCTCAGGAATGGCTATTGAGGGATATAGCTCAACCGGAATTGTTCCATCCGTAGGACCCAATCGAATGAGCTATTTTCTGAATGTACATGGTCCAAGTGAACCGATCGAGACGGCTTGTTCAAGCTCGCTGGTTGCCATCCACCGGGCAGTAACAGCAATGAGAAATGGGGATTGTGATGCAGCCATCGTTGGCGGCATTAATACCATCCTGACCCCGGAAGGGCATATCAGCTTTAACCGTGCAGGGATGCTGAGTGAAGACGGACGCTGCAAAACCTTTTCCGAACAGGCTAACGGGTATGTTCGCGGTGAAGGTGTTGGCATGCTGATGCTCAAGCGGCTGAAAGATGCAGAACAAGCGGGTGATCACATCTATGGACTGATTCGGGGGACGAGTCAGAACCATGGTGGACGGGCCAACTCATTAACGGCACCGAATCCGAAGGCACAGGCGGATCTATTGATCCAGGCCTATCGCAAAGCGGGTATTGATCCAAGAAGCGTTGGTTACATCGAAACCCATGGCACCGGTACGCCTCTTGGTGATCCGATTGAAGTAAACGGCCTGAAGGCCGCTTTTAAAGAGCTGGCTCGCCAATCCGGAGATGAACCGCTCGGCACACCACATTGCGGTTTGGGCTCTGTAAAATCTCATATTGGACACCTTGAGATGGCTGCCGGTGTAGCGGGTGTCATGAAGGTGTTGCTCCAGATGAAACATGGCAAACTCGTACCAGGCTTGCATCTGGATCATATCAACCCTTATGTTCAACTGGACAACAGTCCGTTCTACATTGTGCGGGAAACAAGAGAATGGGCTGCTCCAAGAGATCGGGATGGCAGGGAAATGCCCAGACGAGCAGGAGTAAGCTCCTTTGGTTTTGGCGGTGTGAACGCACACATCATTTTGGAAGAATATATTCCGAATCAGGAGAATCATGAAAAAAATACAACCGCAATTCCCGGACAACACCCTGCGATCATCGTGTTGTCCGCCAGAAACGAAGCGCGATTGCGTGAACAAGTGAATCAATTGCTTCAGGCCATGCGTGAAGGAAAGTATGCAGAGAACGATTTGGCTAATATGGCTTACACATTGCAGGTAGGACGCGAGCCCATGGAGGAGCGATTGGCCCTGATTGTGGGAACATTGGCTGAACTGGAGACTGCCTTGGCTCATTACATGCAAGAAGGAGCAGTCACTGGCTATGACGGGATTGAAACCTACAGAGGGCATGCCAAACGCAAGGATACACTCCTGTCACTAACGGAAGACGAGGAAATGCAGGAACTGGTCCATAAGTGGTACCTGCGTGGCAAGCTGGGCAAAGTTGCAGAGATCTGGACAAAGGGGTTCATTGTCCAATGGTCAGCCCTGTATGATGGGAAGAAACCAGCCAGAATCAGTCTGCCAACGTATCCGTTTGCCCAAGAGAAGTATTGGGTTCCTATCCCGGATGCCCGGAGTCCGCAGCGATTCGAAGATGATTATTTCAACTCGGCAGGGGTTCTGCATCCGCTTGTACACCGTAACATTTCCAACTTATATTCACAGCGCTACAGCTCCCTTTTCACTGGCACGGAGTCATTTTTGCAAACTTCTGCGAATTCGGACAAACGCTCATTTCCCGATGTTGCCTGTATGGAAATGGCTCTTGCGGCGGCGCGGTATGCGATGGAGCCGTCAGGCGGGGATGGGCAATCCGTGATGAAACTCAGACTGTCCGATGTGGAGTGGGTACAGCATGACACCAACAACTTGAACAAGGAGTTTCCATTACAGATTCAAGTTGAAATATACGCTGAAGAAGATCAGGAAGAACTTTTTTTCGAAATCGGCAGTGTAAGCAGCAAGGAAAGGCAGTTGTTAACAACGGGAACCGTCTCCAAAGCGGAAAGTTCTGCCTTTGAACAGACAAGGTTTGACCTGCAAGCGATACGCCAGCGGTGTGAATTGAACTCCAGCTCAGCTACTCCAGAGGCGGATAATGTATGGTCTGGCAGGCAGAAGACGGGCCGTGTGAAACAAAGTTATAAGGGGAATGGAGAAGTGCTGCTCCACATATCCGCATCCGATGAAACCACAAGATCTACCAACATGACCATTGATCCGGAAATGCTGAAAGACGCCATTCAAGCTGGATTATGTGAACTTTGTGAACAACAGGGTCAAGTGAACCTGAGGAGAGCTTTTGCATTAAAATCGCTCCATTCCTTGGAGGTAGTGCTGGATGGACAACCTGCTTGGGTCTGGATTCGTCTGGGCACAACGCCACATCATGATTCGTCTGGAGCCGTTGAAACTGATCTCAGGCTGGACGTTGCTATAGCCAATAACGCTGGGCAGGTTCTGGTCTGGATGGAACAGGTCACCGTGAGTGTACCCGAGATGGAGGGTCTGTTACTTTTGGAGCCGTATTGGGAAACGGTTTCGAACCACATGTCTCTTTCCGCACCGATTTCATACAGCGAACACCGGATTATTCTATGTGGTGAGTGGGCAGATGTCACGATGAGCGAAGTTGTTAAACGGGAAATGCCTGGGGTGTCCCTGAAGCAACTTGGTGCAGCAGGGACCGTTGCAGAACGTTACGAAGCCTATGTGCTTGCTCTGCTGGATCAGTTCAAAGATGGGGAGAGCCTTCGTCAGGAAGGAAGCAAATTCATTCAGGTTGTCATCCCTGACAATGCCGGACAATCGAGACTGTGGACAGGGCTGTCTGGCCTGCTCCGTACCGTTCAGCTTGAACATCCACTGGTGCGCTGCCAACTTGTTGAAATGCAGCGTGATACGTCACCGGAACAATGGGTGGAACGGCTTAAGTCCTGTGCAAATTTGCCGGATGAGGATCACTTGCGATATATGGAGAACCAAATGTATCGGGCATCATGGAAGGAACTTGTTCAGGAAGTATCCCCCGCTGCAGTGAGTCCCATCGAGGAGCATTCGAATCGGAAAGGCCATGAGCATCATTCGGCCCATCCGTGGCAGGATGGGGGCGTGTACGTTATCACTGGAGGCAGCGGTGGTCTTGGCCCCATTTTTGCACAGGATATCGCACTCAAGGCTACCGGGACAACAATCATTTTGACAGGCCGGGCTCCAGCGTTATCCACTGCCGCCAGACAGAGGGTTCAGGAACTGCCCGCCAATATTCAATACATGACCATGGATGTAACTCATGAAGAGAATGTTCAGACGGTGCTGTCGATGATCCGTCATACCTATGGGAAAGTGAACGGCATTCTGCATGGAGCTGGCATTATTCGGGACCGTCTGATTGAAAATAAAACAGGTGCAGAGTGCAGAGAGGTGCTAGCATCCAAAGTTGAAGGGACAGTTTATCTGGATGAAGCAACACGGATGGATGATCTGGATGTCATGATTTTATTTTCTTCCGGTACAGGTGTGACGGGGAACATGGGACAGGCAGACTATGCGGCTGCCAATGCTTTCATGGATCGTTATGCTGCTTATCGCAATACTCTTGTCCAGAAAGGAGAGCGGACTGGACAAACGTTATCGGTGAACTGGCCTCTTTGGAAATCGGGAGGTATGCAGGTCAATGAACAGCAATTACGCAGCTTGAAAAAACAGACGGGCATGCGTCCTCTGAGCGAGGAAGAAGGAACCGCAGCCTTGAATCAGGCACTGGCAAGTGGGAGAAGTCAGGTATGGGTCGCGGCAGGTGAAGTGACTCGATTGAGACAGAAGATTCTGTCTTCTCCCCATGCTCATGATTCACGGCAGGCGGGACAGCCAGCCAACACAGAGGAGCATACGGAAACAGCCTGGCTTGGCAATAAGGTCAGGGAAACGATGGCTTCTATGATATCGGCGCTGCTTAAGGTGCAGGTTACACAAATTGACCCTGAAGTTGAACTTGGGGAGTATGGACTTGATTCCATCATGCTGACTGAACTGACCAACACCCTGAACGAGAATTTCAACATGAGTCTCACCCCGGCACTGTTTTTTGAATATTCGACGCTGCAAGCCTTCTCGGAATATGTAACACGTAATTATAAACAGCAATTCTTAACAAGATTTTCGTCTGAGAGGGTTCATACCCAAGCGAAGAGCGAGGCTAAACGAGCAGATTCGTTGGTTTCCCGGCGATTTATAAGAAAACATGTCTCGGAAGAAGGAAGGGCGAAGCCTGCAAATGTCATGGAGGATCAAGGCATTGCAATCGTAGGTATGAGTGGCATCTTCCCGATGGCTGCTGACCCGGACGAGCTGTGGGACAATCTGGCAGCACAACGGGATTGCATTACGGAAATTCCCATGTCGCGCCAGGAGCAGTATATGTATCAAAGGGATTCCTTCGACGAGGCGAGCAATCTCGACATGATCTGGGGAGGGTTCATTGAGGGTGTGGATCAATTTGATCCCGGATTTTTTGGTATTTCTCCCCGTGAGGCGGAACTTATGGACCCGCAGCAGCGGCTGCTGATGCTGTATGTGTGGAAAGCGATTGAAGACGCCGGATATGCTCCGCAAAGCCTTTCTGGCAGCAAGCTGGGCATATTCGTGGGAACGGCTGGCACAGGATACAGCAATCTCATCGCGTCTTCAGGCATGGCTGTGGACAGCTATACTTCCACGGGAATTGTACCTTCGGTTGGACCGAACCGGATGAGTTATTTTCTTAACGTTCATGGTCCGAGCGAGCCGGTTGAAACCGCATGCTCAAGCTCGCTGGTTGCGATCCACCGCGCAGTCACTGCACTGAGGAACGGGGATTGCAATGCAGCCGTGGTAGGCGGTATTAATACCATTTTGACACCCGAAGGATATATAAGCTTAACTAAGGCAGGTATGTTGAGCAGTGATGGTCGGTGTAAAACGTTCTCCGCTCAGGCTGATGGATATGTTCGAAGTGAAGGGGTCGGCATGTTGATGATCAAACCTCTCAAGGATGCCGAGGAAGCGGGAGATCATATCTATGCTGTTATCCGGGGAACAAACGAAAACCATGGAGGCCGTGCCAATTCATTAACTGCACCCAACCCCAAAGCTCAGACGGAATTGTTATTCGAAGCGTACCAAAAAGCAGGAATTGATCCGAGAACGGTAGGTTATATCGAAACACACGGCACAGGTACTCCTTTGGGCGATCCAATCGAGGTCAATGCACTTAAAGCGACGTTTAGGAATCTGTATGAACACACAGGGGATAGCCAAATGGGTGAGGCCCATTGCGGATTGGGCTCTGTAAAAAGCAATATAGGGCATTTGGAGATGGCTGCTGGAATTGCAGGTGTAATTAAAGTGCTGCTGCAATTAAAACATCAAAAACTGGCTCCAAATCTTCATCTGGATGAAGTGAATCCTTACGTGCAACTGGAGGACAGTCCGTTCTACCTTGTTCGTGATCTGCAGGAATGGAAGCCGATTATTAATGCGGACGGAAAGGCGATGCCAAGACGAGCGGGGGTCAGTTCGTTTGGTTTTGGCGGTTCCAATGCTCATGTCATTCTTGAAGAGTATACGGGGAAATTGGATAAAAAAGAGGAGAATCACTCGGCGGTACGTGAATATCCGGCTATGATTGTTCTGTCAGCACGCAATAAAGGTCAGCTTCAGGAGCAGGTACATTTGCTGCTGAAAAGATTGCAGCACGGTTCATATATGGATTCTGATCTCCGCGATCTGGCCTATACGTTACAAGTGGGCCGTAATGCGATGGAGGAGCGATTGGGAGTGCTGACTTCGAGCATCGCTGATCTGAAGGAAAAGCTGAGCACAGCACTGAATGGAAATATGGAACAACTGCCAGAAGGATTAATATATCAGGCCGGTGTGCAAGGCGGAAAAGAAGCATTGTTGTTTAGCATGGACGAAGGTACGGAGGAAATCGTAAACCAATGGTTGCAAAATGGTTCCTATGGAAAGGTGCTGGATCTGTGGACTAATGGGTATCCGGTTCGTTGGGAGCATTTATATAAAGATGATCAAGATAAACCTTCCAGACTAAGTTTGCCCACGTATCCATTTGCCAAGGAAAAGTATTGGGTGCCATATCCGTCCGTCAGAAAATCCGATTCGGATTCCCTGGCCGAAAGACAACAATTCGGTTCGGTGAGTCAGCACGTACAAACGGAAGAACCGACGGAGTTGCTTGCTTTTCAAGAAGTTTGGGAAGAAACACCTCGCCTTGAATCAGATACAGCCAAGTTGGCTGGAGAAAAGGTCAGGGGATTGATATGTCTGTTATCTGATAAAAACAAACAGTCCATCATTCGCAAATTGCTGGCTCGTCGCAGTCCGGATACAAAGATCTATTTTGTTGAAGAAGCAGGTGACGAAGCTGGGAAAATGGATCGGGAGACTTACGTTCAACAATTTCGTATGATCGCCCAGCAAGAAGATCATATTGATGCGGTTCTGTATCTGTGGCCGTTTGATGATGCCCAATATATACGTGAAATGAGTCCGATTGTGCATATGATCCAGGCGATGGCTAAGGAGAACATACAGCCCAAACGTATTTTACTGGCTGGAGAACATGCTACTGCGCTGGATCAATGTTATCTCGACTCATGGATCGGCTTTGAACGTTCATTAGGTCTTTCTATGAAGAAGACAAAATTAAGCGTATGCAGCTTCCATGCAGGACAGGACTCGCATCTGCTGACATTTACGGACCTGTCGAACCTGCTGTGGGATGAACTGTTATCCCAATCGCCGCAAAGTGTTCGTTATGAGCATGGACGTCGATTGGTAAGTCGAGTGAAGCAAGTTGATTTGACGGAACATGCTGATGAGCATACCCGTTATCCGAAGCCTGGACAGACTGTATTGATTACAGGTGGACTAGGCGGATTGGGTATTATTTTCGCAAAAGCCTGGGCTTCAAAGGGAATCCATCTCGTTTTGATGGGGCGATCTCCGCTGGATGTGATGAAAAGGCAGTTGCTCAAGGACCTCGGAAAAAATGGCAGTGAGGTCATATATGTTCAGGCAGATGTGAGTGAAGCGGCGGAAGTAACAAGGGCGCTGCAATCCGCAAAGATGCAATGTGGCGATATCCACGGATGGATCCATGCCGCCGGAATGGAAAGTCAGGGCACCTTGCTGTCCAAAAGCATACAAGAGTTCGATCAAGTGTTACGTCCCAAAGTTAAAGGATTGCTTGTCATGGATGAAGCATTGCAAAACGAACCTCTGGCTTTTCGCTGTTACTTTTCTTCCTCTTCGGCGCTGTTGGGGGACTTTGGTTCTTGTGACTACGCCGTCGCCAATCGCTTTCAGATGGCGTATGCCCAGATACAGGATCAGAATATCCGTACCCTCTCTATACTATGGCCACTTTGGAGAGAAGGCGGTATGGGCTCCAGGACCTCAGAAGGTACGGACATGTATCTGAGAACAAGTGGACTGCGTTTTCTGGAAAAGGATGAGGGGATCGCTTTTTTTGACCAGGTGATCAAACAGTCCGGTACGCATCAGCTTGTTTTGCCTGGAAGGCCAAGCCGGATACATCGTTTTTTGGGCTTGGACATACCGGTTTCCAAGCAGTCTTCTCCTGGATTGCGCACAAAAGCGAGAAATCAGGATCAGGCCGAAGTAAGGAATTCACATTCACGGGTAGGCAAGACTTTACAGGAATGTGTAGGGCAAGAACTAAGAGGCTGGGCTGCCCAACTGTTGAAAATGGAAAACACCAAGTTGGACCCGGACCGGAATCTGGCGGATTATGGTTTTGATTCGATCAGTCTGGCAGAATTCGCTGAGCTTATGAGTCAGCAACTCCAACTTGAATTGTCGCCAACCGTATTTTTTGCACATTCCACCTTAAACAAACTTTCTCAGCATCTGATCACGACCTTTTCCGAAGAAATGGAAGCAAGGTACAACATGATGTCAACCATATATCCAACACAAATACAAGATCACTTCAATACAGACAGAAACACCACTCCATCTGTAATGGAGCAGCTTGACGGATCAATGGAGCATCCTGTCCCTGAACCTTCCGAACTTCACAGGGAAGAGACCATAGCGATCATCGGCATGAGCGGTAGGTTTCCGCAGGCAGGCACCATCGAGGATTTGTGGACAAATGTCGAATCAGGTTCTTCCTGTATTTCGAGATTACCTCGCAGCCGTTGGACCACGGAAGGGGGGAAGGATGGACCTGAGGAGGACGCTGGTATCCCAGCATGGGGAGGGTATCTGGCGGATATTGATCGCTTTGATCCGATGTTTTTCCATATTTCACCGAATGAAGCAGCGATGATGGATCCCAGACAACGTCTGTTTCTGGAAGAGGCATGGCATGCGCTGGAGGATGCCGGCTATATGGGGGATCGTATCCGTGGCCAGAATTGTGGTGTATATGTTGGGGTTGAAGAAGGCGAGTATGGTTATTTGACAGCAGACAAAGGATCGATTAACGGTAATCAAAATGCCACACTTGCAGCCCGTATTGCATATGCGCTGGATCTGAAAGGACCGAATATGGCAATCACGGCCGCATGTTCTTCAGGGCTGGTAGCTCTTCATCAGGCGTGTCAGGCGCTAAGAAGCGGAGAGTGCGAGACGGCCTTGGCCGGGGCGGTGAGTCTGATTTTGTCTCCCATGCTTCACACAGCTCTCCATCGGGCAGGCATGTTATCCCCCGACGGCCAGTGCCGCGTATTTGATGAACGTGCTAACGGTATGGTGCCAGGTGAGGCTGTGACCGCATTGATGCTCAAACCCTTGAAACAGGCCATTCAGGACGGAGACCCTATTTATGGCACAATTAGAGGCAGTGGTGTTAATTACAGCGGACGAACCAATGGATTGACTGCACCTGATCCTGAGTCACAGGCAGAGTTAATGAAAATGGTGTACAAACGGTATGGGATTGATCCACGCAGCGTGCAGTTCATCATGTCGCAAAGTGTGGGATCACCGATCGGGGATGCAATTGAGATGCAGGCATTATCCAATGTGTATGGTTCTTACAACGATCAGGACATATCCGTGGCGATTGGCTCCGTTAAGCCTTTAATCGGACATACCTTTGCGGCATCCGGTTTGGTTAGCCTCATCACGATGTTGATGGCTATGAGGCATAAAACGATCCCTGCTCTCCATTCCTATGAAGAGCCTAATCGACATATCAACATGAGCTTGGCTGGCAATCTGAATATCCATAAAGAAAACAGACCCTGGAAAACGCAGTCCAATGCATCAAGAATGGGAGCGATTAGCACCACAGGCATCAGCGGGACTAACGCACATGTGGTCATTGAAGAGTACGTCGCCGCAGAGACAGGCCAAAAAAGTGCAGTGAGTGAAGATTTGGTGACCCAGGTTGTGATTCTGTCGGCTTTGAACAAGGAACGCTTGCAGGCCGCCGCACAACAACTGCTGAATACGATCATATTAAATAACGAGCTGAGCTTGAGGGATGTAGCATATACGCTGCAAGTTGGCAGAGAAGCATTGCCGGAGCGGCTGGCGCTCATTGTGAGCAACAAAAAAGAACTCATTCATGGGTTAAAGAAGTTTTTGAAAGCGGAAAAGGCAAATAAAAACATGGTTGATTCTTGTCCGATGTTTGCTGGAAGGGCGGAAGAAGACTCGGCAGTGAAGGAGCTGTTATCAGGAACCACAGGCGAAAAAATATTGAGAGCTTTCATGGCTGAGGGCAGCCTTGATAAAATTGCACTGTATTGGTCCAAAGGAGGCAACGTTTCTTGGGAAAATCTGTATGAAGGGAAGCCTGCTCACATCATTTCATTGCCTGGCTATCCATTTGAAAAGAGAAGGTGCTGGGTTGACCTCACTCCTGCTCATACCAAATCCGTGGTCATTTCCAGTCCAGTGGAAGGGGCTTTTGACTCCAGTATGGATGTAACCGGGAATACATCACTGGAATACAGCATCACAGCCATAATCCTGAATCTGCTTGGATTGCAAAGTGGTGAACTTCATGAATCGACACCTCTTGTGCAATATGGAATGGACTCCATTGTGTTCATCCAGTTGGTTCAACGATTGCAAACAGAACTGAATCCTGAAATCAATGCAGCCGATTTGCAACATTGTTTGACTTTGGCAGACATCAAAGCAAGTCTGACAGACAGATTAAATCAGACCCCAATGCTTCAAGCCAAGCCAACAAGTTTCAGCGTCACCGGACCGGAGGAGAAAACAAATGGCTCTTTGAAATCAGCTGTTAAGGCATGGCCTCAATTCCCCGAACTTGTTCGGCTGAATCATGCTTCTGAAGGCAGACCCGTCTTCTGGTTTCACGCCGCAATGGGTGGGGTTGAAGGTTATCAGGTTATTGCATCCAGGTGTACGCGACCCTTCTATGGCATCCAGGCAAGAGGCTGGATGACGGACCGCTCTCCGTTATATGGGATCGAAGGCATGGCGATGTATTATGTGCATGTCATAAAAACCGTTCAGCCAGAAGGGCCGTATGATCTTGGCGGTTATTCTCTCGGCGGCCTGATTGCATATGAGGTGTGCAGGCTACTTCAGAATCAGGGTGACCAGGTAAACAGCATGGTGATGCTTGATTCGATCTATCTCTCTGATGAAGACGAAATGACTTCCTCGGACAAAGGTTATATTTTACAGTCTGTAAATATGTCGCTCATGTCTTCGATTCTTCATCAACCGGAGAAAATTGCAGACACGTTAATTCACCGCGATGAAATCAACATGGAACTGAGTAATGAGGATTTTCTTAAACACTTAACAGAAATTGCGAAATCCAGAGGGCTTTTCAAAAATGAGAAGCATCTCCAGCAGCTCATTGAGCAATGTATCAAAGTTCAGCAGGCATATCAGGCAGACCAGTACCAAGTTCAATCGCTTGCCGATCGAGATGCTGTGGCATGTTATTATTTCCGCAATCGCAGCGGACATTTCTTTGGTGAACTTGAACCTTACTTTGTCACGGCGGAAGATTGCATCGAATTGAATAATTCATCTTATTGGAAAGTATGGGAGCAGAATATCCCGAATTTTAATTTGTTTGACATCGATGTTTCCAACCATATGATGCTGTTGTCCAATCCCGCAAGCTCGGATCGAATAGGTGCTTTCTGCCAGCAGTTGTATTCAAATGAAGGGGTCACGGAAAAAGATGTTCAATCCTTCCAAAAAAGTACCAAAGCAAAAGCAAGAGTCCCACGCAAGAATTCAAAAAAATTAGATTAAAAAAGATCAAAAAGCGCCGCTCCATATGGAGCGGCGCTTTTTGGATATTATACCAAGTTCATCGATTGTTCAAGCGGACAAGCAACCGCTGAAGACCGCGAAAGCCTACATTGGGAAGCCATTCGGGCTCATCCTGAATCCATTCCATATTCGGATATCTCGCGATCAGACGGCTCATGGCAATTTCTGTTTCCATCATTGCCAATTGGGCTCCGATGCAAGAATGAATTCCTACACCAAAGGCCAGATTCCGCGCTTCATTGCGTTCAATATCAAACCGATGGGGATCGGTAAATTTTCGCGGATCATGATTGGCTGACCCAAAGCAGAACATGATCAATTCGCCTTTTTTAATCTGCTGATCCAGGATTTCGATGTCCTCAAGAGCGGTTCTTACAGTAATCTGTGCAGGGCTTTCATAACGAAGGACTTCCTGAATGGTGCTTTTGATCAGACCCGGAGTGTCTTTTAATTTCTGAAGTTGTTCCGGGTGTTTCATCAGTGTGAGCATACCATTCCCAATCAGATTACGTGTGGTCTCATGTCCGGCGAAGAGAAGCATGGCACACTGCGCATGAATTTCTTCAATGGTCAGGTGCACACCATCATCATCAGTTGCTTCTATAAGATAAGTAATAAAATCTTCCTGAGGATGTATTCTTCGTTCTTCAATCACATCGGTCAAATAGGCAGTTAACAGAACCAAAAGATTTTGTGCACGCGTGACATCCTCATATGTAACCGTCATGGAACCGAACAAGTGAACAAGGCTATCTGCACATTCGGCCACACGCTCATACTGTTCCTCAGGCAGGCCCAGCAGTTTCATAATGACTTTGGTCGGAAGCGGGTAAGCATAATCCTTAATCAGATCCACTTCTTCTTTTCCTTCCAGTTCATCAAGAGAGTCGTCGATCAAATCCATAATGTAAGGAGCGAGATTTTTGATAGACACGGAGAAGGCCTGGGTTAGCATTTTGCGATATCTGAGGTGAGAAGTGCCATCCTGGAGGGACATCCACATTGAGAACAGACGAATGAACTCCAGAATCCCATAAAGCTGTTGTTCCGAAAACTGGACTGCCCAATATTGTTGTGCCGTGTTATGGGAAATGCGTGGATCTGCAATGTACTTGTTTACGGTCTCATACCCACCGATGTACCATAATCCTCCATACAGATTCACTTTGTGAATTTCGCCTTGCTGAATCAGCTGTCGATACACGTCATACGGATTACCAAAGAAGTTTTCATTATAAAACGTGGTTGGATCGTTGACATCAATGACAGGCATTGACAAGTGGTTTCCTCCTTTTATCACACTCGTTTTGAGAAATAAAGGAAATTATACAAAATTAGAGTAGCATGTATACTAGAATCTGTCGAGTAACCCTCTGAATATTCACCAAATTTTACTTTTATTTTACTTAAAAACACAAATAAGTAAATAGATTGACATGGAAATTTCAGGATAATATAATAGCTGTATTCTGCTTGCAAAGGAAGGATATCGTTATGATTACTGGACATTCCAATATCAGAGAGAATCCGACAGTGAACGAGAACAGGACGAACTATCCCCGCAATTATACCATTCATCAGTTATTTCAAGAGCAGGCCCGCTTGCATCGCGATGCGATTGCGGTAACCTCAGATACCATTCAATATACGTACAAGGAAGTAGATCAGTATTCTAACCAAATGGCCGCATTTCTTCGTCAGAAGGGGGCAGACCGCAACAAAATAATTGGTATTATGCTAGAGAGATCCCCTGAAATGATAATTGCTTTAATAGCCGTTCTCAAATCAGGGGCTTCTTATTTACCAATTGATTCTGAAACACCTGAGGAACGAGTGACTTATATGCTCAAGGACAGTGGAGCATGTATGCTGCTGACATCTCAGATTGGGAGCAACTACAAAGAATGCACCGGCCTGGAAATTATTCACCCCAGGATTAAGGATTATCAGGACTTTTCGTCGGATGCACTGACGGACCTTAACCAGGCGGAAGATCCGGCTTACATTATCTATACATCGGGGTCAACGGGTTTGCCCAAAGGTGTGGTGATCTCTCATCGGGCTGCTATCCGTGTTGTACGTGATACCAATTACATCACAATTACGGAGCAGGACTGTATGCTTCAGATGTCCAATTATTCGTTTGATGCTTCGGTATTTGAAATATTTGGAGCCCTGCTGAATGGAGCCAGATTAGTCATCCTTCAGAAGGAAGAGGCACTTAACATGTCAGGCCTTGCCCAGTCTATTGAAAAAAACGGGATAACCGTTATGTTCATCACAACTGCTTTTTTTAATGCCATCGTGGAACGTGAGATTACCTGTTTGAAATCGGTTCGCAAAGTGCTTTTTGGTGGAGAAAGAGTTTCACTGACACATGTAAAAAAAGCGTTTGAATATATGGGGGAAAACAAGCTTATTCACGTTTATGGACCTACGGAAAGTACGGTTTTTGCGACGTATTATGCTGTAAACGGAATTGATGGGGAAGCGCTTACAATACCGATAGGTAGACCTATCGCCAATACCTCCGTTCTGGTGCTGGATCAGCATGATCATCCCGTCCCTGTCGGAACAGCCGGGGAATTATGCATATCCGGTGATGGACTGGCACTCGGTTATTTGAATAACGAGGAGCTCACGGAACAAAAATTCGTATCTCATCCTTTCCTTACTTCAGAGCGGATGTACCGCACGGGTGATTTGGTTCGCTGGACGCCTGAGCATACCCTTGAATTTTTGGATCGAATGGATCAGCAGGTGAAGCTTCGTGGCTTTCGGATCGAGCTTGGGGAAATAGAGACCCATTTATCTAGGCATGACGCGGTAGCAGAGGCATTTGTCATGATGCGAACAAACGATGCGGGCCATTCCTATCTGTGTGCATACATGGTGTTGACCGAGGAAACCTCGATTGAGGAGCTGCGTCTTTTCCTGGAGCAAAGAATACCGGAGTACATGGTACCAAGCTATTATGTCAAGTTGGAGCAGCTTCCACTGACTGCGAATGGCAAGATTAACAAGAGTGAATTACCCGAGCCAGATCAAAGTATCCATTCAGGCAGGGTATACGTTGCTCCGACAACGGAGTTGGAACAGCGTCTGTCCTTGATTTGGAAAGAAGTACTACAGATCGAGCAGTTGAGTATACATGACAGTTTTGCGCATCTGGGCGGTCATTCGCTTAATGCCATTGAAGTGATTGCACGGATTAATGAGGATTTAAATGCAAGTCTGCCATTAAACCAGCTTTTCCGTCTTGGAACGATACAAAATATAGCGAAATTTTTAGAAAATAACGATGAGGATAACACGGAGGCTTACTTCACGGATCAAGGTGATCCTGCCAATATGCTCGAACCATTCGGTCTCACGGGTATTCAGTTGGCTTATTTGATTGGACGTGACCCTGCGTTTGAGATGGGTGGAGCTGCAACCAATTTTACGGTCGAATTCGAGGCAGAGGCCGATATGGATTTGGTTAATGCAACCTTGCAGAAATTGATCAACAGGCATCCCATTTTACGAACAGTTGTGTATGAGAACGGGACACAGCAAATATTAAAAAAACCACCGTTATACACGGTAGAAGTGATAGACGTGTCAGAACGGGATACAGCATATCGTAGCTCGCGAATGGAAGCAGAGAGACAACGAATGATGGCAAAAGTTATTACTCCAAGCGAGTGGCCCTTATTTGAAATGAAAGCTTATCGGATGTCAGAGCGTCAATATTATTTTTATCTGAACCTGGACCCGCTCATATGTGATGACAGCAGCTTGAAGCTGCTCATCAAGGAATTCAAATGGCTCTATGCAAACGGGGATCAGGAGCTGCCGGAGCTTCAATATAATTTTAGGGACTATGTACAGGCCATGACACGTTTCAAACAGTCTGCACGTTATTTCAAGGATCAACAGTACTGGATGGACAAGCTGGAAGACTTCCCTGGTTCTCCGGCTTTGCCGCTCAAATGTGATCCCGCAGACATAAACGTGCCCCAATTCAGCAAGTTCTCGAATTTTATAACGGGTGAACATTGGAACAAGCTCAAACAGCAGGCAAGGCTGCATAACGTTACGCCAACCTCCATTTTGTGCGCAGCCTATGCTTATGTACTTGCACACTGGTCGAACCAGGAGAGATTTGGGGTTAACCTGACCGTATTTAACCGGATTCCGTTTCATGAAGATGTGAAGAGGATGGCGGGAGACTTTACAACACTAATGTTGCTGGATATTGATACACGGAATTCGATGAATTCGTTCTGGACCTTTACAGAGTCGGTGCAACATTCATTGCTGGATGCACTGGATCACAGACATTATGATGGCGTTGATTTTATAAGACAATTGGGCAAAAAACATGATATGCACAAAAGAGCGGTCATGCCAATTGTATTTACGAGTGTCTTAAATGAGAATGTGGAAGATTCATTTGACGCTTTGTTTAACTTCGACCAGATCAAGTATTTCAGTACAAGAACCTCACAGGTTTATATTGATAATCAGGTCTATGAAATCAATGGCGGCTTGTATATCACATGGGACTTTGTGGATCAATTGTTTGAAAAAGAAGTGATTGAATCCATGTTTCAGCAGTATCTGAACCTACTGAACCAAGTGATCTCTTCAACACAAGTTACCGAGCTTGAGTTAAGTCAAGCGAGCAGGCAGCTCATCGATCAGTATAACGATACGAGCAAGCCGTTGGCTCTGAAGCCTCTGCATGATCTGTTAACTGTAACAGCGATCAGATTCGGAGATCGGGTGGCGATTCAGCATCATGAACGTTCCATTTGTTACATAGAGTTGGAACGCAGATCGAATCAGATTGCCAAGTATTTGATCGATCACGGAGTACAGCGGGGCGATTATATTGGTGTGTATGGCAAGAGATGCATTGACACCATTGTGAATATATTCGGTGTGCTCAAAGCGGGAGCAGCGTATATTCCGCTTGATCCGGACTATCCGGAGGAACGCAAGCAATATATTCGCGAAAAGGCCAACTGTAAATTTTTCATCATGCCGGAGCTATACGAGACGGAATCGTTAGAAACCTACTCTGCGGAATTCATAAACAGCGGAGTGACGAATGATGATATGGCTTATGTAATTTTCACTTCTGGCAGCACAGGTAAGCCCAAGGGTGTGCAGATCAAGCATGGTGCAGCAGCCAATACGATCCTGGATATGAATGAACGGTTTAACGTAACCTCCAGTGATCGAATGATGGGCATATCTTCATTATGTTTTGACTTGTCCGTCTATGATATCTTCGGCGCAGTCAGCTGTGGGGCTTGTCTGGTTCTTATTGATGATCAGCGTGACATGTTTCAGCTCAAGAACGTGATGGAACAAGAAAAAATCACCATTTGGAATTCGGTTCCTGCTCTTATGGACATGTGTGTTGATCTGTATTCAGCGGGAGAGAAGAACAATGAACTTCGCCTGGTATTGCTTAGTGGTGACTGGATATCCCTGCGGCTTCCTCAGAAAATAGTAGATGTATTTCCTGAATCTGAGGTGGTCAGTTTGGGAGGAGCGACTGAAGCATCGATTTGGTCCATTTATTATCCAATCACGGCAGTGTCTGAGCAATGGAAAAGCATCCCTTATGGCAGACCACTAGCCAATCAACAGATTCATGTGCTGAACAGACAACTTCAACCCTGCCCTATAGATGTTGAGGGAGAGTTGTACATTGGTGGAAGTGGTGTAGCAAGCGGTTATCTGCATGACGAGGAAAAAACGAGACAGTCTTTCATCATCCATCCACAGTTGGGGTACATCTACAGGACAGGAGATTTTGGTGTCCTTCGATCCGAAGGGTATGTGGAGTTTCTGGGCAGAAAAGATAGCCAGGTCAAAATCAAAGGTTATCGGGTAGAACTTGGTGAAATTGAGAATGTTCTTCTGCAAGCTGATGACGTGCAAAAGGCGGCTGTTATTGATGTTGCTGACGAGAACGGAGT
Source organism: Paenibacillus pabuli NBRC 13638 (assembly GCF_001514495.1). Taxonomy (GTDB): domain Bacteria; phylum Bacillota; class Bacilli; order Paenibacillales; family Paenibacillaceae; genus Paenibacillus; species Paenibacillus pabuli. The sequence continues at coordinate 28,985 of NZ_BCNM01000001.1, forward strand.
CAAGAGCCTCTTTGCCTTTGTTGTTGCAGATCAGAATGTGGACACACTGCCACTGAAAGTTCTTTTGCAAAGTAAATTGCCAAATTACATGGTTCCGTCCATGTTTCTGAATGTAGATGAAGTTCCGCTTACTGCCAATGGCAAGGTCAATAAAGCGGTACTGGAGCAAGTGGCAAGACAGCATCAACTCACTGTTCGTGAACAGGCTGAGGTGGATACAGAGCCTGTCAATTCCATTCAGGAACAGCTGCTTCAGATCTGGAGAGATGTATTTGGCTTGAAGCAGATTGGCATGAATGTAAGCTGTTTTGATCTGGGCGGAGATTCGCTGAAAATTATGGCGATTGTGGCTGAAGTGAAGAAGCGGCTTCATGTTGAAGTTCCGATTGGTGAAATGTTCCGAAATGATACGATATACAGCCTGGAACAGTATTTGGCTACAAAAGCACATGTGAAACCTGCTGTGATCATTGAGAAATTAAGTCGCCGTGACCGATATAGGGCTTCTGCTGCGCAGAAAAGCATGTATACCCTCTCGCTGCTTGAAAACAACAGGGGAGCCTACCACATTCCCATGGCGCTCTTTATGGAAGGAGAAGTACACTTCATACGGCTTGAAAGAGCGCTTCAAACCTTTATTGAAAGGCATGAAATACTGAGAACCGGATTTGAAGTGATAGAGGATGAGCTTGTCCAGACGGTCCATACAAACGTAGCCTTTACACTTGATTATGATGATCTGGGAGAGCTCGATACAGATGACCATGAACTCGTTCGTTTGACAAGCAGCCTGTGCAAACAGTCCACTCAAGCTTTTGACCTTCGCCAGCCTCCTTTAATGAGGGCAAAACTGGTGAGAATTGGCCATGGGCGTCATTTGTTCATTATAAATTTTCACCATATTGTGGCTGACGGTACGTCTCAAGGCATATTGATGAACGAATTGCTGGAGCTGTACAGTGGCTCGATTCTGCCAGACGTTGACGTGCATTATCTGGATTATACGGCATGGCAGGAACAGTACAGGCATTCGGATGAGATGGCGAAACAGGAGGCGTACTGGCTGGATGTCTATAGTAGTCCCCCGCCAACGCTTGAGCTTCCTTACGACTTTAAACGACCTGAGATTAATACGTATGAAGGAAACAACATTTATAGTCACTTGGGTGAAAGCCTGACCCGCGACATCAGGCAGCTTGCCAAGGACACCGGATCAACGTTGTACATGGTGATGCTTAGTGCCTATTTCCTTTTATTGCACCGATATACCCACGAGAAAGACCTGGTTGTGGGTGCGGCTGCCTCTGGCCGTCTGCATGAGCCGTTACAACATATGTTTGGAGTATTCGTGAACACCATTGCATTGCGAAACCAGATGAACGAATCGGATACTGTCAGACAGTTAATTGAGCAAATCAAACAAACAACCGTAGCAGCCTTTGAACATTCAGAGTATGCATTTGATGAATTGGTGCGAAAAATAGGTGCAGAACGTGAGATCAATCGTAATCCGTTGTTTGACACGATGTTCTCGCTGGAGAACGCTTCGCTGTTTACCCGTGAAAAAGAGGGTATGAAGGTGTCACCTGTCATGTTCAATTTGGATAATGCAAAATTTGATCTGACATTCAACATCCTTGAGTTTGAAAATGAAATCGTGCTTAACGTTGAGTACTCCACCGATTTGTTTGGTCAGGAAACCATTCAGCGCATGAGTGACAACTATATTGCCTTAGTAGGAAACATGATATCTGGTCTGGAACAACCGCTTAGCGAGATTGAAAGTCTGTCTCCGGGAGAAAGAGATCAGTTGATTCATACCTTTAATCCACCATCCATGGAGTATCCGTTGCATCAAACTGTGGATGAGCTCTTTGAACAGCAAGTGAGACGTACACCGGATCATGTTGCTCTGGTGATGGGCGAAAAACATGTAACCTATCGCGAGTTGAACCATCGGAGTGAACAGCTTGCTGAAGTACTGCGGAAAAAAGGAGTGCGTGATAACAACATCGTCGGGGTCCTCGCAGAGCGTTCAATCGATGCGGTGATCGGCATGCTGGCGGTTCTAAAAGCAGGCGGAGCATATTTGCCCATTGACCCGGCCTATCCGAATGAACGTATCCATTACATGCTTGAAGACAGTCAGACCCAATGGGTATTAACACCGAAGCAACGGTTTGAACATGTCCTTCAGGGAAAAGAAAGCTCTGTCGATCTCATTGATTTGCAGACTGAACTTGTACAAACGGATGAATTCCTGGTCTCCTCTTCCTTGCAACCAATACGGGGGCAAAGCAGGAATCTGGCTTATGTTATATACACATCGGGTTCCACAGGTCAGCCGAAGGGAGTGATGGTTTCACACCAATCGCTTGTTCATTTATGTGCATGGCACCATAAACGGTATCAGATCACTGATGCTGATCGCAGTGCCAGCTATGCAAGCTTGAGCTTTGATGCTTTTGTATGGGAATTGTTTCCATATCTGTTGGCAGGGGCTTCCGTACATCTTATTCAGGATGAAATCAGACTGGATGTGGTTCGTATCAATGACTACTTCCATCAGCATCAGATTAGCATTGCGTTCCTGCCTACAGCGATTTGCGAGCAGTTTATCCGGCAGGAGAACCGTTCCCTTCGAACATTGCTGACGGGGGGAGACAAGCTGAATTATTTTGAACCCCGGAACTATGAGGTTGTAAACAATTACGGTCCAACTGAAAATACAGTCGTCACCACAAGTTTTACCATAGATCGGATGTATGCCAATATCCCTATAGGTCAACCACTGCCGAATACTACCGTTCTCATTTTGAGTGGCAGTGACCAGCTTTCGCCCATAGGGGTTCCGGGAGAATTGTGCATAAGCGGAGCCGGACTTGCAAAAGGGTATTTGAACAGGCCCCAGTTAACGGCAGAGAAGTTTGTCCAACATCCGTTTAATCCCGAACAACGAATGTATAGAACCGGAGATTGGGTGCGTTGGCTGCCGGATGGCAATATTGAATATTTGGGTCGCATGGACGACCAGGTGAAAATACGGGGATTCCGAATTGAGCTTGGAGAAATTGAACATCTGCTGCTGCAGGACCCAAGGGTGTTAGAGGCGGCTGTTGTAGCGCATATGGACCCGGCAGACTCGACGTTTCTTTGTGGTTATGTTGTTTGTCATGAGGGGTATCCTGTGGGAGTTATCGATGAGATTAAAGAAGAATTGACTCGGCGCTTGCCTTCGTATATGGTGCCTGCCCATTTCGTGACGATGGATCGCTTGCCTTTAACAGCTAACGGTAAAGTGAACCGCAAAGCATTGCCGATTCCGACACCATCGGACAACCGGACGACCATCGCGTATGAACCACCAAGGAATCCGGTTGAAGTTGCACTGGTAACTCTTTGGCAGGACATTTTAAAGGTTGATAATTTGGGTGTCCATGACCGGTTCTTTGATATTGGCGGACACTCCCTGCTGGCAACGATACTAATCTCGAGATTACACAAGGAGATGCAGGTAGAAATGCCGCTGGTGCAAATTTTCCGTACACCTACAATCCGTGGCATGGCCCAATATATTTTGGATCATAAAAAAAGCAAATATACATCGATTCCCCATGCACCATTGCAGTCCTTGTATCATTTATCAGCAGCGCAGCAAAGAATTTATATTTTGAGCAATCTGGATCCAACGGGTACGGCCTATAACATGCCTCTTGCCATGAAATTAAAGGGGAGCATAAATAAAAAACAATTGAATGAGGCGTTCTCCTGCCTGATTGCAAGACATGAATCGCTTCGAACTTCATTTGTCATGAATCAGGGTAAGCCTGCTCAAAAAATTATGCAAAGTGTAGATTTTGAAGTTCAGTACAGTTCCCTCCGTGAAGAAGGGGAATCCCCTGTTCTATCCGAGTGGGTACAACCTTTTTCATTGGAACAGGCACCGCTGATGCGGGCTGAACTTGTGCAAACCAAAGCAGACGAACATATCCTTTTGTTTGACATGCATCATATGATTTCAGATGGAATTTCCATCGGAATTCTATTGCATGAACTGGCCGAGCTCTACAATGGCAAAAAAATGCCACCTGTAGCTGTACAGTACAAGGATTATTCACTGTGGGCACATGAGCGTCAATCAAGCAGTGACTCGATCCGGCATGAAAAATATTGGGCAGATGTGCTGAAGGAAGAGGTTCCGGTTCTCGACCTGCCTTTGGATTTTGCACGGCCAAAGACCAAGTCGTTTAATGGTGATCAGATTCGTTTGCATCTGGACGAAACATTGACGGCTGCGCTGGAGCAGCTGGCCAACGATCAGGGAGCCACCATGTATATGCTGTTTGTCTCTGCATTTACAACACTGCTCTCCAGATATACCGGACAGGAAGATATCCTGATTGGTACGCCGGTATCAGGCCGAAATCATGATGATCTCAACCGTGTTATCGGCATGTTTGTCAACACGATTGTTCTCAGAAATGCACCACGGGGCCATTATACCTTCCGCCAATATCTGGAGCAGGTGAAGGAGAACACACTCCAGGCCTATGAGCATCAGGAATATCCATTTGAACGTTTGGTTGAACAGGTTGATGTGAAGCGTGATCCTTCACGTAATCCATTGTTTGACGTCATGCTTGTTCAGAATACAGATCGGCTACAGCTTCAGATGAACGATGTGGAGGCCATATTGCTTGAAGATGGCATCCAACGTTCCAAATTTGATATGACGGCCAGGATGAACAAAACCAACCTGAGCTGGAATCTCGAACTGGAATATAACACGGATGTGTTCCGAGCGGAGCGTATTCAGCGCTTTGCTGAACATTTTGTCGAGATATTGAGACAGGTCGCTGCTGGTCCAGAAGTGCGACTGGATCAATTGGATATTCTGACGCAACCAGAGAAAACCGTTCTGACAGGGTTCAACCCGCCGAGACAGGCCTATGAACGGGACAAAACACTGGTCCAGATGTTTATGGAGCAGGTTGAACGCAATCCGGACAACATCGCTTTAGTTTTTGAGAATGAACAGCTGACCTACGGCATGTTGAATGAGAGGGCGAATGTCCTGGCTTGCGAGTTACGTAAGGAAGGAGCAGGACCAAATCACATTGTAGCTGTGATGGTGGAGCGCTCCATAAATATGATCGTTGCGATTGTAGGTGTGCTCAAATCAGGTGCGGCTTACATGCCGATTGATCCTGAACTTCCTACTGAGCGCAAGCGTTATATGCTGACTGACAGTGGTGCGCGTTTATTATGTACAGCAGATCATTCCATGGTGGATGACCTTGCGTTTGAAGGTACAGTTATTTTATTGGATGCATTGGATCGTTCAGGGGTACGTGAACCAGTACGTGAACCGGACATGATCAACCATTCCAGCGATGCGGCCTATGTCATATATACATCGGGTTCTACAGGCAGACCCAAAGGAGTCGTTGTTGAACATTACAATGTTCACAATCTGGTGGACGGATTGGTGGAGGCGGTATATCAGCACTATGAGACCCCTTTGAATATTGCATTGATTGCTCCATATATCTTTGATGCATCCGTAAAGCAGATTTTTGCTGCTTTGCTGCTCGGACATGCACTGCATATCGTGCCTAAGAGCACAGTCTGGGAAGCAGATCTTTTGCTGAATTATTATGCTCATCATCATATTCATGTGTCCGATGGTACGCCTGCTCATCTGAAATTGCTCACCCTGGCCTCGGCCGGATGCAAACAGCAATATGAACTGCAAGAGCTGATTATCGGTGGGGACGTGCTGACCTTTGACCTTCTCGATGAAGTATATACCACGCTCCCTGGAATGAGAGCAAACGTTACAAACGTATATGGACCGACGGAATGCACGGTGGACGCGGCTTGGAACAGAATCATGTATGGTACAGGCGAGCGATCAGGAACGATTCCGATCGGCAGACCGATCCGAAATACAAGCATTCTGATTATGGATCGTTACAATCGTCCTCAGCCGGTTGGTGTACCTGGTGAGCTGTGTATTTCTGGTGAAGGTGTCGCACGCGGTTACTTGAATCAAGCAGACCTTACAGCAGAGAAGTTTGTGGATTCGCCTGTAGACAACGATCGGAAAATGTATCGTACAGGCGATACTGCCAAATGGCTGCCGGATGGAACCATTGAATTTGTTGGCAGACAGGATGATCAGGTCAAAATCCGTGGTTATCGAATTGAACTGGGGGAAGTGGAGTACCAGTTAACCCGCCTAGAGGTAATTCAGGAGGCATTTGTTAACGCAGGTCAGGATGACAGTGGTAATGATTATCTCTGTGCGTATATTGTAATTGCTGATCCGGGGCTCTCCATTATGGACGTTCGTGAGAGACTTGAGTTACAGGTTCCTTCATATATGATACCAGCTCATTTTGTTAAAATGGATCACTTGCCAAGAACGGTAAGCGGAAAAGTCGATCGCTCTCGACTTCCTGAACCGGGCAACCGCATACTGGATGACGCGAAGTATGAACCACCAAGGAATGACAAAGAGCAAAAGCTTGTTCAGATATGGGAGAACATCTTGAATCTGGATTGCATTGGGATTCATCACAACTTTTTTGTCATGGGTGGGGATTCGATCAAGGCGCTTCAGACGATTTCAGGATTGTCCAAACTGGGTTTAAAAGTAGAGATGAAGGATCTCTTTGCCAACCCGACCATCCGGCAGCTTAGTCCATATGTTAAGCAGTCCCAGACCCTAACTACTGGGAATGCTGAGGTGACAGGCGAGGTTTTCCTAACGCCCATTCAGCAGCGTTTTTTTGCAAGAAACGATACGGATCACAACCATTACAATCAGGCTTTTATGTTATTCAGGCAGGAAGGATTCGATCAGAACGCCATTCGGCTTAGTTTCGATAAAATGATGGAGCATCATGACGGGTTAAGAATGGTTTATGGCTACAACTCCTCTGGAGAAATCACTCAGACCATCCGGAACTATAGAAGCGGGCTGTTTGAATTCGATGTTGTGGATGTCAGAGGTGTAGCACAACCAGAGGCATTCATTGAAGAGCAGGCATCGTTGTTGCATAAGAAAATGCGGATTCACGAGGGACAGCTCGTTAAACTCCGGCTCTTCCGGCTCGATGAGGGCGAACACCTGTTAATCACCATTCATCATTTGGTCATGGATGGTGTGTCCTGGAGAATTTTGCTCGAAGATTTTGAGTGGTTATACATGCAAGCGGTTGAACAAAAGCCGCTTAATGTGGGACCCAAAACCGTCTCTTACCAGCAATTTGCTGCTGCATTAAAGTCGTATTCCAAACATCACCTTTTGCAAAAGGAGCAGACGTTCTGGAAAAACGTGTCCAGTGTGTATACGCCTTTCCTGGATTCTCAGCGCCAAACAACGAATACAGTTCATGACCATGGTCATAGCGCTACCCTTGTATCTGAGCTTGATCGTGAACAAACCGGCTGGCTTCTTCAACAGACAAACAGAGCCTACCAAACGGAGATTAATGACATTCTGTTGACTGCACTTATGCTAAGTGTAACCGAAATAACCGGTCAACCCCAGTTCAAAATCATGCTGGAGGGGCATGGCCGACAAGCCCTTGGAACCGAGCTGGATGTCAGCAGAACGGTCGGATGGTTTACATCCGTATACCCGGTAGTATTTGACCTGTGTCAAGAGCTGGAGTTGCCTAAGGCAATTAAAACAGTCAAGGAAACACTGAGAGCTATCCCCAATAAAGGCATCGGATACGGAATTCTCAAGTATATGGCTGATCCGCATTGTTTTGCAGATGAAAAGGAAGCTTCTATTTTGTTCAATTATATGGGTGAACTGGACAGCAGTTTGGAACGGAACTTGTTCAGTTCGTCTCATATCCCGGTAGGACAAACGGTGGGTGGGAAGCTCATCAGAGCGCATGATTTTGAAATAAATGCAGTTGTAATGGATGGAAAGTTCACCGTTCATACGACATACAGTGATGGAGCATATGAAGCTGAGGTTGCTGAACAGCTTAATCGGTTGTTCATTTACAACTTGCATCAAATCGTTCAACACTGCCGGAACAAGCAGGGCACAGAGAGAACCCCGTCCGATTATGGGAAGCACCCTGTATCCATAGCGGAGTTGGAGGCTATACAAAATAGGGTTGATCCACTTGTGATCAGCAAAATTTATCCGTTGACCCTTATGCAATCCGGCATGTTGTACCATTCACTGGAGCAAGAAACATCACACGCCTATTTTGAGCAGGTATTTGTGGATTTAAAGGGTAACGTTGATGTGGAGATATTGAAATACAGCTTTGGACGGGTGATACAGCGCCACGAAGGGCTTCGTTCCATATTTGAATATCAATTTGTGCAGCAACCACGCCAGCTTATTATTGACCAGCAACAGGTTGAATGGTTGATGCTGGATTGGACCGGTAAGAGCCAGTATGAACAGCTTCAGCGGATGGAGCAGTTCATGACTGATGATCAGGAAAGAGGGTTTGATCTCAGCCGGGAGTTATTAATCAGATTTTGTCTGATCTCCAGAGGGGCGGATGCGTTCACACTGGTCATCAGTCATCATCATATTTTGCTGGACGGCTGGTGTCTGGACATCCTGATTCGTGAAATGTTTGAGATTTATGCCAGTCAGCAGACTGGGCAGCCTGAAATGTTGGAAGAAACCAGGCCGCTGGGGGACTACCTCGACTGGCTTGATCAACAGAACAAGGAGGAAGCACTGGCTTATTGGAAACAGTATCTTCAGGGCTACTATGAACGAGTCTCTTTGCCCAAAACAGGGGCTAACCTGGATACAGCAGCGCCAACGTTGCGGGAGCAGGACATTCAATTCCCGCGTGAACTCACAAGTCGGCTGAAACAGTTCGCTGTGAACAATCAGGTTACATTTAATGCGTTGATTCAGGCGATATGGGGCATGGTTTTGTGCAGATACAGTGGTACAGAAGATGTTATATACGGCACAGTCATTTCCGGGCGAGACGCTGACGTTGAAGGAATAGAGAACATGGTGGGGCTGTTTATTAATACCATTCCTACCCGGGTGAAGCTTGAACCGGAAGAGCTTTTTGCCGATGCTCTCCGCAGGGTTCAACAGGAAGGGATGGAAGGTCAAAAGTATGGCTATGTACACCTGGCAGAAATACAGGATCAAAGTGAATTAAAAGCCGATTTGCTTGACCATGTACTGGTGTTCCAAAATTTTGGGAATGAACAGTCTGCGGGCCTTGCGGCGGAACAAGGGACAGGAATCACGCTGGAGCGCGTTTATGGCAATGAGCACACACACTATGATTTGAGTGTGACTGCTGTTCTGGACGATACATTCAGACTTAAATGGTCTTATAACAGTAACGTACTGGATTCAGAGCTGATGAATGGTCTGGGTGATCATGTTCTCTATGTGGCGGAGCAAATTAGTGCAAACCAGAATATTCGTGTAAGAGAAATTGCTCTTATCGGCGAGCAGGCCCGCCATAAGATGGAGTTGTTATCCCATGGCCCGATGACACCATTTCCAAAAGAAAAGACATTATCTCAGCTATTCGACGAACAGGCAGCGAGAACTCCGAATGCAGTTGCACTCGTAATGCAAGAAAAACAGTTCACCTACCTGGAGCTGCAGGAGAAATCAAATCAGATGTCGGAACGTTTGCGCATGCAAGGCATTCAAAATTCATCCATCGTGGGACTGATGGTACAACGCTCTTGCGAGATGATTATAAGTATTCTAGGAATTCTCAAAGCCGGAGCAGCCTATTTACCGATCGATCCGGAATGGCCAAGAGCGCGAATTGCGCACATGCTGCATGACAGTGGTGCCGCCTTGCTGCTTACGGAAAAACAATGGATGGAGGATTTCACAGACATCATTGAAGTTATGAATGTACGTACGGATGTTGAAGATACCATCCGATTAGAGAGCATAGGTATGAAGGAGTCAGCACCAACCTTGGCATCCGAGGATAAGGCCGGAGACGATCTGGCTTATATTATCTACACCTCGGGCTCTACGGGGAAACCAAAAGGTGTAATGATCTCCCATGCCAATGCCATTCGGGTAGTGAAAAATACAAATTATATTCAGATCTCTGCCTCCGATTCGATATTGCAGCTTTCAAATTATGCCTTTGATGGCTCTATATTTGACATCTTTGGAGCGCTGTTAAACGGCGCGAGGCTGATCATGATTGAACAGGAGACCCTACTGGATATCAACCAATTGTCTAAAGTGATGACAGAGGAGAAAATTACGGTCTGTTTCATGACGACTGCCTTGTTCAACCTGCTGGTTGATCGAGCGCCTCATTGTTTGCTGGGACTTCGAAAACTCCTATTTGGAGGGGAGCGGGCTTCGGTCTCCCATGCCCGAAAAGCTCTTTCTCATATGGGTGCAGATAAACTGATTCACGTATATGGTCCTACGGAAAGTACGGTGTTTGCAACAAGTTACCCTGTACAAGCCATAGGTGACAATGATGGAAGCCTTCCGATTGGCAAGCCCATTGCGAATACATCTGCATGGATTCTGGATGACAATCAACAGTTTGTTCCAAATGGAGTACCTGGAGAGCTTTATCTATCAGGTGATGGATTAAGTCTCGGTTATCTGAACAATGAGGAGCTGACCGAAGCCAAATTTGTCAACAATCCATATCAGCTCCATGGACGAATGTACCGTACTGGTGATCGGGTGCGCCGCCTGTCTGACGGAACGATTGAATTTCTGGAGCGAATGGATCATCAAGTGAAGCTGAGAGGTTATCGGATCGAGCTTGGGGAGATTGAACAGGTACTGATTTCGCATGAGCATGTCCGTGAAGCCACGGTTGTAGCTGTCAAAGATTCGGGTGGACAGGATACATTGTGTGCTTACCTTACCGTCCTGAAGGAAGTCAATCGGGTGGATATGCAATCCTATATGGAAGCCCGTTTGCCAGGCTATATGGTCCCTTCCTATTTTATGGTATTGGAGCAGCTCCCACTTACGCCAAACGGGAAAATAGACCGCCATGCGTTGCCTCGCCCTGAGATCGCAGTCAAATCAGAGACAACGTATGAGGCGCCTTCCAATTATGTGGAGGAACAGCTAGTAAACATATGGGAAGAAGTGCTGAATGTGAAGTCGATTGGCACCACCCACCATTTCTTTGAATGCGGCGGGAATTCCCTGAAAGTGATGCATGCAGTTCAGTTGACTAACCGAAAGTTGCAAATGGAATTAAAAATCAGTCAATTTTTTGAGTATCCAACGATTAAACAACAGGCCTCTCATATATTGGGCGGTAGCACAGCTGGCCCTGATGTGAATGAATATGTGGAAGAAGAGATTTAGCAGTTCGTTCTTTATGTACAATAAATGAGTCAATGATCCGTGAGAGACTGCATCGCAGATAGCCCCTTCATTAGATGCGGTGTAGAGGTGCAGTTTCTCCCGGAATTCCACGTCTTAGGCGTCATACTGAAAGGAATGGTGAATTCCTATGAACATAGCGGAGTTTATGAATCATTTACAGAAGAAGAACGTGAAATTGTACCATCAAGACGGGAAAATCAAAATGATCGGACCACGTGATGAAATCAATGCTGATCTTAAATCACAAATTAAAGAACACAAACAGGCACTTATTCAGTTTCTGATCCACCAGGAAGAAGTATGGAATGCGCCTATTCCAAAGGCCCAAGAGTCGACCAACGAGATGTACCCCTTGTCCAGGGCTCAGAAAAGAATGTATATTCTGCATCAAATGGACGATCAGGGAATTGCATATAACATTCCAATGGCGGTGAAGCTGACGGGTCCTCTCGAACTGGATTTACTTGAGGAAGCGATTGGGCGTGTGATCGAGAGGCATGAAGCGCTTCGAACGTCATTTGTCGATGATCAGGGAGAGCCTGCTCAGAAGATTCGCCCTCAAATTCGGTTTAAGCTTGATTTCAGCGAACGGAATGAATCAGATCTTTTTGTCAAGATCAAACAATTTATTCGACCTTTTGATCTGAAGCAGGCCCCGTTGCTGCGCGCTGAACTGGTCCGCTTGGATCAAGACCAGCATGTGCTGCTCATGGATATGCATCATATTGTATCCGATGGGATGTCCTTTGCGTTGTTTCTGAATGAACTGGCTGAACTGTACAGTGGAAAAGCGTTGACACCTGCTGCCATCCAGTACAAGGACTATGTGGCATGGGAGAAAGCCAAAGAACGTTCAGGCGCTCAGCAAAAGCAGGAAACATACTGGCTGGATACGCTGAGTGGGGAACTGCCACAACTTCAAATGCCTTTGGATTATGCGCGTCCGCCAGAGCAAAATGTTGCCGGTCAACGAATAGTTACCGAATTGGATCAGGAACTGACGAGAAATTTGCAGCGTCTTGCTGATGAGCATGACGTAACGATGTACATGCTGCTTCTCTCAGCCTATACCGTCCTTTTATCCAAATACACTGGACAGAAGGACATTATCGTGGGTACGCCGATCGCAGGCAGATCGCATGATCACCTCAAATCAGTAATCGGTTTGTTCACCAATACGATAGCAACACGACATAAGATTGAGCCAGATCAGACATTCGACGCGTTTTTGAATCAGGTGAGAAGGCATACCTTATCCGCATATGAGAATCAGGATTATCCTTTTGATGAATTGATCGAAAAGCTGAATTTACCTATAGATCGAAGCAGACACACGCTTTTTGATACGATGTTTGATTTGCAGCATGCCGAGGATTATGTGTTCCAACTGGGTCAGCTTCAAGCGGAAATGTGTGAATTCGATCTCCCGGTCTCCAAATTTGATCTCAGTCTCAGCGTAATTCATTACGGCAGTCACATGAAACTGGATCTGCAATATGCCTCCAAATTGTTTGCCCAAAATAGCATGGAACGTTTTTTAAGCCACTTGGTGAATGTGTTGAATGAGATTGTGTTAAACGCCGGGCAAAAGGTAAGTCAGCTTCGCATGTTGTCCAGGCAGGAAGAAGAGCAGGTGCTCTATCAGTTTAACAGCAAGCGGGTGGATTCGTATCAGGGCACATTAAATGATTGGTTTGAAGAACGCGCTGCACATGCACCTGAACGGATTGCAGTAGTCCACGGAAATAGATCCATGTCTTATGAGCAGCTTAATGAACGAGTAAACAAGCTGGCACGCCTGCTGCGAATGAAAGGGGTAAAGCCTAATTCAATTGTAGGTGTTATGGTGGAGCGATCCTTGGATATGATTGTTGGGATACTTGCAGTTCTTAAAGCGGGTGCTGCATACTTGCCCATTGATCCTGAACTGCCTGATGACCGGATATTGTATATGCTCAGGGATAGTGAGGCCGTGTTGCTCTTGAATGGATGTCCTTTGAGAGGCAAAATCCGCATCACATCCGAACTGGCGATGGAAGACCCGGAGATTGAACGTATGGAATCAAGCAATCCAGAACGAGTTAATCACCAAGGAGATTTGGCCTATGTGATCTATACTTCCGGTTCAACAGGTACACCTAAAGGGGTCATGACCACTCACGGAAATGTATTGAACTATATCTCTGCTTTTTTGGACAGAGTACCGCTAACAGAGGAAGATGCGGTTCTTCAGGTGGTGTCCTTTTCGTTCGACGCGTTCACTGAAGAAGTATTTCCGTTGCTGGCTGTATCCGGGCGCATTGTCCTGAGCGACAAGTTAAACGAAACGCATGTGGATGACCTGGTTATGCAGATTGAAAAAGAGAACATCACTGTCTTAAGCTGTTCCCCACTTCTTCTAAACGAGTTGGACAAAAACAGGCATCTGCGTCCGCATGCCAACATGAAATTTATTAGTGGCGGGGACGTCCTGAAATATGAATATGTCCGAAATATGGTCCGTTCAGCTCAGGTGTACAATTCATATGGACCTACCGAAGCAACGGTATGTGCTACATATTATCGTGTGATGCCACAGGACCAGGGAAGAGTATCCATTCCCATAGGTAGTCCTCTTGGAAATGTTGACGTGTTTATACTTGATGAATATCAACAGCCTGTTCCGATTGGTGTAGCAGGGGAGTTATATATCGGAGGGGCAGGGGTTGCCAAGGGATATCTCCATCTTGCCGAGCTTACGCAATCCCGTTTTATCGATCATCTGCTCGTATCGGGGAACACAATGTATCGCACCGGAGATATGGGAAGATGGCTTCCGGATGGCACTATCGAGTTTCTTGGAAGAAATGATGAACAGATTAAAATCAGAGGCTATCGCGTTGAAATTCGGGAAGTCGAGCATCATTTGGCAGCTCATCCTGATGTAAGCGATGCTGTGGTTACAGATCAAAAGGACCCACAGGGTCAGCTTTGCCTTTGTGCATATATTGTCTGGAATTCGCCAGATCATGGACATGGCTTCGATGAACTGAAAACACATGCGAGAGAGCGATTGCCGGCTTACATGATTCCTTCATGGTTTATGAGTCTGGAGAAAATTCCGCGCACCCTCAATGGCAAAGCAGACCTTAATGTTTTGCCTAAACCCAATATGGAAAGCACGGCTCATACGACGTATGCGGCCCCAAGCAATGAGCTGGAATGTATACTGGCATCCATATGGGAAGAGGTATTGGATCTTCGGCCGATTGGGGTAGATCATCATTTTTTTGAACTGGGTGGTCAGTCTTTGAGGGCATTTGCCATGATGTCAGCCATTCAGAGAAAGCTGGATATTCGGATTACACTCAAGGATATTTTTAACATGCCTACAATCAGGGAGCTGGCTGCATGGCTTCAAACTGTGGAGACACAGCACACCTTCCAAATCCAGAAGGCAACCCATAAGCCGCATTATCCATTGTCCGCAGCACAGCGAAGACTTTACATTCTGGATCGGGTGCAGCAAACGGGTTTGATGTATAACATGCCTCTTATTATCCGTTTGTCAAAAGAAGCTGAACAGCAGCGCATGGAGCAGACATTGCTTGAAATCATTCGTAGACATGAAGGGCTGAGAACTTCTTTTACGGAAATGGATGACGGGCCTGTTCAGCGTATTCATGCCCAAGTAAACTTCAATCTTCTTGTGGGGAACGGCTTGGAACAGGATCTGGATTCGTTCATACATTCGTTTATCCAACCCTTTGATCTGGAGAAGGCCCCTTTGTTCAGAGCTGCATTATGGCGAACGGAAATCTCCCAATATCTGTGTCTGGATATGCATCATTTGATTTCAGACGCGGTGTCCATGGATATCCTGATCCAGGAAATAGGGCAAATCTATGAACATAAACGATTGGCACCATTAACCCTTCAATATAAAGATTATGCTGAATGGTCTCTGGCCCCGGAACAACAGGAACAAAGGCAAGAGCACCAGCAATACTGGACAGATGTGCTTAAAGGTGAATTGCCCGTGTTAAATTTGCCACTCGATTTCTCCCGACCTGCGATTCAGAGTCATGAAGGGAACCGGCTTCAATTTGCAGTTGATTCGCAACTGACACAAAGGCTTCGTTTGCTGGCTGCCGAAAACGGTGTAACGCTGTTTGTTTTGCTGTTAACCGCATATACGATACTTCTTGCCCGGTACACTTCCCAGGATGACATCATTATAGGTACTACGGTGGCAGGACGAGAGCATCCGGAATTGGAAGATATGGTGGGTATGTTTGTCAATACGCTTGCATTACGCTTTTATCCCGAACCCGATATGACGGTGCAGCAGTTGCTTCATCATATTAAGGATACTACGCTTGACGGCTTTTCCCATCAGGACTATCCGTTTGATGAACTGGTCAGCCAACTTGAAGTGAAGAGGGATGCAAGCCGGAGCCCGCTGTTTGATACCCTGTTCACCCTTCAGGCTGAAAAGACAATCGTAATGGACGCTAATGGTTTGCTGGCTGAATATTATCCGTTCAGTCATCCCACAGCCAAGTTCGATCTAAGCGTAACTGCTTTGGAGACCGCGGATGGTATAGAGATGTTTTACGGGTACGCCTCCAGGCTGTTCAAACAAGATACCATGGAGAGATTGGCTGGACATTATAATGAAATTTTGAAAGATATTGTAAATGGTACTCAATGCACCATTGGTGAGATCAATCTGGTGACGGAAAAGGAAAGGCAGCTGCTGCTGCATCAGTTTAACAACAATGCTAGGGATTATGCTAATCGAAAACCCGTTCCGGAACAGATTGCAGATCATGGAATTCATTTTCCCAATAAAGTAGCTGTTGTATATGATGGGCAGAAACTGACCTATAGCGAGCTGAATGAACGGGCTGCGGATGTTGCGGAAGCTCTGCAGGAACTTGGAGTCCATAAGCAAATGCCTGTAGGCATTATGATGGATCGTTCCTTGGAAATGATGGTCGGTTTACTCGGTATTCTCAAAGCGGGTGGAGCCTATATGCCTTTGGATCCGGCGTTTCCCGAGGATCGCATTCGCTACATGCTCGAAGATAGCGGTGCCAGTGTGGTTGTAACTCAAGAGCATTTGTTGTCCCAAGTGAAAAAATACAGTCATTCCATTAAAACTCTGGTGCTTGACAGTTCTTGGTCACCATTACAGAGCATTGAGGAGAAGGGCGACCGCCAGGCGCGGAATGGTGTGTCACAAATAAAGCATGATGACCATGATTTGGCCTATATCATCTATACCTCAGGCTCAACCGGATTGCCCAAAGGTGTATTGATTGAGCATGGATCATTCGCCAATTTCTGTTATGGCTTCATTGAAGCTCAGCAGATCACGGAACGAGATCGTGCAGCTAATTATTTGCAAATTACATTTGATGGGTCTATTATCGATATTTTTCCTGCATTGGTGGTGGGGGCCGAGCTGCATATCATCCCATCTCAGTTGCGTCTGGATATGTCACAGCTAAATGCATATATGAATGCACACTCCATTACATTGATCACGTTGCCGCCTAAGGTGTGTGAAGTTTTTATCCATCAGCCCAATACCTCATTGCGTTTGCTGATCGCAGGAGGAGAACAGTTGAAACTTTCTTTTCTCCCTGACTATCCGCTGATCAATGCATATGGACCTACCGAAAACACGGTTGCTACCACCTACCAACGGGTAGACCAGGTTCAAGGCAATATTCCGATTGGCAAGCCGCTCCCCAACATATGGACGTATGTGATGAATAGTGATCATCAATTATGTCCGGTTGGTGTAACAGGAGAATTATACATTGCTGGCAACAGTGTAGCCCGGGGCTACCTTAATAACCCAGAACTGACAGCCGAGAAATTTGTGGACAACCCGCATGAACCTGGCGGCAAAATGTACCGGACAGGTGATCTGGTGCGCTGGCTGCCTGATGGCAGTTTGCAATTTATGGGGCGTACCGATCAACAGGTGAAAATTCGTGGTTACCGGATTGAGCTTGGCGAAATCGAGCAGCAACTGCTGAAACACCCGGCCATCCGGGAAGCAGCGGTTCTAGCCCACCAGGACCCGCAGGGAAATGGAGCGTTATGCGCCTATGTTGTGACCGAAGGCGAAACAGTGTGGACAGCCGCTACCGTTCGGGACTGGCTGGAAGCGGAATTGCCGGATTATATGATCCCGGCATATGTCGTGCAGCTGGAGCAGCTGCCGCTAACGTCCCATGGCAAGCTGGACCGCAAGGCATTGCCGGAGCCGGACCACCATCTGCCTGCCGGACCGGAGACGGAAGCACCGCGCAGCGAGGTGGAGCGCATACTGGTGGACGTTTGGCGTGATGTACTGAACATGGAGGAGCTGGGCATCAATCACCAGTTCTTTGTCTCCGGGGGAGACTCCATCAAGGCACTCCAGATCGGATCACGTCTGGCTCGGGCGGGACTGCGGATGGAGGTCCGGGATTTGTTTGCCTATCCGAAGATCCGGGATCTTTCCCCATATGTGAAATGGGATCAGCGTGAGCGTCGGAGCCAGGAGCCTGTGGAAGGGGAAGTGCAGCTGACCCCGATTCAGCAGTGGTTTTTTGCGAACAATACAGCGGAACGAAGCCACTTCACCCAGTCCTTTATGCTGCACCGGGCGGCCGGATTCAAGCCGGACGTGCTGGAACAGGTGCTGGACCGATTGCTGGAGCATCATGATGCGCTGCGGATGAGGTATGAGGTGCAAGCGGATGGCAGCATTCGCCAAATCAACCGTCCAGCGCACACGGGCGAGCGGATGTATACCCTGCACCGGTTTGATATCCGGGGCTGGGATGAACCGGAGCGTCAGGTCTATGAGGCGGCTACCCGGGTGCAGCAGGCATGCAATCTGGAAGAGGGCAAGCTGGTGCAGGTCGGATGGTTTGAAGCCGAAGATGGTGACCATCTGCTGCTGGCGATTCATCATCTGGTCGTGGACGGGGTATCCTGGCGAATCCTGCTGGAGGACATGGAAGTGCTGTATCAGCAGGCGGAGCGGGGAGAAGAGCTGGATGCGGGCGAGAAGACCGACTCTTACAAGCGTTTCGCAGAAGCCTTGCAGGATTACGCGAACAGTCCGGGGGCCGCGAAGGAGCGAGCCTACTGGAGCAGGCTTGCGGCGGAGGGGGCTGGACTGAACCTGGGAGAGCGGAAAGAAACGGCAGGGCCGGATCGATTTGCGGACAGCCATACCCTGCAAAGTACGTTGAGTGCGGAAGTAACCCAGCAGTTGCTGCGAGAGAGCAACCGGGCCTACCAGACGGAGATTAATGATCTGTTACTCAGTGCGCTGTACCTTGCAGTGCGGAAGCTAACGGGTGAGCTGAAGCTGAAAGTGAACCTGGAAGGCCATGGACGGGAGGATGTGCTGGAAGGTATCGATGTCAGTCGCACCGTGGGCTGGTTTACGACCCTGTACCCGGTTCTGTTGGAGGGAGAAGCGGAGGACGAACTTTCGACCACCATCAAACGAGTGAAAGAAGGATTGCGCAAGGTACCTCATAAGGGCTTCAGCTATGGAGCGCTGAAATATGTGGCCCGGATGCCGGAGTTACAGGCGGAGAAGAAGGCTCCAATTCTGTTTAACTATTTGGGGGAGATCGGAGCATCTGCACAATCCGGGTGGGTTCATGCTTCGCATTTTAAACCAGGAGAAAGCATGGGCGATCATATTGCCCGCACTAATCCGATTGAGCTGAATGCATCCATCTATAACGGAAGCCTGACCCTTAGCACAACCTATACCAAGGCTGCGTTTTCAGAAGAAATGATTCTTAATTTAAACCAAAATTATATCGAGGCGCTTGAACAGGTGGTTCAGCACTGTGTCAACAAAGAACATGCAGAGAAGACATCTTCCGACTATGGATTTAGTGATTTGTCATTAGAGGATCTTGAAGATTTATTAAGCGAGTATGAGCTGATTGAGGATTAATATCTGTCTATTCCATCGCATTATAACCCAGCTTAGGTACGATCCAATAAGGAGATGATATCGGTCCATGAAGGCAAAAGTCGAGAAAATTTACCCATTATCCCCGATGCAAAAAGGAATGCTGTTTCATGCGCTTGAACATCCGTCCGAAGATGCCTATTTTGAACAAACGGTACTCGATATACGCGGGGAGATTCATCCCGAAATTCTGGAGCAAAGCTTCAATCAGTTGCTTGAACGACATGAAATATTGAGAGCGTCTGTTCATACCAAGTTGGAGGAACCCGTTCATGTTGTACTTGCGAAACGGAGCATCGGGTTTACCTTTCAAGATCTGCGAGGCAGGTCAGACGATGAAATTGCTGCCTTGATGCAAGATTTTATGGAGAAGGATCGTGCAAAAGGATTTAATTTGTCCAAGGATAGCCTGCTTCGAATTGCTCTGATTTGTACCGGTGAACAGCACTTCCAGATGATCTGGACGTTTCACCATATGATACTGGACGGTTGGAGCATGGGCATTCTCTTCAACGAATTACTGGATATATATGCTGACAGATCCAATGGCCTACAATCTGAGATGGCAGATACCCGGCCTTATAGCAATTATATGAAGTGGCTCCAGCAGCAGGACCAGGAAAAGGGGCTTGGTTACTGGGATCATTATCTGTCCGGATACAGTGAGAAGACTGGGCTGCCTGCAACAAACCGACCTACAAGTGACATGCCGTTTTCCAGAAACGAGAAGAAAATCGAATTTTCTCAAGCCCTCACTACAAAAATGAAAGAGATGGCGCAGAAACATGCCGTGACACTCCACACCGTCATTCAAGCGATGTGGGGGTTTCTGCTCGCCAAATATAATGATAACGAAGATGCTGTCTTTGGGACCGTTGTATCCGGGAGGGATGCAGCTGTTGATGGCATCGAGAATATGGTTGGTTTGTTTATCAATACCATTCCTACACGGGTCACTTTTTCGGGAGAGCAACCATTTGTGGAGCTTATGAAAAAGATTCAATCGGACGCACTGAGCAGTCAGGCGTATCAATATTTAAGTCTGGCCGAAGTGCAGGCCCGCACTGAACTGAAACATGATCTGCTTGATCATGTCGTTGTGTTTGAGAATTATGCTCTGGATACGAGGAAGATGGCGGAGAGATCCAATCTGGGTTTTGAGATCAACGAGATCACTGGAGAGGAACGAACCAACTATCCGTTTACGATGGCTGCTGGACTTGGGGAGAAATTGACGCTGCTGCTCATTTATGATGAACATGTTTATGAGTCGGCTCTGATGGATCAGATTGAGAAGCATATGAAAGCGATTGTCCATCAAATTACATCAGATGAGAGTATCCAGATCCAGGACATTACGCTGGTTGGGGACGATGAAATTACGATGCTTGAAAGGTTTTCAAATGGGGCTGTGACGGATTATCCCAAATGGAAAACCATATCCCAGCTTTTTGATGAACAAGTCCAGAAGACACCACATGCCACCGCCCTTATCATGGATGAAGCCCATATCACCTACCGTGAATTGCAGGAAAAAGCGGAGCAAATGGCATCCCGGTTATATCAATTTGGGCTACCTGAACATGCGGTGGTAGGAATGCTGGCAGACCGATCGGTAGATATGATCGCGGGCATACTTGGGATTCTGAAAGCAGGGGCAGCTTATCTTCCCATGGACCCGAGCTGGCCGGAAGAAAGAATAAGTCATATGCTTCAGGACAGCAGGGCTGCGATGCTCCTGACATCGCCAGAATGGATCAGCCAGGCACCGCCTGATTTTCCATGGTTACCGCTGAATGTCAACGCTATGGATCAGATGCCTGCGGTCATGGAAATGGCGGCTGCCACACAGGTAATGGAAGTGAAGCATGACAAGGAGAGCCGCATGGATGATCTGGCATACATGATCTATACGTCTGGCTCCACCGGATTACCCAAAGGCGTAATGATCTCTCATGCAAATGTCATTCGGGTTGTATGTGAGACGGACTACATCGATATTTGCCCGGAAGATCGGATATTGCAGCTTTCCAATTATGCGTTTGACGGATCGGTTTTTGATATTTTTGGCGCACTTTTGAACGGAGCCAGTCTGGTTCTGCTCAAACAGGATACGGTTCTGGACACCCAGGCGCTCGCTGAGGTTATCGTGCATGAGAAGGTCACGGTTTCTTTCATGACGACCGCACTGTTTAACCTGCTTGTTGATCGTGAGCCGGAGTGTCTTCGCGGCTTCCGCAAAGTTTTGTTTGGGGGCGAGCGGGCATCCGTAGCCCAGGCCAGGAAAGGACTGGACATTCTCGGCCCGGACCGACTGATTCACGTATACGGACCAACAGAAAGTACGGTATTTGCTACAGCTTATCCCATCCGTTCCATCGATACAGGGGTCACCAACCTTCCCATCGGAAAACCGATTGCCAATACCTCGGTCTGGGTGATGGACCGGTACCATAATCCCGTTCCAGCCGGTATTCCAGGGGAATTATGTATTTCCGGTGATGGTTTAAGTTTGGGATATTTGAATAACAAGGAGCTAACGGAATCCCGATTCGTTCCCCATCCCTTGCTTGAGGGAAAACGGATGTATCGAACAGGGGACCGGGTACGTCGTCTCCGAAACGGAGATATTGAATTTCTTGAACGCCTGGACCATCAGGTGAAATTGCGTGGTTACCGCATCGAGCTTGGCGAAATTGAGCATGTTCTGCTGGAGCATGAAGGCATTCGCGAAGGGATCGTAGTGACGAGAAAAGATAAAGCAAATCAGGATATATTGATTGCCTATCTAAAGGCTGATCCAGAGCTGACTTTAGCCGGGATTCGTACGTATGTATCGGAGCGCCTGCCGGACTACATGGTTCCTTCTTATTTTATCCTGCTCGATGAGCTTCCCTTAACTGGAAATGGGAAGATTGACCGCAGGGCGCTGCCTGAGCCGGCAGATTGCATGGATCACTTGAAGCATGACCAATATGAAGCACCAAGTACGGTGCTGGAAAATCGCATTTGCACGATATGGAAAGAAATTTTGGGAGTGCCCATTGCGGGGGTTCATGATCACTTCTTTGAGTCCGGCGGTCATTCACTTAAAGCGACAGCACTGGCATCACGAATTCACAAAGAGATTCAGGTGATGGTGCCGATTCGACAGCTTTTCCTTGCTCCAACCATCCGAGGAATTGCCAATTACATTAAATCTGCTGCCAAAGAGGATTATCTTTCCATCCAGCCGGCCGAATCAAAGTCCTATTATGCACTCTCTTCTGCTCAGCGCAGACTTCATATGCTTCATCAGATTTCGGATACCGGAACTTCATATAATATGCCTGCAGTGATGAAGGTATCTGGCAGACTAGACGTAATGCGATTTGAAGAGGCATTCCGGCAATTGGTGCAGAGACATGAGTCATTCAGGACGTCCTTTGTCATTGTAGATGGCGAACCCGTCCAACGAATTCATTCAGATGTTCCGTTTGCTGTTGAACATATTGAACGTGGAAACCGATCTCTGGAAGAAACGCTTTCCGATCGAATTCGCCCATTCGAGCTGGACAAGGCCCCGTTAATGCGGATCGAACTCATGAAAATCAGTGAACAGGAACATGTAGTGGTGATGGACATGCATCACATTATCGCAGATGGTGTGTCAACGGGGGTGCTTGTTCAGGAGTTCCGTGAATTGTATGAGGGGAAAACTCTGCCTGAGCTGAAGTTACAGTACAAGGATTATTCGGAGTGGCAGAAGGATTGGTTTAACAGTGAAGGACTCAAGACACAGGAAACCTACTGGCTAAATCGATTCGAGGGAGAAATTCCGGTCCTTCAATTGCCGACAGACTGGCCAAGGCCGCAAGTATATTCTTTTAAAGGAAATCGGGTGCAATTTTCATGTGACGAACAGCTTACACGCGAACTGCATCAATTGGCCAGAGATCATGAAGCGACATTATATATGGTACTGCTGGCTGCTTATACAACTTTACTCTCCAGATATTCAGGACAAGATGACATTGTTGTGGGATCTCCGATTGCGGGGCGTAAACACGCAGATCTCCAGCAGGTGATCGGTATGTTTGTTAATACACTTGCTATGCGCAATTATCCTGTAGCAAAACGGTCCTTTAGTGAGTTCCTTGGAGAAGTGAAGGAAAATGCATTACAGGCTTATGAAAATCAGGATTATCCGCTTGATGAGCTCATCAACAAGCTTCATGTCTCAAGAGACAGAAGCAGAAACGCATTGGTGGATACGATGTTTGTGCTGCAAAATCTGGAGCTTGAGCGTACATCCGGACAACAATGGGGTGATTTACACGTTGAGCCTTATGAGACGGAGCTGCCTATTGCCAAATTTGATCTGACCCTTGCTGCGGTCGAACAGAATGGCCGCCTTGAGTTTGAACTGGAATATTGCAGTGACCTGTTCTCCCTTCAAACGGTTGAAAACATGAGCCAACACTTTATTCAATTATTAAAAGGGATATTAAGCAATCCCCACGGCAAGCTGGGTGAGTATGAAGTTGTATCTGAGGAAGAGAAGCAGATACTACAGCATGTTTATAATGATAACGCCCGCTCTTATCCGCTGCACCAGCGGGTATACGATTGGATTGCGCAATATGCTGTACGGACACCTGATCAGGTTGCGGTTGTCCATGACGGCAGAAGCATGACCTATCATGAACTGAATGAAGCGGCGATTTTGCTTGCAGACCGCCTGCGTCAGCGTGGTGTAACCAGAGAAACGGTCGTTGGTATTATGATGGATCGGTCTGTAGAAATGATTGCGGGCATTCTCGGAATTATGAAATCGGGAGGGGCATATTTACCACTGGACCCATCAACTCCGGTTGAGCGAATCCGGTACATGCTTCGGGATAGCGGAGCAGGACTGGTTGTGACCCAGAGCCATTGGACGGAGCAGCTCCGGGCTGCTGATTCCGAATGTGTGCCATTCATTCTGGATGAGGCAGCATTGAAGGATTGGAATGCTGCAGCATCGCTTCAAATTCCGTCTGTGGCTGATTCGGCAGCGATGACAGCAAGTCCTGACGATTTGGCATATATTATCTACACATCAGGCTCCACGGGTCAGCCAAAGGGGGTACAGGTTGAGCAAAGCGCCTTGACCAACTTCTGTTGTGGATATATAGATGCTTTACAGTTAACAGAGAAAGACCGGGTTGCAAACTATCTTCAAATGACCTTTGACGCTTCTATAAGTGAAATTTTCCCGGCATTGATGTCAGGGGCGACGCTTCATATCATTCCGGCCGATCGGAGACTGGATCTTTCGAGGCTGGATGAGTACGTAAAGGAGCATGGAATAACGGTTGCAACGCTATCTTCCAAGGTATGTGAATCCTTTATTGAACTGCCGAACTCGTCGTTGCGTTTGCTTGTCTCGGGGGGAGAACAGCTCAAACTTCATGCCCTTCCGAATTACAGGCTGATCAACGCTTACGGGCCGACGGAAAATACGGTGGTTACCACTCTGCATGAAGTCCATTCCTTAGAGGCTGTCATTCCCATAGGCAAACCTTTTACGAATACAAGAATTTTTATTTTGAATGATCATCTTCAATTCTGTCCAACAGGCGTGACAGGAGAGATGTACATTGCGGGTCAAAGTTTGGCAAGAGGTTATTTGAATAATCCAGAACTGACAGCTGAGAAATTTGTGGACAACCCGCATGAACCTGGCGGCAAAATGTACCGGACAGGTGATCTGGTGCGCTGGCTGCCTGGTGGCAACCTGCAATTTATGGGGCGTACCGATCAACAGGTGAAAATCCGTGGCTATCGGATTGAGCTTGGCGAGATCGAGCAGCAACTGCTGAAACATCCGGCCATCCGGGAAGCAGCAGTTCTGGCTCATCAGGACTCGCATGGAAATGGGGCGTTATGCGCCTATGTTGTATCCGAAGGCGAGGCAGTGTGGACAGCCGCTACTGTTCGGGACTGGCTGGAAGCGGAGCTGCCGGAATATATGATCCCGGCATATGTCGTGCAGCTGGAGCAGCTGCCGCTGACGTCCCATGGCAAGCTGGACCGCAAGGCGCTGCCGGAGCCGGATCACCATCTGCCTGCCGGACCGGAGACGGAAGCACCGCGCAGCGAGGTGGAGCGCATACTGGTGGACGTGTGGCGTGACGTGCTAAACATGGAGGAGCTGGGTATCAATCACCAGTTCTTTGTCTCCGGGGGAGACTCCATCAAGGCACTCCAGATCGGATCACGTCTGGCTCGGGCAGGACTGCGGATGGAGGTCCGGGATTTGTTTGCCTATCCGAAGATTCGGGATCTTTCCCCGTATGTGAAATGGGATCAGCGGGAGCGCATTGACCAGGAGCCGGTGGAAGGGGAAGTGCAGCTGACTCCGATTCAGCAGTGGTTTTTTGCGAACAATACAGCGGAACGAAACCACTTCACCCAGTCCTTTATGCTGCACCGGGCGGCCGGGTTCAAGCCGGACGTGCTGGAACAGGTGCTGGACCGGCTGCTGGAGCATCATGATGCGCTGCGCATGAGGTATGAGGTGCAAGCAGACGGCAGCATCCGACAATTCAACCGTCCCGTGCCTACCGGGGAGCGGATGTATACCCTGCACCGGTTTGATACACGGGGCTGGGATGAACCGGAGCGTCAGGTCTATGAAGCGGCTACCCGGGTGCAGCAGGCATGCAATCTGGAAGAGGGCAAGCTGGTGCAGGTCGGATGGTTTGAAGCCGAAGATGGTGACCATCTGCTGCTGGCGATTCATCACCTGGTCGTGGACGGGGTATCCTGGCGAATCCTGCTGGAGGATATGGAAGTGCTGTATCAGCAGGCGGAGCGGGGAGAAGAGCTGGATGCGGGGGAGAAGACGGACTCTTACCAGCGCTTTGCGGAAGCTGTGCAGGAGTACGCGAACAGCCCACAGGCTGCGAAGGAGCGAGCCTACTGGAGCAGGCTTGCCGCGGAGGGAGCTGGACTGAACCTGGGAGAACGGGAGGAAGCGGCAGGCCCGGATCGATTCACGGACAGCCAAACCCTGCAAAGCACCCTGAGTGCGGAGGTCACCCGGCAGTTGCTGCGGGAGAGCAACCGGGCATACCAGACGGAGATTAATGATCTGCTGCTCAGTGCGCTGTACCTTGCGGTGCGGAAGCTGACAGGCGAGCTGAAGCTGAAAGTGAACCTGGAAGGCCATGGCCGGGAAGATGTGCTGGAGGGGATCGATGTCAGTCGCACCGTGGGCTGGTTTACAACGCTGTACCCAGTGCTGCTGGAAGGAGAGGCAGAGGACGAACTTTCGACCACGATCAAACGGGTGAAAGAGGGATTGCGGAAGGTACCACATAAAGGCTTCAGCTATGGAGCACTGAAATATGTGGCCCGGATGCCGGAATTGCAGACGGAGCGTCCAGCATCCATTTCGTTTAACTATCTCGGCGAGATGGACGGAGGCATGATTGGGGAAGCCATGTTCAGGGAGTCCCGTTTCTCTACGGGGCAAACGATTGGTGGCAATATCGCCCGAAATAACCCGATTGAACTGAATACCTTCGTATCGGGTGGGAAGTTACATCTCAACGTAACTGCAAACCAAACTGCGGTGGACATGCCGCTTGTAAGCAGGTTTGCAGAGACGTTTTTCGAACGATTAACGGAAATTGTGGACCATTGCTTGTCTCAGCATGAAACGACATATACGCCTTCCGACTATGGTGATCCAAACCTAGGACTGGAGGAGTTAGATCTTATTAAGTCAGCCTGTTCGGGCGTGATCATTGAGCGGATTTATCCGTTAACCAATATGCAGCAAGGCATGCTCTTTCACGCGATGGAGGATGTGTCATCAACTGCGTATTTCCAGCAAACGGTCATGGAGATCCGCGGGGAAGTGAACCCGGATTACTTGCAATCCAGCTTTAACGAGCTCATGAACAGACATGAAGCATTGAGAGCTTCATTCATACATCAAGATTTGGAAGAACCGAGACAGGTCATTATGCAAAACCTCACCATTGAATTTGAACAGCAAGACTGGCGAGGTTTGGAGAAAGATCAGTCAGCAGCGCAATTGAATACTTTTTTACGTCAGGATAAGGCTCGCGGTTTCCGTCTGGATACACAGCCACTCATGCGTGCAGCTCTGTTTCGCACCACTGATCAATCCTACACTCTTGTATGGAGCCATCATCATATTTTGCTGGATGGATGGTGTCTGGGAATTATATTATCCGAGCTGTTCCAGATCTATAAGGCCAAACTTGAGAATAAAGCGCACAATCTGAAGGAGCCGAAACGATATCATCATTACATTGAATGGCTCACTCGTCAGGACAAGGATGAGGCCCAAGCGTATTGGAGACGTTATCTGGAGAATTATGACACACAGTCGAGTGTTCCAGGTTCGCTTCTTACAGAGCATGATGTTCCGTATTTGCGAAAAGAACAGACGATATCTTTGGGACAGGAGTTAACCCGCCAATTAAATGAAATAGGTGCTCGTTATGGTGTGACGTTGAATACCGTCATTCAATGTATCTGGGGTCTGGTGCTCGCCAGATACAATGATACGGAAGACGTCATATTTGGAACCGTAGTCTCTGGCAGAGAAGCGCCAGTTGAAGGCATAGAAGAGATGATCGGATTGTTCATCAATACGATTCCTGTTCGGATTGGTTACCCGCATCAAAAGCATTTTGGCGACGTACTCCAGGCCGTTCAGAAACAAGCTGTTGAAAGTCAGCAATTCAATTATTTGAATTTGGCTGAGGTTCAGGCATTGAGCGACCTCAACAAGGAATTAATGGATCACGTCTTCGTATTTGAGAACTATGCCCTGGATCATGGAGCTGTTCAACAATCCAGCACGGGGGTTGGTTTTGAAATTACCGGACTGCATGCGGAGGAACAGAGCAACTATGGATTCCTGATTTCAGCAACACCTGGTGACAGTCTGACCCTTGTGATTACGTATGATGGTAATAAATATGATTCATCCATCATCGAGCGTATGGATCAACATTTTAGGAGTGTGGCAGAACAAGTTACTTCAGCTGATCATCATCAGCTTGCTGACATTCAGCTTGTGGGCGGTCAAGAGCGTGAGGTTCTCCTGAATTCTTTCAATAACTCTGATGCGGATTACCCGCGAAATATGACCATTCATGAGCTGTTCCAACAGCAAGTTCGACGTACGCCTGATCGAATTGCTGTCCGGGATGAGCATCGTCATATGACGTACACGGAGCTGAATGAGCGTTCCAATCAACTGGCTCGTACGCTGTTTTCTCTTACAGGAGGAACAGAGCAATTCATTGGGATTATGGCGGATCGGTCAGTCGATATGATCGTTGGCATCATGGCAGTGTTAAAAGCGGGAGCTGCATATATACCTGTTGATCCCACCTATCCGGATGACCGTATCAGCTATATGCTGGAGGATTCGGGGATCCACCTGCTGGTGGTTTCTGAAAAAGGAATGGATCGTGGTCTTCACCGTGGTTCATGCGTTGTGCTGGAGGAAGAGGACTCGTATCATGAGGATGCAGGAAATCTGGAGACATCCGTTCAGTCACATGATCTCGCCTATGTCATTTATACCTCAGGTACGACTGGGAATCCGAAGGGAACGCTGATTGAGCATAAAAATGTCGTGCGTTTGTTGATCAATGACCGTAATCGATTTAATTTCAGCGAGAACGATGTATGGACGATGTTCCATTCCTTCTGTTTTGATTTTTCGGTGTGGGAGATGTATGGAGCACTGTTGTACGGCGGTACCTTACTTATCGTTCCACATCTGGTCGCCCAACAGCCTGGAGAATTCCTGCAATTATTAATCCGTGAAAAGGTAACCATTCTGAATCAGACGCCATCTTACTTCTACCGATTGATGCATGAAGAGGCGAAGCTTCCACAGAAGGAATTGTCTTTGCGAAAAGTCATTTTTGGTGGAGAAGCGCTAAGTCCGTCCTTATTGGCAGCATGGCATGAGCGTTATCCATCTACAAAGTTAATTAATATGTACGGCATTACGGAGACTACGGTTCATGTTACCTATAAGGAGATTACCCTGTCTGATATGCAAATGGGCAGAAGTAATATAGGTCAGCCCATCCCTACACTCAGGGCATATATTCTGAACCAGTATCGCCAATTGCAGCCTGTAGGATGTGCAGGTGAGTTATACGTTGCAGGGGAAGGGCTTGCCAGAGGATACCTCAATCGATCCAGTCTTACGGAAGAACGATTTGTCGAAGATCCGTTCTATCCTGGTGAGAAAATGTATCGTTCAGGCGACTTGGCCAGATGGCGTGCAGATGGCAGCATGGAGTACCTGGGTCGAATGGATCATCAAGTTAAAATCCGGGGATATCGAATTGAATTGGGTGAAATTGAACATCAATTGCTTCAGCTTCATATCGTCAAGGATGCATTCGTTGTAGCCAGGGCGGATGAAGAGCATACACAATATATCTGTGCATATATCACCCTGAACGAGGTAGCAGATGATGCGGTTACGCAACAAATCAGACAACAGTTGTCTCTTCAATTGCCGGATTATATGATGCCAGCCTACATTGTGAAGATGGATCAATTGCCACTGACCTCCAACGGGAAAGTGGATCGCAAAGCGCTGCCAGCCCCGGAAGCGGGCGTGTCTGCACTTGGGGGTTATGAAGCTCCGGGTAGCAGGGTGGAAGCGGAATTGCTTGCACTCTGGCATCAGCTGCTAAACAATGACCATATTGGCGTAAGCCACAATTTCTTTGAAGTTGGAGGGCATTCACTGAAAGCTTCGGCTCTCGTTTCTCGTGTCCACAAGGCATTCGGTGTTGCCTTACCATTGAGACAAGTATTTGCAACGCCTACTGTCAGAGCCTTGTCCCAGTGGATTGAGTCTGCTCGTTCCAGCAGCTATGAGACCATAACCAAAGCGGAAACGAAGGAGTTCTACCCGCTCTCCTCCGCACAAAAAAGACTTTTTATTATGCATCAGCTGGAAGATTCGAGCCTGGCCTACAATATGCCTTATGCTATGAAAATATCTGGCAATCTGGATGTACGCCAATTGGAAAGAGCTTTTCAGGGTCTGATCAAGCGTCATGAATCGTTCAGGACTTCTTTCCATATGGTTGATGGACAGCCTGTTCAACGAATTGATCAACAGGTGGAATTCAGGATCACCTCTCGCGAGCTGGGTGAACAGACTTTAGAAGCGTGGCAGGCGGGATTTGTACGTCCGTTCAATCTGACTCAGGCTCCGTTGCTGCGGGTTGAACTTATGCAGATGGGGCCTGCGGAATACAGTCTGATTATGGATATGCATCACATTATTGCGGACGGTGTATCCATGGGCGTCTTGACCAGGGAGCTGAGCGCCCTGTATGAAGGACAAACGCTTGAACCACTACAATTGCAATACAGGGATTATGCCGAGTGGCAAGCACGGTCCAGAACAACGGATGTGATGCAGGCACAGCAGGACTACTGGCTCAGTACCTATAAAGGGGAAGTTCCGCTCCTGGATCTGCCTATCGATTATGCAAGACCGCAACATCGTAATTATGAAGGCGAACTGTTTCCCTTTGAGTTATCTGAGAGTGTGTCGCAGCGGCTGTCTCAATTGGCTCAAACAGAGGGTGTAACCTTATTTATGCTTCTGCTAGCTGGTTATACAACACTGTTACATCGATACACCGGGCAAGAGGATATTATCGTGGGAACGCCGGTAGCAGGCAATTCCCAGCCGGAACTGCAAAATGTAATCGGTTTGTTCATTAATACACTGGCACTTCGGAATCGTCCGGTAGGCACGTTTACGTTCAGGGAATATCTTAACGAGATCAAGGAGAATACACTTCAGGCCTATGAAAACCAGGATTATGCTTTCGATGAACTGGTTGAACAGCTTGCCTTGGCAAGAGATATGAGCCGAAGCGCCTTGTTTGATACGATGCTGGTATTCCAGAATTATGACAGTGAGGAGCTTGCATTGGAGGGTGTGCAGTTCACTTCACTTCCTCCAACCAACATCCGATCCAAATTTGATATCACCTTAACCGCAATGGAGGCTGAGGGCCGGATCAAATGTGTGTTCACGTACTCTACGGAATTGTTTAAGCCTGAAACAATAGAGCGGATGGCAGGCCACTTGGTTGAATTGCTGGATAATATCAGTAACGATGCCGCGTTGAGGCTGCAGGATATTCCATTCATCACCTCAGTAGAAACCCGTTCCATTATGCAGCTATCCTGTGGTCAGTCTGTGCAATACAGAACAGATACAGCCCTGATCGAACTGTTCGAGGAGCAAGTGAGGAGATCATCCGGGCAACGGGCAGTGGTGTCGGGGGAAAACGAGTTATCTTATGAAGAGTTGAATCGCAGAGCTAATCAACTGGCCCGCTCGCTAAGAGCAAGAGGAGCTGCGCCGAATTCGGTTATCGCTGTATGCGTTAGTCCATCTGTGGATTTGATTACAAGCATGCTGGCCGTTCTTAAAACGGGAGCCATCTATTTACCGATTGATCCTGAGCAGACCGTGAACAGGACAAATGTTATTTTGCAAGACAGTCAGGCTATCCTTCTGTTGACGGATCATCCGTTGTCCAAGGGGTTATCTTTCAGTGGCGATGTCTGTCAGGTTAACGACGGCAGTATCGAGCACTTTGACTCCACAGATCTATCTCTGCCGACTTCGCCTGAACAGCAGGTCTATATGATCTATACTTCTGGGTCAACAGGTACTCCGAAAGGGGTTATGGTTCGGAACAGAAATATTGTTAATTACGTTCAATGGTTTATCCGCGAAGCGGGAATCTCAGCGGCAGATCGAACGATGCTGATGTCTTCGAGTGCTTTTGATCTGGGATACACAGGTGTATTTTCATCCCTGCTGCAAGGAGGCGAGCTTCACGTTCCAAGCAAGGAAGACTACACCAATCCGGCCAGAGCATTACAAATGATGGCTCAGCAGCGTATCACATTTATTAAACTGACCCCTTCATTGTTCAATCTGCTGCTCCATGACCCTGCCTTTGCAGAATGGCAGCTTGTGCTGAGGCTTGTTGTGCTTGGCGGGGAGAAGATAAATACAACCGATGTGAAAAAGTATCTTGGGGAGTATCCAAACAGCCGAATTATGAATCATTATGGTCCAACTGAAACGACGATTGGTGTGGTTTTTCATAACCTGTCGTCTGTGAATGTTCGTTCCTTTATAGATCATCCGGTTATTGGCAGACCGATTGATAACACTGTGGTATACGTGCTTGATAAGCATGACCATCTGGTGCCCCAGGGTGTATTTGGTGAAATTTGTGTTTCGGGTGAAGCAGTGTCCAGTGGGTATTTCAATCAGGCAGAAATGACCCGGGAGAAGTTTGTTGAAGATCCATTCCAGCCGGGGCGGATCATGTACAGAACAGGAGATCTTGCCCGTTGGACTCATGATGGTAAGCTGGAACTGGCAGGTCGGAAGGATAATCAGGTGAAAGTGCGTGGTTATCGGATTGAACTGGATGAAATCAAAAAACAAATGCTGCTTCTCGAAGGTGTACGAGAGGCCGTTATCGTACCTGGAGCAAACCAGGAACAGGATACCGTGCTCTGTGCCTACTTCACCGCAAACAGATCGATACCATTGGACGAAATTCGCGTTCATCTGGGTGTCGAATTGCCTGAATATATGATTCCTACGCATTTTATGCAATTGGATACCCTGCCTCTGACCGGCAATGGGAAACTGGATGTACGTGCACTTCCCGAACCGGATGCAAGCATGGGTGGAGAGACGGTCTATGAGGCCGCAAGAAACGAAGCGGAGATCTTGCTCGTTTCAATATGGGAAGAGGTGCTTGGCTTCAAGCCAATCGGCATTAACCATCACTTCTTTGCTTCCGGTGGGGATTCCATCAAAGCCTTGCAAATTATATCCAGACTGTCCAGAGCTGGCAAAAAGCTGACCATGAAAGAACTATTTGCTAATCCACAGATCAAGTTGCTGGGGCGTTATGTTAGAGAAGATTCCCGTGTAGACCGGATGAAGCAGCGTATGAGGGGTCCGATTGATCTTACACCTATCCAGAAGTCTTATTTCTTGCAGCATCAACGTACAGGAATGAACCACTTTAATCAATCCCTGATGTTGTACCGGGAGAAGGGATTCAATCCGGAGACAGTCCGGCAGGTTATGGAAGGGTTAATGATGCATCACGATGTCTTGCGGATGTCCTATCGTGAGGAACAAGGCAAGGTGGTGCAGACCCATCTTGATTATGAAGCAGGTCTTTTCCAACTGGATGTACAGGACATGATTGGTCTTGATGAGCAGGAATTGTTTATCAGGGTGCAGCAGGCAGCCTCCAACATACAGGAATCCATCGAAATTTTCGAGGGACCTCTGGTGCGAGCCGTCATTTTTAGAACCGATCAGGGAGATCATCTGCTCATTGTAATCCATCACATGCTGATTGATGGGGTATCTTGGAAAATTCTGCTGGAAGATTTGGCCATAGGATATCAGCAGCTTCTGGAAGGACAAGATCTTTCTTTTTATCCGGTTACGGATTCTTACCCGTACTATGCCGCTTTCCTGAGCGAATATGCGAAGGGAGGTCGTCTCGCAAAGGAGCGTGCGTATTGGATCAAGGCGGATCAAGAAGAAGCCGGATTTCTTCCTAGGAATGAAGTTCATCTGAGTGAGTACCGATACGGAGACAATCGAATGAGCAGCGTATCGCTGGACCGAGAGAGGACTGCTCAACTTTTGCGAGAGACAAACCAGGCCTACTATACCGAAATTAATGACATTCTGCTGGCTGCTCTAGCTCTCTCCATCAAGGAATGTGCAGGAGCGAATAAAGTTAAGGTAACGATGGAAGGTCACGGTCGCGAGCTTATGGGAGACGAATTGGATATCAGTCGTACGGTTGGCTGGTTTACAAGTAAATATCCGGTATGTATCGATCTCGGGAATGAGGAAGGGCTCGGTACAACCATCAAGGAGGTAAAAGAGCAGCTAAGAAGGGTTCCAGCCAAAGGAATTGGTTACGGAATATTGAAATATATGACTACTGAATTGCCAAAGTTGAAAGAGCAGACACCACTCCTGTTGTTTAATTATTTGGGACAAATGGATCAGGATATCAACAGCGGCCTGTTTCGTTCTTCCTGGTTATCAGCGGGCAATTCGGTTGGCGATGATGTCATTCGTGCCAATCCAATGGAAGTTATTGCATATGTGGCCGAAGGTCAATTGGAGATTAACATCACCTATAACCACAAGTTGTTTGATGAATCCATTGTTGAGAACTTGGCGACAACCTACCAAAAAATGCTCCAGCTGGTCATTGAACATTGTGTGCAGCAGCAGCCCGAAAAAACGCCATCCGATTATGGAGATCCGTATGTAACGCTGCAAAATTTGAAAGTGATTACGCAAAAGTTCGGCCCAGAGCGAATTGAGAAAATATATCCTTTGGCTAACATGCAGCGCGGGATGCTGTACCATGCACTTGAGAATCGCGGAGACAGGGTTTATTTTGAGCAGCTGATCATGAACATCAGAGGTAATCTTGACATTGACCGGTTTCAAGAGAGTCTGAACCTGTTGATGCAGCGTCACGAAATGCTTCGTGCGTCCATTGAATACCAAGTTACAGAAGAGCCGCGGAATATTATTTGTCAAAACCGAGAAGCTGCTTTTGTATACCGGGATCTTCGAGGAGTGCCGGAACAGGACAGAGGTACTCATGTATTGTCAATTGCTAGGGAGGATAAAAGAAAAGGCTTTGATCTTGGCAAAGATACACTGGTTCGATTCGAACTGCTGCAGACCGATAAGGAGCAATACTCGTTAATCTGGAGTAACCATCATATCTTGCTTGATGGCTGGGCAAGAGGCATCATTCTTGCAGAGTTGGTTCAACTCTATGAATGCAAACGTACTGGGAAAAACATTCAGCTCCACGAGCCTGTACCTTACAGTGAATATGTGGAATGGTTGCAGGCGTTGAACAAGGATGAAGCCGTCTCGTACTGGAAGAATTATCTGGGCGGATATGAGAACAAGGTTCAGCTGCCTGCAGGAACTTCTCGTTCATTGAACGAGGGGGCCACTCCACAGGAGCATCAATTCCGCATTTCCAGACAGCTCACGAAACAAATGAATGATCTTGCCAACCGAAACCATGTCACATTTTATACGGTTATGCAGTGTGTCTGGGGAATCATGCTTGCCAAGTACAACGATACTTCGGATGTCGTATTTGGAACGGTGGTATCCGGGAGAGAAGCGCAAGTAAGAGGGATCGAAAACATGGTTGGTTTATTTATCAACACCATTCCTGCACGGATTCAATGGGATGAGGGACATACCTTCAAACAACTGATTGGAGATATGCAGGCCTTATCCATTGAAGGAAGTCAGCATCACCATCTGGGTCTGGCTGAAATTGCATCTTTGAGCAGTCTGAAAAGAGATTTGATCGATCATATCATGGTTTTTGAAAATTACTCGGTGGATTCAAGTCTTGTGGAACAGGGCACGAATGATATTGGGTTTGTCATTGAGGACGTCCATAGTCAGGAACAGACGAATTATGGATTCAATCTGATTGCAATACCTGGTGAAGAGCTAGTAATCAAGTTTGCTTATGATTCGGGCAAATATGATGAAGCTCTGATGAAAGTCATGGAAGACCATATGCTTACGTTGTTGAAACAAATCGTGACAGATGAAAACATGCGGGTCGATGACATACAAATCATGACGAAACAAGAGCAGGTTACCCTGTTGCATCAGTACAACGATACGGCATCAGTCTATCCAAAGAGCAAGACGATGCATCAGTTGGTCAGTGAACAGGCCGCCAAAACCCCTGAACATATTGCCGTAGCGTTGGGCGATGATGTGCTGACTTACAGGCAGCTCGACATAAAATCGAATCAATTGGCAAGACATTTAAAGGCTATCCATGTTGGTCCAGGTTCCATGGTAGGCATTATGGTTGAGCGCTCACCCGAGATGATTGTTGGCATTCTCGCAATTATGAAGGCAGGCGGAGCATATGTGCCCATTGACCCGGAATATCCCGCAGAGCGGATTGCATTGATTCTGGAGGATAGCGGTTCACCGATCCTATTGGAAATGGGAGAAGGCCATACCGGGCCAGGCAGAACATCCGTGGCCATTGATGGAGATTATAGCCATTATTCAGCAGAACCACTGGAGCAGCAAGCTGGGCCGGAGGATGTAGCGTATATGATCTACACCTCAGGATCGACCGGGAAGCCAAAAGGCACAATGATTCCGCACAGCGGTCTGATCAATTATATTTTCTGGGCGAAGGACGTTTATTTACAGAATCAGGAGCTTGATTTTGCCCTGTACTCCTCCTTTGCGTTTGATTTGACGATCACTTCGATCTTTACACCATTGGTTACTGGAAATAAAATAGTGGTATATCCAACCAGTGGAGATGAACCGGTGATCCTGAATGTATTCAGGGATCGGCAAGCAGGCGTAGTTAAATTGACACCATCACATCTGAATCTGATTAAGGATATGGACAATACCCGATCCAGTATCAAGTGCCTGATTGTAGGTGGTGAGGACCTGAAATCGGAATTGGCTCGGGAAGTGTACGAAAGTTTTGGAGGCAAGGTTCAGATCTTTAATGAATATGGGCCAACGGAAACGGTTGTAGGCTGCATGATCCATCCGTACAATCCCGAGACGGACACGAGAATCTCAGTACCTATTGGGAAACCTGCTGCAAATGTGCAGTTATATGTGCTGAATCAACATCAGCAACTGCTTCCGGCTGGTTCACCAGGGGAACTTTACATTGGAGGGGATGGAGTATCCCGAGGATACTTCGGACGTCCGGAACTAACGATGCAGAAGTTTGTACCCAATCCGTTCAAAGAAGGGACTACCTTATACCGGACAGGTGATCTGGTGCAATGGCTGCCAAACGGCGACATGGAATTCCTCGGACGAATCGACCATCAGGTGAAAATTAGGGGATATCGCATTGAGCCGGGAGAAATTGAGTATCGTTTGCTGCAACAACCGGAGGTTAAAGATGTCATTGTGACCCCGCGGAAAGATGATGCTCAGCAGAGCTATCTCTGTGCGTACATCGTGCCTGCGGACCCGAGTAGAGCGATGGACATCGTTCAACTAAAACAGGGCTTGCATGACGAGCTTCCCGCATATATGATCCCTGCATTCTTCATTGTGGTGGATCAGCTCCCGTTGACAGTGAACGGGAAAGTGGACTTGAAGGCATTGCCTGAGCCAGAGGGCAGTGTGACAGCTCAGCAAGCCTACACACCACCTGAAACGGAACTGGAACGCCACATGGCAAATATCTGGGAGGACATTCTTCCCGTAAAGCCAATCAGTATACACGCAAATCTGTTTGAGATGGGTGCAAATTCGTTAAATGTGATGTCTTTTGTATCCCGTTTGTACAGTCTGCTGAATTTTAGAATTCCGTTTAAAGATATTTTTGAGAAACCAACCATTGCTGATCTGGCGAACTTTGTTGAGAAAGCCAAAGATCTCTTGGAGGACTACACCGAAGATTGCATGCAGCTAACCCGGACAAGCGAGAAAAATCGGATGGTTTTCTGTTTTCCTCCCGCTGCTTCGATGGGTATTGCCTACATGACACTTGCTCAGCATCTGGACTCGTTCGGAGTTTACAGCTTTAATTTCATTACTTCAGAAGATCGGATTGCTCGGTACGCCCAAATGATGATTGATGTTCAAAAGGAGGGTCCGTTCACGCTAATGGGTTATTCCTCGGGTGGAGTACTGGCCTTCGATGTCGCCAAGGAGCTTAACCGCAGAGGATATGAAGTGCGTGACCTGATTATACTGGACTCAAAATACCGAATAGAAGTGGAAGAACATCGTCTGACTGAAGAACAGATCAGGCAGGAGATTCAGCAAAAGTTCAACATGAGTCAATATCAAGACCTTGAGAAATTGGCTAATGACTATTTGCTGGAGCTGATTACAAAGTCTTACCTGTATGTTCATGAAGCCATAACCTTTGGTACGATTGATGGTAACATCAGTTATGTGACTTCAGGGCTTTCCGATGCCAATGCTTCAATTGCATTGTGGGCCCAATCCACCACAGGACAATTCCGAGAAGTGAAAGGTTACGGCAAACATATGGAGATGATCGACAAAAACTATCCGGAAATTGTGAAACAGAATGCAACGCTCATCAACGAACTCCTGCTGACAAGTACTAAATAACATTTCAAGGTTGGCGTTTCGTGAGTCAGAAACGCCAACCTTTTTTTTACACATGAGCATTTTGCATAAATCCAAAGAGCGTCTTTCAATCACCAAGATTTAGATCGAAATGCTTCTATTCGTCTAGATCTTATACACGGTAGCGAGTTGAATCGAATTATGCAAAATGCTGACAGGAAAGAAGGTTGAAATGATGCAAAATATTCGTGTACTTATTGCGGATGACGATAAGGAGATTCGAGACCTGATCCGAAAATATTTGGAGCGGGAGATGTATATCGTAGACACTGCCGCAGATGGGGAACAAGCGCTGCAGCTGTTTCAACAGCACAAATATAATATGGTCATTCTTGACCTGATGATGCCTCAAATGGATGGTATGGAAGCTTGTCGAAGAATTCGCAGCACCAGCAACGTCCCCATCATGATGGTGACTGCCAAAGATCACGAAACAGACAAAATTATAGGTCTTGGCATTGGTGCGGATGATTATATTACCAAACCATTTAGCATTCATGAGCTGGTTGCGAGAATTAAGGCGCTTATGCGCAGATTTATGGTTCTTGGTACTGAGGTCCCTGACCACAGTGAGTTTATTCGCTTCAAAGGATTGATGATGAATTTGAAAACATACACGGTTGATGTTCAAGGCAAAGAGATTGATTTGACAGGCAAAGAGACGGAATTGCTCAAATTTATGATGTCCAATCCTGGTCAGGTATTCACCAAAGCCCAATTATTCAGAAATGTATGGGATAACGGGTATTTGGATGATGACAATACCATTATGGTACATATTCGAAAGCTGCGAATGAAGATTGAATCCGATCCTTCGAATCCGCAATTTATAAAAACCGTCTGGGGTATCGGTTATAAATTTGTAGGTGAACGGGATGAATAGAGATGCCGTCTTGATGTTATCCGGTCTACAGTTGATTATCGGAGCTGGGGCACTTGCCCTGGAATACTACACTAGCTTGTCGCATGGTTCACGAATGTGGTTGTTTGCAGCGTTCGTTTTCACCAGCATCTTGGTACTCGTTAATCAATATCAGATTCGAAGCAAGCAGAAATCGATTGCTTCTGAACTGCATCGGGCGGTCAATGGAGAAGGGAAAAGAAGAATGTTAAGCAAAGGGAATGTACTGCTGGATGAGATCGTTTTTGCAGCGAATGACCTGATGGAGCAGCTTGAAAACGTAAAGATCGATGCCCAGCGTTCCCAGGCAGCGAGA
The DNA here is from genome assembly GCF_001514495.1 of Paenibacillus pabuli NBRC 13638. Taxonomy (GTDB): domain Bacteria; phylum Bacillota; class Bacilli; order Paenibacillales; family Paenibacillaceae; genus Paenibacillus; species Paenibacillus pabuli. Next base: position 68,848 of record NZ_BCNM01000001.1, read on the forward strand.
AAAAGTTTGCTTTCCAGTATTTCTCATGATATTCGTACACCGCTGACTTCGATGATTGGTTATGTGGATGCGCTCAAGGATGATATTGCTTCAACAGAAGAAGAGAGAAGCGATTATATGGATATTTTATCGAGAAAGTCCAAGGACTTGAAAAAAATGATAGATGAGATGTTCACCATGGCCAAACTGGATGCAGACGAGATGCCCATGCAGGCTGAGCCGTTGGATCTGGCCGAATTGACCAGGGAGATTTTGATTGAATTTATGCCAAGTCTTAAAAAAGCAGAGATGGATCTGAACATTCAACTTCCCGATTACTCTTGTTTCGTGATGGCAGATCGGCTAAGTATCCATCGCTTAATCAGTAATCTGATTCAAAATTCCATCCAGTATGGGCATGAAGGGGGCGTTCTGGGTATTGAAATGGCACGTTGTCATAACAATTTTCAATTAACCGTATGGGATCAGGGCCCAGGGATATCGGAAAATGAGCTTAATCTGGTGTTTGAACGAATGTATCGCAGTGACCATTCACGTAGTCCTGTCCTTGGGGCAAGTGGACTTGGGCTTTCCATTGCCCGAACACTGGCCGAGAAAAACGAGGGACATTTGCAGGCAGAGAGCATACCAGGGGTGAAAACATCCTTTATATTCACGATCCCCGAGTATACACGGGTGTCACTGTCACAACACAATTAAGAGATAGTTAAGATTTGGATAAGCGCTATTTAAAATCTGAAACCTAGAATGAAATTATCAGTTCTTGGAAGGAAGGTGCGCTGGACGTGAGTGTAATTATCAAAACAACGAATCTTACCAAACAATACGGGACTCAAAAATCAGTCAATTCACTGAATATGACTGTTCACCAAGGTGGGATATACGGCTTTCTTGGACGCAACGGTGCAGGGAAAACAACGACGATCCGTATGCTTCTTGGTCTAATCAAACCAACACATGGCGAGATTGAGATATTTGGAGAGAACCTGTTTACCAATCAAAAAGAAATATTAAGAAGAACCGGCTCGATCGTGGAAGTACCCGGATTTTATGAGAATCTGACTGCCCGCGAGAATTTATCCATCAACGCTCGAATCATGGGGATATACAAAAAGAATGCAATTGAGGACTCGCTTGAAATCGTAGGTTTGCAAAATGAAACCAAAAAGTTGGTTGGCAAATATTCTTTGGGAATGAAACAAAGGTTAGGCATTGCCCGAGCCCTGCTGCACTATCCTGAATTGCTCATTCTCGATGAACCTACCAATGGACTTGATCCGATTGGGATCAAGGAAATTCGCAGGCTGATCAAAAATCTGGCCGCGGAGAGGAATATTACCATTTTGATCTCAAGCCACATTTTGTCGGAAATAGAACAGCTGGTTGATTACATGGGCATTATTCACGAAGGGAATCTGCTGGAGGAAATTTCATTTGAGCAGCTTCGTAAAAGGAACCGCAAATACACCGAATTTCAAGTTTCAGATGATAATAAGGCCACGGTAATTCTCGACGGTTTGGATCAGGCTGAATATGAAGTTCATGATGAACGCAACATCCGGGTTTATTCCCACCTTGGACAACAAGGGAAGCTGAACAGGCTCTTTATGGAGAATGACATCGATGTAACCAAAATTATGGTGAGTGAGGATCGGTTGGAAGACTATTTCACCAAGCTGGTTGGAGGTGGAACCATTGGTTAATCTGCTTTACAGTGAACTTCTAAAACTGAAACGATCAAAAATGTTTCTGCTTAGTATCATCGGCGCGGCTGTTGCCCCTTTGATGGTTGCTGCCGCCATGTTTGTGCAAATGAAAACAAAGGAGCCATACCTTGTGGCACAATTCAGTGTGCTTATGTCCAACACAAGCATATATGCTGTATTGGTCATTGGGGTTCCGTTGTATGGGGTTATTACCGCTTACCTGTATAACAGGGAATATGCAGAGGATACAATGAAGAATCTGCTGACCATTCCCGTTTCCAGGGTCGCTCTGCTGATGTCCAAATGGATTATGCTGCTGGGATGGATTATGCTGCTTACATTATCCGCTTGGGCGCTGGCGATCATTTTTGGTTCGCTGGGTCAATTTGCAGGTCTTACTCCACAGTTCGTGCTCAACTCGCTCAGCAACTATGTAGTGGCAGGTCTTTTATTGTTTCTGCTGTCGACCCCAATCATTCTGATTACGCTCGTATTAAAAAGTTTTGTTCCGGCGATTATCGTAACCATTATTATTACATTGGTGAATGTAATGCTCGCTACAAGTGAACATCGCGGATTATTTCCATGGACCGCAGCACTGGATATTGCCAATGGAACACTGGAAGCCAAATATCCGCCAGAGTATTCATATATTTCGATCGCTGCTACGTCCATCATCTGTCTTGGACTGGCCATCGGTTATTTCAAGAAAATAGATATCCATTAATAAAAAAAGAAGTTATACCAAATCGTTATAATCCCCTATCCGTAAACAGAGTGATGAGTTCACCATCCTGTTTACGGATAGGGGATTTTTCGGATAATACATATCAGCTACATTTAATTAATGAATCAAGCCCTTGCAGAATATTCAGGAAGCACTTCGTTATCCATTGAAAGTAACAACGAAGATCACGTAAATCATATATGTGTTGGATCATTTTTTTGCTCAGGCTCTCCGATCTGCTATGATGGAACAAATAATCATGGCTAGAACGGAGGGAGATCATGAACTGCATTGCTGTATTGCCTTATTACAAAGTACAGAGAGAAGTAACGGGTCTCGCACAGGAAGTACTGCAGAGTGATCGGTCCATGATACTCTACTCGGACAAGATTGTAACAAAATACCGCGAGTTTAATATTACGGAAGTGTTCGACATGTCCTTTCGGAGAATGGGAAATGAAGGTGGTTTTTTCTATCTACATACCAGCACCGGAGTCTATCCTTATATGGTTAACATAGATCCCAAACCTTTTATCCAAAGTTTCAGAGCAATGACGACTCAAAAATTAACTTAATCTTGACCTTGCCGTTACGTGAAGGCTTATCCTCGGATTTGGAAGTAAAGCCATCCAAACCTAGAGGAGTTGTGAAACGAATGAGTATATTAATTCAGCAAGCCACCATCTTAACGATGAAAGACACCGATTCCCCCTTCATGGGGGATATTCGTATTGTAGGCGACCGCATCGCAGAGATTGCTCCCCACATTCAGGCTCAACCGGGTGATGACATTATGGACGGTCGACATAAACTGGCCATGCCGGGCCTGATCAATGCTCACCAGCATACACCGATGAGTCTGTTACGAGCATTCTCGGATGATCTGAAGCTGATGGACTGGCTTGACCGTAAGATGCTGCCTGCAGAAGCCCGGATGACACCCGAAGATATATACTGGGGAGCACAATTATCGATCGCCGAGATGATCCGTTCAGGAACTACAGCTTACGCTGATATGTACATTCACATGAATGAAATCGCAGAAGCGGTAACGAAAACCGGTATTCGGGCATCGCTCACACGCGGAATGGTATTCGTAGAGGATGACGGAGGGCGCAGATTACAGGAAGCGGTCGATTTGGTACAGCGTTGGTCGGGTAAGGCTGAGGGTCGAATTACGACGATGTATGGCCCGCATTCTCCCTATACTTGCCCGGTAGAACCTTTGCGGGAAGTAATCGCGATGGCAGAGCAGGAGAACGTGCCCATCCATATTCATTTGGCTGAGACGAAAGAGGAAGTTGTGAAGATTCGTGAACGCTATGGCATGACGCCAACGGAATATTTGGAAGAGGCGGGCATGTTCGAAAAAGCACACGTACTGCTTGCCCATGGCGTACACCTAAACCGCAGAGATATTGGCAGATTGAAAGGTATGCGTGGTGGAGTAGCGCACAATCCGGTCAGCAATCTGAAGCTTGGCTGCGGAATTGCCCCAATTACCGAGATGATTGCACAGGGAGTTAACGTGGGTCTTGGAACCGACGGGGCAGGAAGTGCGACAACCGTCGATATGTTTGAAGAGATCAAGGCTGCAACCTGGCTGCAAAAGCTGGATTATGGTGACCCTACCCGGTTGCCTGCAAAAGCAATTCTTCGGATGGCTACACGCGGAAGTGCAGAGCTCCTAAATATTCAGCACGATGTGGGGGTTCTGGAAGTTGGATGCAAAGCCGACCTGATTCTGATTGATCTGAAGAAACCGCATTTGCAGCCGGTTCACGAGCTGGAATCATTGCTTGCATACAGCGTGAATGGCGCCGATGTAGATACTACCATTGTGAATGGCCGTGTACTGATGAGAGGCAGGCAGCTGCTAACGATTGATGAGGAAGAACTTTTCCGTCAGATTGAGGTTCGAGCGAGGTGTATTGTGGAAGGAATTTAATGTCAAAGCGGGAAACTTTGCAAATGGAGTCCTAATAAATATAGGGCTCTGTTTGCTTTCCCTTCATATTGATTTTCGACACCTGCAATGCTTGACATAGTTCACCACCTCAAGTCATTGCAGGTGTATTTTTTGTGGCAGGCCGAAGTTCATTATCCAGTTCATTATCAGTTCACACACTTTTGTTAGAATGTGAGCTATTAAATAAACAGATAGCGTTTTTGATTTGGAGAGGAAGAGGTCATATGAAAATACTAGAAGTCAAACATGTGAAGAAGTCATACACGCTGTATGGTAAAGAAAAGGTTGCCGTGCTCCACGACGTGAATTTGAGCTTTGAGACAGGAGAATTCGTCTCGATCCTAGGTGAATCGGGTTGCGGTAAGTCGACCCTTATGAATATTATTGGCGGAATGGATTCTGATTTTGAAGGGGATATTCTCGTTCGTGGTAAGAATTTAAGTGCCATGACGGAGAAGGAAATGGATGATTATCGGAAGAATAACATTGGCTTTGTGTTTCAGAACTTCAATCTCATTCCACATTTATCTGTCCTGGAAAATGTTACAATTGCCATGCAAATGACGGATACAAGTGAGAAGGAACGCAATAAGCGTGCCATAGATATTCTGACCGAGGTCGGACTGAAGGATCATCTGAATAAACGTCCCAACCAGCTGTCTGGTGGACAGAAGCAAAGGGTTTCCATAGCTCGCGCGTTATCAAACAATCCCGACATTATATTGGCTGATGAACCTACGGGTGCTCTGGATAAGGAGAATGGAGATCAAATCCTGGCATTGCTGGACAGCATAGCACAAAAAGGGATGTTGGTCATTACCGTAACTCACTCCCAGAAAGTGGCCGATTCCGGAACGCGTATTGTGAAGGTAGAAGAGGGACGGATTAAGGATGATATTTATTTAAAAGATCCTTCCTTAATGATCTACCAAGGTGATAAAGATCCTTCCCGAAACCTGGGTCTGCTGGCTTCCTTCAAAATGGCTCTCAAAAATATGAAACTTAATGCCAAGCGTAATGTATTGGTAGCATTGGGGGGGTCCATAGGTATTTTAAGCGTGCTTCTGATGCTCTCTTTAGGCAATGGAATCACGAGTTACATGAATAACGAGATCAATGCAAGTATGGACCCATTACTCGTGGACATCACAAAACCAAGTGAAGAAGCCAAAGACATGCGCGGCCCGGAAGCCTTGATGGCAGCAGGTCAGGCGTTTACGGACGCTGATATTGAAACCATTCGTAATTTCCCGAATGTGGATCATGTGGAGACGATCACCTCTGTGGATGGAAAATCGACTCTGGTTTATGAAGAACAAACGGAGGGACTCACACAGTTAACAACGTTTACGGACGCTTTTGATAAAGATAATATTACAGCAGGAACTTTACCAGAAGCCAATCAAATCTTATTACCGCAGACAACAGCGACTAAACTCAGTGGAAATGACCAACCTGAATCTATGATAGGCAAGCCCATCCATCTATATATTAATGAAATGGATGCTAACCATAAACCGATCATATTAGAAAAAGAAGTTATTATCTCAGGGGTGTATGAAGCAACGGGACAAAGAACTCCAATGCAGCAGACCCCAGGATATCTCCCATCACAGACACTTGAGCAGATGTATACGGACAAAGGGATTACCATTGGCCCGATTCAAGTTAATGCTTATGCAACCGATATGAAGTATGTAAATGATATTAATGCAGCAGCTGTGGATGTAGGCTTCTCAGGCTCCCAGATGGCAAAAGTGATGGAGAATATTACGACTTATGTGGACATGGCTACGATTGTTCTTTCTGGTATTGCAGGAATTTCATTAATCGTATCCGGTATCATGATATTGGTGGTGCTCTACATTAGTGTAGTGGAACGGACAAAGGAAATAGGAATTCTTCGTGCGATTGGAGCAAGAAAGAAAGATATCAAGCGAATCTTCTTTTCCGAATCTGCTTTGTTGGGAGTATTTAGTGGTATCATTGCGGTAGTCTTTGCCGTACTCATTAGTTATGTGTTAAATATTTTCTTGGATAACGCTTTTGGAGCAAAACTGATTAATCTATCCGGATATTATATCGTGTTCGGAATGGTTGTAAGTACAGTGATTAGTATCATCGCTGGTTTGATGCCATCATCGAAGGCTGCCAAGCTGGACCCAATGGAATCCTTACGATATGAATAAATACCGTTGTGAATAATGAAAATTGCAGAAAGGATAATGGATAAATGAACACCATTCTTGTGGTTGATGATGATTCTCATATCCGCAAACTAATTCGAATCTATCTTGAAAAAAGTCAATTTTCCGTCGTGGAAGCGGCTGATGGTCAAGAAGCACTGGAACTCTTATCTCATACCAAAATCGATTTAGCGATTGTGGATGTGATGATGCCGCGTATCAATGGTATTGAATTGACGGCAGATATTCGATCTTATATGGATATGCCGATTCTAATGGTCACTGCCAAAGGAGAATCCAAGGATAAAGTCAGAGGATTTAATGCAGGGTCAGACGATTATTTAGTAAAACCTTTTGACCCTGTAGAGTTAATCCTGCGTGTGAAATCGTTATTGAAAAGATACAACAAGATATCATCGAATGTGATTCACATAGGTGGTGTAACCATTGACTTGGGCAATTTGACAGTTGTTGCAGCAGCTCGAACGGTTGAATTGAAAAAGAAGGAATGTGAATTGTTATTTGCTCTGGCGAGTTCGTCAGGGCAAATATTAACACGTACACAGCTTATTGAAGATGTATGGGGAATGGATTACGAAGGCGATGAGCGCACAGTTGACGTGCATATCAAACGGTTAAGAGAACGATTGGAGTCGATCCCTGAGCTCGTGATTTCGACGGTAAGAGGACTTGGATATCGTCTGGAGCTGGCATGAAAATGGTGAGGAAAAGTCTGCGACTTCGAATCGTAGCTACATTTATTGGTATTGTTCTAGCCAGTTTGATTCTCTCTTTTATACTTAATATTCGGTCTCAGGAAAAGACTCCCAACCATTCTATTCTCAGCGTTGCTGAAGATATCGCTGCAATAATAAACCTGATCGATGATCAGGAGAAAGTTAAATCAAGCTTGGATATCTTTGCACGATACGGCTTGAACATTACTCCCGTGAATGAACAAAGTGAAGTGCTTACTTCTTTACCAAAGGAAAAAGTTAATTCGTTATTTAAGGCGAGTTCAACCGATGCGGTTATTTTATCCAACAAAGATGGAACTGCTGTTGTGGGTGTTCCCGGAATGAACGATGAGATTGGAGCGCTTCTGATCCAAAGTGACTTTTCATCCATTTTTCATAATCTGAGAAAAACGCTCCTCATATCGCTATTTACAGTCTTGGTCATTGGAAGCTTATTAATCCTGCTCATGTCGGGGTATATTGTAAAGCCGATCAAGAGGCTTACAGTTGCAGCCAAGAAAATGGCATCCGGGGATCTATCTGTCCGGTTGAAGCATCATAATCAGGATGAGTTTGGTGAGTTGATGGAGAGTTTTAATCATATGGCCCATGAGCTGCAAAAAATAGACTCGGTGCGTGATGATTTTGTCAGTAACGTCTCTCATGAAATGCAGTCTCCCCTTACATCGATCAGAGGATTTACAAGGGCGCTGCAAGATGGCACCATTCCAATCGAGGAGCAGAAGGAGCATCTGGATATCATATATGAGGAAACGTTACGCCTGTCCAGGCTTAGTGATAATCTACTCCGGTTAGCCTCACTGGATTCGGAACATCATCCGTTTCATCTCACCACATTCCAATTGGATGAGCAATTAAGAAGAACGATCGTATTAGCAGAACCCCAGTGGGCGCACAAAAATATCAAAATTGAGTTAGAGATAATGCCTTGCGAGATCACGGTTGATAAAGATCTGTTTGAGCAGGTCTGGCAGAATTTAATGAACAATGCTATAAAATATACAGATTCTGAGGGTACCATCCTTGTCAAGATCAAGAAATCGACTTCATTCGTGAAGGTAACGATCAAAGACTCAGGACAAGGCATACCGGAGGAAGCCCTTCCGCATATCTTTGATCGATTTTATATGGTGGACAAAGCGCGAAGCAGCGCTCTTAAAGGGAATGGATTGGGGTTATCCATCGTAATAAAAATTTTAAAGTTGCATGATTGTACAATAGATGTGGAGAGCAGGGTTGGAGAAGGTACGCAGTTTACAGTTACGATTCCCACAGCTTAAATAAGCCCAAAGAGCAATATTTATGCAAGCGGTGTCCTTAGGATTACAGGATCCCGGTTGACCGGATATTGCTTTTTGGTGTACTGCGTGACAGATTTTAGATATTGTTTTGTTAAGCGGCAGATCATTTGATAAGATAGAAGAGACGAGAAGATCAATCATTCATTCATGGGGAAATCGAGTGTGATAGAGTAAGTGTTTTGGTTTGCACTCTCGTTTTGCCTGTCTATGTGAATATATGAACATATTATTTTATTAATCAAAGAATGGAGCCATCCAATGAAATATCGCAATATGGAAGATTGTATTAACGATCTGGAGCAGCACGGACATTTGATTCGAGTGAAGGAAGAAGTAGACCCCCATCTGGAGATGGCAGCGATACATATGAAAGTGCATGAGGCGAAAGGCCCGGCGCTGCTGTTCGAACATGTGAAAGGTTCGAAGTTCCAGGCCGTTTCGAACCTGTTTGGCACCGTGGAACGAAGCAAATTCATGTTCCGTGGCACGCTTGAAGGTGTACAGCGAGTGATGACCGTGCGTGATGATCCCATGAAGGCACTCAAAACACCTTTTCAGCATATCAGCACAGGTCTTGCCGCCTGGCAGGCGCTGCCCAAGCAGAAGTCGATCAGTCTTCCCGTAACCGCCCAAGAAATTCAAATATCCGATCTGCCATTGATCAAGCATTGGCCCATGGATGGGGGAGCATTCGTTACGCTGCCTCAAGTCTATTCGGAGGACCCGGACAAGCCAGGCATCATGAATTCCAATTTGGGCATGTACCGGGTACAGTTAAGTGGAAATGATTACGAATTGAACAAGGAAATTGGACTGCACTACCAGATTCATCGCGGGATCGGTATTCATCAGGCCAAGGCTGTCAAAAAGGGAGAACCTCTGAAAGTGAGCATCTTTATTGGTGGTCCACCGGCTCATACGCTCTCTGCGGTTATGCCTTTGCCTGAGGGACTCAGCGAAATGACCTTTGCCGGATTACTAGCCGGACGTCGCTTCCGTTACAGTTATAAGGATGGATATTGCATCAGCAATGATGCCGATTTTGTCATAACGGGGGATATCTATCCAGATGAAACGAAGCCTGAGGGACCATTCGGAGATCATCTTGGATATTACAGTCTGACTCATCCATTCCCGTTAATGAAAGTGCATAAAGTATACGCCAAACCGAACGCGATCTGGCCATTTACGGTGGTGGGTCGTCCTCCGCAAGAGGATACGGCATTTGGTGATCTGATTCATGAAATTACGGGTGATGCCATTAAACAGGAGATTCCGGGCGTAAAAGAAGTCCACGCAGTCGATGCAGCAGGAGTGCATCCGCTTCTGTTCGCGATTGGAAGTGAGCGTTATACGCCCTATCAGAGGGTAAAACAGCCAACAGAGCTGCTGACGATCGCAAGTCGAATTCTCGGTACCGGCCAGCTCAGCTTGGCGAAGTATTTGTTTATCACAGCAGAAGATCAGCAATCGCTGGATACGCATCGGGAAGTGGAATTTCTGACGTATATCCTGGAACGAATGGATTTGCAACGGGACATTCATTTCCATACCAATACAACGATCGATACACTGGATTACTCGGGAACCGGGTTGAACAGCGGCAGTAAGGTTGTATTTGCAGCCTATGGGGACAAGAAACGGGAATTGTGCCGTGAAGTACCTAAGACATTGAAGGATATCCGGGGCTATAGTAATCCACAGCTCGTGATGCCAGGAATGGTTGCCATTCAGGGAGCACCATTCACCAGTTATGCGGATACAGAGCAAGAAATGAAGACATTCACGGATTTGCTGAGCGAAAAAGGAGATCTGTCCTCATGTCCAATGATCATCTTATGTGATGACAGCTCTTTCCTGAGTGCGAATCTCAGCAATTTCTTATGGGCAACATTTACTCGCAGTAACCCTTCCCATGATATGTATGGGGTGAACAGCGGTTACAGTTATAAACATTGGGGCTGTGACCAGATTATCATCGACGCCAGAGTGAAGCCGCATCAGGCACCACCGCTTATTCCAGACCCCGCTGTTGAGAAACGCATTGAACGCTTTTTCGCGCAGGGAGCGAGTCTAAGCTCGATTAAAATATAATTGGATTTCCAAAAGCCCAATGATTATTCTGGGCTTTTTGCTTATATATGTCTATAGTTAGAACCCCTTGTCCTTAGAAGGATTCAAAACCGGGACTTTCTTTCAAAATGGGAGTGAGGATAAAGTCTTATATGTTCGTATTTCCTTCTGTGATTAAGGTCGTTTGAACTATGGATAAAAAGTGATTATTTATCGATATAAAGTAGTATAGGGATTTTTGGGACCCGATGTAACGGGTGCTGTTGACTATAAATGATTGTTCAGGGGGAATACCGATTTGAGAATCCATATTATGAACCTGCAAGATGGAGACCGTCTGACTGCGGATACATTCAGCGAAGCAGGATTACACGTTCTGGGCCAGGGTACTGTAATCAAAAGTGAAGATATCACCTTGCTCATGCAGCATCGCGTAGATTATGTGGATATTGAACCACGTGAGGAAGAAATCACGGAAGCCGAATTTTTTGCGGCGGCAGCAAAATTTTCAACTGGAGCAAGCACAAGCACCAAGGAAGAGCCGCCTGAAGAAGAAATGAAATCCCAATTTATACAAACTGTACATAATTATCAATCCGCTTTTCTCGAAGCACTGACGGTAGGCAAATTCAACGCAACAATGGTGGATGATGCGCTTCAACCGATGGTGGAGGGACTGGATGAGCAAAAGGATGTTGTTCATCTTCTGATGATGCTGGAACGAGATGATGTGAACAACTATACACATTCCATTCAGGTTGGATTGTTGTCATTTTACCTGGCCAACTGGCTTGGTTATTCTCAGAAAGAGAGTTACCAGATCAGTCGCGGCGGCTATCTTCACGATATCGGCAAATGCAGGGTATCCCATCGGATTCGTAACAAGACGGAACCGTTAACAGCTGATGAACAGCTGGAATTGCATCGCCACACCATCTATGGACATGATATTATCAAAAGTTCCATGACGGATGAAGCTACTGCACTGGTTGCCCTTCAGCATCATGAACTTGAAGATGGCACTGGATATCCGATGCAGCTTAAGAAAGACGAGATTCATCCATACACACAGATCGTATCTGTTGCTAACATATACATCGGGATGAGATCCGGCAACCACGGAAGCAGCAATCCGAACCTGATTAACAACCTGCGGGATATCTATGCAATGGGGTTTGGCAAATTAAATGAGAAGCCGGTTCAAGCATTGATGCAGCATCTGCTTCCCAATTTTATTGGTAAACAAGTGCTCCTGAGCAACGGCGAGCGGGGCGTTATTGTCATGAACAACACATCGGATATTTTCAAACCACTGATTAAGGTGGAATCGGAACAATATCGTGACCTGTCCAAAGAACGCACGCTTGCCATTAATGAGTTAATTATTTGAGTTAGATTAATTAAATGATTTCATACGGAAAGCGGGCCTCCTATGCGATAAAACAGGGGACCCGTTTTTAATTTATATCATGCACTGCAAAGGAGAGATAGTCCTTGATTGAAGTGGTAACCGAGATTAGTATACATGCCCCCATTGAGCGGTGCTTCGACTATGCGCGGGACATGGATATCCATACCCGGACAGTCTGGAAACATACCCGTGAGCAGGCTGTAGCTGGTGTTACAACGGGCAGAATCGGCGAAGGTGATACAGTAACTTTCGAAGCAAGACATTTCGGAATAAGGCAGAAGTTGACTTCCCGGATCATCGAATACAATCGTCCGTATCTCTTTGTAGATCAAATGGAGAGAGGTGCTTTTAAGAGCATGCGGCATGAACACAGCTTTACTAGAATAGATGAGCAGATGACTTGTATGAGAGACACGCTGAGATTTGAAGCACCTCTTGGTGTTTTGGGTTGGGTCGCAGAGCGGGCTTTTCTCAAGAGATATATGCTGGCTTTTCTGAAGAGCCGTAACCTTAAGTTAAAGGCGCTGCTTGAGCAATAAGGGACGGAGAATGTGTAAGAGAGGAAGGATAACGAGATGGAAAATGAATACGATGTGGGTTGGGGCACACTTGCCCTTATTAATGCCGGACTAGCACAGGGAAAAAACAGAAGTGGACGTAACTGGTTTCTGATTTCCCTGTTATTTGGACCGTTGGCAACCTTATTTATCGTGGTGTGGAATAAGCTCGATTAATAGTAAGGGCCCAGAATAGAAGTGCCGCCGCACTAACGCCTGCACCCAACCAGCAAACACCTGTCCAACCCGCCCACGCATATACTTGAGTGGAAGCAATAGAGCCTGTCGCACTGCCTATCGAATAAAAAATCATATAGGCGGCCGTTAAGCGACTCTGCGCTTCAGGGCGAACTTCGTAGATCAGGCTCTGGTTGGTGACATGTACCGCCTGCACGGCAAGGTCCAGCATAATCACCCCTGCCACAAGCAGCCATAAAGAGTGGTGAACATAGCCCATGGGCAGCCAGGATACAAGCAATATGATAAGGGCGATGCCCGTCGTCTTTTGTCCAAATCCCCGATCAGCCAGCCTTCCTGCGCGTGCAGCAGCCAGTGCACCAGCAGCCCCCGCGAGACCAAAGGCTCCAATAGCGGTATGTGAGAGGGAAAGCGGCGGAGCGCTTAGCGGTAAAACCATGGAGGTCCACAGGGTGCTGAAGGCTGTGAAGATCAACATGGCGAGAACACCGCGTACTCGCAGAATCGGCAGCTCGCGGTACAGTTGGAGCACAGAAACAATCAATTGGGGGTAGCTCAGTTTCTCACGATCGGGCTCACGTTTTGGAAGGACAAGAAATAATGTGATTATCCCAAGTAATGTCAGAGTGGCAGAGAAGAGATAAACCGATCTCCAACCGATCCAATCGTTTAAGGTGCCAGCTATCGTTCGTGCCAGCAATATGCCTATGACGATCCCACTTGTGACCAGACCGACGATGCGCCCTCGTTCCGAAGGTGCAGCGAGGGAGGCGGCAAAGGCAACGAGTGTTTGTGTAATCACGGCAAGCAATCCGATCGCGGCCATTCCTATGAATAAAATCTGGCTGGATGATGAGATACCAACGGTTATCAGGGCGATTACGGATAAAAGCATTTGGATGATAATCAGCTTGCGTCGATTCACGAGATCACCAAGGGGGACGAGTAATAACAATCCTAGAGCATAACAGACTTGGGTGACGGTGATAACCATCCCAATGGATGAAGGAGTGATACGGAACTCTTCAGCCATGGAGTCGAGCAAAGGCTGAGCGTAATAAATATTGGCTACTGCCAGTCCGCTGCACAGCGCAAATAATAGCGCGACAAGGCGTGAAATGCCTGCACGCCCTTCGCTGTGAGCATGTGTTAGATAAGATGGATTTTGCATGATGGAGTCACCTTTCCGTGTTCGAGTTGGTAAGTAATGAAAACAGAATTAATCATTGATCATAATGTACTGATCGGTACATTATGATTCGAAATAAACATACTTCAAGCTTCGAAATGATGTCAAGTAGTAATGATAAAATTAGTTTTTTCATTTCTAAGAAAGTGAAATGAATTTGACATGAAAACAAAATGAAGTTTAATATGGTTATATACTGATCGATACATAAAGAGGGTGCGTGCATGGTTAGACAACGGGAATTCGATACGGATAAGGCACTGGATGCAGCGATGCAGATTTTTTGGGATAAAGGATTTGAGGCAGCATCCTTAAGTGATTTGACAACAGCCATGGGCATTCAGCGGCCCAGTCTATATGCTGCTTTTGGAGACAAAAAGGAATTGTTTGAGGCGGCGCTTCGCAAATATACAACTCTTCATGCTGCTCAAGTCAGGTCCATGCTTCAACATAACCCTTCTGTTAGGGAGGCCTTCCGTACATTATTTGAGCATATTGGAGCAGAAGGGGATGTGACACAGCCCCGTCATGGCTGTTTTTGCATTAATACGATGGTTGAATTGGCTCCACATGATCCCAAATTTGCGGTTCTTACCCGGGAGCATCAGATGTATCTGGCGGCGATTTTCCAGGAGACGATTGAACGGGGGCAGCAATCCGGCGAATTACCCGTTGATCTTAATGCGAATGCACTCGCAAATTCTCTGGTTGTATCCATGGTTGGACTGACCGTAATGATGAAATCGGAGCCTGATCGCTCGTTTGTGCAGCAGAGCATTAAGGTTACGTTATCGTTGTTTGAGGTATGAGGGGAAGACTTCATCTTTTAGAAAAGGGTCTGACAGAGAATGATCAATCGAAATTAGATACGATTTTTTGGAAAATGCGGTCCTTGTTTCAAGTGGCATTGGCGATCCTCATTACATCGCTGCTTTTCAAACTGTTTTAGTGGGATTGCAGGAAGTGGGAACTCTTTCCTGCGCTTTTTTGTGTCTAAAGGCATTAGGCAGATGGGGGCTGAGTTGATACAATGCGGATAGGGTATAGATTAAATTAGGGATGTGTACCATTGGTTTACATAGGCAGGATGATTTTTTGAAGGATAACGCCAGGGCGTTGATTTGAGATATATGAGGAGGAGATTCAATCATGCAGACGAAATTGCGTTGTGCCATATTGGATGATTACCAGAATGTTGCCTTGTCTTCGGCGGATTGGTCTCCCATCCTGGATCGGGTTGAGATTCAGACGTTCAATCATTACATGGGGTCAGAGGATAAAGTTGTACAGGAACTGCAGGATTTTGAAATGATTGTCTTGATGCGTGAACGTACACCTTTTCCTGAAACGGTAATCGCTCAATTGCCCAAGCTTAAGCTTCTGATTACAAGCGGCATGCGTAACGCGGCTATTGACCTCAGGGCTGCGGAAGAAAGAGGCGTGATTGTCTGTGGTACGGAAGGCAGCTCAAATCCCCCAACAGAACTGACATGGGCGCTGATTCTTGGCCTCTCAAGGAAGCTGGTAACTGAAAATAACGCATTGCGTTCGAATCGGAATTGGCAAAGTACCGTTGGCATGGATTTATACGGAAAAACTTTGGGGCTGCTCGGTTTAGGCAAGATTGGCAGTCGAATGGCAGTTATAGCACAAGCCTTTGGCATGAAAGTGATCGCTTGGAGTGAGAATTTGACACAGGAACGAGCAGAGCAACAAGGAGTCCAGCGTGCAGATACGAAGGAACAGCTGCTTGAGCAAAGTGATATTGTGTCCATCCATCTGGTGCTTAGTGATCGTACCCGTAATTTAATTGGACGAGCTGAGCTACAACGTATGAAAAATACAGCTTTGTTGATCAATACGTCTCGTGCAAGCATTGTGGACCAAGATGCGATGGTTGAAGCCATACAGAATGAGTGGATTGCCGGGGCTGGGCTGGACGTATATGAACAGGAGCCTCTTCCTGTAAATCATGTGCTGCGTACATTGCCCAATCTGCTGGCAACGCCGCATCTGGGTTATGTGACACAAGATAACTATGCCATTTATTTCAATCATACGGTAGAGAATATTGAAGCGTTTCTGAAAGGGAGAACAATCAGACCATTGCTTCCGGATAAGTGAATCCTCTCTGTGATATGCATTGCAAAAGTATGGAACGTAAGATAAAAAAGGTGCTTCTCCAATCGGAATTCTTCATGGAGAAGCGCCTTTTTTGTAGTTATCGTATCGAATAGTTATCGTTAATTCGGTGATACCAGATCCTTTTTTTAAGCGTGGGGGCCTCGTGCAGAGGAACGGATCATGGCTACACTGGATTCGCGGACAATGAGCCGAGGCTCAAATTGAATATGTTCGTAATCAGCAGTGCTCATCTCTCGAATTCGTTTTAACAGCAGTTCGGTAGCCAGTCGGGCCACTTCTTCACCCATAATGGAGACTGAACTGATCTGAGGTGACGATACGGTAGTCCACTGGTTATTATCTACACCCACAACAGCAACATCTTCGGGTACACGTACGCCGAGCTCCTTAAACCGATTCACCAGGCCAATCGCCACCATATCATTAATGGCATAGACCGCATCCGGCATATGAGCCAGCCCATAGAAATAATCCGCAGCATTTGCTCCGGTTTGAAGAGAAAAGTCTTCACCAAAATAAACAAGGGAGATATCCACATGTCCTAATGCCTGCTCGTAAGCCCGATAACGTTCTTCGATGATATCTTTAGGTGCACCAGCGTAAGCAATCCGGGTCCGTCCGATTTTAATCAGATGCTCCATCACCAGTTTCCCTTCAGGCTGAGATAGAGAGACAACATCTGCTTTCATGCCGGGTTCCAGCTTCTTCCCGTAGTTAATCATGGAGATGGGGAGTGGAGCTTTTTCTATCAGACTTGGTAATGTTTTGGGATAAGCCAAAGGCATGAAAATGAGCCCATCCACGTGCAATTTTTTGATATTACGAATGGTTTCCAATTCTGTTCTTGCATTACCCGCCGTATTGATCTGAACCACATGATATCCATGCTGCTTCGCCGTTTGCTCAACAGACCAGGAGATCTCGGGAATGATGGCGTTGCGAATATCGGGCACAACCAGCGCAATCTGATGCGTTTGGCGTATCTTCAGGCTCTGCGCAGAGGTATTGGGGACAAATCCAAGTTCATCAATGGCTTGCATGACTTTATCCCGTGTTTTGCTGCTAATGCCTTCGGAGTTGTTAATGGCTCGGGAGACGGTAGCGATGCCTACACCTGCACGTTCAGCCACATCCTTAATGGTAATCTTCTGATCTTTACTCACGTTTAGTTAACCTCACTTCATCGGAAACGATTCCGAATATTGAAAATATGTACAAATGGAATGACGATCCTATGCCTTCATTATAACATTGAAGCCGACAAGTATCCCATGAACACGATGAAACGGTTACAGTGATATGCTGCATTCCAAGAGAACGGAATGGATAACAAAGAGATTATCAAAGCAGAACCAGCCGAGAAGCCGAATTTATCCATGGATTGAAATGCTGGCATGGTAACAGGATTATCGGCGTAAAATTCATAAGATGGACATAAGTGTGACAAATTATGTTTGACAGCCTATTCAAAATGTGACATATTTAATTTACGGAAACGTTTCCGATTATATCAAAACTTATGATCTGGGAGATGAAACAAATGAAAGCATTGCGTTGGCACGGAGTAAAAGATTTGCGTCTCGAAAATATTGAAGAACCCCGCCCTGCACAGGGCAAGGTAAAAATAAAAGTAGAGTGGTGTGGAATCTGCGGTAGTGACTTGCACGAGTATACGGCAGGCCCGATCTTTATTCCGGCTCAAGCTCCGCATCCGCTAACAGGGGAAAAAGCACCTGTTGTGATGGGCCATGAATTTTCAGGGCAAGTGGTTGAAGTAGGCGAAGGCGTGACACGTTTTCAGACAGGGGATCGTGTGGTGGTAGAACCAATCTATGCGTGCGGTCACTGTGAAGCTTGCAAACAGGGAAAATATAACCTTTGTGATCAGATGGGATTCTTGGGTCTAGCAGGCGGAGGCGGAGGTTTCTCCGAATACGTAACGGCTGAGGAATATATGGTGCACGCCATTCCTGATTCCATCTCGTATGAGCAAGGGGCATTGGTTGAGCCTTCCGCTGTGGCACTACATGCAGTGCGCCAAAGTAAACTGAAAGTTGGCGACACTGCGGCTGTTTTTGGAGCAGGCCCGATTGGACTGCTCGTTATTGAAGCGCTGAAAGCTTCTGGCGCATCCGATATTTATGTGATTGAACTTTCCGAGGAGCGTAAAGCCAAAGCAAAAGAACTTGGTGCTATTGTTATTGACCCAACACAATACAATGTGGTGGAAGAAATTCATGAACGCACCCAAGGCGGTGTGAATGTAGCTTATGAAGTAACAGGTGTTCCACGGGTACTTCAACAAGCCATTGATTCAACGCGTATTGGCGGTGAGTTGATGATCGTTAGTATTTTTGAACAGGAAGCACCGATTTTGCCAAACTCCATTGTCATGAAGGAGCGGACAGTCAATGGAATTATCGGATACCGCGACGTATTCCCGGCTGTTATTAGCCTGATGGCCAAAGGTTTCTTCCCGGCAGACAAGCTGGTAACCAAACGAATCAGCCTGGACGAAGTGGTAGAACATGGATTTGAAGCATTGCTGAAAGAGAAAAACCAGGTTAAAATTCTGGTGAAGGCAGAATAGAATTGTTATAAAGTAGGCATTCGCTATCAAAATATGAACAATAGACAACACATCTTCGGATGAGGTTGTCTATTTTTTTTGCGCAGTCCGGGCGGAATTTGTTGCAAGTAGATTTCGTTTTACATAATATAAAAGGATACAATTTGTATCATTTTGCTTTGGTGTAGAGGAGTTGTCCCACAAAATAAAGGAGGATGCGGACATGCAAAGGAATACGAAATGGGCTGCCGTAATTTTGACGATCATTGCTGGCGTGGGGTGGCTGCTGATGGGGAACTCCAAACCCAAAAACAATGCTTCAACATCTCATCAGCCGATCGCTGAACGTGCACTTGCCAAGGTGTCCAACGCTCCTATCACATCCGCTGATGTGACGAACAAGATCGAATTGCTCGGAAGACCTTTTAAGAAAGCGCCATATGCCAATAATGTTTGGGACCTGCAGCTGTACAGAGGGAAAATATTTATGGGGCATGGGAACAGCAGCAATATGGGCGTTTCAACCAATGCCGGTCCTATTCCTGTAATTTATTACGACACAGCCGCTTCCAAGTTTATAACCCAGTCTGTTACCAATAACAACCCAGGCATCGTTCCTTCGACCAAAGGGTTTGTGGATGAGGAGCAGATTGACATCTACAAGGTGTTGAACGACAAGCTGTACATCCCTGGAAATGATTCCGATAGCGAACAGTGGGATATGGGGAACTTCTATCGGTTGGATGGAGATGTGTGGACCAAGTATCGCAATCTTCCACTGGGGGTACACGTATACGATCTGGCGTCCTATCAGGGCAAGCTGTTTGCAGCACTGGGGACCGAAAAGAAACCTACGATACTTATTTCTCATGATCAGGGAGAGAGCTGGCAAACCTTTGCGACGATTAATACGTTTGGTTTTCGGGCGTATACGCTGTTTGAAATTAAGGGCAAATTATATGCATCGGGCATGATGTATCCAGCCAATAAAATCTGGGGTGACAAAACCAACATTCTAGAGATTAATGAGAGGCTTGAAAAGAAAGACGTGGCCATCTATGGTAGTAAAATGCTTCCAGGGCTTTCTTATCAAACCGGTACTATTCCGTATAATAAGATAGGGAAAAATATTAATTTTAACCATAAGCTGCTCTATATTGCCGGAGGGGTGTTCAATGATGGACAGCTGTTGCCCAAATCATTGAATGTGATGACTGACATTAATCAGGTATCGCGTGTCTATTTGCCAGATACCCTGGCTCTTCCTACAGATGTGCTCTTGCGGGATGGTAAAGTCTATGTGCTTACCTACACACGGAAAAGTGCGAATCTCTATATAAATCGCGTGTATCAATCCACCGATCTGAACACATGGCATGAAGTTCTCCGTTTTAATCAGGACACGTACGCCAAGTCTTTTGAAGAACATGAAGGTGATTTCTACTTTGGGTTGGGTACGGACCCCGATGTTCTGTCTACCTCTTCTGGCAAATTACTCCGGGTTAACCGCAATAATATCCCTGCCAATTCTAATTAAATGGAAGGAAGATTACGGATTATATATTATGCTTCAACCACATTGTTGGTTACAGAGAGAGCGTATATATTCGTTGTGCAGGGCAGGTTGTTACGCAGAAATTCCTAGTTGAAGCTGCTGCAAGCTTGCTCTGTTTTTTTATGTTCAAGAGATGAGCAAGGCCTTTCTCCGAAGATTTGAAAATAAAAATCAGAAACTATAGAATAGAAAGGTAGTAAGAATAATTATCCTTTTGAATACCATCTTTGTTATTTATACAAGCGCATGTTGTTAGAAACTGTACATGTTCTCTACATTCTAATCGTAAAGGAGCAATACACAATGAATGTACCGTCAGCCTTGTTTAAACCATTTACCTCGGACAAGCTTACCCTGTCCAACCGGATCGTCATGGCGCCTATGACACGTGGATTTTCGCCTGAGGGCGTGCCCGGACCAGAGGTCGTGGAATATTATCGTCGCAGAGCAGCCGGAGGTGTAGGGCTGATCATTACGGAAGGAACGGGCATTAACCACCCTTCATCCATTAGTGGCGCAAGCATCCCGCTGTTCCATGGCGAAGAATCCTTGCAAGGTTGGGCGAATGTAGTCAAGGCAGTGCATGAGGCAGGCGGCAAAATCATGCCTCAATTGTGGCATGTGGGCACAGCCCGTCGTTCGGGCGATCTGCCGAATGCAGAAGCTGAGCCGGTAGGTCCATCGGGACTAAGCATGGCAGGTGAACCGGAGAGAGAACCATTGACGGAAGGCGAGATCAAGGGTCTTATCCAGGCGTTTGCCCAAGCAGCAGCAGATGCGCAGCGCATCGGGTTTGATGGTATTGAGCTTCACGGGGCCCATGGCTACCTGATTGATCAATTCTTCTGGGAACACACCAATCGTCGTACGGATAAATACGGGGGCGATCTGTCACAGCGCACGCGTTTTGCCGTCGAGGTGATTGAAGCGTGTCGCACTGCTGTAGGTCCTGATTTCCCAATTGTGCTTCGTTTCTCCCAATGGAAGATGGGGAACTATGACGCACGTCTGGTGGAGACACCAGAACAACTGGAGCAGTTCCTTGCTCCCTTGACGGCTGCCGGTGTGGATATTTTCCATTGCTCTACACGAAGATTCTGGCTGCCGGAATTTGAAGGGTCTGAGTTGAATCTTGCAGGCTGGACACAGAAAATAAGTGGAAAACCAGCAATCTCCGTTGGGTCGGTAGGGCTTGAAGCCGAATTCGTTGACAGAGCAAGCGAGAACCAGGGAACGGGTGACGCTCATCTGGATCAATTGAACGAGAAAATGGAAAATAACGAATTTGATCTGATCGCATTGGGGCGTGTGCTCCTGAGTGATCCGGAATGGCCGAACAAAGTTCGCGAAGGACGCCAGTCCGAACTGGTTCCTTTCACAACAGAGGTATTAAAAAACCTCTATTAAGAGAACTTTAAGGGCGATTCATAAGAACAAATGCCAACGGCAACGAAAACTGAAAACAAACTTGAGGCCGCCGAAAGGCGGCTTTTTCACCTCCCTATAGAAATAATTTCAATATATGAAAAATTCACAATAGAAAATCATTTATCGCACCGCTAATCTTTTTCCTCTTCCCCAACCCATCACACACGCCCAGTGTAATAACACCATGAAGTACCACATTCTACCCTGAAAAAGGAAATTATTTTTCGTACTTCAGACTGTACCTTCAGAAGTTGTACTCGATCCGTCTCCATTTTGAAAATGAAGTACCTTATGATAAGGTTAGGCCTGAACCACATTCAACCTGAATGAAAACAACGCTTAAGGAGGATGACCATCCTTGTACATCCATAGTCACCATTCAAAAAACAAACACATAAACACGCTTCAATTGTTGCTGCTGCTATTGGGAGTAGTCCTGCTCTTATCCGCATGTGGGCCGTCACAAAAGCCTTCCTCATCCGCAGACTCGAACGCCGGATCAACTACAGGGCCATCCACGTCGCACACGTCAGAGCAGGGGGAGCATCAAGCCGGAACGGATACAGATGCGAGTTCAAACGGAGGAGCTAATGATCAGGATGATCAACAGAATACAGTGCCTCCGCAGGAAGAGAAAGATTCGTTACAAGCGCAGCTCGACCAATTGTCTTTGGATGAGAAGATTGGACAGATGATCCTGGCAGGTGTTCAAGGGACCACTTTGGATGCTCAAGCGAAACAGATGATCACGGATCAGAAAGTGGGAGGGATTATTTTCTATGCGAATAATGTCTCGACCCTTCAAGGGACTGCAAAGTTCGTACAATCCATTAAGGATGCGAATCGTTCCAATCCGGTTCCAATTTTCATGAGTGTGGACCAGGAAGGCGGCAAAGTTAGCCGCATGCCTGAAACGGTAGAAACCATACCTTCCAATAGAAAAGTCGGCAAGACGAAGGATGCTGATCTGGCTGAAACGATGGGGGAATTGCTGGCCCGTCAGATAAAACTTGTAGGTTTTAACGTTGACTTTGCCCCGGTGCTGGATGTGAACAGTAATCCGAAAAACCCGGTCATTGGGGATCGTTCATTTGGCAGTTCAGCCGATCTGGTATCCCGAATGGGTATAGCCGAGATGAAAGGGCTGCGAAGTGAAGGGATAATTCCGGTCGTGAAACATTTTCCCGGCCATGGAGACACGTCAGTGGACTCCCACTTGGATCTGCCTGTCGTCAACAAAACAGAAAAGCAACTCGCTCAGCTGGAGTGGATTCCGTTCGAAGATGCGGTCAAGGAACAGGTTGAAGCGGTTATGGTAGCCCATATTCTGTTTCCAAAGCTTGATCCCGATCATCCGGCCTCCTTGTCGGACGTCATTATTGGTCAGCATTTGCGCGGAAAGTTCAAGTATGATGGTGTGGTTATCACAGATGATCTGAGCATGGGCGCCATTGCCAAAAACTACAAACTGGACGACGCAGCGGTTGCGACGGTACAGGCCGGGAGCGATATTCTGCTGGTAGCTCACAGTTATGAGAGTGCCAAGACCATTTTTGATACGCTGATGAGCGCGGTGAAGTCAGGGAAGATTTCGGAATCCCGAATTAATGAAAGTGCATATCGAATTCTGGCTTTGAAGCAGAAGTATAACTTGTCTGATGAGGAGCAGCCGTCAGGAAATCTGAAGCAGTTGAACGCTGACATTCTGGATTGGCGCAAGCAGGCCGATGCCCGATAGTCCCTACCTGTGTTATGATTTTGGAACAAGAAACGCATATTCCATTATTACAGGTAAGAGGTGAGACCTTTTTTTATGTATACCATAATGATTGTAGAAGATGATCCGAAGATTGCAGGTCTGCTTAAGTCGCATATCGAGCGATATGGTGACAGAGCCGTTTCGGTTGAAGATTTTGAGCAGGTCGTTCAACAGTTTGAACAAATCAAGCCACATGTCGTGCTGCTGGATATCAACTTGCCAAGTTACGATGGATTCTACTGGTGTCGTCAGATTCGCTCCATCTCCACATGCCCAATCATATTCATTTCGGCCCGTAGTGGCAAAATGGATCAGGTCATGGCGCTTGAGAACGGTGCGGACGATTATATCACAAAGCCGTTTGAGCATGAAATTGTCATGGCCAAAATCCGAAGTCAGCTGCGCCGGGTATATGGAGATTACGCTGTACGTCATGAAGAACGCAAAGTTGAACTGGATGGACTGACGGTTTATCTGGAAAGATTGGAGATGGAGCTGGGTGACCGCAAGATACAGCTAACCAAGAAAGAAACCATTTTGCTGGAGACGCTGCTGCGTCGCAGTCCGAAGCTTGTCAGCCGTGAAACCATTTTGGAAAAGCTGTGGGATGATTCCTTTGTAGATGACAATACACTTAGCGTTAATGTAACCCGAGTGCGTAAACGACTGACTGAGTTGGGAATTACGGATGCACTGGAAACGGTTCGAGGTTCCGGTTATCGACTCAACAGCAATTGGAAGGCTTCGTCACAGGCATGAAATTGTTTATCAAGGAACATGTCGTATTGACCTGTTGGGTGATCGTAGTGCTGCTTACTGTTGTTGCGGTCTTCTGGTACGATGGCTATGATCACTGGTTAACGGCCGCCTATGCTGTATCACTGGGGTTATGTCTGTACGCAGGGTATCTCGTTTATCGGTATTTGTCCCATCGCATGTTTTATGCGCGGATGTCCCAGCGAATGAATGATCTCAAAGAATTCGTTCCACTGAATGAGCCCGCGCCCTTACCGCAGGCATTGGCAAAACTGCTGGATTCACAGTATGGTCATTATCATGGTCATTTGCATCGTCTGGAACAGCGTCAACAGGAATACCTGACATTTATGAATCAATGGGTTCATCAGATGAAGACGCCATTGTCCGTCATTGAACTGACGGTGGAAGATCAGGAAGATGAAGACCCTCGTTTCATCAGTATTCGAGAGGAAGCAGACCAGATGAGACGAGGACTGGAAACCGTGTTGTACATGGCGAGGCTGGAAACATTTGAACAGGATTTCAGTGTGGAACCAGTATCGCTCAAGCTTGCTGGGGAAGAAGCAATTCATGAACTGAAACGTTTCTTCATTCGTAATCACGTATATCCCGAGATGCGGATTGACTCTGCGTTAACGGTACAGTCGGATGCCAAGTGGATTCGTTTTGTCCTCGTACAGCTGCTGTCCAATGCAATCAAGTACTCTTCCGGAGGGGATGGACAAAAGGTCCACATTCAGGCTTACGAATCCGCACGGTCGATCATCCTTGAAGTGAAAGACCATGGGGTAGGCATTCCCAAGTCGGATCTCAACCGCGTCTTCCAGCCTTTTTTCACCGGGGAGAATGGACGTCACTTTAAGGAATCCACGGGCATGGGCTTGTACATTGTGAAGGATGTACTTACACGAATGAACCACCGCATTGATCTAACATCGATTCATGGAGAAGGTACAACCGTAACCATTACATTTGAAACCTGAACATAAAGCAGCATAATGCGGGGCGGAATGAGAAGACGTCTGGTTCCTTTGACAGGGATCAGCGTCTTTCTCATTTTCTACATACAAGAATAAGACATGGTCAACGAGAGGATGTAAACTTTGGCAACCTTACAATAATGTCATGAAGATGAAAGGTTAATCCATAGGAGAACAGTCGAAACTTCGATAGAATGAAGTCAGAAAGTAAGGAAGGAAGCAGCATCATCCATTTGCAGAGGAATTCATCCAAACTTATTTTAATTCAAATTCGAAGCCTAAAAGGAGTCATCTATCTATGGAGATATGTTCAGTGAAACAGATTAGCAAAATTTATAAAGGAGTCGTGTCTTACGAAGCCTTGTCAGGTATTGATCTCAGTATTCAGGAGGGAGAATTCGTTGGCATCATGGGTCCATCCGGCAGCGGCAAAACCACGTTGCTGAACATGATTTCGACCATTGACCACCCTACTTCCGGTGAATTGCAGATTGCAGGAAAGAACCCGTTTGAACTGAATCATGATGAACTGGCCTTGTTCAGACGGAGAGAGCTGGGGTTTGTGTTTCAGTCCTTTAACTTGCTGAATACACTCACGGTAAAAGAAAATATTGTCCTGCCACTTACCCTCGACGGAGTATCTGTTGAGGAGATGAATGATCGGGTTGGCCGACTGGCTGAGAAGCTTGGCATCGCAGCTCTTCTGGATAAACGCACCTATGAAATCTCCGGAGGGCAAGCTCAGCGGACAGCAATCGCACGGGCCCTGATCCATTCCCCCAAGCTGGTGCTGGCGGATGAACCTACAGGAAATCTTGATTCGAAGGCAGCCCGTGATGTGATGGAGATACTGGAACGCCGTAACCAGGAAGATCGGGCCACCATGCTGCTGGTCACTCATGATGCTGTTGCTGCGAGTTATTGCAGCCGGGTTGTATTTATTAAGGATGGAAGACTGTACAACGAAATTCATTATGGAGATAGCCGATCGACGTTCTATCAGCGGATCATCAACGTGTTATCCCTGATGGGAGGATCGGGACATGAATTTTCGCCAGTTCGCCATTAATAATGTCGTTCGGAACAAACGCATTTATCTGGCCCATTTTCTGAGCAGTACGTTTTCGGTCATGATCTTTTTTACGTATGCGCTGCTCTTGTTCCACCCGGATCTGAAGGAGGGACTGAAAGGTTCAAGCAGTACAGTGACCTTGCTTGCGAATCAGGGGTTTCTGATTGCGGAGATCATTATTTTTATCTTTTCGTTCCTGTTTCTGCTCTATTCCGTAGGTTCATTTCTCAAGACACGTAAAAAAGAATTTGGCATATTTCAAATCATCGGCATGACCCGTAAACAGATGAACCGCCTCTTATTTATGGAAAACATGTGTATCGGACTTGCTGCCATTGTGGCAGGGGTCGGATTGGGACTGATCTTTGCCAAGCTCATCTT
Organism: Paenibacillus pabuli NBRC 13638; assembly: GCF_001514495.1. GTDB lineage: Bacteria > Bacillota > Bacilli > Paenibacillales > Paenibacillaceae > Paenibacillus > Paenibacillus pabuli. The sequence continues at coordinate 95,571 of NZ_BCNM01000001.1, forward strand.
GCTGATCTGCGGTTCCATGCTGGCTGTGGAAAACAGCCTCCGATTTTATTTTCCAGTAAAGGCTATCGCACTTACTGTCGGTGCATTTTTGCTGCTGTTTGTTGTGGTTGCACTGTCGTCATCCCTTTTAATGCGAAAAGGATCATTGATTGACCTTGTGAAATCGGAAGAAAAACCGAAACCGGAGCCTAAGGCTTCTCGTCTATTAGCACTGCTCTCCGTCATACTCATTGGAGGTGGGTATGCGGGCGTCTTTGCCTTTGTATGGGTGGCATTTTCCTTCCCGCTGCTGTTGGGCAGCGTTGTTGTGGTCATTGTGGGTACCTATCTGTTGTTTACCCAGCTCAGTGTGTATGTCATTCGGGCACTCAAAAGAAGTGAGCGTTTGTTTTTTCGAAAAACGAATCTGCTGTTCCTGTCCGAACTTGCCTATCGAATGAAAGATAATGCGGTCATGTTTTTTATGGTAAGTGTGATCTCGGCCTCCGCCTTTACGGGAATTGGCACAATGCTGGCGATTGCTGATCCGGGCTTGTCATCCATGGCGAATCCATATGCGTTTACTTATCAAAATTCATGGAGTTCGCCAAGTACAGAACGTAATATCAGGGAAATCGAAGAGACCTTGATTGATAACGAAGTTCCTTACCAGAAAGGAAGTTACATTCCGCTGTTTGATAACGAGGGCAACTATATCATCAAACTCAGCGAGTATAATCATCTTGCCAAGGCACTTGGTTACAAAGAGCGGACTTTGGAGAATGGCAACGACTCATTTATGAGCCCGGGTAATCTGACGAGTCGCAAGGCGTTACGTGCACAGGCCGGGCAGGGTTCCCCTCAGGAAGATATCGAATTGTGGGTTGGAGAAACTCAAGAAAAGGTGCGATTAACGACACCTGGAACCGATATCGTCATACCGGTTGAGTCAAGAACGGACGTTTATGTGGTGTCCAATGACCTGTACGATAAGATGAATCAACAATTTAAGAATGAAATCGAAGCGGATGAAAATTTTTATTTCAATAAAATGACCCAATTTGTTGTGGCCGATTGGATGGGGACGCGTCGTTTTGCACCTGATCTGATCGAATCCATTCAAAATGACTCGAGAAATAAGGGCTACTTCACGATCAGCGCTCTCGTGCTGGATTGGCTTAATTCCAAACAAACCAATGGAATTATCCTTATTCTGAGTGGATTGATTGGCATCGTCTTTTTTACCTTTGCTGCAAGTTTTACCTACTTCCGATTATATGCGGATCTGGAACGGGACGAAGAGCAGTACCGCATGATTGGCAAGATGGGACTGAGTCGACCGGAGCTTCGCAACATCGTGACCAGACAGTTGGTATTAATGTTTTTCCTGCCAATAGCATTAGCTATTATCCACAGCTCCGTTGCATTTGTCGCATTGCAACAATTGGTTGATTTCTCTGTCATGGGCTATACTTTGCGCATATTCCTGGTATTTGCATCGATGCAGATTCTGTTCTTCCTGTTGGTACGCTGGCGCTATCTGCGCAATATGTATGCCAAATTGGTCTAATATACAAACACCGAACCGGGGGTTCGGTGTTTGTTGACTTTTTCCTCCAAAGCAAAGTACTATTTCAATAGATACAATCTGTATCGTTGTGACATGACTTTCGTTTTAAAAGATTAGTATATTGAACTTCATAGCCTGTTAGCCGAGAAGGAGGATTACTTTGAGCATAACGATGTCTCGTGGACAAGCGTATCTGCAACGGTTGAATGACGAACGGAAGGTATGGCTTGATGGAGAAATTATTCGCGTAACGGAGCATCCTGCCTTCCGGGGAACCTTGCAAACGGTTGAACGTTTGTTCAATCTGGTGGATGATTCGGACACGAGAGAAATTGTTGCATATTGGGATGAGCCGACGGGTGGATATGCACACCAAGCCTTTCGAGTACCCCGCAATGCTCAGGAGATCAGCAACAGGGCAGCAGCCTTTCGATTGTGGTCTGATCGCACCTACGGGGTAATGAGCCGTCTCTCGGATTACGCCCGCTCCCGTCTGACGGGTTGGTACGCCACACGGGACGAGATGGCAGCACATGACCCGGCATATGCGGGCAAGATCGCTGCCTATTATGATGAAGCAAAACGAAAGGATGCGTTCCTGACCATTGTCCAGCGTGATCCGCAGATCAATCGCTCTCTTCCTGTAGGGGAAGATGAAGATGCGATGCTTCGAATCATTAGCACGAATACAGAGGGCGTTGTGATCCGTGGTGCCAAGATGGTGGCAACTGCTGCTCCATATGCGGATGATATCATTGCATATCCGATCCAGCGTATTCCTGGGCATCGCCCGGAGCTGGCGCATATGGTTATTGTTGCAGCGGGAAGTCCAGGATTACATATGATATGTAGAGAATCTTTTGCGACACCGGATTCAGCTACCGCTCATCCGCTCAGTATGCAGTATGATGAGATGGATGCCGTTTTATTTTTTGACGACGTATTCGTACCTTGGGAGCGTGTACTGTTACATAATAATCCGGAAGCGGTATGGCAGATCCGCTGCAACGCAGCATCTTCCAGCCTGGCCTATCATCAGAGCATTATACGGCTGCATTCGAAGCTGGAATTCATTACAGCCATTACGTCTTCGATCGCCAAGGAAATTGGAGTAGATTCCTTCCTTAACGTCCAGGAACAGCTAGGGGAGATGATCAGTCAGATGCAGACGATTGAAGGACTCATCATCGCTTCCGAGGCACAAGCTGCACCGGATGTTCATGGTAACTGGCTTCCATCCTTCAAATATATCGAAACAGCCCGGAATCTGGGAAACCGTTATTACCCACGCGCTGTAGAGATTTTGAAGACCATTGCCGCAGGTGGCCTTATTCAGATCCCTTCCGGGAAGCTCGAGCTTGAAGGAAGTCTCAGCTCCATGATGAACAAATATCTTGGAGGCGTAACGATGCAGGCACCGGAGAAGATTCGATTATTCCAACTCGCCTGGGAGCTTACGGGAAGTCCGCTCGGAGCCAGACATGATCTGTATGAACGTTTCTATGCCGGTGATCCGGTACGCAACCGGGCGAGTCAGTATGTGCAATATGACAAGGACCGACTATATGCACGGGTTGAACCATGGTTACGCAGCGAGCCATGAATAAACGTATGAAACGTTGTTTATTGGGGTTCGGATTTAAAGCTCTGGCCTGATGCCCGGGCTTTTTATTTAGGTTATCTTTAGAAATGATTTAGATTGAATTAAGAGACGTAGTATATAGTAGTAACGTATAGAGATGTGAACAATAGCAAACGGAATGATTGAAACAGGAATGAGAGGATTCGCATGAGATACACACTACTAATTGCAGATGACGAACCCGAAATTGTGGAACTGCTCCAGCTGTATCTGGAGAAGGATTATAACATTGTGACAGCCGTTAATGGAGTAGATGCACTAGAGTGTATCCGTTCGAGCCAGATCGATCTGGTCATACTGGATATTATGATGCCTGTGATGGATGGACTTCAGTTAATCAAACAAATCAGGTCCACACACCATATGCCTGTTCTGTTCCTGTCAGCCAAGAGCCAGGATCATGACAAAATCCTTGGACTTGGACTGGGTGCTGATGATTATATCTCCAAGCCATTTAATCCGTTGGAGATTGTCGCCAGAGTGGAAGCTTTGCTCAGAAGGGTGAATCAATTCGACGCACCGGAAGTGCCTGCTGCCCAAGAGGTACATTTGACTCTGGGTGAGCTTGTGCTTGATCGATCCCAATGCATTCTTTTTCGCTCGGGGAGGCCTGTGACGTTGACCTCTACAGAATATAAAATCGTGGAGCTTCTGCTGGAGCAGCCAGGTCGGGTCTTCACTCGCAAAAAAATATACGAAGCCGTCTGGGGTGATTATTACGCGCATGAGGACAGCACGATAATGGTACATATCAGCAACATTCGGGAGAAGATCGAGCGTGACTCCAGGCAACCGGAATATTTAAAAACGATAAGGGGACTGGGATACAAAATTGAAGCGCCCATGGAAAGCTAGAGAAAAGCGACTGTTGCAAACGTCCCTGACCCTGGACTTTTTGCTGTTCAACTTCTTTTTGTTGCTACTGGTATTGATCGTGTACATTATCATTAATCTGGATGTGGTCGATTTTCGAATCTCGGATCAGGTGGTTGATCCCGATCTGAATGTGGAGGCACATGTGTATGTGACAGAACTGGAGAACGAATGGCTATCCGGCAGCTCCCGTGGGGCCGATAATACCGAAATCCAGCGGCTCAAGGACAGCGGAGGTTGGATTGAAGTGCTGAATGCGGATCGTAGGGTCATTCGTTATATCGGGGATAAGCAGGATACGTTCACTCAATATACTGAAGCCGAGCTATATGCGGGACTCGAAAACCGTAATGACCAGCCATACTATTACTCTATTAGTCCGCTTGCGACAGAGGGAAGTGGGGAGTACGTTCTACTAAAGATTCCGCGTGACCTGGTCAGTGTGCGGATTAATGATAATCAGCTGATTACCAATTTGAAGCATCCGTTATCCTATTACATTATGATGGGAATTGGATTGGTCTTGCTGCTGATATTCGTATATAGCTATTGGGTTGCCCGGCGAATCAAAAAGCCGCTCAGTATTCTCTCGTCAGGTCTTACCCAGATGATCCAGGGGAATTATAGCACCCGTATGTCCATCTCGGCAGAGAGGGAATTTGTCCAGATTGGCGAAACGTTTAATTATATGGCGGACGTCATTGAGAATACATCTGCGGAGAAACGATACGCCGAAGAAAGCAAACAGCGATTGATTGTGGACCTGTCACATGACCTCAAGACTCCGATCACCAGTATTCAGGGATACGCCCAGGCTTTAGTGGAAGGGCGCGGGGAAGACAAGGACAGGCAGCAGCGATATCTGGGGTATATCTACAACAAATCCGTTCAGGTCGCACGCATGATTCAGAATATGCTGGAATTACTCAAAGTGGATTCACCTGATTTCCGAATGCATATTCAGCAGCGGGAAATTGGCGAGTTTGTACGTGAGATCATGGCCGATACGTATGGGGAGATTGAGCAAAACCATTTTGCCCTTCATGTACTTGTCCCAGATGAGGAGATCTACGCAAGGTATGACCCGGAGCTCTTGTCCAGAGTGATTCAGAACCTGATTACCAATGCTTTGTCCTACAACCCGCGGGGTACGGAGCTTCGCGTGGAATTAATTCCACTGGACACCCATGTGAACATTGAGGTCGCTGATACCGGGGTGGGTATTCCTCAGGAGCTGTGGTCAACCATCTTTGATCCATTTGTTCGAGGGGATGAGGCACGGACGGGAACCGGAGGAACTGGACTTGGACTTGCGATTGCGCGGCGGAACACCGAGAAGATGGGTGGACGATTAACGCTTTCCCGGAGCGGGCGAGAGACAACCGTATTCACTATACAGATTCCGAAATAAAGAACCGACATAAGAGATAAGGTTGACATAGAAGAGGTTAAGTGGAGGGGAAACTTTTTGTTCAAAGTAAATTCGTTTGTACGTTTCAGCATTGCGCTGGCACTGGTATTGATCAATATCTATCTATTATCACGTATCAGCTTTATTTTCCAACCGATCGTGACCATGCTTACGGTTATTACCGTGCCGATGATGCTGTCCGTATTTTTTTATTACCTGCTACGCCCGCTCGTCAATTATATGGAGAAAAAGAAGCTCAATCGCACACTGAGCATTTTACTGATCTATCTGGTGTTTGGTGTACTGTTTGCCCTGTTTATTATAGGATTATGGCCTTCTTTACGTGAACAGGTGATTAACCTGGTCGATAACGCTCCGAATCTGATCAATTCACTGAGTGTACAGCTCAAAGAACTGGAACAGAACGGTGCCATTACAGCTTTGTTCCCGGAAGGATCGACCCCGTTTTCGCAGATTACAGATTACATTAACAAAGGCTTCACCTTTGTAACAAACTATGTGAGTGGATTCTTCTCCATCATATCAAGCTTTGCGATCGTCCTGTTCACTTTCCCGATCATTTTGTTCTATATGCTGAAGCAAGGAGAGAAATTCGGTCGTAAGCTCGTTCATATTGCACCAAAACGTTTCCAAAAAGACAGCCGTGAAGTGGTGCTTGAAATGGATCAGGCGTTAAGCGGCTTTATCGTGGGGCGAGTTCTCGTAAATCTGGCTCTGGGCTTGCTGATGTATATCGGTTTCCTGATCATCGGTCTCCCATATGCACTGCTGTTAACCCTAATTGCGGTCATTATGAACTTTGTTCCGTTTATCGGGGCGATCCTGTCTTCGGTTCCTATTGTCATTATGGGACTGGTGGTATCCCCTTCTGTTGCGATCTGGTCACTCATTATTATTCTGGTAGCACAGCAAATTCAGGATAATCTGGTTGCTCCGTATGTCTTCGGCAAAAAACTCGATATTCACCCGCTTACCACCATTATATTGGTGCTGGGTGCAGGGGATCTGGGCGGTATTATTGCCATTCTGATTATCATCCCTGTCTACATGATCGTTAAAATTATTTTGGTTCGAATCTACCAGCTGTTCTTCAAGGACAAATGGCAGAACGCTTAAACATTTATAACATATATAAAAGGAGTGGAGATCATGTCTGAAATCATCCCACAACCATACACTGAACCTGAGTATATTGAGCCACAATCTGTTCAAATGGGCACCATTCATATTTCCAATGATGTCGTATCCAAAATTGTCGGCATGGCAGCCCAGGCTACCGAAGGGATATCTTCCATGTCCGTTGGTTTAACCGAAGGCATTGCCAAGAGCATCAGCGGAAAGAGCCTGCAAAAAGGGATTGACGTAGCGATTAAAGATGATCAGGCATCCATCCAGCTGCGTATCAATGTTCAGTATGGCAGCAAAATGCATGAAGTCTGCCAGGAACTTCAACATAATGTGCAGCAAGCTGTGGAACAATTGACCGGTATAATGGTGAATGAAATTAAAGTACAGGTGGTAGGCGTGACTATGCAGGAGCAGGTATAATGCGGAAAAGAAAAGAAAAGCAGAACAGAATGAACCCTGAGATCTACAGTCCATTATATTCTGTATGACAAAATACAAAAACAGCACTTTCCCATTAGCTGCATAAATGGGAGGGTGCTGTTTTGTGTTTGCGATAATAGGTGGGGGCTTCGCCCATCACCTTTTTGAACATTTTGGAGAAGAGCAGCTGATCGGCATATCCAACGGAACGGGAGATATCCCCAATGGTCAGGGCCGGGTCCAGCGTCAATTCAGCCGCCCTGCGCATTCGATAATTGACCAGATAAGACTGAATACTGGTACCCATTTTGTCTTTGAAGAGGGAGCACAGGTAACTTCGCTGCAACCCAACATGAGATGCAATGGACTGTACCGTTATGGTATTGGCATAATTGATCTCAATGAAGTCCATCACCTGAGTGACATAGGTTTCTTTCGTGTAGTCCTGGACTGATATGGGGCTGTCCTCATTGGCCTGATCAATCAAGATGGAGAAAAACTGAAACAGCAATCCTGTCATGCTGACCTCCCAGCCTTTATGCGTATTGCGAGAGTTGATCATACGATGCAGACAGGAGCGCATCTCATCATCATTACCCAGCTCAAAGATCGGATGGTGCTCAGATAGACAAGCCTGCTGCAATAACGAAGGGCAGTTACTTCCTTGGAAAGCAACCCAGCTATACTCCCACGGGTCATTCTGATCGGCTTCATAATGAACAACTGAATGGGGGACGATGAGGAATCCCTGTCCTTTGCGCAGCGTAACTTTTTTGCCTCCGACTTCGAAGGTACCTTTGCCGTCCAAAATGTAATGGATTTTGTAATAGTCCCGCATGGCCGGACCGAAGTGGTGACCGGGCGCACAAGCTTCTGTACCGTAATGAAGGAGCTGCAGTTCCTGAGAGTGATTGTTTTTGCACATATACGTAATCAAGGTTATTCACTCCTGTTATGAAGTTGTTTCATCTTGCATTTTAACATATAAAAGCGAAAAAGGAATCGTTTTATGAATATAGGCTGATAAAGATAACAATCATTTTTCCATATCGTTATAGTGAAATGCCATATCGTTTTGTATGGAAAATGTCTAAGATGAAAGGGTGTTCAATAACTTTACAGGAAAAGAGAGATTAACGATGCCCTATACTGCGCGTGAACAACGATACAGTGAAATGAAGTATGCACGCTCTGGCAAAACCGGAATCAAGCTGCCGCAAATTGCGCTTGGCTTATGGCAGAACTTCGGTGGAAACCGCAATCTGGATATCCAGGAAGAGATGATCCTGCGCGCATTTGATCTGGGGATTAACCATTTCGATCTGGCCAACAATTATGGGCCACCTCCAGGATCAGCCGAAGAGAATTTCGGTGTCATTCTCAAAAAACATCTGCGTCCTTACCGTGATGAATTGCTCATCTCAACCAAGGCAGGGTATCATATGTGGAACGGTCCTTACGGCGAATGGGGTTCCCGCAAAAACCTGATTGCCAGTCTGGACCAAAGTCTCAGTCGTATGGGACTGGATTACGTAGATATTTTCTATCATCATCGTCCAGATCCGGAGACACCGCTCGAAGAAACGATGACTGCGCTGGATCATATCGTTAGACAGGGCAAAGCTCTGTATGTAGGTTTATCTAACTATGATGCCGCACAGACCAAAGAAGCCGTTACTATTTTACGTGGTCTAGGGACACCTTGTCTGGTTCATCAACCCAACTACTCGATGCTGCATCGCTGGATCGAAGATGGGCTGCAAGAAGTGCTGGATGAGCACGGTGTAGGATCGATTGCATTTTGTCCGCTTGGCCGCGGTCAGTTGACGAATAAATATGTGGACAAGATCAAGGAAGAGCGCACCAATCCAACAGGCAATCTGAAAAAAGAAGCTTATTCGGACGAACGGATCGCAAAGTTCGAAGCACTTCAGTCGGTTGCCGAGCGAAGAGGTCAAACGATCTCCCAATTGGCGCTAAACTGGATTTTGCGTGGTAACCGAGTTACTTCTGCTCTGATCGGCGCAAGCCGTGTGTCCCAGATCGAAGAAAACGTAGCTGCCCTTCAGGCCCCCGAACTAACGACGGACGAGCTTAATGAGATCGAAAGCATTTTGGAGGGTATAGGGAACTATGCTTGGTAACTTGTAATTAGAGGAATACGATTTGGGAACGTACAGTGAACTTTATAGCATGTTGAGTTGAAATTAATCGGTTATAGATAGTAGAAAAATTAAAAGGTGTCTTCCTGATCGTGGGGAAGACATCTTTTTTTTGTTGAATATATCAAGTCCTATATATAATAAGGCATTCCTGATGAGGTCATTTTTATTGACCGATGTTTATTTTTTTCGTAAACAATTTTATATCATAGCACCAGGTCCTAGGATTTAGGGTATAATATATAGATGCTTTACATTTGAAATATGAAGGAGAGGCTCCATTTGAATTTCCAACAGTGGATTTCGCCTGAAACCTACAACCTGACATCCGAGATGGAGAATCATCCGTCGGATCGGGTTGCACTTCGATGGCTGAGCGATCATAAAGAATTGGAAGAGATCACATATGGTGAGTTATTCAAGCAGGCAAATCGTCTTGCGGGAGGCTTGCGTGATCTTGGTTTGGTGAAGGGCGACCGGGTGCTGGTCATGGTACCACGCCGGATTATTGCCTACGTTATTTATATTGCCTGCCTAAAACTGGGCATTGCGGTTATTCCTTCTTCCGAGATGCTGCGTGCGAAAGATTTGGAGTATCGTCTTCGGCATTCCGAGGCACGGGCTGTCATTGTCTGGTCCGAGACAACCGCTGAAGTTGAAAAAATAGATGCAGATCTGCCAGCATTGGCACACCGCATCGTTGCATCACCAAATGGTGATGATAGTGTACCTGGAGAAGACTGGATCAACGTACAACAGTTAATGCAAGGCCAATCCGATGAGATGGCTGCGGTGGAAACACATCGAGACGATATGGCCATTCTCGCATATACCTCCGGTACGACCGGGAATCCAAAAGGGGTAGTACATAGCCATGGGTGGGGATATGCCCATTTGCGGATTGCATCATCGTTGTGGCTGGATATTCAGCCATCGGATACGGTCTGGGCCACGGCAGCGCCTGGATGGCAAAAATGGATCTGGAGTCCCTTTCTGTCCGTACTTGGAAGAGGGGCGACTGGACTCGTTTATAATGGATCATTCCAACCCAAACGTTATCTGGAACTGATGCAGGAGCACCAGATCAACGTTCTATGCTGTACGCCAACGGAGTATCGTTTAATGGCCAAAGCAGACGATCTTGGTCAGCATGATCTGTCTGCACTGCGCAGCGCTGTGTCTGCCGGTGAGCCGTTGAATCAGGAAGTGATTGAAATTTTCCAGCGTCACTTCGACCTAACGATCCGGGACGGATATGGACAAACCGAGAGCACGCTGCTGATTGGCAGCTTGAAAGATGCTCCTGTACGAATCGGATCGATGGGGCAGTCGATTACACCGGGCCTCATAGAGATCATCAACGAAGAAGGACAACCTGTACCTGCTGGTGAAGTAGGAGATATCGCAGTGCATAAGGACATGCCAGCCTTGTTCCGTGCTTATTATCAGGATGAGGGCCGAAAGGAAGCGAATCAGCGCGGGGATTATTTTGTAACAGGTGACCGCGCACGTAAAGATGAAGAAGGATATTTCTGGTTTGAAGGTCGCAGTGATGATATCATTATTAGTTCGGGATACACGATTGGACCGTTCGAGGTGGAAGAAGCGCTGATGAAGCACGCTGCCGTGAAGGAATGTGCCGTCGTTGCAAGTCCCGATGAAATTCGCGGTAATGTAGTGAAAGCTTTTGTTGTGCTGAGAGACGGGTCTCTGGCTTCACCAGAACTGGTCCGGGAATTGCAAAGCCATGTGAAGTCGTGGACGGCACCTTACAAATATCCACGCAAAATCGAGTTTGTAGCTGATCTGCCGAAAACAAACTCCGGTAAAATTCGCCGGATTGAGCTGCGTGAGCAAGAAAAACGCAAGGCTTAAATGATTGCGTTTAAACAAATAGTTGGAAATATCAGCATAAGTAGTGAAGGGAAAGGAATCGATTCTGTAGCAGCGAAGCGCTCGCATTTGTCTCCGAATTTTAACATTTGAAAAGACAATCAAGAAAATTTGGAGACAACGGCGATCGAAAGAACGATCCTTCACTGTAACGGCCACTCGGCAGATCTCAAATCCTTGTGCAGCAATAGTCAGTTAAATATGAATCAGGAGTGAACACAATCATGAGTAATTTTGAACAAACCTTTGAGAAGTCGTTGGAACAATACGCAGAGCTGGTTGTTAAAGTCGGCGTAAATATTCAGAAGGGACAGGATCTGCTCGTGACGGCTCCTATCGAGACATTGGAATTCACCCGTTTGATCGTGCAAAAGGCGTATGCAGCTGGTGCCAAGTATGTACAGGTTGATTTCGATGACGATGATATTACACGCAGTCGTTTTGAACATGGATCTGATGACAGCTTCGATTATTATCCAGCCTGGAAGGCGGACATGATGGAAAAGTTTGCAGAAGCGGGCGGCGCAACCCTGACAATCAAAGTTCCAGACCCTGAATTATACAAAGGCATCAATGCCGACAACGTTTCGCGTGCAACCAAGGCTGCCGCTCATGCACGACGCGGATATTCGAAATATACGCGTAACCACGAGATTAGCTGGTGTCTGATCAAAGCGCCAACCAAGGCCTGGGCGAACAAAGTGTTTGCTGACATTCCAGAGGAAGATCGTATTCACGTCATGTGGGAAACCATCTTCAAAATGAACCGTGTCGATGGCGGAGACGCTGTACAGAACTGGAAAAAACATCTGGACACCCTGAATGCCATGAGTGATTTGCTGAACAAGAAAAACTATAAAAGCCTGCACTATCGTGCACCCGGAACTGATTTAAAAATCGAACTCGTGAACAACCATATCTGGGGTGGCGGCGGTGGAGAAAACAAGCAAGGTGTGTATACCGTTGCGAACATGCCGACAGAAGAAGTATTTACGATGCCGAAGCGCAGCGGAGTCAACGGATTCGTCAGCAGCACGATGCCGCTGAACCTGAATGGACAGCTCGTAGACCAGATGAGAATTACGTTCAAGGATGGACAGGTCGTTGCTTTTACAGCAGCTTCGGGTGAAGAGCATCTGAAAAACCTGTTTGCCACCGATGAAGGGGCGCGTTATCTTGGTGAAGTGGCTTTGGTGCCGCATGATTCCCCAATTTCCAACTTGAATCGTATTTTCTATAATACCGGTATTGACGAGAATGCATCCTGCCATTTGGCCGTCGGTAGTGCATATCCATTCAACATGAAGGATGGTACAACGATGTCTAACGAGGAATTGCTGAAACATGAATGCAATGTCAGCCTGACCCATGTGGACTTCATGATCGGTTCCGCTGAGCTGGACATCGATGGTGAACTGCAGGATGGTACAGTCGAACCTGTATTCCGCAAAGGAAACTGGACATTTTAATTGGTAAAAACAAGGCAACAAGCAAAAAAAAGGTGACTTCAACGTTGAAGTCACCTTTTTTGTGTTTGGCATCCACAACTTTGACTTTGAATGATTATAGCAGCTTAATGGGTACACATATTTCGCAAAATCCAGAAGAAGGAGATCACCTGCATACCTTTCCAAAATAGGTTTGTTGTCCAGGATATAACCATTGCTCTGCAAATACGGGAAAATCTCGGTCCAGGCTTGCTTCACATCTTCTGCTGTATGTTTGACTTTGCAAACCAGATATTGCCCGCCAGGAAGTTCAGCTTCTTCAAGTTGGGGAGTCGACTTATCCAGGCAGTAATCCTCCGATATGACAATACAAGCATCATACCTGCATTGAGAGGGGAGGGTGGTTTCCGGGTTATCCTGCGGAATGCCGAACAAGATGGTCGACCTTGTAAGCAGGCTTTTGGATCTTGCCCAGGACTTTAATGTTTCCATCGCTTGGCTGTTGGCGGGACCGTACGGACCTACTTGTCGTACATAAGCAAGCCGGGATGTTGGCAGGTTTTCCATGTGAATTTCCATTGGTGTTCATTCCTTTCGTTACGGTTATAGGATACATCTCGAATGCTATCATGGTATAAAAAAATATTCATATGTATTTTTGGGAAAAGAGAGATCGTAGGACTTTAAGTCTATTTTCAGTGATAGCTAGAAATCCGGTGCAATCATAATCATCTAACCGAGCTGGATACCCGTAATGTGAATGAATTGCTTTTGGCTGACGTGGATTTTCAGAAAGGTGGCCGTTTTTGAGTAGGGTATGACGCGGGCAATACGCCTGCCGGACGACTATGTGTGTATGCGTCGTTTGACAACACATTTGAAATATCGGAGGACCTTATTTATGAAACGTATTAAGGGATAGGATAAACCTGTTCAAACCAAAAAGCCACGAAATCGTGGCTTTTTGGTTTACAGCTTTCAGTTATTCAGCCTGCATTTTGTTGAAGCTGACATATTCGTTAATCGGTTTGCGGTATCCGCGTGGACGCTGCTTGGCTTCCGACTTTTTGCCGATCGTAATCAGCATGGCGGGTACATAATGGTCTGGAATATCCAATGTTCGTTGCAGCTCTTCAGCGTCGAAACCAATCATGGGGCAGGTATCCCAACCACGATCTTGAGCGATCAGCATCAATTGCATGGCCGACAGGCTGGCATTACGAATGGCATCTTCGCGTTGGAAGAACCTTCCACGTGTTTCGTAAAATTCGGTAACATTTTGTGATTCCTGTTCGTATTGAAACGGAGTAAGTGCGCCGAGATTCAGCAGGCCCTCGTTAATGGTACGAATATGATGGTGAGCGTTGACATCGCCCAATACGACAATGACGGCAGAGGCGGTTTTAACTTTGTATTGCTGGGAAGCTTCATAAACTTTTTCTTTTTGCTTGGCGTCGGTAAGCACAAGATAGTGGGTGTGTTGCAGATTAAAGGCAGAAGGTGCGAATTTGTTCAGGGCAAACATCTCTTGCAGTTCCGACTCCGTAATCTCAATGCCTTCTTCGAAAATAACGGCCGATCTACGATTTTTGACCAGGTTCTCCAGTTCACTCATGTAATTTCCCTCGCTTATGTATGTTCTATCAACTGACTATAACACGCTTAGTTACTTTATGTAAGTATTATTTTTGAATAAGACAAGATCTCCTTGCCATACGATAACATAAAACAGGAGAGGTGATTCATGAAAACACTTATCACAAGGTATAGGGCTGGAAAGTCCAGGCAGGAATTTCAGGTATATGTCATTGAATCCTCTACACTGAAACGTTTTTTGGTCGTGGAGATGGTCCTCGGTACGATCGCGTACAATGTTGCCCTCTATTTTTTTCATAATGCACTTCTTGCTGGAGCTGGTTCCTGGGTCGGAACGGAAAGCTTAAAGAGACTGCCCATGGTATTCAGAAAATCGTAGGTCAATAAGGAGAAATCAGAGGCCATGAGCATGCTCTTTTCTTTTCTATGGAACACAGGACATCTCATTCGGCCCTTAGGACTCTTTTAAGTTGTAAGGGACCCCAGACACGTTATTTCCTGGAATCTCCCCAATAAGACGTGATAACGGCCCTGAATTTCAATATAACGTGTCTTAGGTTCCTTTGCCTTTAAGCCAGTTATTCCTCTAACGTACCTCGTAAAAAAATTTCGACGATCTCCCTGCCTAAATGTAGCGTGGAATCCTGTTTTCTTAATGTATCTTCCTTATGACCAATGACCATCATGGTTGAGAAAGTTTGTGCAAGAAGCATGGGATTTTTTCTTCGAAGAATGTTATGATCCATCGCATCTTCAAAATAGTCAGCCAGCTCTACATAAATTTTATTTTCCGCTGCTCTAATTTCCTCGATCTGTTCCTTGCTTAAATGTCTCTCCGCATCTCTGAGCATTGTTTCAATCTCCGCGTGAGGATTAGCTAATCTGGCTTCTGCCACATTTAACAGTCCTGTTTCCAGATGGTCTGCTTCTCTTAATAAACGTGACGTAACTCGGTGCACATTTTGAAACATGGTCGTAACCGCGATCTTAAAAAGTTCCGATTTGCTGGTGAAGTGATAATAAATGGATGGTTTAGATACATTGCAAGCTTTAGCAATTTGCTGAAGTGACACGGGCTCATATCCAAGCTCCATGAACAGTTTGGCGGCCGTTTGAAGAATGATTTCCTGTACGGGTAAATCATCTTCTGCTTGTTTCGGTCTTCCTGGTGAGCGTTGTGAATCTGTATTCATGATCAGTACCCCCGTGAATATTTTATGATAATTAATCCATAGAACAAGATAAGCCTTGTAATTTTACTTACCGGTAAATATAATTTATAAAGAACGAAGCAACAGTACAATGATAAACAAAAAACGAGCTGATGAATAGGAGTTGAAGAATATACATTATTAAAACGGCTCAGTTATTTAATGATAATAATTTTTATAGGATTTATTTTATTTTTGAAAAGGGGGCATAACTTTGGAAAAAACAAAGAGAAAAAATAAATGGACCAAACGGCTGTTATGGGCATGTTTGTTCATCGTGATTGTTATCATTGGCTTTTTCGTATATCTCAATTCAATAACCTACAGCCCTTCCAATCAGGCGGAGATTGCGTTCCAGAGCGATAATCAAGTCAAAGTAACAGAGGTCAAGAACGGTTACAAATTTGAGCCTCTACCCGGGAAGGTCATTGAACCGAATATTATTTTTTATCCTGGGGGTCTGGTAGAACCGGAAGGCTACTCTCCCTTTGCCAGGGAACTGGCTGAACGGGGACATCGTGTTTACATTGCAGAAATGCCGCTGAATCTAGCCATTTTTGGTCAAAATAAAGCTGACTCTTTTCTGGAAGAACACCCCGACGAATCATTTGTGATTGGGGGACACTCTTTAGGTGGTTCGTTTGCAGCAAGATATGCTTCGGAGCACAGTGAGCAGCTTGAGGGTGTGTTTTTCCTGGCTTCTTATGCGGATGAGACCGGATCAATAAAAGATACAGACCTATCTGTTTTACAAATTACAGGTACAGCAGATGGCGTTCTTGATAGAGAAGCTTGGGAAAGTGCCAAAACCAATTTACCTGCAGACACCTTGTATGTCAGTGTAGAGGGAGGAAACCATGGACAATTCGGTTCATACGGAAAACAAAAAGGGGATAATGATCCGGCCATTGAAGAGAAGGAGCAATTAAAAAAGGTTGTTCTTGCTGTAGAGAAATGGATCGCAAAGATAAATAGCAAACAATAAGTCTGTTATATATGATCTTCAGTTCGATTCGTGTAGATTTTATAAAGAAATAAAACGTAAAGAGCAATAGTTGTTGATACAGTATAACAGTCCTGTGTGCTTTCTTATCAACCGCCTTTTAGGGCTGGATATTGGGATGGTGGAGTAACTTGGATGTATGGATATATTTCGCTCTTACTCTTGTTTATCTGATCCTTGTCATTCGGATGAGCGTCGATGTAACCCAAAGGAAGCAGTGGCTCCCATATTCCGTTTTTCAGCTTATCGTATCGCTCAGCCTAGCCTATGATAATGGAATTATTGCTGCGGGTCATCTGATCGGGGAGGGAGAACGGCTATTGGCCCTCAGTAGTCTTCGGTTCTGGCTACATGCTTTTGCTACCCCTCTCCTTGTCCTTGTTAGCTACCAGATCTTGCGGAGCTCAGGTATCAAGTTTGCAAAGAACAATATAACGAATGTGGCAGCATGGCTGATAACGGTAGGCCTTGTTATTTACCAGATTATAAGCTTTACTTTATACGAGGTGAAACATCTCACGCCAATAGAAGAGTATGGGGTGCTGAGATATATGGCAGAAGGTCATCAAGGTCCGCCTATTATGGTTATCATTGTTGGAATGATACTCTTGTTCGTGGGCTTAATCATATTTTTAAAACTAAAAGGGAAATGGATGTTTGTTGGGACTACACTGTTATTTGTCGGGCAGTTAATCCCACTGCCGTTTGAAAGTGGAGCATTAACCAACGTGTTTGAGCTGATCCTAATCTTCTCGATTTGGAAAACCACTACATTGTTGTGGAGATTGGGCAGGCTGTAAAAACGGATGTCCATTGCTGCCGCCGCTGCAACTGTTGTAGATATGAACGATACAGGACGGGATCCGACATTGGGCCCCGTCCTGTATCGTTCAGTTTGCTTTTTTTAAATACTATGGTCATCAGAACAGAAGAATGGTTTTGGTATTACAGATTCCTGTTATTATTTGGCGCGCTCCAGGTATTGTTCGAGGGTAAGTTTCTGGCTCGTAATTTCGCCAGCAATATATACACCGACATAACGCACATGCCATGGCTCATAGGAGTATCCTGTCAATTTCTCTTGATCCTTGCCATAACGAATGATAAATCCGTATTTAGGCGCATTGGCTTTCAGCCATTTGCCTTCCTTGGTGTTTCCAAAGCTTTGCTGTAAATCATATCCTGCCGATGCACTGGAGATATCCATGGCAAGACCGGTTTGATGTTCACTTTGACCAGGACGAGCACTGGTTTTGTTGGCAACAGCTTCGCCTTTAATACTTGCATTACGGTCAAAAATAGATTTTTGTGTAGCATACGAGCGATAGCCAGACACGGCTTTGAGATCAATACCATCTTTTTTGGCAGCCGCGAACAATTTCTCAATCGCTGTTGCAGCCACTTTACGCATTTGCTTTTTCGGACTGGAGCCGGAGAAGCTAAATGGAATGTTAGGAACAACCAGATCCTGAGGGGCATAGGTAGAAGGCAAGTTTCTCTTTTTATTCACAAGCACAACCGTGCTTGATAGATTTGTTACCGTTGCCAGACCGCCACTCGTTTTAATCGTACGACCTGGAGCATTTTCATGCAGAAATTGAGTGAAACTGGAGTTGGCAGCTGCGGATGCGACCGGGTTCATATTCATCGTAAAGGGCAGTGTTGTAAATGCTGAGCCCGCTACAACTGAACCTATAAGTATCGTCGATACGATGGATTTGCGTGTAAAAGATTTCATGATGGATGTTCCTCCTCGGATTATATCAATCTCGTGCTTTGTTATATACCGAGTATACTAGAGGATTATATCCATAGGTTCTCCAATTGTTTCCGAGTTGTAAACAAAGTTTGCGAGATTCATAGCTTTGATGGTATGTCGAGGAAAAGAACATGAAAAAGAGAATGAAAAAAGACTCTGCAACCTTTGTGCAAAGTCTTCGTGTGTACCTAGAGCAAATCAAATCTTCAGCATTTCAAAACTACGAAACTGCGGATTACAGCTCGCATGTAACAGATTGATCAGAACTTCCAGCAGTCACTGCACGTGCATCCCGAACGCGAATATTACTGCTGAGTACACCGGAGTCACTGCTTAATTTGAAGGAAGGATAGTTGGGTTCCGTGTCCAGCTTCATGTGCTGCTCCAGGTTTAACTGTTGCTTCGGATCAACGTAGAACGGCACCAGATTGGTTTCCATTTGTACATCCAGAGCTTCGGGTTGATCCACGATCAAAATGGCAATAATTCCGTTACAGCCGCAGCCTTCCAGATCATAGATCACTTTGAAATAACCGGGCTGATCATTCAGGCTTTTAGTCAATCTGGCAGCAGCCAAATCTGTAATTTGAATATACATATCGCTCCACTCCTTATATATGTTGGCATGATCTTCATGTTGAATGGTATCATTCAGTTTCTATTGTCATTATACCACTTTGCCAAAAATCAAAGCATTTATTTTCTTGACTGATCAGTCTGGAAAGTGTATTCTTTTCTTAATCCAGAGGGAGGTGAGGTCTTCAATTGGGAAGAGCCAAGGAGTTTGACACCGAAAGTGTGTTAAGGAAAGCCACGGCTGTATTCGGAGCCTACGGTTATGAGGGTACCTCGTTGACCGTCCTGCTGAATGAGCTTGGTATTGCACGACAAAGTTTGTACGACACGTATGGAACCAAGCATGATTTATTTGTCTCTGCCCTTAAATTTTATATTCTGCAGAAAACAGAGGCGAGTATTCGGCTGTTGAATGAATGCACCAATGTGCGGCAGGGGATGGAACAGCTTTTCAACGAAGCCGTTAATGTATTGACGGACGAGGAGCGTCGCAACGAATGTTTTATCATCAATAGCGCCGTTGAACAGGCACCTCAAAATCATGAAATTGCCGACTTTATTCAAGCCAACAACAAGCGAATGGAAGATATTTTTCTTGCGGCGCTTATCCATGGGCATGAAAACGGTGAATTTAACCATGCCGAGGATGAATTGCCCGGTATTGCCCGTTTTCTGAATTATTCCCGCCTGTCATTGACCTTCACGGCCAAGAGCGGTGCCAGTACAGAAGTGCTGCGGGAGCTGGTGCGTACAACATTAAGTGTTATGAAATGATGGCAGGATATGTGCAAGGATTCGTGTGGATTTTTGAAAATGAACGCTTAGGGCGTTTATTTTTTCACTATTTTAGACTGATCAGTCTGGAAAATGAACACAGAGCAAACCGAAGGAGGAAGTGAATATGACGCATTCTTATCAGATGGAAGATGGTAATGATATGCCACAACGTATTATGCACGGATTTACTCAATTGCTACTGGATGGAGACCTGGACGAGTGGATGGAGCTATATGCAACAGAAGCTGTCTTCGAATTTCCTTATTCCCCATCAGGGTTCCCTAAGAAGTTGGAAGGCAAAGCTGCAATTGCGAATCATGTACATGATCTTATGAAGATGATTGAAATCCAGCAGTTCTCTGAACCCGTGATCCTGGCGGATCATGCGAAACAACAGTTTGTGGCCGAGTTCACGTGTGAGGGGCGTTCTCTGATCACAGGCAAACCTTATAACCAAAGCTACATCTCTGTAGTGAGCCATCAGGACGGCAAGATTACACATTATAAAGACTATTGGAATCCGATGGTAGTTCTCGAATCGGACTTGGGGGGAAATGAAAATGATCAAAGATAAACCTTTAACACTAATTACAGGAGGGAATGGAAAGACTGGAAGCCGCCTTGCCGCCATACTTCGGAAAAATCAATATCCGGTGCGTCTGGCAGGGAGAAAAAAGCCATCTTCTTCTGAAGCTCACGACAACCATGTCTATTTTGATTGGTATGATCCCACCACATATGGTTCAGCTCTGAAAAATGTGGATCATGTGTACCTTGTCGTGCCAATCATGGACATGAATCCCGAAGCTGTAATGATTCCGTTCATCAAGGAAGCGTTATGGAGCGGAGTTAAACGATTCGTCTTGCTTGGCAGTGCTTCCCTTGATGAAGACGGAGCTATATTTGGCAAAGTACATCAAAGCTTGAAGGAGCTTGCTCCCGAGTGGACGGTACTACGACCTTCCTATTTTATGCAGAACTTTACGGAGGGACCGCATCGGGAAACGATAGAGCAGCTCGGGAAAATCTACAGTGCCGCTGGAGACGGGAAAATAGGTTTTGTCAGTGCAGATGATATCGCAGCCGTTGCTTTTCATGCTCTGACCGATGTTGTGCCCCATAATACAGCTCATATTATTACGGGTCCAGAGTCCTTGTCCTATGGGCAGGTTGCTGACACCATCAGTCGTATCCTGGATCAGCCTGTGCAGCATGAATCTTTGTCGGATGAACAATTGAGGAACAGCCTGATTCGGACGGGGATGACGCAAGACTATGCAACAACGCTGGCAGGAATGGATGTGTTCATCCGGGAGGAAGGCCGAGAAGATCAAACGACGGATACGGTACTCAACGTCACGGGGCAAAGCCCGATTTCTTTGGAACAATTTATTAGGCAGCATATGAAAGTATCTGAAAAACTTTAAGATTATTTATAAAATAATGGAAGCAGATTTTCTGCTGGATAATACGAAGACGGTGCCTGGAGCCCGTCTTTTTTGCTGATTGTTCAACCTTTGGAGATATCCGGCCGTATACCAGTTTCTAGAGAAACCAACGATACCATAGTCCATTGCGGTGATTATATGTCTGTGCTTTTGGGGAAATAGATGAGAATGAATGTTTGATAAAAAGGAGAGAAGAGAACGGATGATTCAGTTCGAAAATGTATCCAAGCAATACCCTGATGGAACCCATGCGCTGCGTCAGGTGAATCTCAACATTAATAAGGGCGAATTGTTCGTCATGATTGGTCCGAGCGGTTGCGGCAAAACGACGCTGCTCAAAATGATCAATCGTCTGATTGAGCGCACAGATGGAATCGTACGAATTAACGAACGACCCATTGATGAATACAACATTCATGAATTGCGCTGGAATATCGGATATGTGCTGCAACAGATTGCCTTATTTCCACATATGACGATTGCCGAAAATATTGCGGTTGTTCCTGAACTCCGAAAATGGAAGTCAGAGCAAATCAAGGAGCGCGTACATACTTTGCTGGACATGGTTGGACTGAAAGGAACTACATACAGTGATCGCAAACCTGCTGAATTATCTGGTGGACAACAGCAGAGAATCGGTGTATTGCGTGCACTCGCTGCCGATCCTGAAATTGTACTGATGGATGAACCGTTCAGTGCACTTGACCCGATGAGTCGTGAGAAATTACAGGATGATATTCTGGATATTCAGCGTCAGATGAAGAAGACGATTGTATTTGTTACCCATGATATCCAGGAAGCGATGAAGCTGGGGGATCGCATCTGCATTATGAAGGATGGGCAAGTATTACAGGTGGGTACACCGGAAGAACTGATCCAGCAGCCAGCCGATGAGTTTGTACGTGATTTTGTTGGCAGTCCTGACCCGGATATAAGTCCACAGCCTGTCACTTCATTATTTAATCTGGAGTCCATCATGTCACCGCTTGCACCCGGTCATGTGCCGAAGTCAGCCAAAACGGCGGTTCCCGCATCGATCACGCTGCCAGAGCTGGTGGATATTATGTCTTCCCATGACCATTTACTGGTCGAGAGAGAACACCGGATTATAGGCGTGGTCAGTCGAGCCGATCTGATCCGGTACTGGGCAGAACAGCTGCAGGAACGGGGTGAAGGACATGAGTGAATTTACAGAGGTGTTTAGTGAGCGTAAAGGACAGTTGTTGTCAGCTCTCCTTGAGCATATTCAGATCTCATTTATCGCGTTGTTCTTTGCCGTTCTGATTGCGATCCCGCTTGGCATTTATCTGACACGCAAGCCAAGAGTGGCTGAGCCGATTATTGGGGTGACGGCAGTATTACAAACGATCCCTTCTCTGGCTCTACTCGGACTGCTCATTCCGTTATTTGGCATAGGCACCCTTCCTGCAATCATTGCACTTGTGGTGTATGCCTTGCTTCCGGTACTCCGCAATACGTACACGGGCATATCCGAAGTCGATCCTTCCATGGTCGAGGCAGCGAATGCCATGGGGATGAACAGTCGGCAGCGTCTGACCAAAGTAGAGCTGCCACTCGCGATGCCTGTCATTATGGCAGGAATTCGTACCGCCATGGTTCTCATTGTGGGTACAGCAACACTTGCTGCTTTGATTGGTGCAGGCGGCCTGGGTGAACTGATTTTGCTCGGCATCGACCGAAACGATACAGCATTGATCATTCTGGGAGCCATTCCAGCTGCGCTGCTTGCCATTTTGTTTGATGTGCTGCTGCGTCAGTTCCAACGTTTATCGTTTCGGAAAACACTGGTTACCCTCGGAACGCTCGCTCTGGTGGCTGTGCTGGTGATTACGATTCCCTGGCTCTCCCGCGGGGGACAAAAGGATCTGGTGATTGCCGGCAAGCTGGGTGCCGAACCGGAGATTCTCATTCATATGTACCAATTGCTGATTGAAAAAGATACCGATCTGAAGGTTGAATTGAAACCTGGATTGGGGAAAACGACATTTCTGTTCAATGCACTGAAATCAGGTGATATTGATATTTATCCGGAATTTACGGGTACCGCCATCTCGGAATTTATGAAAGAAACCGCAGTCAGCACGGATCGCACAGAAGTGTATGAACAGGCAAGGGACGGGATGTTAAGCCAGTTCAATATGGTTCTTCTCAGCCCAATGGATTACAACAATACGTATACGTTGGCTGTCCCTCAGAAGGTTGCTGACCAATATAATCTGAAGACAATATCGGACCTCAAGTCGGTACAGCAGCAGATCAAGGCCGGGTTCACGCTGGAATTCTCTGATCGGGAAGACGGGTATGTTGGCATTCAGAAGAAGTATGGCATCCAATTCCCGAACGTAGCCACCATGGAACCGAAACTGCGATACGCGGCCGTTCAGCGGGGAGACATCAATCTGCTGGATGCCTACTCCACTGACAGTGAATTGAGACAGTATAAACTCGTTGTGCTGGAGGATGATCAGGAATTGTTCCCGCCATATCAAGGAGCGCCGATGCTTCGCAAAGAAACGGCGGACCAATATCCGCAGCTGGTAGAGGTGCTGAATCAACTTGCAGGCCGCATCACGGACGATGAGATGCGCCAAATGAATTACGAAGTGAACGTTAATGGAGCAAGTACAGAACAAGTAGCAGCAGATTATCTGCAAAAAGCAGGGTTACTATAGCTTGATATTTACGGTTAACCATGAAGAGGAGGAACCAACATGACACAACTTTATGATCTGATCGCGATTGGAACCGGGAGCGCGGCAAGCTCTGTTATATCCCGCTGCGCCGAAGCTGGATGGAAAATTGCTGTGATTGATGAACGAGAGTTTGGCGGGACCTGTGCGTTACGGGGCTGTGATCCCAAAAAAGTACTTGCAGGAGCGGCTGAACTGATCGACTGGAATGAACGAATGAAGGGTAAAGGTGTAAAAGGAAATGCGACCATTCAGTGGTCCGAACTGATGACGTTCAAGCGTACGTTTACCGAAAGTATTCCGAGAGCAAGCGAGGATAAGTACAAACAGGCCGGGATGGATACGTTCCATGGCAAAGCTTCTTTTGTCGACGAAGATCACATTCGTGTAGGGGAAGAAGTGCTGCAGGGGAAACATATTCTAATTGCCACAGGTGCGCGTCCAGCGCCACTTCCGATCGATGGTGCTGAGCATCTGATATACAGCGATGATTTTCTTGATCTGGAACAGCTGCCGGATAAATTGGTTCTGGTGGGTGGCGGCTACATTGCTTTTGAGTTTGCACATATGGCGGCCAGAGCCGGTACGGAAGTTCATATTATTCATCGGGGTCAACAGCCACTTGAACAGTTTGATTCGGAGCTGGTGGAACTGCTGCTGCAAAAATCAGAAGAAGTGGGCATTCAAGTGCACTTGAATGCGGAAGTGAAGGCGATTCGTCAGCAGGGAAACACATATGTGGTCAGCGGAACCCGCAATGGGGCTGAGCATCAATGGCAGTGCGGACTTGTCGTACACGGAGCAGGGCGTATTCCAAATGTGGAGGGGCTTGAACTGGAGAAGGGAAACGTCAGCTATACGAAAAAAGGCATCTCCGTTAATGAGTACTTACAAAGCGACAGCAATCCAAAAGTCTACGCAGCTGGCGATGTTGCGGCAACGGAAGGACTTCCTTTGACTCCACTCGCAAGCCAGGAATCACGCGCTGTATCCCTGAACTTACTCAAAGGAAATCATAACAAACCTAATTATAAAGTAATGCCCTCGATTGTATTTACCGTGCCATCCTTGGGTTCCGTAGGACTTGATGTCGAGCAGGCCAAGAAAGAGGGCTACGAGGTGAAGGTAAATGACATGTCGAAATGGTATACTTATAAACGTACGAATGAAAAATTTGCCATGGCCAAAGTCGTAATCGACAAGGCAACAGGGCGCATCCTGGGTGCCCATATATTGGGTGGCAAAACAGAAGAACTGATTAACCTGTTCGCCATGGCGATTCAGTTCGATTTGACGACCGATCAGTTAAACACCATGAATTTTGCATATCCTACAGCCGCATCGGACCTGGGCTCTTTAATTTAATGTGATGATGTGGAAGGAAGGTTAAAATGATGTCAGCTAATTTTCATCGGATTCATGAAGCCGAGTGGACTACAGCACCGGTTCATGCGGGGACGGAAGGTGACCGTCTCATTGTGGAAGCACAGGAGGGCAGCGACTTCTGGGAGAAAACATTCTATGGTTTCTGCCACCAGAATGGACATGCCATGCTTGCCCCATGGGATGGAACCAAGGCCATTGAAGTATCGTTTGACTTGAGTTCATTCACGGAATTATATGATCAGGCGGGATTGATGCTCTGGCACGGTCAGGACCAATGGATCAAGGCGGGGGTTGAAGTCAACGACGGTGTGGCTCATGTGGGAGCAGTCGTAACCGATCGATTTTCCGATTGGTCACTCTCTCCAGTACCCGAGTGGGGTGGACGAATCGTTACTATTCGTGCCTCGTATCACGACGAAGCCGTGATCATTCGTGCACGCACGGACGAGCATCCTTGGCGCACAATTCGGGTTGCGCGGTTTGCCTATCCAGCGAATAAGCAGGCAGGACCGTTTCTCTGTTCTCCGAAGCGTGCTGGTTTCAAGGTAGCGTTTACCAAATGGAAACTGACAGAACCGGATCAGGATCTGCACACAGACCCTCCGATCATCGATTGAGATGGGCGCAAAGAAGCACGTTTTCCTTGATGGAGAACGTGCTTCTTTGAATTTAGGCAGCGGTACAGGAGTTAATACGCTAATCCATTTGGAAGGCATAGCATCGCTTTTTATTCAACACATGAACTTGCAACTCTCGTATAACGTGCATGACAATTTATTTGTTTAGATCCGTCGTGCCTGGGGAGCTGGATTCGATGTCAACCGCATTCCCGTCACTGTCATCATTTGACTCATTCAGTTCGCGCATGCGTTCTTCATAATCGTCCAGGAACCAGAGCGGATCCATGTTATCTTCCTCGCCATTATAATTAATCAATACTTCTTCGCCGGCTTTGATATCTTTGTAAGCATAGAAATCAAAGGTGTGGTTGTCAAAGTTAATGTCATAAGTGGCATTAGGTTCGTAGGAATGATTGATCAGACTGCCGTATCCCAACAGGATGGCGGTATGATTGGCTCCGTATTCGAATACGTAATCTTCGAGAATGGTCTTCTCAACATGTTCGTGGTCTTCATTGGGATAAGGGACTACCGGGGCCTGATGGATCAGCTGGCCTTTGGGAATATCTACCGTAGCAAAAACACCGCGGTTAAATTCGCCATCTCCCAATTTGGACTGTTTCACTTCAATCATAATGTTCACCTGATGCTCTGCATGAGAGCTCCATTCTTATAGTAGTAAGTCGTTTAAGCAAAAATTTTAACTCATCCATACCTATAAGGCAAATGTCATTGTTTTGGTTTACCTCGATATGAAGTCGAAACAGAGGACATTTCAGCGAAAATGAATGCTAAATTTACAATATCCGTTGAGTTGTGCCGCTTATAACGATTATAATATACAAGAATTGAAGTCTATATAGAAAAGGTGTCATGAATGAGCATACTAAATGTCGAAAAATTAAGTCACGGCTTTGGTGACCGTGCTATCTTTAACAACGTTTCTTTCCGCCTGCTGAAAGGCGAGCACATTGGGCTGATCGGGGCCAATGGTGAAGGTAAATCTACCTTTATGAACATTATTACGGGCAAGCTTCAGCCGGATGAAGGCAAAGTGGAGTGGTCCAAACGGATGCGTGTCGGTTATCTGGATCAGCATGCTGTGCTGAACAAAGGACAATCCATTCGTGATGTTCTTCGTGGTGCGTTCCAGTATTTGTTTGACATGGAACAGGAAATGAATGATATGTATGGCAAGATGGGCGATGTAACGCCTGAGGAATTGGAACAGTTGCTGGAGGATGTAGGAACGATCCAGGATACGCTGACCAACCAGGATTTTTACATGATCGATGCCAAAGTGGACGAAACAGCACGTGGTCTGGGTCTGACCGATATCGGTCTGGACAAGGACGTTAATGACCTTAGTGGTGGACAGCGTACCAAGGTACTGCTCGCCAAGCTGCTGCTTGAAAAACCGGATATTCTGCTCCTGGATGAGCCTACGAACTATCTGGATGAACTGCATATCGAATGGCTGAAACGCTATTTGCAGGAATACGAGAATGCCTTCATTCTGATCTCGCATGATATCCCGTTCCTGAACAGTGTAATTAACTTGATTTATCACATGGAGAATCAGGATTTGACTCGTTATGTGGGCGATTATAGCCACTTCCAGGAAGTTCATGAGATGAAAAAACAGCAGCTGGAATCGGCGTATAAGCGTCAACAACAGGAAATTGCCGATCTCAAGGACTTTGTGGCACGGAACAAAGCGAGTGTGGCAACTCGTAACATGGCGATGTCCAGACAGAAGAAGCTGGACAAGATGGAAGTCATCGAAATTGCCAAGGAAAAGCCGAAACCACAGTTCAATTTTCGTGATGCAAGAACGTCCGGTAAGCTCATTTTCGAAACCAAAGGTCTTGTGATTGGTTACAACGAACCGTTGTCCAGACCACTGGATCTGCGTATGGAGCGTGGACAGAAGATTGCACTTGTGGGTGCGAACGGGATTGGTAAGACAACACTGATGCGCAGTATTTTGGGCGAAATTCCGGCTCTGGAAGGAACTGTTCAGCGCGGAGAACATCTGGAGATTGGATATTTCCAGCAAGAGATGAAGGAAGCGAACTATAATACCTGTATCGAAGAGATCTGGCAGGAGTTCCCGTCCTATACCCAATTTGAAGTACGTGCTGCACTCGCAAAATGTGGACTGACTACCAAGCATATTGAGAGTAAGGTTGCAGTGCTGAGCGGTGGCGAGAAAGCCAAAGTGCGTCTCTGCAAGCTGATCAATAATGAAACAAACCTGCTTGTACTCGATGAGCCGACGAACCATCTGGACGTAGACGCCAAGGATGAACTGAAACGTGCACTTCAAGCGTACAAAGGCAGCATTCTGCTCATCTCTCACGAACCTGAATTCTATCGTGATGTAGTTACGGAGACATGGAATTGTGAGTCATGGACAACGAAGGTATTTTAATATCCGTGCTGCACTAGAGGTATCAAGAACAATCGTACAGAAGACAGCGCCATGGTTAAATGGACGCTGTCTTTTTTGGGCTGCAAGGGTTAATTGTAATGTCTGCCGATTTGATAGGCTTGCTCCAACAAGCCTTCGATATGCGCTTTGGATTCGGATATGGTTTCATAGAGGAACTCGACTCGGGATTCCTGCATTCTTGCATAGCCTGCGATCCCATTATTCAGATAATTCGAAATCATGTTGTAATAATCGTATTTATGGAATGAAGCCTCCGTTCCTCCAGCTAGTGCAATCCAGAGTGCCTTTTTGGCGTTTGCCTTGTTCAGCAGACCCATGTTCCATACCTTGTCCAGATAGGCTTTGAGCATGGAAGGAACGTTATACCACCATATCGGGAAAACAAATACAATGGCATCAGCTGCGAGCACGCGATCCAGTTCTTTGCGAATTACAGGGGCATGCTGCTTGTCGGGGTTTTGCCAATCTCGCTCATCTTCCACGCTATATAATGGATCAAATCCATCACGATACAGATCAAGGATATCGATTTCGTGGTGATTCTCTTTCATCCCTTCTATAAAACGATTCATCACGGCAAATGTAAGGGAATCCTGTCTTGGGTGAGTAACGACCAGTTTGACTTTCATGTATGAGTAACCATCCTTTTTCCTTCATTTTTTTGGTTTAACGTTCTGACCAATGTTATTATAAGTTTCATGACATCTTATTGAGAAGTACGCACCTTCGAGTGCTGTAGATACCTTGAAGTTCTTCGGTTACTTTTAATAATGGATATATATATGTGATTTAAGGGGGATTACCAGTGGAAGAGGAAATGAAAAAATATGAGAGCGGTGTGCAGGCGATGCTGGAACTCGTCGGTGGAAAATGGAGAATTCTTATTCTGCATCAGCTGATATCAGGTAAAAAACGAACAAGTGAACTTCGCAGAGCCATTCCTGGCATTACGCAGAAGGTCCTTACCCAGCAGCTTCGTGATCTTGAGAAGAATGAAATCATCCATCGGATTATTCATCCCCAGATTCCGCCCAAGGTAGAATATGAGCTGACCGATTATGGCTTGACATTACAGGAGATCATCGACAGGATCTGTCTGTGGGGAGAGAATCATCTGGACAGAGTATATGGAGATAAAAGCAAAGTGCTGGAAGATCATTTTAGCGACTATATTCCGCTTTCAACTTCAACCTGAACTGACCGCCAAACTTCAAATAAAACAAAAAACCTTCCTGCATTGAAGAGGAGGTTTTTTGTTGTTTTTTTTCCTTTATCAGCGAAACTGATAAATGTCATAAAATCATTGAAATTGACCCTCAACACCCCGTGTGGTAGGTTCTAATTAGTAGAAATTAATATGATCATTTTAGTAGGAATTAAAATTGACGCAATGCGCGAGGTGGCAAATGGTGGAACTTCAAGTGACAAACAGCCCTTTTAATCAGGAACAGATTGAGCTGCTCAATCGCCTTATTCCTACATTGAACGATGGACAGAAAACTTGGCTTAGCGGATATCTGACAGCCATTCAAGGATTTGCGGCTGTAGCTGCACCTGCTGGTGTGGAACAACAGCCTGCATCTTCAGCAGGTATTACTCCTGAAATCGCACCTGCTGCGGTATCTAAGGAAGTAACAGTACTTTTTGGTTCACAAACTGGGAACTCCAGTGGACTGTCCAAGAAACTGGCGAAAAAGCTGGAAGAGCAGGGACTTCAGGTGACCCTGTCAGCAATGGGAGATTTCAAACCGAACGGACTGAAAAAAGTAGAGAATCTTCTCATTATTGTCAGCACACATGGAGAAGGCGAACCGCCGGATAATGCCATTCCGCTGCATGAATTCCTGCATAGCAAACGGGCTCCGAAGCTCGATGGACTGCGTTACTCCGTATTGGCTCTGGGCGATACTTCATATGAGTTCTTCTGCCAGACAGGAAAGGACTTTGATAATCGGTTGCAGGAGCTTGGCGGAACAGCGCTTGTACCCCGTGTGGACTGTGATGTTGACTTTGATGAAGCGGCGGCCGAGTGGATGAATGATGTGCTCGCTTCACTCAGCAGTACACCGGCATCTGCGGGAACGGTAACCAGTGAAGCCGTTGGGGCTGCAGGCAGTGGCGTTGAATCCGAGTTCAACCGGACGAATCCGTTCAGGGCGGAAGTGCTCGAAAATCTGAACTTGAACGGCAGAGGATCAGACCGAGAGACGCGTCATATAGAATTATCTCTGGAGGGTTCCAATCTGGATTATGAACCGGGCGACAGCCTGGGTGTATTCCCTGAGAACCATCCACGACTTGTAGATGAGCTGATTACAGCCATGGAATGGAATGCGGATGAGCGCGTTACGGTTAACAAAAGCGGGGATCAGGTATCTGTGCGTGAAGCACTGCTGCGTTATTTCGAAATTACCGCTGTTACGAAACCGGTTGTTGAACAGCTTGCAAAGCTGAGTCCAGGTAGCGGACTGCCTGCTCTGCTCGCAGATGATTCGGAATTCCGCAAGGTCATGAACAGCTGTGATCTACTGGATCTGGTACAGGATTATGGGCTCAAAGGTATTTCGGCTGCATCATTCATAGCTGTGCTTCGCAAAATTCCGGCACGTCTATATTCGATTGCAAGCAGTTCGAAGTCTTTCCCGGATGAAGTTCATCTTACGGTTCGTACCGTACGTTATGAAACTCGCGGCAGAGAGCGCTACGGGGTATGTTCTGTTCATCTGGCTGAACGAACTGAAATCGGCGATACATTGCCTGTTTTTATTCAGCAAAATCCAAACTTCAAATTACCGGAGAACCCGGACGCTCCAATCATCATGGTCGGACCAGGTACAGGCGTAGCTCCGTTCAGATCCTTCCTTGGTGAGCGTGAAGAGACGGGCGCAGAAGGCAAGACGTGGCTGTTCTACGGTGATCAGCATTTCTCCACGGATTTCCTCTACCAGACTGAATGGCAGCGTTGGCTCAAAGACGGTGTTCTAACGAAGATGGATGTCGCTTTTTCCCGTGATACGGAAGAGAAGGTATATGTGCAGCATCGGATGCTGGAACACAGCAAAGAGCTGTATCAGTGGATTCAGGAAGGTGCAGCTATATATATCTGTGGTGACGAAAAACGAATGGCACATGATGTTCATGCGGCACTCGCAACTATTCTTGAACAAGAGGGTGGCTTGACACCTGAACAGGCAGCGGAATATCTGACACGGTTGCAACAGGAAAAACGGTATCAGCGGGATGTGTACTAATTCCAGAGCATATGTCGGATAAGCATCCCGTGGATACGAGAGGAGAAAGCAGCATGGCTTATAATAACTTACTTAACCCGCAGCGTACGAACAGCGATGTGGAAGACATAAAGATCAAAAGTAACTACTTGCGCGGAAGTCTGACTGAAACGCTGGCAGACCGGATTAGCGGTGCCATTCCGGAGGACGATAACCGATTGATGAAACATCACGGTAGTTACATGCAAGATGACCGTGACCTGCGCAATGAGCGGAATAAATCCAAGCTGGAGCCCGCCTACCAATTCATGTTGCGTGTGCGTGCTTCAGGTGGGATTGTTACACCCGAACAGTGGCTGATGATGGATCGTGTTGCGCATAAATATGCGAATGAAACCATTCGTCTGACGACACGCCAATCATTTCAGCTGCATGGTGTGCTCAAATGGAACCTCAAAAATACGATTCGTGAAGTGAACGATTCGTTACTCAGCACCCTTGCTGCATGTGGCGATGTGAACCGAAACGTGATGTGCAACCCGAATCCGCATCAATCGGATATTCATGCCGAAGTATATGAATGGGCATGCCAGGTGAGCAATCATCTGGACCCACGTACCCGCGCTTATCACGAACTGTGGCTGGATGGGGAGAAAGTGATCGATTCACAGGACAATGATGAAGAAGTGGAACCGATCTATGGCAAAGTGTATTTGCCACGAAAGTTCAAGATCGGGATCGCCGTACCACCATCCAATGATGTAGATGTATTTTCACAGGATCTCGGTTTTATCGCTATTGTAGAGAACGGCAAGCTTCAAGGTTTTAACGTTTCTGTCGGCGGTGGGATGGGGATGTCTCATGGTGATCCGAAGACGTATCCTCAGGTGTCCAAAGTCATTGGTTTCTGTACACCAGAGCAAATGATTGATGTCGCGGAGAAAACGGTTATGATTCAGCGAGATTATGGAGATCGTGCAGTGCGTAAACATGCCCGTTTTAAATATACAATCGATGACCACGGCCTCGCTTGGTTCGTGGACGAACTGACCAGTCGCCTCGGCTGGAAGCTGGATGCGGCGCGTGAGTTCCATTTTGACCATAATGGAGATCGTTATGGCTGGGTGAAAGGAAGCAACGGCAGATGGCACTACACATTGTTCATTCAAAATGGACGGGTGAAGGATGTGGACGGTTATCCGCTCATGACAGGTCTGCGTGAAATTGCCAAGGTTCATACTGGAGATTTCCGCCTGACAGCCAACCAAAACCTGATTATAGGTAATGTTAGCAGCCAGAAGAAGAAAAAGATTGAGGCGCTGATTGAGCAATACAATCTGACGGATGGTGCTCATTACTCGGCACTCCGGAGAAGTTCCATGGCTTGTGTTGCGCTTCCGACCTGCGGTCTTGCAATGGCGGAGTCCGAACGATACCTGCCTTCTCTGATCGACAAGCTTGAGCCTGTACTGGATGAAGCGGGACTGAGAGACGAGGAAATTGTTATTCGTATGACAGGCTGCCCGAACGGCTGCGCAAGACCGATGCTGGCTGAGATTTCGTTTATCGGCAAAGCTCCGGGGAAATACAATATGTATCTCGGCGGAAGTTTTACCGGACATCGCTTGAACAAATTGTACAAAGAAAATATTGGCGAAACCGAAATTCTGGATACATTGACTCCAATGGTGAATCAATATGCCAGAGAGCGCAATGAGGGTGAACATTTTGGAGATTTCGTTATTCGTGCCGGTTATGTGCCTGAAGTGCTGGACGGTCAGCAGTTTCATGTCTGATTAGTTGAATTTGTGAAAAGAAGCATTCCTTAGGGAGGTGCTTCTTTGGCATTTATGGAGCTAAACTTAAAATTCTGAACGCTATATCTACTTGCCTTCTACCATTTTTTCGTGAGTCTAAACTTGTTGAAGTACGCCCAACAAGATATAATGACAAAGTAGAAAGCAGATTATATGTTGAAAGTGAGCGGAAACGATATGGGTCGTAAGTGGAATAATATTAAAGAAAAAAAAGCTTCAAAAGATGCAAATACAAGCCGGGTCTATGCCAAATTCGGCGTTGAGATTTATGTAGCTGCGAAGAAGGGCGAACCGGACCCGGAAGCGAACCGCGCACTGAAAGTCGTGCTGGAACGTGCCAAAACGTATAACGTACCGAAAGCGATTATCGATCGTGCCATGGAAAAAGCAAAAGGCAGCGGGGACGAGAACTATGAAGAACTGCGTTATGAAGGTTTCGGGCCCAATGGTGCCATGGTGATCGTGGATGCCCTCACCAACAACGTGAACCGTACCGCACCGGAAGTGCGCTCCGCATTCAACAAAAACGCGGGTAACATGGGTGTGAGTGGTTCTGTTGCTTATATGTTTGATCCGACAGCGGTAATCGGGGTAGAAGGCAAAACGTCTGAAGAAGTACTTGAAATCCTGCTTGAAGCAGATGTGGATGTACGTGACATCGTGGACGAAGATGAATCCGTTATTGTATACGCCGAACCAGACCAATTCCATGCGGTGCAGGAAGCATTCAAAGCTGCCGGCGTTACTGAGTTCACCGTAGCCGAGCTGACCATGCTTGCGCAAAACCATATTGAACTACCTGAGGATGCACAAGCTCAGTTCGAGAAATTGATTGATGCGCTTGAGGACCTGGAAGATGTTCAGCAGGTTTATCATAACGTAGAGTTCGTTTAAGCGAATTGAACGATACGTGTATCGTATCGTTTGCCAAAAAGAGTGTCTGGCCAATCAACGGATTGGGCTGACACTCTTTTTGTATTGTTCTTTTATGAGTCGGATTGCAATGTGCCAGAAGATTTTTTCGATTTGGCTGACTTGCTGCCGCCGAACTTGAATAGGATGATACCGCCAACGATTACGAGAACACCTATCAGCTGGTTCCACGAGAATGGAATTTGCTCCAGTCCGAGCCACCCCATGGAATCAAAGAGCAGGGCGAAACTTAGCTGGGAGGTGAGTACAATGGAGATGGCAAAGGTGGGACCGAGCAGCTTCATGCCCTGAACGAGACAGAAGACCACTCCAACCCCAATCGCTCCGCTCAGCCAGTACCAGGGCTGCATGTGCTGGAAGCTGAACGTATTTTGGCCCTCCACCAGTAGAGAAATCAGAAACGATGCAATAAACCCGGTGAAAAGCACCATCGTTGTTGTGGACCACGATCCGGTACGTTCATTTACCTTACTATTAAAGATGGTCTGCAGACTGACCAGAGAACCTGCCAGTAACGCAACCAAAATACCTGTAATGATCATAGGATGTAGCTCTCCTTATTCATAGATGTTGTGACCCGCAACTTCGGCCAGACCAGCCCGATCTTTGACCATAATAAATCCCTGATCACGCATAATTAATCCATCAGCACACAGCTTCTGAATCACGCGATTCAAGTGCCGGTAGCTCGTACCGATCAGATTAGCGATATCTGTCAAATTAAAGGCGTCCAATTCTTCGTGGATAACAGTCCCCGCTTCTTCGGTAGAGATGGAGAGCAAATAGCTGGCCAATCGAACCTCGACCGGATACATCAGGTTAAAGTTGGAGAAGTTCGAATCAATATAAAACTTGTGGGATATGATTTTGAGCAAAAATTTCAACAAAGGCGCATACTCGCTGGCATGTTCAGCCAGCCATTGATAATGAATGCGCAGCATCACCACAGATGAGACCGCCTGTACGGTGTTGACGATGCTGCTCTCCCGAACGTACTCGACATCACCAACCACT
The DNA here is from genome assembly GCF_001514495.1 of Paenibacillus pabuli NBRC 13638. GTDB lineage: Bacteria > Bacillota > Bacilli > Paenibacillales > Paenibacillaceae > Paenibacillus > Paenibacillus pabuli. The sequence continues at coordinate 130,654 of NZ_BCNM01000001.1, forward strand.
TCCAGCGGTGTTTTGAAGCAAAGAACGAGTGTTTTATCCTGTGGTGAGGTCGTGAAAATTTTGATTTTCCCCTCGACCAGCACGTATAGATATTCGGATATTTCGCCTTCACGGCAGATCAATTCACATTTCTCGAAGTGGCATAATGTCATATGTGGACGCAGGGGCTCGTGAAATACCGATTCGAGTTGATACTTCTTCAAATAGTGCAATAATTGATGTTCGTTCTGGACTTCTTCCATAATGTATTTCACCCCTGACTTTTATACTGGCCTGTTACAGCTTCATTATAATGACGCCGGTAACCATCAATGCGATACCCAGAAATTGTGGCAGTTTCATCTTTTGCTTCACAACGCCGAACCATCCGTTACTGTCAACCAGAAAGGTCAGAAACAGCTGAGCAATCAGCAGAGCTGAGATCGTAAAGGTTACCCCGATTTGCTGGATGGCCGTGACTTCGCTGAAAATGATGACTGCTCCAAATGCACCTCCCGCCAGGTACATGGGCTTCACTTGCTTTAATCCTTGCAGATTGATGTCACGTACAAACACCAGGATCAAAGCCGCCAGGATGAACCCGGTGAGCTGTGTAATCGTTGCGGCTTGCCAGGTGCCCATGTCCGTACTGATGCGAGTATTGGCAACCCCTTGCAGGGTAATGCATGCACCGCCTAATAGTGCAAAAATAATTCCTCTCATGGATGTACTCTCCTTGTCGCGTCATTACTTCTTCGATTTCTATTAAATGATATATCCACTCAAAAAGCCAAGGACAAATGTCCTCAGCTTGGAATTCACCGCATTTAGAGTACAACATAGAAGCAAAGAAATCCAGATACAGTCCCTATAGTGCAAGCATAATCGGCTATGTTACGAGCCATAGGGGGGAGGACAGTTGACAACTTAGAGTACTCTGTATACAGGTTGTTCTCCTACAAAGTGAACAGGCAGGTCAGGAAAGTTCTTCGTCAATCTCTCTGCCAGCATCTGCATTCCGGAAGCCTCACTTTCCGCATGTCCCATCATAATAAGCGCCTTTTGTTTTCCTTGCTGCACAGCATCACGTATGTACTCCGGTGTTTCCCATTCGAATCCTTCACCTGCGATAATCAGATCCAGTTCTTCTTGATGAAGCAGAGGAATGGTCAAATTGCCGTTGCCTCGAAAACCAACAAACACTGCTGCTCGTCTGCATATCATCTTTGGATCACCAGCTACGCGTAGATATTCGATTCCAAGCGAATGTTTAATATGTTCCGCAATAAGCTGAACTGTCATTCCTTCTGGGAAGGACAGAAGGTCAGCTTCCGGTTTACGCTGTACCACATAAGAGGACCACCCTAATGCATGAACCAATCCTTCCGTAATGCCATCCGGTTGATAGCGGTGAATTGCATCATGACAGCGATAAATGGCGATGCCCGCTTCGTTGATCAGCCTATTTTTCGTTTCATAGACAGGGTCTTTGGCAAGCCAATCGGTGTGGCTATGATGATTGTAAAATGGAGGCTCATGGGCGATAATTAAGTTGGCACCACGCTGTATGGCATGCTCAATCACATGTTGCGTAGGCATAAAAGTTACAAAGACGCCTGTGACAGTTTGGTTGGGAGAGCCCGTGATCAGTTGATCCACCGTGTTTTCAGGTAACTTAACTTCAGCAGTCAGGTGGTCTATAATGTGTTGAATGGTTATATTCATGGGTATAATTCCTCCAATAACAGGATATGCCCAGTGTACCATGTTGATGGTCGAACAGCATTATGGATATGGTCTTTTCTGATCAGCAGATTCATATCGTTTTCTCATAAAAGAAAAAGTATACTTATATAGAGTCTTTATCTAGATGATATGGAGTATCCATGACTTAGAAGGGCGATGATTACATGACAGCCAGTACCATTATGGAACGTCTGAAGAGTGAGACAGCTCATTATCACAGACAAGTGGAACAGAATGATTATGCCAAGGCTATTATGAATCAAACCATTAGCTTGGGAGCGTATAAGAAATATCTGGAGAAATTTTACGGGTTCCTGAAACCGTTGGAAGATCAGGCGGTACAGCTGCCATTCTGGGAGAGCATTGGACTGGATATCGGAATTAGAGGTAAAGCAATTTTACTTGAAAATGATTTGCGGAATCTTGGCGCCAGTGGAGAGGAAATCAGCCAGGTTCCTTTATGCAAAGATCTTCCGGATATCTCGACACCAGCTAGGTTGTTCGGTTATTTGTACGTCATTGAAGGATCTACGAACGGAGGTCAGATCATGACCAAACGTTTGTCACAGTTCCTGCCGATTGAAGCGAACCGGGGTCTGGAGTATTTTAATGCCTATGGCGCGGAAACCAGAGCAAGATGGGCCGAGTTCACGGAACTACTGCGTCAATCCATCACAGCTGAAGAAGATCACGACATTATGGTGCATTCGGCTTCCGAAACATTCCGCTTGCTTGATCAATGGATTAATACAGATTCATAAAACGAAAATCCGAAAGTTCTATTGAAGTGATATAGGATATAGTAAAACCGTATAGAGGAGAGTGGTTTAAACTGGATATCAGTTTGAATCGCATCTCTTTTTTTGTTGTTAAAGGGAAAGTCCTATTTTCGCCACCGCAGACATAAGACAAGTGTTATAATGAGGCATATGGATACACCTGTTCGTATTCTCTAGTGAAGGATGGTGTAATAGAGTTCGATGAAAGAGGATTCAAGACAACTGGAATTTATGGAGATCGATTTAAGTGAAGAGCCGGAGACAACTGTTGTTCCGGTTCCTGATCGTTCGACGATTGTTCGTGCTGATCTCAATCTAACATTGTCTGGTGGCATATTGTCGTCGGAGAAACGATTTGTGGAGGAGGCGAGGCAGCTCGCAGAGATGGAAGGGGAGGAAACTCCTTGGGTTCCTTTCATGAGTTATTGGCCGACCTATGGTGTCATGAGTGCACCCCAACGGAAGTGGTATATGTATTGGAGGACCGAAGTGCGGCAAGGGCGATTCCCGGATACGGATCTGTCCTATCTGTTTGTCCACATTTATGAGCTGATTAACGGAATTGGTTGGCAGGAACCCCAGTCAGGTTACAATCAATTAAAAGAACTTTGGATCAACTACCGTGAACGTCTTCCGCAGCTGGATGTGTATATGCAGGAGTGGATCATTGATTTTGGACTGGTACACAAGCTGAATATGTCCATCTCCGAGATGGTGGACCTCACAAGCGGTTATCTGCCCATGGAAGTTCTGGATATGGAGCTGCAGCGGCTGCTGAACAATCATCTATCTGGAATCTCGCTGAAACTGTTACAACGATATTACGATTACGACATCACACTCAGCAAATTTTACAGGGATGGTGGCAAGGACGTGCTGGGAGAGTATATTCCCCGGGTAATGTCTCTGGTTGATTCTTATCTTCTGCGCACACGCGAGGTGGGGATATCAGATCAGTTTGAACTTCGGAATAAGGAACGGACTATGGAACGCATGCTGTTTCGCAAAGCTGTATATGACCACTCCATATATGGTAAATCGGTTCAGCTTACCTACATACCGATTGGAGAACATACCGATTTTGTCCAGTTCGTAACACGCATATTTCGATGCACGGAAAATAAATGCCGTGAACTGCTCGGCTTCAGAGGACGACTTCGTGGAAAGACCCTTGAACCTGAGCTTGCACATGTGATTGAACGTTACCTGGACAAAGCCTTTGCAGCCGAGCGCGCCCCGGCAGCAGAGCAACCGATGATTCGAATCGATGCCGAGAAACTTGTATCTTTACAGGAGGAAAGCGAGTATGTACGGAGAGCACTCATGATTGAGGAAGAGCCGGTTTGCGAGGATGGGAATAGCGAAGCGACTATGTTAATCCCGTCTTCAGTTCACGAAACTGAAGATCTGAAGAGGGTAAAGGATACGAAGGCGTCCAACGAGCAGGAGCCGCCGTGCGTTGAAGTCCACATTAGCCCTTCCGAGGAACAAGCGGGCATGGAGCCATTGACGCTGCAATGGGAGGCAGCTTCTTCTGATCTGGATGAAGAATGGGTACATTTCTCAGGGATGCTCTCTCCTCAGCATGTACAGGCGATCCATGCCCTGCTTGGTGGTAATCCGGATGCGGAACTGATGCGAGTAGCTGAGCGACACGGTACGATGCCTGCACTTCTGTTGGATGAAATTAATGATCTGGCCATGGAATCGATTGGTGATCTTCTGGTTGAAGACGACCGGCTGGTTTCGGAATATATGAATGTGTTTGAACAAGTGAAGAGGTGATGAAGCAGTGACAGAACTCAAAATACCGAAGCGCCTGACCACCGCATTGGTAAATTCGTTGACAGCAGGTGTTGTGCCCCGAATCGGATTGGAACAGATTGCTGTTGGCCGGAAGGCTGAAGTGGACGCAATCTTGCGGGATATGGACAACATTGCCGAGGGCGGTGCAGCCTTTAAGCTGATTACAGGAAGGTATGGCAGCGGCAAAAGTTTTCTTTTGCAAATGATTCGTAACTATGCGATGGATCGGGAATTCGTGGTGGCGGACGCTGATCTGTCACCAGAGCGCAGACTGGTGGGAACCAAAGGTCAGGGGCTCGCAACATACCGTGAGCTGATGACACGATTGTCCACCCGCACACGTCCTGATGGCGGGGCACTAGAACCCATTTTGCAGAAATGGATCGCCGGTCTTCAGCAGCAAGCCATGCAGAGCCAGGGCTTGCGCCCGGATGATCCCGCTCTTCCCGCTGAAGTGGAGAAGCAGATCTATACCGTAACAAATGAAATGCAGAATCTGGTGCATGGTTTTGATTTTGCCAAAGTGCTGGCTTCGTACTGGAACGGGTATAAATTAGCGGATGATGACCGTAAACAAGCAGCGCTGCGCTGGTTGAGAGGGGAATTTGCCACCAAGACGGAAGCGAAGAAAGAGCTGGCTGTCGGCGTCATCATAGACGATGATAACTGGTACGACTATTTTAAATTATGGTCCGAATTTACAGCACGGATCGGGTATAAAGGACTACTGTTGTTCATTGATGAAGCGGTGAATTTGTATAAAATCACCAACAGCATTTCAAGGCAAAGCAACTATGAGAAGCTGCTCACCATGTTCAATGATACAATGCAAGGCAAAGCGGAACACCTCGGCATTTTTGTAGGCGGCACGCCACAATTTGTCGAGGATGAGAGACGAGGACTTTTCAGTTACGAAGCACTCCGCTCCAGACTCATTGATGGCCGCTATGCAGCAAGGGCATATGCGAACTACACAGGACCCATACTGAAACTTACGATGTTGTCCCATGAAGAGATTTTGATTCTGTTGCAGAAACTGCGTCAGATTCATGCCCTGCATTTTGGATACAGTGTAAGTCTGACGGATGAGGATTTAATTGATTTTATGCAAACAGCGGTTAACCGCCTCGGTGCCGATGAGTTACTGACCACACGGGAAGTGGTACGGGATTTCATGGATGTACTTCATACGCTCCATCAGAATTCCGAAGTGACCTATGCCCATTTGCTTGGTGAGCGAGCAGTCAAACGACAGGAAGCAGGAAAAGCAGCGGATTCTTCGTCATCTTCCGATGATTTGGATGATTTTCTGGCGGAGTTTGAATTATGAGTGAGAATCCTTTTTATCGGTTGGCTCCTTTTGTACAGGAATTTATTTATAAAAAACGATGGGAATCACTTCGGCCTGCCCAGATTGAAGCTTGCAACATTTGCTTTCATACTCCGCATCATATGCTGATTGCGGCAGGCACAGCCTCCGGCAAAACGGAGGCGGCTTTTTTTCCGGCGCTGACCGAGCTGCATGAACGGCCCTCCAAATCCGTGGGCATCTTGTACATCGGGCCGCTTAAGGCATTGATTAATGACCAATTCGAGCGACTAAAGGACTTGTTGTCAGAGGGGAATATTCCGGTATGGCATTGGCATGGGGATGTGCCCCAGGCAGAGAAAACCCGTCTCATGCGGCATCCATCCGGTGTGCTTCAAATTACGCCTGAATCGCTGGAAGGTCTGCTAATGAATCGCCCCAATGCAATTCCGGCGCTATTTCATGATCTGCGGTACGTCATTATTGACGAGGTTCATGCATTCATGGGGGCAGATCGTGGCATTCAGGTGTTGAGTGAGCTGGCACGAATTGAACGCATGGCTGGATGTAAACCGAGAAGAGTGGGATTATCTGCGACACTGAGTGATTATGATGCTGCTACAGCCTGGCTTGCTGCGGGAACTGAACAGGGGGTGGATGTGGTTTCTTCCCCCGGTGGTCGCAAGCTGCGTCTGCGGGTGGAGCATTTTTCATTTCCTGACGCACGGGATGAAGAACAGGCGGAACATCTGCATAACGCACGTAAAGTCTATTACGACTTCATCTATGAGAGTACACATCGCAAGAAAGCTTTGATTTTCACTAACAGCCGGACGGACGCCGAAGTTACCATACTTGAGATGCGGCGTGTCGCTGCTCGGAGACAGGAGCGAGATGTCTTCCATGTGCATCATGGCAGTATCTCCGCCATGCTGCGAGAAGAGACGGAAGCCGCTTTGCGGACGGGATCAGGACCAGCCGTAGCAGCCGCGACCGTAACTCTGGAACTCGGTATCGACCTGGGTGAACTGGAGCGGGTGGTTCAGCTTGGAGCGCCTTATAGTGCATCGAGCTTTGTGCAGCGTCTGGGACGATCAGGCAGGCGCGAGGATATGGCATCCGAGATGCTATTTGTATGTCCGGAGGAAGAGGATGAAGAGGCTCAGCTTCCTGCACGCATGCCATGGACACTTATGCGAGCCATTGCTGTTATTGAATTGTATGTGAAGACCAAGTGGGTTGAACCGCTGGAAGCCCGCAGCATGCCAATGGGCGTACTCTATCATCAGACGATGAGCATGCTGAAAAGTATGGGGGAGGCTGAACCAAGGGAACTGGCGGAAGCTATCCTTTCCCTGGCACCATTCGCGCAGATCCGCGCAGATCAATATCAGGTTTTTCTAAATTATCTGATTGAGACGGATCATCTGCAGTGGACAGAAGAGCGGACATTAATTATCGGGCTTACGGGTGAGAAAACCGTGAATAACTATCGCTTTTACGCGGTATTCAAAGATGATGAAGAGCACAAAGTGCTGAACGGTTCCGAGGAGATTGGATCGATTACAACCGTGCCGCCTCCTGGATACTGTTTTTCCCTTGCCGGAAAGCTGTGGAAAGTGGAAGAGGTGGACCATAAGCACAAATCCGTGTACGTAAAGTCCGCCAAAGGCAAAGTTGACACGTTATGGCTCGGTGCTGGTGGCGATATCCACACCACCGTCGTTCAGAAAATGCGTGAAGTACTGTCAGACTCGGTGATATACCCCTATTTGTCCCCGCAAGCGGTGAATCGTCTGGAGCGGGCTCGACGTCTTGCTCGTGAGAGCGGCCTGCTGAAGCAGGTGGTCATTCCTGCGGGTGGAGATTCCTTATATGTGCTGCCTTGGGTGGGAAGCAAGCCTTTCCGAACATTGGAGCGACTAATGAAGCATAATTTGTCTGACAAGCTGGCCTTGCGTTCTATTGTGCCGATGGAGCCATATTATTTTGTGGTGTCTGGCAAAGCGGATGGCCGCACACTTTTGGCTGAAATCATGAGTGAGTGCCGAACAGCAGCAGACGCATCTGCGTTACTCGCTGAAGATGAAGCTCCGTATCTTGGCAAATATGATGAATTCGTGGCTCCTTCGTTGATCCGTGAGGCCTTTACAGTGGACGGATTGGATTTAACTGGTCTGAAAGAAGGATTGCAGCAAACGTTGGCCTGGGATTCTACAGCGACAGAATGACGTAATAACGCTTGTCTAAAGCTTTGAATTTGAATTAAAAAAATTTAAATAATGAATCAGGGTTGACACCACCTCACCTGCCATGTAATATATGAAAAGTCGTCACACACGAATCACAAACAAATGCATATATCATTTCGTATAACCTCGCAGGCCGAAAGTGTACACAGGGCGAGGGTCTCTACGGGAAGCCTATACTTCCTAACTACGATGCCAGGGAATCATTGTATTCCTTGCTCGTAGTTAGGATTTTTTGCATTTGGATGGTGTCTGTGACCTTGGCATGGATCCAAACATGCGGACGCATTTTTCGATCATCAGGAGGTTTTTTTTACAATGAAATATTATCTGTCTGTTCTCGCAGGAGCGATGAGCTATGGCATATTATCAACAATTGTGGTTCTGGCTTACGGCGAAGGGTACAAACTTGGAGAGGTCGTGGGCACACAATTGATCACGGGCTTCATCCTCTCCTGGATGCTGGCATTATACTCGAAGTTTAGAATGAAACGGAATTCACAGGCAGATGGAAAACCATCAGCAGCTGTGGCCAAAGCATTCCAGAAATTAACATGGAAGCAGCGTTTGATGTTGATGGCTGCAGGGACGCCAACAGTGATTACCGGTCTCGTCTATTACCAGTCTTTGCGATACATTCCCGCGTCGCTGGCCATTATTCTTTTGTTCCAGTTTACGTGGATTAGCGTATTGATTCAGGCCGTCAGCAAACGTCAGCGTCCTGACAAAGTAACCTTCCTGACATTGATTATTCTGTTTGGTGGTACCTTGCTGGCAGCAGGTTTCCTGGAACAAGGGCTTGGCGAGTTTAACGGTCTGGGTATTGCCCTTGGACTAATGGCTGCTGTAAGTTACTCGTTGTTTGTACTGTTTAGTGGAAAAGCGGTTCCAACAGCCCATCCGGCCTTTCGCAGTGCCTGGATGGTCACAGGGGGGTTGATCCTGCTATGCATCCTGTTCCCGCCGACGTTCCTGTTTAACGGCTTAATCTGGAGTCAGCTGCTTGTTTTCGGATTGCTGCTCGGATTCTTCGGAGCTTTTATCCCGCCAGTTCTGTTCGCTGTTGGTGTTCCTCATATTGGAGGCGACATGGCCGGAATTCTTGGTGCAGTCGAACTTCCAATTGCGGTATTGCTCTCATCTATTGTGCTTCATGAGCATGTCAGTGCATTGCAGTGGATCGGGGTTATCGTCGTTCTGGTTGGTGTAGCTCTGCCGGAGTTATACAAGTTGCGAATGAGACGACGTCGAAGCACACCTATTTACTCCTCCTGAGCGGGGAGTAGATAGAGGTATGAGAAAAGTAGCTATAGATAGATGAAAGAGCCTGAATGATCAGGCTCTTTTTTATGAACACATTTGACTTGGTTGTCTCATGCTTCATGTTGATATGGCCCATACGAGTCATTTTCATTTTTAACCGAATGGGGTATGCTGAAGAAGAGTTGCAATAGAATGGGAACATAGAAAGAGGAGCGTTGAGATGAAAAGCAGGATTAGCAAAATCTGGCCTTGGCTAACGCTGGGTCTTACTGTAGTTGTGCTGTTAGGATCTTTTATGGTTTATTTTATGGGCAAGGATATGTCCCCTGGCTCGGGAAGTGCCGTAACAGCCAAAGCCGAGACGGCGGAGGACTTGAAAGGATATGAAGTTATTGATGTGAACGTAAGTAATGACGGTTTTGAACCTAATGTTATTGAGGTTAAATCCGGCGTACCTACCAAGATAAATTTTATTCTTACCCGGCAGGTCACACATGTCAAATCGGTTGGATCAAGTAAACTTGGCATGGACCTGTATATGCAAAAGGGAGATAATTACTACACGATAGACAAGGATTTACAGCCTGGGGAATATGAAATTCACTGCGGGATGTACATGATTTACGGAACGGTAAAGGTCATATAAAATGAGAGGGGTAAGGATTCCGCAATCGAATCTTTGCTCCTCTTTTCTATGCATGATATCATTGAAAGTGATATATTCCATCTGGAGGTGGCCAACTATGAAAGCGCTATTTATTGGAGGGACAGGTACCATCAGTACAGCCATTACGAACCAGCTTGCCAAACAGGGCTGCGAACTTTATCTGATCAACCGGGGCAATCGAAATGACGTTTTGCCAGCAGAAGTGAAGATCCTTCAAGCCGATATCAACGATGAAGCGCGGGTTGCGGAGCTGATTGCTGACCTGGAGTTCGATGTTGTCGCAGACTTTATTGCGTTTGTGCCTTCTCAACTGGAGAGAGATTATCGTTTGTTCAAGGACAAAACGAAGCAGTTTATATTCATTAGTTCGGCATCTGCCTACCAGACACCGCTTTCGGACTATCGAATCACAGAAGGCACGCCATTATCGAATCCATATTGGGAATATTCACGCAACAAGATTGCTTGCGAAGACTACCTCATGAAGCAGTATCGTGAAGAAGGATTCCCGGTAACCATTGTGCGTCCTAGCCATACGTATAATGAACGTTCAGTACCTCTCGGTGTGCACGGAGCAGAAGGCAGCTGGCAGGTTATCAAGCGCATGCGTGAAAATAAACCGGTAATCATTCATGGCGACGGTACATCGCTCTGGACCATAACGCATAACCGCGATTTTGCCAAAGGTTTCATTGGCCTTATGGGCAACATTCACGCCATCGGTGAATCGGTACATATTACCTCGGATGAGTCGGTCACCTGGAATCAGATCTATGAAATTATTGCAGATGTGCTTGGTGTCAAGCTGCATGCCGTTCATGTATCTTCCGAGTTCCTGGCAGCGTGCAGTGATCAGGATCTTCGTGGCGGTTTGCTGGGTGACAAGGCGAATACGGTCGTATTTGATAATCGGAAATTAAAAAGACTTGTTCCGGAATTTGTGGCAACGACAAGAGCCGATCAGGGAATCCGGAGTACCATAGAATATATTCTTGCCCATCCTGAATTGCAGACCGAAGATCCCGAATTTGATACATGGTGTGACAGAGTGGTCGGTGCATTGGATGAGGCGTTGTTGAAAATTAGAGATAAGAAGTGAGGCGAGCATATGTCCCAAACCGGGCATCGACTGGTAAAAGAAATTAGCAAAACCGTCACTTTGGACTATTTGCTGCATATTCCCGAGATGGAGGGACCAGGTGCTGCGGACCAGAAATGGCCTGTCATTTTGTTTCTTCATGGTGCTGGGGAACGCGGAAATGATCTGGAAATGCTTAAAGTAAACGGGGTCCCTCTTATTGCGGATCAGGACAAGAGTTTCCCGTTTATCGTGATTTCGCCGCAATGTCCTGTGGATGAATTTTGGGGTATGCATCGCGAAGCTGTTATGGCCCTTCTGGAACATGTTTTGGAAAACGAAGCAGCTGACCCCGACCGGGTGTATCTAACAGGTCTGAGTATGGGCGGGTATGGTACTTGGGATCTGCCACTGTTTTACCCTAATACATTTGCAGCATTGGCTCCTGTATGTGGGGGAGCAGACCCTTCCAAAGCGGAAGAACTGCGTAATATACCGATCTGGGCGTTTCACGGGGCGAAGGATGACATCGTTTATGTTTCTGAATCCGAAAAGATTGTGAATGCACTTAAGGCATTGAATGCGGATGTGAAGCTGACCATATACCCGGAAGGCGATCATGATGCCTGGACGGAAACGTATGCTAACCCGGAATTATACAAGTGGTTTCTCAGCCATAGTTTATAACTGCTCACCCTTAGAATGAAGAGTTTCACCTTACGCGAGGTATTTACAATCCTTATTCGAATCGTTATAATCAAGAAAAAATGACACTTGTTAGGGGAGGCACCCCAACAGAGGACTTTGTTCCTTTGTTGGGGTGCCTCCTTTTTTCGTGTGCAGAAAAGGAGAGCAGACGTTGAAGAAATCCCGAAAAGCTGTGAAAAAACAAGCCGAGCAACTGACCAAAGTGGTGCTGGCTTTTGCCTTGCTTTCACCTCAAGCCCTCATTGCTGAAAATCGGATACGATACTGATGCTTTCCACAGATTCAGCCATAACGGCTGTTGCCCCCATATTCCGACTTTTCCATCGTGACTTATAATGAGGCGGGAGATGGAGAGGTCATGCTTGTGCCTGAGTTTGAGACACTGCCAACCAATGAAGTCCGTGTTTCAGCGGTGGCTCAAGGAACAAGCAGTATTGTCCTGAGCTGGAAGCTGGAATCTTCGAATGAAACGGTGGTTCTCTCCTATAATGCACGTGAAATTTATCGGGGGATGGATGTGTCCGACTGGGCCAAGGAAGAGGTGGAAGAGCTTGCAGGAATGTACATGCTTACCGGGTACAAAGACGGCAGTTTCCGGCCCATGCAGCATCTGAGCAGATCCGAGGCAGCGGCACTGATCTTCCGTTTGAACAAACTGATCCGCATTCTAGAAGAACAAGCTATGGAAGGAAACCAAACAAGTAAAGAGGCTGATACAGCGAAACGAGACAAAACGATCTAGTTAAATCCACATATTTCATCACCATTTCATCATCGCCAGCAGCAGCATTATCGGTTGTGCGACTTTTAATGTTATAATAGGTTGCCAATAGGATAAAAAAAGGGTAATGGACAGTGGTGATGAATGATGAATAACAAATTTATACGAATCTATGAAGATATTGCAGCACGAATCCGCGCCGCTGACATTCAAGCCGGATCGCTGCTGCCTTCGGAGCTGGATTTGGCTGAGAGCTACCAAACCTCCAGAGAAACCATCCGCAAAGCACTTAAAATGTTGTATGAAGAAGGATATATCCAGAAAATCCAGGGTAAAGGCTCCATCGTTCTGGATATCCGCAAAATTGACTTTCCAATTTCGGGACTGGTCAGTTTCAAGGAGCTTGCCAAAAAAATGGGGCACCGAGCCCAAACGTATGTGAAGGTTTTTGAGGAACAACAGGTCGATCAGGCCTTGTACAAAAAGATTAATTTTGGTCTGAATGAACAGGTGTGGGAGATCCGGCGTGTACGCAAAGTGGACGGAGTCCATGTTATTCTGGACAAGGACTATATTAGTCAGAAACTTATTCCCGGATTAAGCAAAGAAATATGCAATAATTCCATCTACGAGTACATTGAGGACGAGTTGGGACTGACCATCTCTTTTGCCAAAAAGGAAATTTTGGTGGAGGAGCCTACCGCTGAGGATCGGGAACTGCTCGATCTTGATGGATTCCATAATGTTGTAGTCGTCAGAAGCCAGGTGTACCTGGAGGATGCCAGTCAATTCCAGTACACGGAGGCGAGGCATCGACCGGACAAGTTCAGATTTGTTGATTTTGCCCGGCGAAGATAATGCACGCTATGATTTGTTAGTAAAGAGAGTACTTTTTCACTGTTTGGCAGTGAATGAAGTACTCTCTTTGTTATGGGGAAAATCCGAAGATCGTCCATCAAGAACCGTTTAATGTCAATGTTCTTCCTTCTTGCCTGAGCGTATGATCACCATATATACAAAGGCGAGGAGTGAGTGGATTGAATCACATAACAGTAGAACCCAAAGTTAAAGTGTGGGAAGAAGTCAGACATATTCCCACCTACGGTACAGGCAAGCCGGATCCCAATCCGATGTTTCTGGAAAAGCGAATCTACCAGGGAAGTTCGGGGAAGGTGTATCCGCTTCCGGTCATCGATCGTATCGAAGATGAAGTGACGGATCAAGCGTATCGAATCATTATTCTTGAAAATGAGTATGTACGCATTGAGATGATGCCGGAACTGGGGGGTCGCATTTATCGTGCGCTTGATCGTACGAACCATTACGATTTTGTTTACTACAATCGGGTCATCAAACCCGCTCTGGTAGGTCTTGCTGGACCCTGGATCTCGGGAGGCATTGAATTCAATTGGCCCCAGCACCATCGACCCAATACATTTGGTCCGGTAGATTGTACATTTTCGAGCAATGACGATGGGAGCGCTACCGTATGGATTGGTGAAATAGATCGTATGTACGGTACGAAGATGACCGCCGGATTTACGCTCTATCCTGGCAAAGCCTATCTGGAGATTAATGCCGAAGTATATAATCGTACCCCTGAGCCTCAAACCTTTCTGTGGTGGGCAAATCCGGCTGTCGCCGTAAATGATCATACGCAATCGGTGTTTCCGCCGGATGTGACGGCTGTGCTGGATCATGGGAAACGGGATGTGTCACGCTTCCCTATTGCTACAGGGACGTATTACAAGATGGACTATTCCGAAGGTGTCGATATCTCACGTTACAAAAATATACCGGTTCCAACATCGTACATGGCATACAAATCGGATTATAATTTTGTGGGCGGTTACGATCATGATGTTCAGGCAGGATTGTTGCATGTAGCCAACCATCATGTATCTCCAGGCAAAAAGCAGTGGACATGGGGAAATGGTACTTTTGGGCAGGCATGGGATCGTCAACTCACGGATGAGGATGGACCGTACATTGAATTGATGACAGGTGTATTTACGGATAACCAGCCGGATTTTACTTGGCTGCAGCCTTATGAGAGCAAATCGTTTTCCCAGTATTTTATGCCCTACAAAGGGGTTGGCATGGTCAAAAATGCTACGATTGATGCGGCTGTAAATCTGGAGCGTGATGAGGAAACGGGGCGATTCGTTGTAAGTGTATATGCAACTTCAGTGTTTGCCCATGCGGTGATTGAACTGAAAGGGGCAGCTACCGTGTATCTAAGCGAAAAATGTACCCTTTCACCAACCCAATTATATAAGAATTCATTCCAATGGAGTGGTGAGGAGGACTGGCATCAGTTGATGGTAACTGTTCGTGCCGCGGATGGAAGGCTGCTCGTTTCCTATCAGCCTGAACCGGCTGGTCTGAACGAAGTGCCGGAAGCAGCCAAACCACTCCCTCTGCCTTCCGAGATCAGGACCAACGAACAGCTCTACTTGGCAGGTCTTCATCTTGAGCAATACCGGCATGCCACCTATGAACCAGAGTCTTACTATTTGGAAGGGTTGAAGCGTGATCCAGGTGATATCCGTCATAATATTGCGTATGGCACATTGTTGCTGCGAAGAGGCTCGTTTCGGGAGGCAGAGGTTTATTTTCGCCAAGCTGTGCAATCGCTCTCGTGGAAAAATACAAATCCGTATGACAGTGAGGCCTTCTATCAGCTTGGTCTTTGTTTGAAGCTGCAAGGGAGACATCATGAAGCGTACAAAGCCCTATATAAAGCAGTCTGGTCTGCACAGTATCAGGATAGCGGATATTTACTGCTTGCACAGATCGATACAGCGGAAAATAACGAGTTAGAAGCATTGGAACTCGTCGAACGTTCGCTGATCCGTAATACCAGAAACTATAAGGCACGCCATCTGAAGGTGGCTTTGTTGCGCAGGACGGGCCGAGAGCAGCAGGCGATGCAGTACGCTCGCGTGACCCTGGGACTGGACCCGATTGATTTTGGAGCCGCTTATGAGTTGGTTCTGTTATATAGTGAAACGTCTTCACTTGCAGATTACGAAAAGGCGAGCCAAGCTATCTCTTATTTCAAAAAGCTCATGCGTGGGGATGTCCATAATTATATGAATGTGGCTGCAGATTACGCTGAAAGCGGATTGTGGCATGAAGCGCTAGGAGTACTTGCTTATTATGTATCCGAAGCAGAGCAAGTGTACCCGATGGTGTATTACACTCATGCATATCTGCACCGTAAGGCGGGTGACTCCGAACAAGCGTTGTCATGCCAACATCAAGGGAAAGCTGCCAGGCCGGATTATTGTTTTCCGAACAGTCTGTTTGAACTGCTTGTGCTGCTGGATTCGCTTATTGCTGATCCGTCCGATGCCCGCGCTCATTATTATGTGGGGAATTGGCTATATGATAAAAAACGATACAAGGATGCCATTACCCATTGGGAAACCTCCCGCGAGGTCGATCCCACATATTCTACAGTACATCGAAACCTGGGACTGGCGTATTATAACAAGCTTCATCAGTCTGATGATGCACTGGTATCCCTGAAGGAAGCTTTTCGCCTGAATCCCGGGGATGCCCGGATCTTCTACGAGCTGGATCAACTGTACAAAAAAAGGGGCAGCTCCTGTGAGCAACGAATCGCATGGTTGGAACAGCATATGGATCTCATTCATTTCCGTGATGATTTGTACATCGAGTGGGTTACATTGCTGAACATGCAAGGACGACATCAGGAGGCGTGGAATGCACTTCAACATAGACATTTTCATCCCTGGGAAGGCGGAGAAGGCAAGGTCACCGGACAATATGTTATGGCTCTTACTGAACTGGCGAAGCAACATCTGGCGAAGAAACAACCCGAACAAGCAGTGGAGTTGCTGAAAAAATCATTGATTTATCCGCATCATTTGGGTGAAGGGAAACTGGAGGGTGTAGGGGACAATCCGGTGTACTTCTATCTTGGTTGTGGTTATGAACAGATGGGCAATGCCCAGGCAGCCAAAGAGAATTATCTGAGAGCTTCCGTCGGGCAGGACGAACCTGCAAGTGCCATGTTTTATAACGACCAGCCGCCTGAATGGATCTATTATCAGGGTCTGGCCTGGGAACGAATGGGGAATGCAAAGGAAGCAAAGCGTCGATTTAACAAGCTGATTGATTATGCGGAGAGACATATGCATGACCATATCAGAATGGATTATTTTGCTGTATCCCTGCCGGATTTTCTGGTCTTTGAGGATAATCTGGATCAACGAAACGAGGAGCACTGTCGATATATGCGAGCCCTGGGACTGCTTGGCCTTGGACGTAAAGAAGAAGCGAAGCTTGAATTGGAACGAGTGCTTGAACTGAATCCGAATCATCAAGGAGCATATGTGCACAGGTAAACGTTTTATTGAAATCAATGAGCCAGGAGGAGATAGATCCATGAATAAAAATGTTGCAGGCAGCCATATTCATCATCGGTTGCTGACGGTGTGGAGATCGGAACGTTCAATAAAATCCAGTTCGTGCCACATTACCGAATAGAATTATGATGTGATAATTAGGGGAGACAAGTAGAAGAAACAAGAGAATTACCCTGGCTCTTTCTCTAGACTCATTCTGAGAGAAGGAGTCTTTTTGTGTTCAGAAATAACTTCCTGATCATGGTAAAAAATACTTGACCGGTAAGCGCTTTCATTTTATTATGAGTTCATAACCTTATCGTTAAGGTAAATTAAGTTAAATAAAAACTGACTATAATCCTCATTTGATTCTAAGTTTTACTTTATTTTTTTGCGTTAATAGTTTCAATTTTAGTTAACTTATTGCCTTGAGCAGGGTTAATTGAAATAAATTAAAAAATGTAGGAGGTTCTAACGAATGGTCAAGTTGCAAAAGGGTACGATCATCACCGTCATTGCTGCGCTCATTTTGGTTATGTTGGGAAGTGCTGCACCCAAAGCTTCTGCTGCTGCTGGTTTTTATGTAAGCGGTAACAAGTTGTATGACTCTACGGGTAAAGCTTTTGTCATGCGGGGCGTCAACCACAGTCATACCTGGTTCAAGAACGATCTAAACACAGCGATACCCGCCATTGCAAAAACAGGTGCGAACACGGTACGTATTGTGCTCTCCAATGGGACGCAATATACCAAAGATGATTTGAACGCCGTTAAAAACATAATCAACCTGGTGAGTCAGAACAAAATGATCGCAGTGCTCGAAGTACATGATGCAACTGGTAAAGATGACTACAATTCGTTGGATGCAGCAGTCAACTACTGGATTAGCATCAAGGAAGCTCTGATTGGCAAGGAAGACCGCGTTATCGTCAATATTGCCAATGAATGGTACGGGACCTGGAACGGCAGTGCCTGGGCTGACGGGTACAAAAAAGCAATTCCGAAACTGAGAAATGCCGGCATTAAAAATACATTAATTGTAGATGCAGCTGGCTGGGGCCAATATCCGCAATCTATTGTGGACTATGGTCAAAGTGTTTTTGCAGCAGATGCCCAGAAAAATACGGTTTTCTCCATTCACATGTATGAATATGCAGGTAAAGATGCCGCAACGGTCAAAGCCAACATGGAAAACGTGCTGAACAAAGGTTTGGCCCTGATCATCGGTGAGTTTGGTGGATACCACACCAATGGGGACGTCGATGAATATGCAATCATGAAATACGGTCAGGAAAAAGGAGTAGGCTGGCTCGCATGGTCCTGGTATGGGAACAACTCCGATCTCAATTATCTGGATTTGGCTACAGGTCCAAACGGAACTTTAACAAGCTTTGGCAACACGGTGGTTTATGACACGTATGGAATTAAAAACACTTCGGTAAAAGCAGGGATCTATTAATAATCTCTATTAAATAGTGAGCTAAGGGCACCTTGACGAATTCGTCAGGGTGTTTTTTTGAAAAGAGGATCATCCGCATAATAACCTTTTGAATTTTTCCGTTTATTTTTAAAATCTTTTGTTTCCAAAACAAAACAAAGATGATAAACTCGGATTAGGAATAAAACAAACATTATCGGAGGGGAACAAATGGTACAGAGTTTATGGGATTCAGCGCAGGCTTCGGAGAAAACAACAGGGCTGGAACAATTGGTCTACCGATCCAATCTGATTGGCGCAGACCGCCGTGTATGTAATATTTTCGGAGGCAATACGTCTACCAAAACGACGGTGAAAGATTTTCGCGGCCGTGATATAGAAGTGATGTATGTAAAAGGCAGCGGGTCTGACCTGGCTTCCATGCAGGCGAAGCATTTTACAGGCCTTGGACTGGAAGACATTCGTCCACTGATTGAGCGTGAGTCGATGACGGATGAAGAGATGGTCGAATATCTGGGGCATTGTATGATCGATTCCAAGCATCCACGTGCTTCCATTGAGACATTGCTGCATGCATTCCTTCCATATAAACATGTGGACCATACCCATCCGGATGCGATTATTAGTCTGTGTTGTGCAGATAATGGAAAGGAACTGGCGAAAGAGATTTACGGGGATCGATTTGTATGGGTTCCTTATGTGCGTCCCGGATTCACACTATCCAAGATGATTGCTGAAAGCGTATTCTCGAATCCGAATGCCGAACTGGTTCTGATGGAAAAACACGGACTTGTGACTTGGGGAGAAACATCCGAAGAATGTTACGCACAGACGATCAAAATGATTAATGAAGCGGAAGCTTTCATCGAAGCACGTGTTGACGAAGGAAGCCTGTTTGGCGGAGAGAAACATCCTGCGCTTGAGGCAGAAGTTCGCCGTCAGATCGTATCCAAAGTAATGCCGACCATTCGGGGAGCGGTATCCGATAGCAAAAAAATGATTCTGTCCTTTGACGATCAGGAGGATGTGCTTGCTTTTGTTGGTGGAGCGGACTCACCAAAACTGTCACAAGTGGGCGCGGCATGCCCGGATCATTTGGTTCATACCAAAGTGGTACCCCTGTTCATCGATTGGACACCGGACGCGGAAGATATCGAGGGACTGAAAGCCAAGCTGGTCGAAGGCGTAACAGCCTACAAAGAGCAGTATCAACAATACTTTGAGAGCAACAAAAATGACGGTGACGTGATGTTCGAAGCTGCACCTCGCGTCATTCTCATCCCGGGTGTGGGCATGATCAACACAGGCAAGAGTTGGGCACTGTCCCAGGTAAGCGGGGCATTGTATCATAGAGCCATTGCCGTGATGCGCGGTGCGACAAGTCTGGGCCAATTCGTATCGCTCAGCGCCAATGAATCCTACAATGTAGAGTACTGGCCGCTTGAGCTTTACAAGTTATCCCTTGCCCCTGCAGAGACTGAGTTTTCCCGCAAAGTGGCGTTTATTACCGGGGGGGCCGGTGGAATTGGAAGTGAAACGGCACGCCGATTGGTATCCGAAGGGGCACACGTCGTTCTCGCGGACCTTAACCTTGAAGGAGCGCAGAAGGTAGCGCAGGAAATAAACGATCAATATGGTGCCAATCGCGCATATGCATTGAAGATGGATGTGACCGATGAGGAAGCCGTGCAATCTGCGTACGCCGAAGTAGCTGTACAATATGGCGGCGTGGATATCATTGTAAACAATGCGGGTCTGGCTACCTCCAGCCCTTTTGACGAAACATCCTTGAAGGAATGGAATCTGAACATGAATGTGCTGGGTACGGGATACTTCCTCGTGGCCCGCGAAGCCTTCAAATTAATGAAACAGCAGGGAATTGGCGGAAGTATGGTATTTATCGGTTCCAAAAACTCGGTCTATGCAGGTAAGAGTGCCTCCGCCTATAGCTCGGCCAAAGCGCTCGAAGCTCATCTGGCACGCTGTATCGCGGCAGAAGGCGGAGAATACGGTATTCGTGTAAATACGATTCTCCCGGATGCCATCCTGCAAGGTTCTGCGATCTGGAATGGGTCATGGAGAAATGAGCGTGCAGCAGCATATGGTATTGAACCCGATCAACTGGAAGAGTACTATCGTAAACGTACGACGTTGCTCGTTAATATTTATCCAAGAGACATTGCGGAAGGCATTGCCTTCTTTGCCTCTTCCAAATCGGAAAAAACGACTGGCTGCATGATGACCATTGACGGCGGTGTTCCGGCAGCATTTACACGATAATAAGGAGGGTTCTCACACATGGAAAATCAAGTCAAGCAAGCATATGAAGCAGCCAAACTATTGTATGCCCAGCATGGTATTGATACGGACGAAGTGTTGAAGAAGCTCGCGGAAATCAAGGTATCTGTTCATTGTTGGCAAGGGGATGATGTGAGAGGCTTTCTAAATAAAGACGGAGAGCTCACAGGCGGAATTTCCGTTACAGGGCAGTATCCGGGGGCTGCAACGACGCCAGCAGAGCTTCGGGCAGACTTGGAACAGGCATTTTCCCTAATTCCGGGGAAGCACAAGGTTAATTTGCATGCGATATATGCTGACACAGACGAGCAAGTGGAGCTGGATCGAATTGAACCGAAGCATTATGCGAACTGGGTGAAATGGGCCAAAGAGCAGGGGCTCGGACTGGATTTTAATCCAACCTGCTTTTCTCACGAAAAATCAAGTGACGGCTTCACGCTAAGTCATCCTGATCCGGAGATTCGCAAGTTCTGGATCGACCACTGCAAAGCGGCCCGACGCATAGGCGCTTACTTCGGAGAGCAGCTCGGTCAGACCTGTGTAACCAATGTATGGGTACCGGACGGTTTCAAGGATAATCCGGTAGATCGCATGACGCCGCGGAAACGGCTCAAGGATTCTCTTGATGATGTATTTGCCGAGAAGCTTGATCCGAAGCATCATCTGGATGCGGTAGAGAGCAAACTGTTTGGCCTCGGTTCCGAAGCGTACGTTGTCGGCTCACATGAATTCTACATGGGTTATGGACTGCAAAATGGTACGTTAGTTTGCCTGGATGCCGGTCATTTTCATCCAACCGAAGTGATATCGAACAAACTGTCTTCCCTGGCCCTGTTCACGAATGGCATTCTGCTGCATGTCAGCCGTCCAATGCGTTGGGACAGTGATCATGTTGTCATTATGGACGACGAGCTATTGGAAATAGCCCGAGAGCTGGTACGGCATGACCTGCTTCCCACAACACATATCGGCCTGGATTTCTTTGATGCAAGTATCAACCGGGTAGCTGCATGGGTGGTTGGCACACGCAATACGATTAAAGCGCTGCTGCGTGCAATGCTGGAACCTGTAGATGCTCTGAAATCAGCTGAGCTGGCTGGGGATTATACGCTTCGTCTTGCCTTGACAGAAGAATTCAAGTCCTATCCATTTGGAGCGATCTGGGATTACTATTGTGCCCAGCAGCAAGTACCCGTACGTGAACAGTGGATTGCTGAGATCAAAACCTACGAGCAGGAAGTTTTGCTTCAGCGCGATAAGTCATTCGTATAACAAGTAATCATTTATTTATAATTCATTTTGGGCCACAGTGGAGCAAATTGTTCCGCTGTGGTTGTTTTTTGCATCAAAAAACGTCGTAATGCATAACTGTGGTCAGAAGCTCCATACTAAAAATACATAAGAGGAATGTAAGGCATGCTTGGCATTATTAAAAGTAGAGGAGGGTCAATCCAAATTGAATTTCGCCGATAACAAACTGTATATCGCTGCACTTGGCGGCTTGAATGAAATAGGAAAGAACATGTATCTCATCCAGTACAATCAGGACATCATTGTCATTGACTGTGGCTCAAAGTTTCCGGATGAAACTTTGCCGGGGATTGATCTCATCATTCCCGATGTGACGTATTTGCTGGAGAATCAGGATAAGGTCAGAGCGCTGGTGGTTACGCATGGACATGAAGATCACATCGGCGGCATTCCCTATTTGTTAAAACAAATCAATATCCCTGTGTATGCATCCAGACTAACCCGTGGATTGATTGAACTTAAACTGAAAGAGCATGGGCTGCTGCGAAAAGCTGATCTTCACACGATTGATGCCAAATCCAGCATTACGCTGGGCGACATTCAGGTTTCTTTTTTTGCAACCAGCCACAGTATACCGGATTGTCTCGGTATTTTCTTTCAGACGCCAGGCGGCAATGTGGTTCATACCGGGGACTTCAAGTTCGATATGTCTCCCGTTAATGGGCCGTATCCCGATCTGCATCGTATGGCCGAGATTGGCAAACAGGGTGTACACGTGCTGCTGTCCGAGAGTACCAATGCGGAGAGGCCCGGTTTCACACCTTCCGAACGGATTGTCGGTGACCATATATTGGATGCCTTTATTCGTGCCAAACAAAAAGTGTTTATTTCAACCTTTGCGTCCAACATTAGCAGGGTACAGCAGATTGTAAATGCGGCATTCGAGACGGGGCGCAAGCTGGCTCTGCTGGGTAGAAGTATGATCAATGTGGTGTCCGTGGCCAGTGAGCTGGGGTACCTGGATGTACCTGAGGGATTGCTCATTGAGGCGGTAGATTCGGATCAGTTTTCTCCGGAGGAGGTCGTTGTGCTATGTACGGGAAGTCAGGGTGAAACGATGGCTGCATTATCCCGTTTGGCGGCCTCCAAGCATCCTCATGTGAAGATTGCACCTGGAGATACCGTCATTATTGCTGCGGGAGCAATCCCCGGGAATGAACGCAATCTTGCGCACGTCATTGATAATCTGTATGTACTTGGTGCGCGCGTCATTTATGGTTCTAGCGGCGCTGCAGGCATGCATGTATCCGGGCACGGCAGCCAGGAAGAACTCAAACTGATGCTGACCCTGATGAAGCCGGATTATCTGATTCCTGTTCACGGCGAGTTTCGCATGTTGTACCAGCATAGACTGCTGGCAGAGTCCGTGGGGATGGAACGTAATCATGTATTCATCGTCAACAATGGGGATATGATTCAGTACAAAGACGGTGTTGCTTCTCCTGGTCCCAAGATAGCTTCAGGCAATAGTCTCGTCGATGGACTAATTATGGGCGATGTCGGAAATATTGTACTGCGAGATCGCAGGCAATTGTCCTCCGACGGCATGCTGGTGATCGTGACTACACTGAGCAAAACGGAGAAACATATGGTTACCTCACCTGAAATCATCTCCAGAGGTTTTGTGTTTGTGAAGGACTCCGAGGAATTTATGAGAGAGATTCATGAGCTGGTTCAAAGCAAGATGGAAGAGTTAACCGGAAGCGGAGCGAACCAGTGGAATGTGATCAAAAGAAAGCTGAAAGACGAGATTGGTCATTACATTTACGCCCAGACGAAACGCAGACCGATGATTCTGCCCATTATTATTGAGGTTTGAGGAGATATAGACAAAAGCCTGAGAACTGTCGGAACATACAACCTTTCGTATGAACCGCACATTTCGATCAGGCTTTTGCTTTTTTGTGGTTACCTTATAGATCGTTCAGCAACCCGGATTGTCTCACGGAGGAGAGGAACTGGTTGAACTGCTCGATGTTCAATTGCTGCGCACTGTCCGAAAGGGCCACCGCCGGATTAGGATGAACCTCAACCATTACACCATCCGCACCCGCTGCGAGAGCTGCCTTGGCACAAGGCGCGAGAATGTCTTTGCGTCCGGTAGAGTGGGTTACATCCACAAGGACAGGCAGATGGGTTTCCTGTTTCAGAATCGGTACAGCAGAGATGTCGAGTGTGTTCCGTGTTGCTTTTTCATAAGTGCGAATCCCGCGTTCAATCAACATGACCTGTTTGTTTCCCCGGGAGACGACGTATTCTGCAGCATGAACGAATTCATCAATAGTTGCCGACAAACCGCGTTTCAGCAGAATCGGAATCTGAACATCCCCGGCAGCCTTGAGCAATTCAAAGTTTTGCATGTTACGGGCACCGATCTGGACTACATCAATATACTGGCCAGCCAGTTCAATATGACTTGGATGCACAATCTCACTTATTGTCTTCAATCCGAACTCGTCGGCAACTTCCTTCAGAATTTTCAATCCTTCGATGCCGAGTCCTTGGAAGTCATATGGGGACGTACGAGGTTTAAATGCTCCTCCGCGCATCACGGTAATGCCGGCTGCTTTTAGCGCTGCTGCGACCTCACGTACTTGCTCGTAACTTTCAACCGAGCACGGCCCGGCAATCATGATTGGTTTGCCTGCGCCAACCTTGACGTTTCCGATGGACACGACCGTATCTTCCTGCTGATTTTTGCGGCTAACGAGCAGTTGTTTCTTGTGCTCGTCAACCTGAAGGTTCAGGGAAGCCTGGAAAATCTGTTTGAACAGAAGTTTGATTGCATCGTCTTGGAAAGGCCCCGGATTGGCGGCAGTCAGTTCCTCCAGCATTTCTTTTTCGCGAACCGGATCGTACTTGGGTACACCCTGTTTTTCCTTGATTTGCCCAATTTCCTGTGTAATTTGAGCCCGCTCTGACAATAAGTGCAGAAGACTATGATTAATCTCACTCAATCGACCTCTTAATTGTTCCAAGTTCTTGCTCTGATCCATTCTGATCTACTCCTTTAATATTGAATTATGATGAAAAAACACAAAAAGGCCCTTCATCCGAAGGGACGAAGAAGCCGTGGTACCACCCTAATTAGAAACGGTCATGCTGAATGAATACAGCCGATCTGTTTCTCACTTTGACCTTTTAACGCAAGGAACGGATTGTCCTAGGAGCTGTATCCTTGAGAAGCAGCCCTTCAGCAATCGGCTCGGGAGTGAACTTCCGCGGTGTGTTCTTTCGGGTGCTCTCAGTCTTTGGCACCGCGTCCCTGTAATGAACGATAAACTCGCGTACTCTTTCCGTCATAGCCTGTATGAATGATGATGTTCTAAATAAATGTTCTATCCTGTACTTCATGATATACATTATGAATTGAAGTTATACTAGCATTTCAAAACATTGCCCGCAAGAAGCTGAATTAATGCCAAGACTCAATAACGCTTTACTGTGACGCATTTATATCCATATCGGGGATCTCGTGAGGTTGGACTCGGATCAGTATGGGAATAGGATTCGCCAGGGTTTGCCATTCGAAGTATAATAAAGTGAATTCAAGCGAATGCGAACAAGAGGAGAAATTATGAATAAAACGATTTCAGATATCGCTCAAATGGCGGGAGTGGCGAAGAGCACAGTCTCTCGTTTCCTGAATGGCGGTTCTGTTAGTGAGGATACACGGCAGAAGATTGAGCGAATAATTAAACAATATAATTATGTACCCAATACGTTTGCACAGAGTCTCAAAGCCAAAAAAACCAGTATTATTGGAACGGTTGTTCCCCGTCTGGATTCTTTTGCAACCTCGCAGACATTGATTGGCATTGATGAAGAATTAAGAAATAATCAGTATCAGATGCTGATTGCGAATACAAGTCAGGATATGCAACGTGAAATTGATGCCATTTACGATTTTGCCAGACAGAAGGTATCCGGGATTATTCTGCTTGCCGCGGAAGTAACCGACGCACATCTGAAAGCTGCCCAAGACATCGGAATTCCGGTCCTATTGGTTGGGCAACAACACGAACAGCTGCACAGTCTGGTACATAATGATGATCAGGCAGGGTATGAGATGGGCAAGTTCGTTGTGGAAAAAGGACATCGAAAGATGGCGTATATTGGCGTTACCGAGAAAGATCAGGCAGTAGGAATCCACCGTAAACAGGGCTTCAAGCGTGCAATCGACGAATGGGGTGGTTGTGACGTGACGTACTACGAGACCAGCTTCAAAATGTCCGAAGCCATCGTTACCGCAGAAGCCATTCTAAAAGAAAGCAAACCGACTATTATTATTGGTGCAACGGATAACATTGCACTCGGTGTGATGAAGATTGCTTTTTCCAACAAGGTGCGAATTCCACAGGATTTATCGGTTGCAGGATTTGGCGGATACGAGATCACAGAGATGATTCATCCTGCGCTGACAACCGTGAAATATCACTACTTTCAGGCTGGTCAACTGGCGGCCGCGCACATTATTCGTCTGGTAAAAGGTGAACCGGTGGAGCTGTGCACGATCATTGATGTCGAGATTATTCCACGAGAAAGCGTTGACAAATTATAAATGAATCCATTATGATAATTCCATCGAACCGGTTCCACACCAAATGTCCAAATCCGGATTTGGAACTCGGTTCAGCCGAAAAGGCCACATGGAATTATTTTTTTAAGTGATTTGGAACCGGTTCCTCTCTTTTTTGGGTTTTAAAATAAATTAAATTAAGAGTTACACGATCACGGAGAGGGCAGAAAAAATCTGTAGAAACGTAGTGTTCGCCTTTATCAGCGGATTTCACCCTTTAGAAAAGGGATCAAGGAAATCTGGGGATAACAGCGATCGGAGGATTGTTCTGCCATCGAAGTGGCCAAGTGTAACATTTCTTGATCTAATTTATATTCGCTAGGATGGAGAATACTTTTTATGAAAATGACCAGAGAGCAGCGTTACAGACGAATTGAGCAGGCAGAGCCTGGAGAAATAGGCAAACTTGAAGATTTGATCTCTGCATGTGCGTGGAGACAGCATTACCATATCCAGCCGATAACCGGACTGCTTAACGATCCTAATGGATTCTCATATTATCAGGGGTATTATCATCTGTTCTACCAATGGTTTCCACTCGGAACCGAACATGGAATGAAGTACTGGTATCATACCCGATCAACGGATCTGGTGGACTGGGAGAATGTCGGAATCGGTATTCATCCGGGGGACACCTATGATTCACACGGGGCTTACTCAGGCAGTGCTATTGAAAAAGAAGGCCAACTGTATCTGCTGTACACAGGAAATACAAGAGATCGTGATTGGATCAGGCATCCGTATCAGTGTCTGGCGATTATGGATGAAAGCGGTTCAATAACCAAGGTGGATCAACCTGTGATCTCTGAAGTACCTTCTGGCTACACGGAACATTTCAGAGACCCCAAGGTTTGGCAGCAGGGTGATACGTATTATTGTGTCATTGGAGCCCAGCGTGTAGATCAAACGGGATGCACGGTATTATATCACTCGTCAGATCTCAGAAACTGGACGTTCCTTGGAGAGATTCATACTGGGCTACCTAACTTTGGCTACATGTGGGAGTGCCCCGATTATCTGGAGATGCAGGGTCAGGGTGTGTTGATCTTCTCGCCGCAAGGAATAGAGAGTCAGGGAGACGAGTATCAGAATATTTTTCAGTCGGGCTATCTGATTGGCGGACCACTGGATCTTCAGACAAGGCAATTCGAACATGGTCCATTTCAGGAGCTGGATCGTGGATTTGACTTTTATGCCCCGCAGACGATGCAGGCGCCGGATGGAAGACGAATTTTGGTGGGCTGGATGGGACTCCCCGATTTGGAGTATCCGACAGATAAGAGTGGATGGGCACATTGCCTGACCATTCCGCGGCAGTTGTCACTCCGGGAGGGGAAGTTAATTCAGCAGCCAGTCTCTGAAATGGTGAAGCTGCGTGGGGATTCTGAAGGGACTCCTATGGAATTCACAATTGATAATGAGACCCGATCCTTCCCGGACTTTGCTGGAATGGCTTATGAATTGGAATGTGAAATCCGTGATTTTGACGCAGAAGTCGTAGGCATTGAATTGAGGGCGAGTGCAGAAGAGAAAACTGTGTTGCAGTATGATCGGTTGACTCAGAAAGTGGTCCTGGACCGCTCACGATCTGGCGCCGCGCTTGCGGATCAGAACGGGAATGTACGGCGCTGCACATTAAATGCAGACGTCCTTAAGTTTCATGTATTTATGGATTCCTCTTCCGTTGAGATTTTTGTCAATGATGGAGAAGAGGTATTCACAAGCCGGATATTTCCAAGGAAGGAAAGTGTGGAGATTCGCTTCTTTGCACAAGGAGGCAAGGCAGAATTTCAGGCATCAAAATGGGATTATTAGATATAATGTGAGAGGAATGAAGGACCATGTCGGATAATCAGCAGATTGCCCAGGACGTTATTCGTGCCATCGGGGGCAAAGAAAATATCGCATCATTTGCACACTGTGCAACACGTCTTCGGATCATGGTGAATGACAAAGACAAGATCGATCAGAAGCAGGTCGAGAACATCGACAAAGTCAAAGGGGCCTTTTTCAACTCTGGCCAGTATCAGATCATATTCGGAACAGGAACAGTAAACCGAATATTTGAAGAGGTTGAGAAGTTGGGAATCGAAGGGTCTTCCAAGGAAGACGTGAAGAGTCAGGGCAAAAAGGAAGGTAATGCTTTTCAGCGGGCCATTCGCACGTTTGGTGACGTTTTTGTACCGATTATCCCTGTGCTGGTGGCAACGGGGCTGTTCATGGGTCTGCGGGGGCTGCTCACTCAAAATGAAATTTTATCGCTATTTGGTGCAACGCCAGAGGACATTTCGCCCAATTTCCTGTTATTTACTCAGATCCTGACGGACACGGCATTTGCATTTCTGCCTGCACTCGTAGCCTGGTCTGCATTCCGTGTGTTTGGCGGGAGTCCGGTTCTCGGCATCGTTTTGGGTCTCATGCTTGTGAATCCGGCGCTGCCGAATGCATACGCTGTGGCCGATGGATCAGCACAACCGCTGCACATGTTCGGATTCATACCGGTGGTCGGGTATCAGGGTTCCGTGCTGCCTGCGTTCTTCGTAGGATTGATCGGAGCAAAGTTTGAGAAAGTGCTGAGAAGACGCGTACCAGAGGCGCTCGACTTAATTCTTACTCCTTTTATTACGCTGACGGTCATGATTACGTTGGGACTCTTCGCGATTGGTCCAGTATTCCATTCCCTGGAGGAGTGGGTGCTGCATGGAACGACAGCCGTATTGGGACTGCCATTTGGTATTGCGGGCATTATTATTGGTTTCTTCCATCAAATTATTGTCGTTACCGGTGTACATCACATCTTTAACTTTCTGGAGATTCAGCTCTTGGAGAAGACGGGCTTTAATCCATTTAACGCCATCATTACCTGTGCCATGGCGGCACAAGGAGCAGCTTGTCTGGCTGTGGGAATGAAGACCAAAAATACGAAGTTGAAAGCACTCGCACTGCCTTCGTCATTCTCTGCATTTCTGGGAATTACCGAACCTGCTATCTTCGGGGTTAACTTGCGGTATATGAAACCATTTATCATGGGTCTTGTCGGAGGCGCTGTGGGTGGATTTATCGCATCCTTGTTCCATTTGCAAGGTACAGGTATGGCGGTGACGGTTATTCCGGGAACCCTGCTGTATCTGAACAGTCAACTGCCGCTGTACATTTTGTCCAACGTGGTGGCCATGGGGATTGCCTTTGCGCTTACCTGGTTCTTTGGATATAAGGATCAGCCGCTTGCTGAGGAAGTAGCAAGCAGTGAAGGAGAAGAGAGCAAGGCGAAGGATCAGTCGCAGAAGTCAAATTCATCTGTCAGCAAGAAAGTTAACCATCGTACCAAGTTAGATATTCTGGAGATTGCATCACCGATCACAGGCACAGCCGTTGCATTGGAGCAGGTTCCTGATCCTGCATTCTCGGAAAAGCATATGGGAGAAGGAATCGCAATTGAGCCTTCTGAGGGCAAAGTGTACGCACCTTTTGACGGCGTTATCGCTCATGTGATGAACAAGAGCAAACATGCGGTAATTCTGGAACATGAAACAGGTGTTCAGATGCTTGTGCATATTGGAATTAATACCGTTGGACTGAAGGGTGAGGGATTTACCGCATATGTGAACAGCGGAGACACTGTAACCGCAGGACAGTTGTTAATTGAATTTGACATGGAAGCGATCCAGGCTGCAGGACTGCCATTAATTACACCTGTGCTCGTCCCGAATGGGAACGATAGAATTGAACAGGTGACGGCAACGTTAACAGGCCCTGTTCAAGCTAATGGTGAAGCACTAATCGTTGTGAAATTTGTTGAACCAGCATGAGAGTAAGCTTTTGAAAAAGACAGGTTGAAAAATGCAAAGAGACCCGGTGTATATCACCAGGGTTTCTTTGCACTTTTATGTATCTTTTCTATTCACGGAAGGTGTCAAAAAGAATAGTACGTGAGTGCGTATTGCATCAGAAAGGCACGAATTTCTTCCCCGCTTAACATCACATCAGATGTGCTGGCTTGCTCCAGGTTGAGAAGCAAATTGCTGGCGGCTTCGTGCAGGAAAAGCATGCGTTCAT
The DNA here is from genome assembly GCF_001514495.1 of Paenibacillus pabuli NBRC 13638. Classification (GTDB taxonomy): domain Bacteria; phylum Bacillota; class Bacilli; order Paenibacillales; family Paenibacillaceae; genus Paenibacillus; species Paenibacillus pabuli. The sequence continues at coordinate 161,017 of NZ_BCNM01000001.1, forward strand.
TTCCCCATAGTTCTTGATGCCGCTGGATATATTGCATGACCAGTGACAGCTCCATACCTTTTAAAGGTCTGAACACCGAAGCCCATTTTACCAGATCAGAGGGATGGGATCCTACAGGCAATTCAAATTCGGCAAAACCATGAACATTCCCACATGAGATTTTTAATGTTTTTGTTATCATGTCGATTATGTTACGACTGAACACAGCTCAAGTAAAATCAAATGGGATGGATATACGCCTGATTTTCTGATTTTTGGTATAGAATTCACACATGTAAGCGATTAACAAGAGATATATCTTCGTTTTGGACTAGATTATCTCGATTTTTTCTTCCGCTCATGACAGACCGAGTAAAATGCCGCATGACAGCGAAAAGTGGAGATTAGGCAAGAATTGCTCACCTGGATTGTCTGGAATCGATCAGAACGGTGCAGAAATCGCATGCAGTTCAATTGCAGAGATGCAGACAGAGGACTATGATTCGCAAATAACGTACTCCAGATGGCATTTGCAGGATCTGATGTGAAGGCGAGGTTGGCGGCAATGGATGAAGCAATGATGATGGTATCGACAGGATGCGGTGAGACAGGAAAGAATTTTGTGGATGTATTACTGAAGAAGGGATTTGCGGTTGTTGTGCTTGTACACAGTGAAGAAGAGGGGAAACAACTTCAATCTCTTGGGGCAGTTACTGTACGTTACATTCAGGAAATGACTGACCGTAATCAGCTTCCGCCAGAATTTGTAGTGAAAAACGCCTTTGTATTTGAAAATAACTTGCCGCAGTGCTGTCAGGACATTGAGCTGTGCCACAGCTTCTGTCCGCAACAACTCTATGTTGTTTCCAGCAACAAGGCTCATGTTGGACTTGTTTATAAAAACCTGGGAGCAACATATGTTATTCACAGCCGGAATGGAAATGTTTCATTTTTATTGTGAATCACCTGATCGTGGGTCCCTGTCGCCAGTCGGTTGAACCAAGTATAAATGAAAAACGTTGTGTCCAAAGCCTGTTGCCCTGAACACAACGTTTCGTGTTTTTCTATATGCTAATTCCTATGTGCTATACATTGAGCTGTGAAACCCTATTAGGAAGAGATTCCTATTACACTGGAACCATTTTTTGTGATTTTGTACGTTATGATGTCTCCGCTCCAGAAGTGGAATTTGAGAATGACTTCGCCATTATTCGTATCATTGAAGAAGTTTTGTTTCAGTTCAATCACGTTGCTGCTATAATTCGGACTAAAAGTGTAGGAAAATTCTTTGAATGAAGTCCAGTTTTGCGGACCTGCGTTGCCTCCATTGGTATACGTGGCTTCCATCGTGGCCAGCTGATTGCCATTAAAGGTCGTCGGAATCGCAAACGAGCTCGTTGTGCCTGTTGCATTGCTCAGTTTAGGTGTATCATACTTGATGATATTCAGGGTCCAGTTTGCACCTTTGTTGAATTTGACGGTCAGCTTGGCATTAACACCAAGATTGCCGGAAGTGGTCAGTCGGGTCAACAGGCTGGATTTCAACGTTAGCACATCACCACTGATCGTGTAATCTGTACCTTGGACAAGAGTGGTACTGCCATTGGCAAGTGAACTAAATGTATTGCCATTGAGATTGAGCTTTACGGTTTTATCCTGAATCGCTGCACCTTTTTTAAGATAAACCAAATCCGATTCAGCTGTGGAGGAGCGACCTGTCCAGCTTGCTTTCATCGTATTATACAGATCCGGATCAGACCAGGTGAAGCTGGTACGACCAAAATGCTGTCCATTATCCCATAACATGGTGGTCATTTGTTTCTGACGCAGGTATTGGCCAATAAATTCAAAGAATTTCAACTTCTCGCCTTGCTCAATAACACCTGTGTGCTGATCAAAGCCGAGCAACCCATACTCCCCAACGATAACGGGTATACCCTTGGCAGTAAAAGCATTATAGACACGGTCGAATGTATCTGTAATATCCTTTTGTACTTCAGCGTTATATTTCGTGTATCCTGCGATATTCACACTGAATGGCCAGAAACCATAATAGTGAACGGTTGCGATAATGTTAGGGTCATTCAATTTCGCAATCGTCTGGGTTAATGCATCGAGATCTGGTTGAGTGGAAGAAGTATGCATGGTTGGCAGAACGAGTGGACGTGTGGTGTTGTTTCCGCCTGATGCTCTCACGATGCTATGGAAAGATACATTCAATTCATCCAGCAAAGCGTATGCAATAGCAGTATTTGTTGTGCCACCTTCGGAGAAACGTGGTTCATTTACACTTTCGAACATCAGCTTAGTGGATGTGTTTTTGAATTTGTTTGCAATTTGAGTCCAAGCAGAGTTGTAACGAGCCAGAACATTGGCATGGTCATTCTCCATATAGCTGATCCACTGCCATGAGTCATGATGGATATTGATCATCACATACAGGTTCGCATCAAGGGCCCAATTTACAACCTGTTGTACACGATTCATGTAAGCGGTATCAATAGTATAGTTGGGAGCTCCACCCATATGTGCTTGCCAGGTCACTGGAATACGTATACTCTTGTAGCCTTGATTTGCAATATTTTGTATCAGTTGCTGCGTGATCAGCGGGTTGCCCCAGGCCGTCTCATCTGCACCGACCGCGTCCAGCGAGTTACCAAGATTCCAGCCCGGCTCCATCGCATTAACATAGGATTGCATATTGGTTGGAGTGGCAGCAGTACTAGTCTGGATCGCCTCATCAGCGGCAGAAGCGATGGCGGATGAGAACAGGGACAGGATCATTGCCGTTACGAGAGTGAGCGAAAGGACCGATTTGCGGTTTTTGTTCATTAACATATTCTCCTTTGTAATTATAATTGTTGATCTAAAATAGAGTTCTTGAAGACATTGGTAAATAAGATTCAACATGGAACAAGACTCTGGCTTCTTTGAAATGGAATCACCTCCAAATTAAGTATTGAAAGCGCTTTCTAAGTTGTAAATATATCATAATTAACGAGCAGGAAACACCCTCATAATTGGAATAAAATTCATGTAAAAATTAGTGTTTAACGGATTTTTTTATTTTATTTTTATAAGAATAGCGTTACATTTAGCTCATGGTCTAATGCAAATAACTACAGGAGGGGATCAGGTAATGAAGCTGGATGCACATCAACATTTCTGGAATTATAATGTTCATGAATATGGATGGATCGGGGAACCTATGAACGTCATTCGAAGATCGTTTCTTCCGGAAGATCTCGAACCTCTGCTAACGAATTCAGGCGTATCAGGTTGTATGGCTGTCCAGGCGAGACAAACGGTTGAGGAAACCGAATGGCTTCTTCACTTGGCAGAACAACATGAGTTCATCAAGGGCGTTGTGGGTTGGGTGGATCTGTGTTCTGCAGATGTTTCACACCAACTTGAGAAATATGCCTCAAGCCCCTGGTTGAAGGGTGTACGTCATGTGGTACAGGATGAACCGGATGAGAAGTTTGTATTGCGAGACGATTTTCAGCGAGGAATTGCATTGCTGCAGCAGTATAACCTGGCTTATGATCTGCTGGTGTCCAAGGAGCAACTGCCCCATGCTATAGAACTGGTTAAGAAGTTCCCTGAACAGCGCTTTGTACTTGATCACCTGGGGAAACCTGATATTAAGGCGAGCAAGGTTTCACCTTGGAAGGAAGCGATATATGCTTTGTCGGAACAACCGAATGTGTATTGCAAATGGTCAGGCATGATCACTGAAGCGGATTGGGAGAATTGGAAACAGGAGGACTTTACTCCCTATCTCGATACTGCGCTAGAAGCCTTTGGTCCAGATCGGGTCATGTTTGGTTCTGATTGGCCTGTTTGCACGGTCGCTGGTACATACGCTCAAACACTTGAGATCATAACGAAACATATGAAATCCTTCTCGGAGGCGGAGCAGCAAATGATTTTCGGGGGAACCTGCGCTGCCTTCTACCAGGTATAGCATTGCATTAGGCAGCTGCTATAGATTTCATGATGTTGACAGTTTCCCTATTCCTTGCTAAAGTTTTATCCAATCCGCATAATTGTGATCTGGGAATGTTACCGATAAGGGCATAACCTGAGCTGGCTTGTTTACACCGCGAGGTGTATCCAGGCTGGTTCGGGTTTTTTGTATTTAAGTTGAACGAACGATTTTACACTGGACCACTGCGCGGACAGAACAATCTTCCGATCGCTGTTATCCCCAGATTTTTTGATTCTCTCTTTCAAAGGGAAAATCCGGGGATAAAGGCGAACGCGTTGCTTCTCCAGATTTTTTCTGTCCTCTCCGTTTATGTGTAAATGTGTAGTTCAACATAAATATTTTTGTCTTTTTAATGTTTCTTGCGATTTGAGCGGATAACAGAATTACATATCTGGAAGGAGAATACGGATGACTAATTTTAAGTTTCCCAAAAACTTTTTGTGGGGTGGAGCCATTGCTGCCAATCAGGCGGAGGGCGCTTATCTGAAAGATGGTAAAGGACTGAGCATTGTTGATCTGCTGCCAACAGGAGAGAAACGAAGAAGCATTATGAAGGGCAATGTTCCTGCATTGACCCCGCTGGAACACGAGTTCTATCCTTCACATGAAGCGATTGATTTTTACCATCGTTACCCCGAGGATATCGCTCTGTTTGCCGAGATGGGATTCAAAGCGCTGCGTGTGTCGATTGCATGGGCGCGGATTTTTCCAACCGGAGAAGAGGCACAGCCGAATGAAGCAGGATTGCAGTTTTATGATCGATTATTCGATGAAATGCTGAAACATGGCATTGAACCTGTGGTTACGCTCGCTCATTTTGATGTACCGGTCCATCTGATCGAGAAATATGGCAGCTGGAGAAGCCGTGAATTGGTGACTCTGTTTGAAACTTACGCGAAGACCGTATTCGGCCGTTATAAGGACAAGGTTAAATATTGGATGACGTTCAACGAGATTAACATGCTGCTGCATCTGCCATTCTTGGGCGCGGGTCTGGTCTTCAAAGATGGTGAAAACGTGAAGGAGATTCAGTATCAGGCGGCACACCATCAATTGGTGGCAAGTGCTCTGGCCGTTAAAGCCTGTCATGAGATGATTCCAGGGGCAATGATCGGCTGTATGCTCGCGGCAGGCAGCTTCTACCCGTACACATGTAATCCGGAGGATGTGTTCCAGGGCATGGAGAAAGATAGGGAGTCCTATTTCTTCATTGATGTTCAGTCACGTGGAGAGTACCCGGGCTATGCCAAACGTTTCTTCAAGGATCATGGACTGAACATTGCCATGCAGCCAGGCGATGCGGAAATTCTGAAAAACCATACCGTTGATTATATCGGATTTAGTTATTACTCCAGTCGTACAACGTCCACCGATCCTGAAGTGGTTAAAAACATGACGAGTGGCAATGTGTTTGGTTCAGTAGCCAATCCATATTTGGCAAAATCGGAGTGGGGATGGACCATTGACCCCAAAGGCATGCGTATTACAGCCAATCAATTACATGACCGATATCAAAAACCGCTGTTTGTGGTAGAGAACGGATTTGGAGCCCATGATGAAGTTACATCTGAGGGCGAAGTTAACGATGATTATCGAATCGATTATTTGAAACGTCACGTTGCCGAGATGGGCGAAGCTCTGCAGGACGGTGTAGACATTATCGGTTATACAAGCTGGGGACCAATCGATATTGTCAGCGCTTCTTCGGGTGAGATGAGAAAACGTTATGGGTATATCTACGTGGACCGTGACAATGAAGGTAAGGGTGACCTGAAGCGGATCAAGAAAAAGAGTTTCCACTGGTATAAAAATGTGATCGAATCGGATGGCGTCAATTTAGGTGAAGCATAAGCCAGGCATTAACGAGAGAGTTTTCCCTCATATGATCGGAAGGACCAATCTTCATGGAACTTCCGATCGTCCTTACACTGAAAGCGTTGACATATAAGTCGCTTCACGCTATACTTGACGCAATTATATCGTTTTGGGATTGTTACTACTTGAAGTAGGCAAAACCTAAGCACCAAAAAAACAGACGTAGATGTCTTGTTTATTTTGTGTTGCTTCAGGTTTTTTTTGTATGCCCACAAGGCGATATATGACTGCCAAGAGAGTGGATCGTGACGGGGGGATTGAAGTGAAAATAGCAAAGGTTATCAACAATAACGTCATTAGCATCTATCAGGCGGATGGAGCAGAGCTTGTGGTGATGGGGCGTGGGATTGCCTTTAAGAAAAAGCCGGGGGATAAAGTAGACGAGACCCGCATCCAGAAAGTATTTGCGCTTAAAAACAAGCAGACATCCGACAATTTCAAAATGCTGCTGCGCGAAGTGCCGATCGAACTAATCGAAATTGTGGAAGAGATTATTACCTACGCCAGAGAGAATCTGGGCCGTAACCTGAATGAAAATATTTACGTTTCCCTAACAGATCATATTAACTTTGCGATTGAACGATATCGCGAAGGGGTTGAAATCAAGAATGCACTGATGTGGGAAATCAAACAGCTGTACAAAGCTGAGTTCGGACTAGGCCTGAAAACGCTGGAGCAGATCAAGTCCAGGTTGGACATCGAGCTTCCACCGGATGAAGCAGCATATATTGCCCTGCATATTGTCAATGCGGAGATGAATGAAGAAGTCATTACAACGATGAACATCACGAAGTTTATTCAGCAGATTATTAATATAGCGAAATATCACTTCAAAATGGAATTCGATGAAGAGTCTCTCAGCTATTTTCGCTTCATTACGCATCTGAAATTCTTCTCCCAAAGGGTATTAAGCGGGACCCATTATGACAATAACTATGATCACTTTTATGACATGATCAAAGAGAAGCACCCGGAAGCAGCGGCATGTACGGAAAAAATTGAAATGTTCGTCAACAAGGAATATAACCATCAGCTTACCAATGAAGAAAAATTGTATCTGACCGTCCACATTGAACGAGTCGTTAATAGATAGCAATTAAATTGTTGACATATTTGGTTAAATTATTATAATATGAGATTAACAGGAATTGAATACGATTTAACTGGGATTGTTACTGGTTAGGCAGGCAAAACCTAAGTCATGAGAAGGAAGGACCGAAGTGTCCAATCTTTACTCAAGGCTTAGGTTTTTTGCGTGCAAAAAAATCGGTAAGATGCCTGTTTTAGTAAATATGGGGGTGCACATCATGAGTCAGGAAAAACTCGCAAAAGAGATCGTCGAGCTGGTCGGCGGCGAAAAGAATGTGGTATCACTGGTCCATTGCGCAACACGTTTGCGTTTTGTATTAAAGGATGATGCCAAGGCAGACAAAGCCAAGCTGGAAAAGACAGAAGGAATTATCGCAGTTAAGGAAAATGGGGGACAGTTTCAGGTAGTCGTTGGCAATAAGGTGCCTGAAGTTTACAGTGCCATTGGTCAGATCAGCAACATTTTGGATGATTCTTCTGAAAAGGAAAAGCCAAGTAAATCTGCGAAAGGCATTGGCGGTATAATCGACGTAATATCCAGTATTTTTGCACCGCTCTTAGGGGTTATGGCTGGAGCCGGTATCCTGAAAGGTTTGCTGCTCATTGCAAGCAATGTCGGCTGGCTCGAAACGACGGAAACCACATATAAGATCTTATTTGCAGCAGCAGACAGTCTGTTTTATTTCCTGCCTTTGCTGTTAGCGGTCACAACCGCTCGCAAATTCAAGGGTAATATGTTTGTGGCAATGACGATTGCCGGTGCATTAATCTATCCATCCATCGTTACGCTAAAGGCGGAGGGAACGCCAACCGATTTTTTCGGTATCCCGGTGATTTTGATGAATTATTCATCTACCGTTATCCCTATTATTCTGGCAGTGATCGTCATGAGCAAATTGGAGAAATTCTTCAATAAGGTTCTTCACGAAAGTGTGAAAAATTTTGTCACTCCATTATTTTTGCTTGTCATTATGGTACCTCTTACTTTGCTTGTATTCGGTCCATTCGGCGTATACGTAGGTAATGCCATAGCATCAGGTCTCGTGGCTGCCTTCGGATTTAGTCCACTGTTGGCTGGAGCCGTGATGGGTGCAAGCTGGCAGCTGCTCGTTATTTTCGGAATACACTGGGGTCTCATTCCTGTATTTATCAATAACGTTGCTGTATACGGACGTGATGGTGTCAAACCGGCTGCAACGGCTTCCATCTTTGCACAAACGGGAGCTGCATTCGGAGTGATGCTGAAAACCAAAAATAAAAAGCTGAAGACCCTCGCAGGTTCATCGACACTGACAGCTTTGTTCGGGATTACCGAGCCTGCTATCTATGGTGTTACTCTGCCACTCAAACGTCCATTCATCGCAGGAGTAATCGGGGGTGCCGTTGGTGGGGCTATTATTGGCCAGGCAGGTACTCAAGCATTTGCTTCGGGCGCACCTGGACTGCTGACTTTGCCAATCTTCTATGGACCGGGCGGAGAGGGCTTCCCAGGACTGATCCTTGGGATCTGCGTATCCTTTGTGGTTGCGGCTGCATTGACTTACATTATGGGCTTCAAAGATCCGGTTGAAGAAGAGGAAAAAGAAAAAAGCACGGAATCCGCCAAGGCATCCGCAAGAGCAGCGGCTTCATCGGATCAAGAAGTACTTAGCCCTATCGAGGGAACCATTGTGGATCTGAGTGATGTTCCTGATCCGGCATTTTCATCCGGCGCGATGGGCAAAGGCATTGCGATTGAGCCGGCAGTTGGCCGAGTCGTTGCTCCTTTTGACGGTACCATTACCGTGGCCTTCAAAAAGAAACATGCCCTGGCTGTTGTATCGGATACAGGTGCGGAGATTTTGGTCCATGTCGGTGTAGATACCGTCAAGCTAGACGGTCAGCACTTTACGTCACACATTCAGGAAGGTGATCGGGTTAAAGCGGGAGATTTGCTGCTGGAATTCGATATCGCTGAGATCAAGGCCGCAGGTTATCATACGGTAACCCCGATCATTGTAACGAATTCTGCGAACTACGAGGAAGTGGTTCCTTTGATTACGGGCCAAGTGCGAGTTCAAGAACCACTGCTAACCTTGTATGGTGGGAAGGGTCAGGAACAAGAGTAGAGATTTGCAGGAGTATGCTTTGAGCATTTCTATATACAGAAGCCGTGTCCTGCGTGAAACAGAATGATATTCTGTTTACGCGGACGCGGCTTTTTTTCGGTATCCATTGCTGATTTGGGTTGCATTTCGTTCAGGATAACTTTAATTTTATGCAAGTGCTGATCAGGAATCGGCTCGCACAACCGTTGAGTTCATGTTACCTGTCAGTCGTTGTGGTGGGAAGACCATGCGTACAGGTGCGATGATGATCGCAGCGAACAAAGCTTTGATCAGATCACCGATGATGTAAGGATAGAATCCTTGAATCATGGCTTCCGGTAACGACATTTTGTAAGCATACGCCAGCCAGGGTACGCCCGAAACATAGATCAGTAATGAGCCAAACAGCTCAAATACGATAAAGGCAAGGAAATAACCTACAAATCCGTTCAATTTGATTCTAGAGAGCAATAATCCAATGAGCAAGGCGGAGAAGGGCCACATCATGACATATCCTCCGGTTGGTCCAAGAAGTACGGCGAGTCCACCTGCGCCATGCAGGAGCGGGAAGCCCAGTGCAGTCAGGATGACGACCAGAGCGATACTTAGAAAGCCATATAATGGGCCGAGCAGCCCTCCAGCCAGCATGACCGCAAGAGTTTGCAGTGTAATCGGCACGGGTGAGAAACCAATGGGAATACTTATGTATCCAAAAAGAACTAGTATGGCTGCCATGAGTGCGCTAAATACAATACCTCGCAAAGATAATTTCATGTTTGAACATTCCTTTCGATTTTGGTAATCTTATTGTTAACCAAATAAATAATTGTGGTTGACGATTTGGATCGTACCACAAAAGATTCAAAAGGGAAAGGACCAATTTGCGATGCAAGACGTGATACCTTTGATTAAACTAGAAAATGTCCGTGTTCATTATGCGTCCGAATCAGGACGTGTTCGAAAGGCAGTGGATGGGGTTTCGCTAGTAATAGCCCCAGGAGAATGGATCAGTATTGTGGGAGCCAATGGTAGCGGTAAAAGTACGCTGGCCGGGTTACTGATTGGATTCACTCCGCTATCGGGCGGAGAAAGAAAAGCTCCATCGGAACTGGTTGTTCGTGGAGTTCTCCAGCAGCCCGATGCACAAGTACTCGGAGATACCATTGAAGAGGAGTTTCATTTCGCCTTATCTTCGTTGCTGGAATCTTCGGATGAGCAGTTACGTCGGAGAGAGCACGCATTACATACGGTAGGACTTGAACTCCCACCAGAGACAGCAATATCTCAGTTGTCAGGAGGACAAAAGCAGTTGCTTAATATTGCAGTAGCGCTGGCAGCCCAACCCGACCTGCTTATTCTGGACGAGCCTACGGCAATGCTTGACCCGGGAGCCAGGGATCGGATTGAAGCTGTGGTTCAAACCATTGTCCAGCAAGGGACGGCGGTAATCTGGATTACGCATCATTTGGAGGAAACGACGCGATGTGATCGAATTATTGCCATGGAACAGGGACGTTGTGTGTACGACGGAGTGCCTGTGGCTTTCTTTTATGGAATGGAGAAGGAAGAGGATGCTGCTAACATTAGAAGAGACGAACAACAACGATCGCCCTGCGAAGAGCTGGGGCTTGCTCCACCTTTTACAGTGCAGACGGCTCTACTCCTGAAACGGAAAGGTCTGCTTCATGATGCGAAACCTCTGCGACCAGAGCAGTTGGTTAAGGAGGCAGCCCGTTGGCAATAGAATTAGAACATATCAGCATAACTTCATCTGAACCTGACAAAAGAGCGCTGCTTCAAGATGTAAATGTCCAACTGAACCGTGGAGAAATCACTTTATTACTGGGCTGCACAGGATCAGGCAAAACCACACTGCTGCAAACGATCGCTGGCCTGAAACCTCCAGATACGGGCATCCTCAAGCTGGACGGAGAGCCTTTCTGGCAAAATGGGAAAGTGCCGCAGTCCATTCTGCTGCAAATGGGGTTGGTCTTTCAATTCCCGGAGCAGCAGCTGTTCGCCCGAACCATTGGGCGTGAATTTACGTATTCCCTGCGTCCATATCGACTACCGGATGAACAAAAGAATAAGCGGATTTCCGAGGCGCTTGAGCGCTGGGACTCCGCAGCGGGTCATGGAGTGCAGGAACGATTCCATTCGGACAGATCTCCCTTTGCACTAAGTGGAGGAGAGCGAAGAAGACTGGGGCTTGCCCTCGGAACTGCTCCGCAGCCTTCATGGCTCTTGCTCGATGAACCTAGCGCCGGATTGGAAGCACAACGTGTTGTCATGCTGCTGGAAGCATTGAATCAGCATCGAAATGCGGGTGAGGGAGCCATTGTGGCTACACACGACCTGGACACATTTTTACCGCATGCAGATCGGGTTCTGCTGCTGCAGGAGGGACGTCTGGTTGCTGATCTCACACCAAGGGAACTTCATACAAGGCCTGATTTGCTGGAGTCAGCAGGTATAGGACTGCCACCCTCTATGCAACTGGCACAACAATTTGCGGCAGGAGGCATTCATTTGCCTTTTACTGCGTTGACCCCGGAGGAAATGGCTGAAAGCATTGTTCAGTCCGTCCATGAGTCGTTAGCGCAGAAGCCGGATGGGGTCGCAACAGAGGATAAATCCAGAGAGGGAATGAAGCGTTCCATTTCACGTCCAAGCTCTCCAGTCGTAACCGACAAGCAGGAACACACATCCATATACAACACTCATAAAGAAGCAGGTAAACCAAAGGGCTTGTATGGCGCTATGGACCCGCGGCTGAAATGGATTTTATACATTTTACTTGTGACCGCTACGATGCTTCAACACCACTGGTTAGGCCTATCTCTTACGTTGGTGCCAGTTATCTTGGCGCTCGTTGTACTGCCACGTCAGGCTCTGATGGGATGCTTGAAATTAATGAAGCCGCTTGTACTGTTCTTTCTCATATCAACCGCGCTGTCGGGGACGACTCTTTCAACAGAAGGGGGCGGTCTACAGTTCGGATTTTCCCTGCATCAGGCCGAGGCGACGTTACTGAATGTATATCGTTTGTTTATTGTCACGTTGGCAAGTCTTTGGTTCTCACTGACCACGCCTTATGGGCGCATGGTGGCGGGACTGAATTGGGTGCTCGGCGTCGGACAAAAAATAAAGCTGCCCGTCTCTTCATTTGCACTTGCCGTGTCGTTAATCTTCCGTTTTATCCCGATGATCTGGAGTGAATGGCAGCGATTCTCGCTGATTGTCCGGGCACGCGGCAAAGCTGCGTTACGACCGAATACGGTGCGTGTGCGTGATCTGGGTCCGATGGTTATTCCCCTGCTCATGGCGCTGTTTCAGCGTGCAGAAGATATGACGATTGCAATGGAAATGCGGAAAGTCAGAGAGAACTCCCTGCTTGGAGCGCGCTCATCCTTATTGTTATGGTCCAAACGAGATACAGGGATTTGCATGATTGGACTTATTGTTTTTGTATTTTATATCTGGATCAGAGACTAAAAACGCAGTGTTTGCCATTGTTCATGCATAAATCCTTTCATTTCCGTTCAAAATAAACTTGCTTTGATCATTACGAAGCAGATATGGAGGGACGAACGATGAAGGATAAATTTCTGCAAGAAGAAAGACGAGAATATACCGATGTGTCCACTGTGGAGTCGCAGCGAAATGATATCACATTCGAAGAATTCCCTGAAGGTCCTTACGGCTCATCTCTAATGTCTGAATCTCTTGGCAAAAGCTCGCCTTGGCGGGTGGATCAAAGGACTGCACACCGTTTCGATTATGAAAATCATGAACTGCACGAAGGGGAAGTTCGGGATTATCCCGGTCAGGACGTCTTTGATGAAACGGTCCCCGATAATGTAACCAAACCACAATACCCGGAAGAAGAATAGTACAATGGCACTGGCGTATTATATAAAATAGATAATAGCCTCCGGCAGATTTTCCTGTCCGGGGGCTATTTGTAGTTGTTTCGTTTAGGAAAACAAATCTCCTCAAATTCCACAATATGGGTTATCATAGGCGTAGCTCATATTAAAATGAAAAGCAAGTCATTGCCAAACGGGGGGATATCCAAATGAGAGAGATTAACTATAGCGATTATTTTTGGCAGGATGATCAGGTCAGATTGCGTGCTTTGCGTGAGGAAGATTGGGAGGATCATTATTATAACCGGTTTGATACACCCGCTCGTCGTTTACTGGAATGTGCAGTAGAGCTGCCACCTACGAATGCGGAGGCGAAGAAATTTACGGAAGCCTTCTCCGATTTCTCTCTAGAAAGAGGACGAATTATGTTCACGATTGAAAACATGGATGGTGAGAATATTGGGGGCGTGAACCTGAACAGTATCGATGAGCGGAATGGTACCTTTAGCATTGGAATTCAAATTGACAGGGATCATCGCGGAAAAGGATATGGGACGAGAGCCATACGAATCTTACTGAAATATGCCTTTTTCGAGCGCCGGCTTCATAAATTCAATGATTCTGTTCTTGAAGGTAATGAACCTTCCGCAGCCATGATGAGAAAGCTTGGCTGTGTGCAGGAGGGCGTGCGTCGTCAGGTGATTTATACCGATGGAAAATACCGGGATATGATCCTGTTCGGATTAACCAAAGACGAGTTTATTGATAAGGAGGGACTGGCATGAATCCCTTTCTAAATCAGATCGGTACGGTGTTTATTCCTGTTCGTGATATTGAGAAGGCACGTGAGTGGTATTGCGATATATTGGGATTGCCTGCCGATGGGGAAATTTTATTTTGACATCTGTATATTATTCCGATGAGTGGCACACGTATTGTGCTGGACAGCAAAATTTACTCCGAGGAGCACACATTTAAAACCCCGGCATTTCATTGATACGCACAACATTGAGGAAGCCTATGCGTTTATGCTCTCCAAAAATGTGAATATAAGAACAGCCATCGAACATGAACACTGGTTTAATTTTCAGGACCCGGACGGGAATTGGTTGATGGTATGCCAATGTTAGTTGGGGAAGTTAGTCTAGGAGGCATATATGAAACAAATTATACAAAGCAATGAATTAATCATTGATTGTAAAGATATTTATTTGCGCGAGTATCGACCCGAGGATTTGGAGAATTTGCAGGAAATCACCTGGCAACCCGAGATTTACGAATTTTTGCCGGGATGGAATGCTACGGTTGAAGAGAGGGCACTTTGGCTTACTCAATACGAAATCCCTGAGAATCAGAATTTTAAGCAGGCTGTTTTTGCGGGAGGAGACATTGGGGACCTCTGTTTACGTTTGGCTATCGTGCTCAAAGAAAATGATGAGTTTATAGGCTGGTGCTGCTCGGGGATCAAGGACGAACTTCCAGCGCCCAATCGGGAGGTTATGTACGGCATTTCGAAACACTTCCGCAACCGCGGCTATACAACGCAGGCAGTTCAAGGAATAACACAGTATTTATTTGAAAATACAAACGTTGACGTATTGAATGCCATCGCTTTATTAACGAATCAGGCATCGAATAAGGTAATACAGAAATGCAATTTTGAATGGCTGAGTTTAATCGAAATCGAGAATGAACCGTACAACTATTATCAACTGTTGAAACACCAACGATAACCCTACTGTAATTAGCTCAAGATGACTGTACAGGAGTGGTCCCATGGATTCCAAACCGCAGCTTATTTTAGATCTGGCGGGTGTTCTGATCACCAATCTTTCCTCTTCATTCTGGCAGGAGCTTGCTAGGTATGCAGGTACGCCTTTATGAATTGCTTGAACAAACAACAGAGTTGCTACCTGCCATGCATTGTCTTGAACGATGGAGCGAGCAGGCAGAACTTCATCTCTTGAGTAATCATTGTCATGAATGGATTCAACCTATTTTGCCGTTGATCCAGCCGTATTGCAAGAGCATAACGATTTCCAATCAGGTCGGATATTGCAAGCCAAATATAGAGATATATGAACTTGTGCAATCTCATCTACACAGGGATGTACCTATTATATATGTGGATGATCAGGCTAAAAACTTGAAGCCTGCTGCTGAGCTGGGATGGGAAACTTTACTTGCAGATGAACAGCATCAATGGACTGCTGAAATTGACGGATGGCTCGCAGATCAACGATAACTCCCGATACAGATGCACTACGTACAAATAAGTCAATTCGATTCTAAACAAACAGCCCTCTCATTTCTCCGCAGAGATGAGAGGGTTATTTAGCATGCGATAAGAGCGGCAATTAAATAATGAAAATGCGGCGTCTTGCAAGCCTCGTTCAGCCTAGGCTTCATTCTTTATCAATGGCATTACAATCGTAAATTCCGTTCCTGCACCTAGTTGGCTACGCACTGTAATTTTCCCGCCATACGATTCTACAATCGAACGGGTGATGGCAAGTCCAAGACCCGCGCCCCCTTGTTTTCTTGAACGGGAAGAGCTTGTGCGGTAGAAGCGTTCAAAGATATGAGGCAGGTGTTCGGGTTCAATCCCGGAGCCGTTATCTTTTACCGTTAACTCGACTTGATGCTGAACGGCATATAACGTAATGCTGACGGTTCCCCGGTCTGAATCGGTGTGCTGTACAGCATTGTGGAACAGATTAAGTACAACCTGTTTCAATTTGTGCGCATCAGCCATTACATAGACTTCAGCGGTCAGGTCGAGATGAACTTGTCTTGTCTGAGCCATCATGACCAACTGCGGCTGCATTTCGAGCAGCAGACTGTCGACTTGGATGACCTCCTGCTCTTGCTGAGGCGCCTGGTCCAGCTTGGTCAGCATCAGCAGATCCTCTACAAGTTTGTTAATCCGTATAGATTCACCATACATGCTGTTCAAGGCGCTGTATAATTGCTCGCTGTTGGTAGCTGCGCCCCGCTTAAGCACCTCAATGAATCCGTGAATGGAGGTAAGAGGGGTGCGAAGTTCATGCGAAGCATCAGACAGAAAACGCTGCATCTGCTCTTTCGACTCCCGCTCTGCTTCAAACGAGTCTTCCAGCCGCTCTAGCATGCCGTTAAATGAAAGCGCCAGTTGATCTACTTCCTGTTGTCCCTGGATAGCAGGAAGGCGTTCAGCCAAACTGCCGGCATCGATCTGTTGCACCCTATCTACCATACTGGACAGGGGAATCAACGTCCGGCGAAGTGCCTTGGTGTATAGAACGAGTCCGGCTACCATGGCCAACAAGGATAACATCAAGAAGATCAGGAGCTGTTTCACAATTACATCTTTTAGCGGTTTCGTAGCGGTCCCCATCTGCACCATGGGTAAGCCGCGATTACGTGGTCCAGGCGAGGAGAAGACGATGAGCTGCTCATTGCCTCGGCTATCCGTTTCAATCCGGTACGGAACATGTTGTTTATCGTTAATCTGATCCGTAATGTTCTGATATTCAGCTGATGTCAAGCGAGGAGCGGTCAGACCGTCTTCCCCAAAGATATCCTCGTAGCCACTTTTATTATCAAATAAGGCCAGTGAACGGTCAGGAATGTACAAGAAACGATTGCCTGGTCCTCTTGAATCCGATCCAGATTGCCCACCAAAAGGATTATTGGTCGCACCTCCACTACGCGAGGACGGTCCAAGCCACACAGGGGGCATGGACATCAGCTGCTCTTCCATGGTTTTTGCCTGGTTGCGATACAGAAAGCTCTCCATGATCCAGAATTGAAGGATACCTATTAACAAGAGCAGAGCAGCCAGAATGAACAGGGATCGCGCGAGTAATTGAGAGCGTAGCGACCGTGGTGAGATCCATCGATGCAACCATGTCCAAAGATGTTTATCTTTCTTAAATAAAGAGACCATCAGAGATCCACCCTGTATCCGACACCTCGAAGTGTACGAATGAGTTTATGCTCTTTATCCCCCAGTTTGTCACGCAAGGAGCGGACGTACACCTCCACGATATTTTCTTCTCCACCAAAATCGTATCCCCACACGCGGTTCAGAATGGTCGCTTTACTCAGGACAATGCCATGATTAAGTACGATGAATTTTAATAGTTCGTATTCGGTTGGAGATAACTCCAAAATCTGATCATGATAGGTAATCTCTTTGCGTTGATCATCAATTCGGAATGGACCATGAGTTACTGCGCCTATTAATAAAGGAAACTGATTACGCAGCCTTGCCTGAATCCGTGCAAGTAACTCGTCAAAAGCAAAGGGTTTAATCATATAATCGTCAGCACCAAGCCATAGGCCTTTTACCCGATTCTCAACTTCATCTTTGGCTGTCAGCATGATCACCCCGACCTGAGTACCGCTCTTGCGCAGCCGTTCAACGACCTCAAACCCATCCATCTCGGGCATCATGACATCCAGAATGGCCATATGCGGACGGAAGTCGAGTGCCAATTCAAGCGCAGCGGCTCCATCCGGGGCCGTACGCACATCAAAGCCTTCATTGCTCAGTCCCAGCTCCAGAAATTGCAAAATATGTGGTTCATCATCTGCCAAAAGTATTTTAATACCAGTACTCAGCTTCATAAGCATGCGTTCCTCCCCGTTGAATCCATCGATTACATACCCTCAATACTAGAGGTCTATATGCTGTATTATCGCTTGCCAAACTGAAATTTAGCTGAAAAGTTTGCACGGTATCCTCAGGCAACATTCAGCGGGCACTCATCCCAGTTTTACTTTGGCCTGTCACAATAGTAGACATGAAGAACTTGAAGGAGTGATTGAGATTGAATAACGCCAAACGAAGGATGGATCTGGTCCTTCTGCCGATTGTTTTACTGGCGGCATTTCTGAATGGATATGGCATCTGGAACGATCAATATGCCAATTCCTATTACACGACCGCCGTTGGGAGCATGCTGAGAAATTTCCATAACTTTTTCTATGCATCGCTCGACTCGGCGGGTTCGGTAACCGTAGACAAACCACCGGTTGTTTTCTGGATCCAAACTGCTTTTGCTTATGTTTTTGGATTACATGGATGGAGTGTTATTTTACCGCAAGCGTTAGCGGGGATCGGTTCGGTGCTGCTGATCTATTTCATGGTCAAGCCTACATATGGTCTTGCCGCAGCGCGAATTTCGGCACTTGCGATGGCGACTGTTCCCGTTGTGGCAGCGGTCAGCCGTACCAACAATATTGACAGCATGCTGGTGTTCACGCTGCTGCTTGGTTCATGGTTTTTGTTCAAGGGAAGCAAACAAGGCAGTACGTGGCGAATCCTGGTTGCCTTTGCTCTCATTGGACTTGCTTTTAATATGAAAATGCTGCAAGCCTACATGATTCTTCCGGCGTTCTACTTGTTCTATCTGCTGGCATTCAACGCAAAGTGGAGAAGAAAAATCATCCTGCTGATCGGAAGTACGGCGGTGCTGGCCGTCGTTTCCTTATCCTGGGCAGTCACTGTGGATTCTATACCGATAGATGAGCGGCCTTATATCGGCAGCAGTGAAACCAATTCGGTGCTGGAGCTGGCTTTTGGATATAACGGCTTATCCCGTCTCACAGGGCAACAGAACAGATCAGCGAATGCTGGCATGCCAAACGTCTCTGATGATGGCAAGGCCCGTGGCAACGCTACTTCCCAGACATCAGCATCCGATCAGTCGGGCAACGGCTCGAATCCAACAGGCAATGCATCGGGAAGTGGTGGAATGGGTGGCATGAACGGAATGACTTTCCCGGGCGGTCAGATGCCTAACGGTGGCGAGATGCCGAATGGAAGGAATTTCGGAGGCGGTGGTGGAGGCATGGGCGGCATGTTTGGTACCGGGGAAAAAGGTCCTCTGCGGTTATTTCAGACTGAACTTTCCGGTCAGGCCAGTTGGCTTTTGCCGATTGTATTGCTTGGCTGCATCGCGATGTTTGCAGGGTTAAGACGGAGAAATATAACCGATAAGCATAAGGAAGCTTTGTTTTGGCTGGCCTGGCTGCTTCCGGTAGCTGCTTTCTTTAGTGTGGCAGGCTTCTTCCATCAATATTATCTGATCATGCTCGCACCTCCGGTAGCAGCATTAACCGGAGCAGGATTTGCAGCCATGTGGACGGCGTATCGTGAACGCAATGGCTGGCAATCCTGGCTGCTTCCGTTATCCGTGCTGCTTACGGCCTTCTTCGGCTGGTACATCATGCAGGTGTATAACGAAACTATAGGGGCGGGTTGGTCCATAGGTGAATTAATTGCGGGCATTCTGATCACGGTGATCCTGATTGTGATGCTTAATCGTGCACACCCATGGAAACAGGGTTTAATTATCGCAGGCTTCATGGTCATGTTGATCGGTCCGACCTATTGGGCATTCACACCTATCACGTATGGAGGCAACAGCATGATTCCGGCGGCTGGACCTACAGGTTCCAATGGAATGTTCGGTGGAATGGGCATGGCTATGGGAGAGAGACAAGGTGATGGCAATGGTGGCGGTATGGGTATGGCTCAGCCGAATGCATCAAATGACACCGACACCGATCAGGCTTTCCCATCGTCCGATGAAGCTGATTCGAACAATATCGGCATGGGGACACCTCCGGATTCAGGCGGAAACATGAATGGCGAAAGAGGCATGCCGACGACAGGTGGTCGAGGTGGAGCGGGAAACCGCAACGAAGAAGTGGACACCACAACACTGAAGTATCTGAGAGAGCATAACACGGGTGAAACTTATCTCTTCGCAACGACGGACTATAACCAGGCAGCTCCATATATCATCGATGAGAATGAAGCAGTTATTACGCTTGGCGGGTTCTCGGGCTCAGATCCGGTGTATACCACAGAAAAACTGGAACAACTCGTGAAGAGTGGACAAGTGAAATACTTCATGGTAGGTGGCAGGGGCGGTCGAGGCGGCAGTTCGGATATCGGCGACTGGATCAAGGAGCATGGTACCGAAATTCCAACGTCAGAGTGGAAGACAGGTACGGATAGCGGTTCCGGTTTCGGTGGTCAAACCACTTTATATGAAGTGAAATGATAAGCGTTATCGCATGCATGGTATAAGGGAGGGAAAGAACATGGCTCAAAAGTGCCGTTACAGCATTATCATTCCGATGTATAACGAAGAAGCAGTGATTGAGGAGACCTATCGGCGTCTGAAAAAAGTCATGGGCAGTACGGGAGAGAGTTACGAGCTTCTCTTTGTTAACGATGGCAGCGTGGACCAAAGTGCACAGATGATCCATGACTACGCCCTTTGGGACGAGAGTGTGAAGCTGATTGATTTTGCACGCAACTTCGGTCACCAGATCGCTATTACGGCAGGGATGGATTATGCAGCTGGCGATGCAGTCGTCATTATTGATGCGGATCTTCAGGACCCTCCCGAGCTGATATTGGACATGATCGCCAAGTGGAGAGAGGGCTATGAGGTTGTCTATGCCCGTCGGACCAGACGAAGTGGGGAGACCCGCTTCAAGAAATGGTCGGCTAGCCTGTTCTACCGCGTACTGCGTGCGTCGACGGATACGGATATTCCGGTGGATACCGGGGATTTCCGCTTAATTGATCGTAAGGTATGTGATGAGATGAAACGTCTTCCAGAGAAGAATCGATTTGTCCGTGGACTGGTCAGTTGGGTGGGGTTCCGCCAGACGGCCATTGAATATGAACGGGATGAACGTTTGGCAGGGGAGACGAAATACCCGCTGAAACGCATGTTGAAGCTGAGTCTGGACGGCATTACATCATTCTCACACAAACCGCTCAAGCTTGCAGGTTACGTGGGCGGTGTTCTATCCATCGGCGGCTTCATCTATATGTTAAGTGTCATCGCTTCAGCGATATTTACAGATTCAACGATCAAAGGATGGCCTTCGATGGTCAGCATCATGCTGATTTTTAACGGCTTCACTCTGATTATGCTGGGCATTCTTGGGGAATATGTCGGCCGGATCTATGATGAAACGAAGGCGCGTCCGTTATATATCGTAAGAGATGTGTATCAGTTCGAAAGTCAGTCGAGTCAGTCAAGGTTAACGGGCAGAGTTGCTCATCATGACTAATCGGTTGGCCATTATATTGAAGTTCGGAATTGTGGGCGTCCTGAATACGGTGGTGGATGCAATGGTGTTCACGCTGCTTGCTGCCGCATGCACATCTGCTCTGATTGCCCAGCTAATTTCATATAGCTGTGGGGTCGTGAACAGTTACTGGTGGAACGGCAGATGGACCTTCCAGGATGCGGGAAGACAGGGGAAGAAAACCGAATTCATGCGTTTTATAATCACCAATCTGGTGGTTCTGGCGTTATCCTCCCTGATTCTGTACATCTGCAATAGCACATTAGGTTGGGGCATTGTCATGAGCAAAATACTGGTGACTCTCTCGGGCATGGTTATAAACTATATCGCCAGTCGGTATTGGGTGTTCCGGACAAATCCCGTTCAAAGATCTGACCCTTCATCTGATGCGAACGAAAGGAGTGTTTCATGAAATGAGAATTAAAAAAGCAGTCATTCCGGCAGCGGGACTTGGCACCCGATTCTTGCCTGCAACCAAGGCACAACCCAAGGAAATGCTGCCGATCGTAGACAAACCGGCCATCCAATACATTGTGGAAGAAGCGGTACAATCGGGCATTGAAAATATCATCATCGTAACCGGACGCAATAAAAAATCGATTGAGGATCATTTTGACAAATCGGTTGAGTTGGAACATTCCCTATATGCCAAAGGCAAGCAAGCTTTACTGGAAGAAGTGCAAGCGATCAGCGAAATGGCCAGTATTCATTTTATCCGTCAAAAAGAACCGCTGGGGTTGGGCCATGCGATTGGATGTGCACGTCAGTTTGTGGGGGATGATCCATTCGCCGTACTGCTTGGAGATGATATTATGGTGTCTGATCCCCCGGCGCTCGCACAGATGATTCATTTATATGAAAAGACAGGCAGCCAGATTGTTGGCGTAAGGCAAGTGCAGGCTGCTGACGTGAGTAAATACGGAATTATCGATTCACAGGGGGCAGAGGATCGGGTTCACCGAATCAACACTCTGGTAGAAAAACCCTCCATTGCAGAAGCGCCTTCCCGAACAGCCGTGATGGGACGTTATATTCTGAAACCTTCCATCTTTCCCATTCTGGATCGAATCGAGAGAGGGGCTGGAGGAGAGTATCAGCTAACGGATGCGCTGAAAGAAGTAAGCCAGGTGGAAGAGCTGCTGGCCCTTGAACTTGAGGGGCGCCGCTATGATATTGGTGATCAGTTCGGATATATCCAGGCGATATTGGAAATGGGATTGATGCGCAAGGAGTTGCAGCCCATGCTGACGCCATATCTTCAGCAGCTTGCAACACAATGGGGATAGGAATTGATATGTAGCAGAGGTTTAGATCTGCTGTAGGATGGGGCTCCTCCGTGCCATGGTTCTGCCATAGACTCCAGCATTGTACAATGGTTCCTGTAACGCTACAATGAGCAAGAAGTTCAAGTTGCTCTTTGAGGAGTGAGGAATCATGAGTGAGACTACCATCAGAGATCTTATTCAGTATATGGACGTGGAGGATAACGCCGCCATTCAATACATTCAGACCGAGCATCGGTTGAAACTGGGACTCTTTTGGGGAATCAAGGAAGGCAGCCGCGTTCTGGAAATCGGTTGTGGTCAGGGAGATACAACGGCTGTGCTTGCACATCTGGTGGGGGAGCACGGGTATGTTCATGGTGTAGATATTGCACCAGAGGATTATGGTGCACCGCTGACCGTAGGTGAAGCGGCGGCCAAGCTGCGAAAATCTCCGCTGGGTGACCGAATTCGAATGGATTATAATTTCGACATTTTAAGTGATCAGGTCCAATTCGCTGAAAATGAGTTTGATGTGATTGTACTTTCCCATTGTTCCTGGTACTTGAAATCGTTTGACGAACTCGCCCAGATTCTTAGCAAGGTTAGGACGTGGGGACATCAATTATGTTTTGCCGAATGGGATGCACGAGTTACAGATGTGACCCAGCTCTCGCACTGGTTATCCGTTCTGATTCAGTCCCAGGTCGAATGTTACAAGGAGAACAGCTTCTCCAATGTGCGCACGCTCTTTACACCGGAGGATATCCAAGAGCATGTCTCTGCGGCGGGCTGGACAATTAAGGAAGAGATTTCGATCCATTCTCCCGAACTGCAGGACGGTCGCTGGGAAACCGAAATGACACTGGCAGAAGCGCCTGTGGAACTGAAAATGCTTCCGATCCCGGACAAAGTAAAAACACTTCTTCTTTCCGAACTGAAATTACTTAGGACACATCATGCTGCGGGGCCTGGGAGCCCGCTGGGAACGTATGCGATTGTTGCCAAAAAGCAGTAGAGAAATAGCTATTTGCAGCAATTTATAAGAAAAACGTCTATCGATGTACTTTCACAGAAGACAGACCGCGTTTAGCTGAAGTTTTTCTTG
This sequence comes from Paenibacillus pabuli NBRC 13638, assembly GCF_001514495.1. Classification (GTDB taxonomy): domain Bacteria; phylum Bacillota; class Bacilli; order Paenibacillales; family Paenibacillaceae; genus Paenibacillus; species Paenibacillus pabuli. The sequence continues at coordinate 184,380 of NZ_BCNM01000001.1, forward strand.
CGATAATTGAATTGTTCAGCTCTGCTGAAAACGTATAAATTCCATTTTCTAAAAAAAGGTGTTTACTTCATGATGGTAATTTTGATATTATAGTCGCAATATCAAATGCGATGAAGAGATGAGTAGATAAAAATCATTCTTTCAAAGAGAGCTCCGGCAGCTGAAAAGGAGTAAAGAATCTTTTATTGAATAAAGACTCAGAGCAGCACATCGGAACTTTAAGGCTTGAGGGATGGTGTGACAGGAGCTCCTGTTACAGAGCGAGAGTATATGCGGATGCGGCATAATTGAATGCAGTTATCCTGAACTCGAAGAGGCTGATATGGCGACATATTGGTGAATCTGGGTGGTACCACGAGAGTAACAATCTCGTCCCTGAGACTTTTGTCTTGGGGATGGGATTTTTTGGTTTTTCCGGGATGTTGGCTACACGCTTTGGAAATGCCTGAATAGTGTTTAATTAGGGAAAACTCACACCGAAAGGAAATGATGATTGTATGTCAGCAAAATTGAAAGTCGGTATCGTCGGAGGAACGGGGATGGTAGGTCAGCGCTTTGTAGATCTGCTAAATGGACACCCATGGTTTGAAGTAACGGCAATTTCAGCAAGTGCCAACTCGGCAGGCAAAACATACGAAGAATCTGTTAAAGGCAGATGGAAGCTCGCTGCTGCGATCCCGGAAGCAGTGAAAAACATCGTGGTGCAGGATGCTTCCCAAGTGGAAGCTTTTGCAAGCCAGGTTGATTTTATATTCTGTGCTGTGGATATGAAAAAGAATGAAATTCAAGCGCTCGAAGAGGCTTATGCCAAAACGGGAACTCCGGTGGTTTCCAACAACTCGGCTCACCGCTGGACAGCGGATGTGCCCATGGTCATTCCGGAAATTAACCCGGGACATCTGGACGTGATTGAAGCTCAACGCAAACGTCTAGGAACGAAAACCGGATTCATCGCAGTTAAACCAAATTGCTCGATTCAGAGCTATGTGCCTGCCCTCCACGCGTTGCGCGAGTTCAATCCAACTCAAGTGGTGGCTTCCACATACCAAGCGATCTCTGGAGCAGGTAAAAACTTTACCGACTGGCCGGAAATGCTGGATAACGTGATTCCATACATCGGTGGCGAGGAAGAGAAAAGTGAACAGGAACCACTGCGTATCTGGGGAAGCATTCAAAATAATGAGATTGTAAAAGCGTCCTCACCATTAATTACAACACAATGTATTCGTGTTCCGGTAACGGATGGTCACCTGGCGACAGTGTTTGTATCTTTTGAGAAAAAACCATCGAAAGAAGAAATTCTGGACCGTTGGTTGCAATTCAAAGGCCGTCCGCAAGAACTGGAACTGCCAAGTGCACCAAAACAGTTCATTACGTATTTTGAAGAAGAAAACAGACCACAAACCAAATTGGATCGAGACATCGAGCGCGGGATGGGCGTATCAACAGGCAGACTGCGCGAAGACTCTCTGTATGATTACAAGTTTGTAGGACTGTCCCACAACACGCTGCGCGGAGCAGCAGGCGGTGCTGTTCTGATCGCTGAATTGCTCAAAGCTGAAGGGTATATTCAGCCGAAATAAATAGGGCACGGTGGAAATAGGAATAGAAGTAATAGAATATCACTGACAGGTTACCCCTTTTAGTAGACAAGAGTATGAGCATCTAAGAAGATGAATTCATTTTTGTTGAACAGAGGGGTATTTTTATGTCAATCCATGTGAAGCAGGAACACTTGAATCCAATATTCCAGAAGAGGAAGGGGATTGTGATGGAAGGCCAGCTGGTATTGCGTCGAGTCCGGGACCTGTCGGAAGTACTTTAATCATAAGTGTCTCTCGTTGCAGGTTCTTTATGTACAAAAAACGCCGACAATAAATAATGTCGGCGTTTTTCATTTGCTCTATATTGTACTAGGCCGCAGACGTCTTATCGGTATTGTGAAGACTCTGCGAGCGGCGCCCAAGCAGATATCCTGCCAGCGAGGCCAACATCTGCTGAAATACCATGCCAAGTACAACCGGAACGGCAACAGGTGGAGGGAAATATGATACCGCTAGCACCGCTCCCGCACTAATATTGCGCATGCCACCGTTGAACACAAGTGCGACCTGATCCGCTTCATTCCAGCCGAGTATTCGGGCAATAAAATAACTCAAAGCATAACCGAATGAGGCCAGAAAAATAATGATGGCTGCCAGACCAGCGAGCTGCCAGTTAAAGTCAGCCAAATAGGGAGCAACCACAGAGCCATTAATTGCGACTACTGCTGCCATGAACAATTTGGAGAACGGATTCAGTCTTGGCCCCCAGACCGGGACAATGGCCCCTTTGGTCCATTCATTCAAAAGCATCCCAAGCAAGGAGGGCACAACGATCATCCAGAACAGACTGCTCATCATGGCTGCTATATCCAGCGATACGCTAGTGCCGATCAGCATGGATAATACGCCAGGTACAACAAAAGGAGCGAGCATCGTGTCAATAAGAATAATCGAGAGCGTCAGAGCGATATTGCCCCGGTAGATGCTGACCCAGATAAAGCTGCTCACACCTGTTGGAATCACGGCGGCCAGAACAAGACCCGTTATCGTGTAGGCATCCGTTGGAAAGACCAGGTGACCCATTCCCATAGCAATCAATGGCATGGCCAGATGTAAAATAAACAGACATACAAACAGTGGAAAAGGCTTCTTCAGCACGTTCACAAAATCTCGTATCCCAAGACTGATGCTTCCGGCAAACGTCATGAACGCAAACAGCCAGGGTGACAAAAAGGTATAAGAAGAAAGGAGACTCCCGCAAAGAACGCCAATAATAATGCTGATTGGAGTAATCAGTGGCATGATGCGGTTCAAGCGTACATTTAAGGCCTGAAGCATATTCATGACATCCCTTTACCGTGTGATTCCTTTATTATACATGTTAATAATGATGAATGCAGACCCATTTGCAATGAAGCTGTCAGAGCGGTTATCATACATCTGGAAGAAGCACGACGATTTGAAAAAAGGGAGATGATGTTGATGATCAGGAAAAGAAAGCAAACGTTAATGATGGCAGGCCTCATTGCGTCAAGTATTCTTGTGATCTCGGCTTGTTCCGTTGTGGAACAGGCGAATCAAAGTTTGAATTACGTCAGCGGGGCTACTGAATATATAGAGCAAGTATCGAATGCCGGGGCAGATCTGCAAGAACTCGCATCAGGAGCGGTAAGTAACTCGGAAATAACAACTCAGGTTCAGGAGAAAATTGATCTGATTCAGGCGGAAGCCAGCGAATTTTCTCAGCTGTCAGCCCCAGCAATTGGGGAAAGCATTCATGAGAATCTGGTCAGTTACAATAATCAATTAACTGAAGTGGTCGATCGGTTTGAAAATACAATTGCAGAGCAGGGCTTCACTGCGGAAAATTGGGAGAAGACCGGGATTCCCGATCTGATCCATAATATCAACAGCTTAAAAGATCCGTTAAGCGGACTTGGAAACGAATCCAATTAAATCTCAGCCAAGGCTGGATTGATTTCTTGAGCAAATGCAAATGAATGAATATTTAGCTTCACACAAGCAAGACTAGGTAGTGGATTACTTTAGTGTATACACCATGTTTTTATCAAAGGAGACTTGTGTGATGTCTGAACAAAATGGAAAAGTAATCATTATCACCGGCGGAGCGAGTGGTATTGGTAAAGAAACAGCGCTTCAGCTTTCGGATCTGGGTGCAACGATTGTCATAGCAGATTATAACGAAGAGGGTGCGAGAAAGCTTGCATCTGAGATTGAAGCAGGTGGTGGCACAGCCGGAGCATACAAAGTCGACGTGTCCAGAGGGGACGAGATCAAGGCACTGATTGACTGGACTGTAGAGAAATATGGAACATTGAATGGCATATTCAACAACGCGGGCATTGGACTTGTGAAGCCATTTCTGGAGATGGACCCGGAATCCTATCACAGAGTAATCGATGTTGACCAGCACAGTGTGTATTACGGCATGTATTATGGCGCCAAGAAAATGGTTGAACTGAATGTACAAGGCACAATCGTAAATACAGCATCGATCTATGGAAGTATTGCCGCTGTGGGAAGTTTTAACTACAATGCAGCCAAGGCGGCTGTCGTAATGATGTCCAAATCCGGCGCCTTGGAACTTGCCGAGCATGGCATCCGTGTGGTCGGTGTAGCGCCAGGCTTCATTGAGACACCGATTCTGGGTGATGACAAAGCAATGAAGGATGCACTTGCTACCCAACATATGCGCGGAGAGCTCATCCAACCGGAGAAAGTTGCGAGTGTTGTAACCTTCCTGTTCAGTGACGCTGCCAGTGCAGTGAATGGGACGACGGTTGCGGTAGATGATGGATTCCTCAGCTTCAAAACAAAATAAGATTTGAGCTGCAGGTATCCAAGTCCGTCTCTGAAAAATAAAAGAAAAAAACGGTGCGAACGAATAAATCGTTCTGCACCGTTTTTTTTGCCTCCTACATAAGAAGAGTATTTATTATGAAATTATCTATATAGTCATCCCGGTAGTTCAGAGATCATGATACAATAAGCAGGCATGCGTCTTTTATCATTTTGTGGTGTCATAGACAATACGCACACCAAGAGAGCCATAGCTCTCTTCTTTGTAGTGACATTGGGAGCATGTTTTTGTAGCGCATAGCGCATCACTGTGAACTTGTAATTTTTCGTTGCATAGCGGGCATTTATTTTCAAAAAGAGTCTTCAACACGTTAAACATGCTTAATCACTCATTTCGGATTAATTTACTTGGTTTTAATTATAACCCATTATTTTAACTGCGTATACTGTTTTTTGCATCATTTTTTACACTGCAAGAAAGGAAGAAAAACCGATGGATACTCTGCTTTTTATCATCATGTTTATACTGGGTCTGGTCGGTTCCTTCTTCTCCGGTTTGTTGGGTATTGGTGGAGCCATAATTAATTACCCGCTGTTGTTATATGTACCTTCTCTTATGGGGCTGGAACCGTTCTCGGCACATGAGGTGTCGTCCATCAGCATGTTTCAGGTGTTTTTTGCCTCACTCGCTGGTGTGATTGCCTACATTAGAAGAACAGGGAACGGGAAAAAGAGTGAAGTTCTCATTCATAAAGGTCTGGTGGCTAATATGGGCTCCAGTATTCTGGTCGGCAGTCTGATTGGCGGGTTCATATCCGGACATCTGAATGGAGAAGTCATCAATCTGATCTATGGCATTCTGGCCATAATCGCGATTGTACTCATGCTGATCCCGGGTAAGGGAACAGCGGGCTCGACTGAACAGCTCATATTCAATACCTATGTTGCGGCAGGTTCTGCTCTTGCCGTAGGAATTGTCTCTGGCATTGTTGGTGCGGGTGGTGCTTTTATTTTAATTCCAATCATGCTTACCGTTCTCAAGATCCCTACCCGCACAACCATTGCGTCCTCGTTAGCTATTGTGTTCATCTCCGCCATTGGTGGAGTGGCGGGAAAGGTTCTGGGTGGGGACATTCCGCTAGAACCCATTGTGTATACGGTTATCGGGAGTCTGATCGGAGCTTCTCTCGGTTCCAAAGTAAGTTCGATGATTAATGTGAGACTGCTTCGATACGGACTAATGATTCTCATCGCGATTACAGCAGTGAAGGTATGGTCGTCCATTTTGTAAAACCATATCGGATGGCAGCTCCCTGACGATTTCGTAACCAAACGGATGGAATGCCGTATAAAGGTTATGAACATGAGCTGGCGAATTTGTTGCAGCATGAATTCACATCAGTTTTCGTCCATGGAGCACCCTCAAACTCCTTTCATGGATACATGTTTAACATTATTAGAAGTTGAGGTATCCATCCTATGAATAACGTACTTACAGATCATGCTGATGCAGGATATCGGCTGGCTGAGCAGAAGGCAGCTCAGTATTTTACTTCTCTTCAAGAAACACTTCTGGATAACACCTATATCGCCGCGTTGACGCGGGATATTAACGTATGGCAAAAAAATCATGTTCAACCTTTTTCCTGGTTATCTTTTTTAGCACCAAGTCGACGAAAGCCGGATTCCCGGGATATTCATAGATATATCCAGTGGCTGAATGTTACAGGCAAACTGGATCATTACCTGGATCGCAGTATTTCTTACATTTATATGCGAGATCTGGGCAAAGCGCTGGATAGTTCAGAGACACAGGAGCGAATCCAGCGCGTCGTTCAGGATACCAAAGCATACTTTATGCGCTCGAATACGCCCCATCGCAAGGAACAACCGGATTATATCAGTCTGGCTACCTTGTATCGCTGGGCACAGAAGGAGAACGTGGAAACAGCCGTCATCTGGGTAGTTCACAAGTTAAAGCATGTCGCTTCCAATATCCCGAAGGAATTGAATGCAGAGCAGGCACAGCGCAAGCTGCTCAAGATCATCCTTGGTGTAGTTCTGCATGTGAACGATGATATGAATGAGGATACACCCCGTGCTGAACGTTCCGAAAGGCTGGATGCTGCGATTCGGCTTGGTTATTCTTACGGTTTAACCTATCCATTTATTGATGACCTTCTGGATTCACAGGCCCTGACCGCACAAGAGAAGGAACAGTATTCGCGCCTGATCCGGGATGCGCTTCTAACCGGAATAGTACCGGACATCGGGGAATGGAACGGTGCCAATCTCAAAGTCATTCAATATGTTCATTCCGAACTGCGGGAAGCATTTGAATATATCAAGAACTATCAGCGTCCTGAGACACAGCGGACATTCCTGGAGCAATCTTATGTATTCTTTCAGTCCCAGGAAATAGACCGGGCCAAGAAACTGTCCAACGCCAATTATTCCAATGAAGAACTGTATATTCCGATTATTATCAAATCCTCTTCTTCCAGACTCATTGTTCGTTCTGTCCTCAGTGCCTCTGCGGATGAAGGTTTTGATCTGCGGACATTCTATTATGGCATATACAATCAGCTCGCAGACGATTTCGCTGATATGTTTGATGATATGAAGGAGGAGGCGGTGACCCCGTATACCTACTATCTGAAGTATCGTGAACTGCGGCCTGATCTAATCAATCCGTATGAGCTATATTGGGCGGTAATCTCTTATCTGATTCATGAGGTGTACCATTCCGATGCGAAGACCCGTGAGGTTATACTGGATCGTGCGATTAATGGTCTTAAGCGCTGCAAAGAACGTTTAGGTCAAGAACAATACAATGAAGTGATGAACATCTTTGCCTCCGGAAAACCGGAATTCAATCTCCTAATTCAGCAAATGGTACGCAAAGCCGATGATGTGGATTTCCTGGATAAATTGCTGCGGGATCAGGTCATCATCCAATTGCAGAACGACAAGCAGGAAAAGCAGGACTTTCTGGATACGATTCGTACGGTTCGTGAACAGATCAATATTGAATTACAGATTTCCAAGCCGAGTGGGCTTCCAGAAATGAAAGAAACGCTGATTGATGCCGCGAACTACAGTCTGCAAGGAGATGGAAAGCGGCTAAGGCCGATACTGACATGGGTGATGGGCGTGCGTGAGTATGGATTGCATGAATCGTCTATCACTCCTCTGCTAAGATCACTGGAATACATGCATACAGCCTCATTGATCTTTGATGATCTGCCGACCCAGGATAATGCTTCGACCCGGCGAGGTCGTTCCACCCTGCATCAGGTTCATAATAGTTCGACAGCAGAATTAACGGGTCTATTTCTCATCCAAAAAGCCATTGGAGAGCAATCATCCCTCAAACAGTTTGATGCTGCAACTGTACTTACCCTGATTCAATATTCGGCTGAAAAGGCAGAAGATATGTGTATGGGACAGGCGATGGATCTGAACGCCAAAGGAAAAGCACTGACATTGGAACAATTGAACATGATCTGTTTCTACAAAACAGGTATTGCTTTTGAGGCAGCACTTGTGATGCCGGCCATTCTCGCTCAGGTAAAAGAAGTGGAGATTTCATCCTTGAAGAAATATGCATATCATGCGGGTATCGCCTTTCAAATCAAGGATGATCTGCTGGATCTGGAAGGAGACCACCTTGTACTTGGCAAGCCGTCAGGTCAGGATGTGCGGAATAACAGTTCAACTTTTGTGTCGATTCTGGGTGAGGAAGATGCAAAGAAAGAGATGTGGAAGCATTATTGTCTCGCAACCGATGCGCTGAACGAAATGCCGAAGCCGATTTCTTTTCTGAGGCATTTGTTGGATTACATCATTGGACGGGAGCGGTGAGAATTTACACTGACCAATCCCTTGCTCAGCATGGATATATGAAAAAAAATAAAAGTTGCCTGGATTCTACGAATAGAATCCAGGTCTTATTTTGCTTTAATGACACAAACCTTTAGAAAATGAGATGTTTCAACATTAGAAAAACCGGGTACTAAGCAAATATTGCGTTTTTACACAAAAGGAGAGCTTAAGATGCAGGTTCAAAAGGTCGATCATCACGAATTGTTTGAGCAGATTTATAATCAAGCACCTATTGGGATTGCACTTCTTGCTCCGACAGGACAGTGGACGAAGGTGAATCCTGTTTTTTGCAATATGGTGGGTTATACAGCTGAAGAGTTAGTACTTCTAAACTACAAAGATATCACCCATCCAGATGATTATGCACAGGATCTCATCCGTGAACATGAGCTTAGTGAGGGTGAATCGAAAGAATATAGATACGAAAAGCGTTATATTCAAAAAAGTGGAGATATTTTATGGGTTTCGTTGCATGTAACATTGGTCCGACATGAAATCAACAATGAGCCGCTTTATTTTATTTGTCATGTCGTCGATATTACAGACCGTAAAACAACCGAACAAAAACTTCTCCAAACGGAAGAAATGTTCAAGCTCATCTCCGACAATGCCCAGGAAATCATATATATATCCACCCTTGACGGCGTTTGTCGCTACTGTTCACCTTCCATATATAATCTGCTTGGTTATTTGCCAGAAGAAGTGGTTGGGAATAACAATACCCTCGTGTTCCATCCAGAAGATATGGAAGGTGCTTCTCAGATCGATATGAGCAAAGGACATCTGCTGGATATACAGGTTTGCCACAAAGACGGGCATCATCTCTGGTTTGAAACCACATATAAAATTATCGGGGAACCCGGGCAAGAACAACAGATTCTGGCAATTGGTCGGGACATATCGGAGCGAAAGAAGCATGAGGCCATCAGTGCGGAAGCTGAGCGGATAGCCATGATCGGCAGTTGGGAGTGGGACATACTCAGTGACCATGTTTGCATGTCGGATCAAATCTTTGAAATGTTTGAATTAGGCATGAACAAAACCTATAAAGCCAGTGAGATCTTTGCCTGCATGGATCCGTCACAGGAACAGCGTTTGAAGAAATGTATCGAATCCGTGAAACAAGGAGAGCCGCTTGATTTTGAATATCGGCATCTGGGGTCAGACGGTAAGGAAAAATATCTCCATCTGCGAGGCTTAATTACCTATGATGAAGATCAACAACCAATACAGTTGAACGGAACATTGCAGGATATCACGGAACGTAAACATGTCGAATTCAAACTTCAGGAATCAGTGGAACGTTATACTTCACTCAAAAAATATAATCATGATGCCATCATTTCGTTTGACATGATGGGCAATATTATAAATGCCAATCCGGTAGCCATAAAAATGACGGGATGTCCGGTTGCGGAAATGATTGGAACAAGTATTTGCAGGTTTATCGGGCGGTATCATCTTGGACTGATTCTCAATAGCCATTATGAGCTGGCTGAAAAAGAAATCAATGCTATTCAGCACATCGATGGTTCTGAGACAGAAGTGCTGGCAACGCTTGCTCCCATCATTATTAATGAACAAAACGTAGGTTTCTACCTGATTGCGAAAGATATTACAGAGCAAAAAAAATTGCTTGTAGCCAAAGAGACTGCCGAACGAATGAATAAGGCCAAGAGTGAATTTTTGGCGATGATGAGCCATGAGATCCGCACTCCCATGAACGGGGTAATCGGAATGACGGATTTGCTTCTGGACACACCTGGACTCAGCGGAGAACAGAAGGAATACATTGAAATTATTCAAAAGAGCGGGGATTCGTTGCTTGCGATTATTAATGATATTCTGGACTTTTCCAAAATAGAGTCGGGTAAAACCGATCTGGTGGATGAACCCTTTGATCTCGGAGAAATCGTGACCGAGACGGTGAATATCGTAACACCAATGATTCGAGAGAAGCAGCTGGATATTCGTCTCAGCCTGGATGATGCGATTCCTACTCCCGTATTCGGGGATGCTTACCGTCTTAAACAGGTCCTCACCAACATCATTGGGAATGCAGTAAAGTTCACCTTGGAAGGCAGTGTTGAGATCGAAGTGAAGGTTATTGGACAAGAATATAATGATGTTCAATTTCAATTCAAAGTGAAAGATACGGGAATTGGAATCCCCGCTGAGAAGAGAGGGCATCTATTTGAAGCCTTCTACCAATTGGAGAACTTCATGACTCGCAAGCCTCAAGGTACGGGGCTTGGGCTGGCGATCAGCAAGAAGCTTATAGAGCTCATGGAGGGAGAAATCTGGATTGAAGATTCCAATGATCCCGGGACAACATTTGTTTTTACAGTTTCGTTTAAAACCAGTAACACCGAGGAAATCAACAATTACGATCTTCAACATAATAAGCATAAGACGGATCTGTTGCGAATTCTGATCGCAGAAGACAATGAAGTGAACCAGCTTGTCTTGCGGCGAATGATTGAGAAAAAAGGACACCTCGTGGACTACGTGGAGAATGGTATTGAAGCGGTGGACGCTGTTAAACGAAATAGGTACGATATTGTTTTTATGGATGTACACATGCCTCGACTGAATGGATTTGAAGCCACCAAAGCGATTAAGGAAGCCCTGACACCAGACGCTTGCCCATATATTGTGGCAGTTACTGCGAACGCGGTTAGAGGGGATATGGACAAATGTCTGAAGGCTGGAATGGATGCATATGTAAGCAAACCGATTAAAAGTGAATCCATTATGCAAGTGATGGAGGAGTATTACAAAATCAAGAAACATACGGATCGTTTATGATTTGCAATCGAACATGACTATGGAGAATATATAGTATATACCATTACAGACATGCCCATGGTTTAAGATTTCTTTATGTGTATGAACGGATTCTCTTTTGTTGGACAAAAGAGCCGTTGACTTATCCTTGTGATAAGTCAACGGCTCTTTAACGTTAGACGGAAATCGGAGTGGATAGAAAGTGCTGAATAAAAGTTGACAATTATATAATTAGGCGCCATACTATATCTATGACCAACCATAATAAAGAAACAAATGACATGTATCTCATCCCCTCGTTAGTACAAACGAAGCGACAGGTTGATCGCTATCAATTAGATGTTGATGCACAAGCCGTGCTTGTCGCATCCAGGCTGATGGTAGCGGGAGCCAAGCTTGGGCATGCCGCGGAAATTCACTTCTCCAGATTTGGTTTATCGACAGGTCGCTATCGTCTGTTAGCAGATCTAGAGGATAATGATGGCGAAGAGCTGCCCTCGCAACTCGCGGAAAATCTGGGCGTTACTCGTGCAACCGTAACGGGTCTAATTGAGATTCTCGAACGCGACGGACTGGTCGCTCGTCGGACGAGTTCCGTCGATGGCCGTCAGAAGTCAGTCATCTTGACAGCCAAAGGCGCCAAAAAGCTGACGGATATGGCTTCGGAGCATTTTGCCAGATTGGAAGCGATGGTCGGCTTGCTTACAATTGAGGAACGGAGTGTGTTTCTCGATCTGCTGGGGCGTGTAACCCAAGGTATTTCGGCACTTACAGATGAGTCAATCGACTTCTCTGAACCCCAATCCTAGGAGCATAGCAAGAAAGGTGAAACGGGCTAGATTAGCTAGCCCATTTTCATCACCATATAGTTAGGCTCCTAATTACATAGTGTAACAATAGGGTTTAATTTCAAATAAAAGGAGTAGTGATATGTTTAACCAAAAAGACCCCGTTCGATCAGAGGAAAGTTATGCTGTTCGATCCGCACAGCCTCGCCAAAAACCGTTTGTGTTATGGAGAGAATTAATCTTAGCTTACTTGTCGCCTGCCATTATGGCAGGCATAGGGGGAATCGTTACCGATGATAAAGTGCTTCAGTTACGAGCCCTAACAACGATTGGAGGGGCGTCCCTTCTGATGGCTTTAGGTATTGGACTCTGGCTGCGTAATCGTGGAAGCCGTACACGCTGGGTGGCGAAAACGCCTCATGTGATCGTCGTGGGTTGCTTTGCTCTTGCAGGCGCAATGCTTGGCCTTATGGCCTCGTGGGGGATTTCCAACGTGCTGCATTTCGTAAACCCGAGTCTTTCATGGACTTGGCTGGATCATGTCGGGTTCGATCTTCCCTTGTCCGGTGCATTAGCCTGCACAATCATGACATGGCGTTGGAGAGCTTCCTTTACAAAATAAATGAATTCATTAGATAAGGAGATATGGGAACATGATTACTATTATTGGAGCAACAGGTATGATTGGAAATGCACTTTTGAGACGTTTGATGGAAGGCGGCGTTCCCGTTCGGGCAATAAGCAGAGAGCCGGATCAGCTTCGTCAACAAATCGTGGACTTGGCATTGTCCGGTGTTGAACTTCGTATTGCCGATGCGAATGATCCTGAATCGATGCGCAGAGCTTTGGCGGGTGCCAGCCAACTATTCCTTGCGTTATCCAACAATCCCAGACAAGTGGAATTAGAGACATCCATTATCCAGATAGCTGCGCAAGAGGGAGTGAAGCATGTCGTCAAAATATCCAGTCCAGCTTATGAGGAACGTTCACCTGTAGCTATAGCAAAATGGCATGCCGATATCGAGCAAGCTCTCGTGACATCAGGAATTACGTATACAATATTGCGACCTTATGCGTTCATGCAAAATTTGCTGAGTCTCGCACCAACCATAACAACCCAGGATATGTTCTTCGGCTGTATTGGAGATTCACCGTGCAACTTCATCGATTGCCGGGATATCGCAGATGTTGCCGCAGAAGTGATGACACGGTTCAAGTCGGTTAACAGCATATATACGTTGACGGGTTCCGAAACGTTCACCTATCCACAGATTGCAGATAAATTGTCCATCGTGCTCAATCGACCGATCGAGTTCGTTAACCTCAAACCTGAGGCCTTGCGAGCTGATCTGATCGAACATGGACAGATGCCTTCTTGGCTCGCAGACCACGTTGTGGAAATCCAGACGATGTCTACCGTTGTGTCTGAGAAGCCGACAGATACCGTTCAACGCTTGCTCGGCAGAGAGCCTCGCTCGCTCGATGCATTCCTGGAAGAGTATCGGGATGCATTTAAACCGAGGCCATAACCATGCAGTGAACTAAGGAGAATCTCCCTAAAAATTCTTTAGGGGGATTTTTTGGGTGTGAAACAAACCTCACTACTGATTTTTGATCCATAGTTTGGAGATATCCATGAACCCAAACTCAGCCGTTTGCATGCCGAAGATACTTTGGTCCAGCTGGGCTTTTTTGTTCATGTGACAACCGTGTAAAATCCAACAGTTATCTCGCAGCAATCCCTCTGCTTCATCCAGCAGTACCGATCGTTTCTCGTTATCCAGCTGGGCGAAATGGTCTAATTTCTGGTCCAGGATGAACTGTACAGCAGGCGTTAGGTAAGCGTGCAAATGATTGGATTTGTTTTTGAAGTAATTAATCATACCAAATTGCCAGTCATCCTCCAAAATTTCCTCAGCCATCATCAATGTCGCCTCCTTGTATTTATCAGGATGAGGGTAGTCAGCAGAGAGGCGGAGCTCAATGATCAAACCAATCGCTTTACCACGTTGTTGTAACCAACGGGCTTCTTTTAAGCCTTTATTCATCGGGTATGACAGGATGATGGGCTCTCCCTGGTAACCACATTGCATCAGCAGCTTCTTGGCGTCCGCAAGCGAAGCTTCATGCCAGGCTGCTGCTGCACTTTTCCAGGGAAGGAAGCTGTTCGCGGGTGTAATTCGGTTTCCGCCAAGCTCTTTTACTAAACGAACTGGATCATAGACAAGTCTAAGTGCTTGTCGAAATTTCAATTGGTGATGAATTCCTTCTTTGTGGAAATTAAATAATATATATCGACAACCCAGTGCCGGATAATTCACAAGTGTCGTTTCTTTGCTGTCTGTATCGAGCTTTAATCGGTCAGTTCTTGGTAATTCATAATAATGTTCATTAGGCCCTAGCTCTGGTACGAACCAAATATCCACCTGGTCAAGATGCGGACGGATGCCATAATATCCATCGAAGGCACGGAGCACCAAAACATCTTCATTCATTTCACTGATCTGAAAAGGTCCGGTACCGATCAATTTTTGGGATACATCAATATCATAGGGAAGAATCGTCATGGGAATACAGCTGAACAAGTGCAGGAAGAAGAGATTGGGGCGACTTAAATAAAAGTGGATGCAGTAATCTCCATCAGTTTCAACACGCTCGATATCCCGATAGTGCCTGCTCATGGGGCTGTTGACATCCTGAATTCGCTGCAAGGTTGCTTTGACATCTCGAGAGGTCATCACTCGTCCATGGTGGAACCGCACGCCTTTACGCAGATAGAAAGTCCACATCGTATGATCCTCACTGGACTCCCACATATGTGCTAGTTCAGGCAGAAAGCTTTCCGTTTTGGCATCATATGTGATAAGAGTACTGCAAACCTGACCGAGTAAATAGGTTTCAAAAGCGGTATATACATGAGCGGGGTCAAGCCCTGTAAGTCTACGTGATCGCATCATGCGCAGCACATCCTGACCGGATGCCGTTTCGGCATGACTGTGGAATCCCATATGCTTGTTAAGTGATCGCAGCAATTGTTCCTGAAGTGTTTTATGGATGTCAATCGTGCCGATCAGCTCGATTGCTTCTTTGATTTTACCTCTCCCAATCAGTTCCCGCAGGTGATTCTCCAGCGTTTCATTTACGCTGCGCAGCAGCGTCATCTGCGAATGATGTCCTCGTCCGCGCCCAGGCTGCCAATGAATAAATCCTTGTTCCTCCAGCTTGCGAAGAATAAACTTCACGTTGCGTGGGGTACAGCATAAGGCATCGGAAAGGCTGTCGATGGTTACAGGAACGGGTTCATCAAGTGTAAGAGAAAGTTCTTTTGCTGTTGCAAGACGTACATAATGGGTTGTTGTAGTATCCATGTGTAGATGCTCCTTCATAAAAGGTGAAAAGTGCCATCACAATCTTACACTTTTATTTCCCCCTTTGATTGATACAATTATACATATAAAGAGACAGGGAAAGACAGCCCCTCTGAGACAAAACAACAAGAACAGGAGAACCATACGCAATGAAGCAACATTTACGGCAGATTCACCCTTTAGCATGGACCATCATTATTGGAACCATGTTTGGACGTCTCGTTACATCCATGAGTATCCCGTTTTTATCCATTTATCTGACCCAGGTATTAGGGGCTACACCAACACAGACTGGAGTTACCGTCGCAGTCAGTTCTCTGGCTGGAGTCATGATCAGCTTTTACGGAGGTTATATTTCGGATCGAATTGGCCGCAAAATAGTTATGATGGTCTCCGTATTTGGCTGGGCATCTGTATTTTTCATCTTTTCAGCAGCAGAGCATCTGTGGGTATTTTTTGTCGCCAATACCTTAAATGGATTGTGCCGCGCCGTGTTTGAGCCTACGTCACGTGCGCTTCTATCGGATATTACTCCACCGCAAAATAAGCTGCTTGTCTTCAATCTAAGATATGCCGCCGTTAATCTGGGTGTTGTGTTCGGACCCATTATCGGCCTTCAGCTCGGCTCGGCACAATCCACGTTTCCGTTTATGATCTCCGGGATGGTATATATCGTTTACGGCCTTGTTTTGTTCCTGCAATTTCAATTGCAGCGTGCCAGCCTGCCGGTACACGTTCAAGTCACTGCCCCCCGTTTACGAGATGCGCTCGCTACCACCGGACGCGATCGAGTATTTTTGCCGGTACTGATCGGGACTACTTTTTGCGTGCTTGGTTACGGACATTTCAGCTCGACGCTGGCCCAGTATGTGGCGCAGAATCCTCTTTTTGAGCACGGAAGTCAAGTGTTTTCCTATATGCTTTCACTCAATGCGTTGACGGTGCTTGTCATTCAATTCCCGATTGTGCGGGTGGCCAGCAAATTCCCGCCGGTTGTGCCCCTCATTCTAGGAAACTTGCTTGTCGCTACAAGCTTGTTCCTGTTCGGCATCGCAACAAGCGTTACGGTATTGATGATCAGCGTCATTCTGTTCACCATTGGGGAAGTGCTTATGTTCACGATGATGGATATGCTGATTGACCGTATTGCCAAACCAGAATGGAAAGGGACCTACTTTGGCACCATTGGATTCAATAACCTGGGCAGCGTTATGGCACCGATTCTGGGAGGGCTGCTGTTAACTCAATTTGGGACGGGAAATGGCCTATTCGTTTTTGTACCGCTCGCGCTGACCACTGCGCTCGGACTCCCTTTTCTTATCGTAGCGCATAAGCGACTTGTGGTCAGGGAGAAGGAAACAACACCAATACAAGTGAGTGTCTAGCTAAGCGTTACCAGTTACATTGCAGTGCTTATACGCATTAGCTTTTTTAACTTTTTTTTGGAGAAAGGTAACTTTCATTGAGAAATCAGCGTTAATTAGTTAAACATTTCCTCATGGGGGTTCCAAATGATATTTAAAAAGTTCACTATACCTTTGCTGTTGTGTGTTATGTTTGCCGCGTTTTCAACATCGAGTTTCGCTGAGGATGCCTCGCTAGAGATTGGGACTGGCGTATTGTCCAATAATCGGGTGCTCATTCCCTTGAGGGTCGTGTCCAGCAACTTGGGGGCAGACGTAATGTGGGATAAGGAAGGGAAAAGCATTCGAATAAAAACGGATGAAAAAGAAATCTGGCTTGTAGTTAACTTTAAAAATGCGAGAGTGAATGAGCAGATAATCAGAATGGATTCTCCTGTTGAATTAATTGGCAATACAGCATATGTTCCGCTGCGATTTGTCAGCCAAACGTTAGGAGCCAAACTGGGGTGGAATCCACTAACTAAACAGGCAACCATCCATTTGAATAATCAAAATATGATTGTAAGTATGCAAGAGGAGACCATCCAGATACCTGATTCTGCGAAAATAACCCAGGAGCGATTAAATATTTTGTCTGAGAAATTGAACGAAATTTCAGGATTGTCTCAGATTAAGCAGGTCGGTACGTATTTCAAGCCCTATTTTACAGAAGATTTAATCCAATCTATTCTCAAGAGGCAGGATGTAGTAAGTGATTGGATGCTGCATGATGCTCCAGAGACCACTGTTTATTATACAAGCAGTACAACAGCGATGTTATCCCAATCGTTCGTAATCGGAAATACATTAACGGGAGATTCTCATTATGTAAATGACCGAAATATTGAACTTGTATACAGTAATGGTGTATGGAAAGTGAATCAGTTGAGATTTAATCTCAGAGAGATTCCCTATTTGGGGTTATGATCGATGAAATCGCAGCATATGATGGTCAATAGCATGAAGGAAATAACAATTCAGTTAATATTATCTTGACGGATTACGGCGGAGCGAATACAATAAACAACAAATATGTGTGACGGGTGGTTAAGATGAACATGTTCCAGACAGGGCGCATTCTGAATCGATAACTGAATACGCATGAGCAAGTGACTTAACCCATGTTTTTTGTGTTGGCGTTTGGACAGTCATGTTTATGCACCCCTGTCGTGGACGCTCATCATTATTGCGTGCAGAGGAGAAATCCGGAAACGCTTCTTATTTCATATGGTTCTCTTATTGTTACAAGCTGTAGATGAACATTAGTTCATCTATGGCTTTTTTGCATGCATTCCACCCAATTTGTTGCATATGGAAGGGAGATTTTGCAGTGATTTTTGGCATGAAACTACCCCAAAGGGAGAAAGAGAGGTTGCGATATGAAACGACCTGCACAAAGTTATACCATTTGGTTCTCCCAACGAACCGGCAGTACTCTGCTGGGTGAAGCCTTAAGTTCTACGGGGGTTGCAGGATATCCGAGGGAATGGCTGCATGATCAGCATAAGAGCCCAGACACATTAAAGTGTGAAGATTTGGAGCAGATCTGGGATCAGGGAACAACGCCGAACGGAGTTTTCGGAATCAAGATTAATTTTGAACAACGATGGATTGACGCATTCCGTAATCTCTATAATCTGCCAACAGCGTTATCGCGGGCTGAAGTATGGAGTACGGGCTTCCCTAATTGCACCAAGCATATCTACATGACGCGTCGCAACAAAGTCAGATTGGCTGTGTCATGGTGGAGAGCCATCGTCTCGGGTGAATGGCACCGCAAGCACGGAGACAGTCCTCAGTTACAAGATATTGCAGATCAATATAACTTTGATGCGATTAAGCATCTGCTGGTGGAGAGTAACATGTGCGAAGCTGCAATCGAAGATTTTCTGTCCGAGTCGGGCATTGTGCCGCTGACGATTGTTTATGAGGATTTTATACAGGATTACGAAGGGACCGTTATGAAAGTGCTAGAATTTTTGGATGTTCAAACTGACGGTGTGACCGTATCACCCCCGTCCTTTGACCCGATTGCAGATGAGATTGCTGAACAATGGGTGCAACGATTTCGGAAAGAATGCCAGAGAGATTGGGAGAATGTAAGATGGTAAACACACTCGGAAAAATTCATCCATGGGCTGGAAATGTTGCATTTATTGTTATTATGTATGATTCATCTTAGTGAGAGGCCACGATGTTTTGAATTAGAAAATGGGAATAGAAACGGTATAAGAAGGGGTGAGGGGCTATGCCCAAAACAGAGAAACGCTCCATGTCCTGGCTGCTGCAATATCTAAAACCCGTCAAAGGACGATTGGCCTTGCTTATGGTGATGCTGCTGACGTCAACGGGGCTTCAGCTCGTGAGTCCACAGATTATTAAACGGTTCATTGATACGGCGGCAAGTGGGGGAGTGCTTTCTAACCTGATCCAGCTTGCCGGATTGTTCCTGATTGTTGCTGTAGTTAATCAATTGATCACTGTAGCAGTGAGTTATTTCGGCAATGATGTTGCCTGGAGGGCAACGAATCAACTGCGTGGAGATCTCCTGAAGCATTGCCTGCGACTGGATATGCGATTCCATAATGTGAAGACACCTGGAGAAATGATTGAACGGGTGGATGGCGATGTGACGAGTATCTCCAACTTCTTCGCGATGTTCATTGTGCAGGTGGTTGGAAGTTTTGTTTTGCTTGCCGGAATCCTCGGATTTATGTTCACTGTAAACGTACCGATTGCGATCGTCATGACGGTGTTTACACTGGTATCGATTCTGTTTATGGTGTTCATTCGGAATCTGGGAGTAAACTCTTCCAAAAATGAGCGGGAAGCGAGTGCCTCCTTGTTCGGATTAATTGAAGAGCGTATTGCGGGAATTGAGGATGTTCAAGCCAACGGGCATGTCCCGTATGTGATGAATCGATTTTATCGCACGATGCGTGTTGTATTTCAAAAGGGAAGGAAAGCCTGGCTGCTTCGGGTTATTCCATGGAATACGACGGTCATTCTGTTCGCCCTTGCAGTCACTGCGGTTCTTCTGCTCGGTGTTCATTACTACATGCAAGGCATCATCAGCATCGGAACCCTGTTTCTGATATATCAATACACACAGATGCTTAATGATCCGATTGAGATGTTAGGCGATCAGGTTCAAGAGTTTCAGAAGGCTAAATCAGGTATGCTTCGGTCAAGAGAACTGTTGTCATTACGCAGTGAGATCGAAAACGGAAAAGAGGACCAGCTGCCAGAAGGGCCGCTTGGTCTGGAATTCAAGCAGGTGAACTTCAGTTATAACGAGGATAAACCTGTATTGCAGAATATTAACTTTGCCATTAAACCTGGCGAACGGCTTGGCATCATCGGTCGTACTGGTAGCGGAAAATCAAGTCTGAGTCGGGTGCTTCTGCGCCTGTACAATCTGGATAGCGGAACAATTCGTGTGGGTGGCAAAGATATTACAGAGCTTACCTTACCTGCACTTTACCGCAGGGTGGGTATGGTGACGCAGGATGTACAGCTGTTCGATGGTACGCTGCGAGAGAATTTAACGCTGTTCAACCAGGACGTCTCGGATCAGATCATTAAGGAGACAACGGATCGACTGGGATTAAGTCACTGGATTGAATCACAGCCCGGAGGGTTGGATACACATCTGAAGGCTGGTGGTTCTTCATTGTCCGCAGGGGAAGCTCAATTGTTCGCCCTGACGCGAGTATTTCTGACTGAACCAAGCCTGGTTATTCTCGATGAGCCTTCCTCAAGGCTGGATGCTGCAACAGAGAGCATGCTTCAGTCAGCGATCGATCAGTTGATGAAGCAATGTACCGGAATTATCATTGCACATCGCCTGGCTACTTTGGAGAAGGTCGATCAGATTATGGTACTGGGGGATGGCAAGGTACTGGAATTCGGAGCCAGAGAAGAACTCGCCAGTGATCCGGCTTCCCATTATGCCAGATTGCTGATTACGGGGCGAGAGGAGGAATTGGCGTGACAGTAACAGGATTTATAGGCCGCTTGTTTCGCTTTAGGCCTTTTCTATTTTTGATCAACGGATTGTTATGGTGTATATTTCATTCTTTACCGCTGGCCATAGGGATCGGGATGCAGTGGTTCTTTGATCGGGCAACCGTGGGTTCCAGTGATTACATGTGGCTGGCCGCTCCGCTGATCTTCATTGCTCTGGTCAGAGCAACAAGAGTAGGTACGTTTTTTGCTGCTTTCTATGCATGGATCACATATATCTATCATATTCAGGCCATTCTGCGTACCAACATGCTGGCCGGAATTATGCGCTGGCCAGGACGTAATCTGCCAGCTTCACCGGGAGAGGCGATGAGTCGCTTTCGGGATGATGTGGATGAGGTGGTTGAGTACGTGGAATCCTGGGTGGATTTCTGGGGGAGGCTCGTGTTCGCCGTTGTATCCGTCATCATTATGGCGAATATTAACTGGAAGATCACTCTTGTTGCGGTATTGCCACTGGTAGTCGTAACGTTGCTGAATAACTTGTCTGGTAATCGGGCTCGTCGATATGCCCAAGTCAATCGTGAGTCGACGGGGCGCATCACCAGCTTCATTGCCGAGACCTTTGGAGCTGTGCAGGCACTAAAACTGGGGCAGGCGGAAGAGCATGTCTCTACTCGTTTTAACCAACTGAATGAAGAGCGTCGTCAGGCAGCACTCCGGGATAATCTGTTCAAACAGTGGATGAGATCACTTAACCAGCATGTGCTCAGCATCTGTACCGGTCTTATTCTCCTGATGTGTGCAGCCGAGATGAAATCCGGCAATTTCACCGTAGGTAATTTTGCCTTGTTCACGAGTTATCTGGCCAACATTGGCTTTAGTATTTCTTTATTCGGATATATGGTATTTCAGCATAAACGGCTCAAAGTATCTTTTGACCGCATGCGAACTTTGTTTCGTCCTGGTGAGGAAGACCGGATCATGGACTTCAGAGAGACTTATCTGAATGAAGATCCGCCTGAGCTTCCTAATGAACAGAGAGATCCCAAGGAGAAGCTAAGAGAGCTGGAAATCCGCAATCTGGCGTACCACTATCCTCATTCTGCAAATGGAATACAGGATATCAGCTTCCGCGTGAAGCGGGGACAATTTCTGGTCATCACTGGACGGGTTGGGTCTGGAAAATCGACTCTGGTTCGTACCCTTCTGGGATTGCTACCCAAAGAAGAGGGCACAATTCGCTGGAATGGGACAGATGTTGATCCCGCTACCTTCCTGATGCCTCCAAGAGCAGCATATACACCTCAAGTGCCCCGACTGTTCAGTGATACACTGAAAGAAAATATTGTTCAGGGCAAACAGGGACGTACGGAAATGGCTCTTGCAAAAGCGATTCGCTTGGCTGTTATGGATAAAGATATTCAAAACCTGGATCAAGGACTCGAAACGTCCGTAGGTCCAAGAGGTGTTATGTTGTCGGGTGGTCAGATTCAGCGCGCAGCAACCGGACGCATGCTCATGACGGAAGCGGACCTGTTCATCTTCGACGATCTGTCCAGTGCGCTGGATGTGGAAACCGAGCAACAGGTCTGGGAAGGTTTGTTCCAGGAGCCGGATGTCACATGTATTGCGGTGTCTCACCGCAGAGCAGCACTTGCCAGGGCCGATCATATCATCGTTATGAAGGATGGACGAATCGAGGCCGAAGGAAGCCTTTCCGAATTGCTTGCTACAAATGAAGAGATGCAACTGCTTTGGCAAGGTGAGCAAACACCGGTTAAAGTGGGATAGCTTGAGAAAAGGTGAATACTATAACAAATGAAAAAAGCCGTACAGACAACTCTTTGTGCAAGAGTTAAATCTGTACGGCTTTTATTATTGCTCATTTGGTCAACCTTTATTTGATCAATGGTGCAATCAATGAATACGCAATGATGACCAGGAAGATGATCGTGATGTGGTTGATGGAGAAAATAAACATTTTATGTGACCATTTCTTGGTTTCTTTCTTATCGAAAGTTGCCACACTAAGAATAAGCCAGGCCAAACTTACCAGAAACGCAACAATGGCAATGAACGGACTCATCGGCCAGAACAAGAAGCTGGAGAATAACAACAATACCAGATAAACATTCGTCTGGATGTATGTCCGTCTGATTCCTTTTACGACAGGAAGCATGGGGACACCAGCCGCTTTGTATTCATCAAATCTCCGGATGGCAATGCCATAGAAGTGAGGCATCTGCCACAACAGCATGGTAATGACCAAAGCCCAAATTTCATAATGACCCAGCTCTGGTGAAATGGCTGCCCAACCGATGAGCGGGGGAACAGCGCCTGAAAGGCTTCCGACTTCCGTATTATATACGGTTGTTCGTTTGGTCCACATGGTATAGGGGAACACATACAGCAGCAGTCCCAATATGCCGAATACGGCAGCGGATGGGGATGCAATATACAACATGACGCCCCCGATGATCGTGATGGCAATACCGAGGATCAACCCGGTTTTGGTATCTACACGACCGGTTACCGTAGGGCGTGTTTTGGTCCGCTCCATAATGGCATCGATATCCCGATCATACAAATTGTTAAACACTCCGGCTGCTCCGATAATCAGGGAAGACCCGATAACAGAGAGGATAATAGGTACAATATTAGCTAAAATGGATGCATCAAATACATACAAAGCCAAACTTAAACCGGCAAACATGGCGATCAGATTGGATTTGATAATTCCGATCTTGATCGTATCAAAAAATACTTTTGGAATCGAGCTAGTATACTCCAGGCTGATTTCGGGCCGTGACCCTTTATTCAATGTTTTCAAGAACTCACTTCCTATATCTATACTTATATATCTCGTGGTTTTATTATAGCACTCAATACAGTATGTGAATTAATTAACGATTTAGTATTTAAAATAATGTCATTTGATTGTGAACAATTTAAAAACAAGGTTTTTTTCAATTGTTAAAAATGATTTTATGTGATACGCGTCATAGAATCTTAACGCGATTCGTGACAGGAAAAAGAAAATTTTTCTTGCATTATAAGTTTTATATGTATATTGTAGATATAAGAGGTCTTTAATAGTATTGAGAGTTCTCCTCTTACATTATTATAAGAACAGTTTGTTGGCAGGAGGAAGGAAGAAAAGGATGGATCTATTTTTTTGAGATAATAAAAGATATTAAATATCTGGAAAGGGTGTTAAATATGAATCAACAGGTAGATGTATTAATTATTGGAGGAGGACCTGCAGGTCTTAATGCAGCACTTGTACTAGGCAGAGCGCGCAAACAGGTGGTGGTCATAGATGATGAACGCCCACGCAATTGGGTCACACGTGAAACACACGGTTTTCTGACAAGAGATGGTGCCAGTCCTCGTGAATTTCGGAAGGTTGCGAAGGAACAGATTAGCGCCTACCCGTCCGTTCATTTTGCAGGGGACACAGCGACCTCTGTGACAGGAACCGATGGTGTTTTTGAAGTTACAACGGCCCAAGGAGCGGTCTATCGTACGAAGAAAGTGTTGTTTGCAGTTGGTAAAAAAGACCTTCCGCTGGATATAAACGGGTTGACAGAGGTGTATGGAAAGAGTGCTTTTGTCTGCCCTTATTGTGATGGTTGGGAATTAAGGGATCAATCGCTCGTCATCATTGTTAATGGAGCCAAGGCAGTTCACATGGCCAAAACGATCTCCGGCTGGACAAGCCAGTTTACCATTTGCACGAATGGACCTGATGAATTAACGGACGAACAGCGGGAGGAATTGAAGCAGCACGGTGTTCCGGTATGGGACTCTCCGATTCGATCCATTGAATCAAGTGATGGGATGGTGCAGCAGGTCGTATTGGAGGATGGCACTGCAATCTCATGCACGGGAATTTTCTTTGGACCGAAACTAACGGGTGGATCAGAATTGCCGCAGGCGATAGGCTGTGAGGTTACGGATGCCGGTACGGTCGTCGTTGATGATTACGGTAAAACGACCGTGCCAGGTATATTTAGCGCTGGAGATGCAGCATCAGAGTTATACCAGGCTATTACTGCGGCGTCCCTAGGAGCTTTAACCGCTGTAACGATCAACAGTGAGCTTAATATGGAAGCTTGGGATGAGCGCGGTAAACATTTAAACCGATAGGTCTCGGGAGTTACTCACTCGTTTCATCTTAGAGAATGTGAACGAAGGGGGATTGCAGATGCAATTCCCTTTTTGTGCTTTGCAAAAGAGAACAACTACAAGAAACATAATGTTGATCCGTATCGGGGAACTCTTACATATAAATAATACTTATTTCCAAAAAAACAGCCGTCAATCGGGAGTTTCTCATCCAGATTGGCGGCTGTTTTAATTTGGCTGATCCGATCTATTGACAAAGAAATTTTTTTGACGCAATATAAATAAATAAACTTTATAAAGTATATGAATAAAGTGACTTAATCTGTATTCTTGTATTCATTTACGTTCAATTTATATGCAGGGAAGGGATCTATTTATGGCAACTTGGTTTCTTATCATTATCTACCTTGCGTTTATCAGTCTGGGGATTCCTGACTCCTTGCTAGGTTCAGCCTGGCCAGTCATGTGGCCTGAACTTGGTGCTTCGTTTGGGTCAGCAGGAATTCTGTCAATGGTCGTTGCCGGAGGAACTATCGTTTCAAGCTTGGCAAGCGGCACGGTGATTCAAAAATGGGGAACAGGCAAGGTTACGTTAATTAGCTGTTGTCTAACTGCCGGAGCACTCCTTGGATTCTCCTTTGCGCCTTCATTGGTATGGCTCGTCATTCTTGCCATTCCTCTGGGTTTAGGTGCCGGAGCCGTTGATGCTGCCCTGAATCATTATGTCGCAGAACATTACAAAGTACACCATATGAACTGGCTGCACTGTTTCTGGGGTGTGGGCGCGACGACAGGCCCTATCATTATGTCGTATTACATTGCCGAACATCATTCCTGGAGAAGCGGGTATACAGCTGTAGCCGTCGTCCAGTGCTGTCTCGTTCTGATTTTGTTTGCCACATTGCCTTTGTGGAAGCGTGTTGCTGCAAGTCGGGAGAGTGCGGGTCGGATAAACGGATCAAATAATGTACAAGTGGACAACACGTTAGTACAGCGTGAGAACAGGCCCGAACAAAATGTATTGAAGATTAAGGGAGTCAAAAACTCACTGATCGCATTTCTGTTTTATTGTGGCGTGGAGACAACGGTGGGTTTATGGGGTGCCAGCTATCTGGTAGGAGCTAGAGATGTCTCGGCAGAAACAGCTGCGGGCTGGATCTCCCTATACTACGGTGGTATTACGCTAGGCAGATTGATTACAGGCTTTATCACGTTAAAAATAAAAAATCGGGTGTTAATCCTGGCCGGTCAAGTGACCGCCATTGTGGGTGGAATCATTTTATTGCTTCCATTATCGATTTCGTTTGCACTGGCTGGATTCGTTCTGATTGGTTTGGGGCTTGCACCCATCTATCCCGGACTTCTTCATGAAACTCCAGCTCGGTTCGGCAAAGCGAATTCTGCCCGATTGATGGGGTATCAAATGGCACTGGCGTACACTGGAACCACAGTGTTTCCTCCGCTTTTTGGCGTACTCGCTGGGAAAACCAATATCGGCTTTTTCCCGCTGGTTGTACTTGTCTTCCTTATCTTGATGCTGGCCAGCTCAGAACAAGTGAATCGTATTTTGAAAAAGAGGATTCTGAATGAGTAGAGCTGGTGGGATGTAACAGGGGCAGGTTTGGTCATGAAAATATGAGATGAAGAAAAGGGAGATGTTTAACATGCTATCATTAATTTTGTTATGCTTGATCGTATATGTGGGGGCGTATGGGTGTCTTGCTGCGTCCAAGCAGCCCATGGATGTAAAACCAGTGCGGTCGTTCGATGATTTCTTCGAATAAGCTCTACCATTCATATCGTAATACAGAAAGAAGCGAGAAGCTGCTCTCGCTTTTTTATTTTGCACAATCATTTGCAATTCATTTTTTTCATAGCGCTTTCATAAGAATTGGCCCAAATATTAGGGTTGACAGTGTTTTTCGAAACAGTTTTAATTATATAGACCGATTGTTATAATTCATTTAAGGATGTGGCTTTATTGAGTGAAAAGTCTAATGCTAGAGAACTAATCGTCAGCACAGCAGCCAGACTGTTTTTTTCACAAGGATATCATGCGACCGGTCTAAATCAGATTATTAAGGAGAGCAGTACGCCGAAAGGCTCGTTATATCATTATTTCCCACACGGCAAGGAAGAGCTCGCTCACGAGTGCATTCAAAAAGCCAATGAAAACATTCTGCAGAAGTTTGAAGAAGTGTTTGCTGCTCATGATAATACGGGGGATGCCATTCAGCAATTTATTCATGACTTGGCGGTTGAAACGGAGGCGGCAGGTTTTACGGGTTTTCTTCCATTTAGTTTCTGGGCAGCCGTGGAGACCTCGTGCATCAGTCATCAATTGCGAATTGCCTGTCAGGACGTGTTTGCAGGGTGGCAGCAAATCATTACGAAGCATCTGATTTTGGATGGCATAGGTGAAGAAAAAGCACAAGAGATGGGTCTTCTGGTCATCTCCTTAATGGAGGGTGCATTGATTATCAGCCTGACCAACCAGGACAAACAGCCTTTGCTGACGGCTGCTGATTATTTGTCCGTTGTGGCGAAGAATGCAAGAGAGAAGCAATAAGCTTCGTAGAGAGAAATAGAAATTGTCAGATTGTTTGAGGAGGATGGGATTGTGGACGTTGCCATGAAGGCTGATTCTGTACAGGATCAACAAGAAACAAAACAATATAAGGTATTTCCGATTTTATTTGCCATGCTGCTGAGCGGCTTTATTGGGCTGTTCGGTGAAACAGCGCTTAATGTGGCCTTGACACCACTTATGGGGTTGCTGGAAGTTGGGCCTACAACGATTCAATGGTTAACGACAGGGTATTTGCTTGTATTGGGTATTTTGGTGCCGGTTTCCGGTATGTTGTTACAATGGTTTACGACAAGACAGCTGTTTACCACTTCTTTGATTTTTTCAATTGCAGGAACGCTTGTGGCTGCAATTGCACCGAGCTTTGAAATTCTGTTGGTGGCACGGGTATTGCAGGCTGTAGGTACGGCTCTGTTATTGCCACTGATGTTTAACACCATATTGGTTATTTTCCCAATCGAAAAACGTGGTGCTGCCATGGGACTGATCGGGTTGGTTATCATGTTCGCGCCAGCAAGTGGTCCGAGTATCTCGGGTCTGATTCTGGCCAATCTGAGCTGGCACTGGATCTTCTGGATCTCCTTGCCGTTCTTCATTATTTCATTGGTATGCGGCTTGCTGTTCTTGCCGAATATTTCGAAATTGACCAAGCCCAAAATCGATATCCTTTCCATTATCCTTTCCACACTTGGTTTTGGCGGAATCGTGTACGGATTCAGTAGTGCAGGGGGACATGGAGAAAGCGGCGGTGGCTGGACCAGTCCTGTAGTTGTGGCTACACTGGTTATTGGCGTGTTATCTTTGCTGCTGTTCAGCATCCGTCAATTGAGAATGAAACAACCGATGATGGATCTGCGGGCGTTCAGATACCCGATGTTTACGATCGGTTTGATCCTGATCTTCCTATGTATGATGATGATGCTGTCTTCCATGCTGATTCTTCCGATGTATCTGCAACAAGGTATGGCGGTTACGGCATTGACTGCTGGTTTGGTTTTGCTGCCGGGTAGTTTGCTGAATGGATTCTTGTCCCCGGTGATGGGACGTCTGTTTGACAAATTCGGTCCGAAGTGGCTTGTGATTATCGGTCTGGTTATCGTGACTGTTGTTCTCTTCATGTATACGGGAATCACTCCGACAACGACCTTGAGCAAGATTATTACGCTGCATGTATTCATGATGGTCGGGATTTCAATGATCATGATGCCTGCACAAACCAATGGCTTGAATCAATTGCCTCCTGCATTTTATCCT
This sequence comes from Paenibacillus pabuli NBRC 13638, assembly GCF_001514495.1. Lineage (GTDB taxonomy): Bacteria > Bacillota > Bacilli > Paenibacillales > Paenibacillaceae > Paenibacillus > Paenibacillus pabuli. Next base: position 212,913 of record NZ_BCNM01000001.1, read on the forward strand.
CACGGGACGGCGATAATGAATACATTGCAGCAGGTATCCGGAGCTATCGGTACAGCGGTTGCGGTAAGTATCCTGAGCGCAGGACAGCTTCGCTTCTTAAGAGGTGTGACGGATCCCGAAAGTCCAGAGAATCAATTGGCGGGTTTCACATCCGGTGTACAAAATGCATTTGTTTTCGCAATGGTTCTTGCTGTAATTGGACTGATCATTTCACTGTTCCTGAAACGAGTTAAGGTTGGTGCTGGAGACGGCCAACAAGGTCCTATGCATTGATTGCATTTATTGAAGAATTGAACGATGCTCTTCCTTCTACGGGGGAGCATCGTTTTTTTGTACATAAAACCCCTAGTAATATCGAATCACTAGGGGTTCATCATGTGACATATTATAATGTGATTTTAGCCGCACTATTAGGAAACTACTTTTTGATGAGTTCCAATATTTCCTTAGCTACAAGATCCGGGTGATATTGATGAATATAATGCTCGGTATCCTTAACGGTTATATGTTTGGAATGTTCCGACCAGGACGTAAATTCCGCTTGGGTTTTATCCCATATCGGCTCACTGGCTCCGAAGTAATCTGCTGTCAGTATGGTAAGCGGGAACGGGAGGGGCTTTTTGTTGTCAACGACAACCTTTGCATTGGTTTTCATCTCGCGCAGCTCATCCACAGTATTGGCATTCCCATAGTGAAGCAACAGAGCCGTTGTATCTATTTTCTTCAATTCATCTGGTACAAGCTTCAGGCCGTTTCGATTGGCATTGGAGGCTTCTATAACAGTGTCAGACTGCATGGACAAACGGAAAAGTCCTGTTTGAATTCGGAATTGATTACCAAAACCGCCGATCACATCAGCCAACTGGCCATCGTCATTCGCATAATGTTCTGGAGTTCCACCATCAATCATGACAATACCCTGTACTTCATCCGGATATTTTTGCGCAAAACGGATTGTTTCGAGTGAGCCCAGTGAATGGGCAACCAACACGTAAGGAGGCTTTTGTCCAGAAACCTGTAATAACTCGTGCAATTCATCGGCGACGGTATCGACATCCCGTTTCTTATCGGTCATATCGCTATAACCATAGCCAAAACGATCATAAACAGCGAATTTGGTGTAGGGAGCAAGTTTTTCGTACAGCGGATAATAATCCACATATGGATCAGCTGTACCCCATCCGGAAGCCAGGACTACGGTTGCATCACCTTTTCCCCCAGTATATAAATGCATATTGTCTCCATGTACCTTGTACAGCTTGCCTGGAGGGGTAAATGTTTTTGCATCCTGCCGGGTATTCACTTGTTGGTAGATCACACCTGTACCCAGCAGGAGAAGAACGGCAGCCACCCCGAATATCAACGTTTTAACTAATCTTCTGCGCCATTTTTTCATTAGGTCTCACATACTCTCTGTGTATTTTTCTCTATCTTATATGCTCAATCTTATTAGATAGAAAACAGAGTCTTAATTCCATCTTAATTCTGTATTTCTTTTATAGTTTTTAGTGATATAGTCCTGTGAGATGTTCGTCGGTGGGCTGTAAAATCTTCGACAACAGTACGATCTGGCCAGCATGGTAGCCATAATGGGTAGCGACCTTTATGAGCAGAGAACGTACGATTTTATGCTCATACGCATCTTTGGCTTCATCCTTGCTGCGGTTCATGCGATTCCAATCTGTCAGCTCATAGGGGATGGTCACTTCCCTGGATAAATCCTCTTCGTCCAGACTTGATAATATCGCGGTTGATTCTGTTCGAACATGGCGGAGTCTGGCTAACAATTCCTTCCTGCTCAGACCGCCATTGGTATTGAATTCGGCAGAGCGTTCCCGGATTAGAGGCTGGTTCCCTATACCAGTCACCAGGTTCTGATATTCATTGCCCGCCAAATGCAGACAATAATTTCCTACACTGTTCATACCAGGCTGAAGTCTAGTCCAAATCTGTTCCTCGTTCAACCTGTTCAAGCTGGTTTCAATACGTTCCAGCTGCTTGTTCATGTCCTCAACTACGTCCTGAATAAGTTTAATCATGATCACATGTCCTCCATTCATTAGGGTTGATTGTATATCAAATTCAGATAACCGAAGGCGAATTGATTATAAACGAACAATGATTTAATATAAAGTCTAATATTGCTCCTGTTTTACTCCAGATTGAATTATTGCTTGAAGTGTTGATTATAAAGAACAGAAGGTATGAATAATGACAAAATACGAAAATCAGGTTCCGACATCCGCAGGCATGAGCTTCAGCTCCCTCGTGAGCATGTTGAGGGATTCCATGCGCAGAAGTATAGAGCGGAGACCTGCAGGCCACATCCCCATGGAGAAATATGAGCCAGCAGAATCGTTACATGTATCCGATCATCCGCAGGTGACATGGTTTGGTCATTCGGCTTTTTTGCTTGAGATCGAAGGACACCGATTGCTCTTTGATCCAATGTTGGGCAAGCGACCGTCTCCCGTATCCTGGGCGGGTACGAAACGATACAGCACGAATCTGCCGATGCAACCCGAGGAATTTCCATCCTTGGATGCCATCATTATATCGCATGACCACTATGATCATCTGGACTATTCATCGATCCGCAGATTGAAGAATAAAACACAGCGGTTTATCGTCCCCCTTGGTGTGCGCAGGCGGCTGATTCAACTGGGTGTGCCCTCGGAACAGATTACCGAACATAACTGGTGGGATGAGTTATCCTTCAAAGGTCTGACATTAGCCTGCACGCCGGCGAGGCATTTCTCGGGCAGGGGGTTGTTGGACCGCAATTCGACCTTATGGTGTTCGTGGGTCATTGCTGGACAAGAAACGAAGGTTTTCTTTAGTGGCGACAGCGGATACGGTCCTCATTTCAAGGAAATCGGCAATAAGTACGGACCTTTTGACCTGACCCTGATGGAATGCGGACAATATGATGAGCGTTGGTCCAACATTCATATGATGCCAGAAGAAACGGTACAGGCACACTTGGATGTAAGGGGAGGGCTGCTCATTCCGATTCATTGGGCAGCATTTACGTTGGCCTATCATGCCTGGAACGAGCCGGTTGAACGAATCGTCAAGGCTGCACATGCCTTGAATGTCTCCATTGCAACACCCAAAATCGGTGAGAAGGTTGTACTGTATAACGAGAATTACCCGAGCCATCCGTGGTGGAGATCCATCTGAGCTCATCTGGAATTAACATAAAAGCGTCCAGCCATTAGTTGGGAGGACGCTTTTTCTCTTGCATTTATTTTAGAATGGATAGGGCACTGTAGATTAACAGAACGCCCATCACGATATTAAAAGGACGTTCATATTTCAATAAAAAGCTCTGAAATAACATCCCGCATAACCCCCAGGTCATATTGGCACTGATGCCAATGATGGTTAGAACCAACGAAAATACGATTATATGAACATGAGACTCTCCAAGAGGCATAACAAATACCGAGATGGCCGTAAGACCATACAGAATGACTTTGGGATTGATGAATTGCAGGGTGAAGCCAAAGAGAAACGTAAAACGATTGACCTCGGGATCTCTGGCATTCGCAGGTTTACTTCGCATGATTTTGATCGCCAAATAGACCATGTATACACATCCCAACACGTTTAGAACGGGTTTGATCCTTGGAATGTATTGATGCAGAATAAGGTTGAAGTAGCTGGACAGAAACATGATAAGCAGGCAGCCAGCTGCTACGCCGGCAATAAACGGAACAATTTTTTTGAATCCTTCGTTTCTTGCATGCGTCATGGCGATAATGTTATTGGGACCGGGTGTGAATGAAGCTACGATTGCATAAGTCAGTAACGATATAATATCCATAAGCCCTCCACATTGGATCTTGTTTGTATGATATAGTTAACTAAATCGTGCGTTATAACGTTTGTTCTTTATCATTGTACATTATGTGCGTTATACAGCACAATATATTTTTGAAGAGGTGACTGTAATAATGAAAAACATTAATGCGGTTCTGGCCCAGAACTTGAAGCAGCTCAGGGAACAACGGAAGCTTAGTCTGGACAAGGTTGCCGAGTTGTCTGGAATCAGCAAGACGATGCTTGGTCAGATTGAACGGGGGGAATCTAACCCTACAATCGCTACAGTATGGAAGATTGCAAATGGTCTGAAAATTTCCTTTACTACTTTGATCCACGAGCCCAAGTCGGATACGACCGTGGTAACGCGTGATGATATTCAAGCATTGGTGGAGGATGGGGGACGAATTCGAATTTATCCGCATTTTCCTTTTGAAGAGGGACGCCGCTTTGAGATGTACATGATGGAGATGGATGAAGGGTCTTCTATGAATGCTGAACCGCATATAGAAGGGGCGGAGGAATTTATTACGGTTTTTGAAGGGGAAATTACGATTCGGATTGGGGCAGAGGAATATACGGTAAAACAAGGGGAGTCGATTCGTTTTGGCGCGGACAAGCCTCATGCGTATCACAACACCGGTACTGCTGCGAACAAATTAAGCATGGTCATCCATTATTCAAAGTGAAAATAATAAAACGCCAATACAACAGTCTGTGAATTCGACTGATATACTGGCGTTTTGTTATTTCAAATCAATTCTATGCGTAAGGGTTTGAATGGAATTAAGGCTTTTCTTTGGCCTGACGCTGAATTTCTGTGGAGGTTAACGCTTTATCATATACTTTGACGTTATCCATTGAGCCTTTATAGAAGGGATCGGCTGCATATCGGCTTTTGCCCATATAAGCTTCCGTCACTTGCAGATCTTTCGGGTTAAACGTGATTTCGCTGCTGCTTGCTACAGCTTTTCCATTCACATACAGAGTTCCGGTATCTCCCTGAAGGGTAACAGCGACATGCACCCATTGATTAGTGGGCAGCGGTTCAGAGGCAATGAGGCTCTGATCCCGTCCCTGATCATGAATGGTGAATTGCAGAGCTCCAGTATGCTGGGCGGGAGTAAGGAACATATGTCTGGTCAGGCCATTTCCAAAGTCGAAAATTCGCTGCCAGGCTCCGCCGCCACTCCAGTTGATCCATGCACTATAGGTGAAATCCGTCGTATCGGTAATGATTCCGGGCAGCTGAATGTAGCTGTCTGTTCCATTGAAAGCAGCAGCCTGATTTTTGCTATTAACCGCAGAAGTCGTCACATTAAAGGCTTGACCGTGGTATTCATTTTTGCTGAAATCCTGTGCGATTTTTGCCAGTTTCTTTTGTTCAAACGTATATTCCCCAAGCAATGGACTTACCGCCTGTTGTGGAATGGTAACGTTAAACGTTTTGGAGCTTACTGCGCTTCCTTTGCGAATCGTTGCCGTTAATGCCACTTTAGCATCTCCCTTACCAGCGCGCGGCCGATTCACTACCCCGGTAGCGGACAGGGCAGAGGCATTGGATGATTTCCACGTAATCTCTGCATCGCGTGTTCCCTTGGTCGGGAGGGACAGGTTGAAGAATACGCTGCCCGTGTCGCCGATGCTGAGGTCCTTTTTCACCGCATTAACAATATCCTGATCCTTCATTGCAGCCATCTGACTTCCCCAGATGGCCACGCCAGAAGAGGAGAGCGCGCTAAAGGTCAGGACCGTCTTCTGGGAATCCGGTTCCCATTCATGCGTGAAGACACCTTTATACACAACATTATTTGATGTGATTTGGACCTGATTGTCTGCTTCAAGACTCCATGTTCCCGTGACTGCACCGCTGATCTGCCCATCTGCTGTGAACTGAACGGTCTGTGAAGATTGGATCTCGGCCGTGATTTCTTTCCCGTGATTCACCCATTTGTACTGACCAGCGATGTCCTGGGTTGTCAGTTGGGCCGTGTTTTCTTCTACTGCCGCATAGCGGTAGGGAGCAACAACAGGCCATCCCTCAGAGTTCATATGCATCTCATGTACACGAACTTCATGTTCTTCTCCGCGTCCCGGAAAGCGGGAATGGAAGATCAGAAATTGTTTTCCCGTTGCAGCGTCAACATAAGCGGAGTTATGTCCTGGTGATACATAGCCGATACCTTGACCTGTGCCTGGGTCACCGATTTGTCTTTGAAACAGGAAGTTCCCTAGCAATTTGACGCCAAAAGGCTCGATTGAGCGGTCATCAAACAAGGGCTTGTCCTTATCCGCCTTGACGTTGATCATATCGTTTCCTTCGGCATCGAGGAAAGGACCGTCCGGTGTTTTGGAGCGAGCTGCGCGAATGTTATATCCCCCGTCAGCACCCAGTCCACCATAGGACAGATACAGATAATAATAGTCGGTTTCGGGGCTATAGAGCATATAAGGTGCTTCAATTCGGCTGTGGTTGCCTCCGGTAAGCTTTTTGCCATAACCCTGGTTCGGCAGTGGTTTTCCTGTCGTTTCGTCCATCTCCAGAATGAAAATCCCCCCGGAATAGGAACCGTACACCATCCAGAGCTTGCCGTTTTTATCGAAAAATACATCAGGGTCGACCACATTCGGATGTATGGTCGCATCGTATATGGTGCCATCCTCACTGATCTCATCCCACATGCCGGATTTCAGCAGAATACCCTGATCCTTATATGGCCCCTCAATGTTGTCTGCCACAGCAACGCCTAACGCAGAGCGGGGAGAGTCACCTTTGCACGCATTGTAGTACATATAAAATTTGCCATCCGCCAACTGAATGACGTCTGCTGCCCATAATGTATCGGTCTGCGCCCACTCCAGGGCTTCAGCGAATTCTTTGGTCACATTGGGCACAACAGGGTTGTTATCCGTGACCCCGGAAGCGACCAAATCCCAATTCATCAAATCCTTGGACTTTGCTACTTGTAAATGTGAGCCGAAAATATAAAAGGTATCACCCACCTTAATGACGGAAGGGTCATGAACGGAAACATTCCTGAATGAAGGAACCGCATTCTTAGTGGATGTGGAAACTTGCGGGTTGGAACGGACTGCCTCCGGACTTTCCGCCAATACGGAGATGGGAGCCAAAGCTGTTGTCGTAAGTAATGCAGTGCTCAGTACAGAAATGTGAAGTACACTTACCCAATAACGTTTCATACGTTTCCCCTTTCCCAATACCTGAAATGAAAAATAACCTTATTCATTGCCCTAAACGTTATTTGGCCGGACAGCCCTCCTTTTGATTACCACATTATCAAGCGCTTTCATTTGTTATATTATCAATCAATTTATATATTTGTAAACCATAAATATCAGGCTTAGAGGGTGTTTAGAGTTGAAAGTGAGGTAGGCTAAAGGGCGATATGTTCGTAGGAATTCCTATAGTACAATAGATTTTTTGTAATTTTAGATTGAAATATTTACTTAGAATAAGATACTATACTGATTAGATCATAAGTTTATATATTTATTAACTAATTTATATTTATGCGAATCAAAGAGAGCTCATCTACGATAATTTAACCTTCATAGGAGGAATGAACATGACTACATTTCACAATCAACTCATTGCACACTACAAGTTTGAAGATGCCGCCGACATTGGCAAGGATAGTTCAGGGAACGGACACGTTGGAGCCGCCGCGGGAGAGAAAGTTCCCAACATTTCCGAAGTGAATGGCAGATGGGCGGTGACTTTTACCGGTGGATCGAACGGAACATCGTATCTGGAGCTGCCATCGAATTTGCTGCAAAATGTAAGCGACAACACTGGAGTGACTGTTACAGCATGGGTCCATTTGGGCAAAGGATCGAACGTGTGGGAGCGGATTTTCGACTTTGGCAAAGGCGACAAGGGCCCCTATTTATTTCTGACTCGTCAGATGCGAGGCACGTTATATGCAGGCGATGATCTGGTTGTAGACCCGGGACGCGGATTTGCCGGCGGGGAATGGATGCATATTGCCCTGTCGGTGGCAGGCAGTCAGGGCGGCACACGCAGCAGTGCAGGTCCTATTGTATATGTGAATGGAGAGAAAGTAGCAGATGGCTCCATCAGCCAGACATCCAGTGGCAATTATGCCAAGCTGCGCAGATGGTTTGATTCGTTCGTGGAGCCTGCGAATTATAGCCGTAATTATATTGGTCGGTCTCAGTACGCCGCAGATGTGGACTTTGCAGGTTCACTTTCCGACTTTCGGATATATCAGGCGGCCCTGTCCATGGATGAAGTGATTGAAGTGATGTGCGAGTCCCTGACGGATGAAGAGATTGTGAAGCTGGCAGGAGATAAATATTTGTCTGCTCCAGCTCGGATTATTACCAAAGATGTGTCATTGCCTGTAGATTTACTGGGGGGCAAGGTAAACGTTCAATGGAATTCAAGTCAGCCAGAGGTTCTGTCTGCGAATGGAGAGGTTCAACCCCTAAGCTCGGCACAGGAGGTTCATTTGAATGCGCTTTTGACCAAGGGTGGAAGTACGTTGAACAAAAGTTTTGATGTCTCTGTTGTACCAGAGCATATCCCGCCTTATACCCTCGCGATTCACGGGGATCAAAAGGTGGCGGATATCAGTGAAGTAATGTATGGCCTATTTTACGAGGACATTAACAATGCAGCGGATGGGGGTATCTATGCGGAGTTAGTTCAGAACCGATCGTTCGAATCCTTTGCATTCGATACGTACTCGCATGACTCTGGCGAATGTGGTTGTTCGACAGGTCGGAACCGTGATCCTTTGTTTGCCTGGTCCGGGGATACCGATAAAATGATCGTACAGAATACTGATGGAATCAACACTCATCTTAACGTGGAAGACCCGGAAGTGAATGCTTATTATGTAACGGTTCAGGCGGGTGCCACGATTCGAAATCGCGGATTCTCGGATTCCAATCAACACTGTGCCATGTCCATCAAGAAGGGTGAGAAATATGATTTTACCGTGTGGGCCAAGGCAGTATCCCCAGGTACAATTAGGATTCAATTGCAGGATGGAGACGGTGCTGCCATCAGTGATTCAGTTATGCTGCAAGTTGAAGGCGGTAACAGATGGAAAAAGTACGGGATCGCCTATTCGGATAACTGTTCAAACGTGACCCTGACCGGAACGGAGACCGCGTTGGGGCAATTGGTACTCACCTTTGAAGGGGATATTTCCATCGATATGGTGTCGTTGATTCCGCAGGATGTATGGGGAGCCGATCCAAAAGAGCAGGGAGTGTCCGCTTCAGCACATGCCAACTATACCGGGAATCCGAACTATCGACTCCGAAAAGATCTGGTTCAGGCGCTTGTCGATCTGCATCCGAAGTTTCTGCGTTTTCCGGGGGGATGTATTTCCGAAGGTTCATTCATTTGGGACAATGTGTATGACTGGAAGGATTCGGTGGGAGCGGTGGAGCTTCGCAAAGAGAACTATAACGTCTGGGGTTACATGATGACGATGGGTCTCGGCTATATGGAGTATTTCCAACTGGCAGAAGATTTGAATGCTGCTCCGGTTCCGGTCATGGCCTGTGGCGTTCTGTGCCAGGCGCGTTCCGATTACGCACACCCGGCGGGTGGCGCATTGAGGGATTACTATATCCGAAACTTTACAGATCTGATCGATTTCGCGCTCAGCACGGATATTGAACATAACGAATGGGCTGCCATCCGGAGCAGCATGGGACATCCTGAACCGTTTGATCTGCGTTATCTTGGCGTAGGCAATGAGAACTGGGGAACCGAATTTTTCGCCAACTTTGAAGTGTTCAAGACGTCAATTGATGACTATATGAAACGTAATTATCCTGAGCATGAACTTCATATCATATCGACAGTCGGCGCCCAGGCGGATGATGATGCGTACCAGCAGGGCTGGAAATTCCTGAGCGGCAACCTGACCGGATCAGCTCAGGTGGCTTTTGCAGATGGCAAAGAGGTGATCGAAGAGACGGTCACCTGGTATGAGAACCAGGACAACTATATGGATACCATTGCGGATGAGCACTACTATCGCTCCAATGACTATTTGCTGAACAACGTGGATCGGTACAACTATTATGAGCGGGCTTATCATGAAGACGGCAGTATGAATTGGACAGAGACATCCAAGGTATTTGTGGGAGAATATGCATCCACGGACAAAAATACACTGGCAGGAGCGATCGCAGAAGCGGCGGTCATGACCGGTTTTGAAAATAATGCGGATGTTGTTCGCCTGGCTGCCTATGCGCCGCTGTTCAACAAAGTACTGACGGACGGCACCTACCGCTGGACGCCGGACTGCATCTGGTTTGATGATGAAACGGTGTGGTACACACCGAATTACTACGTACAGCAGCTTTTTGCCAAGTATGTGGGTGAGCAGGTGCTGGGCACTTCATTTTCAACGTACAGCAAAGGTCAACCGATGGAACTCATTCCACGTGGCGGCATCGAGATCGCGACAAGCAATGCCGATATTGTGGTGAAACGGATTACGATCACATCGAACCAGGATGGCAGCGTGCTGTTTACAGAAGATTTCAGGGAGCAGACAGCGCTGAATGAGGCGTGGAATTGGATTCCCGGATCGGCAGGATACAAGCTGGAGACGGGAAAAGGACTGATTTTGAAAGCGCAGGCAAGCGGCCTTAATGGGTTATATCTACTGAACGATGAATGGTCGAATTATAAAGTGGAAGTCGAGGCGGAGCGCATAGCGGGTGAGGATGGCTTCACCATCGGTGTGGGATTGACGGATATATCCCCTGAGAAAAAGGATGTCATCGAATACGCAATCGGATATGGCGGCAATGCAACGGGAGTCAAAGTGTATAAACAAGGTGTAGAAGGCTATACCCTTGGTGATTATTCTTCCAGTTCAGCGGCGGGGAATCTCCGTGCAGCCAATTATGAACCGCTGGAAGACGATACGAATTACACGATTACGGTCAATTATGGTGGTGACACAGGGAAGAATCTGATCTGCTCTTATACCGATGGCCACACTACAAGCAGAATTCTGGATTACAAGCTGGAAGCGTACAACCGGGATGTATTCCATTCCGTTACGAGAGACGAGCAGCATGTGTATGTGAAGCTGGTGAACGCGGATGGGGTGGATAAAGCAACCCAAATTTGCCTTCAGAATCTAAGCGTTACCTCTGTTGCGAAATTGATAACACTTGGCGGAGATGAAGAATTGCTGCATGTTCCTAATGTGAACCAGAAGAATGATGAGAAAATTGTTCCACAAGAACAAGTGATACATCTGCAGGAGGATTCGGTTGTCTTGCAACTTCCTGCCCATTCGGTCAATGTACTGGTTATGGATGTCCGGAAATGATTATATAAGTTAAACCAATAATTTTCACACGAAGTCACTACGTGGTCAGAACCATCTTCCGATCGCTGTTATCCCCAGATTTTTTTGAATTCCTGATTTAAAGGGGGAAATCCGGTGATAAAGGCGAACGCTTCGCTTCTCCAGATTCCTTCTGACCTCTCCGTTATCATGTAAACGTCTAGTTCAAATTATATAATTAATATCTCAATAATAACCTGATGCAGCCTTAGAACCGCGATTATCGCGGTTTTTTGGCGTTCCGCGAAGAGAGTCAATAAAAGATACCTAAAGTAAATAGCCTACACTATTTCCGATTCCTGACGGATTCTATAATGAATCTGAAGGAGGAGACAGCTTATGCGTTCCAACTACAGACAATTTATACGAAACGTTCCGCTTCATCTCATGATATTGCCTGGACTGATCATCATTATTGTATTCGGTTACATTCCGATGGCGGGACTCTCCATTGCCTTTCAGAATTTCTCTCCCATTGCCGGATTCAAAAATATGAACTGGGTCGGCCTGGACAATTTCAGGTATCTGTTCGATCTGCCTGGTTTCTCACAGGTCGTATGGAATACCGTATTTATTTCCGTTATGAAAATTGTGTCCGGTCTGGTCATTCCGGTACTTGTGGCCTTGCTGCTGAACGAGGTTCGCAAAACAGGATTTAAACGAACGATTCAGACGGTGATCTATATGCCGCATTTCTTTTCCTGGGTCATATTGGCCGGTATCATTGTAGACGTATTGTCCCCCAGCACAGGAATTGTAAATATGCTGCTTAAGGCGATAGGGGTTGAACCTGTTCAATTCCTGGCCAGTAACGAATGGTTTCCTTACATACTCGTCATTACGGACCAATGGAAAGAATTCGGATTTGGCACAATTATATATTTGGCCGCACTGACCAACATCGATAAATCCCTGTATGAAGCATCCGTTATGGATGGTGCGGGAAGATGGAAGCAGACATGGCATATTACGCTGCCTGGCATTCGTCCAATCGTAATTCTGATGGTAACTTTGAGTCTTGGTAATGTACTTAATGGTGGTTTTGACCAAGTGTTCAACCTCTACAACCCGCTGGTCTATGAATCAGGAGACATTCTGGATACGATGATCTATCGGATTGGTCTGCAGGATGCGCAATATTCGGTATCAACCGCATTGGGTCTCATTAAGTCAGTGGTTTCGTTTATCTTTATCGGGCTTGGGTATTTCCTGGCCTATCGGTTAGCCAATTATCGGATTTTTTAGAAAGGAGGCAAGAACATGCATCACGCTTCGAGAGCCTACCGTTGGTTTCTGGGATTGAATTATGTCATCCTGACCCTTCTTGCCTTGTTATGCCTGTTTCCCATTGTGAATATTCTGGCGATTTCGTTTAGTTCAAGTGATGCAGTCAAGGCGGGGAGCGTGACATTCTGGCCGGTGGACTTTACCTTGTCTTCGTATAAATACATTCTCGAAAATCAGCAGTTTCTAAATTCATTCGGTACAAGTCTTCTCCGTGTGGTACTCGGAGTTGCGACCAACCTAATTTTCACGATTCTTGTGGCCTATCCGCTCTCCAAAGAGGCAGCGAAGTTTCGTTCAAGAACGTTCTATGCGTGGATTTTTGTCTTTACCATGCTATTTAGTGGAGGATTAATCCCGGGTTATCTGGTTGTTAAGGAAGCAGGTCTTTTGGATTCGATCTGGGCCCTGATATTACCGGGAGCCGTTCCGATCTTTAATGTATTGCTTATGCTGAATTTCTTCAGGGGTTTGCCGAAGGAGTTGGAAGAGGCGGCTTGGATGGATGGGGCAGGCCATTTCCGCACGTTATGGAGCATTTACCTTCCCATTTCATTGCCCAGTATCGCAACGATCACATTGTTTGCCATGGTGGGACACTGGAACGCCTGGTTTGATGGCATGATCTATATGAAGAGTCCGGAAGGCTATCCACTAGCCACGTACCTGCAATCGATGCTCCAGCAAGTGACGATGATTCAGAGTGAGATGATGACCCTTGAGGATGCAACACTATTAAGTCAGGTGTCGGATAGAACGACCCAGGCATCCCAAATCTTTTTGTCCGTTATACCCATTCTGCTCGTGTATCCGTTCCTGCAAAGGTATTTCGTTCATGGACTTGTTGTCGGTAGTGTAAAGGGATAAGATCGATGGAGGAAAACCAATGGGAGGAGCCGATTTCCGGCTCCTTTTTGCCGTTGAGGAGAGGAGTGAAGGGGAAATGAGATTCGCAGTGGGTAGCTGGAAAAATGCATCCATCGTCGTCAAAGTGATGATTGCCTTTGTGCTCGTCATTCTGCCCTTATATGTGATTAGCATTATGATTACGCATACCAGCTCCAAGCAAATGCAGACGGAAGTGGAGAAGGCGCATGAGTCGAAGTTGTATTTCTATCACAATCATCTGCAATTTGAACTGGAGCGAATGAGTGGGCTTGTTACCGAATTTTCGTTCGATGAAACAATGTCTACGCTAAGTACACGAGCTGCGATTATGAGCAGATATGAGGTAACTTCCAGCCTTAATAATATCCACAACAAGCTGGGCCAGATCATGGTGACAAGTCCCTATATCAGCGATGTTGTCTATTACGTACCAGCTTTGCACAAACGGGTCAGTGCAGTGGACGGAATTCGTAATGTGGAGGATACAGAATGGAAAGATCTGCTCGCAACAATGGGGAATTTGAATGGGGAGTTGTCATATTCGCATAACAATCTTTATTTCCTCAAAAGCAATCCGTATAACATGAATCATGAGGAACCGCCCAATTTTATATTAGGCATACGCTTGTCTGCAGAAGAACTGAAGCACAGATTGCAGCAGCTCGCGGAAACAGGAGGCAGTGATATTACACTGAGCTTCGGTGAGCAGCACAATGTGCTCATTTCTTCTTCGGAAGAACCTGTATCGGCAGCACAATTGCAAAAGGTATCACCGGAATCACCAGAATCCATGCAAGTGACGAGATATCAATCTGATCCATATCTGTATTATTCGCTATACGATCCCGATCACTCGTTCACATTAACGGCCAGCATTCCAAGTGATGTGCTCCAAGCCCCTATGGAACAATACAATCTGTGGTTGTGGGTACTGACGCTTATTTCAATTGTTATCATTATGATCTTCTCCTTTTCGATCTACAGGTCAATTCACAAGCCGTTATCTGTCCTTATTCGGGGGTTCAGAAAGGCGGAGCAGGGTCAGACGAGCATTCATATTCCGCAATCCAGGCGCGATGAATTCGGTTATTTATATTCTCGCTTCAACCATATGATAGAGCGCTTACATATTTTGATTGATGAAAATTATGTTGCCCGGATTCGAACCAGCGAGGCAGAACTCAAACATTTGCAGTCCCAGATTCAGCCTCATTTTCTATACAACAGTCTGTTCAGCATCAAGCAAATGGCTGAGGTCGAGAATGTTGAATTGATTCAGGAGTTTACCGATTATTTGGGCCAATATTTCAGGTATATGTCCAGGGATTCTCATTCCGAGGTTTCGCTCGGTGAAGAGGTGGATCATGCCTTGATCTATGCGTCTATTCAGAAAATTCGATTTGGCTCAAGAGTCCAACTACAACTGGAGGAGCTAAGTAAGGAGTATCGAGACATCGCCATTCCCAGAGTCATTATTCAGCCAATTGTCGAGAACGTCTTCGAACATGCCCTTGCCAAACGAAGTCAGGGCGGGATTCTGAAATTATCTTATCAAGTGGACCACCACAAATTGTCCATTCGGATAGAGGATGATGGAGATCAATTAACGGATGAAGTCTTGAGCAACCTGCAAGCATCCTTTCAGGAATCTGCGAATCAGAGACATGGGAATGAAGAGATTACGGGACTAATGAATGTGAATCAACGTTTACAGATCAAGTTCGGGGCGGGCTATGGCCTTTGTGCGCAGCGCAGTGAGTTGGGCGGTTTATGCATGATTTTAAATATTCCATGGAGACGGGAGTAGTCGTATGCAGCGGATGTTAATTGTAGATGATGAGCCGGTAATTTTGGATGGTCTTTATGCTTTCTTTCAAAAAGCGGATTTTCAGGATATGGAGATCATTAAGGCATATTCTGCCTTTGAAGCAATCGAGTGGTTGAATTCCGTCAAAATTGATATCGTACTCAGCGACATCTGTATGCCTGGCATGGATGGCATGGAGCTGATCGAGAAGATTATGGATCGTTGGCCACGATGCAAAGTTTTGTTGCTGACAGGTCATAACGAATTTGATTATGCGCATCAAGCGATACGCAACCCTTGTGTTGTGGATTACCTGTTAAAGACAGAGGGCATGAGTCATATTCGTGCAGCGGTAGAGCGAGCGTTAACACAAATATCGGAGGAAAATGATTTCCGTTACCAGCATGCCTGGTTTCGCAGCAAGCTGCCCAGGGCGCTGCCGCAGCTGCAAAGACAGCTGCTACTGGATCTCCTAAAACGAACAGAAAGACATGATATCGCCTCGGTTCAGGAAGAATTTGATGCAGTCCAGTTACCTTTCATGTCCAACGAGCCGGTAATCCCGGTCATCATACGGGTTGAGGAGTGGAACAACTATCAATCCCAGGCGGACCGGAGTTTAATTCGTTATGCGGTTGCCAACGTTGCGGAGGAACTGCTTCAGGATAAGGCCAAAGTCAAAGCTATTGATCTGGATTATCAGGTGATCGCTTGCTTTGTTCAGCCCAATGCGGAGCCATCGAGCTTCCATACAGGACAGCAGGAGAAGTGGGAACAGACACTGCGTTTCGTCTATGGAACGCTGGAGTCCGTGCAGCAATCCTGTGCGGATTGTCTAAATCTGTCCGTCTCCATTATGGTGAGCGAACAGGCGGTGGAGTGGATGGAGCTAAGTCAGGCCATTGCACAGCTGCGCCTGTCGATCCATGAGGGCCCAGGACTTGGGATGGAGAAACTTCTTCGGGTCAAGGTGCAGCATGATTCGCCATACACCCCCAATATTTTGAATCAGCAGAGTGTTGCGACTCTTCATCTGGATCAGATTAGGCAGCACGTTACAGCAGGAGATCGGGAGTGGGTGGAGTCGTTTCACAAGTGGACAGAGGCTTCAAAAGAAGGACTTCAAGATCCATTCTTTCGAATGAAGATCTATTCAGGCGCAGGTAATGGACTGATTGAGCTTCTTCATGAACTTGGCCTGTTCGAATCGGCGATGAAGGAAATTGCGCTGTCTCGAATGCTTCATTTTGACATCCATACGCCTTGGTCTGATCTGGTAGTTTTCTATCAATCGGCATATGAATGGATCATCTCCAAAAGAAGTGTTACACGCATCCATGACCAGTCGCAGATTCTCATTACTATTCATCATTATATCAAGCACCATCTGGAGGATGACCTTTCACTAACCCGAATTGCACAGGAGGTTTCCCTCAATCCGTCATATCTGTCCCGTTGGTACAAACGTATTACTGGCAAAGGCATATCCGACTATATCCATGACCGGCGCATCGAGCGCAGCAAGGAATTACTTCTCGGCTCCACCTGCAAAATGCATGAAATATCCGCCAAGGTTGGATTTAGTGATCAGCATTATTTTTATCGATTCTTCAAAAAGGCCACTGGCTGCACGCCGCAGGAATATCGGGATCTGAAAAGTTAGATCAAGTCTGAAATGGTAAATCAAAGATACCGAATGTCAACGGGGTACACTCGAAGTGATAGCGCTTTCTTTATACAATAAAATTATACCTCACGGGGGAATAAAAAGGGGGATTCGCATGAACATGTCACTAAAGAAATTCTCATTGTTAACCTTAACCATGGTACTGGCAACCACGCTTGCAGCCTGTTCATCCGGTACGGGTAGTGCTGAGAATGAAGTCCAGCCGAATGCACAGCAGGATGCCGGAGGGCCGCTTACGAAATATGATCCACCTATCAAATTAACATCAACCATGAATGAAACCGGGAAAGAATCGCTTGCTGAAGGCGATACACACGCCAATAACATTTGGATCAGAGGATACAAGGACGAGCTGGGAATCGATGTCACCTACGACTGGATTGTCCCGGATGCCAATTATAACGACAAAATGAACGTCACCCTGGCTAGTGGCGATTTGCCGGATGTATTGAAAGTGAGTGCTGTGCAGTTTGAGCAGCTGCATGAAGCGGGGATGCTGGAAGATTTAACCGAGGTCTATGATAAGTATGCATCCGATCTGGTTAAGGAATTTATGTCTGCTGAGGATGGAGCAGGTTTGAAGCCAGTAACCAAGGAAGGGAAAATATATGCAATGGTCAGTTTCCCAGGCTCGCTGGATTCCTCGGATATGATCTGGATTCGTCAGGATTGGTTGAAGAAGGTCGGACTTGAAGCACCAAAATCTATGCAGGACGTTATCCAGATTGCGGAAGCCTTCACCTTTGAAGATCCGGACGGAAATGGCAAAAATGACACGTATGGTATTGCACTCAACAAGGATTTGCCAATTAATGCGTTCCTGCTCGGTTATCATGGTTATCTCGAAACCTGGATTAAGGATGCTTCGGGTCAGGTTGTGAATGGTACCATTCAGCCTGAGGTGAAGGAAGGATTACGTGAACTGCAAAATCTGTATTCGAAGGGTGTAATCGATCCCGAGTTTGGTGTTAAGGATTTTACGAAGATGATGGAAGATGTGAATGCAGGCAAATCAGGCATGTTCTTCCTGCCACAATGGGCGCCATTTCAGGTTAGCAGCATGATCAAGAAGGATAAGAATGTGGACTGGCTGCCATACCCGGTTCAATCGATCGACGATCAACCTGCCAAAACGCAGAATCACTTAAGCTTGGGTGGCATATTTGCCGTACGTAAAGGCTATGAGCATCCGGAAGCATTGATCAAGCTGCTGAATTTCCAGGCAGAGAAAATGTTTGGTGAGTCGGCCAAGGAAGAGCGTGCTGCGTATTTAAATGGCTTGACCGGACTTGGTTTTCATAATGCGACCGTATCCAATCTGCCTGCCAACAAAAACGTGAAGGCACAGGATGAGGTTGAGCAGGCGCTCAAAACGGGAGATACATCTGGATTAGAGCTTGAAGCGAAGCTGTTCTACGATGATATTATGGATTACCGCAATGGGAATCTGGATAAGTGGCATATGGAACGTATTTTTGGACCGGAAAGCTCGCAGGGCGTAATTAAATATTATCGGGATAACGACCTGATTGTCATGAATGAATTTATCTACGCCCCAACGAGAACCATGAATACGAAACAGGCAACCCTGGATAAACTGCGTGCTGAGACGTTTCTGAAAATCATCTACGGCAACCTGTCTATTGACGAGTTCGATAACTTTGTTGCAAATTGGAAAAAGCTTGGTGGTGACCAGATCACTCAGGAAGTGAATGAAGTCATTAATGCGAATAAATAAAGCTTAAGGCACAGCAAATGCCACTCTGCGTACGATACGCAGAGTGGCATTTTTTACTGCAGCGAGAAACATATGAATCAGAAGAATTATATCCACAAACAGAGTATGACCTTATGTTATTTCGCTTTTCGCATCGGGTACACTGTTCAGCCCGTTTCATGAGCGCCTTCTTTCTGCTTCTTGCGATATTCATTGGGGCTGCAGCCCATCTCTTGCTTAAACAGTTTGGTGAAGTGAGAGTAGTTGGTATAGCCGACATTGCCAGCAATGGTATGTACCGATTGTGCGGTGGTCTCCAGCAAATGTCGGGCCGCCACAAGACGGGTATGAATGACATAATGTCCCAGTGAAATTCCCATCTCCTTCTTGAACAGCCTTGCCAGATAATCCGGATTCAGATAAACCATCTCCCCCAGATTATTCCTCGTTAAATCTTCTCCATAGTGATTGCGTATATAATGGGTAATCTCATGTACAACCGACTTGGGCTGCTCGGCAGCATTCAGATATTCTGCAGCCGTATTAACCAGGTAGGCAATATAGGATTGCATATCTTCAATAGAATGCAGAGATTGCATGAACAGTTGATCATTCGTTTTGCCCATGTACAGCTTATGCACTTCGATCTCTTTACTTTTCAATTGGGCATACACGAGTTGTACCAGATCAAGACGCAACAGACTCAGAACAGCAGTACCTACCACACCTTCACGGACAAGTTGATGCATATAACGTCCTGTTTCATCCAGAAAAGCCTGGAAGCGATTTTCATTCAGCAATTGCTCCAGTAGTCCCAGATCAGGGGGTGTGTAATTCAATTCGGGTCTATTATAGTTTTCCAGTAAAAAGGTTTGGTTGCGGTGTTTGATACGTTCTTCATTCATAAGCAGCAACTCATTAATGGTATGACGAATCTGACCCAGCGGCAGAGAAAACCCGATACTACAGCAAACATCGGACTTTAGGTAATTGTTAACCTCCGGGATGAACGAACCGCACATGGATTCGATGAGCTGTGCATCCGGAGCTCTGTTCCACTTTATAATGATCATCCAGTTATGATCCTTGATTTCGGTAATGGCTTCAATGGTGAACAAAGCATTCTGAAACCGTTCAACCATTACATTCAAACAAGCGTAGTCAAACAGGTTTTTGTCCGTCTTGCCCAGCGTATGATCATACGGAAACAGGTTAACCAGAATAGGTACAAACAAATCCGTTGTTTCGTAAGGCAGATGTTGTTCGGTTAAAAAGGCAGAAACGTCGCCAGGGCTGGAAGGAAAGGCTTTACCGGAGATTAGCCTCCGCCAGCTGTCCTCAATCAGTTTGCTTCTATTTTTCTGCCACAGTTCACCCTCATGAATGGCTTTCTCAATGAACTGCTGGTCTCGGGCTTTGGCAACCGCCTTTTGAATAATGAGAGTCAACTTGTCAAATTCAATAGGCTTCAGAAAATAATCAAAGCTTTGCAGTTCAATTGCTTTTTGCGCATAATTAAAGTCGGCATAATTGGTGAGAAAGATCGTTTGTACGCTATGCGATTCCTCCCGGACCCATGCGAGCAGTTCCAGACCGCTTCCTTGGGGCATCTCAATATCGCAAATGAGGATCTGTACCGGATGGTTTTGCAAAATCTCTTTGGCTTGTGCAATATTGTAGGCTGTGAATATGGTGTTGATCCCCAAGGCTCCCCAATCAATTTTCTTTTCCAAAGCCATTACAACAAAGTAATCATCATCAACCAGCAATGCATTCATGGTTTGTCACCTCTCCCGAAGCTTCTGAATTCAGTATTATTTTAGGCAAGGAAAGCGTAATGCGAGCGCCATTTGCGTCGTTTGCAAACGTAATAGTCGCTTCATCTCGATAAAGCAACTCCAAACGTTGAATGGTATTCATAATGCCGATCCGGTGGCCACCCGTTTGTTCCAGTGCTTCTCCGCGCATCAGTGCATCAAGAATTTCCGGCCGGAAACCCGGTCCTGTATCGGAGATTTCGATGAGCACATGATCATCATTTTCCTGTTGTTGCTCAGTTACGGATAAAGTAATACATAATTCCCGGTCTCGGGAGACTCCATATTTGACGGCATTTTCAATGAAGGTCTGAATAACGAGAGGTGGCACAGCGATACCCGTGATCGCCTCGGACTGTTCAATCCGGTAGGAAAAAGCATCGCGGTAACGTGATTTCTGGATGTCCAGAAACGTTCTCACATGTTCAATCTCATCCTCCAGCAGAACGAAATTCTCGCCACTTTGAAAGATATAACGGAAGTATCGGGACGTAGCCAAGGCCATACTTTCAATCTCCTCGTACATTTGCATCTGTGCCATACTATACATGCTCGTCAAACAATTCAGGAAGAAGTGGGGTTTGATCTGCAATTTCATATAGTCCAAACGTATTTTCTGTTTCTCCAATTCCTGCTCATAGCGATCAATCTTGAACCGTTTAATCTGGACCACCAGTTCCTTGAACTGTGCATTGACCTGCTCGAGCTCCATAATCCGGCTGCTCTTGAAGTCTGTTGCTTCATCGCCTTCGTTGATACGCGCGAGATTTTTGGAAAATCGCTGAATGGGAACAAGCAGATTTTTTCTGAAAAACATCATAATTGCGCTTAACGAGGAGGTTACAATCAGGAAAAGCAGCATTATGAGCAGCTGAGCCACCATGATTTTCTCAAAAGCACCAAATTTGATGACCATTCGCGCGCTGAAATCCGCATTCGAGAAGTCACTGCTAACGACATTGTTTGGCTGGAGCACATCCATGAAGGAAGGCTTCGGTTCCACTGTGATTTCTCCTCTGGCAGGTCCCGAAAGCTGCATGCCACTTTCATCCACCAGAGAGGCGTATCCGTTAGCACCCAGATTAATTTGTTGCAAAGGAGCAATCAGATCATCCGCGGATATTAACGCAATAAGATACCGATTGTAGTACGGCACAATATTGATAAGATAAGAAGTACCGTTTACATGAAGCGGTGTCCAATGGGAGTAGAACTTCTCATATACCCCTTTATCACGGGTTAATGTGATGATCTGTCTTTTCACTTCTGAATAATCCGAATAAGAGATGCTTATTGGCGCGCAGTTGAGGAAGTACTCACTGTTCTCCAAATAATAAAAGAAATTATACGACTGCCCGTAGTTTCGCTGTAGTTCGGCGAAGAGCAAATGTAGTTTCTCGTTGGCCTTTAGGAACGGAATACTGTTCACGCCATATGTATTCATGTTGTCGAGATTCTCGTCATTGGCTAGCGTCCATCCCATGAAATGATTAATGTAGGCAAAATCATGATTAATGCGATTGATGTACAGATCTGCAGTGTCCTGCAAATATTGGGCAGATTGCTGCTTGACCAGGGAGATCGAAGCGATGCTGATAATCAGATCCAGTACGAACACGACAAATGAAATGACAAACATCATGCGGATATAATGCCGAATGGGGTAGGGCTTGATGGCGTTCAAGTTTGCCATGAACAATGCACCACTTTCTGGATTGTTTCGTTATGAATGCGCTTTAATATCTCAGGAATAGTATAAAACCTTTGCGGGAAAAAAGCATAAAGATTTGCCTCTTTTGGTTCAGAAGTCCGGAATACACACATGAAAGTCTGGATAACGATATGTTTTTGCTCGCTAGTAATCTGATTTTCTAGTAAAAAGCCAAAAGGGAACGACAGAAGTCCGAATTCCGTCCTTAGGGGTCCGATAAAGAGAAGGGGAAGCAGTTTATACTGAAGCTATTCCAGAGAAGACAGGTCCAATCGGAAAAGCAGCATCAGTATACTTACAGGAGGGAAGAAAGAACCATGAGGACCAATCCGCTATATATCGGAAAAACGATGGAGAGAATTAGGCGAAACTGGGGGCTTTACGTTTTGCTTTTTCCAGCTGTTCTGTTGACGATTTTATTTGCCTATAAGCCGATGTACGGCGTGATCATTGCATTTAAGGATTATAGCCCAGCGTCAGGAATCGGAGGCAGCCCATGGGCTGGATTCAAGTACTTTGAGAAATTTTTCCATTCCTATCAATTCACTAATACGATACGCAACACACTTGTGATCAGCCTGTACAGCTTGGCTACGTTTCCGATCCCAATTATGCTTGCACTATTGGTGAACCAGATGAGAGCGGGGAGGTTTAAGCGATTTTTCCAGACCGTCTCCTATATGCCTCACTTTATTTCGACGGTAGTTATGGTCGGGTTAATGCTGATCCTGTTCTCGCCGAGTACAGGACTCGTTGGTAATATGTATCAGTTGTTTGGGGCACAAGCCCCGGATTTAATGGGTTCATCGGCTCTGTTCAGCAGTGTGTATGTGTGGTCTGACGTGTGGCAGCATGTCGGGTGGGACAGCATTATCTATATTGCGGCATTGTCTGCCGTAGATCCTAGCCTCTATGAAGCGGCAACTGTGGATGGGGCAAGCCGCTGGCACAAGGTTCGTTATATTGATATTCCGATGCTGCTGCCGACGGCTATCACGCTGCTTATTCTACGGATGGGCGGATTACTTGGCGTAGGATTTGAAAAGGTTTATCTGATGCAGAACGACCTGAATATTCTCTCAAGTGAGATTTTGTCCACTTATGTATACAAAATCGGGTTGCTGAGCAGTCAATACAGCTTCTCCTCGGCAATCAACCTGTTTAACACGGTCATTAATTTTATTTTGCTAATTCTGGTCAATCAGTTGTCCAAGAAATACAGTGAGAACAGTCTATGGTAGAAGGGAGACAAACGAAATGAGCGTTATGGAGCCAGCAGCAGTGACCGGAACTCCCAAAGTTAAACGACGATCACGCATTACGATTGCGGAAGCCATATTGTATGCTTTTGCTATACTTTTCCTGATTGCAGTCATCTATCCGATTTATTTTATTATCATAGCCTCATTCAGTGATCCTTCCGCCGTAGCTAACGGACAGGTGTGGGTCTTTCCCAAAGGTTTTACACTGGAAGGGTATAAGGAACTGCTGCGACATGAGAATATCTGGATTGGATATCGAAACACCATTCTATACACGGTGGTAGGAACGCTCTTCGGACTTGTTGTTAATATCTCGGCGGCTTATGCCTTATCGAGAAAAGATCTGGTCGGACGAAAATTTTTCTCGCTGTTCTTTATCTTTACGATGTTCTTTAGTGGCGGATTGATTCCAACTTTTCTGACTATTCGCGACTTTCATCTCTACAATACGTTCCTGGTGATGGTGCTTCCGTTCTCTGTCGTGGTGTTCGATATGATCGTCGCCCGTACTTTCTTCCAAACCAGCATTCCGGGAGATCTGTGGGAAGCGGCCCAGATCGATGGCTGCGGAAATCTGCGATATTTCGTGCTGATTGTATTGCCGTTGTCCAAAGCGATCATCGCGGTTCTGGGATTATGGATTGCTGTAGGATATTGGAATTCGTATTTTAACGCCCTGATATACCTGAAAGACCCTAATCTGTACCCGCTTCAATTAATTCTGCGTAACATTCTCATCACGAATCAGATGCAATCCGGCATGGGAACCGGGGAGGCAGCACAAGTCGCCCTGCGTCTTGCGAATCTGATGAGGTATTCCGTTATTATTATCGCTACCATTCCAATTATGTGTGTTTATCCGTTCATCCAAAAATATTTCAATCAGGGGGTGATGATCGGCGCAGTGAAAGAATAAGGCGGATTGTAATTCATTACGAATCAAGGGGGTTCCCACATGGGGAAAAAGATAGGTACGAAGTTTTTCACCAAAATGAGCAGCTTGCTCCTCGCCACAGCTATGGTAGTAAGCGTTGTTGGATGTAGTAGTGGAAATAGCGGTGAGGGCGCTGAGACGCCGATATCAAGCGATTTTAATAAAGAAGGTCTGCCCATTGTCAATAATCCGGTAACACTCAAAGTACTGACGGTTCGCTGGGGGAACATGGGCGATACCTTTACACAAAATCAGTGGCTTAAGGATTTGGAGAAGGACTCCAATGTGCATATTGAGTGGCAGGTGATGTCCTCCAATGACTGGGGTGAGCAGAAATCCATTATGCTTGCCAGCGGTACACTCCCGGACATTATTCTGGGCGACCAGGTGTTCAGCGACTCGGACATTGTCAATAACCTGAGCTATTTCCGTCCGCTGGATGAGTATATTGACTCGTATATGCCCAACTTGAAGGCAGCGATGGAAGAGACGCCAGACATGAAGAAAATCAGCACATTCCCTGACGGCAAAATCTATTCGATGCCAACCCGATTACCCGCTCGCCCGAAGAGCCGGAATCAGCCTGTAATCAACAAGGTATGGCTCGATAAGCTGGGGTTGAAGGCACCTACGACGACAGAGGAACTGTATCAGGTGTTGAAAGCGTTTAAGGAGAAAGATCCGAACGGCAACGGTAAACAGGATGAAATCCCATACACCGAAACCGGTCTGAATGTGGACTTCCTGAATCCATTTGGAATCACCGACATTAATGCCAGCAGCATGATTGTTCAGGACGGCAAACCGGTCTTCTTTCCGACAACGGACGCTTATAAAGAAGCACTTATTTACACACACAAGCTGTATTCAGAAGGTCTGATCGATCAGGAACTGTTCACACAAGACAACACCATGACATCCGCCAAGTGGCAAAATGCAGACATTCCAATTGTCGGCTTCAGCAACCAATGGACGCCTGACGCGGTGTTTGGCAAGTGGAGTGACCAATACGAAGCGATTGCGCCTATTGCCGGACCTGATGGCAAACGTTATCAGCCAGGTGACCCTGGCGGCATGAATCTGGCCCGTAATGAACTGCTCATTACAAGCTCATGTACTGTTCCGGAAGTAGCGGCACGCTGGGCCGATCAGTTCTATTCCAGTGAAGCCAGCATTCAGAATTTCTGGGGTGCGATCGGAACTGTCATTGCGAAAAATGATGATGGCACATACACGCTGATGGACCCGCCCGCAGGTACCAGCGCCGATGCCTGGTACTGGGATCAGTCCCTGCGTGATTTTGGTCCCAAATATGTAAGCCCTTCCTTTGAAGAGAAAATTAAGCTCAATCCTAAGGCGGGTGACGGTCTCAAACTGCAAATTGATCAGTTGGGCAGTGCAGATGTAACGACGCCATATCCAAAGGTCATGTACAATGCAGATGAGTTTCAGGAGCTGCCAACGCTGACAACGGATATTGACGGTTATGTGGCAACGATGCGTGCCCAGTGGGTAACCAAAGGCGGTATTGAAGAGGGCTGGGATGCTTATGTCAAAAAGCTGAATGACATGGGACTTGAACAGTTACTGACCATCCGTAATGATGCTTATGAGCGTTATATGAACGTCAAATAGGCGATAGTTTAGTCGTGTATTTCAATAAATAACAAACAGGTGCGTTTCCTTATTGAAGGAGGGCACCTGTTTGTTCGTTTATGATCTGCGTTTCAACAATAAAACGCCACTGATGTTTGATGTTTTTTTGCTGTAGACCACTTTGAAGCCGATATCATTGTCTAGCAAGCAGTTTAAGGTATTGATCAGTAATGCACCAGGTACCAGTGTGAAGGTGCCCCTAATGAATTCTGTAATCCAATATGTGCTTACTTATTGGTGCTATGCTGTTTGGATGGCAGTTTATCCGCTGGCGTACCTTTACCGTTGTTTTTGTTATGACGTGCTTTCTCGGCATTTTCGTTTACTTTTTTCACAAAATCATGGGTACTCTCCATGTGTAAGCACACCTCCTCAAAATCAAAATGTGTAGCCTGAATCTTAATATAACCATTGAGAGCTCATTATATTTGGATGCCCCATTTGGACGTAATATCACGTGGGAGAAACTGGACACGGGAAGTGAAGGGGACTAAACTGTATAAAACGATATATAACGATACAAAACAAGAAGGAGCCCGAATCGAACCATGCTGCAGAAATTCGGTTTTACACAATATGAAAGTCAGGTATATGAGGCCATATTTGCGCAGGGTGAACCGCTGGATGCGACATCCATCGTCAATCACTCCAATGTGCCCAAAGCCAAGATTTATGAAGTGCTCAATCGACTTATTGACAAAGGTACTGTGCTAACGACCATGCATGGGAAGAAGAAATTGTATATGGCCGTTGATCTGCAGTCCATCATTCTCAAAATAAGATCGGACTTCGAAAAAGACATGGAAGAGCTAAACACCTATAAAATTAAACGTACGTTTACAGACGAACATATATGGACGTTGAAGGATGCTTCATCTATTGCTTCAAACATTGAACAGCTCATTGAAGAAGCCGATTCATCCATCCTTTTTCTGGCTTGGAACGAGCAAATGGAGAAGTACCGGGAGCTTCTGGAGCAAAAAGAAAAAGCAGGGGTATATGTGGAGGTACTGGCTGTTGGAGGGTTACAAACTTCTCTGACTCATAAGTATTCGTTAATCCCCATACTTGAGGCCAATAAGCTTGAACTTTCGCAGCTGCTCATTGTGGACCATGCCTATCTTTTATTTGCGGGTATAGAGCATGATTCATGGAAGGCCATCAAGACCATGTCCAAGCCGATCGTAAAAGCAATGACCGATTATTTCTATCATGATGTCGCGCTTACTCAAATCACCAAGAAGTATGGGGAGCAGCTGCTGCAGGATGAAGAAATTGCACGTTTGCTGGCACGATTAATTTATTAAAAAGCATAAAAAAAGCTATTCTTTCAGAGAATAGTTTTTTTTATTGAAATCTTCCCTCTAATAAGTTACTATCGTAGTTGTAACTTTTGAGGAGGATTCAAAATGAATAAAAAAGTGTATGTCCTTGCCATTGCAGCCTTTGTGGTCGGAACCGTTGAGCTTATTCTTGGCGGGATCCTGGACCTGATCGCTACAGATCTTCATCTATCCTTGGCTAAAGCAGGGTATTTAATCTCCATTTTTTCGCTGGTCTATGCCTTGTCTGCACCCATTTTGTTAAACTTGACGGCCAGATTTGAGCGTAAAAAAGTATACATGTCTACTCTGTTTGTTTTCCTGGTCAGTAATCTGGTTTCTGCATTCAGTAGCAATTTTTATATGCTCATGGCGGGTAGAGCGCTGGGAGCTGCAACAGGTTCATTGATTTTTGTCCTGTCTCTTACGCTCGCAGCCCGCATTGTAGAGCCGCAGTATAAAGGGCGTGCGGTAGGGATCATTACGATGGGAGGCAGCGCTTCACTGATTCTGGGTGTTCCTCTTGGCATCTTTGTTGGAAATCTGGCCGGATGGCGTGAAGTGTTTATGTTGATCGCGATTCTCACTGCGGTTGTCATGGTAGCCATCGGCATTGCCATGGACCGTGTGCAGCCAATTCCGGCAGTGTCATTGAAGAAACAGCTTGCAGCTCTATGGAATCCGAAAATGCTGGCGATTCATGTTACGACATTGCTTGTGCTTGCAGGGCATTTGACGTTATATGCGTATTTCACACCATTTCTCCAAGAAACACTTGGAGCCAGCTCAACGATGGTCACCTTTATTTATATGATGTTTGGCATCGCTGCTGTGGCAGGGGGAGGGATTGGAGGCATGTTGTCCGATCGCTTGCATCCGGGCAAAGCGATTGTGTTAGTTCTTGTTCCCTTTATTATGAGCATGGCGGTTATTCCTTTTAGTACAGAACTGCCCTTGATTGCTTTCCTGCTCTTGCTAAGTATCTGGAGTGCGCTGAGCTGGACGGTCACCCCGGTACAGAACAGCCTGATTATCAAAACCTCCCCGGCAACGGCCGAAACGTTAATAAGCACGAATTCAGGCATTGCACATGCCGGGATTGCGATGGGAACCTATATTGGTGGAGTGGTCATTGATCAATCATCCATTCTGTATACAGGATGGGTAGGTGCTGTTCTGATCTTTCTCGGTTTGGTATCAGCCATTTATGCCATTCGCCGCAAGGAGCAAGCGATTCAGACCGCTATTTGATTTTTGATACTTCCTTAGCTGATGCCCGATGTTTTTCATCGGGTGTTTTTAATACCTTTGGAGATATTGTATAGTAACTATATTAACGTTGAAATTTGGAGTAGGGGTGCTTATGAAAATAGCCAATGCGTATTTGATGAAAGAAATCAATATAAACCATGTACGCCAGGTCATGAAACGGGTGGAAACAGCAACCAAACCACAACTGGCCTCCTTGACCAAGCTTAGTGTAGTTACCGTTAACTCACTGGTAAAAGAGTTAAGTGATCTGGGTGAATTGTTTGAGGATGAGACGGTGCCTTCCAATGGGGGAAGACCAGCATTAACCTACCGATATAATTATGATTTCAGCTTGGCCTTGGTCATGTATATCAACGAGAAGCAGGGAAAGGATCTGATCACGGCCACCGTCATTAATTTAGAAGATAAAACAGTGTTCAAAGAACAATATGAGATGCCTACCTTTGATCAGAGACGCTTCTATGAAATCATTGGGAACGTGCTGGCCCAATATGCTTCCATTAAAGTGATCGGTATCGGTATTCCGGGGCAAACTGTGAATGGGGAAATTACGGTGAGCAGTCATCGGCAGCTAGAAGGTGTTCGAATGATTGAAGATCTTGAAGCGCAATTCGGTTTGCCAGTTATAGTTGAAAATGATGTGAATGCTGCAATCAGCGGATATTGTGCAAGGCAAGATTTAGACAAAGATCAGTGTGTAATCGGAATCTATTTTCCAACCAAATACCCTCCAGGCATGGGCATTTATCTGGGCGATAGAGTCATCAAAGGAAAATTAGGCATGGCCGGGGAAGTCAAATATCTTCCTATGGGACTTGATTGGTATAATTCATTGGAAAAGGAAACGTTTATTGAAGCGGTATGCAAAATGATTCAAACGGTAAATGCGATTCTCGCACCGGACCAGGTTGTGATTTACCAACGGATGGTTGAAGAAGATGAAGTTGTTCGCGCATGGCACATGTATCAGGCTGAACTGTTGATGCCATCGTATCCTAACGTTATTCTGATTGATTCTTTCCAGGAAGATTTTGAAGCCGGGATGCGCTGGTTAACGTTAAAATCGTTGGAACCGGCTCTGGTTCAGTTCAGTTGAATTCATCCCATTAAAAAAAATCCCCCGGCAGAAAATAAAACAGAACTTTGCATAGCCAATGCATGTCCGTATCTTCTACTGGGGGAGAGCAGCATATTGATCTGCTAGATGTTGATCATTTCCTTAACGCTGCAGACTTTTCCCATTACTGCTGATGATTTCTTTATACCAATGGAACGACTTTTTGCGATACCGTTCCAGTGTTCCTGAACCATCATCATGACGATCAACATAAATGTAGCCATAACGTTTTTTCAATTGTGCAGAAGAAGCACTGACCACATCAATACAACCCCATGAGGTATATCCCATGATATCAACGCCGTCTTCTATGGCTTCCCCGACCTGAACGAGATGATCATTCAGATACTGAATACGGTAATCGTCTTCCACTGTCTTTACACCATCGGGTCCGGTAATAAGCTCGTCCACGGCTCCCAGACCATTTTCCACAATAAATAGTGGTTTCTGATAACGGTCATAGAACATGTTCAGCACATAGCGCAGACCTTGCGGATCGATCTGCCATCCCCATTCACTTGCAGGCAAGTAAGGGTTAGGGATACCGCCAAGCAGATTACCTTCGCCCGCAACTTGTTTATCCGGGTCAGCCGTTTGGCAGATACTCATGTAATAGCTGAAGGAAATGAAGTCGACGGTATGGAGCAGCATGTCTTCGTCGCCATCTTCCATCTGAATCTGAATTCCATTTTCCCGGAAATAACGCTTCATGTATCCTGGATAGCGTCCTCTCACATGTACATCTCCGAAGAAATAATTGCTATGTTCGAATTCCATCACTTTAATCATATCATCGGGATTCGGTGTGAGCGGATAGGTGGGCATACTGAGCATCATACAACCAATCTGGGCACTTGGGATGATCTCATGACAGAGTTTCACTGCAGAAGCGCTGGCTACAAACTCATGGTGTATCGCTTGATACAGATCTTGCTTGCTGAGCTTCTCTTTCGGTGTATAGATGCCACCACTCATGAATGGTGCTTCCAGAATCGAATTGATTTCGTTAAATGTGAGCCAGTATTTAACCTTATTTTGATAACGTTTGAACACGGCAGTCACATAACGCTCGTAAAATCCAATCATTTTCCGATTGACCCAGCCATTATATTCTTTGGAGAGATGGAGAGGTGTCTCGTAGTGTGAAAGGGTGACCAATGGCTCGATTCCGTATTTAAGACACTCGTCAAAGAGGTCGTCATAGAATTGAAGGCCTTCTTCATTGGGTTCTAACTCATCACCCTTAGGAAAGATGCGGGACCAGGCGATGGAAGTACGGAATACCTTAAATCCCATCTCGGCGAACAATTTCACGTCTTCTTTGTAACGATGATATAAATCAATTCCGATCAGTTTCATGTTATCCTCGGTAGGTTCTTCAGTAATCGGACCCATGATACCTTTAGGTGCCACATCCTGGGTGGACAATCCTTTGCCACCTTGATTATATGCGCCTTCTGCCTGGTTGGCAGCAATGGCACCACCCCACAGGAAGTTTTCGGGGAAATGAAATGATGCAGGTTGAGAATGGCTCATGCATATCGCTCCAATCATTGTGAATTCGTTGTGTTTACATACAGCAGCACTGCATAAAAAAAGCTTAAGCGTTGGAACGGGTTACACGTCAAGTTTTACTTTTTATTTATTTTGAGGCAAACTGTAATTCATCATAGAAAATCAGCAAGAAAGGAGACTTGATGTGTCCAAGTTCGATGAAATTATGAAGCGGTCCGGCTACTCGAAAGCAACTGTGTCCAGAGTGATTAATCATTCACCACATGTGAGTGACGAGGCACGCCAGAAAATAACGGACATCATGAAACAGCTGAATTATATTCCAAACCGGAATGCTATATCATTATCCACAGGTCAGACCAAACAAATCGGTATTGTCACATCCGCCACCAATGAAATTATTCTTACGTTCATGAATCAGTTAATTGATACGGCAATGGATTTTGGATTTCAGACCCTGATCTATACTTCACGTGGTGATA
Organism: Paenibacillus pabuli NBRC 13638; assembly: GCF_001514495.1. GTDB lineage: Bacteria > Bacillota > Bacilli > Paenibacillales > Paenibacillaceae > Paenibacillus > Paenibacillus pabuli. The sequence continues at coordinate 244,582 of NZ_BCNM01000001.1, forward strand.
AAGAGATTGAATTACAGGCATTTGAAGACCTGAGGAGCAAACGGGTAGATGGACTGGTTATTATGACTTGTGTAAATCACCCGGATAAATTGAAAGCATATTGCGAGTATGGTCCAATCGTATCTTGGCAGAGAATGGGGAGTGACGAAATTCCGTCAGTTGCCATGGATCAGGCGCAAGGCTACAGGCTTGCTCTTGAGCACCTGGTATCCAAAGGGTACACACGCATTGCGAATGCCTTTGGCAGGGCAGAAAGTCTGAATACACAGAGTCGGCGGCAGGCCTATGAATCCTTTATGGCAGAGAAGGGTCTGCCTGTATTGCGTGAAGCTTATCAATATTCCATATTCAGTTCATCGGACGGAGAAGAAGCGATGCGAAGAATGACGAGTGGGCCGGAACTTCCTCAAGCGGTATTATGTTCGAATGATTATGCAGCGATCGGAATTTGGTCTGAGGCACGCAAACAGAATATACGGGTTCCCGAACAACTTGCCATTGTTGGTTTCGATGACATTGAGCTGTCCCGTGTTCTTGGAATCACCACCATACATAATCCGATTGCAGAACAGGCTACGCAGGCTTTTCATCGATTATGGGCCGTCCTTGGCAAGCAGGAGGTACAGGCTCAGCAATTGGAATTTCAACTGATAGAACGTGCAACTACCTAAATGTGGGGTGAGAGAGGTTCGCAATAGATCATTTGCGAATGGGTACATCATTTAGAGAACAGCAGTATAACGAAGGAGTGGTCGAAATGGCGCGGGTATTATTCATTAATGGTGGGTCAGAGGGACACATTAATCCAACGATTGGTGTGGTGAAAGAGCTGGTATCGCGCGGAGAAGAGGTTGTGTACTTTTGTATAGAAGCTTATAGGGAGCGTATGGAGAAGACGGGAGCTACTGTCCGAACATTTGACGAGCAAAAATTCATAAAAGCTTTCATCTCGGGTGGGAGAGAGCATGTACTTGAACGAATTAATGGACTTCTGCTTACGGCAGATATTGTTATACCAAGCGTTCTTGAACAGATTAAAAATGAACATTTTGACTATATGATCCATGATTCCATGTTCGGTTGCGGACGTTTGCTTTCGCAAATACTGAAACTTCCTGCAATCAATTCTTGTACTACTTTTGCGCAGACACAAGAATCATTTGATCATGTGATGCAAGATTTCTTCTTGAATGTCCCTTCCGAAATTACGGGGCCTATATACGAGAAATTCCATGCCCTGGCGACCATGCTGCAGAAAAAATATGAGGTGGAAATCTCTTCCCCCTACGAAGTGTTTTGCAATCCCGCGCCGCTTACAATTGTATATACAACTAGGGAATTCCAGCCTAATGGAGAAGCCTTCGACCATACGTATCAATTTGTAGGCCCGTCTCTTTTTTCACGACTAACGCATGAACCATTCGACATGACAGCAATTCAAGGGAAAAAACCTATATACATTTCACTGGGGACTATTTTTAACCAAGCCATCGATTTCTATAAGCTTTGTTTTGAGGCATTGGGGAATACTGATCACACGATTGTCATGTCAGTAGGGGCTAAGACTCAAATTACTGATTTGGGAGAAATTCCTGACAATTTCATCGTTAAAAGGTATGTTCCGCAAATGGATGTATTGGAGACAGCTCAATTATTTATCACCCATGGGGGGATGAACAGTACTAGTGAGGGTCTATATTTCGGGGTTCCCCTCATTGTGATTCCGCAAAGCGCCGACCAGCCAATCATCGCTGAACAGGTTGTCAATACGGGAACGGGCATTCGGTTACAAATGCAAAACTTAACTGCAAAACACTTGCGTGAAGCTGTAGATGATGTGTTAAGCACCTCTTCATACAAATCAGCTGCTGCGAATATGAGGGAGTCCTTTCGAGAATCAGGCGGGTATCGTGATGCTGTTGATGCCATTTTTGAAAAAAGGCAGGGATAGTTCAGTCATTAATTATTCAAAATTAAAGCATTTCTGAGCCAGAACCATGCGGTATACTGAACAGGACGTTTCAAGAAGCTGCATCAGCATAGACGATGTGACTTCAATTTGAAACGTCTTGTAATAAGTTACATATTTCACAAACTAACCGCTGGAAAGGTGAGATTGAACGGAATGAAGACAGTGACAGGTCGATTTAGAATTGCGGGCATATGGGAAGGTATATCATTGCTGCTGTTGATTTTTATTGCCATGCCGCTAAAATATTTTGCCGATATGTCATCCCCAGTAACTATTATGGGCATGATTCACGGGATTCTATTTCCGCTATATCTGATTGCACTTGTGCATTTGGCTGTGGTGAAGAAATGGAAAGCTTCACGCTGGTTCATGGGAGTGATAGCAGGCTTACTGCCTTTTGGGACGTTTGTATTTGAATCCTATCTCCGAACAAGAGACTGGAAGTAAGGATTGCAGATCAGAAAGATGACAGCAGGCGACAATTTCGGATGTTATCCGAACTGGCCGCCTGCTTGTTTCTGTTAAAAGCTCCTTATAGGTAGAAGAGGTTATTGACGATGCACAGAGCCTATTTAACAGTGCCTTGCTGACGATCCGATAGCAGGCTGACCCCAAAGTCGCCAGATGCGTCAGACGCTGGGACAAATGCGGAGAAGGAAACTACTGTAACCAGAGCGGTAAACAGAAAGAGAAAAGATTTTTTCATACAAGAACCTCTTTTCATTTGGGATGATATTCCATATTTATTTTAATCCAGATGAGCTGCTTTTGAAAAGTAAATGTTTAAGAGAGTAAAGTTTGTCCAGACAGACATTCATGATAAACTGTACTTCAGTTAAAGCTGCCAGCTGTCCGAAAGGGGGATCTCGATGAAAGATTTTGAAGAATTAACATCCATTGAAATGGTAGAGAAGTTTATTCAACAACATGAATTGGTTTTATTGTATGTATCCCGGTCTGAGTGCAGCGTATGCCACGCCTTACTTCCTAAAATCCGGAAACTGCTTGAATCGTACCCGATGGTTCATCTTGGCTGCATTGACGCTAATGTTGTGGAAGAGGTGGCATCCAGGTTTCTCATTTTCACAGTTCCAACCATGCTCTTGCTCGTAGAGCGGAAAGAGTTTATTCGAGAGGATCGATTTGTTCGCTTAGAACGATTGGAAGAACAGCTGCAGCAGATTTACAATTTGTACATGCAAAAATAATAAAATAATTAAAGTGTTGTATTGAAAACGGTTTTATGCTAATTTAAAATATATAAAAACGTTTTTATAGCAAAGGAACAAAAATTATGGGAAAGATTACGATTAAGGATGTTGCAAGGGAAGCCGGCGTATCCATTTCTACGGTTTCTAACGCGTTAAACGGCGTGGATGTTTTAAACCCGGAGACCAAATCGCATGTACTGAAGGTAGCAGAGCGTTTAAATTACGTTCCCAACCTGAACGGCAAGCTCTTGAAATCCGGGCAAACCAAGATGCTGGGCTTTTTCACCACAAGTGTGTCGGGTCCGTATTTTTATAAACTGGTTGAATCCATGTCTCGTGAATGCGACCGTCTGGGTTACGGGCTGAATGTGTTTGTCACCAAGGATAAACAGGTCATTATGAGCAATATTCTTGGGCGTCGCGTGGATGGCGTCATCATCTACGAAGAGCTTCGGATTGATGAGCAGGATATCCTCGCCATGGAGAAAGACAAGATTAAGGCTGTTTTTCTGGACCGGGTCTATCAGAGTGATCGGATGGGCAGCGTCATTTTTGACTCGTATGTGGCGGGCTATGAAGCAACCAAGTATTTAATTGGGCTCGGACATAAGAAAATTGCCTACATTTCAGGCGTTGACACCATGTTTGACAGTGTGCAGCGCAGAGATGGATATCTGGCGGCCTTGCGTGAGTATCAGCTTCCGGTGGATGATGATTACATTATACAGGGGTATTTTGAGGAAGAGGGCACGTATAGTGCGGTAAAATCGTTCCTCCATCTGCATCCTGGCAAGCTTCCTGATGCTTTTCTGGCAGGAAATGATGTGAGTGCCATTGGTTGTATTCATGCTTTGAAGTCACATGGCTATGAGGTTCCTCAGGATGTAAGTGTTGTAGGCTTTGACGATATTGATATTGCCCAGTACTTCTCCCCACCTCTGACAACGGTAAGAAATCAGATTGCAAGGCAGGGGATCTTGGCGGTCAATCATCTGGTGGGCATGATCAAGAAGAAGGAACAGGGCGTTGCCCAAAAGTTGACGGGTGAACTTGTTGTCAGGGGTTCAAGTCATGTAAAGATCGACCGGAGTGATTATCGTACATAGCTGATGGAGTTGTCTCCGGTCTTTTTTTAAACCTGGATATGAGTCAAGGGGGTTTTTATGCCAAAAAATAAAAACGTTTTTATAAGAAAATGGTCAAGTTGGAGGGGAGCAAAGGAACGTGAGTAAATTAGCCGTAGAGACATCAACCGGTAAAAAGCCAGTAAGGCCGGGCAGAAAGAAACCCGTCGGACAACGGATGAAAGAGTTCGTCATCGATTATCGAAGACAATGGGAAATTCAATCGATGATCATACCCGGCATCCTATTTATGATTATATTTTGTTACATTCCAATATACGGATTGACGATCGCTTTCAAAAATTACACCGTCATTGATACACTGTCCAGTGCACCTTGGGTTGGTTTGGAAAATTTCAGAATCATTATGTCTGACAAATACTTCTGGGATGCGGTCGTGAATACGCTGGGAATCAGCTTTTTGAAATTGGGTATCGGGTTCATAATCCCTATTATTCTGGCCATCATGATCTATGAGTTAAACAGCGGCCGATTCAAGAAATTTGTGCAAACGATTTCATATCTGCCTCACTTTCTCTCCTGGATCGTACTCGGCGGAATGCTCATCACCTGGTTTTCAACAACGGGATTGTTCAATCAGCTGCTGCTCAGTCTGGGAGTCATCTCTCAGCCGCAGAACATCCTTCTGGATGCAGGCAAGTACTGGTGGATTGCAACCTTGTCGGATATCTGGAAAGAAGCAGGCTGGGGAACAATTCTGTATCTGGCGATCATGTCGAAGATTGATCCCACGTATTATGAAGCAGCCAAAATCGATGGTGCTAGCCGTCTTAGACAAATCTGGAATATCACGCTGCCCAACATGAAGTCGATCATTAGCCTTAACCTGATCCTTACTGTAAGCGGTTTATTAGGTTCAAATCTGGATCAGACCCTGGTTCTGATGAACTCTCAAAACCGTGACAAGGCAGAAGTTATCAATTCGTATGTATATCGTATGGGGATGTCACAGGGTGACTTTTCGTATGCTACTGCGGTGGGTCTGGGCGTCTCGATCGTGTCTGTTATTCTCCTGGTCACCGCGAATAAAATTACAAGCAAATTAAACGATAATCAATCTGTGCTGTAGAAGGAGGCATCCCGTGTGAATGGAAAGGTGGCTAAAGAAGATCTCGATAGTCGGATCTTTGATACCTTAAATATTATTTTGCTAACGATCTGTACTGTCATTATTGTGGTTCCGCTCTGGAATGTCATCATCTCTTCCTTTAGCTCAGGCAAAGCTTTGGCGGAAGGCGGGTTCATCTTCTGGTCACCGGAGTTTTCGCTGGAGAATTATAGAGCCGTGTTCAACGACTCAAGCATCTGGCAGGCGTTCTTCATCTCCGTTTCCAAAACGACCATTGGAGTGGTTACGCACGTGTTCTTTTGTGCCATGGTCGGTTACGGTCTGAGCAAAAAGTACATACGTGGCCGTAAGCTGTACGTTGCCATGGGGGTTATCACCATGTTCTTCTCGGGCGGAATGATCCCGACGTACTTGTTGATCAAATCACTCGGCTTGCTTAACAGTTTCTGGGTGTACATTATTCCCGCATTGTTCAGCTTCTATGATGTGGTCATCCTGATGAATTTCTTCCGAAATGTACCCGATTCCCTGGAAGAGTCGGCCAAAATCGATGGCGCAGGGGATTGGCATATTTTCTTGAAAATCTTCATTCCGCTGTCCATGCCAGCGATGGCAACCATCGCACTGTTTAATGGGGTAGGGCAATGGAATGACTTTATGACAACCAAGTTGTACATCACCGATCAGTCCCTATATCCACTGCAAATGATGTTATATGAGATTATCGTTCAGTCCCAGACGCAATCCATGCAAAATATTGGTGGGTCCGCTGTGATTGAAACGACGACCAAAGGCGTGCAACTGGCCACAATTGTAATTACTACATTACCTATCGTACTGATCTATCCCGTCCTTCAAAGATACTTTATCTCGGGGATGATGCTGGGAGCAGTCAAGGAGTAATTTCTTACCTAACCATAAGGAGGAAACAACATGTTCAAGATGAATGCAGCAGCAGGTAAAAAAGGAGTAAAACTGTGTGCGGCACTGCTGACAGCGGTGCTGATGATTACCGGTTGCAGTGGCGGTTCAGGTGGTTCAAGTGAGGGGAATTGGGTCTCCATTGAAGACCGATATACAGTCGATCCGGAAAAGCCAGCCTGGCAGCTGGATAAAAAGGAAGAAGCTACGGACCTGACCTGGTACGTCAATGCGGACTGGTGGAACACGGATTTTGGCAAAGACATTGTCACCAAAAAGATTAAAGAAGATCTGAATATTAACATCAAATTCATCACAGGTGATGATACCAAGTTAAATACGTTTTTCGCTGGTGGAGATATGCCTGACTTGCTGACGGTGTTTGACTCCAACTCTCCTGTGGTACAAAAAGCTGCAACCTGGGCCATGCCCTTAAATGACCTTGCGGAAAAATATGATCCGTACTTCAACAAAGTTGCGGCAGCCGATACTCTCAACTGGTTCCAGTTGGCTGACGGCAAAACGTATGGCTATCCGAACTATTCCAATACGCAAGCCGATTATGATAGTGGTAACATTCCGGCCAAAACGGCATTTATCATCCGCAAAGATGTATACGAAGCTTTGGGAAGTCCTGTCATGGGGACGCCAGAGGAATTCGAAAGTGTGATGAAACAGATCAAGGAGAAGTTCCCGACGCTGATTCCATTTGGTTTTAACTCTATTGGTGAAGGAACAGGTTCACTCGGAGATACGCTGCAAGACTTCATTGGCGTACCGCTTGAAACTGAAAATGGAGAATTCTACGATCGCAATCAGGATGAAGATTATCTTACATGGCTGAAGACGTTAAATAAGGTTTACAGAGACGGAAATATCAGTGATGACAGCTTTGCGGATGATGGTACGGCCTTTGAAGAAAAAGTGAAATCCGGCAAATATGCAACGATGCTGCTGGATGGCACACCTCAACAGGGAGGAAATCTGCAAATTTATATGAGTGCCAATGAAGGCAAAGAGTATGTTGCCATTGATGGACCGCAAAGCACGAAGGGGAATGCACCGACGCTCAATCAATCCGGTATTACAGGCTGGATGATCAACTTCATCTCCAAGGACGCCAAAGATCCGGCGAAAGCAATTCAAATCTTTACGTACCTGCTGAGTGAAGAAGGTCAGCTTCTGATGAACTATGGTATTGAAGGCGAGACGTATCAAAAGAATGCAGACGGTACGGTTGAGCTGCTGCCAGCTGTGAAAGACCTGCAACTGCATAATGCGGATAAATTTAAAAAGGATTACCGTATGGGCGAGTTTATGTTCTTTGGTCATGACCGTCACAAAGCACTGAGCGCGGATGCTTTCCCGGAAGCTATTAAACAAATGCAGGAGTGGGGCAAAGGAAAACTGAAACCACACTTCATTCTGGAAAACATTAGTCCGAATCAAGGAACACCTGAAGCACGTGCGTTGTCGGCAATCAACGCCAAGTGGAATTCGACACTGGTAAGTATGGTACGTGCCAAAGATGATGCCGCTTTTGACAATGCGCTTGCTGTTTATAAATCCTTCTTGGGGGAAAATCGCTGGGATGACATTGTGAAAGTTCGCAGTGAAAAGATGAAACTGAATAAAGAGAAACTGGGTATTCAATAAGAGAAATGTGGAGGGAAATCATATGACAACATTCAAAATGTACAAATCCACGGGAGAAGATGAATTATTTGTATCGGTATCCCCGGATCAATTGAAACCGCTGACATCCGATATGGAAGCAACGACTATCCATCTGGATGATCAGCAAACCTATCAGGAAATGGATGGATTTGGGGCTTCTTTTACCGACTCATCTGCCTATCTGATCAACCAAATATTAAGTGAGGAGCAGAGAGCAGAGGTCATGACCCGGCTGTTCCATCCGGTAGAAGGCATTGGATTGTCGGTCATCCGCAATCCGATGGGGGCTTCAGACTATGCCAGAACGGTGTACAGCTATAATGATCTGCCAGAAAACCAAACGGACCCGGAATTAACCGGGTTCAGTATTGCACACGATGAAGCGGATGTTATTCCTCTGACTCAAAAGGCGTTGGAATTGAATCCCGAACTGAAATTGTTCGCTTCGCCTTGGAGTGCTCCGGGTTGGATGAAAACGAGTGGTTCAATGATTACAGGACAGCTGAAAAAGGAGTGGTATTCCGCATATGCCGAATATTTTGTGAAGTATATCCAGGGTTATGCAGCGAACGGTTTGCCGATCTATGCCGTTACCCCGCAGAATGAGGCACTATATGAGCCAGGACATTATCCAGGCATGTTAATGCCCGCGGAAGTGCAAGCGGATTTCATCAAAAATCATCTGAAGCCAGCCTTGGTCCGCAACGATATCCATACCAAAATCCTATGTTATGACCACAACTGGGACCAACCGGATTATCCGCTGACCGTGCTGGAACAGGCGGGAGATGAAGTGGACGGAGTCGCTTGGCACTGGTATGGGGGAGAAGCCTCGGCTCAAACAAAGGTATATGAAGCGGTTGCGGGTAAAGAGGTGCATTTCACAGAAGGTTCAGGAGGGGAATGGATTCCTCCATTCGAACAAGCCTTCTCCAATGTGATCCGAACCGGGATTCAGATTTTGCGGAATTACAGCAAGTCTTTGGTACTCTGGAATATGGCGCTTGATGAGAATAACGGCCCGACCGTTCCTGGCTTTGGAAAAAGCACATGTCGCGGTATTGTACAGGTCAACCAGCAAACGAAAGAGCTAACCTATACATTGGATTATTATGCTTTGGCTCATTTCAGTGCATTGATTCGTCCGAACGCTGTTCGGATCGAATCGACCTCCAGCGATGTATCAATATATTCCGTTGCATTCAGAAATACGGATGGTTCCACTGCGCTTGTTCTCTTCAATGATGGGGATCAATCCGGAAATGTGAAGGTAAGTCTTCGCAATGATGAGCTGTTACATCTGCAATTGGAATCCAAAGGTGCCTTGTCCATCTTGATCAACCATGAATAAGTCGTCTTCATCTCTAAAAAATCGACCCCATTAACGAAATAACGTCTCTGTGATTCGTTAGATTGCAGACCTGGCATATAAGAGCAAATAGCGTTTGCCAGTACATTAAAAACAAAATAACGATAGCAAAGGGATGTCCCTCGTCATATTCATGACTTATGGGACATCCCTTTGCTATCGTTACGTTCGATATTACATCTAAACTGCTTATATTCTTTGAATCGCCAGATTCGGTGTGCCTCCGCTCTCATCAATAAAGAGAACATACTGGCTTGGCATTTGCATTGACATTAATTCTTTATGTCGTCAGCAGTGTCGTTTGTCTGCGGTACTCCGTCGGATTAAGGCCTGTATGTTTCTTGAATTGCCTGGAGAAATAGTATAAGTCACTAAACCCAAGATGCTCGGCAATTGCCGTTACTGTGTTCGAAGTACATGTGAGAAGCTCCTTGGCTTTATCGATTTTCTTGCCTGTTATATAGTGAATGGGAGGAACACCGATCTGCTGTTTGAAGAAACGAATGAAATAATTCGGATGCATGTAGGCGATCTGAGCCAGATCCTGCACCGAAATGTTCTCTTCAATATTGGAATCAATATAAGCCAGTATCGCGGACATTTTTTCCATAATAGGCATGTTTACATAAGAGATCTGCTGCAGATCCAGATTCATCACATAGTGAGACAATAATTCTACCAGTTTGCTCTTGGCCATCATATGAGCATAGACTTCGCCGGAGTTGGCATATGCAAGGATGCTGTCGAAGATTTCCTGAATCAGCTTTGGATCATTTACGTCACAACAGTGTGGGAACTTCAGAATCTGGAACAGGTTGATTCCGCCAACCTTTGCACTAAAATGGCACCAGTATTTGAGGAATGGACGATCACTAATGACAGAATAGGACTGAAGCTCTCCTTCTGGCATTAAAAAAAGCTGTCCGGGTGCCGGATAGTATTCCTGATTCCCGATCTTGAGCCAGCCCTCACCTTCACATATGAAGTAAAACTTGCTGTAATCGGGGGTATAATTCATATCACGCCAGTCGGTTTCACAACGATTGTAGTTGACCATGAACAAATCAACCTGCAAATTGGATAAATGGTTCGTGAGTAGTGTCTTCTCTTTCAAGGGTCTCATCTCCTTACAAAGGTTATTATTGTCCATCTCAAAGTTAATGTTCTGCATGTCTATCTGTTGACCCAGCCACTACAATACAAGTGGAGATGATAACGGAAGGAATGAGAATGAATCATGGACAAAAACGCATATTTGCAAAAGATCGAAGCAACAATCGCGGAAGGCAAGTACAAAGACAACTGGAGCTCGCTTAGTGCCTTTGAGGTTCCAGCGTGGTATAAGAACGCAAAATTCGGTATTTTCATTCACTGGGGGCTGTACTCTATTCCCGCTTATGATAGTGAATGGTATTCTCGAAATATGTATATAGAAGGCTCCAAAGCCTATGAACATCATCTTGCTGTTTATGGACATCCGAAGGAATTTGGGTACAAAGACTTTATTCCCATGTTTCAGGCGGAGAAGTTTGATGCTGATGAATGGGCAGAGCTTTTTAAAAAGGCTGGAGCCAGATATGTCATGCCCGTCGCCGAGCACCATGACGGATTTCAGATGTACCAAAGTTCCATCTCTCACTATAACACAGTTGAAATGGGACCCAAACGGGATCTTCTGGGGGAGATGAAGGCTGCGTATGAGAAACAGGAGTTGACCTTGTGTGTCTCCTCACATCGGGCAGAGCATTGGTTCTTTATGTCTCATGGAAAGGCGTTTGATTCGGATATTAAGGAACCGCTTGCAAGGGGTGATTTCTACTGGCCTGCGATGCCTGAACCGGATCATCATGATTTGTATGGTTCGCCTCCGTCCGAAGAATTCCTGGAAGATTGGCTGATTCGCTGCTGTGAACTGGTTGATCAGTACCAGCCCAAAGTATTTTATTTCGACTGGTGGATTCAGACGGCTGCGTTTAAACCTTACCTGAAAAAATTCAGTGCCTATTACTATAATAAAGGGGAAGAATGGGGGACTCCTGTTGCTATTAATTATAAACATGATGCATTTATGCTCGGCTGTGCCGTCCCGGATGTGGAGCGAGGGCAATTCGCCGATCTTAAGCCCTACTTCTGGCAAACCGACACCGCTGTAGCCAAAAATTCATGGTGTTACACGGAAAATAATGACTATAAATCCGCGGATGAAATTATTAGAGATCTCGTCGACATTGTAAGTAAAAACGGAAGCCTTCTGCTGAACATTGGCCCAAAAGCAGATGGCAGCATTCCCGATGAAGATCGGGACATCTTGCTTGCCATAGGCAAATGGCTAGACGTGAATGGCGAAGCCATCTACGATACGACGTTCTGGCGCATATTTGGTGAAGGGCCAACCCTGGTGAAAGAAGGCCAGTTCACAGATGGGGATACCAAGATTTTTACAAGTGAGGATATTCGCTATACCGTAAAAGAAAACATCCTGTATGCGACGGTTCTTGCCTACCCTGACAATGGAGTTGTTCACCTTAATGCGTTGAAAGAAAACTCCCATCATTTTCAAGGTTTGATCAAGGACATACAGGTTCTTGGTTTTGATGAACAGCCGGAATGGAACAGAACGGAAAATGCATTGTCGATTAGAACAACGAATGTACGAAGCACCGCCCCCGTTGTTTTCAAATTAGAACTGGATTAACAGGACGAAGGGCCATAACCAGGAGTGCTGCTCTTTGGTTATGGCCCTTCGTCCTGTTTTTGTCAAGAATTCGTCCATGCAGTCCTATTACTTCAAATAGTGACATGTCCTTTACATATCTTGTTCACTTGGAGAATTTTCGAGCCGTCTTCGGAATACATATAATGTAAAAGATGCGATGGATTGATAAAAATGGGGTGTTCCCTTTCAAGTCAGTCCATTAACATGAGGAGGGAAAATGGTTGAAAAAGGGAAAAATGATAAGTCTGCTTGTGCTTTTCAGTTTGCTGGTTGCGTTGCTGCCTGGTACGACGACAAACGCAGCGACAAACTGGAACCTGGTTTGGAGTGACGAATTCAATGGAAGCTCTCTGAATACGTCGAATTGGTCAGCAGAGATAGGTACCGGCAGCGGCGGATGGGGAAATAATGAATTGCAGTATTATACAAATCGCACCGAGAATCTGCAAGTTACAGGCGGGAACCTGGTCATTACTGCTCGCAAAGAAAATTATAACGGCAGCAGTTATACCTCGGCACGAATCAAGACCCAGGGTTTGAAGGATTTTACTTACGGGAAAGTGGAAGCACGTATCAAGCTGCCGTCAGGTCAGGGGCTGTGGCCTGCTTTTTGGATGCTGGGAAGCAATATTAATTCCGTTGGCTGGCCCAAGAGCGGAGAGATCGACATTATGGAACGGGTCAACAACAACGCTTTTGTAAACGGTACCGTACACTGGGATGCTAACGGGCATGCCGATTATGGAAAGATTTCGGAGAATCTTGATTTTTCTCAATTTCATGTCTACAGCATCGAATGGGATTCCAAATATATAAGATGGTTCGTGGATGGCAAGCAATTCAATGAATTTTACATCGAAAATGGAACAGGAAACACCGAAGAGTTCCAGCGTCCGTTCTTCCTCCTGTTAAATATGGCTGTGGGCGGAAACTGGCCTGGCAGCCCCAATAATGCGACACCTTTCCCGTCACAAATGCTTGTGGATTATGTACGGGTATATCAAGCAGCGAGTACACCCAATATTGTCAGCGGTGGCCTCTATACGATCGGTTCCAAAGCCAGCGGTAAAGTGCTGGATATTGTAGATGTGTCTACGGCAAGTGGAGCCAAGGTGCAACAATGGACCAATTACAGTGCAACTAACCAAACGTTCAGGGTGGATAGCACAGGTGATGGTTACTATAAACTCACGGCTGTTCACAGCGGCAAAGTACTGGATGTGCCGAGCTCGACAGCATCTCCTGGTGTACAGCTTCAACAATGGGACGATAACGGCTCTAACGCCCAAAGGTGGAGCATCCAGGAGACGGGTAACGGTTACTATAAAATCATTTCCAAGGTGAATGGATTGGCGGTGGATGTATCGAGCTCTTCAACAGCGGATGGGGCCGCAGTTCAACAATGGAATGATAACGGTACAGATGCGCAAAGATGGTCATTTAACAAATTGAATTAAATAATTGCAATAACTTCAGGGGAACCAATCACGAAATTCATTGGCGCTAATATATTGTAAACATCTCTGCCAACAAAGACCAATTGATCATTGCCATGAACCTAAAAAGAACGGTGTGAAGTTTCTCACGTCGTTCTTTTTGGTGTCAGAATGAATCAGACGTAGTTATAAAGAACTCTTTGAATCATCTAAAAGCCAAGGTGGTTCGCATTTACGAAAAAAAGATAAATAGTAGAGAGACATTAGACTTATAAAAGCATTAAAAAGGCTTATTTTCTATATTTTTCTATAAAAGTACTTGTATATCTCTTTTTATGACTCTATAATATACCATAAAAATACAATTAAATTCCAAATTTTATATTATACGTTATTTTAAGAGAGAGTTTGTACATATGTAAAGAAAACTTCTGATCTACCCGGTTCCATAATACTCCCATGTAAAGTATGCGTTCTTGCTAACGCTGGTGATTACCCTCCATAATGCATGCGCTTTTCCGCTCACAAGATGAATTGATCTGAAATCCACCTTTTCCTTATACACTGAAAATGGCTACCTACAATCTTTCACATACGATGTAACTTACTTACCAATAACCTGTCCTGTAAAGGAGGTGAGGCTCGATGTAGATAAACGCAATATGTCTGTCCAATTGAGGCCGTTTCATCATTTCGTTTAAAGAAATGGATACAGTGAATCGCTGTATTAAAAAAACCGGGTAAAGGGAGTGGAAAAGTTTGATAAAGATAAACCGTTTACGCAAGCCGCTTTCCATGGGCCTGTCGCTTCTCCTTGCATTTTCTATCATTCATCCGGTTTCAGCTGAAAACGCTGCATCGCAGAAGATCGACATGAAATCCAGTTTGGAAAAAACCACCACCTCCAAAATCAACGCCAAGCTGAGCAAGGAATTTGAGAGCAATGATTATGTAACTTATCTGGTCAAAATGAAAGAACAGGTAGACACAGCCTCAGTATCCAAGCTAGCGATGGAAAAGGCGACGATTGAAAAGCAAACGGCTTCTGCAACGAAATTGTCTGTGCGAAGCACGGTTGTCAGTACTCTGCGGGAAACGGCCTCACGATCCCAGTACACCCTGGAACGTTTTCTTGAAAAGGAACTTGACCTTGGCAAAGTCAAAGAATATAAAAGTTATTTCATCGTTAATGCACTCGCAGTAACAAGTACGAAGGAAGTTATGGAACAGATTGCACTTCTTCCCGAGGTGGATAAAATCCTGCCTAACGAGCAGCGTTATATGCAGAAAACCGAGGTTAGCAGCGAAAATGCAACAGCAGCTCCAGCAACAGAGTCTGCCAAGGCACCAGCCAAAGAGGCAGCAGCGAAGGAAAATGCAGCGGCTGATAATAAGAGCTTGCAGACAGAGAACGTTGAATGGAATATCGATTCTATCAACGCGCCAGCCGTCTGGGATAGAGGAATCGACGGTACAGGAATCGTTGTTGCCAACCTGGACAGCGGGGTCGATTACACCCATCCGGCGCTCCGCAGTAAATGGAGAGGACTTGATGCTTCGGGAAATATCGTTGATCCCGAGCTAAGCTGGTATGATCCCCATAGCCATGCCTCCCTTCCTGCGGATGGAGACGGTCATGGTACACATACGATGGGTACAATGGTAGGTTCCGAAGCCAACGGTACCAACAAGATCGGGGTTGCTCCCGGAGCAAAATGGATTGCCGTCCGGATTTTCAATCCGGAAACCACCGATGCCATTATACTGGATGGCGGGCAATGGCTGATTGCTCCAGTGGATGCCGAAGGAAACCTGCATCCTGAGCTTGCCCCGGATGTGGTGAACAATTCCTGGGGTGGCGGTGCAGGATTGGACGAGTGGTTCCGTCCAATGGTTCAAGCCTGGCGTGATGCACAGATCTTTCCGGAATTTTCAGCCGGGAATACGACACTGACGAATCCGGGAGGTCCTGGTTCGGTTGCGAACCCTGCGAACTATCCAGAGAGCTTCGCTACCGGGGCAACGGATATCAACGGGAATCTGGCTTCATTTTCCCTTCTTGGTCCGTCCCCATATGAGGAGATAAAGCCCGAAGTCTCGGCACCAGGTGTTAACATTCGTTCTTCTGTTCCGGGTGGAGTATATGAGGGTGGCTGGAACGGCACGTCTATGGCAGGCCCGCATACCACTGCACTGGCCGCACTCCTGCTTCAAGCCAATCATTCCCTTACGGTTGATCAGTTGGAGCAGATTATTATGGATACAGCGACACCGAGAACAGACAGCCAGTACCCAACATCGCCAAATAACGGATACGGGCACGGCATCATTAATGCATTGGATGCAGTAGGTTCCGTACTCGAAGGCATAGGAACAGTATCCGGCAGGGTAGTCACAGCAGGTGACGATCTGGAAGCACCAGTCCTGGAGCATACGCCTGTAAATTCTGCTTTTACGGGGCTGGATATTCCTCTTACTGCGCATGTTACCGATAATGTCGGTGTAACTGCAGTCGAAGCGTTTGCCAAAACAACAGGCACGAGCCAATATGTATATCTGCCAATGAATCGGATCGATGGGGATGCCAAAGACGGCACCTACACAGCGACGATCCCGTCATTCTTAATCGAGTCGCAGGGCTTGGAATACTACATCCGAGTCAATGATTACGGTAACAACGGATTCGAGAGTAAAGTTTATAAGGTTGCTGTCTCCAATGGAGTCCAGCCTGGATATCTGCAGGATTTTGAGGAAGATAATCTCGGCTTTACCTCAGGCGGCGTTGGTAACTGGGCTTGGGGAGCACCAACAAGTGGTCCGGGAAGTGCCTTCTCTGGTGATAAAGTGGTTGCGACCAACTTGACCGGTACCTACGCAGCCAATAGCAATGCCTATTTGCTTGCACCGCCAATCGATCTCACCCAGAGCACAGAAGGAGCATTGGTTTCCTTCAAACACTGGTATGATTTGGAGAGTAACATCGATTTTGGCAAAGTGTACATTGCCACTGAGGACAGTGACTATGCATTCCAAGAGGTATTGAGCTTTACGGGTGCTGGTGGAGGATGGAAGACACAGTATGTGGACTTGCGTGAATATGCCGGTCAGCAGGTGTTTATCAAGTTTAATCTGACGAGTGACAATTCCGTTCAAAAGGCTGGCTGGTATATCGATGACTTTTCCGTTCAAGCACCAGATGATATTGCTCCGGGAGCACCAAGCGGATTGTCCGCTTCAGCCGACATACTGGGAAATGTAAACTTGTCCTGGACCGGAACAGACGATGAGGATTTGCAATCCTACAACATTTATCGTTCAACAAGCTCAGGAAGCGGTTATGAAGCCATCGGAAATACTTCGGCAACAACCTTTACGGATACCGCTACGGTGACCGATTCGACTTATTATTATACGGTAGCCGCTCTTGATTATAGCGGCAATGAAAGTGACAAGTCGAATGAGGTATCCGTGACCGTGGAGGTCCCTGAAGATATCTATATCGACCATTTCGATGGCAATAACGACAATGATTGGACTCATTCGGGCACCAAGGACGAGTGGGAGCGCGGCGTACCGGTCGTTGGACCTGCCAGTGCCGTATCTTCGCCGAATGTGTGGGCAACGGACCTGGACAGTACGTATGAGAACGGGTCGAACTATTCTCTGGTATCTCCAGTGGTGGATCTGACTCAGGTGGATCAAGCCACACTGACCTTTAATCATTGGTATGAGATTGAAAGTGGATATGATTACGGGTATGTCGAGGCGACGAAAGACGGTGGAAGCACATGGTCGGAGCTCGGGAAGTTCTCTCATTCTTCAAACGGGAAACAATGGACTCCGGTATTCTACGATTTGGCCGCATTGAAGGGAAGTGAAGTTCAATTCCGATTCAGATTGACTTCAGACAGCAGTTTCGTCAAGCAAGGCTGGTACATCGATGACTTCCGCATTCTGGGGATCGCAGCTGAGACCGTTACGAAAGATACAGCGGTTGTTCTAAACGGAGATAAGCCTAAGCCGGAATATGATAATCCTTGGTACAAAATTTCAAGCACGGACAAGGCTGAATTCAATAAAACCAAGCAGGAACAGCCCGAAGTACAGAAACCTGGAACAGGCTCTGTTACGCCGCAAAGCTTGCCTGCAAGTGCAACGGTCACCGTTCTGGAAACAGGGCGTTCCGTGAAGACCGACCCAACGACAGGCAAATACAGCTTTACTCACGTGGCGGGCGATTACACATTGAAGGCTGAGGCTTATGGCTATTATCCTCAGACCAAGACGGTAACCATCACGGACGGTAGTGGAGCGACAGCCAATTTCAATCTGGAGACCATCCCTCAAGGCAAGATTGAAGGTATTGTGAGCGATGAACGAACAGGACAACCTATAGCTGGAGCCTCCGTTCTTGTATTGGAAGATGCTCAGGTAGGTGCTGTTCGGACAGGGTCAGACGGCAAATTCGTTCTGGATGTTCTGGAAGGAACCTATACGCTATCGATAATGGCTGCTGATTATTACAGCCAAACGGTAAGTGTAACGGTGCCTGGAAATGGAAAAGTCGAAGCGAAAGTGGCGTTAAAACCATTTATCGGGTTTCCCGGAGAAATCGCCTATGACGATGGAACAGCTGAAAATGCAAGAGCATTTGTTGCAGCTGGTAATGCTTGGGCTGTACGTATGACGCCGGAAATGGAGACTGCGCAGCTTACTGGTGCATCCCTTCGATTCTGGAATACAGAGTGGCCTGTGCCGGGTGGGACAGCATTCCAATATGCTGTCTATGATGCCTCCGGTTCGGGTGGAGAACCAGGACGATTGCTGGCGGGACCGTTCGACGGTACGGCACTGCGCAATGATCAGTGGACAACCGTTGAGTTTCCAGAACCAGTGGTGGTGCAAGGTGATTTCTACATCGTGTATGTACAGACGGCTGCCGGAACTAGCGCACCGGGTCTTGCAACCGATGAAACGGGTGTGAATGCGGCCCGGAGCTGGCAGCGTGTCGGGGGTGTATGGAGTACTGCGCCCGCAGAAGAGGGGAACTATATGATTCGTGCAGTGGTGAGATACCCTGTGAATGCACCTGTCCTCACGCAGCCGACGAACACTTATACGAACCAATCGACATATGCCGTATCGGGAACTTCTCCAGCTAATGGAGCCCAAATCAAGATTTATAACGGGAAAGAGGTTGCTGGAACAACCACTGTGGAGAATGGAACGTTTAAGCTTGATGTAAAACTCCGTGCAGGCATTAACGCCCTTACTGCCGAGGCGGTAATTAACGGAAAGACAACAGACCGTTCACTTCCAATTATAATCATTTTGGATCAGACCGCACCTGTGTTAACGGTTCTCACACCTGAGGAAGGAAGCCGAACCAACACGGAAGTAGTGCATGTAACCGGCCATGTAGAGGACCAATTCCTCGACAAGGTGACTGTGAACGGACAAAAGGTACAATTGGAGAAAAACAGAAGCTTTAATCACCGCCTGCTCGTAAATGAAGGCAAAAACACCATTACAATAACGGCGACTGATATTGCCGGGAATAAAACAACCGTGACCCGTGTCGTTACTGTGGAAACAGCGCTGCCGGAGCTTACGAATATTTCTCCAGCGGAGGATGTACGGATTGTGGCAGGAGAATCCGTAACGGTTTCGTTCGACAGTATCCCTCAATTGCAGGCTTCTTTCCGGATTGAACTGCCATCCAATCTGAGCACACAGGCAGGGACTGAGATTCCATTGGTGGAAACGGAACCTGGTCATTATACAGGCACCTACACTACAGCTTCTTCGCTGGTGCTTGAGGGTGGAGTGATTGTGATCCGTGCTCAGGATGCAGCAGGAAACAAGGTCGAGGCGGAAGCGCCAGGACGGTTGTTCGTATCCGCAGCAGAAGCTCCCGAAACGAATGTGCCAGCTGACGATAATCTGTTGCCTTAATCGATGAACATGTAAGACGAAAAGCCGAGAAGCCAAGAGATAGTGGCTTGTCGGCTTTTCGTGTGTAAATTCAAAAGGTATTGCCTAAGATTCGTTCAATGATATTGCATATGACGCATTGCTCAATCAAGCGATTGAAATGAAGAGAAAGTTTCCAGCATCACGACGGCGTGAGCAGGAAGCTTTTTGTTTGTTATTTTAAAAGAATGTTCTAAATCATGTCGTGATTTTATATAGTTATTGTCGTAAGTTCCTATTAAAATTAGATCAGGTCTGTGTTACTTTATACTTAGATGTCAGAATATCATATAGTATGGAGGTTAATCATAGTGACCATTCAAATAGGCAAAATAAGCTTATGGCACGTCCATGCCTGGGATTATATCAAGCAGGTTGAGGAGCATGAAGATACGGAGATGGCCGCGGTGTGGGATGAAGATGCCGTGCGCGGTCAGGAAGCAGCTGAACGTCTGAACGTACCCTTCTATGCATCGCTTGAAGATATGCTGGCACAGGACAACATCGATGCTGTCATTGTGGATGCACCGACTCGCCTTCATGAAGAGGTAATCTCAGCTGCTGCAAAAGCAGGCAAACATATTTTCACAGAGAAAGTTATTGCTTCAACTGTAAAAGAGGTTAATACGATCATTTCTGATATACAGGATAGCGGAGTGAAAATGACGGTTTCTTTGCCTCGTTTGAATGATGGATATACATTAACGATTCAAGATGTTCTGAGCCAAGGACTACTTGGTAAAGTGACTTATGTTCGTGTACGCCTATCCCATAACGGGGCCATAGGCAACTGGTTGCCTGAGCATTTTTATAATTTGGAAGATTGCCAGGGGGGTGCATTGATTGATCTCGGTTGTCATCCGATGTATCTGACGAATCTGTTCCTGGGTCAAGAAGTGACAGGTGTTAATGCCAATTTTGGATATATCACTGGCAAAGAGGTCGAAGATAACGCCGTTGCCACGTTATTTACGGATTCCGGAGCAATTGGTGTGGTCGAGGCAGGATTTGTGAACAGTCATTCGCCGTTTACGATCGAGGTTCATGGTACAGAGGGCACACTGTTATACGGAACACCGGAGAATAAGCTGTTGATTCGCACGAATGCCGGTTCAGATCAACAAAAAGAATGGACGGAGATCCCTTTGCTGGACAGAAGAGAAAGCGCATTCAGCCAGTGGGTATCCCATATTCAAAACGATACGATTGCTACCGAGAATTTGCAGACGGCCACACAGTTAACTCGACTGATGGAGGCGGCCAACCTTTCTGCCAAGGAAGGGCGCAGAATCTCCTTGAATGAGTTGCAGGGGTAGGGATATTGGGAGGTGCCGTATTGAGCCGATATCCTTTTGAGAAAATGCTTGAACGACAGGATATCCTGGAAAGGCTGGATGTCTCGATCCTGTGGGGACACTACGAGATCCGGGTTCTGCGATTTCATCTGACTTCTTTTCCGGCAGGCCGAGTCGTTGATTTTCATAACCATGCGGAATTCGAATTCCATTTTATCCCGAGAGGGAAAGGTAAAGTCATTCTGGGAGATGAAATGCATCCGCTATCGGAAGGCATGCTGTATTTGACAGGTCCTGGCCTTGTTCATTATCAGGAGGCCGATTCCCAGGAGGCCATGGATGAGCTGTGTCTTCATGTGGATATCATTGAACATCCCAGAGAGGGTGTAGATCCGTGGGAGGCAGCGGAATCCGAGGAAACGATCGAAAAGCTTAGAACACTGCCTCTTGCTCCAGTCCATGATTATCATCGCGCCATGAACTGTTTTCTGGAAGCTTATGAGGCTTGTGATCGTAAACTCATCGGATATTACACATCAATCAAGCAGCAAGTGATCAGTATTCTGCTGAAGACCGTCCGAGCCTACGATATCGGGGGAAATCGGGCGGAAGCCCCTGTGCGGGACATGTCGGTGTACAGGTACGATTATGCCATTCAGTATATGGAGGCGAATCATCCCACAGCAGTGACACTGGAGAATGTAGCGGAGAAACTGCATATCAGCAGCAGGCAGCTGCAACGAATCTTTTATCAGGTTCAGCCGGAAATGCCTTTCAGCCGTGTGCTGGAGGATATCCGACTGCGTGCGGTGTGCCGTAACCTGGAAGAAAGCAATGTTTCCATTGAACAAATTGCCCTGGCTTCAGGGTTTACCAATGCCAATTATTTGCATGCTGTTTTTCGCAAGCGTCTGGGGATGACCCCATCGGCTTTTCGTAAAATGAAACAACCAAACCAAAAGTGAGGGTGAATGGATATGAGTAAAACGTATCGTGTAGGGATTATTGGCTGTGGCGGGATTGCAAACGGCAAGCATCTGCCAAGTCTGAGCAAGCTTAATAATGTAGAACTGGTTGCTTTTTGTGATATCGTTCAGGAACGTGCAGAAGAAGCCAAAGAAAAGTATGGCACTTCCGAAGCACAGGTATACACGGATTATCAAGAATTACTTCAGGATGAAACGATTGATATTGTTCATGTACTGACACCGAATATCTCCCATGCAGAGATTTCTATTGCCGCGCTGGAATCCGGAAAACACGTCATGTGTGAGAAACCGATGGCGAAGTCATCCGCCGAAGCTCAAAAAATGCTTGAAGCAGCCGAGCGGACGGGTAAAAAGCTGACCATCGGATACAATAACCGCTTCAGAGAAGACAGCTTGTACCTGAAGCAGCTATGTGAAGCTGGCGAACTGGGTTCGATTTACTTTGCCAAAGCACATGCGATCAGAAGAAGAGCTGTACCTACATGGGGTGTTTTTCTTGATGAGGAAAAACAAGGCGGCGGACCGTTAATTGACATCGGTACACACGCACTTGACCTGACGCTGTGGATGATGGATAACTATCAACCGAAGGTTGTTCTCGGCACAACCTATCATGAGCTTTCACAACGGGAAAATGCAGCGAACGCATGGGGCCCGTGGGACCCCGAAAAATTCTCGGTCGAGGATTCCGCTTTTGGCATGATCGTAATGGAAAATGGTGCGACGATCATGCTGGAATCCAGCTGGGCACTGAATTCACTGGATGTGGATGAAGCGAAATGCAGCTTGAGCGGAAGCGAAGCGGGCGCAGATATGAAGAACGGCCTGCGCATCAATGGCGAGAAATTCAGTCGTCTGTACACTAACGAAATTGAACTGAGTGCAGGCGGGGTCGCTTTCTACGATGGAAAGAGCGAGAGCGCACCTGATGTAGAGATGAGAAAATGGATTGAAGCGATCGATAAGGATCTGGAACCTGTCGTAACGCCTAAACAGGCTTTGGTTGTTTCGCAAATCCTGGAAGCACTTTATGAATCCGCTCGTACAGGTAAAGCTGTATATATGAACGAATCCAATCAAGCC
The DNA here is from genome assembly GCF_001514495.1 of Paenibacillus pabuli NBRC 13638. Taxonomy (GTDB): domain Bacteria; phylum Bacillota; class Bacilli; order Paenibacillales; family Paenibacillaceae; genus Paenibacillus; species Paenibacillus pabuli. The sequence goes on from NZ_BCNM01000001.1 coordinate 267,438, forward strand.
TAGTATGAATTTCAGAAACCTTTATCCTCATCAGGAGGGTAAAGGTTTTTTGGTGTTATACACCCTATCGATTCGTCTATACCATTCCCTCCTCCTGAACGTATGATGAAAAAACATATATGTGCAGAAAAGAGGGTATGTCATGACTGCAAATAAATCGGGAAACGGTGTTTCCATCATTGTATGTACGAATCGGCCACAATTCTTTGACAACATTCTGCAAAATTACAATCGACAGCGCTACAAAGGAAAAGAACTTATCATCATTTTGAATCATGACAGCATGAATCTGCAATTATATAGGAACCGCGTTCGAAAACATGCTAATGTTACCGTTTATCAAGTTCCAGAAAGCATATCGTTAGGACAAAGCCTGAATGCCGGGATCACCCGAGCCCGACTTTCATTGATCGCCAAATTTGACGATGATGATTACTACTCCCCTTTTTATTTGAAGGAACAAGTGAAAGAACTCAAGCGGACCCAAAGTGATATCGTTGGTAAACACTCGTGTCTGGTCTACTTGGGTGCTTCCAAAACGTTGTTGGTCAGATCCCCCAGTGAAAAGAATAAATATGTGGAATTTGTACAAGGCGGTACGCTTCTGTTCAAAAAAGAGGTACTAAAGAAGGTTTGGTTCACGGACCGTTCCATTGGAGAAGATGTAACCTTTCTGAGGCAGTGCAGAAAAAGAGGATTCAAAACCTATGCTACATCACCATATAACTATGTGTATCACCGGAGACAAAATAAAAAAAGCCATACCTGGAGGGCAGATGATCACTTCTACCTCGAAGGCAGCAAACGGTTAGCGATTACGAAAGATTTCAGATCGTTTGCAGATAAAGAGATCTAGAGAAGAGAGATTCAATGGAATGAAAAAAGTAATATTAACGACGAAAAGTCAATCAAAAGAAGTATCTGTCTTATGCAGATGCGTCTTTTTTTTGCTTGGAAATCCGGCCAGGCTATCAACGATTTGTACATTTACGAAAAAAACTATTGCATATCTGTTTAGTCGGAATTATATTAATGGTATAAGGTCTAGACCATATACAGATCGGAGTGCTTATATGTCCAGTACGTTTCCATTTCGTTTTGAGAAAGTATCTACCAAAAAGGTCAGTGAATTTATAAGGGAACAACTTGAAGAAGCCATCATTCTTAAGGAATTAATGAGTGAAGAACAACTTCCTTCCGAACGAGATCTTGCCGAGATATTTAATGCCAGTCGAATTACGGTTCGCGAGGCGTTATCTGTGCTGGAGGAAAAAGGCTTGATCGAGAAACGCGTGGGGGCCAAAGGCGGCACTTTTGTGTTGCCTCTGACAACGAATTCTCATAAACGGACAAGAGAAGAAATTATGCGAGATTGGGATCAGATGCTCAAAGTATTTGAATACCGGACCATTATTGAGCCGGAGGGAGCTTTTTTGGCTGCTGAGCGGATCACCGCAGGCGAGCTGGAGCTGCTTGAAGCTTATGTGGAGCAAAGTATTGAGCCTCACTGTACGAGGGAAAGGTTTCGGGCCCTGGATGTGAAATTTCATCTGACCATTGCCAAGGCGTCCGGTAATCCTTACTGTGAGGCCGCTGTTAGACAAATTCGGACAAAAATTAATCCGGCATTGGACTTGATGCCCTATGATGACCGAATTCGCTCCGTCAATCATGGGATACATATGGAGATTCTGGAAGCATTGAGAGCACATGACAGCATCAAGTCCCGGGAGACGATGAAAAGACATATCGAATTCTCGGCTGACGCCATCTATGCCAGGCTCGTTTCAGAATCCGATGAAAAAGAAGGGAATGAGAGCTAATGGACCAATCACAACTATATCAGCGCGCACAAGCGCTTCAGCCCCAACTTATTGCCTGGCGGAGAGATTTCCATCGCCATCCGGAAATAGGGTATGAAGAATTTCGAACGTCAGAGATTGTAGCCAAACATTTGGAAAGTCTGGGTCTTGAAGTAACACGTAATGTCGGGAAAACCGGAGTCGTGGGAGTGCTGCGGGGAGAAACGGAAGGGCCTACGTTCGCACTTCGGGCAGATATGGATGCATTACCAATTCAGGATCAAAAGGTTGCTGACTACAGCTCCCAGGTAGAAGGCAAAGCCCATCTGTGTGGACATGACGCGCATACAACCATTCTGATGGGTGCGGCTGAGCTGCTAACAAGCCTCGGCAGACCGAAATCGGGCAACATCAAGTTTGTGTTCCAGCCTGCCGAAGAAGGATTGGCAGGTGCACGTGCCATGATTCAGGATGGGGTACTGGAGAATCCGAAAGTCGACGCGATCGCAGGGTTACATATGACTCCTGGGCAAGATACGGGTACTGTCGGGGTAAGCAAAGGCGTGGCGTTTGCCTCGGCAGACCGTCTGGTGATTCGGATACTTGGCAAAGGTGGACATGCTGCCCGTCCGCATGAAGGTATCGATGCCATTGCCGTATCTGCTCAGGTCATCACCGCACTTCAGAACCTGGCTAGTCGTATGGTAGACCCGCTTGAGCCGGTTGTGGTAACGATCGGTAAAATCACCGGTGGCTACATGGGGACAGCGATTGCTCCAGAGGTCGAGATGATTGGTACAGTTCGGACGCTTTCTCCGTCCATTCGTGAACGCATGCCAGCCTTGATTGAACAGGTCGTTAGTGGGGTATGCAGTTCGTTCGGCGCCGGTTACGAAGTCATCTATGGCGATGGCTACCCGGTTGTAGTTAACGATCTGGGCATGGTGGACCTGCTTGCGGAGACCGTTGATAGTCTTGAATGGGCGAAGGGGTGGAGCAGCATTCAGCCTTCCACGGGCGGCGAGGATTTTGCGTTCTACTGTGAACAGATTCCAGGTGTTTTCTTTCGATTGGGTTCAGGGAATGAGGAAGAGCGAACCCGTTACCCGCTTCACCATCCAATGTTCGATCTCGATGAGACGGTAATGCCTTATGGTGTGGGTATGCTGTCCGCCGTAGCGCTTGAATTTTTGGCAAGAAACACAACTTCTAAGGGGGAGCATGGACAATGAGAAAAAGACAATGGACAAGCATGTGGATCACATTATTGGCTGTAGTACTGGTGCTTAGCGCTTGCGGTGGAAAGAGCACTGGTACAGATAGCAATTCGGCATCAAGTGAATCAGGAAGCGGAACCTCTGCCAGCACTACGCTTACCATCGCAGCTGCTACAGATATTGAGAGCTTTGATCCCCATAACAACAATAATACGTCCAGTGAAGCAGTACTGGTCAACGTATTTGATTACCTGATCAAAAATGACAGTGAACAGAAGAAAGTTCCAGGACTCGCGACTTCATGGGAACAGGTGAATGACACAACTTGGCGCTTCAAGCTGCGTGAAGGGGTGACTTTCCATAATGGAGATCCATTCACCTCGGCGGATGTGAAATATACGCTTGAGCGTGTAGCCAAAGACAGCACTCTGAAACAAAACAGCTACTTCAAAAACATCGTTGAAGTCAAACCGGTCGATGAATATACGGTAGATATTATTACAGACGGGCCAGATCCGCTGCTGCTTAATCGCCTGTCCAAAATGGGAGCAGGCATCTTGCCGGCAAAATATATTGAGGACAAAGGTTTTGATCAATTCCTGAAACAACCTGTTGGCACGGGTCCATACCAATTTAGCAAATGGACAAAGGATGATCGTGTTGAACTTGTGAAAAATGAAAATTACTTCGATGGTGAACCGAAATGGAATGAGGTTGTATTCCGTGTCATCCCGGAAGCTTCCACACGAGTATCCGAACTGCTGGCAGGTGGAGTTGATATCGCTGCATCCATACCATCCACAGACATTGCTCGTATTGAAGGCGAAGCGGACAAGAAGATCGTCAAAGCGCCGATCCAACGTGTACTTCAGTTGATTTTCCGTCAAACAGAAGGCAGCGTCACAGCTGATCCGAAAGTTCGTGAGGCTATTGATCTGGCGATTGACAAGCAGGGCATTGTAGACAGCATTGCCGGAGGTGCAGGTATCGTTACCCGTACATCCGTGACACCAGGCAACTTTGGGGCAGATCCTTCATTGTACAAAACATCGCTGTATGATCAAGAGAAGGCGAAGCAGCTGTTGCAGGAAGCAGGGTATGCGGAAGGTGAAGCGGAGATGACCATCTCGGTATCCTCCCAGTACAAAGAGCCTGCCGAAGTCGTGGCAGCGATGCTGGAGCAAGTGGGCTTCAAAATTAATCTGGACGTGCTTGAGCCAAGTGCTTTCAGTGAGCGTTACAGTTCCAAATCATTCAAGGAAATTTTCATGATCGGCATTGGTAACTCCCTCTTTGATGCTTCCAATAACTACAATCGTTACATGTTGGAAGAGGCCAAAGGAGAGTCGGATTATAACAATCCGGAAGTGGAGAAATTGCTCCAGTCTGCGCTGGTTAACATGGACCCGGCTTCCAGGGAGAAGGAATACCAGCAAGTTCAGCAAATTCTTGCTGAAGATCGCCCGGCTGTGTATTTGTACCAGATGGAAGGGGTTTATGGAACAGATAGTCGTGTGAACTTCCAGCCGCGTAGTGACGAGATGTTCTATGCTGACGAGATCACATCTGCACAGTAACATCAGATAGAACAACCTGTTATGACAAAGGTAAGCCGTGAACGGCAGGGACTGTACCACGTTCCTGTCGTTCTTTTTTAAAAGGAGGTGGACAGAGAATGGGCAAATATGTACTTAAGTCACTACTGCAGGTTATACCGGTTCTGTTCATTGTTTCATTAATCGTGTTCATACTGGTCCGCGTCACGGGTGATCCGGTTGCTCTAATGCTGCCTGAAACAGCTACTGCAGAAGACCGCGCTGTATTAACGCAGGCACTCGGACTGGACCAGCCATTATACACACAGTATATGAAGTTCCTGGGCAGCGCATTGCAGGGAGACTTTGGTCAATCCTTCCGTTACGGAGAACCAGCTTTACAGCTTGTACTGGAACGATTGCCGGCCAGCTTTGAACTGGCTGTCGCTGCGATGTTTTTTGCCATTGTTATGGCTGTACCGCTTGGAGTTGCCTCAGCAGTCAAACGAAATACATTTACCGATCTGATCATCTCCGGGATATCGGTCATTGGTAAAGCCATGCCGAACTTTTGGATGGGCATTATGCTCATTTTGTTATTCTCCGTCATGTGGGGAGTTCTGCCCGTATCGGGCCGCGGAGGTGTATCACATCTGATATTGCCAGCTTTTACGCTTGGCGTTGGTTTGGCTGCACAGATGACTCGTCTGATTCGTTCCAGCATGCTGGAAATTCTGAGTCAGGATTACATCCGTACTGCACGGAGCAAGGGGCTTGGCCGGATGGTCGTAATTGGCAGACATGCGTTTCGCAACGGCTTGATCCCGGTCGTGACGATTATGAGTCTGCAGTTTACAAGCCTGATCGGTGGGACATTGATTACGGAGACGGTATTCTCCTGGCCCGGGCTGGGTCAGCTGCTGGTTGTTGCCGTCAACACCCATGACATGGCGATTGTACAGGCGGCTGTTTTTGTTATTGCGTTTATCGTCGTTGTAACCAATATTTTGACGGACGTGGCCTACCGGCTGCTAGATCCACGCATTAAATACGATTAGATGGAGGTGCAATCGATGACAGGCAGCAATGAAATGCCAATGCCGGGTACAGAACAGGAACATGAGAATGTACGTACACCAACAGGACTTCGCTATATCTGGAAACAACTGATCATCAGCAAGACCGGAATATTTGGCGCTGTGCTCGTTTTGTTGGTTGTGTTAATTGCCCTATGTGCACCTCTGTTAACGAGTCATGATCCGGGTGCAGTGAATCCCCTCAATCGTCTTAAACCGCCAGCTTGGCTTGAAGGGGGAACGGCTGAATACTGGCTGGGGACGGATAATCTGGGCAGGGACATGTGGAGCCGAATTGTATATGGTGCGCGGGTTTCTTTAATCGTAGGCATGGGTGCAGTCATCGTGTCCGGAATCATTGGTGCCATTCTTGGTCTGTTGTCCGGATTTTACGGAAAATGGCTGGATGCGGTTATTATGCGCGTAGGTGATGCATTCATGGCCATCCCTACCATTCTGTTTATGCTCGTTGTAATGGCTATTGTGGGTCCAGGGATTACGACGCTGATTTTGGTTATCGGTGTGACTAACTGGGTGCCTTTCACCCGTGTGGTCCGCAGTGAGGTGTTGAGTATCAAGGAACGGGACTTTGTTCACGCTGCCCGATCCATCGGTGCCAAGAATGGGAGGTTGATTCTGAAACATATTCTGCCGAATATTTTATCTTCCTTTATTGTGATCTGTGGGATGAACGTCGGGACCACGATCATTATGGAAGCTTCGCTCAGTTTCCTGGGTCTTGGCATTAAGCCACCTGACGTTTCCTGGGGAGGCATGCTCAGTGATGGCAGACAATATGTGGCGACAAGCTGGTGGGTGGCAACTTTCCCTGGACTAGCAATTACGCTGACGGTTCTGGGTGTCATTTTCCTGGGAGATTGGCTGCGCGATGTGCTTGATCCACGTACGGATACGAACAAGAAATAAGAGGAACGGAGATGGGAGCCATGGACATGAACCGAAGACCGATCTTGCCAGAGGACTTATATCATTACCGCTGGGTTAGCCAGCCTGTAATCAATCAGGATGGTCAGGTGGCATATGTTGAACAGACGATTGATCCGCAGAAAAATGAGTATCATACGCATATTCGGAGTGTTTCCTTGGATGGATGTGAGGACAAGCCCCTAACAGATGGATTGAAGGATTCATCTCCTGCCTGGTCACCGGATGGAACACAACTCGCTTTTTTACGATTGGAAAGCGGGGGTAAGGGGCTATGGACTATTGCATCAGACGATCAAACGGCTGTAAATCGCATCTCGCCTGAGCGCAAGCTATCGCAATTTGTCTGGTCACCGGATGGGAAATATATTGCATTCACCAGCAAAGTTGTGGAAGGTAAAGAAGAAGCGAAGGCAGACAATGGATCCAAGATAGACGAATCACCTAAGGTAAGTCCCTTGAGGGGTAAGGTGTTTGAACGCACAACACCCAAAGCGGAAGGCTCTGGTTGGTGGGATGGTCTTTATAGCCATTTGTTTGTATATGAGATCGGAAATGGAACCATTACACAGGTTACGTCCGGACATTGGAATGTTTCTGCTCCAGTCTGGTCCCCGGACAGTCAGGCCATATCCTATATTTCAAAGCAAGTGCAAGATGAGGAACTGGATGCTGATCTGCTGTATTTTGCAGATGTACATACCGTGCAGTTGCCAAGCGGCAAGATATGCAAAGTAACGGATTCCAGCCTACTGGTGAGCCAATTCGCGTATTCACCCGACGGACAGCACCTGATTCTGATCGCCAGTGATCGTGAGTATGGCAGTGGGAGTCACAACAGACTATATGATGTGCCGAGCACCGGAGGAATACCAAGACAGGTTGCACCTGAGATCGATATGCAGTTGGGAAATGCAGCACTCGGGGACATGAAAGCGGCAAGTCCATCTCCGTCGCCTCTGATGGATGACCGTCTTGCGCAACGTACGGCTTATGTACTGGGGACTCATGGCGGAAGTGTCAATGTGTATCGAATCACCGAAAATGGTCATTGCCAATCGGTGACAGGAAGCGATGAGAAGGATGTATATCAATATACACTGTCCCCTGATGGTAAGATGCTGGTCATTGGCGCATTGACTGAGGATCGCCCCGGGGAACTGTACCGTGTGGATATCGACAGTGGGGATATGATCAGACTGACACAGCGAAACGATGAATTCATCGCAGGACTGCAAGTGAATGTACCTGAACGTGTCGAATTCACATCATCGGACGGATGGCCGATTCAGGGTTGGTTACTGAAGCCTGTTATGGATGAACCGAACATGAAAGTACCGATGATATTACAGATTCATGGTGGGCCGCATGCGATGTATACAGGCATCTTCAGCCACGAAATGCAGACACTTGCTGCGCAGGGGTATGCTGTTCTATGGGTGAATCCCCGCGGAAGTATGGGATACGGGCAGGAATTCGCCAAAGCTTGCCGGGGCGATTTTGCCGGGGGAGACTGCCGGGATCTGCTGGAGGCGGTGGATTATGCACTTGCTACAACCGAATTCCTGGATGAAACACGTCTTGGCATAGGCGGTGGCAGTTATGGAGGTGTCATGACCAACTGGATTGTGGCGCACAGCAATCGTTTCAAAGCGGCAGTAACGCAGCGATGCATATCCAATTGGTTATCCATGTATGGAACCAGCGATATTGGAATCTCCTATGTGGAGGGAGTTATTGGTGGGAATCCGGCTGAACATGCTGACTTGCTGTGGTCCCGCTCCCCGCTTGCTCATGCGCACAAGATTGAGACACCATTACTGATCATGCATGGAGAGCAGGACTATCGTACACCGATCGGACAGGCGGAAGAGTTATATACGACATTGAAGCGTTATGGAAAAACAACCAAACTGATTCGGTATCCTGGATCCAATCATTCTTTGCTCAAAACCGGGAAACCCTCGCTGCGTGTAGATAGCTTTGAACAGGTTAATGCTTGGTTTAATCAATACCTCAGCGATGGAGAGGGCAGAGCATGAGCCGAGTCCAGCTATCCATTCCTGTAGCCCTGTTAGTAGAGAACGTACTGACGAGCGGAGAACCGAGTGAAGTCATTATTGATGGCTTGCTGAGAAAAGACTTTTCTCATTTGTTATCCAAGGTCAAGGAACCCATGATGGATCTGGGGGACAGACTGGGTATAGCAGCAGAAGTAGGAGATAACTGGGAAGAGGCCATACGAGAAGGAGTCTATGAGTTTAAATTTTTGCATATGAATGCCTTGAAAAGATTACTCTATTTCCGGTTTGACCTTAAGGCAGATCAGGATTTTATCCAGGAAGATCTGTCACTGAAACAGGTTCACCTGACCTTGAAAGAGATCGAGTTGCTGCAATTGCTGGTTGGCAGACAGTGGATGGTGCAAAAAGAGAAGCAATATACCGACCAGGACATTGACGCATCGCCCCGCATCCCTGTCCACATCCGATTGAAGTACTAGCAAACCATAGTAGGAAGCCCAAAGCCGCGATGATCGCGGCTTTTTTACTGTAATGCACTGTTTCTTTGAAAAATAAGAATCTTGACTTTTGTAGGCTCATAAGCAGGTACTTGACAGCCGTGTGGTATATTATAAAAAGTTCTTTTTATGGTGAACGCATGATAATTATACAATGATGGGGTGTACATGATGTATCAATATAAGGATCAGGAATATGAAGCTGTACATTTTGAAGGACGTGATTTGCGTTATGGAGAACTGATCAGCTGTGTATTCAAACAGTGTACTTTTATGAACGCTTCTATGGAAGAAATCGAGACAAGCAACTGCCGTTTTATCGAATGTGACTTTAAAGGCGCATCCATGAATGGCTCCGTGCATAGAGAGTCGGCTTTTGAAAATTGTTTGTTTGGTGGTGCTAATCTCTTCGCTTCCAAATTCAGTTCCTGCAAGATGACGGGGTCGGACTTCTCGGGTGCCCAAATGGATGGTATTACACTAAGTCAGGGCGATTGGTCTTATACGAATCTGAGACATACCCGATTGGGCAAACAGGATTTGCGGGGAATTCGCTTCTATGAAGCCGACTTTACGGACACGGATTTTACCAAAGCGGATTTGAGAGATTGTGATCTCACAAGAGCAGTTTTAAGCAGAGCCAAGCTGCAAGGGGCCGATCTTAGAGGGGCTAATCTGGAAGGAATCGACCTGAAATCATTGGATATCAAAGGTGTACGTTTGGATCGCGAACAATCGGTTCTGTTTGTACGCTCTTATGGTGCGAAAGTGGATTAAGGTGAACAGAAACAGCAAGAAACCGCCGTTAAGGCGGTTTTTTTGGCATTGAGGCGTTCCAGTTCAAGCAAATTTGCAGGAATAAGAGATATAAACAAGAAGTAGTAAACATACGTTTCTAATAAAAGGGGGGCTATTATGACGACCACATTAATTACTATTGTTGCTATTATTGGCTTTGGGCTTATTACAGGTACGATCACTACGATTATGGCATTTAAACTGCTGCGTAACAATCAACAGAAACAGCACCTTCGAAAAAGTATTTTGATGGAGGGAATTCCCGCAGAGGCAGTTATTCATGATATTGTGCAGACTTCATCCAGTATGGATGGAAGGCCTGGAGTGCGACTGGATTTGACCGTAACCCAAGTTGACGGCCGTACCTTTCCCTCAATTGTAGAGACATATATCCCCGTTACACATATTCCGCTATTCCAAAAAGGAAATGTGATTAACGTAAGATACATAGTTAACGGAAATGATCGAAAGGTTGAGGTAGAGGATGCCTATGTTCCGTAGACTAATAATTAATCCTCTTCTTTTGACAAATTTCTAACGATCAGAAAAATAGCAAATATACCGATTAAAATAACAATTCCATTGGTTATCGGAAACCACATGATTATATACCTCGCTTTATTGATGAAATGAAGTGAAGTGCATCAGGCATTAGCCGCTTTGCTTTTTGATCGTTTTAAGTGCAAAGCTACCAAGCCCATGACCAGAGCAGCAACAAGCAAAAATAAAGTCACCCCTGCAATGACAACAAAAAAGGATTGGTCAAAAGCAGCAAACGCGGCAATTTTAAGTGATTCGGCAGAATCAGCAGGTAAACTTTCGGCAGCGAGAAGAGCTTCATCCAAACTGTCCTTCACATTAGCGGGGACACTAATTCCTGCAGGAATCTTCATAGCGAGTGTGTAGACAAGCGTCGACATGCTTCCGATGATGGCAATACCCGATGCTCCGCCCAACTCATAACCGACTTCCTCAATCGACGCTGCCATACCCGCTTTATGAGGAGGAGCGTAACTCATAATGGAATGGGATGCAGCTGTCATTCCTGAACCAAGACCTGCCCCAAGCAGTGCTAAACCGAGAATCTGCCCGGTATAACCTGTATTAAACTGCATCAGATAAATTCCTATGCCCAGACCGGCGATCAAGAGAGAGAAACTTTTGATATATACGACATCCAGACGATGCATGAGGAACCCGGTAATGGGTCCTGCAATGAGTGCTGCAACGGGTATGGACACGGTGAATAGTCCAGCTTGAAGCGGTGACATGCCTTCCACAAGCTGAAGGCGCTGAGTGACCATATATTGTACCCCCATTTGCGCAAACAAACCGATCAGCGCGGTGATAAAGCCGGTACTGAATCTTGGGATTTTGAACAAGGTCAGATCCAGAAGCGGGTTGGAACTGTTATTCTGACGGCGAATAAAGATGATAAGGGACAGAACACCTATCATTGCAGCAATGATGGCGAGTGTGAGAGATCCTTCACGTCTTGTAAATTCCTTGATGGAATAGATAATTCCCACCATGGCAATCATGATCTGACTGGAACTGGTAAAATCCCACTTTTTCGACGTATCCCCTTGATGTGTAGGAATCATTTTCAAGGCCAATATAAACGCAAGGATGGCAATGGGGAGATTAATCAGAAACACAGAACCCCACCAGAAATGTTGAAGAAGCAGTCCACCGACAATCGGTCCCAGTCCTGCTCCACCTGATGCAATGGAACCCCAAATACCAATCGCGAGTGCGAGTTCTCGCTCATTCGTAAAAGTAACCCTGATGATCGACAATGTTGCTGGCATCATCATGGATGCGCCCACTGCAAGAAGAATTCTACTCATGACCAGTACAGCTGGTACTGGAGAAAAGGCTGCAGTAAGAGAAGCGACAGAAAATACGAGCAATCCCAGGGTGAATATTTTTTTATGACCAAAGCGGTCCCCGAGCGTTCCCATTGCAGGCAGAAGCCCCGCCATGACGAGGGAGTAACCGTTCAGAATCCATAATTTTTCTGAGGCTGACGCACCTAAATCATGGGTTAAGCTGGGTAAAGCAGTGTACAGGATGGTCATGTCCATCACAATAAGTAATAGTGCACTTGATACAATAACAAGAATCATCCAACGTTTGAATTTTGACATATTTTCCTCCAACAATATAAATAGATACTTGCATTTTTAAACCATAAACTATAGGGTTACCCTATAGTCAAATTAATTTTGAACTATAGATTCTAGCGGAGGCCTGTACTATGTCGGGAAACCATACACAACAATTTACTACCAGTGAATTTGCAAAAATCTGCGGAGTCACTAAACATACTTTATTTCATTATGATGAGATTGGACTGTTAAAGCCGGAGTTTACGAATTCCAACGGTTACCGTTATTACGGTATTCAGCAAACCTATGTACTTGATATAATCCATGTGCTGAAGAAGGCGGGAAGCTCTCTAGAGGAAATTAAGACTTTTATTCAAAATCAAAATACGCCTTTATTAATCGAGCTGTTTGAACAGAAAATGAAGGAACTGGAGCTAGAACAACTCCGAATCAAACGTATGCAAAAGCTCTTGAATGGCGCCATTGTCATGACACAACAAGCTATGAGTGCTTCACATGAAGGTCTGGCTTTTGAAGAATGCGAGAAAGAATATTTTATTGCCGTTCAACTGGAACGGGGAGATGGAGACAAGGAATTTACCCGCAAGTTTGTCGAATATCGAAACCATTGTGAAGAGCGAATGATCGAATATGAGTTTCCGGTATGGACTGTAGTTTGTCAGGAGAGTTTTGAGACGGGACACTTCTACCCGGACTACTTTTGCAACCAAATAAAAGCACCGATTCCTGGCGAATCGATGCTGGTCAAGCCCAAAGGACTGTATGCTGTTTTGAATCATCGAGGATCATATGAAAGCATGCCCAAAACATATTTAATCATCAAAGAGCATATCGAACGAGAGGGATTTGAAATCTGTGGAAACGTGTATGCCATGGATCTGCTCAGTTATTTTGCGAAAAATAATCCGGATGAGTATATCATCAAGATATACGTAGAAGTGTGTAAGGTTGTTGAGACAAATACAGAACAGAAATCGATTTAATCCAGGGGGATACTTTTTGAAATTAATTAAAACTTATGATATGGATTTGAACGAAGAATGGTCAACGCATCTTCAGGAATTGCTCATTGCCAGTTTTCCAGAGGTTTACCCGAAAGAGCGATTGTTTTTCAAGCAAATTCCACATTGCAGAATATTAGCATTCACCTCAGATAATCAACTGATTGGGCATGTAGGATTAGATTACAGAATGATGAATTTAAATGGAAAAGCAGTACGAGTAATGGGCATCATCGATCTATGTGTCTCTACTGCACATCGCTCACAAGGACTCGGTTCCCTGTTGCTTTCTGAAGCGGAAAAACGATCTCGGGAGAGTAGTGATTTTGTACTTTTATTTGCAGATCATGAGAAATTATATAGTAAACATGGATACAAAGCGGTAAACAATACATGTAAATGGCTAAAAATTGACCATGAAACCTTAGCAACCATCGGAATTGGATGCCAAAAGGTTGAAGGATTAATGATAAAAGAAGTTGGAACCTTGTCATGGAGTGAGGGAGAACTCGATTTCTTGGGCTATTTATACTGACTTCGGGTGAGAACCTCATGAGAAGTTTCAGGAGGAATTACACATCAGATGGAGCAAAGTTGGAGCCACGAGAATCGTGGCTTTTTTGGCATCATGTCAATACAATCATAAAATGAATTTGTTGAAATGGTGACGAGTGATAAATTTTGTTTATCGAATTGAAATGGAATTGCAATCATGAAAGTTTCATGAGTTCGTTTACATGATATAAAAAATGTCATATAATTGTCATCGGAAGATTAGATGCTAACCAAAAGTTATTAAATATCAAAAATAAATTAAAAAGAATACAAAAGCGTTATAACGCCAAGACATCATGAAAGAAGGCAATCCGTAAAATGAACTCATTTTTTGTAGATTCCAATGGAAACGTAAAAACCTCTTTGAAAGGCAAGGATGTTCTGTCCAATCCCATGTTGAACAAGGGTACTGCTTTTACCGAAGAAGAGAGAAGAGAGCTTAATCTAAACGGTATTCTGCCGCCGATGGTTTTAAATATTGAAGAACAAGTAAGTCGGGTATATCAGCAATTGCAGAATGAATCAGATAATTTGCGCAAGAGCATCATGCTGAGTGATCTGTTCAACCGAAATATTGTCCTATTCTACCGTCTAATGAAGGATCATCTTAGTGAAATGCTGCCGATTGTGTATACCCCTACGGTCGGACAAGCGATCCAGGAATATAGCCATCAGTACCATAGACCCGGTGGTCTATATTTATCCATTAATGATATGGACGGGCTGGAAGAAGCTTTCCGCAACAGTGGATTGCATGCTGGAGATGTGGATCTGATTGTGGTGACCGACTCGGAAAGTATTCTGGGTATCGGAGACTGGGGCGTTGGCGGTATTAATATTGCTATTGGCAAGCTGGCTGTTTACACAGCAGCAGTAGGTGTGGATCCAAGCCGCGTACTGCCTGTCGTGCTGGACGTTGGAACCAATAATCCCAAATTGCTGAATGATCCATTGTATGTGGGAAACCGACATGAACGGATCCGCGGGGAGAAATATGATCAATTTATCGAAGCCTTTGTGAAAGAAACAACAAAGTGGTTCCCGGATGTTCTTCTTCACTGGGAAGACCTCGGCAGCGTGAATGCCAGACATATTATTCAGAAGTATGGGGAAGAACTCCTTACGTTTAATGACGATATACAGGGGACGGGTGCAGTAACGCTTGCGGCGATTATGTCCGGGGTTCAAGTGACGGGTGTACCTCTTCGCGAGCATCGTGTTCTTGTGTTTGGTCCAGGGGCGGCCGGAATCGGCAATTCGGATCAGATTCGTGATGCCATGATGGAAGAAGGTCTTGGCCAGGAGGAAGCGGAGAACCGGTTCTGGGCATTCGATTACCGCGGAATTCTTACCGATGAGACGGAAGGTCTGTTTGAATTCCAGAAACCTTATGCACGTAAAGCTGTTGAAATTAAGGATTGGGCTCTGGATGAGCAGGGACAGGTAAGTCTGCTTGAAGCCGTTAAACAGATTAAACCAACGATCCTGATCGGGACGTCCGGTGTGACAGGTGCCTTTAACGAACAGGTTGTCAAAGAAATGGCGAAGCATGTGAATCGTCCGATCATTATGCCTATGTCCAACCCGACATCACTTGCCGAAGCTGCGCCAAGAAGTCTGATTGAGTGGACTGATGGCAAAGCGTTAATTGCAACAGGAAGTCCATTCGAACCTGTCATGTTTAACGAAACTTTATATGAAATTGGTCAATCCAATAATGCTTTTGTTTTCCCCGGTTTGGGTCTGGGAGCTATTGTGACGAAGGCCTCCAGATTCACAAAAAACATGTTTACCGCTGCTGCATTAGCTGTTGCTGGTGCTGTAGATCCCTCAGCTCCAGGCGCTCCGCTTCTGCCAAGAGTCAAGGAACTGCAAGCTGTTTCGTACAAAGTTGCAGTCGCGGTCGCCAAAGCGGCTGTGGAAGATGGCGTAGCACGTGTGGAGCTCAAGGATGTGGAAGAGGCTGTCCAGGCTGCTATGTGGCATCCGGTGTACAAACCACTGTATGCAGCTGTTTAATCATTGAATAATTAAATCAGTGCATGTGGCTATTTAATCCATATGAGTCTGTTAAGGGGGACTTGAAGAAGGAGGTCTACTTGATTTCTCACCTTGACCCCTGGTTTATTCCATGTTAAGTTTTTGGTATTAAATTGTTGAGTTTTTAAAGGGGGATAGCGCGATGACTGAATTAGAGGTTGTAGATGTTTATGTGGACCTGTCAACGAACATGAAGACTGGCATGGTTCACAACATAACTAATCAGAATCCGGCCCTTTATCCTCCTATGCATAGATCACTTGGCGCCCGAATAGGATGTCGCTAAGTTCCTTTATCGTATAGTCAGGTTGATGTAACGCATAAAAAGCACCGGTGAACTGGGGCTTTTTTGCGTTTTTTCATCCGAGGATATACTGATCCATCAGACATTGAGAAGTATGTCATTCTTTCAGAGCGGATTGAAATTCTGATTATGTTCAAATATAAAGTGAGGGACCATGTCGTGGTTAATATCCCGTCGGTTAACTTTTATATTTCACATAAAAAGGATGATCTTTATGTCTTTAATCAATGTTACAAACCTAACCTTTGCCTATGATGGCAGTTACGATAATATATTTGAAAATGTGAGTTTTCAGTTGGACTCCGATTGGAAACTGGGTTTTACCGGAAGGAACGGCAGAGGCAAAACGACTTTCCTCAATCTGTTGCTTGGTAAATATGAATACAGCGGAACTATTTCTGCGAATGTCAGCTTTGAGTACTTTCCTTTTCAGGTTGAGAACAAAGGTGCAATGACCCTCGACGTCATCGATGAGGTTTATCCTGAATATCTGCACTGGCAGCTGGTACGAGAGCTTAACTTGTTAAAGGTTTCAGAAGATGTACTGTATCGGCCTTTCGATTCCTTATCCAATGGAGAACAAACGAAGGTCATGCTGGCTGCCTTGTTTCTGAAGGATAATCGATTCCTGCTCATTGATGAACCTACCAATCATCTCGACATGCATGCGAGAAAACTCGTCAGTAATTATCTTCGCAGCAAAAGTGGATTTATTTTGGTATCCCACGATCGATCCTTTCTGGATAACAGCGTAGACCACATTCTGTCCATCAATAAAAATAACATCGAGATTCAGAAGGGGAACTTCTCCGCTTGGTGGGAAAACAAACAAAGGCAGGACCAGTACGAACTTGCAAGTAATGAGAAATTAATAAAAGACATCAAACGTTTATCCGACTCGGCCAAACGGACGGGGGGATGGTCGCATGAAGTCGAAAAAAC
This sequence comes from Paenibacillus pabuli NBRC 13638, assembly GCF_001514495.1. Taxonomy (GTDB): domain Bacteria; phylum Bacillota; class Bacilli; order Paenibacillales; family Paenibacillaceae; genus Paenibacillus; species Paenibacillus pabuli. The sequence goes on from NZ_BCNM01000001.1 coordinate 284,306, forward strand.
GAAAAATGGTACGAGAAACTCCGGATCAAAGGTGGATAAAGGCTATATTGGACACAAGGCTGCCAAAATGATGAAACGTTCCAAACATATCGAGCAGAGGCAGCAATCTGCCATTCATGAAAAGTCCAAACTGCTCAAAAATATTGAAAATGCGGAACGCCTCCAGATTCATCAACTGGATTTTCACAAGAAGGAACTTGTTGAATTGGATCATGTATCGATTGCATACGGCTCCAATACGGTATGTGAGGATGTCAGTTTTACCGTTGAAAAAGGGGATCGTATTGCGCTTTACGGTAAAAACGGGTCTGGAAAATCAAGTATCCTCAAACTGATCTGTGATGAACCTATCCCTTATACAGGTCATTTTCGAAAGGATCACCAGCTTAAAATTTCGTATGTCTCACAGGACACCTCTGATCTCGGAGGCGGGTTATCAGATTATGCTGTCATGCAGGGAATCGATGAAAGCCTGTTTAAATCCATTCTAAGAAAGCTGGATTTTTCCAGGCTGCAATTGGAGAAAGATATCTCGACATTTAGCGCAGGCCAAAAAAAGAAGGTGCTGATTGCCAAAAGTCTGAGTGAACAAGCTCATTTGCATATCTGGGATGAACCTCTCAACTTTGTCGATGTGATCTCTCGCATGCAAATCGAAGAGCTGCTGCTGGAGTATTCTCCAACCCTTCTTTTTGTAGAACATGACAGTGAATTTTGCGAAAATATCGCAACGAGAATTATTGAGCTATAAGCAACGGGAAATGATATAAATGTGAAGAGCCGCCGTATGGCGGCTTTTATGTTTTACACTTTTGAAAGGTCATACCTAATAATAGGGGGCGCTTGTTGCATCAGGCATTGGTATTGAAAGGTGTTGTGCTATAATTTTTATAGTCATATTCCATCATATGATGGATCATTGAATCAATTTATAGAATATACTCCTTAAGAGGTGTACACACATTGAAAAAAGAAATGACATCAATGAGGCAAACCAGACTTCACTCTATTTTAGACGAAGCGACCAAATTGCTGATTGAAAAGCCGAATGCTTCGATGAATGACATTGCTGATTCAGCGAGGATCGGCATTGCAACACTGCACCGATACGTGGAGAGCCGCGAACAATTAATGGTTTATCTGGGCTTGCGTGCGATTGAAGTCGTAAGTGAGGCCATGCAAAACGTTCATCTGGATGAGGAAAACTGTGAAACGTATATTCCCGAGCTGATTGAAGTGCTTATTCCGTTAGGAGATAAGATCTATTTCCTTACCCATGATGCAACCATTCAATACAATTCTGACATAGAAGGAGCGGATCTGAAACTGAGAGAGCCCATACTGCATGCCGTCGATTTGTTGCAGCAAAAGGGATATTTCCGTCAACATGTGGACAAGGGCTGGATTGTAGATGTATTGTATTCGATTTTGTTCCTGACCTGGCAGCAGGTTGTAAGTGGTCATATTGCTCGTAAATCGGCAGCCTCATTGGTCGTGGATACATTCTATCATGGCTTCAGAGCCAAATAAGATAAGTAGCCGCTCCATTTATGAAATTATGTATTATTGCATTGGAAGCACGTCTGGAAGTCAACCGTATCAATAGATACGGAATGGCTCTAGGCGTGTTTTTTTTGTATGGAAAACTAACGTGATTGCTCCAAGGGGGCTGAGTTTTCTTCTGGGAACATATTCAAATTTTAACAGAGTTCAGAATTTAAGATTTTAAACTTACAAAAAATGATATAAATTTCTAGTAGATTCAAATACTTACCAAATTAAGACAGTGAATTTGCGAGAAGGAGGTCGATCATCTGCGCTGAACGGATTACTGTGTTAACCCGCTTTTGTACTCATTCCATCATATCCAACAGGAGGGATTCCATGCTTTACACCATTATTGTGCCCGTCAACCAGGACTATAACATTTTGAACCTGTTCACGGATTCGCTGCTTCGGACGGTAAGTCCATCCACCCAGATTATTTTTATCAATGACGGTTCCGGCTCAGCAGTCTTTCAACATCTGGATAGATTGCAGCAAGAAGTAAAAGAAGGTGTGACCATCGAGATTCTTCAGCATGATTTTCCACTCGGCTGCGCCGTGTCGATCAATAGCGCATTAAGTCTTGCCAAGGGGGAATATATTTTCTTTCTGGATTCCGACACCATTCTCCAGCCGGACTGGCAACCGATGATGAAAGAGACACTGGACAGCGATATCACGATTGGCATGATTGGAGGGGTTCTGTTGTATCCGCAGACAGGAGGCGTGCAGCATTGCGGCATTGCTTTTGCGGATACCATCGGCAGGCACCTGTTCCTGAACGCATCGCCTGAAGATATCCCGAAGGACACCTTCTCTGTTCAACTGGTGGTATTCGCGATGTTTGGCATGAAGCGGGAAGTTTATGAGACCATTGGCAATCTGGATGAGAAGTTCTTTAACGGATATGAGGATTTTGATTATCAGATGCGGGCACGAGCGGCCGGATACGATACGGTCATTAACCCGAATATTCGTGCGTATCATTGGGAGCGGAGCAGCGGTATTCACCGAAATTTCAACCGGAAAAACAATCTGGCACGTTTCTGGAAAAAGTGGGGCGGGGAAATTGAGGCTGATGTTTGGCCATTTGTTTTCAGTCATCTGAAAGAACAGCTGGATCGCCAAAGTGAATACGAACATCTGCCAATCATCGGAATTGACCTTGCGGAAGTTCGCAGTGACGCCGATACGTTCTGGACCAAACTGGAGGAAGCGGGCATTGCACCTGTGGCTGAGGTGCGTGACTATTCCAACCGTTTTAACTCTAATGGAGCCATCTGGCTGCCGCAGGTCTTGGGCAAGGAACTGATTCATAGCGAGAACCGTTTATTGTTTCTGGTGGACAACTTCGCCCGTTTGCTGGAGAACCGCTACTGGATTGAAATGAGACATGCCCATCGGGCCAAAGATTTGATTATTGATCTGTATGGCAATGTCATCACGATGGATCGCATATATGATGGCTGCTGGCCTGGCACCAAAGTTCGATAACTCATAAACCAAGTAAACAAGGGAGGAACCAAAGGTGAATTCAAAAGAGAGCACGCTGGATCGTGCCGTAAGATTTACCCGGAATCTGGAGTGGTTGGAACATGTCAAAAAGGTCATTCCGAGCGGATGCAGTACGTTGGCCAAAGCACCTGAACGATTGTTTCCGGGATATACGCCAGTATGCTGCGCCGAAGCGCGTAATTCCCGGTTTATAGATATCGATGGAAATGAATGGCTGGATTGCGAGATGGCCATGGGTACGGCACCATGGGGACATGCGCGGCACGAAGTTCAACTGACCGTCATCCATCAGCTGAAAAAAGGGACAAGTTATTCCATTCCTGCTGATATTGAACTTGAATGCGCTGAACTGATTTTGGAGCGATTTGAAGGCCGCTATCCTTCACTGCGTTTCACCAAGAGCGGTGCCGATGCAGTCAGTGGAGCCGTGCGTCTGGCCCGTGCCGGAAGCGGCAAAAGCAGGGTCATTGCCACTGCCTATCATGGATGGCATGACTGGTCTGCTTATGGGTATTATGGTCGCGAAACGAAAGAGCGAGGTATTCCGGTCGATATTGAACGCACAACCATCTGGGTGGACAAGCCGTCGCCAGAGCGAATTGAAGCACAAATTTCAGCCTCTCCTGAAGATATCGCCTGCATTGTCCTGTGTCCAAATGAATGGAAACGTGAACCGTTGGAGAAAGTCGTATCCTTATGCCGTTCGCTGGATATTATTGTTATCTTTGATGAAGTGACTTCGGGTATTCGAATGGGGAAGCAGGCTACAGCAGGGGAGTATGACATCTGGCCTGATCTGCTCTGTATCTCCAAAGGTATGGCGAATGGAATGCCCCTCGCAGCCGTGATGGGACCAGAGCATTTGATGTCGCTATCAGGACAAGTCCGGTTCAGCAATGCTCATTCCAGCGAAACGACTGCACTCGCAGCAGCCATTGCATGTGAGCGATTGATGAAAAGCGCGAAAGTATGGCCAAGCTGGCGGGAGGCTACAATTCGGATTATGGATCTTATTGAAGCCGAACTTGTACTTCTTGGATTAACGGATCAGTTGGCGTTGAAGGGAACCTATGCGAGCTTCTCGATTCAATCGATGTCTGAGGATAACTTTCAGACCGATCCATTCCGTGAGTTTATCGTAAAAAGAATGGCCCACTTCGGCATTTTCACCAAAGGCTATTTTATTTTCTCAGATGCTCATACACGGGAAGAATTGTTATGGGTAGAGGAAGCTCTTTTGCAGACGTTATCGGACTGGAAAGAGGTATTGAAGCAGCAGCACCTTTCGAATTGAGCTTTTCGAAAACGTTTAAAGTAATGCCCTACAAGGGAACCCACAAGGAGGAATATTCAATGAAAGCAATCGTATATCAGGATCTAAAACAGGTGGCGCTGCAAGATATTGAGGAGCCAAGTATCCAAAAGGCAAACCAGGTCAAAGTTAAGATTTACGGCTCAGGTATTTGCGGTACGGATCTGAACATTGTGAAAGGAAAAGTTCCGGCCAACAAAGGAACGGTTATCGGCCATGAAGGAGTGGGCACTGTCGTTGAGGTTGGATCAGAGGTTCGGGGACTTCAGGTAGGAGATCGGGTATTAATTGACCCTACCCAATCCTGCGGAATTTGCTCCTATTGCCGTGAAGGTCTGTTCATCTACTGCGAAAACTTTGATGACCATCAGGTAGGCATGACCACTCATGGTACTTTTGCAGAATATTATGTTGGCGATGAGAAGTATGTCTATCCCATTCCGGATTCCATGAGCTGGGAAACAGCCATGATGATTGAGCCGCTTGGTTGTGTGCTGCAGACATTCATGAAAGCAGGGGTTAAGCCGAGTGATTCCGTTCTTGTGCTGGGTTCCGGAGCCATTGGTTCGTTATGTCAGCTTGTGAGTAAACGACTAGCGCGGCTTACGGTAGGAACAGAAGTCGATCCATACCGCAAAGAGTTTGCTGAAGGTATAGCCAACCATGTTTTCTATCCTCAGGAACTGACGCTGGACAAAGTGTACGAGATCAATAACAATAAAAAATTTGATCTCGTGGTGGATGCTGTCGGAAACCAGCTTCATGTGGGATTTGAGCTGATTGCCAAAGGCGGCAGAATCATTCCTATGGGCTATGACGACAGCTATGAAGTGACGTTCAAATCGACTCACGTAATTAATGACGGAATTAGTATCATAGGGGCGGTGGCTAATCACTCGATGATCAGTACGGCACTGAAATTTGCACAAAGCATCCCGGAACTGGAGCAAATGGTGACATCCACGGAACTGCTGAGTGATTATGAACAGGCATTCAACGGAACGATTGGATATCATCTGCGGACCGGAGAGAAACTGCCCATGAATTCGGTTAAAACCGCTTTGATCTTATAATCATGTAGACAATGTCAGGTTTGCCGCTGCGAAAAGAAGGAATTCGCAGCGGTGTAAACCACCGCAGAAAGAGGGGGATATGGATTGAAGCTGCTTCAAGATTTGCCGAAAAATCCGCGGTACTCCATTTTACTTGAGCCGGTATGGGCTATTCCAGGCACAATCGTTCTCTTCTATGCTCCCTTATATATGAAGGAAGCCGGACTTTCGGATATTGAGATTGGTTTGATCAATTCAGTAAATCTGTATTTTGCCTTTATATTTCAATTGTTTGCAGGCTCTATTACAAATAAGCTGGGGCGTAAGCGAACAACATTGATTTTTGATTTGGTTGCGTGGAGTGTTCCCATGTTCATCTGGGCTTTTTCCCAGAATTTCTGGCTTTTTCTGATCGCCTACTTACTGAACGCCACTTCCAAATTTGTGACGGTTTCCTTCAACTGTCTAATCATCGAGGATGTGGAGGAACACAAACGGTCCAAGGTCTTCGCCATTCTCAACATGATCATTACAGGTGCTGGGGTGCTGACACCAATTGCGGGGGTAGTGATTGCAGACTTTGGGATTGTGCCTACGCTTGCCAGTATCTATTTTGTGGGGGGAATTCTCATGACCGCCATGTTCTTCATTCGGAATCGGTACACGGATGAGACGGAGGTCGGGAAAGAGCTTATGGGAATGCATAGTCAAACTCGTGTGATGCATAGCCTCGCTTCCAGTTTGCGTTTGTTCGGCAAATCGTTCTACAAACGGAGACTATTTCCGATTATTTTAATTACGGTGTTGTCCAATCTGATCCTGCAATTGAATTTCTTTCAGGTGATTTTTTTCAAGGAACAGTTAAAGTTTGATGATCGTGTCATCTCGTTTATTCCTGTAGTGACCGCGGTAACTGTCATGCTGCTGTACCTTGTCATCATCCCACGTCTGAAACGACGCTCGGAAGAGAAGTATGTCGGTTTTTCCATCATACTCAGCACAGCGGGGGCCGTACTCTTTCTTCTGATTCCAGTGGGAAACATAGCGATGCTCTTTCTAACTCTGATTGTGCTCGCAGCAGGAAATTTTATCTTGCAAACGTACCGGGATTCGCTGCTTATGAACCGACTGGGCACGCACGAAAAAGCGGATATGTTCTCAGCAGTACAGACCGTCATGACACTAACAGCTATCCCGTCTGGTTATCTGACGGGTCTGCTGTATCACTATAATCCAATGCTGTTATTTAGTGTCATTCTTGTACTTTACGTCCTGCTCATGATCATTATGTTATTCCTCCCTGATCCTCAGAAACACTCCCAAGTCATCGAGTCTTACAAAAATATGTAGAAGAAGGGGTTTTCTGTATATATCGCGAATATATGATACAGAAAATATCTTGGGAGGCAAAGAGATGACAAACGTATTGGCAACAGAAACCAGAAACCAACTGAACTGGATCAATGAGCCGGACACCTGGTCTTACACCGATCAGGGAGGGCTGATTGTGGAGGCTCAGGCAGATACAGACTTTTTCCAGGATCCGGCGGGTAAACATATCCGTGCAACAGCACCATTTCTGTCGATGCCCGTGCCTAACGATTTCGAAATCACGACCCAATTAACCGTAGACATGAAAAACCAATATGATTCCGGATGTTTGATGGTCATGGCGGATGAACGCAACTGGTGCAAACTGTGTTTTGAGTATGATGGAAAAGCAGCAACCATTGTGTCGGTGGTAACCAAAGAAGGTTCATCCGACGATTGCAATTCTATCGAAGTTCCTGTAGCCAATCCCTATCTGCGCATACGCAAGGTGGAAGACTGCATTTCATTTTTTTATTCATCCGACGGGGATGAGTGGAAACTAATTCGGTATTTCGGCATGCCGATTCAGGGGGAGATTCGGGCTGGATTGGTTGGACAGTCACCGGCAGGAACGGGATGTACCTGTCACTTTTTATCTATGAATGTGACCCGTCCGGACTTGACTGCACGTTTCTAAGCCAGTCCCCCTGCCGATCATTGGAGGGAGAAAAGCGGAATGATAAAAGCCTTTATTTTGGATTTTGATGGACTGATTGTGGACACGGAGACTCCCTGGTATTATGCTTTCCGCGATATCTATGAGGAGCATGGACTTCAGTTGGGGCTGGAGCTTTGGTCGAAAAATGTGGGAACATCGTTTGAGGAATTTCACCCTTTTCTCTATCTGGAGCAAGCGCTGCAAAGACCAATAGATCACGATCATATCAAGTTGCTATCTGAACAGAAATACGAAGCATATCTGGGGCAGGCAGCCATTCTTCCAGGAGTACATGAGCTGCTTCAGTCTGCCAGGAATAAGGGGATTCAACTTGCTGTTGCATCCAGCTCCACTCGGGATTGGGTACATGGTTATTTGCACCATCTTGGCATTTTCGAACAGTTCACTGTGGTCCATACCTCTGAGGATGTCAAGCGGGTCAAACCCGATCCGGAATTGTACCTTCTGGCTCTGAAGAGTCTTGGGGTTGATGCGTCCGAAGCCGTCGTATTTGAAGACTCGCCTAATGGATTAAAGGCAGCCAAAGCGGCAGGGATTCGTTGTGTCATTGTACCAAACGAGGTAACGCGTAATCTGGAATTTACGAAGCATGATTTGCGGTTATCCTCGCTGGCAGAGCTTACGATGGAAATCCTTTAACCCTGGTACTGTTTGCGTAACTCGATGGGGGAGATCCCTTCATATTTCTTGAACACCGATCCAAAGTAGCTGGCGCTGTTGAAGCCAACCGCCTGGGCAATTTCATGGGCCGTTATGACGTCATCGTGGATGAGCATTTCTTTGGCTTTCAACAATCGATAACGCGTCAGATAATCGAGCGGAGTCATCTGGAATTCCTTTTTGAAAATTCGATTCAAATGCTGTTCCGTAACGTTGATCTGCTGAGCTAACATAGAGAGCGAGATATCCTGATGATAATTTTGTTTGATAAAAGTGACGAGTCCGCCCAGCTTTAAACGGGCATCAGAGCGTTCATAAGCACTATAACGTTCTCCCTCAAGCGTTAACCTGACCAGAAGCATGTACAGTAAGGCGGATACGTGCCAGATTTGATCCTTGTGCCGGGACTGCAGCGCCAACGTTATTTCATGCAACAGGATATGAAGCATTCCATCCGGCTTGAAGGCGCGCAGCTCCCCGATCTGCAAGGTATGCAAGAAGCGAGGCAATAAATAGCCATTAAAGGACAGACAATCGAACAACAATGAGTCACTCAGATTGTGGTAACGGTAAGTAACTTCCGGGAACATGATGAGAGCGGTTCCTTCACGAATTGAATATTCATGATCTTTGGCTGCAATTCTCCCAGTTCCTCCGATGCACTGCACAATGCTGTAATCCCGTGAATGGTCATTCCAATTCATCAATTCATCTACGGTCAGCTGGTTCTGCCCTGTAATCATAAGCGGCATATCGGTATCCAGCGGATTCCCCGTGCTAGGTTTCGGCATCGTCGTGTTTTCCTCATTTCGTCAAAGGATCATGTACGTAAGTAGCGTGGTTACAGCTTTAAAAGAAACCTAAATTGAATTATATTACATAAATAACATTAATTTAAATGTCAATTCCCTCTCTCCGCCTCTTCTTCGAAAACCTTTTAGGAATATGCGTCTCCATGACACTGCCTTGCCATTATCATGCAATGCAGTATACGTTATAATGGATACAGTGATTTAGGAAAGGAATGCAATCATGAAGAAAGTCATCGTGGTAGGATCAGGAATTCTTGGGGCATCAACAGCCTATCAATTAGCAAAACTCGGAGCAGAGGTTGTTCTTGTTGATCGAAAAGATCAGGGACAGGCTACGGATGCTGCTGCGGGGATTATCTGTCCCTGGTTATCTCAACGGCGTAATCAGGACTGGTATCAGCTCGCCAAGGCAGGTGCCCGTTTTTATCCCGGATTAATAGAACAGCTTGAGCGTGAAGGGGAAACGGAAACGGGTTATGCCCGGGTGGGCGCTCTTAGCATTCATACGGATGTGGAGAAACTCGACAAGATGCAGGATCGAGCACATTTGCGTAAAGAAGATGCCCCAGAGATTGGTGATATTACACGTCTGGATCAAAAAGAAACCCGTGAGCGTTTTCCTCTTCTGGAGGAACATTATCAATCGGTATACGTTAGTGGTGCAGCACGCATAGATGGACGTGCGCTGCGCGATGCCTTGATCCGATCAGCACAGCGCAATGGGGCAGCCTTGATCCACGGGGATGCGACACTTCAATATGAATCAGATCGGGTAACCGGAGTCATTGTAGATGGCAGGAGCATAACCGCTGACGAGGTTGTTGTATGTGCAGGCGCATGGGCCAATGAGTTGTTACGGCCATTGGGAATGAACTTTAAGGTTCATTTTCAAAAGGCCCAAATCATGCATTTGCATGTCCATGATCGACAGGATACAGGAGATTGGCCTGTGATTATGCCGCCTTCAGATCAATATCTTTTGGCTTTTGATCAACAGAAGATCGTCATCGGGGCTACCCATGAAAATGATATGGAAAGTTATGATACAAGGATAACGGCAGGTGGCATGCAGGAAGTTTTGAATAAAGGGCTGGAACTGGCACCAGGCCTGGCAGATAGTACTTTTCAGGAGGTACGAGTGGGCTTTCGTCCGTTTACACCTGGCTTTCTGCCGGTGATGGGTATTGTTCCTGGGTGGCATGGTCTGATCACGGCGAACGGACTCGGTGCTTCAGGATTGACGATGGGGCCATTTATCGGATGCCAGCTGGCGAAGTTGGCACTGGGTATGAACCTGGATATCGATATCCAGCCATATGATATTGGAAAAGCTCTCGAATAAAAGGAAAAAGGTGAACCATGACGTATTCCCAGCGATTAGCTCACGGCAATTCCTCCGATATCGTATATCTGGAGCATCAGATTGCGATCGCAGAGGAAGAATTGGCAAAAGCCGAGGAGAACCTGAAGAATGAAGAGGCGGAATTGCAGCAGGTAAGAACAAAAGTAACTTATGATTCGGCTGCAGGTTCTTTGAAAGAAACAAAAATGATGGAGCAGCTAACAGAGGCGCAGAAGACTATCGAACGAATTCGCACCCGTCTTGTGAACTTACAAGAGGATTTAGGGAAGCTGGGCGATTAATCTGGAAGTGTTTTGTGGAGCAGGAACTGGATGCTAACTAGAGCAAAGGGTGAACAATCATGAATGATGCCAGAGAACGAATCCATTTAAGGTGGTTGAACGTCGAAGACGCGGAAACACTGCTGGATTTGCAGCTTCGCAACCGGGATGTATTCGAAGAAATATCGGCAAGCGATCGATCGGAAAGCTTTTATACGCTGGAGGGCCAAGTGGCACTTCTTGAGGGTTGGGCGAAGGCTAGAGAAGAGGAGAAACGGTATTCTTTTGGGATTTTCCTGAACACTACACAGGAGCTTATTGGGGAAATCTCTTTGTTTGAACTTGTACTGGATCACACCGACAAATGGATTGTCGGTTATGTATTGGATCAAAGGCACAATGGTAAAGGATACATGAGTGAAGCCCTTCAGATGGTACTGAAATTTGCTGTTGATGAAGCGGGAATAAAGCGAGTGGAAGCAGGGGCTTTGCCCGACAATATTGGATCGATTCGAGTGCTTCGCAAAGCAGGTTTTCAGGAGATAGGCCGCCAGAACATTAACATTAAGGGGATATGGAAAGAACATGTAATGTTTGCAGTGGATACTACGATATAGAACCGAGAACCCATATCAGACCCGTTGTGTTGTGTATCATTCGGTTTGAGTGTACTTGCCATTCCTGTTTATAAAAATACAAAAAAAGCGGCGGATGGGACGTAAATCTGAATGTCCTCATCCGCCGCTTTTGCTGTAAAGATTACAGCTTCACAGGATGCAAATCCTGTATTTGCGTTTCTTAATTTGTGTTCATGGAGACTTTTTGCGGTACAGGCCGTTTGGAGTCTTCCTCCACTGCTTGCTTGGTTCGTTTAATGAAGAAAGAAAGCAGCAATCCGAGAACGGCAATACCGATAATGACGACATATGCATCATTAATTCCCTGGATCATAGCTTCCATTCCCAACTGTTGTTGCGTTAAATCTTTGGCTGCGCCGGTTGTTACCATATCCTGCACATGTGCCGTTGTACGACTGGTCATTACACTGACGAGCAATGAAGTACCTACAGCTCCAGCGACCTGTCTGACGGTGTTGGATATCGCTGTACCATGTGGCCCAAGTCTTGGCGGCAATTGATTCAAACCTGCGGTTTGGATTGGCATCATGAGCAAGGCCATACCAATTCGGCGACCCGTTGACATGAGTACAAGGTACGTATAACTGGTCGAATCCGTGAGATCGATAAACCCGATGGTCGTTACGATTGTGATAACCATACCGATAATCGCCAACCATTTTGCACCAAACCGGTCAAACAATCTACCTGTTACCGGCATCAGAAAGCCCATTACAAGTGCCCCTGGGAGCAACAGCAGTCCAGACTCCAATGCAGTGTAGCCGCGCGCATTTTGCAGATATAAAGGAAGCAGCATCATGTCTGCATACATAATCATTGTGATCGCAATATTAATGATCGTGGTCAGAGAGAACATATTATACTTGAAAGCCCGCAGATCGAGCAGGGGAGCTGCAGAAGCCAGCTGTCGCCATGTGAACAGTCCAAGAGCAATGATTCCTGCTGCAAGGCAAATGATTACCTCTGCACTTGACCACCCCAGACTTCCTGCCCGGCTGAAGCCGTATAGTAATGCGCCGAATCCAATCGTGGACAGCAATACACTGAGTGAGTCAAACTTGGTACTGACTCGTTCGGATACATTTTTGAGATATACAAACGCTAAGCCAATCACAATAACGGTCAATGGGATCATTCCGTAAAACATGGTTTGCCATGTATAGTTTTCCAGAATATACCCGGCAAGGGTTGGCCCGATCGCAGGAGCGAAAATGATCGCAAAACCGACCATACCCATGGCTGCGCCCCTTTTCTCAGGCGTGAACAGGGTTAGAATGACATGCATCAACAATGGCATGATAATACCGGCACCGGCTGCTTGAACCATACGACCTGTCAGCAATGTACCAAAATTACTCGCAAGGGCAGATATGATCGTACCAATGAGGAAAATAAACATGGACGCTTGAAATAATTGCCTTGTCGAAAAGCGTTGCATGAAATAGGCCGTGATGGGAATAAGCACTCCGTTCACCAACATATAGCCAGTTGTAAACCATTGGGCTGTTGCTGCTGAGATATTGAAATCACCCATCAGCTCCGGAGTCGCCACACTCATTACGGTTTGGTTCAATGTGGCAAGAAATGCTCCCAAAATCATAATAAACAGTATGGGGCCTTTTTTTACATCTTCTCTTTCTTTTAATCTAGCCTGACTCAATCCATTCCATCCTTTCAATCTACACGTGACTAAATTTACAACGTGTTGTATAGTTTACATTGTATTTATTGAATTATATACATATTCCCTCAGATTACAATTTACGATTCAGGGCATTATCGTTGCTTATTCTACACAATCTTAAATTTTGTCGCTTTATATAAGAATAAAAGACTAATCATTTAAAATTGTAATTTTAAAAAATGAAGGAGTGGGTTGGCATGACAAACGATAAAAAATCCGCTACAGATCCTCGAATACTTCGTACTAGACAGCTGATTCGGGATGCGTTTGTAGACCTGTTACAAGAAATGGATATCGAGAAATTGTCCGTTAACCGGATTGCGGAACGAGCGACCATTAATCGGGTGACGTTTTATCTTCATTATCGTGACATTACGGATATGATGGAAAAAATGGCAGACGAGATGATCGGACATATTGAACGGATCGTAGATGAACATGCTCCTTATTTTGAGAGCGGAGCAAGTGATGAGGGATGGCCAGTACTAGTAAAAGTGCTGGAGCACTTTGCGGAACATTCCAAATTTTATAGAGTCGTTCTCGCTTCAAAAAGAACTCCCATCTTTACAGAACGCCTTATGAAATTGCTCACAAGACTCGTTACAGCCAAAATCGAGAGGATGGAGGTAGGGAGTGCTCTAGCCGAAGCTGGAATTCATAAGGAGATTGCCATATGGTACAGTTCCTCAGCCCTGATTGGTACGATCGTAGCCTGGCTTCGCAATGACATGCCTTATGCACCACATTTTCTGGCCAAGCAGTTCTCTTTAATTCGAGCGTATTCCTATAATGACTTGATATGACAAAAAAACATCTGTCTACAATCCAAATCCAGTAGATACAGATGTTTTTTTAACAGTTTATAAAATGATCATTCTCTTGCCCGAGTCCTAAGTGTCATATATAGCCCAATGAGTGCTGCCAGAAAGCCAAAGATGATGCCTGACAGTCCATTATAAAAGGTTGGATCTCCTTTATATGAGAATGACATGATGGCAGTTTGCGTTAATGAAAGTGAGATTAAAGATGAAGAAAAATTCGTCAGTTTGATCGCTTCAATGACCGGTTCATTATTCCGTCTTGCCATAATGGCTCCCCCGAGAGAAACCGCAATTTCTGTAAAAGTCACGGCAGCTATTATGAAGGCGACATATTGAGGATAATGCGTTCTGCTGCCAGCTACGAATAATAGTTTACTGCAATAAATGATGTATACCACACTTGATGCGAGCACAATATTGCCTATAAAATGATAAGCTGCGTATTGTTTTATACGAATCTCCTCCGGGCTGGAGTCAACACGATTCGAGTCCTCATGTGCTTTTGCTGCATAGTACTTGGCAACGGCGATGCCGATATTATAGAAGGCGTTAATACATAAAAAGAAGGAGAGCGAGAAGATGCCCAAGAGTATTTTACCCGCTGCGATCAGGGCATTGAGTGGAACGGATAATTTGGCAAAGTAGATAATGCGATTATTTTTCACTTTTAATACGGATTCACCCGTATTAAATTGACGTATCCAATTCACTGTCTTTCCTCCCCGAACGAAACCCGATGTGTTAAGAATGAGTCCAGTGTTCAAGCATACCATACTAAACCATATGGTCTACATATTATCTTTAGACTTATCTGGAAATTCACAGGGGATTGGGACAACTTCATGGAGAAAGGCGAAAGACACGTACAAGAAGATCATATAAGATGAGTTTGCGTTGAAGACTCGGAAGGGGCTTCGGTTTGCATTAGTTGCCTATTTTCATCAGGCATGGAAAACTGCTGGGCGATAAGCTGCTGCTCCTTGATTAGAACATCCATTTTATGGTGCAGATGCTCCAGCTGTTTATTGTAATGTTTATAGGTATAGAAGCCAATCACGGATTTAACTGCAAAAAAAAGAACAGCTCCAGTAATGATCAATATATAGTTAGAAGCAATATGTCTGATCCAGCTATTGATTTCACCTATCACGTTTAACCTTCCTTTCGCAAGAAATGCAGATGACTTTACTTTATTCATTGCCTTCACCACAGAAAAGATTACATGGAAAATGTTCTCAGATTAATCTTACCGAACAGCAGGACTGAACCAGGTGCAACATTGTGTTTATTCCTGTTATTCAGTAGAATTATTTTTAATTCATATTTTCAAAAGGAGAGCAAATACGTGCTGGAACTCAGCTTTAACGACCCGGAAAAACTGGTAACTGTAACCCATGCCCTGTCGACTCGTTCCCGGATTGACATTCTCCAACTTTTAAATTCCAACAAGTTAAACATTATCGAAATTGCCGAAGCACTGGACCTGCCAGTGTCAACGGTAGCCAATCATATTAAAGTGCTGGAGGCAGCCCATTTAATACATACGGAAATGCTCCCGGCTTCTCGCGGAGCCATGAAGGTTTGTAGCCGTAACTATGATGATATTCACATTGCCCTGGATCGCGTTGCATCTTTTCCCAAACGGGATATGAATGTCTATGAGGTCCAGATGCCGATAGGGCACTACAGCGACTGTGAGGTTGCACCAACATGCGGTATGGCGAGCGCGGAGGACATGATTCTGAAGGAAGATGACCCGGCAAGTTTCTATCATCCCAAGCATATTGATGCTCAGATTATCTGGCTGGCAAAGGGGTATCTGGAATATTTGCTTCCGATGGACATTCCGCAAGGCGCAATGATTGAAGCTTTGGAATTATCCATGGAAATCTGTTCTGAAGTAGCCACCTATAACAATGACTGGCCCTCGGATATTTCTGTTTGGGTTAATGGCACTGAGATCGGGATGTGGACAAGTCCCGGAGATTTGGGTGACCGACGCGGTAAACTGAATCCGGCATGGTGGTCTGATGGTTCTACACAGTATGGCATTCTCAAAAAGTGGCGTGTGGATGACAACAAAACCATGCTGGACGAAGAGAAAATTTCGGATGTGTCCCTGTCTGATCTTCATCTAGAGGAGAAACCCAAATTAAGACTGCGCATTGGAATTCATCCGGAAGCCAGACATCAGGGAGGCTTGAATCTGTTTGGCAAGGGGTTTGGTGATCATGAACAGAACATTATTATGCAGGTAAGGTATACGTTGAATGCGGGTGATAAACATGCGAGATTTGCCAAATAACGGAACCTCATTAATTGTGAGTATCGAGCCATACCAGGTTATTTCCGTACATCATTATCAATGACCACCTAACAAGCAGTGCATTCCTCCAATTATTGATTAGGCATAGCGATGGAGATTGCACTGCTACTGTTCCAGCGAAATTGTTCGCTTGATACGGCTTAAGGGCAACGCGCGCTCATCAGACAGAAAGTGGAGCCCAGGACAGGGTAATCAAGTTCGGGTATGCTATTAGTTACAATAATATTGTAATTAATGAAGTCTAATTGATCCCTGAATAGAATCGATTTGGTTAAATCAAACTGTTGGAAATTAGCTTGTATAAGGCGAGAAGCGTTTGTGAACAGCAGTTTATCGGATTACAATGGTGCGGAATTCATGATGAATGGAGTGTATGAAGGAATATAGTTATGAAAATTGAAAGAATTTATTACATGAAAATAGATTGAAAGCGTTGACATACAATTATTATGTAATTATAATTTGATTCAAATACAGAAAACTACAATTTAGATCGCCGTCATTTGGGGACGCTTCCCAAATTCGTAGCGGCGGCATGGATCTGGCGAAATTATGGTGTCTATGTTGGTTCAATAAAAGGTTGAAAAGGAGCGATTCATCAATGAAAGAACAGAGCAGCAGCATGTCAACCACTCCTCGTCCGGAATATCCCCGGCCTCAGTTTGTTCGAGAGGCTTGGACCAATCTGAACGGTTCCTGGCAATTCGAAATCGATCATGGGAAAAGCGGGAAAGAGCGAGGGTATGAGCAGACCGGACATCAGCTCTCCGGAACCATTACCGTTCCGTTCTGTCCAGAGAGCAAGCTGTCTGGAGTGGAATATACGGATTTTATGGCAGCCGTATGGTATAAACGGGAATTTACCATACCGGATACCTGGATGAATGGCCGCATTTTGCTTCATTTTGGTGCGGTTGATTATGAGGCCGAGGTCTGGGTGAACGGGACATCCGTTGGTAAACATCAAGGAGGATACGCACCATTTCATTTTGATATCACCTCCCATGTTTCATCAGGCACCAATATTGTAACGGTCTATGCGGAAGATGACGTTCGTTCGGGACGCCAGCCGAGAGGCAAACAGAGCGAAAGATTGCACTCGCATGGCTGTGATTACACCCGTACTACGGGCATCTGGCAAACGGTGTGGTTGGAGAGCGTACCCGATGTATATCTTTCCGATCTGAAAGTGGTAGCTGACCCGGATAATGCCTGTGCCCACCTGGAAGTGAAGATTTGTGGTAACGCTGCTGGAGGCGAATTGTCTGCAGCTGCCCGCTTCGAAGGGAGGGATGTCGGATCGCAAACAGCGGTGATTCATGGGCCTTTCGTGAAACTTACGGTTGCATTGTCGGAGATCCATTTATGGGAGCCAGGGCATGCCAAATTATATGATCTGGAGCTGAGGCTTACGGGAAAAATACAGGCCAGCGATACGGTAACATCGTATTTTGGCTTGCGGACGGTAAGACTGGATGGCATGGCTTTTCGCATCAATGAGAAGTCCGTTTTCCAACGGCTTGTGCTGGATCAGGGCTTTTACCCGGAAGGGATCTATACGGCACCGAGTGACGAGGATCTGCGCAAGGACATCGAAATTTCTATGGATCTTGGCTTCAATGGGGCCAGGTTGCATGAGAAAATGTTTGAGCCTCGTTTCCTGTATTGGGCTGACCAGCTAGGTTACCTCGTCTGGGGAGAGCATGCCAACTGGGGACTGGATATTACAACAACCGAAAGCCTTGCCCGGTTTCTGCCGGAATGGGTGGAAGGCATGGAACGTGATTTTAATCATCCCTCACTTATCGGCTGGTGTCCGTTCAATGAAACGTGGGATCGCGGCGGGACTCGTCAGGATAACGATGTGCTGCGTATCGTCTATGAAATGACCAAACATTTGGACCCGACACGTCCTGTCATCGATACCAGCGGTAACTTTCATGTCGTGACCGATATTTTCGACTTACATGATTATGATCAGAATCCGGAAACGTTCCGGGCGAGATATGAACCGATGAAAAATGGCGGAGAAGTGTTCAATACGTTTCCGGAGCGGCAGACCTATGGAGGGCAGCCTTATTTTATCAGCGAGTATGGCGGGATCTGGTGGAATCCAGACCAACAGGATGAGAAGTCCTGGGGCTATGGCGACAGACCCCAATCCGAAGAGGCGTTCCTTGCCCGGTATGAGGGATTAACGAACGTTCTGTTGGACCATCCAATGATGTTCGGTTTTTGTTACACCCAACTGTATGATGTGGAACAGGAAGTGAATGGCCTGTATACCTATGACAGACGTCCAAAGTTTGATCCGGGAACGATTCGCCGTATCAATTCCCGCAAAGCTGCCATAGAGGATTGAGCCGTATCGCATCGGTACGTTACATGATTCATAATCCGACAGGGAGTGTGATTGTGGATGAAGATCATGAATTACAGGAACAAATTACTGTTGGCCTTATGTGCATTTCTCATTTTCCCTATAGGACAGACATCACATGCTGCGACCCCGCAGAACAACTTTTATAACGTTGTCATGCAGGACGGGGCTGATCCATGGGTTTATAAACATACAGACGGATACTATTATTTTACGAAAACGACAGGTGGCAACGTTACGATCTGGAAGTCCGCGCAATTAACAACCATTGATGCAGCACCAACTACAGTGGTGAATACAGGGTGCTGTGGCATATGGGCTCCGGAACTTCACTATATCAACGGCGCATGGTACATCTATTATGCCAAGGATGACGGAGACAACGTCAATCATCGCATGTACGTTATGGAAAACACGTCTGCTGATCCCACCCAGGGAACCTGGCAATACAAAGGACAAATCACAGACCCGTCGAACAAATGGGCCATTGATGGTACGGTGTTGCAGTCCAACGGACAGCTTTACTTCATCTGGTCGGGATGGGAAGGAGACACGAATGTACGACAGAATCTGTACATTGCCCATATGATTAATCCCTGGACCATCGATTCAAACCGTGTGGAAATTGCAAGACCAACCTACGCTTGGGAGACGAATCATTCACCGAACGTGAATGAAGGACCGCAAGTGATCGTTAGAAATGGGATCATCAGCCTTGTGTACTCGGCAAGTGGAAGCTGGACGAATGACTACTGTCTTGGGCTTATTACTGCCAGTACCTCCAGTGATTTGTTGAATCCGTCATCCTGGAGCAAGCGCAGTCAGCCTATCTTTCAATCCGGAAACGGGCTGTACGGTCCGGGCCATCATTCCTTTACAAAGTCTCCTGACGGAACCGAAGACTGGATCATGTACCATACGGCGAAGTACAACAATTCCGGCTGGAATCGGGAGATCCGGTTGCAAAAATTCATCTGGAACGCTGACAATACACCGAATCTGGGGGCACCGGTGAATCCCAATGCTCCTATTGCCTTTCCCTCGGGGGAGAAATCAGTTGTTCGATATGAGGGTGAAGAAGGGACATTCGGCGGGATGGCGTACGCTTCTCAAAGTCCATCCGGTTCGGGAGGAAGGAAAGCGGGACATATCGATACAGTCGACAGCTATGTAGAATTTAATGTGAATGCAGCATCCGCTGGATACTATATTTTGCTGGCAAGAACAGCGAATGGTACGGCTGGCGGCAGCTGGTCCAATCTGCTGCTGAGTGTGAATGGAGGCACAGCGAGCCCATTCCATATCACCAATAAAGGTTGGGAGAACTGGGGGCTGTCTACAGCCCGGGTTCAGCTGAATGCCGGTGTGAACAAAATTCGCTTCTCCAAGGGCGAAGGTTATGGAGAGCTTGACTTTTTTGATATCAAACCTGTGAACTAGGAACTTTTAGATACGATAGAACCCTGCCTCCCCATCGTGGACTGTGGCGGGGTTTTCTCGTTGTGGAGCTAATTATTGCGAATTCATTCATATTCAGTTCATAAATGTACGTTATTCTTCCCCTATAAACGATATGGGAGGAACCACAATTGAACAATACACAACAAAGAGCAGTGGGGAATGAACTTGGTGATTGGGCTATTCAAGCAGAGGGCCTTGTGAAAACCTTTGGTGATCATCGAGCGGTAGACGGGGTGAATCTGAACGTGAAAGCCGGTACAATCTACGGGGTGCTTGGTCCCAACGGAGCTGGAAAAACAACAACCATTAGCATGCTGGCTACCTTGTTACGGCCGGATGGAGGCTCAGCCCGGATATTTGGTCATGATGTGGTGAAAGAGTCACAGGTTGTACGTCAGCTGATTGGACTGACAGGACAATATGCATCTGTTGATGAGTCGCTGAGTGCCAACGAAAATCTGATGATCTTTTCCAGGCTCCTGGGTCTTGGACGTGCAGAATCCAAGCGCAAAACAGCGGAGTTGCTGGAAGAGTTCGGCTTGACGGAAGCTGCAAAACGTCCAATTAAAGGTTTCTCGGGAGGCATGCGGCGCAGACTGGACCTGGCAGCGAGTCTTATTGCTCAGCCGCCGCTGATCTTCCTGGACGAACCAACGACAGGACTGGATCCGCGAACACGTGCGCAGATGTGGAATACGATCCGCCAACTGGTTAAATCCGGTTCAACCGTTTTATTAACCACTCAGTATCTGGATGAGGCCGATCAACTGGCAGACCGTGTCGCCGTAATCGACCATGGCCGCGTCGTTGCGGAAGGAACAGTGGATCATTTGAAAGCATCGGTGGGTACAGCCTCGCTTCAGCTGCGGATACAGGAACCGACGAAGATAGAAGATGCCCGTCAGATTGTGGAGCAAATACTCCGGACAGAGTCCAGTGTATCAGCAGAATCAGGGAAGATTACAGCACCTATGGCGAATGCCAATATGGCAGCTGATCTACTGATTGCCTTTCGTTCCGCAGGAATAGATCTGGCAGAGATGAGTGTCCAAAAACCTACACTTGATGAGGTCTTTCTAACGATCACTGGCCAGGATGCAAGTGGTCATGAGTCTAAGAAGTCTCAAGGTCAACAATCCAATGCAGTGGAGGAGTTGCAAGCATGAACAGTACAGTATTAAAACAAAATTCAAGTCGGAAACTGAAAAAATATACGAGCTTTGGGCAAACCATCCGAAATTCCTTAACGATGGCTTATAGAGGGTTATTAAAGGTGAGACGTACACCTGAACAATTATTTGATGTTACTCTCCAGCCCATCATTTTCACATTGATGTTTACTTACATCTTCGGTGGCGCTGTCTCGGGAAATATTCAAGATTATCTGTTGGTCATTATTCCGGGTATACTTGTGCAGACGGTCATTACAAGCTCTGTCGTGACCGGAGTGCAATTGCGTGAGGATATGGATAAAGGTGTGTTCGATCGATTCAAGTCACTGCCGATCGCACGCATTGCCCCGTTGGCTGGAGCATTGCTGGCAGATACGCTCCGATATACCATTGCAACGGTACTAACCTTTGCGATAGGCTATTTATTGGGATATAGCCCCGCAGGTGGATTGGGACATGTCGCGCTGGCCGGGCTGCTGGTCATTGCTTGTTCATGGGCTATCAGTTGGATATTTGCTTTTCTTGGTGTAATTGCTCGTACAGCTTCCAGTGTACAAGGAATTTCCATGCTCGTGCTGTTTCCATTGACCTTTGCGTCGAACGCTTTTGTACCTGTAGAGACCATGCCAAATTGGTTGCAGTGGATTGTGAACATCAATCCGATTTCTCATTTGGTTACGGCGGTTCGTGATCTGGCTAATCAGGGAACGATGGGATCTGATCTGGTCACTTCACTTATAGGCGCGGCAGTTATCGTAGCTATATTTGCCCCGCTCACGGTACGGGCATATATGCGGAGAACCTAGTTGACAATAGAATTAGATATTTAAGGAAGTAAAGACATCAGGCAAGGTTGCCTGAAGGAGGTGGTCACATTGACAAGCATATTGGTGGTTGATGACGACCCGCATATTCGAGAACTGGTACGGCATTTTTTACAGCAGGAGGGTTTGCACGTGATCGAGGCCGTTGACGGCCTCGATGCACTTCGTTTACTGGCTGACCATAAGGTTGATCTGGTCGTTCTCGACATCATGATGCCAGGCATGGATGGATGGGAGCTGTGTCGTGAACTGCGTGAACAGACCGACCTGCCCCTTCTGATGTTAACGGCAAAAGGGGATACTTCGCAGATCGTAAAAGGTTTTACGCTCGGGACGGATGATTATCTGGTGAAGCCTTTTGACCCGTTGGTGCTGGTCGCTCGAGTAAAGGCGTTGTTGAAACGATATCGTATTATGACCTCACAAGCTGTATTTCTGGGCGATCTCGTTTTGCGGCGTGATACATTTGAGTGCAGGAAGGGCGATCAGGATATTGTGCTGCCACGCAAAGAATTTGAACTTCTGTTCACCCTTGCCAGTTATCCTGGAAAGACATTTACGCGTGATCAGTTAATTGAAAAGATCTGGGGTTATGATTATGAAGGTGATGAAAGAACGATTGACGTGCATATCAAACGTCTTCGCGAACGTTTCCCCGAAGAGGATCACACCTTTATCATCCGCACCATGCGAGGTTTGGGCTACCGGCTGGAGGTTAGGCAATGAAGCGGGAGCCTGGAATTCTTCATATTGCCAAAAATGTAATTCTGGTATCACTGGCCCTATTTATATGCTGGACTGGGGCGTTCTATATTACGAGGAGCGCGTATTCCTATATCGCGTGGCAACCGCATGAATTGATTGCTTTTCTCATCAATGCCATGCTCGGATTCATTCTA
The DNA here is from genome assembly GCF_001514495.1 of Paenibacillus pabuli NBRC 13638. GTDB lineage: Bacteria > Bacillota > Bacilli > Paenibacillales > Paenibacillaceae > Paenibacillus > Paenibacillus pabuli. Next base: position 307,080 of record NZ_BCNM01000001.1, read on the forward strand.
TTTGGCGTATGCATCACAATCATTGGTCCATTGGTTAAAGGCAGAGAATACGAATTCTTTAACGAGTTGATTGAGGCTTTGAAACGAATTTCCCGGGGCGACTTTCGCGTAAATTTGGATTCGACCCTTGCCAAACGAAACGGCAGACAGGGACATGATCACCCGTTTGCCCAACTGGTAGAGGGTATCAATGACATGGCCGCGAATCTCAAAGTGATGGAAGAACTCCGCCAGGAGTTCATTTCTAACGTGTCACATGAGATCGGATCACCACTGACGTCGATCAGCGGATTCGCCAGAGCGCTGAAGGATACAACTATGGATCAGGAGAAACGCGACCAATATTTGACGATTATTGAGACGGAGTGTGTTCGTTTGTCCAGACTCAGTGATAATTTGATGAAGCTCGCTGTTCTGGACTCATCCGAGCATGCATCTCAGCAAACATCCTATCGATTGGATCGACAACTGGTTACTCTCGTACTCGCCTGTGAGCCCCAATGGGATGACAAAAAAATAGAGATGAACGTGGAACTGGAAGAAGTCGAAATCGTTGCAGATGAGGACTTGATGATTCAGGTGTGGATTAACCTGATCCATAATGCAATCAAGTTTACACCGGAAGGCGGGAAAATTGATATTTTCCTTACCGAAAGTGAAGGCAAGGTCAATGTGCGCATCACAGATTCAGGACCTGGTATCGCGCCTCAGGATCAACCTCGGATATTTGAAAGGTTCTACAAAGCGGATCAATCCCGTACACGTACTGCAGGCGGAAGTGGACTGGGGTTGTCCATTGTGCACAAAATTGTTGAGATGCACGATGGTTCTGTCTCGGTATCCAGTGAACCGGGAGAAGGTGCAGCGTTTACCGTACAGCTACCGCTACGCTCTGTACAAAAGCCGTAAATAGAGCTTAAGATGCTGGAAGGAGGGAAACAAACTGCTGATACCTTCAACTCACCAAAAGCATTTCATTACAGTAATGAATTCGATCCCGGAAAAACAAAAGTATTCCAAAGCGGAGCTGCTAATTCACGAATTGAAACTAAGTTCTTCTGGAAAAGTTGAGATGTTCTACTCTCCGCACAATGAATATATCAATCCTTCCGCAAAAGTCATGCTCGTCGGCATCACACCGGGCTGGCAGCAGATGGAGATTGCTTTTCGAACGGCGATCAAAGCGTTGAAGGATCAGCAATCCTATGAACATGCCTGTAAAGAAGCGAAATTTGCAGCAAGAATGGCCGGAACAATGCGAGCCAATTTGGTTCATATGCTGCAGGAAATAGGGCTGCATCATTATCTAAGCGTTCCTCATGTACAAAGGTTATTTGAACCTGAATGTCCAATCTTGCACACGACTTCCCTGATCCGATATCCAATCTTTGTGGATCAACAGAATTATAATGGACACTTGCCATCCATTCGAGAAAATACATTTCTGTATCACGCCGTGCTTGAGTCGTTTCTGCCTGAAGTGAATCAGTTAAATCATCCCCTCATAATTCCATTAGGTAAGTCTGTTGAGGCTGTGCTTCGTCAATTGCTTGATGAAGATCGAATACAGGAAGAAAGAATATTGTGGGGCTTCCCTCATCCGTCAGGTGCCAATGGCCACCGTGTAAAACAGTTTGAGCATACCAAGGCCGGGATGCAGGACATTTTACGCAGCATGTTCAAATTTTAACTCGCTTCTGTAAAAAGAATGTAGTATAAACGAGAATAAGTTTGCTTTTTACGAATCCAATAAGAGTATAATGGTTAACGACTACTTAAGATGGGAAACAGGAAAAGAGGACACCAATGCCTACAATACTGGTTGCTGACGACGATCCGAATATTCGTGAACTCGTCTGTTTATTTTTGAGAAATGACGGCTTTGAAACGGCTGAAGCCGCGGATGGCAAGGAGGCTCTGACCGTTTACGGCTCAACACCTATTGATCTTGTCGTGCTCGATATCATGATGCCTGTCATGGCTGGCTGGACGTTATGCAAGGAGCTGCGAAGAGCCAATCCTGATCTTCCGTTACTCATGCTGACGGCGAGAGGTGAGACTTGGGAGAAGGTGAAGGGATTCGAACTGGGAACCGATGATTATCTGACGAAACCGTTTGATCCGTTGGAGCTCACAGCTCGTGTTCGAGCATTACTGAAACGATACAAAATCGGCTCCACGCAGACGATCCATTTCGGTAACGTCACCCTGGATCGACAAACGTATAAGGTGATGAGAGGAACGGAGTCGCTTACGTTGCCCCTGAAAGAATTCGAATTGCTGTATAAGCTTGCGGGAACACCCGGACAAGTCTATACACGTGAGCAATTGATCGATCAGATCTGGGGTATTGATTACGTCGGTGATGATCGAACAGTAGACGTACATATTAAACGCCTTCGTGAGCGATTCGCGACGACATCTGAATTTCGAATTGAGACAGTGCGTGGGCTTGGATACCGCCTTGAGGTATATGAATGATCAGGTCGCTTTACATACGTGTAGTTCTGACATTTTTGGTCTCCGTCATCGCAGGTACGATCATTTCTTTTTTTATGTCTACCTGGATGTTTGAGGACAAGTTGAATGAGAACGCTCAAATCAACTTACGTAACTTTGGACAAGATGTTGTGCAGATTTACAAAACCCTTCCCTTACGCGAAGCAGAGTCATTCGTTAGTAAGATGAAGCAGCTGGATTCCTACTATATTCGAATGTACGATGCAACGGGTCAGTTCCAGTCGTATGGAAGGCTTAACGGACATAAATTGGCCCCGGTGACGGAGGAGCGGCTTAAGAAAGTGTTAGACGGAGGTGTTGTCCAGGACAATCCGAACGGTATTGCATCAGTTCTTCTAGGTTTGCCAGTGAAAACGGAAATGGGAACGAAAGCAATGTTTCTGGAGACGCTCGCTCCACCTTCTTCCTCCTTTGTCGTCAAATTTGCTTCGATCTTTGCAACCTGTTCATTGATTGCAGGAAGTCTTATCATTCTGGTAGCATCCATATATTTGGTTAGACCGATCAAAAAACTGACAAGAGCGACGAAGCGGATCGCTGCTGGAGATTTCAATGTTAAGCTGAATATCAAACAAACCGGAGAACTGGGGACGCTGGCACGCAGTTTCGAGGAAATGATGCAGGATCTGCAGCAGTTGGAGCAGATGCGCAGGGAATTTGTAACGAATGTATCGCACGAGGTTCAATCTCCGCTTACTTCGATATCCGGTTATGCTCAAGCACTGAAGCAGGTAAATCTCTCAGAGCACGAACGAAGCAGATATCTTGAGATTATTATCGCCGAGGCGAAGCGGATGTCCAAAATGAGTGATAATTTGCTCAAGTTGAGCATGCTTGAATCACAGTCACAGCAACCGCGACTTAGCAAACTCAGCCTGGATGAACAGATCAGGCGCGTCATTGTAACTCTCCAGCCACAATGGTCTGCACGCAGAATTCACTTTGAGCTTGATCTACAGGCCGTTAAAGTCGTGGCGGATCACGACCAGTTGAATCAGGTGTGGACGAATATTCTCAGCAATGGCATCAAATTTTCCAAGGATGATGGCGTAATTCGTGTCAGCATGGAGCAGGATGTCAAGAATGTGACCGTCCGAATATCCGATAGTGGCATTGGTATTCCTCTGGAAGATCAGAAACGCATATTCGAAAGATTTTTCAAGGCGGATCGTTCCCACAGTCGCAAATATGACGGTAGTGGAATGGGACTCGCCATTGTTAAGCAGATTATATCGCTTCATCAAGGGGACATCCGAGTGGAAAGTGAACCTGATCAAGGTACAACCTTTATTGTCACGCTGCCAATCACTCCACCAACGGAATAATCGGGCTTACAGAATCAGGTGGAAGTATAGAATGCACATGGGAGTATCTAAACTGAATTCTAATGCCGTGTGTAACATGCAAGCTTCCTTGTATGTTGCATACGGCATTTTTTTGCTTGTTCATATTCCATTCATATTATGGTCATGGAGAGTACATCTTTGTTAGTTAGGCTTGCAGGAGCGGGCTGTTAGGCCAATAAACAAATGAGGACAGGAGCAGATGAAAGTGACTCAAGAAGCAGAGAAAGAAGTACAGAGTAAAACGAAAACAAAGAAAGTGTTAAGCATTTTGTTTAAAGTACTATGCGCAATCATTATAGCAATCTTACTTTTTGTAGCCATCGTATATACCGTTAACAAAATCAGTAGTTATTCGGAGCAAAAAAGAATGGAGCCGTATGGTCAGCGTGTGTCTGTAGATGGGAAACAGATGAATGTCACCATTCAAGGAAAAGGCGGTGAAACCGTCGTAATTCTACCCGGTTTTGGAACAGCTGCACCAGTACTAGATTTTAAGCCACTAATTTCAGAGCTATCCCCATATTATAAGGTCGTTGTCGTAGAGCCTTTTGGTTACGGATTGAGCGATCAGACCGAAAAGGAACGCAGTACAGCAAATATCGTCAGTGAAATTCATGAAGCGTTACAGAGCCTACATATTGATCGCTATATCCTGATGGGTCATTCCATTTCGGGGATCTATAGCCTGGATTATGTGAACAAATATGAAAATGAAGTACGTGCATTTGTTGGGCTGGATAGTAGTGTTCCAGCACTAAGTGAGCAGAAGGTCGATTCATCAGATACACAACCGATTAAATGGTTCCGCAACTTAGGTTTCGCCCGAGTACAACTGAAACTGAGTGCTGACCCTTATGATGGACTACCTTATGATGAAGAAACGAAAGAACAATTGAACATTATGATACGCAAAAACATGTATAATACCACTCAATTAAATGAGGCAGAGAGCATGTATTCCAACTTTAAAGCAGCTGAAAGGCTAACTTTTCCTCCAAATCTGCCAGTCCTGTTCTTTGTTCAGGCGAATCATCCGGGAACGGATCAATGGATTCCCGAGCATGAGAAGCTAGTAAAGGACTCTGTACATGGAGAAATGGTGCTGCTTGAAGCTAATCATTATTTATATCGTTCCCATTCCAAAGAAATCGCTGAAAAATTCATGAGTTTTATGGGAGGAATCCAATAATTCCTTCATGTACAAGCTCCCGTACATAACGCCGCAACATTTTCGTGCTTGTTCATATTCAGTTCATATTGACGTCACGGGGAGTACATTTTCATGGGTTAAGATTTCATTAGCAGCAAAGAAGAACGCCGAACAACAGTTCAAGACAGGAGAAGATGAGAATGACACAACCAGAGGAAAAGAAAGCGAAAAATGGATCGAGGGCCAAGAAAGTACGAAACATGATACTTAAAATACTGGGAGCAATCGTAATCGCCATTGTTCTGTTTCTAGGTATTGTCTATATCACGAATATGATCAGTACCAATTCAGAGGCCAAAAAGATAGAGCCCTATGGTCAGCACGTATCTGTAGACGGGAAAAATATGAATGTGCTCATTCAAGGCGAAGGCAAGGAAACGATCGTGCTGATTCCAGGTTTCGGAACAGCAGCACCAGCGCTTGATTTTAAACTGCTCATCGACGAGCTATCTCCATATTACAAAGTGGTAGCAGTTGAGCCTTTCGGTTATGGCTTAAGTGATGCAACGGAAAAAGAACGAACCACAGAGAATATCGTAAGTGAAGTTCATGAAGCTCTACAGCAGCTTAATATTGACAAATACATGCTCATGGGTCACTCCATTGCAGGCATTTACGGCATTGATTATGTGAACAAATATCCGGATGAGGTAACTGCATTCGTCGGAATTGATAGCAGTGTTCCAACACAACCGGGTATGGATGCCAATTTACCTGTAAAAATGTTCAATTTCCTTAAAAAATCAGGTCTCCAAAGATTGGTGGTTAAATTTAGTGGTGACCCCTATGCTGGTCTCGCATTTGATGATCACACCGTAGAGCAGATGAAAATGCTGTCGAATAAAAACTCGAACAGTTCCACGACATTGAATGAGATGGAGCATATCTCTTCCAATTTCAAGGCAGCTCAAGGTTTAACTTTCCCTAAAAATCTTCCACTTCTTCTCCTTATTCAAGCGAATAATGAAGGTGTAAAAGAATGGATACCACTGCACGAAGGACAGATCAAAGATTCGATACATGGAAAAGTAATAACTATGGATGGCGAACATTATTTGCACCATACGTTATATAAAGAAATTGCTGAAGACGTGAGAGCCTTTATGAACGAAGCGAAGTAACTATCCTGTAAAAATGTACTCGTGATTTCACAGATATGTATCAATGAATATGAAAAGCCGTCCTGTGGGACGGTTTTTCCATAGTGTGTCCAATTCGGCCGATGTCCGTGATGAAAGAGAGGAATTCAAAATGAGATTTTTTGAGATACTTTTAGTTCTATCCTGCTTCGCTTTACTCGTTGATCTATTGTTTATTAAAAGAAGTGCAAAGAAAATAGGCTTGGGTTTGGGGATAGGAAGTAGCGTTATATTATTAGTTCAATTGTTTGTTGAGGGATACAGATGGCAGTTGCTTTTGGTATATATCATGACGGCTCTATTCATACTTATCGTTATATTCAGGCATTCCGAAAAGATGGTGAATCTAAAAATAGGGAAGTTGTTGAAATATAGTTTATCTTCCTTAATCGTCATTCTACTTGTGGTATCAACTGGCATGTCTGTATACTTACCTGTCTTTCATTTGCCGAAGCCGGATGGTCCAGAGAAAGTGGGTACTCAAACCTTTCATTTTACGGATCAGAACAGAGATGAAATCTTCACTGAAGATCAAAGCGATAAGAGGGAACTAATGGTTCAAGTTTGGTACCCTACTGAAAATAGGAATAATATCAAGCGTGACACGCTGTTTCCAAAAGATAAAGAAATGTTCAAAAAGTATATTCAGAGCTTCTCTAGTTCTTTAAAACTGCCTGAGTTTGTGCTCGACTACTTGAAGTATAGTCAAACCAACTCTTATGAAAATGGTGAAATATTGCCTTCTGCAAGTCCTTATCCCTTGGTACTGCTATCTCATGGCATGGGAACCAGTAGAGTTCTACAAGCATCACAGGCGGAGAATCTGGCCAGTCATGGGTTTATCGTGGTCACCATCGATCATACGTATAGCACCTTTGCTACCCTTTTTCCAGATGGCCGTGTAACGGATTATAAAAAAAGTACGACTACACTAGATGAACGTACAAAAACAGGGAATATATGGACGAAAGACGTGGAGTTTGTAATCGATCAAATCGAAAAGCTGAATTCAGGTGCAATTGAAAGTCAATTTAAAGGGAAGATCGATTTAAATAACATAGGCGCGATGGGGCATTCTTTTGGGGGTGCAACCGCGTTTAATGCAACGTATTTAGATCAGAGAATCAAGGCCGGGGTTAATATGGATGGGTCACTATATGAAGTGGAAAATAGAGATGATATAAACAAGCCGTTTATGTTCATCCGATCGGGAAATTTTGAAGACTGGTTAGCCAATTTTGAAGTGGATAGAAATTCGGATGATGAAGTAACTAAATTTCTTTCAGATGAGCTGCACATTATGAAAAATGTTATCAATCATGGGGGAAATGTGATTTATGTAGAAGGAACCCAGCACTTCAATTTCACGGACCTTCAATTCTATTCGGAGCTGGTTAAACTGTCCGGGATCACAGGAGACATCAATGGTAAAAGAGGATCAAACATCGTAAATCAATATGTACTCGATTTCTTTAATAAGCAACTGAAAGGAACGGGCGGAAATCTGATCCAGGGGCCGAGTGACATGTATCCAGAGGTGAAATTTATAGAACCGGGAGACCTATAACAGATAGGGACAGGAGGGGATGCAAATGGTACAACAAAAGCAAGGGAGCATGAAAGCGCTCAAGAGAATAGCCAAAAAAAGGACTTCAATCGTCGCTGTAACCCTGGTGTTAATGATGTTAGCTCCGATGTCTGCAATGGCTGCACCGACTGCCAGCAATAGCAGCAATCTTACGTACGAGACAACCAAGAAATCAGTAGCGGAGAAAGCCAAGATCCTTACCGAGACGTACGGTACGACCAGTGTTCAATATGCATTAATCGATGGTGGAGAGATTGTGGTGTCCGGTCAAACGGGCAAGAATGATATAAATAACAAGGCGCCTCTTACTTCGAACACGATCTATGGCATTGGTTCAACCAGTAAAATGGTGCTTACAGCCGCTGTGATGAAGCTGGTTGACGAGGGGAAGATTGCTTTGGATCTGCCGCTTGTGAACTATTTGCCTGATTTTAAGATGAAAGATCATCGCTACACACAGATCACACCACGCATGCTATTGAATCATTCCTCCGGTCTGCTGGGCAGCTCTGGCAGCAATGCCACATTGTACGGGGATAATGACACGTATTCACATGATACGTTTCTGGACCAATTGGCGAATCAAAACCTGAAGGCAGATCCCGGCGCATATTCGGTTTATTGCAACGACGGTTTTACGTTAGCCGAGATTCTGGTCGAACGTGTTAGCGGCATGGGCTTTACCGCATTCATACACAAATATATTACAGAGCCTCTGGACATGAAACATACGAAAACACCACAGGATGTGGTTGACCCGGCAGCAATGGCGGGAATCTATTCTCCTTTGTATAAAGGTCAGCTTCCACAAGAGAATTATAATATCATCGCTACTGGAGGCATTTATTCCACGGCTGAAGATCTTGTGAAATTTTCACAAATCTTCACGGGAGAGGTCCAAGGCATTCTTTCCAGTACGTCGGTCGAAGCCATGGAACAGGAAGAATACAAAAGAGGCATGTGGCCGGAGGATAGTGATACGTCTATATCCTACGGGCTAGGGTGGGATAGTGTAAATCTGTACCCATTCAGTGAATACGGTATCAAGGCAGTAACGAAAGGTGGAGATACCATATCGTATCATTCATCATTAGTCGTACTGCCGGAATACAATCTGGCTGCAGCCGTTACCTCATCAGGTGGGACAAGTGCCAAAGATCAGTTTATTGCGAGTGAATTATTACTCAGCGCACTTGAGGAAAAGGGCATTATTACAGAACGGATGCCGGAAAAATCATTTGGCGTGCCAGTGAAAGCAGATATGCCTAAAGAAATAGCCACGTATGCAGGTATGTATGGCGCCAATAATTCGGTTAAGAAGATCGAAATGAATCATGCTGGACAAATGACGGTATCCACACTCGCAGCTCCGAGTGGTTCGGCTCAAACATACACATATACACCGGATGGTACTTTTGTGAACGATAAAGGCACAGAAAAGTTGAAATTCGTTACGGAGAAGAATGGACGTACGTATCTGTGGTCGCGATCTTATATATCTTTGCCAGGACTTGGACAGTTGGCTTTCTCAGAATATCAAGCGGAGAAGCTGGAAGCCAATGAATTACCCCAGGATATTACCGCCTCTTGGGAGCAGCGTGAAGGTAAAAGATATTACGTGGTAAATCAGAAATATACATCAACAGTTTATCTCCATTCGTCATCAATCCTCTCTATTCAGATGAATCAAGAGAATCCAGGTTATACGTCCAATAGTAAGATTATTGGAGCCAACGAAGCAGTCACTGAGCTGCAAATCCCTGGCATGGCTGGACGTGATACAAAGGAGATTAATTTCGCTAAAAAGAACGGAGTAGAGTACATTTCAGCCGTAGGTGGCGTATATGCCAGTGAGGAAATGGTACAACCACTCTATTCGGGTAAACAATCCATGACAACCATTCAAGCAGATGGATATGCCAAATGGTTTTCGGTACCAACGACTGTGAAAGGAAAAGTCATGACCGTTAAAATGCCTTCACATGGCGCCTTTGCCGTCTATGACCAGACGGGGATTTGTATTAATCACACCGTGGTCAGCGGTAAGAATGAAGTTGTCTTACCAGCAAACGGCCGTATTGTATTTGCAGGTGAGGTCGGTTCCCGATTTGAAATTTCATTGAAGTAATACCTTTCAGAATTGATTTTAGAAAGAACGAAACGCTCGTTCCCCAGTTGTACACCGGGGGACGGGCGTATTTTCCATACTCATTATTATTTATTTGTTAATAAAATTTCGAACTTTGAACCAGCTTCACCAGCAAATACAATCGTACCATTTTCAGGTAATGATCTTCTCCTGTCTTATCTGTGGATTGGGGATCTTCTCTGTGGTGGTACGTAAGTTAGTGTACTCCAGGGCGGTGAACTGAATATGAATTGGCCCAATAAAATGGAAAAATACGGGTTGACAGAAAAATACCTTGCGTATACAATCGTATACATGAGTGATTTGTATACATATGTATACGAAAATGGAGGTGCTTCACCAATGAGAGACAGACATATCAATGTGAACGAACAACCTGATCGCCATGGAGAGCGGTCCAGACGCGGTCGTGGGGAAGATGAGCAGCAAGGTGAACGTTCACGACGTGGAAGAGGACATGGCGAGCATCATGGGAAACGGGGTAACGGGGCACAAACGTTTCGTCGTGGCAGAATTCTTGTCTTTTTGGAACAAATGCAGAACCGAAGAACGACGCTGGCCAGACAGCTTGGTCAGGAGGAATTCCGAAATATTCACCAGATGATTAGTGGAGAGCTGAAAGCTATTGATCAGGTCATTGATGAATATATCCAACTTTTTGAACTGCACAATGAAGAAGAAACCCCTAATCAGGATGTGGAGAGTGAATAAGAATGGTTCGTCGTTTTTTCTCGTATTATCGTCCGTACAAAAAACTGTTTTTAATTGATTTTGGCTGTGCAGTAATAGCTGGTTTACTAGAGTTGGCATTTCCGCTTGCTGTAAGCAAATTCATCAATGATTTGCTGCCAGGTCAAGATTGGCCGCTTATTATTCTCGCTTGTGTAGTGCTGTTATCGATCTATGCACTGAACACCGTCCTGAATTATGTTGTGACCTATTGGGGACATATGCTTGGCATTAACATTGAGACCAACATGCGTTCGAAGATGTTTGCTCATTTGCAGAAGCTCTCCTTCCGGTTTTTCGATAATCGTAAAACGGGTCATCTGATCGGTCATCTAACCAATGATCTGAACGATATTGGGGAGGTGGCTCACCATGGGCCCGAGGATGTTTTTATCGCAATTATGACATTGATTGGATCATTCTGGCTCATGGCGAACATTAACTTGGAGCTTGCACTGATCACCTTTGTCATTATACCGATCATGGCTTGGGTTATTATCGTGTTTGGTGGGCGCATGACGAAGACCTATCGGCGTCTCTTCGGCGATGTGGGCAACTTCAATTCCCGTATTGAAGACAATGTAGGCGGAATTCGTGTCGTTCAATCGTTCGCTAACGAAGAGCATGAGAAAAAACTGTTCTCCGTAGATAACGAAAACTTCCGTAAAACAAAGCTGCTTGCGTACAAAACGATGGCGAAGAGCATATCGGTCAGCTATATGATGATGCGACTGGTTACCGTGTTCGTAATGATCAGCGGTGCCTGGTTCTTTATCGATGGCAGAATTGATATGGGGGATTTCATGGCATTCCTGTTGTTATCCAATATCTTCTTCCGTCCAATTGAGAAAATAAATGCTGTAATCGAAAGTTATCCGAAGGGCATTGCAGGATTCAAGCGTTATCTGGAAATCATTGATACCGAACCGGAAATCGCCGATGCGAAAAATGCCGTTGAGCTAAAAAGCGTGCGTGGAGATATTCGCTTCGAAAATGTCTCGTTCGGTTATGAGGAGAATCGACGTATTCTGAATAATATCAGTCTGTCCATCAATCCAGGCGAAACCGTTGCTTTTGTTGGCCCTTCCGGTGCAGGTAAAACGACCATTTGCAGTCTGCTTCCACGATTCTATGAAGTAGAGGAAGGTCGGATCACCGTTGATGGAGTTGATATTCGTGAGGTTCAGTTGGAATCATTGCGCAGACATATCGGTATTGTTCAACAGGATGTATTTCTCTTCTCGGGCACAATTAAGGAAAATATCGCTTATGGCGATTTAACGGCAACAGACGAGCAAATATGGGATGCAGCCCGTCGTGCGTCTTTGGAAGAATTGCTACTTAGTTTGCCAGAAGGGATCGATACCATTATTGGTGAACGTGGTGTCAAACTTTCCGGAGGTCAGAAACAGCGCTTGTCCATTGCTCGCATGTTCCTGAAAAATCCACCGATTCTCATCCTGGATGAAGCGACGTCCGCTTTGGATACGGAAACCGAAGCGTTGATCCAGAAGTCCTTGGCGGAACTGTCAGTGGGCAGAACAACCCTTGTTATCGCCCACCGACTGACAACCATCAAGAATGCAGATCGCATCCTGGTAGTCAATGCTGATGGCATTGCTGAGCAGGGTAACCATGAAGAACTGGTCGCTGCCGGAGGCATATACAGCAGGCTTCACCAGGTGCAATACAGTCATTCCTAATAGCCAAAAAACAAACCGTGCATTCGCGCGGTTTATTTTTTTGTTTTTCAATAAAGTGGCCTTCATTTAGACTAAAGGTGCATCCGTATTATATTGTTGACAACGTCCACTAAACTGATTATTATAATGTTGACAATGTCCACTAAAAGGGAGGGTTTGACATCGACTCACAGCAAATAAATGCAGATATGTTGACTGAAATGCGGCGTTTTAACCGTTTTTATACCAATATACTCGGTGTACTCGATAAGCATATCCTGGGAACGGGATACTCGTTCGCCGAAGCACGTGTCATTATTGAAATTGGCATTCAAGGGGAGAGCATTGCGAACAATCTGGTGGATACACTGACCATTGATCGCAGCTACATGAGCCGAATTGTAAGTAAACTGACCAGAGAAGGACTGCTGATGAAAGTGGATTCAGCTGCTGACAGCCGGGTTAGTTTGATTCGCCTGACTGAGAAGGGTCAGGAGCTTTACGGTGAGTTGAATGAACGTTCAGATCAGCAGATTGTGAAGTTAATGCAAGGTTTGGATGAGGAAGAGATCAGAGAAGTTTACGCTTCAATGATGAATATTCAGGATAAGTTGAACAAAAGAGCAGGAGAGACAAGACGATGATACGATTCGAATGTGATTACAACGAAGGCGCGCATGAGCGGATTTTGCAAAGACTGATTTCAACCAACATGGAACAAACGAGCGGTTACGGTACAGATGCCCATTGTGACCGGGCGAGAAGCCTTATTCGTCAAGCGTGTGAAAATGAACAGGCGGATGTGCATTTTCTGGTCGGCGGTACACAGACCAATACTACGGTTATTGCCTCCATTTTACGTCCATATCAAGGCGTGATTGCAGCGAGTTCGGGCCATATCGCGGTTCATGAGACCGGAGCGATCGAAGCCACAGGTCACAAAGTGATCACTGTACCAAGCGAAGACGGAAAGATCACGGCTGTTCAGGTCAGAGCGGTCTATGAAGCCCATAGAAATGACGCAGCACCTGAACATTGTGTTCAGCCCGGAATGGTTTACATATCCCAGCCTACCGAGAATGGCACGATGTACAGCAAGGCAGAGCTGCAAGCATTATTTGACGTAAGCCAACAGTGTGGTCTCCCCTTCTTTATTGATGGGGCTCGTCTTGGGTATGCTCTTGCTTCCCGAAATTGTGATATGACTCTCGCTGATCTCGCCCGCCTGTGTGATGTATTCTATATTGGCGGTACCAAGATCGGAGCATTGATGGGAGAAGCGGTAGTCATCCTGAATGACAAGCTCAAGCCAGATTTTCGTTATATGATCAAACAAAAAGGCGGCCTGCTTGCCAAAGGCAGATTGCTGGGTATTCAGTTTGAAACCCTGTTTGAAGATGGCCTATATCTTGAAATTTCCCAGCATGCGGTGGACATGGCGATGCTAATTCATGATTCGCTTGCGGAGCAAGGTATTACTTTCCTATATGATTCACCAACCAATCAGCAATTTCCGATTCTGCCAGATGACCTGCTTCAGGATTTACGCAACCGTTACTCGTTCACATTCTGGGAAAAGGTGTCCGATACACACAGCGTCGTTCGTTTTTGTACCAGTTGGGCAACTCAGCGGGAAAATGTGGATTCACTGCTTCGTGATATTTCCCAGTGTCTAAACAAATTTAAAGCTTGTGTGTAATCATTAATATCTAAAGGATAGTACATTGGCGGAGTAGAACGCCAAAGAAGAAGTCGCCATGTTAATGACGGCTTCTTTTTTTGTCTGCTGCTATATAATTCATGACTCTACTTACTAAAATTGAATTACGACCATTTGATGACAGGACCATTGCGGTATCGTGTAGGTCACGAGGCCGTTCACCTGACTGAATGGAAGACTAAGGTTCTGTGGCGCCAGATACACATCCTGTATCTGTTCGGCAGCCGCAACCGTCACCTCTGTATTGATGAGTGGAGGGATATCCTCGATAACTTCCACACCTTGTCCTCTACGTACTGGAGAGGCATACAGCAGATGATTCACCCAACGGTTCGAGTTCGTCTGCATCTGCAGCGTAGTAACCCCTTGGGCAGGCAGGTTGGTCATTAACGATTTATTATTACTGAGTAAACGGTCCAGCGCGTAACAGATGATTTCCTTTACAGCCAAGCTCCCCTTTGTAGCATAATCTTCAAAAACATTCCATGCGATATAGATTCCATCTCTACCTTCGGCCATGCCCGTTCCCGATTCCTGCAGATCAGAAGGGGTATGCTGGTGAGAGGAGAACGTGAACAAGTCACGGTTAAAATATGAATTTTCCTTACTACCAAGTACGATGCCGTCTGTCGTTGGCACTGTATTCTGTCCTTCGGTGTACATGACGAAAGAGGCTGTGCGCAGCGAAGGAAGCTCGAAATTCGGACGGAAATAGGAGGGACGGAATGGGGATACCTCCTCAAATTTTACACCCAAATCGAATTCAAAGCCCGTTCCATCCGGTGAGAGTCCGGAACGGCCAGTAGCGAGAATTTTGCCGCCCCCGGCAAGGAAGGCTGTCAGTTTGGTTTTGATTGACTCTGTGATGCTGATGGCATCCGGTAAAATAACAACTTTATATTTGGACAGATCAGCCTGCAAATCTACCACATCGAAGAGATAGTGGCCTTCCAGCAAAACTCTTACAGCGCCGGTATCGTGGTGCTTGTGATGGTTATGAGGATCGCCTCCGGATTCCCATAAAGTTGCCTCCACTGACAGCAGCGCTATATCGGTTATAGCGATAGTATCTCGGCACCATTCCTCCTTTGCTTCTACCTCACGGTAAGCTTCCCCGATCAACGAATACGTGGCATGATCCATCTGACCAAAAGGATGAAGCTGATCTCCAATGGAGCAGCGTGCTCCGTTCGCAAGACTCAGTGCAGTTTCATAACGCAGTGCGTTGGGATGTTTGTATCCGCCAAATTCACCCCAGGAGGTATGGAATTTTCCGGTCATGCCGAGGAAATCCATGCCTAGTGTCTGCGCATAACGTGCAGACAGCGGGAAGTGGTCGTATCCCCAGCCACCCGTTGGTAGTGATTCCAACTCCAAATGGGTATTCACATGGGCGAGATCCCGCCGCCCACGGTCGACATGACTGCTGTTGTGGAACACTGGTAATCCTGGTTTCACAGCATGCACCGTCTCATTCATTCGATTAGCATAACGAGCGTAAGTCTGTTCCCACAGTTTTCTCATATCTTGAATGTTTCGTGGATCGGAGCCCTGCGTGCGAATCTCGGCAACACAATATTGACAATAACATTCCCGAACACCAACGATATCGAGGAAGATGCCGTCCACATCATAATTCTTTACAACTTCCTCGACCTGTAGGGTGAGAACGTCAAGATAAGGGGTGTTCATGCAAAATTGATGATATCCTGGCGTCATGAAGTCGGCTGTCCAACTGATATGCTCCTGCTGATTGCGGATGAGCCATTGTGGATGTTTGCGGGCGAGTCGCTCATCCAGGCCAGCGGAGAGATAGACCGGTGTCTTCACGCCTATCTCATGAGCAGCCTCAATCTGGGCACCCAGAAGATCGAAATTCAGATGTGGATGCATTTGATTGGCGGTTGTCGGGTGGTAGGCCCAGCCATGGTGGCACTTGGAGAATATGGTTATGGAATCGACGTGTCCAGTCTTGAGCATCTCCTGAAATTGATGCTTGGAAAAATCACGGCCAATACCTTCAATGGCTTCTGACGTATGAAAATCGAGATGAACCTGACGAAATCTCATGCTTGCGTCCCCCTGGTCATTAAATGATAGAATCATATTATATCTACCACTCTAATCGATCATCCGCTTTGATACAGCTGACAATCACGACTATATATAGCACATTCTCTACATTTTGAACAAAGGAGGGATCGCATGCTTGTGCTTGAACTTCAAGTTCCGCCGTTCCCGCTGTTAGCAGCAATTGGGCACACCGAATGGCAGCCGGGAATGCAGCATGCCCAGCGCTGCTTTGATGTATTCGATCTTATTATTTGCGCCAAAGGAGCGCTATACATGGAGGAAGATGGCCTCCGTTACGAGGTTGCGGAAGGCATGATGCTGTTTCTTGAACCTGGCAAAGAACACCGTGGGTATAAACCAACGGATGTGCAGACGGAGGTATACTGGATTCATTTTCAGCTTCCCTCTGTGCAAAAGATGATTTTGAAAGAAAAGACAACTTGGGAGCAGCCCTTGCTTCAACAAACAGACCAGGATATTGAGGCTCCCCCTGGAGCCATCGAAATTCCCAAATTTGCCGCGGTGGATCTACATAACCTGGAGCCAATAATGGAAGAAATGCTTGAGCTGCACCATGTACTCACCCGTCAGCGTTCCTTCGAGCTGCATGTTCTGTTAGGCCAATTCCTTCTGCAATTACAAAAGGGAATGAGACAGAACAGCCCGCAGGCTCGTTCCTATTTTCTAAGCGAGAAGGTGGCAACTTATCTTGGTCTGCACCTGGAGCAGCCATTTGATTCCGGACAGATGGAGCGTGATCTGCTGTATCATTTTGATTACCTGGCCCGCTGCCTGAAGCAGTATACGGGGATGAGCCCGCTTCAATACAGGCATCACCTGCAAATGGAGAAGGCCAAGCGGTTATTGGCACATTCTGAGCTTCCACTGAAGCGTATCGGCGAATTGTGTGGACTGCAGGACCATAACTATTTTACACGGTTGTTCAAACGTCAAACTTTCCTTACGCCTGGAGAGTATCGCAAGAAGCATCAGTTGTATTTCTTGGAATAGAAATAATCAAACAAAAAAAACGCCTGGAAGGACGGCAGGATCATCACCACTACCGGGAGAGCAGCTTTTGGGCTTGGTAGATGTGCTTCAACTGCTTCCGTAATGTCGGTTGGCTTTCAATACATTGTGTTCAACAATATGAATAAAAGCAGCCCAGGTACGATAAAAAGTACTGGACTGCTTCTATTTTTTTGAAATGTGCCCCGGGACATTTCTTCGTATTATTTATAATCCTAATGAATTATCCTAATAGATTATTCTTCTGAGATAAATCTTTTGCCAAGCAACCACATTCCGCCGCTAATGACCAGAAAATATAAAGGCATTACCAACAATGAACCGTTATGCAGAGCACCCATTCCCCATGTCATAAGGCTTACCAGCAAGTAGTAGCCCAAGCTGAATATGGCACCAGCTGTGCCAATTACATCATGAAAATGAACAAGGGCAAGACTTAGACAATTAGGCAAAGCAATTCCTGCGCCAATCAACAGAACAAACATGGCAGTTAACATGCAAATGATCTGCAAAAGATTTGGCAGCATAGACAAGCCGCTTCCAAGGGTTAGGAGAAGAGCTCCACAGGTCATTACCAGACAACCCAAACGAATGATCTTTTCCGGTGCGTAAACGGTCAATAATCTTTTGGAGATCATTGCACCGACCACCGATGCCAAGGCCACAATAATGCCCAGAAAACCATAAACGCCAGGCGACAGATCAAAGTGTTCAATGAAGATGAAGGGAGCTTCGGCATAATAACTAAATAAAACTCCGTTAATACCTCCGATCAATAAGCAAAACACCATTACGCGCGGCATAGAGAGCATCTTTTTAACAACCGGAAGTATAGCCACTTTGGAACGTAAAGAAACGTTTGTTGTCTCCGGCAGTCTAAGAAGAGCATATATGAACAACAACAGGCTCATCACTACTAACGCCAAGAATACCCATCTGAAGCCAAAGGCCTGATCAATCCAACCACCAATAAGTGGTCCAACTGCCGGCGTAAATGCAATGACAGCAGAGATTTGGGCAAACATCACATGTCTCCGATCTCCCGATACGCTTTCTCGAAGCATGGTTTGGGTGATAATCGAGCCAGTTGCGGCACCAAAAGCCTGTACGAAACGGCCGACAAGAAGCCATTGAATTGATTCCGAGTAAAAGCACATCAAGCTTCCGATCCCATATACGATGAGGCCGCCCAGCATTGCAGGTCTACGACCAATCAAGTCGGACAGCCAGCCCCAGCAGAAAACGCCCAAGGCAAATCCTATAAAATAGATGCTTAACGTGAATTGTACGGAACTATTAGATACACCAAGTGCTGCTGCGATATCTGGGAGCGATGGAGTGTAGATGGTTTCGCTGATTTGCGGAAAAGCGATAAGAACAATCATTAAAAACAAAGATGGTACAGCATATTTCTTCATTATATATTAGCCCTCCTACAAGCTTATACTCTATTACGACAACAAGAATATGAGCCTAGCTAGGGAAAGGGGGGCATCATGATGGCGAGACGACTATAAATCATCATTTGTTGAATTACCTTTCATCATTATAAGAGTAGGAGGGTTTGGACAATCATTGTTAATACTCGGCCTAGGTTAACACGCTAGATATGGCAAGTCAACCAGCTCTAGCCACGTAGGGTCGAACAATTCAACTGCCCTTTTTGGTGATTTTGGTAAATAGCCTTGTCAATACATGCGTGATTGAATACCTTATGACATAACACAAATGAGGAGGAGATTACATGAGTGAAGTAGGATATGGAAATGGTGGAAATGTTGGAGGTCTTGGTGGATACGGTGGCTTCACATCCATCGGTGCAATCCTTGTTCTGTTCATCTTGTTGGTCATCATCTCCAAAGCTTTCCTGGTTTAATTCCTGTACCTTAATAACAACTCTGCTGGCATTACGCTGGCAGGGTCTTTTTGACATGATCATCATGTGAAAGCGTTTGACATATTTGAGTATCAATCTATAATTATGGAGTTGCGCACACAATAGAGATTTGGATGAAGTTAAGGAGAATAGATAGGAATGACACTTAAAAAAAGAATATTTTTACTGTTTTTTCTCAGTGCGTTTATTCCCTTCATTAGTATATTTGCGATTTCTTACTATACCATTGATTCCATATTTGCAAATAAAATCGATGATGGTATTCGAAGTAATCTGCAGCAGGTGACTTCCTCACTGGAGAATTCGATCACCAACCTGAATCATGTTACTCAGCAATTATCCTACAGTGGTACATTAGGCAAAAAGTTGGATGAGGTGTTGAAGCCATCCTCCAATATATTTGAATTGATTGAAACTCGGGATGAATTAAAGAGCGAATTAAATGTCGTAACCTTTACCAACCCGAATATAGGTTTGACATTGTATTACTTTCAGGAAGATAGCTCCACACAGTTCGGAAACTTTCCTATAAAGGATCGTTTTTCACCCGAATCTTTGCCTGTGCTCTCCAAAGCATATGGGATCACCTACTATGGTCCTCATGTCAGTATGAACAAGTTTGATGATCAGCTCGTCTTATCCGCCATGCGGAAGGTAAAATTACCCCAGAGGGACGATGTGTATATTTATGTTGAATCCGGTTTTCACCTTGCACAGGATATATTGGGTTACAATCAGTACAAAGGAGATTTATCCCACTTGATTCTCGATGGAGAGGGAAACATTGTGTATAGTGAGATCCCGGCGATGGAAGTCGGGGAGAATTTCTCCAGCTTATCAAATGGTGCAGCATCCGACGGAATAGCTCGCGGTCATCATTGGTTCAGACAGGATTCCACTCAGAACTGGAGCGTTGTGTCGGTGATCTCACAAGCCAAGTATCAACAGGAGAAAAATCAGTGGTTGCTTCAAATTTTACTGGTCGCTTTATTTTTCCTGGGCTTTACCGTATTTCTTGCGTGGCTGCTGTGGAAGATGGTCTATAAACCCCTCGGTCTGTTCCATTCGCAAATCAACGGAATGTCTCAAAATCCACAAACAACCGGTAGCCAGACCCGCACGCAAATTCCCGAATTTGATTTTCTGTTAGGTGAATTTTCGAATATGCAGCATCAAATCGGTGATCTCTTTAAAGAAGTGCAGCAGAAAGAGAAGATTCGTGCAGATCTTGAAGTGGAGAAGCTGCTGTACCAGATCAATCCTCATTTTTTGATGAATACGTTGGATACGGTCCACTGGCTGGCGGTAATGAATGGACAAGGGGAGATCGACAAGCTGGTGCAGTCCCTGAATAAGCTGTTGTATTACAATTTGGGTAAATTAGGACAGGTATCCACGATGGAAGAGGAAATTGACGCGCTTAGACAGTACTTGATCCTGCAGCAAATCCGATATGATTTTGAATTTGATGTGCGTATTTCGGCTGATGAGCAAGTGCTTCAAATACCTGTACCTCGTTTTATTCTACAACCGCTGGTTGAAAATTCACTTTACCATGGACTGAGCGACGAAGGTTTTATTCAAATTGAAGTGACACGCAAAGAAACGCTGAACATTATGATTCAGGATAATGGAGCAGGCATGACAGAGGAAGCGATTGAAAGACTTCTGAACAATCGAGTAGCTGAACATCAAAAAGTAGGGATGGGCATCGGGCTCAATTATGTTCACCGTATGTTAAAAGCACAATACGGGGATCAAGCTCAACTGGTGATTGAGAGTGAATTGGGAACTGGGACAAGTATATTGCTTATACTACCGATCAAAGGAGAAGATATCTCGGCATGATTAAGGTATTGATTGTGGATGACGATAAATTGGTGCGAAAAGGAATAAGCTCCGCAATGCCATGGAACGATTTCGGCATGGAGGTTGTTGGAGAAGCAAGTAACGGCGCTAAGGCGCTGGATTTTCTGGAATCCAACTCGGTGGATCTGATGCTAACGGATCTTGCGATGCCCGTGATGTCAGGCATTGAACTGATGCGCGCCGCAAGGCAGCTATACCCGGAACTTCATATTGTCGTGCTTACGCTTCATCAGGATTTTGATTATATCCAGGAAGCGCTTCGGCTGGGAGCGATCGACTATATAGCCAAAGTTCAGCTTGAGAAGGAACAATTCGAACATGTACTTAATCGAATACATACCCGGATTGGTGAGCTCACGAATACAAGACGAAAGCTGCCGCAGCTAGGTGAAACCAACGTCCATTATCGTAAAGTGTATACACTTGTTTCACTGGACCGAAAATCCGGCCAGATCTGGCCCATTGGACTCGAATCCGGTTCAGACGAGGTCCAATTTGAGGTGGAACGGAACAGCTGGATGTGGGCGGTACCTCAGGGTGGAGAGGATCAGCTATTTGATAGATTGAAGGGGTATTTGGATCAAGTTCCTCAAGGTGCGCTACTGGTGTTGTCTGATGTACAGGAACGGACATGGTCGCAAATTCAAAACTGGATTATTAACTATACAGAAACGTCCTTATTTTATGCGTATGAACCCCAAGATCCGTTTATTGCCGTTTCCATGAATGAAGAAGATACAGCTCCAATAGAACCTCGGGATGAGGACATGGATCGTATTAAGCGAAGTTGGTTTCTATCTCCGTGGACGCATAACGACAATGATTACAACCAGCTTATTGAAGAGTTTAAATCCTTAAGGCTGCATAAAGGGCAGTTGATGGGATTACTGTACTCCCTGGTTATGGAGTGGAACCAACTTTTTGCCCAGACTACGATGGGCAGAATCTCAATGATCCATTCTTTTCAATCCTGGTACGAAGTGGAACAGTGGATCAAGCAGACCTCTGAAAGCATACGAAAGGCAGATGAACAGGTTTCTTATTCTCAGGAAATGATAGATGGGGTGAAAAAAGCCGTGATGATCATGCAGAATGATTTGGGTCAGGCTTTTACAGCTTCAGGGCTGTCACAGCAGCTCAACATTAGTCGCAGCTATTTCAGCCAATGCTTCAAGGACATTATGGGGAAAACCTTTAACGATTATTCCCGATATATACGTATAGAGAAGTCGAAAGAGTATTTATTGAATACAAACAACACGATTTTCTGGATTGCAGAGCGGGTGGGTTATACGGATGAAAAATATTTCAGCCGAATCTTTCGCGAATTGACAGGCTTGCTGCCTAGTGAATATCGACAGTTAGGCAAAGGGGATAAATAACGTTAGCTCCGCATAACCGACTGACAGTCCGGTGAAAGAAGGGAAAGCAATGATCAAGAAGATGGCTGCTTTTGTTGTTGTCGTCAGCTTGATTGCGGTTATCGTATTTTCCAGTATCTCGTACTTTCGGGAATCACCAATTGGACCAGCGACAATCGCACCTGACACAGCCACCACAGAACCATTTGGCAAATATGAACATCCCGTTTCCATCCGGTTGGGATATGTGGTAGATCCCACAGGGACGGATCTTTCCGAAGGAGAGACATTAGAAAAAAACCTGTGGAAAACGGCGATTAAGCAAAACCTTAACATTGATGTCGAGGTCATGTGGCAGGTATCCAAGGAGAATTTTGGTCAGAAAATTGATCTGGCTATTGCGAGCAATGATCTGCCAGATGCGATGATCGTAAATCAGGTTCAGTTGAATGAGATGGTCAAAGCGGGAGAAATTGAAGATCTGACCAAGGCATATACAAGCAGCGCTTCACCTGAAATGAAGAAAATTATCGACAGCACCAATGGATTGGCTCTGGAACAAGTGACCTTTGAAGGGAAAATAATGGCTGTTCCGTCTGTGACGTCAGAAGACTTTAGTATGCTCTGGATCAGACAGGACTGGCTGGATCGTCTTGGATTAAAACCACCGAAAACGGTGGACGAATTGGAAGCGATCGCGAAGGCCTTTGTGGAGCAGGACCCTGATGGGAATGGGAAACGCGATACGATCGGGCTTGCCTCAAGCACGAGTCTGTTTAACGATTTCAACAACAGCGCTTTTGCTTTTGATCTAACACCGATATTCTCGGCTTATGGAGCTTTCCCCGGATATTGGCTTGAAAAAGATGGAAAACCTGTATACGGTTCGATTCTACCCGAGACAAGGAACGCTTTGGTCAGGCTTCGTGATATGTATGCCAAAGGTCTCCTTGATCCAGATCTGGGCATCCGCAAAGAGCCAGAGGAAACGGTCATTAGCGGACAGGCGGGGATGTTCTTTCAAGGTTTCTTTGCAGGATACTGGCCGCTCCCAAGCGCTTGGCTGAATGATCCCAAGGCGAACTGGCAGGCTTACGCGCTCCCCCTGGATGCAAATGGAGCCTATCGTGTCAAGGTGGATAATCCCTCAAGTTCTTTCCTAGTGGTTCGTAAAGGGTATGCTCATCCGGAAGCGATCATTAAGATAAACAATCTGTACCTCCGGGATGAGTTCAAGTATGGAACCAGTTTTATGCTGAGCCGCAATTTCTTTGCCCCGGCAGATGAAGCTCGTTATGAATCCAAAGCTGTGCAGGAGATTCTGGCAGGAACCAAATCACCAGCCGATTTCAAGGACAAGTCCGAATATAAGCTGCTGGAAAATACAGTTTCGACGATAAAACAAACCAAGCTAAAGCCTTATGGTCAACTTGGTATTTCGTATTGGGATCAGCACAGCGAGAACTTTATGCGTGGTTATTCACTGCTCGTCGGTGGAAGAAACTTCTTCGATCCGAATATTCATAAAGTTCGAAGCCTTACCTACAAACGTACGCCAGCGGTGGAGACATTGTGGAGCAAACTGTCCAAGCTGGAACATGATACGTTTTTGAAAATTATTTTAGGCACTGCGCCGATCGATTCATTCGATCCATTTGTACAGGAGTGGAAGGAATTGGGGGGGAACCAAGTGACTGCAGAGGTGACTGCTTCCCAGAACCAACGCTGAAGTGCTAGCCTATAGACGCTGAATTCCACAAAATTGTTTACTGAATTCGATGATTTCCATAGCCGGTAGACTCCTGTTTAGGGAGTTTGCCGGTTTTTCTTTGTGCCACACTAGCTGTGCTGCCCTCTCTTAGTAACGAGGATAGACAAATGTAAGTCGGAAGGTAAGATAAATGTTTACAACCTACATGCTGCTCGTTAGTCCAAGTGAAAACTGTATACATTTTTCTATCCAAACAAGCGTTTAATCCCTATCTCGGTCCACCTCCTCCAAGATTTATAATGAAAGCGCAAACAACATGATAGAGAAATAATCCGAACGAAGGGGAGTTGAATTTGATGAGAAATAATTGGTCAATAAAAGGCAAAATGTTGTCGAAACGGCTGGCTGTGCTGTCCATGTCCGCCTTGATGGTTTCTGTCCTTGCAGCCTGTGGGGGGGCCGCCAATCCACCGACTGCTGAGGATGCAGGCCAATATGAGGTAACGCCTGGAGATCCGTTCAGTGCTTATAAAGACGAAGTGACGGTAACGATGGGGCGTGTTACGACGGCGAACCCAAAATTGCCGGCTGGAGATACATATGAGAACAATGCGTATACCCGTCTGGTCAAAGAAGCATTTAACGCACAAATTAAGGACCAATTTGAGGCTAACGGTGAAGATTACAGTCGTCAGGTCTCTCTTGCAATCGCTTCCGGGGAACTGCCCGATATGATGCGTGTCGATTCCAAGGATGAACTTAAAGAACTGGTTGATAATGATCTGATTGAAGATCTGACGGAAGTGTACAAACAGTATGCCACCGATAATATCAAGCAGACTTACGACTCCTACGATGGCCGCGCACTGGACAATGCCACGATTGATGGCCGACTGATGGGCCTTCCGGCGACTTCCCTGGATTCCGCACCAACCATGGTCTGGGTTCGTCAGGATTGGCTGGATGTGCTGGGAATCAAACTCGATGCGGATGGAGACGGTGCGATCAAGCTGGAAGATGTAGAGAAAACAGCAGAAGAGTTCCTGAAAAAAGATCCTGGGCAGACCGGGAAACCGGTGGGGATTCCTTTTGTGAACACCTTGAATACGACGGACTATAATGGTTCTGCCTATACCATGCTGGGTGTTGCTTCAACCGAAGGGGCGTATCCTCAATATTGGATGAAGGGTGAAGACGGCAGCATCGTTTATGGTTCAACTACAGAGGAAACGAAGCAGATGTTGGGCATCATGGCCGACTGGTTCAAGAGAGGTATCATTGATCCGCAATTTGGAACCCGTACATTTGACGATATTACTGCACTTTACACCAATGGTCAGAGCGGCATTGCCTTTGGACCATGGCACATTCCAGACTGGGGACTGAGCAGTGTGAAACAGATGGATAAGCATGCGAAATTCACAGCTTACACGCTGGAGGATGCAGACGGTAAGGTAAACGTGGCACACGCGAATCCATCCGGTCAGTTTATCGTTGTGAGAAAAGGTTATGAACATCCGGAACTCGCGATTAAAATTATTAATCTGTTCTACGATAAATTGGCAAATGACAAAGATGTCGCAACTTCCATGCCAGAGGCAGCGAAGTATCTGGAAAGCGGCGTAGACGGTTCTACCAGACCTTTTAATATTGAAGTGAACTCGGCAACATCCCTGCTGGATGATTACTCCGACGTCGTTCGTGGAATTAAAGGCGAGATTGGTTTGGATCAGGTCCGTACAACGGAATCGAAGAACAATATTGGCAGTATCCAGACGTACTTGAAAGACCAGGATACGGATGATGTAACAGCCTGGTCGAAATACCACTCGCGTATGAACGGTGTGGGGCTGATCGACAAGCTGACGCAGGAAGGCAAATTCAACTGGATGACGCCAGCGTTCTCTGGAACTACACCAAGCATGAAACAGACGTGGGCTAACCTGACCAAGATGGAACAGGAATCTTTCATCAAAATCATAACGGGTGCAGAACCGCTGGATTACTTCGAAACGTTCGTAAGCAATTGGAAGAAACAAGGTGGCGACCAAGTGATCCAGGAGATCGAGGCCGAAACCGCATCCCAAAAATAAATGAAGCTAACACTGCTGACAGGCTGCGATAAGCAGCCTTTCTTCAGGGAAAGGGGTTCATCCATGAAACAGGAAAAATATAAAGCAAGAAACCGCTTGGGCACGGGTGCCATGTATCATATGATGATGCTGCCTGGCATTTTATTTTTGCTGGTATTCAGCTACATTCCGATGGTTGGTGTCATTACGGCGTTTCAGGATTACGTACCAGCCAAAGGTATGTTTGGCTCCGAGTTTGTTGGGCTCAAGCATTTTATTTATATGTTCAAGCTGCCGGACATCGGTCAAGTGATCAGTAATACGTTGGTGATTGCCATCGCCAAGATTTTACTCGGCACCCTGATGGCCATCATTTTTTCCATTTTATTAAACGAAATTCGCTTTAAATTCGTTAAAAAATCCGTGCAGACCATAGTTTATCTGCCTCACTTTTTGTCATGGGTCGTGCTGGCCTCCGTGGTGGTTAACATGTTCAGTCTGGATGGAAGTGTGAATCAGATTTTGGCCTTTTTCGGCTTGGAAAATATTAATTTTCTCGGAAGCAACACCTGGTTTCAGCCGTTAATTATCGGGACGGACGTATGGAAGGAATTCGGTTATAGCTCCATCGTATATTTGGCTGCAATTACCTCGATTGATCCCGGTCTGTATGAAGCGGCAGGAATGGATGGAGCGAGCTGGTGGAGAAAAGTATGGCATATTACACTGCCTGGCATGCTGCCTATTATTTTGCTAATGGGCGTCATGAGTCTGACAAATATTTTAAGCGCAGGCTTTGATCAAATCTACAATTTGTATAACCCGGTTGTCTATGAGTCGGGTGATATTCTGGATACCTATGTATACCGGATTGGTCTCGTTGGAAGACAATATAGTTTTGGTACAGCTGTTGGGTTGTTCAAGTCAGTAATTGGTATTGTTCTATTATTGTCTGCCAACGAATTAGCCAAAAAATACACCGACAGAAAAATATTCTAAGGAGGCGAAACTTGTGTCTTATTCCGCAAGCCTGAAAGACCGAATGGGCCGGTTTGTCATCTACGCCATCGTTATATTGCTGGCATTGATCTGCCTCCTTCCATTATGGAATATCGTTGCGATTTCATTTAGCAGTAGTGAGGCCGTCTCGGCTAATGCCGTAGGTCTGTTACCCGTCAATTTTACAACAGCCGCTTATTCGAAAATTATTGATGATGCGCAGTTCTGGCGCTCCTTTGGCATTTCCGTTCTACGTGTCGTTCTATCACTTGTGCTTAATATGATTCTTATTGTTTTGATGGCTTACCCGCTATCCAAATCGAAAAGGGAGTTTAAGGGCAGAAATATTTATATGAATGTCATGATTTTTGCCATGCTGTTCAGTGGAGGGATGATTCCCAGTTATCTGTTGATCAAAAACCTGGATATGCTTAATACGATTTGGTCGCTTGTACTGCCAGGTGCTGTCCCGATATTCAGTGTCATCCTTGTGATGAACTTCTTCGCCGCAGTACCAAAAGCGCTCGAAGAAGCGGCTTTCATCGACGGAGCAAACGCATTGCAGGTCCTGTTCAAAGTGTATGTGCCCGTGTCTATTCCGGCGCTGGCGACCGTATCCCTGTTCAGTATCGTGGGCACGTGGAATGATTTCTTTAGTGGATTGATCTATATGACCAAAGTTAGCAATTATCCGTTAATGACCTACATTCAGTCGCTTAATGTGAATATCGCAGAGCTTCTTCAAGCCGGAACGAACTCCGCTCAGCTCAGTAATCTGACTGAAATTTCGAACAAAAATCTAAATGCAGCCAAAATCGTAGTAGCTGTCATTCCGCTGCTGCTAATATATCCGCTGCTCCAAAAATACTTTGTAACCGGAATTGTTGTGGGGTCGGTAAAAGAATAATGAGCTACTCTGTAGAGAAGAAAGAGGGTTGAAGGCGGAAAGCCTTCAACCCTCTTTTTTGACGAAAAGAAGCTTCTGCAAAAAGACTTCCAGTGCCATGGAACGGGAATGCTCCTTGTGGCGAATGATAGAGAAGCTGCGTTCCAGATGCAGCTGTCTAATTCGCAGTTCTTCGACTTCCCCGGTTGCCAGCTCCTTAAGAACAATCCATCTGGATACCATAGCAATCCCGAGTCCGGCAGCAACAGCTTCCTTCACACCCTGACTGCTGGTGAAAACATAGGACCGCTTGGGACGGATCGCAGTCTGTTCCATATATTGATCGCTAAACGCGCGTGTTCCCGAACCCAACTCACGGAGCACCCAGACCTGATCCTGAAGCATATTCTGCTCTACCACGACGGAACCGGAGAGGGGATGACCAAAAGGAGCTACAACGATCATCTCATCTTTCATGTAAGGGATAACGTCAAGGTCTACCGAGGCTTGCGCTTCACCCTCCACAAATCCGATATCCAGTTGATTCCCCCTAACTGCAGACAGAATCTCCTGTGTATTGCCAATCGTAACCTGGATGTTGACCTGCGGATACTGAGCTGCGAACTCTGCCAGTTTCTTAGGCAAAATATATTCACCAATGGTGAAGCTGGCTCCGATCTGAATGCTTCCGGTCACCTCATCCCGCAGCATCTGAATCTCCTGGCGCGCTTCATCGTAGCGGGCCTGAATGACTTTGGCATGTTTGTACAGGATCGCCCCCGCTTCAGTCAGGGACACCTGTTTTGGCGAACGATGCAGCAGCTTGGCCCCCAACTCATTCTCCAGATTTTTGATATGCAGGCTCACCCCCGGTTGGGACAGGTTCAGCAGTTCTGCTGCCTTGGAGAAATGGCGTTGTTCCGCAACGGTAATGAAGACTTTTAACGCATCAGTTATCATTAGGATTCCTCATTTGAACAGTGTATTTTCATGGATATCAGCCTACTGAGCTCATTTTAGCATAGGATAGCAAATTAATCATAAGTTTTTGTAATGATTAGAATCGCAGATTCATATTTCACTTCCTTCCTGTCTGCCTCTATAGTGAGGATATACTTTATCCAACAAGGAAGTGTAGAGCTATGATCTTACAGACACAATTGAGATTCGTTAAAAACATAAACGTAGTTAGGAACCGGGGATTTCTACAGGGGATTGGACTGACATTACTGCTCTCGTTCATTGCCAAGCTGCTGGGTTATCTGCCGCTCTTAAATATCATGGGTCAACTTGTTATTGCAATACTGCTTGGTATCCTGTATCGGGCGGTGCGTGGCGTTCCGCTGAACGCTCAATCAGGGATCTCCTTTTCGGCAAAACAATTGTTGCGGTTCGGCATCATCCTGCTCGGTTTGAAACTAAATCTTCTGGATATTGTCCATGCAGGCTACAAAGTGGTTGCGCTAGCGGCAATCAATGTTATTGTTACGATTTTTGTTGTTTACGGACTGAGCAAGTGGCTAAAGATCGACAAACGAATAGGGCTGCTGACGGCTTGTGGAACAGCCATCTGCGGTGCCGCGGCTGTGGTTGCGATTGCGCCACAGATCAAGGCCAAAGATGAAGAAACAGCAGTAGGTGCGGCTACGGTGGCTATATTAGGCACAATCTTCACCTTTGCCTATACATTGTTATACCCGGTATTGGGTTTGAGTGCGAATGGATATGGCGTATTCACAGGCGCTACGCTGCACGAAGTGGCACATGTCATCGCTGGGGCTGCACCTGGAGGGCAAGCGGCACTGGATATGGCAGTCATCGTGAAGCTAACCCGGGTCGCTATGCTGGTGCCGATTGCGCTGATCATCGGCTTGTGGAGTGGACGACAAGCGCGGGGAGGAGAGCAAAAATCATTGAAAGGAATTCGGTGGCGTGAATTACCAGTACCTTGGTTCATTTTCGGTTTTCTGGCTATGAGTGGATTAAACACGCTGGGTATTATTCCACAAGAGCTGATCTCGGGACTTCTGGTTCTGTCGTATATGCTGCTCGCGATGGCCATGGCTGGATTGGGGTTGGGTGTGGATATTGCAACCTTCCGTCGTCTGGGCAAGAAGCCTTTCTTGGCAGGGCTGCTGGGCTCAGTCGTTTTGTCCGTGATCGGCTTCATGCTCGTTCGTGGCTTTGGTCTGAACTAGAAGTGTGTTCAGTTCTAGGTATTCCCCTTACATGACGGTTAATAAAAAGCACACATTGACCCTTAGTGGATCAATGTGTGCTTTTTGTTGTTCGAGAGGTGATCGTCATCAGATCAAGAACGAACATGACAAGAATAGTATAAAACCACTGCTTGAAATAAATATAAAAATTTTCCTCTTTTGGTTTAAAAGTCCGGAATACACACAGGAAAGTCTGGATAACGATGTACTTTCAGATCGTAAGCATTCAAGTTGCTCGCAAACATCCAAAAAGGAACATCAAAAGTCCGAATACCGTCTCTTGGGGTCCGATAAGGAGAATTGAGAGCGGTTTATACTAAATCTATACCAGAAATTACAAATCAAAGCAGGGCAGCAAATTGTTCTCCAATAAACTCCCCAAGTTAAGTGGTGATCACGTATTACGGCTGCGTAAGCCGTGTTGTATGCCTATGCTTTTTTTTCCTAAATTGCAGTCAATTACCCGATCTATCTCAGTCATAACGTCGTTCAGTGATTCTTCCGCTGTGGCGAATGGACAGGTGTGTGTCTATTGGTTTATTCAGAAGTATTTTAATAAGGGGGTGATGATCGGCGCAGCAAAAGAATGAGGCAGGTCAACCGTCCATTTTCATTGAATAACCATTTTGCTAATAACCTGAGGAGGAATTGAATTTGCGCAACAAGTACATGGTGTGGTCACTCGTATTAACGATGCTGATCTCGAACGTATTCCTGACTGTCGGATTTCCATCTCCTGTATCAGCAGCCGAAAGGCCGGACCTGGCACAGGGCAAACAGGTTACCGCGAGCGGGTACAACCAAACATACAGCCCGACCAATGTGATTGACAGCAATCAGGCAACCTATTGGGAAAGTACCAATAGCGCGTTCCCTCAATGGATTCAAGTGGATCTTGGCACCAACACCAATATTGACCAAATTGTATTGAAGATTCCGACAGTGTGGGAAAAGAGAACCCAAACGATAACCGTGCAAGGCAGCACGAACGGTTCATCGTTCACAGATATCGTAGGTTCTGCGGATTATGTATTTAATCCTTCCGTTGGGGAGAACTCGGTGACCATCGATTTTCCTGCTGTAGAGACAAGGTACGTTCGCTTAAGCGTAACGGGCAATTCCGAGTGGCCGGCAGCTCAACTGTCAACATTTGAAATTTACGGCCCAGGCAGTGAGGGACCAACGGTACCTGGCCCCGATCCTGTAGATCCCCCAATTCCAACAGAGGGAAGCAACATCGCCATCGGTAAGTCGATTACTGCATCGTCCAGCACCTTATCCTTCGCAGCTGCGAATGCAAACGATGATAATATCAATACGTACTGGGAAGGAGGCAGCAATCCAAGCTCACTGACGTTGGATCTCGGCTCGAATCATAAGATTACATCCATTGTACTGAAGCTGAACCCGGACTCCATTTGGAGCACCCGTACACAGACCATTCAGGTGCTTGGACATAACCAGGAGACAACAACCTTCAGCAATCTGGTTTCTGCCCAATCATATACATTCAACCCGGCTTCCGGTAACACAGTGACCATTCCCATTACAGCAACGGTTAAACGTCTGCAATTGAACATTACGGCTAATTCCGGCGCTCCGGCTGGGCAAATTGCTGAATTTCAGGTATTCGGCACACCTGCACCCAATCCTGATCTGACGATTACAGGCATGTCCTGGTCTCCATCGTCTCCAGTGGAGAACAATGCCGTCACCCTTAATGCCATCGTCAAAAACATTGGCTCTGCCGCTTCTCCAGCTTCTAGCGTCAACTTCTATCTGAACAACGAACTGGCGGGTTCCTCACCAGTAGCTGCTCTGCAAGCAGGGGCCTCGACAACGGTCTCGCTTAATGCTGGCAATAAAGCAGCTGCATCATACACGCTGAGTGCCAAGGTAGATGAGAATAACCAGATCATCGAAGAGAATGAAGGAAACAATAATTACACACACGACTCTTCTGTGGTGGTTGCACCGATTACAAGTTCTGATCTGGTAGGTACGGTCTCTTGGAGTCCTGGAAACCCTACAGCGAACAGCACAGTAACATTTACGGTTAATCTGAAAAATCAAGGGAACATGGCCTCCGCAGGCGGTGCACACGGAGTTACTGTGGTTCTCAAGAACGCTGCCGGAGCAACACTTCAGACGTATAGTGGTTCCTATACCGGTACATTGGCACCGGGAGCTTCGGTCAATGTCAATGTGGGTACCTGGACTGCTGCAACCGGTAACTACAATGTGACAACTACCGTTGCAGTGGACAATAATGAAGCACCGGTAAAACAAACGAACAACGTCGTTACAACAGCTTTGAACGTATATTCAGCCCGTGGTGCCAGCATGCCTTATACCCGGTATGATACGGATGATGCTGCGCGTGGTGGCGGTGCCACACTGAAGTCCGCACCGACCTTCGATCAAGCCTTGACAGCCTCTGAAGCCTCTGGGCAGAAGTATATTGCTCTGCCTTCCAACGGTTCCTATGCACAATGGACCGTTAGACAAGGGGAGGGAGGCGCAGGTGTAACCATGCGATTCACGATGCCGGATTCCACAGATGGCATGGGTCTAAACGGTGCACTTGACGTCTATGTTAACGGGTCCAAGGCCAAAACGGTTTCCTTGACCTCCTACTACAACTGGCAGTACTTCTCCAGTGATCAGCCGGGAGATGCACCAAGTGCGGGACGTCCGTTGTTCCGTTTTGATGAAGTGCACTGGAAACTGGATACACCTCTAAAAGCCGGAGACACCATTCGTATTCAGAAAAACAATGGAGATAACCTGGAATACGGTGTGGATTTCCTTGAAATCGAACCCGTTCAGGCGGTGATCCCGCGCCCGGCTAACGCCGTCTCTGTAACCGATTTCGGTGCGATTGCAAATGATGGAAAAGATGACCTTGCCGCATTCGAAGCGGCAGTCCAATCCGCGGTATCCACAGGCAAGACGCTATATATCCCTGAGGGCACGTTCCATCTGGGCAATATGTGGAAAATTGGTACGCCGACGAATATGATTAACAACCTCACTATTGTAGGTGCAGGCATCTGGCATACGAACATTCAGTTTACCAACCCTAATGCAGCCTCTGGCGGGATTTCTTTCCGTGTGCAGGGCAAGCTGGATTTCAGCAATATTTATATGAACTCCATGCTGCGTTCACGCTATCATGAGAATGCAGTGTACAAAGGCTTTATGGACAATTTCGGCAAAAATTCAAAGGTCAGCAACGTATGGGTCGAGCACTTTGAATGTGGTTTCTGGGTAGGGGATTACGCCCACACACCTGCAATCATTGCCGATGGCTTGGTAATAGAGAACAGTCGAATTCGAAATAACCTTGCCGATGGCGTCAACTTTGCCCAAGGCACGAGCAATTCGACTGTACGCAACAGCAGCGTACGCAACAATGGTGATGATGGTCTGGCCGTATGGACCAGCAACGTAAATGGTGCTCCTGCCGGTGTGAACAACACATTCTCGTTCAACACGATTGAGAATAACTGGCGCGCAGCAGGCATTGCATTCTTTGGTGGCAGCGGACATAAGGCAACCAACAATCTGATTGTTGATACGGTTGGCGGTTCGGCGATCCGGATGAACACCGTTTTCCCTGGATACCATTTCCAAAATAACACAGGTATTCTGTTCTCCGATACAACGATCATTAACAGCGGCACGAGTAAAGATCTGTACAATGGTGAACGCGGAGCTATTGATCTTGAAGCTTCCAACGATTCCATCAAGAACGTAACGTTTACCAACATTGATATCCTCAATACGCAGCGTAGTGCCGTTCAATTCGGATACGGCGGTGGTTTCCAGAACATTGTGTTTAACAACATTAATATTAATGGCACCGGTCTGGACGGAATTGAGACATCTAGATTCACAACTCCGCATAAAGGTGCAGCAATTTACACCTATACCGGAAATGGCTCTGCCACATTCAATAATCTGACAACCAGCAACATTGCCAACCCTAATGTGAATCAGATTCAAAATGGCTTTAATTTGATCATTCAATAAATTATTTCAGACAAAAGCAGGGAGCTCTATGAGTTCCCTGTTTTTTAGGTTAAGTAGAGGAAGAGGGGTGAACATTGATCCGAATTTAAAATAATGAAAAAAGTAACTGCGCAAAGTAAGTTTTTAAGATGCCCCATATTTTCTTCTGTAGTGACTTAACGTGAGTAGGGGCCAAATATATGTATAGCTGTGATAATGGGAATAGAAGTTCCCGGGCAGACCGGCTCCTGTTGGATAAGTGGTTCTCCAATCGTTTTCGTGCATTGATGCAATAAGCCTTAGAATACCTTGATTTATCTCAGGAGTGGGCTTGGGTTGGACTGCGATAAGCGCGTCAAGTGCCCAAGCGGTTTGGGAGGGGATGCTTTTCCCTAATGGCACATAGTGCAGGAGTCGGTCACTCTGACAGGATTCTCCCCAGCCACCGTCAGAGTTCTGGATGCTTAAGAGCCATTGAGCTCCTTTTTGCAACGTATCATGACTTGCGGGCAGCCCGACAGCTGTCAGACCTGTTAATGCAGCCCAGGTACCGTAAATATAACAAACGCCC
This sequence comes from Paenibacillus pabuli NBRC 13638, assembly GCF_001514495.1. Lineage (GTDB taxonomy): Bacteria > Bacillota > Bacilli > Paenibacillales > Paenibacillaceae > Paenibacillus > Paenibacillus pabuli. The sequence continues at coordinate 341,864 of NZ_BCNM01000001.1, forward strand.
CATCTTCCGTACCATGAACCATCCTTCTCCTGATTTCGAATGAGCCATTTCGTTCCACGTTTGATGAATTCGTGCCTGGTATCAAGCCCGGCAAAATTTCCGAGATACTCCAGGGTACGTCCGGTTAGATCAGCTTCCGAGGGGTCAGTAGCCGCAGATTTGGCACCATCAATGGCGAGCCAGGTGAGAATCTCCTTGTTTGTATTTTTTTCAAAAGCCGGCCAGCCGCCGTCTTTATTTTGCATGGACAGAACCCAATTCAGCCCGCGAGTCGAGGATTCCTGAACCGTTGGAAGAGTAGTGGACAAGCTTCGAATAGCCCGTAAAGCCGCTGTTGTATCATCCACATCTGGATTGATCGTATTGGACTCCGAAAATCCCCATCCTCCAGGAACTGTATTCGGATTATGGATGCTCCAGTCGGCGGTCTTATCTTGCTGATGGGAGAGCAAATAGGAGGCTGCGAGTTGAATAGCCTTATGGTCAGCGGTAAGAGAAGCCTCCTGCAATGCGTAGGTGATTAAGGCCGTATCCCACACGGTAGATGGGGAGTTTTGAATCGTTGTTTTACCTCCAGAAGAACGGCACTGCATTGCCGTGAGTCCGGTTATGGCTTTTGTAATCAGGGGGTGCTGCTTATCGTATTTTAGGGCCAATAGGGCAAAGATCATGAGAATTGTACTGCTGGCGTAGCTGTATAATGTGCCATCCGATTCAATCCGCTCTATCATGAACTGTTCCGCCTTCGTTCTTGCAGTGTCGTGGATATGGTGAGGGTTACCGAGCAGTCGGCTTCTCCCGCTTAGAATATCGTCCTGCATTTCCTGATAACCCCGGGTTGTTAGCTCATCTCTAACATTTCGTGAGTCGGTCAGATCAGACAAATCAGGGGCATGGGGGACTTTGAGGGCGAAGCGCAAGTCTGCCATAATGAGCATGGGAGTGAGGTGAACTCTGGAATAACCGGAAAATTCAAAATAGTTGATGGGAAAATAGGTAGGGAACATCAGTATCTCCAGAGGGATCATAGAGATGGATAAAGGCCATTTCATTTGCCCAGTAGCGGCGAGTATGGCTTTGGTCAAAATGCTCGTAACTTTTCCGATACCTCCTTTGGACTGAATGTACTGTTTGGCCCGCTGGATTGGCTCGTCCGTGCTCTGGCTGTACCCGGAATAAAGCAGGGCGTAATACGCTTCAACCGATGCGGATAAATTTCCATCCTCTTCATCAGGGTACAATCTCCAGGATCCATCCTGTTGCCGTTGGTTAAGGATACGATCATGCAACTCCCGGATCAGCGCTTCATTCGGAACTTCCAATATCCGAAAGAGAATGATGACATAAGCATCAATGACCGTACCGTTCTCAAAACAAAAATGCCAGGAACCATCTTGTTGCTGCTGTTGAAGCAAGGAAGTCGTCATCCGACTTATTTCCTCTTCAATTGCTCTTAGTACATGGGTCATTGCGCGGTTACCTCCAGAGTACGTCATTTTCGTATTATATGATGACAATCAGGGCGAAATGAGGAGAAGAAAGAGCGTAGAATCAGTACATATCAGGTTTTTTTCTACATTTTCAAATAAAAAATGAAATTTACAGTTGAAATTTTTTCCAATAAAGTGTATAAATATCTTTGTTAGCGCTTACAATATTCTGGTTTATATTTTTCTCCTATACCCTTCAAAAAGGAGGTGTAAGTACCACGACATGCAATAACTGAAAAACGTACTTTATGTTTTTTAAAATGAAATCGATTTCATTTTTCGCACTATGATCATTTGCTGTTCAAATCATGATAATTCTAAGGAGATGTGTTCATGAAAATATGGAAAAAGAGTGCGTTAGTGCTGCTGTCCACTTTTCTGGTAACGGCGGGTTCATATATGCCCAAGACTGCGCATGCTGCGGGCGAACAGGTGGAGGTGTGGATTTCAACGTCAGACCCCAATTCCGAACCGGCAGTGGGGCTTAAAACAGATGCGAGACTTACCAAGATCGCATCCAAAAACTTCAGCAGCAATTCAGGCAATGCGGATGTTACCATTACGGTCAACGAAAACAAAACGTATCAGCAAATGGATGGTTTTGGCGTGTCGTTAACGGATGCTTCCGCATGGCTCATGAACTACAAACTGGATAACAACAAGCGCGCGGAAGTTATGGAAAAGCTTTTTGGCAACACAGGGATAGGGCTTAGTTTGTTGAGACAGCCGATCGGCAGTTCCGATTTTGCCTGGGCAGCCTACACCTATGCCGATACGCCAAATGACACTTCACTAAGTCAATTCACGATTGACCGGGACAAGGCCTACATCCTGCCCATGGTCAAAGCCGCAATCGCAAAGAATCCCAATATCAAAGTAATGGGTTCCCCATGGAGTGCACCTGCCTGGATGAAATATTCCAACCATCTGAACGGCGGTAAACTGAAAGCAGAACATTACGGGACATATGCGAATTATTTCAAAAAATACATCGAAGCCTACCAGGCTGAAGGCGTACCCATCTATGCTGTCACATTGCAAAACGAGCCTATGTACGAGCCATCCCACTATCCTTCCATGGGCATGAATGTACAGGATCAGACGGGTTTTATCGGCGATTATCTTGGACCAACACTCCGGAATGCCGGAATCAACACCAAAATTATTGCATTCGACCATAACTTTCTGGACTGGAACTTCCCCAACCAGGTCATTACGAATCTGAAGAACGCAGGCAAGGGCAGTTACGTCTCCGGCAGTGCATTTCACCATTATGACAGTGGGGACGGTTCGACAATGACCTCCATGCATAACAGTCACCCGGACAAGGAAGTTTGGTTCACCGAGGGTGGCTTCGGCAACTGGAATGATCCGCAGAATGGTACCTCATCGGGTTTCGATAATATGATGAACGAGTTCATTAATATTACGAGAAACTGGTCCAAATCGATCATTCTCTGGAATGCTGCCCTGGATCAAAAAGACGGTCCAGCCTTGCTTTCACCGAACAACACTAACAAAGGCATGATCACAATTCGCAACTCGGACAACCGTAATGATGCTCCTGAAAATAATGTCACGTATCACAAACAATATTATTTGATGGGTCACTTTAGTAAATTTGTAGTACCCAATGCATACCGCATTGACAGCAACACCGGATCTGAAGTCAAAAATGTGGCTTTCCGCAATCCGGACGGTTCCAAAGTGGTAGTTGCCTACAACTCTTCCAGTTCGTCGAAAAATGTGAAGATCCAATGGGGCAGCCAAAGCTTCGTTGTTACCATCCCAGGCAAGTCCACCATGACGTATAAATGGTATGGAAATGTTTCTTAAGGGATAGCAGGAATTCAGATTCATTCCGCATCAGGCAACCTAGGGGCCGCGAGCAGTCGCGGCTCTTTTAATTTGTTTTTATTTAAAGATCATCCACGGTATACATTTGTTGTGATTTTTACATATTCAAGGATTTTACAATTTTAATATTATGATTTTTTAATTTAACTGTCCTCTTACATTGGGTTGATATTCTAGCCTGAGCTTTTATATGGGAGAGGGGTTAGACAACTTGAAAGACATCAATCAACGCTGGGTAGCGGCGATCCTTGTGGCAGTAATGGTTATCCAATCATTCTGGACATTTGCAGGAATCGGACATGCTGCAGCATCACAAAACCTTAATACCAGCAATTTAGCGAAAAACGTGGTGATCAGCCATTTTTATGGAGGCAAGAAAGACGACGTACTCGACGTGTACGGCAACGACTTTGTAGAACTATATAATCCGACAGCAGAACCTGTTTCGCTGAACGATTGGTCTATACAATTTGCGGATCCCCAAAAGAATAATTGGAAGGCAGCTCAGCTAGGGACAATAATGACACGATTGAGCTTGGTATTCACCGGGTTGGAAATCGTATCACCCACAGGACATTTACTTTCTAGAAATTGTACAAATGATTCAACTTTTTCTTCAGATGAGCTGGTTTTAATATAGAAGGTGTATCGAATATCGGAATAACCGGGACGTACATCAGATTGGTTAAAAAATCCGTCAAGATCCAGATCCCCTTCAACTTCAACTCTGAAATCATCAAGGACAACATCGAATTTGGAGGCATAAACCCGGGCCACAATGGATTGACATGCGCCAAGGGAGGCAAGTAAAGCTTCTACAGGATTCATTCCCGTGTCTGTACCCCCGAGGTTTGTTGGCTCATCGATGATCAGTTCGAATTGTCTTGCTTTGGTGATCACTTTAACCCCATCTTGTAGATGGGCAGTAGCTTTGAAAGTCTGAACATTAGCCATCCGATACCTCTCCTTTATAAAACATTGTAAATAACTTGGTTTAGTATGAATTATAGTTCCATGAATCACAAGCTGTCAATATAAGGATGGGAATAGAATTAGGTATTCACTCTTTAAATTAAGAAATGGATAGCTTAATGGCTATCCATTTCTCTAACATTTCAATTTCTCAGCCGATGTACTTATTCACTCATAACATGATCATATTTTTCCTTCAAACGTTTGATATCTGCTCTCGGCGGTGCACCGAACATGCGGGAGTACTCCCGGCTGAATTGGGACGCACTCTCGTAACCAACCCGGAAGGCTACATCCGCAGCATCAGCTGACTCGGCCATGAGGAGTCGACGTGCTTCCTGAAGCCTTAGCTGCTTCTGAAACTGAAGTGGGCTCATGGCGGTAATTTCTTTGAAATGTCGATGGAACGAGGACACACTCATGTTGGCTGTCTCTGCAAGATCTTCGATTCGAAAAGGTTGCTCCCAATGTCGAACAATATGCTCAATGGCTTCCCTAATCCGGTAGCTGCTGCTGCCTTCCATTGCAATCTGGGCGAGTTCAGTTCCATAAGGTCCCTGCAAAAGCCGATACAGTATTTCCCGCGTATAGAGTTGGGAAAGGAACGGGATTTCTCCCGGCGTATCCAGCAGCCGAACCAATCGAAGTACAGCATCTTGAATGGAGGGCTCCATCTGTCCAACAAATAGGGCGCGTCTGGCGTTTTCTTTAGAGGTGACCTTAATATTACAATCATTCAGTACTTCAAGAATCTGGTTCTGTGTAAACTCAAGCTTCAGACTTAAGTAAGGCGTATCAGTGGATGCTTTTATAATCTGACCAATCACTGGAAGGTTCATGGAAGCAATCAGATAATTGGAAGGTCCGTATTCGAATCTTTCCTGTGCCAGCAAGATTTCTTTCAAGCCTTGAACGATCACACAAAAGGAAGGCTTGTAAACCCGGTAAGCAGGCTCACTTATGCTCGAATGCTGATAGACATACAGGGAAGAGATTGCCGTTTCCTTAGAATTGTTATGAATGGAGTGACGTTTGATTAGTTCGGTGAGTTCCTGTTTCTGCTGCACTGCGTTATCGGACATACATATCCTCCTTGCGAGTTGTTCTTCCTTCATTATAAGGCTTAACGACTTTAGACAAAAGTGGGCCTGAGAGAATCAGGCAATCAATTAAGACAAATGATATACCGCTTCGCTCCTTCAGTTCGGCATAATAATATTAGGCTCGCAGAATCAAGCAAGAGGACGCGAAACTGCAATCAGACAGCATAGCTGAAGTAACTCTACGAAAATAGCAACTTTATCCTGAACAAAAGGAGGTAAGGAAATGAGTCATGTATTAGTTTTGGGTGCCAACGGTCAAATCGCCCGTGAAGCGATAGACTTGTTTCTCAAAGAAACCGATGTCAGGCTAACACTCTATTTGCGAAAATCCAGCAGGCTTGGAAATATCGATTCGAATCGTGCGCGTGTGATCGACGGTGACGTAATGGATCAAGTCAAATTGAAAGACGCCATGAACGGTGTGGACGTTGTCTATGTCAATCTTGCAGGTGACCTGGAACAGTATGCCAGAATCATCGTGAAAACGATGAAATCTGCAGGAGTGAAACGTCTGATTTTTATCAGTTCCATGGGGATCTACGATGAAGTACCTGGACAGAAGTACAGCAGCATATTGGACCCTTATCGTAAAGCTGCTTCCATTGTTGAAGCTTCAGATCTAGACTATACAATCTTACGGCCAGCTTGGTTTACCAGAGCAAACGAGATCGATTATGAAGTAACCCAGAAAGGCGAGCCATTCAAAGGCAACGAAGTATCCTGCAAAAGCGTGGCCTCTCTGGTGGTTAAGCTGGCAGAGTCACCAGAACTGGAAATACATCGCAGTCTTGGTGTAAGTAAACCCCATTAATTCAGTGTACTCCTAAATGGAGATAATAAATTCATGTACGTTAGTTCACATTCACATCTTTTGAATGAAGAAAGGAAGTTATATGATGCAAAAACGGACACTGGGAAATAGCGGCTTGGAAGTTTCGGCAATTGGGCTTGGTTGTATGGGAATGAGCTACGGATATGGTCCAGCTTCGGACAAAACGGAGATGATCGCGGTCATACGGGAAGCTGTTGAACGCGGTGTAACTTTCTTTGATACCGCAAGAAGTCTATGGTCCATATATCAATGAAGAACTCGTCGGCGAAGCACTTTCTCCTGTACAAGATCAGGTTGTCATAGCGACGAAGTTTGGATGTGACATTCAAGGTGGCAAACAGAGCGGAATGAATAGCCGTCCTGAGCAGATCAGGAAAGTTGCCGAAGAGTCTCTTAAACGACTTAAGATCAAGGCAATTGATTTGTTTTACCAGCACCGTGTTGATCCGGATGTACCGATTGAGGAGGTTGCCGGAGCCGTGCGGATCTGATTCGAGAAGGTAAAGTGAAGCATTGGGGGCTGTCGGAAGTCGGCGTGAACACGATTCGACGTGCACATGCCGTTCAGCCGATCGCTGCTGTTCAGAGCGAATATTCCTTATGGTGGAGACGTCCGGAAGAAGAACTGATTCCAGCGCTAGAGGAGCTCGGTATTGGTTTTATCCCTTTTAGTCCTTTGGGTAAAGGATATCTCACGGGAAGTTTTAATGCGAAAACAATGTTTGATCAGGGGGATTTGCGTAATATTCTGCCACGCTTCACTCCAGAGGCCCTCGAGGCCAATCAAGTGCTGGTTGATCTGTTGAAAGAGAAGGCGGATAAGATCCAAGCCACCCCTGCACAGATCGCACTTGCTTGGCTGCTAGCCCAGAAACCGTGGATCGTACCGATCCCAGGAACGCGCAAGTCAAGTCGTCTCAAAGAAAATATGGGAACGGCGAACGTTGAACTTACAAACGAAGATGTACAGAGCATTAATGATGCAGCTTCAAAAATCACCCTGATGGGTTCTAGATATACGGAAGAATTGGAGAGAAGAACGGGTCTTTGATCCATTTTAGTATGCCAGAAAGATGGGTGGAAAGGTTGAGCAAACGCTTATCGAACCAAGTGAAGCAAATTGTAATCGAGAGATTGGAGTCTCACATCAAAAGGGAAGAAAATCCGATTTTCAAAGAATTGTATCTCAGTTACTGGATAAAATTAACTTCATAAAGGAGTGTTTGATTATGGAATATGTAAAACTGGGTCGTACCGGACTGGACGTTTCGAGATTATGTCTTGGTTGCATGAGCTATGGAGTCCCTGAACGCGGAATCGCTCCGTGGTCGTTGAACGAGGAAGAGAGTCGTCCTTTTATCCAAAAAGCGCTGGACTTGGGTATTAACTTCTTTGATACAGCCAACGTCTATTCGGATGGTACAAGCGAAGAAATCGTGGGTCGTGCGTTGAAGGATTTTGCTCGTCGTTATGAGGTTGTTATTGCAACAAAGGTTTACTTCCGCATGAAGCCGGGGCCGAATGGTGCAGGTTTGTCGAGAAAAGCCATTATGAATGAGATTGATAACAGCTTGAAGCGCCTAGGCACCGATTATGTGGATCTGTATCAGATCCATCGATGGGACAGCAGTACTCCAATAGAAGAAACGATGGAGGCCCTTCATGATGTTGTTAAAGCGGGGAAAGTCCGATATATAGGAGCTTCTTCAATGTACGCCTGGCAGTTTATGAAGGCTCAGCATACGGCGGAACGCAACGGCTGGACCCCATTTGTCTCCATGCAGAATCTGTTGAATCTGATGTATCGGGAAGAAGAGCGGGAAATGCTGCCTCTCTGTCGTGAAGAGGGGGTTGGTATAATTCCGTGGAGTCCTCTAGCTAAAGGGCGTCTTACCCGTGATTGGGATGAGAAGACAGCCCGTTCATCGAACGATGAAGCAGGAGACCGACTTGCTGCGGGAATGGTTGATGCCGATCGTAAAATCGTGGAGACTGTCGCTGATATTGCGAACAAACGAGGTGTTTCCAGAGCGACCGTTGCACTGGCATGGGTATTGCAAAAAGAAGGGGTCACCGCACCAATTGTAGGTGCAACGAAAGAACATCATCTGGAGGATGCCGTAGCTGCCTTGTCCGTGAAGCTGGATGCGCAGGAGATTGCAAGCTTAGAGGAATACTATGTACCGCACAAAATATACGGTATGTAAGTTCCCTTTAGCACTAGTAGCGAAAAAGGGTTGCCAATCAAAAAGAATTGTGTATAATTGGAGTCACATCAAAATACTCAAATGTTTTCTAGGGTTCCGCGGCATCTGTGTCGGTCTGGTCCGAGAGAAAACTCACAGCCTACGGGTTGTGTCACGGAGGGATAAAAGCCTGGGAGATGAACTGCTTCATGCAGTTCGTTTTCCGGGCTTTTTTTATTTTGGCTGCATGTAACCAATAATACACGTAGCTATATTTGATAAGGAGTGTGACAGAAATGAACAAAACCTGGTTGTCCGTCGTTATTGCAGCTTTATTTGAAGTCGGTTGGGTCATTGGATTGAAACATGCCAGTAGTTTTCTGGAGTGGGGGGCTACAATGATCGCCATTATTGTCAGCTTTACCTTAATGATTGCGGCTTCCCGCTCACTTGATGTAGGAACCGTATATGCGGTTTTCGTTGGTCTCGGTACAGCCGGTACCGTACTGGCAGAAATTATTTTATTTGATGCACGAGTACAATCCAGTAAAATGCTGCTCATTGGAGTTCTTTTACTGGGCGTCATCGGTCTTAAAATGCTCAGCAAAGGAAAAACAAAGGAGGGACATGAATCATGAACTGGGTATATCTTATTTTGGCAGGTGTCTTTGAAATGATTGGGGTTATGATGATTAATAAACTGCACAAAGATCGTAACCTGACTTCAATCATGCTCCTGTTTGCAGGTTTCGGATTAAGTTTTCTGTTCCTCTCGCTGGCGATGAGGACTCTTCCAATGGGAACGGCTTACGCCGTATGGACAGGAATTGGTGCGTCCGGTGGGGCAATCCTCGGCATGATATTTTATGGAGAACCTCGAAATGCCCTCAGGATCGTATTTATCGCCATGGTGCTTGGATCAGCAGTTGGATTAAAACTGGTGAGTTGATCGCTTGGGGACCTTCATGAACATTTGCAGAATAGGTCCGCCCAAAAGAACAGTTATGATGGTCCCTATTCCAATGGGACCGTCTGTGGCTATAGCCAACATCAGGAAACATAAATAAATCAATGTTCTTGTGAAAAACACGCCTTTCTTAAGCAGGCCCTGGAGTATGATCATCGTATGGTCAACGGGGATCCTGTACACTTGAGCCTTCAAATAGATGGCAGTTCCCAGTCCCGACAGGGTTAACCCTACGGTAAAGAAAAGGAGTTGATACATCCAGGAGGATGGGGTGGGAACAATTGAAAACAGAAAAAGCCATAAGTCGATGCCTATTCCAACCACGAAAGAGGTTATCAGCCCAGCAAATGCTGGTTTTTCTTTGATTAACAGGGAGTTCAGCAATATCATTAAAAAGGCAATGATGATTTCCCAGCTTCCCACCGTTAATCCCACGTTATCATGTAATCCAACCAACAACGCATCAAAGGGGGATACCCCCAAGTCCGCCCTGATCATGCAAGTGATTCCCATGCTTAACAGCAGTATCCCGAATAAAAATGGAGCGACCGTACGGTTCAATGTTTTTTTGTTGAATAGCCTTGTTATCAGTAATTGCAAAGTTAAGATTCCTCCTGACATATCCATGATCTGATTATTGTAAATGATATCATTAATGTTGTAAATACAACATTTTTAAGCGTGTGTTTAATGTATAAAATGATCAGAGCATGAGGTCGTGGAGTTGTATTAGTGAGGTTCTTTTAAAAGAAGATATACAGAAGGCTCTTTTAATGTTATCCTTATGTGTTACGTTATGAAATGAAAGATACGTCAAATGAATATTTGTTGCGTAAATGAAGGAGACCTAATGACATTTAAAGACTTGAATATTATACCCCCGATTTTGGAAGGTTTGAGCAAAGCGAACTATACTTCCCCAACACCTATACAGGAACAGGCGATTCCAGCAGTGTTAGCAGGCAGAGATCTACTGGGCTGTGCACAAACAGGAACAGGGAAGACGGCTGCATTTTCTGTGCCAATCATTCAACTATTAAGCGAAAAGTCGAATGCTCCGAAATCCGGACGTCACATTCGCTCATTGATTTTAACACCAACAAGAGAACTTGCGATTCAGATTTCGGACAATATTAAGGCTTATAGTCGTTTTACCGATATTCGTTGTGCCGCGATCGTAGGTGGAGTATCGCAAAAAGTGCAAGAACGAGCCTTGAATCAAGGGGCAGATATTATTATCGCAACGCCTGGCAGACTGATTGATTTGGTCAATCAAAAGCGTATTGAGCTAAAGCATGTGCAAATATTGGTACTTGATGAAGCAGACCGCATGTTGGATATGGGCTTCATTCATGATGTAAAAAGAATCATCTCCAAGATGCCAAGTAAGAAACAGACCCTGTTTTTCTCAGCAACAATGCCTCCTGAAATAACAAAAATGGTGAAAACGTTGCTGGTAGATCCGGTAAAAGTAGAAATTACTCCCGTGTCCTCTACCGTAGATCGAATTGAGCAGTCCATATATCTATTGGAGAACGGGAAGAAACAGAGTCTGTTGAACCATATCTTGCAGGACAAATCCATTGTCTCGGCACTGGTGTTCACTCGTACGAAGCGTGGAGCCGACCGTGTGACACGTGATTTGTCCAAAGTGAATATTACGGCTCAGGCCATTCATGGCAACAAGTCTCAGAATGAACGACAACGAGCACTAAACAATTTCAAGAGCGGAGTTACAAGAGTGCTTGTGGCGACGGATATAGCGGCGAGGGGCATTGATGTTGAAGAACTTTCGCATGTCATCAACTTTAATCTTCCTAATATTCCAGAAACGTATGTTCACCGAATTGGCCGTACAGGTAGAGCAGGGAACAGCGGAATGGCGATCTCTTTCTGCGAAAAGGATGAGCTTCCGTTCCTGAAGGATATCGAGAAAGTGATCAAGAAGACCATTCCTGAAGTGAAAAATCATCCTTATCCGATGACCGGAGCTCCTGCGTTTGTAAAAGCCGATCAAACATCGAAGTCTGCAGCCCATAAATCTGCAGCCAATAAGCCAGCGAGGTCAAAAGCGAATCCGGCCCGTAAGCCCAAGTCCGAGTGGTTTAAGAAGAGTGGCAAAGCCGACCACAGTAAGCCAAATCATAGTAAACCTAATCATAATAGTGCAAATCACAGCAAACCAAAGAGCGGCACAGTGAATAAAGCACTTTAAACAAACGAACAAAGCGCCTTCTCCAATTCGTGGAGGAGGTTTTTTGTGAACAAAAATAATGTGATATTGATAATCATTTTCAATAAGGATAAAATAATAAACATGTTATTAAACAATCACAAGGCATGGTATCCGTGCATTGAACTTGAACAATCAGGAGGCGTAAATCATGTTCATTCAAACTCGCGTTATGGTAGTCGAAAAAGGCCACAGTCATAAACTGGTGGAACGTTTCAGTGCCCCTAGCCCTGTAGAGGAAATGCCGGGGTTGATTGATTTCAGTGTAATGGTCAACAAGAAGAGTAAAGAGCATGAAGAAGTCATGGTTCTGATTCGTTGGGAATCGGAAGAAGCATGGAAAAATTGGGAGAAAAGCGATGTGCATATGAAAGGTCATCGCGAAAAAAGAGGACAGGAGAAACCAGAGTACCTCATTAGCACTACGGTAAATATCTACGAGGTACAGAAAGTGAAGACAGCAAGGGTGTCCAATTCATAATTCGAAGGAAACCCCGACCTGAATGTACATGTGGAAGACGCTTCTCAATATCGGACAGATGTAAAAGAATTTACCCCAGATTCATTTTTATTAGAGCTCCTAACTGCTCGGACATGACTTCTGGGGAATGTGGCATCTCATTCTTTAGCCACCACTCAACGACTCCCACATAAGACATGACCACATATTGCAGGATGACATCTTCACTTAGTCCGGATTTCCTGGCCTGAGATAAGTGTACTTCCTCTTTAAAGTCTTCAGATAGATATTCAACCAGCCGATTGCGGAATTGTGTTGCTCCCTTACTGGCCAGCATCGTTGAGAAAAACAAATAATTATGTTCCAAATACGTAAACCAGGGAATGATGGATTCTTTCCAATCCAAATCCGAAACGGATTGACATATTTCACTTAATTCATTCATATGTCCATCAATCAGTTTGTCTAACAGGTCATATTTATCCTCGTAATGAAGATATATCGTTCCTCTGCTAACGTCTGCTTTATCAGAAATATCCTGAAGAGTAATCTCATCGAAATTTTTCTCTGCCATCAATTCAGTCACTGCTGATTTGATGGCTTCTTGCGATTTCCGAATTCTTCTATCCACTTTAGGCATATCCCCTGACCACCCTTTCACTGATAATAAACAATTTTATAATAATTGTTCATTAATGAACGAACACCTCACATTTAGCAATGGTAAACCCTCTTTTTCTGTCTATAATTATTAACAGATGCTCATTAATAGATCAATATTTGTTTTTGTACACGAGATGATTCAAAAAATATTGAAATTAAATGAGTGAGGAGGGGGAATAGGTGATGCAACGTTTATGGACGAAGTCATTTATTCTAATGACGTTGGGTCTGCTTTTTCTGTTCACTGCATTTTATATGTTATATCCAACCCTGCCGCTATTCATTAAAGAGATGGGCGGTAATGAAAAACAGATAGGTATGGCAATGGGGGCGTTGATGTTATCATCCGTAATTTTTCGGCCGTTTGTTGGCGGGCTGCTTGATCGATTCGGAAGACGTCCGTTTATGATCGGTGGTTTACTCCTGTTTATTTTAGCAATGTATACGTATAACTGGATTGGCGGAATCATTATGCTGCTTGGACTTCGTATCGTACATGGGATTAGCTGGGCAGTATCCACGACTTCCATGATGACAGCCGTGACTGATATGATTCCCACCGCACGGCGCGGGGAAGGTATGGGGTGGTTTAGCACCTCCATGACGCTGGCAATGGCGGTTGGCCCCATGATCGGTCTGGGGATTATGCAAGGCACAACATATCAGACGATGTTTCTCTTTGCTGTTGGTTTGTCCGTCGTGGCCCTGCTTTTGACGCTGGGAGCCAAAATGCCATTCCAACCACATACGAACAGGAAGAAAATTCAAATCTTCGAAAAATCAGTTTTGCCTGTGATGACGCCAATCTTTTTTCTCTTCATTGCCTATGGGGGAATTACGACCTTTGTCCCCTTGTTTGCGGAGCAGATCAAAGTCAATTCCGGTACATTTTTTCTGGTCTATGCTGCCACACTTGCGCTATCCCGGCCCATTGCCGGAAAGCTGTCCGATAAGAAAGGAGAGACAGCAGTCATTGTCCCGGCGCTTATCATTACGATCATTGCTTTGATTGTGCTTAGCTTTGCAACCAGTTTGCTTGGCGTGCTCGCTTCAGCGGTTCTGTACGGGATCGGCTTTGGTTCCGCTCAGCCAGCTCTTCAGGCCATAACGCTTCGCCTTGCTCCCGAGGATCGGAAAGGGGCAGCCAATGCCTTCTTTTCAACGGCGACTGATCTCGGTATCGGACTGGGTGCCATGGCCCTGGGTCTGGTATCGGAATACATGAGCTATCACATATTGTTTATGGTTAGTGCTTTGTCGGTCATGGTTTCTTTTCTGCTTTTCATGATCTACGTAAGACGGTTGTTGAAAATCAAGCAGACGTTGCCTGCCAAAACGAGTGATTCCGTTTCACTGTAGTTGAATGGTAGTGTGTCAAATCAGATTTGTAGTATAATTTGTGCAGTTAAGAGCAGCAATTATTTCATGATGCGGAGGCTTACTGCATGTTCGTTAGAGAGATAGAGGAAAAAGATAATCAAGAAGTAGAGTCTCTGATTCGAAGTTGTTTGATCGAATTCGGGGCCAATAAGTCAGGAACAGCGTGGGCTGACCCGAATCTGGGCGATTTTTATCATCTTTATCAACGCGAGGGCTCCAGGTATTGGGTGGTTGAGCATAACTCAACCGTTGTGGCTGGCTGCGGTATCGGACCTGTGGAGGGATTTTCACATATTTGTGAATTGCAGAAGATGTATGCCTTAAAAGAAGCACGAGGCACTGGAATCTCATATGAATTGCTTCAGATTTCCCTTGATTTTGCCAAAGAACACTATGAACAATGTTATCTTGAGACGCTTAACAATATGGTTGCAGCCAACAAGTTCTATATCAAGAACGGTTTTATTCCATTAAAGGAACCGCTAAATGCAACAGAGCACTTCGCTTGTGATGCATGGTATATCAAAACATTATAAATTCAGACCTCATGCTCCAAAAGCCTAGTTCAAGCGGCAGATTGCCGACGATGAATTAGGCTTTTTTGTACTTTTATATACCAATATACATTAAAGAAACGTCAAACAGAGCTGCTCCACGATGCGGTCGGGAGAGTTGCCGCGTACTTTTTTTTGAAACAGATACGAATCATTACTCATGGCGGTCAGAAGCATGTCCGTTTTGAACAAGCTGATGGCCTGCGACTCGTCACTCTCTGTTGCATTCTCTTCGAATAATCCAAATAGCAGTTGATGCAATTGGTCATAAAGAGGACTTGAGGTTCTGGACTCTGATCCTTGATATACTGCATTCTCGATACCCGAGAGCATCTCCGCATTTTTCTCTCTAAACTGGATAAACAACGTCAGCAGACCCTGCAATCGCTCAGATGGTGGATGCTGGGCATTCTCCTGCAAGTATATTTCCACATCATCGAAGAACAGCGCTGCGTTATCTTTGATCAAGTCCATGCATAACTCACTCTTATTGCGGTATCGGCGGTATAAGGTACCCGCTCCAATCTGCGCTGCGGAAGCGATCTGATTCATGCTGACCCGCTCGACGCCGTGCAGCTCGAATAATTTGCTAGCCGCATCCAAGATACGTTGGCGATTCTCGGCGGCATCCCGTCGCTCCGAACGAAAGGTTGTATTGGTTTTATCCACTGTCTGTCACTTCCTATCCTTCAATGTCCAAAATTTGACAAGGGGAGAACTCTCCGTTTAATATCAAGAAGAGGTTAAACGGAGAGTTCTCCCCTTAATCTTAATCAAAACGAGAGGGATGTGCAACCCGGTATCGCAACAAGCGGAGTAGTGCTGTCTACTTTATGTGAGGCAGCGGATAAGGATTATGCGTTGACTGTACTTTCTGATGCTTGTCTGGATAGGGACCCGGAAGTTCATCGTGTTCTCGTAGAGATCGTATTCTCCCATCAAGCTGATGTGCTGGCTGTAGATGATTGGATACGTGCTATTCATTTAAACCAATAAAATAGTCGAAGCGAAAGGATGGTTATGATGAGTGAGCTAGATCTTAATGTTTCACAAAAAGCAGCGCTGAGCCTGTTTAGTGGAGATCGTGGTAAAAACCCGTTTTCACTGATCAAGCAGTTGCGTGATACAGGCCCTGTTATTCCAGTATCTTTGCCAATGGTTGGTACAGATCGCGGGCAGTGGTTGGTCACACGAATGGAAGAGGCGTCACAAGTACTCAAAGATCACGCCCACTTTACGGTAGACCCACTCACCATCGACGGTAATGAGAATATCCTGAAAGCCTATGTGGAAAACATAGATCCAGATGCTCCTCCAACGTTCTTTACCGGAAAATCAATGCTCTCTGTAGATGAGCCTGATCATCGGAGATTGCGTCGACTGGTCTCCAAAGCCTTTACCCCAAAATATATGGAAAGTCTTCGTCCGCGTGTGCAGCAGATCGCTGATGAATTACTGGATCAGGTTCAGGCCAAGGGTGAGATGGATTTGGTCAAGGACTACGCCTATCCCTTACCGATTCATGTGATATCCGATATGCTGGGAGTGCCTAAAGCAGATCGGCCGCAGATCCAGACCTGGTCCTCCGCAATTGCACACGGTCTGGGCCTCGGAGTGCGTGAACCGGGAGTGGAAGAACACCTTCGAGCTTTCGGTGACTATACGGCACAGCTGGTAGCTGAGAAACGCAAACATCCTGCGGATGATTTGATCAGCCAATTGATTGCTATAGAAGAAGAGGGCGATCGACTCAGTGAACCGGAACTGTTATCCATGATTACGTTATTGATCTTTGCTGGCCATGAGACGACATCCAATCTGATTGCTACGGGCGCAATGATGTTATTGGATCATCCTGAACAATTGGAGAAGCTCAAGGCTGATCTTAGTCTGGCACCTTCTGCTGTAGAGGAATTGCTGCGTTTTAACGGGCCTGCAACCATTGCCGGACCTCGTTTTGCAATTGAGGATATAGAGCTGGCAGGACAACAGATCAAAAAGGGAGATATGGTCATCCCTGTACTGAAATCAGCCAATCGGGATGAACTTCAATTTGAACAGTCAGAGGATCTGGATGTTGCCCGTCATATTAATCGTCATCTGGCTTTTGGCCATGGCATTCATTCCTGCTTGGGAGCTCCACTTGCCCGTGTGGAGGGAGATATCGCCTTTACAACGTTGTTAAAACGCATGCCTAATCTGCGACTAAATATTCCTCGGGAAAACATTGAGTGGCATTTGGCGCTAAGTTCGCAGAGTTTGGCTGCCTTGCCTGTCGCATTTTAGCAGCAAGAGTTAGAGTTAAGCTTCTATTTGTAAAAAAGAACGTATATACTCCAAAAAAATCCGCCATGTTTGGCGGATTTCTTGTGTTATGCTATAAGTTTCATTACGATAGGTAAAATCAACAATTCCAAACAAGACATAATCCCTCACATTGTCTCTATCTTGTTGATATAGCGGATTTTTCATCGAAGGAGGTATATGATGAAAACATTTTCCAAGATAAGCATTGGCATCGTAATACTGATCTATGCTGCGCTCATCAGTATTCGTATTTATCAAGGAAACTTAAGTATGACAACGTTAGTGTGGATAACAGCCATTTCTGCAGGGGTTATTGGCATTTTAGTCGGTTTACCGATATGGTTTGCGCACATTAACCGGAAATTGTATGAAAAACTAAGAAGAATGATGAAGTGAAAAGTAATTTGATACAAAATAAATGTTTTGTTACAATATTATCAACTGAATTAAACTTTACGTTTAAATTTCCTGTTTCATAAATACATAAGAGGTGGTGAGCGGATGCTTGAGCTGAGTTTTGATAATCCGGATGAGCTGGTTACGGTCACGCATGCGTTATCGACTCGATCCAGAGTGGATATTCTCCGACTACTGATCTCCCAAAACCTGAATATAGTAGAAATCGCGGAAGCTCTCAAACTTCCCGTATCCACGGTAGCCAGCAATATCAAGGTTTTGGAAGCTGCAAGGCTGATTAATACGGAACTGCTGCCTGCCTCTCGCGGGGCGATGAAGGTATGCAGCCGCAATTACGATGACATTCATATTGCTCTTAACCTGGAGAAAGCAATTCCCAAAGGCGACATTCAGGTGTACGAAGTGGATATGCCTATCGGTCATTATAGTGATTGTGAAGTGTCACCCACTTGTGGCATGGCGAATGGAGAGGGCATGATCATTCGTGAGGATGAACCCGCCAGCTTTTATCATCCGAAGCATGTCGGAGCGCAGATTATGTGGTTTCGTAAGGGATATGTCGAATATTTGATGCCACTGGAGATTCCGGCAGAAGCGGTAATCGAATCGCTTGAACTGTCCATGGAAATATGTTCTGAAGCACCAAACTATGATCATAATTGGCCTTCCGATATCTCCGTATGGATTAACGGTGTGGAAATTGGCATGTGGACATGTCCTGGTGACTTTGGAGATCGGCGCGGAAAGCTCAACCCTGCGTGGTGGTTTGAATGGTCAACACAGTATGGTTTATTAAAGACATGGCGAGTGGACAAAAACAAGACGACGCTGGATATGGAGAAAATTTCAGCAGTTGATCTGGCTCAGCTTAACCTTCAAAACAGCCATAAGTTAAGGGTGCGAATTGGTATGAAGCCGGATGCGGTTCATCAAGGAGGCGTAAATCTCTTCGGGCGACAATTTGGAGATTATGACCAAAATATCAAGATGACTGTACATTATGCCATTCATTAGAAATAGATGAGGAAGAAAGGCCTTGGTTGCAGATATTATGTAACTAAGGTCTTTTTTTATTTAATAGTTACATTAAATATGTTTGAAAGCGTTGACAAGAGATGAACTCCCTTATATAATCCCCTATAGATACAGTAATAATGTAATAAAACAATTATATCGTTTGTATCTACAAATTAGAGTAAAGGGGATACTCGCATGAATAAAAAGATCGGCAGGTTAGCACTGACATTATTGCTCTCATTCTCAACCATTTTAAGTGCATGTAGCGGAGGCAGTAATGAGGCGGGTGAGAGTGGCTCTGGTGATGGAAAAGTGACATTGTCCTTCTGGACATTGTTCGATGGTGGTGATGGCGCAAACATGCAGACATTAGTCGATGAATTCAACAAAACCCATCCGGACATTGAAGTGAAGAATACCAAATTGGCCTGGGGCGAGTATTATACGAAGCTCGTTACTGCTGTTGGTAACGGTAATGGACCGGACATTGGGATTTCCCATTCCTCCAGACTGCCCGATCTGATCAATCAGGGGGTCGTCACAGAGCTTGATACTCCGGCTACGGATGCAGGTGTGGATTGGAGCACTTATAACCAGAATCTCTTGGATGCGGTTACTGTAGAAGGTCAACATTATGCAGTCCCCATTGATACGCATCCCTTTATCATGTTCTACAACAAAAAATTGCTAAAAGATGCAGGCTTGCTTGGTGAAGACGGAAAACCAATTCTGGAGCAATCTGCTGACGGGTTTGTGAGTTTCCTTCAAACTTTAAAAGAGAAGTTGCCTGCCAAAACGACCCCGTTTGCATTATCCAATAGTAATGATGACCCTTACCGCTTGTGGTGGTCGCTGTACTCCCAGTTGGGTGGTAACGACGTGGTGTCGGACGATCTGAAGTCAGCAGCCATTGATAAAGAGAAAGGCATCAAGGCCGCTGACTATGTCCAGAAACTGTATACCGAAGGTTATATCAAGAAAAATGATCCGGACTTCTATAAAAATTTTCAAAGTGGAACAGCCGCTATTATCATGACAGGGGTCTGGACAACCGGAACATGGGAATCCACCAAGGGACTTGAATTCGGAGCCATGCCTATTCCCAAGTTCTATGATCAGGAAGCAACCTGGGGAGATTCTCATACGATTGTATTGCCACTCACGCAGGATGAAGATCCCGCTAAACGTAAAGCAGCTATGATCTTTGCCGATTATGTTGCCGACAATGGCCAGATTTGGGCCAAAGCTGGACATATTCCATCCAAGCCATCCGTGCTGGAAAAACAGGAATTCAAGGATCTGCCATACCGCAGTGATTATTCCGAAGTCGCAAGCGTCGTTAAATTCAGTAAACATTCCACCAAAAATGCGCAAATCCGTGATCAAGCCGCTTTTAAATTTTTGAATGAAGTATGGGTGAACAAAATGACCCCGGCAGATGCCATGAACAACATGGAGACAGCCATTCAGAAAATATTGAGCGAATAGAAGGAAGACGGGTCACGCAAGCCTGCGTAATCACCATCTCTAGATAAGAAATCGCAGGCTTGCGTGCCAATCAAAGGGGAGACGCATATGAAGATCAAAAAAATGAGAGCGGATTTGCAAGCGCTGGTATTTCTGCTTCCATTCTTAATTATTTATGGTTTATTTACGATCTGGCCCATGATTAAAGGTGTGGAGATGACCTTCTACAAATGGACGCTGATCAAGAAAATGGATTTTGTTGGCCTGGATAACTTCCGAAAAGTTTTTCAGGACAGAGAGGTTTGGGAAGCGATCTGGCATTCAACCTTCTTTGTTTTCTTGAGTACACCGACCATGATTATACTCGCGATACTGTTGGCTTTGATTGCCAACCGAAAATCATCTTTCCAAAAGTTCTACCGCATCATCTTCTTTATACCAAGCGTACTCTCCGTCGCCGTCGCAGCCTATCTGGGATTATTCGTATTTCAGCCCTATACGGGACTCGTAAACTCCGTGCTGCACCTGATCCAGTTGTTGCCTGAAAATGCCGAGATCTTCTGGCTGACAGAAACGGGGCTGGCTTGGGTTGTCATTACGGTCATTACCCTCTGGTGGACCGTCGGCTTCAACTTTATTTTGTATCTTTCCGCCATGCAGGAAATACCGGATGAAATTTATGAAGCAGCAAGGCTGGATGGTGCGAGTGATACACAAATATTTTGGAGAATTACGCTTCCTTATCTGAAGCCACTGACCAAAACCATTACCATGCTGCAAATTATCGCTTCATACAAGGTCTTTATGCAAATTTATGTTATTACGGGCGGGGGTCCGCTTGATCAGACACGTCCGATTATTCAGTTGATCTATCAGACCGGATTCAAGAACAATAACCTGGGCTATGCCGCAACGATGTCCTACATTTTATTCGTGATCCTGCTTGTGCTGTCGGCGCTGCAATACTGGATGACTAACCGGAAAGGGGCGGAATACTGATGAAATGGTTATATCGCACAGGTTCTGCGTTGATGGCGGTTATGTTTGCGGCCCCACTTGTGTGGATGCTGATGGTCTCCATCAAAGAAGAAGGCATGAAGATTATTACAGTCCTGGACTGGTTTAAACCGCCATACTCACTTGCCGTCTATAACGAAATTCTGACAACGACAAAGCTTTCACAGTGGGTGGTTAACAGTTTGTTCGTCGCTGTGGTTGTGACTGTATTGACTGTTATTTTCGCTGCCATGGCTGGATTTGCCCTGTCCAAAGTACCGTTTCGTTTCCGTACATTTGTTTTTTTCTTCATTCTTGGCGGGCTGCTTATTCCGGGTGAAGCAACCATTATTCCACTCTATCAGGTAGCCAAGGATTTGCATCTGCTGAACTCATACAGTGGACTGATTATTCCTGCTTTGGCGTCACCTGTCGCTGTCATCGTGCTCAAAAGCTTCTTCGATGGCGTTCCCAATGATCTGCTGGAGAGTGTGCAAATTGACGGAGGAGGCTTTTGGCGAATCTTTACCAGCATCATGCTGCCTTTGACACGTCCGGCCATGGCATCGATGGCGATTCTGACCTTTATCGGTTCGTGGAACAATTTCCTGTGGCCCTTCCTTTCTATAACCGATGATAATCTGTTTACGCTGCCAATGGGTATTCCGACACTGATGGGCCAGTACTCGGAAGATTATGTGAAACCGATGGTTATCAATGCCGTGGCTTCTGTTCCCATCATTATATTGTTTATCATTTTTGAGAAACAGATTGTTAAAGGCATTAGCATGTCTGGTATTAAAGGATAACCTGCAGCTTTCTATACTTTAAACCTTACCATGACGTTTTCAGGCCTATGAGCCAAATACAGAGGAGATCGGGGAGAACAAGATGACAACTAAATTTTATAACAAGGATTATCCAAGACCACAATTTGCACGACAAGAATGGTTGGATTTGAATGGAGAATGGGACTTTAGCTTTGATGACCATCAGGCCGGTGAAAGCGAACGTTGGTATGACCCGAATCAATTCCCGGAAGGACTCAAAATTAAAGTTCCCTTTACCTATGAAACTCAGGCGAGCGGAATCGGGATCGAAACCTTTCATCCGTTCGTTTGGTACCGCAAACAGGTCACTATTCCTAACGAGGTAGAAGGCAAGAGGACCATTCTGCATTTTCAGGGAGTGGATTATCGCGCAAAATGCTGGGTGAACGGAACGGTTGTGGGTGAACATGAAGGAGGGTACGCAGCCTTTTCATTCGACATTACCCCTTATATCACTTACGGCTCGGAGAATAACATTGTTCTTGAAGTAGAAGACAGTCAGAGTGCGATGCAGCCTCGGGGGAAACAGCGCTGGGTGGATGACAATTTTGAATGTTTTTATGTGCAAAGTACCGGGATATGGAAAAGTGTTTGGCTGGAGCATGTGAGTGAAGCAAGGGTTGAAGCCGTTAAGATGACACCCGATATCGATCGTCATATGATTCGATTGGACTTTCAGTTGAATGGGATCGAGGGCAAGAACAACTTGCGTTTGGAGACACGGATTGAGCTGAAGGGTCAGCATGTGCAAACCATCAGCCTGTCTCCAGACAGACCTTGGATGACGGTGGAAGCCAGTGTCAAACATGAAGCAGGCGGGCCGTGGAAACAGTCGTTATGGTCACCGGACTCACCGAACCTGTACGATATCGAGTTTGTGATGTACGAAGATGAGAAAGAAATCGATCGGGTTCATTCCTATTTTGGTATGCGAAAAATATCGATTGAAAACGGGCAGATTCTGCTGAACAATGCTCCGTTGTACCAAAGAATGATTCTGGATCAGGGCTATTGGACGGAGAGCCATTTGACCCCGCCTTCAGTGGAAGCACTGATTGAGGATATCGATATAATTGCCGAGATGGGATATAACGGAATCCGTAAACATATGAAACTGGAAGATCCACGCTTTTTGTATTGGTGTGATGTAAAAGGCATGTTGGTCTGGTCAGAGATGGCAGCAACCTTCGAGTTTAATGATGAGGCAGTGAGCCGATTTACCAAAGAATGGCTTGAAATTGTACCCCAGCAATACAATCATCCCAGCATCATCACCTGGGTGCCATTTAATGAATCGTGGGGAATACAGACGATTGGTCATGAGGTAAGGCAGCAGCAGTTTACAGAGTCCATTTACCATCTGACCAAAGCCATTGATCCGTATCGTCCAGTCATTACCAACGACGGATGGGAGCATACGGTATCGGATATTTTGACAATCCATGATTATGTGGAGTCGGGAGAAGCTTTTCTGGAACGGTATCAGGATAAGGACATGATCGTAAATAACAAGATTGCTTCCAATCGATGGAAGTTTGCCTTTGCGGAAGGTTACCACTATAAAGGACAACCCATTATCATCAGTGAATTCGGAGGTATTGCTTTTCAATCGGATAAAGGCTGGGGTTATGGGAATCAGGTGGACTCGGTTGAAGCCTTTATTGAACGTTTCCGTTCCATCACCGAAGCGATCCAATCCATTCCCTATATCTCGGGCTATTGTTATACACAGGTCACGGATGTGCAGCAGGAGATAAATGGTCTGTTGACGGAAGACCGCAAACCAAAAGTGCCACTCGAAGTGATCCGCAAGATCAATCTGGGTGAAGCCTGAACTTATACTAGAGATCCATTTAGAACAGGAGAGCTGAACATCATGCTGCGACAGGATTATCCAAGGCCGCAATTTGTGCGGAAAGATTGGATGAGTTTGAATGGGGAATGGGAATTTGAATTCGATGATGACAACAAGGGACGTTCGGAAAACTGGAGTGAGGGCAAGCAAGCATTCAGCCGCCGAATCCAGGTGCCGTTTGCTTTTCAAAGTCAACTTAGCGGCATTGCAGATCCGGATTTCCACGATAACGTCTGGTATAAAAGGACCTTTGACATCCCGCAGAAATATTCAGGCAAACGTCTGCTGCTGCACTTCGGAGCCGTGGACTATGAAGCCTCTGTATGGGTAAACGGAAAACTGGTGGTTCGGCATGAAGGTGGACACACCCCTTTTCATGCCGATATTACGGATGCACTGCAGGAAGGAACCAATGTGCTAACTGTTCAGGCCTTGGATTATAGCAGGGATGTGACGCTGCCGCGCGGAAAGCAATTCTGGCAGGAGCAATCCGCACAAATTTTCTATACGCGCACCACTGGAATATGGCAATCTGTCTGGTTGGAGGCGGTTGATGCCGTTTATTTGCAAAAGGTGCGCCTTACTCCGGATATCGATCGCAACGAGATCAAAGTTACCGCTTTTATTCAAGGAAGGCTGGATACACAGGATGTCAGTCTGCGTGTACAGATAGCCTACCAGGGCGAGATGTTGACGGAGGATGAATACCGGATGAGCGGCAGGGAGGAGAGCCGGACCATCGGACTTCATACCTTTAACGAACATGGACTGGGCAGGCTGTGGTCACCGGAGCATCCCAATCTGTATGATATTCATTTCACGCTGCTGGTAGATGGTGTATCCGTCGATGAGGTCAACAGTTATTTCGGTATGCGAAAAATCTCGATTGAACATGGCAAACTGTTTCTGAACAACCGTCCTTATTTTATGAAGCTGGTTTTGGATCAAGGTTATTTCCCGGAGGGCAACCTGACTCCGCCGAGTGACGAGGCGATCCGGCATGATGTGGAACTGACAAAGGAAATGGGATTTAACGGTGCCAGAAAACACCAGAAGATTGAAGATCCAAGATATCTGTACTGGTGCGATAAGCTCGGTCTGCTGGTATGGGGAGAGATGGCGAATGCTTATGATTTCTCCGAACAATATGTTGCACAGATCACAAAAGAATGGCAAGAGGCGCTGGAGCGGGATTACAACCATCCATGTATTGTGGTCTGGGTACCCCTTAACGAAAGCTGGGGCGTTCCCAACATCCTGACCAGCAAGGAGCAGCAACATCATGCCTTGTCGATGTATTATATGACCAAGTCGCTTGATCCAACTCGTCCGGTCATCTCGAATGATGGTTGGGAGATGGTACAAACGGATTTGTACAATATTCATGATTATGAATGGAGACGAGAAGTTCTGGAGGAACGATATCGTACCCGTGAAAATGCAGTGAATGCCTTGCCTGGCAGCCGGAAGCTGAGTGTAGGCGACTATCGCTATGAAGGTCAACCGATACTGATTACCGAATTTGGTGGAATCGGTTATAAGAAAAGCGATTGGGAGGGCTGGGGCTACTCTGGAGCCGAGAATGATGAGGATTTTGCAGCGCGATTACATGCCGTAATTCAGCCATTACTGAATTCTCCTGTCGTTGAAGGTTTTTGTTATACCCAGCTGACGGATGTGGAGCAGGAAATTAATGGTCTGCTAACGTATGACAGACAGCCGAAGTTGCCGATGGAACAGATCCGGGCCATCATCGAAGGACGGGGGCCATCTGGCACCTAAAGCATAAGGAGGGGGACGTGACTTGAACACAAGGGAAACAAGCGATTCCTGGGAAGCTGAGTATCAAGGGGAAAAAGCCATATATTTACGTTTCGGTTCCAGTGAGGCTGTTATGCTTCCAGAAATCGGCGGCAATCTGGTCGCATTTCGCGATTACGAGCGAGGATTTCATTTTCTGCATGAGCCCTCACCCGACGAGATGGAATCATTCAAGGCAAGACCGATGATCCATGGCATTCCGGTTCTGTTCCCACCGAATCGCTATGAGGATGGACGGTTTGCCTGGAATGGGGAGACTCTTCAGCTTCCGGTGAATGAAGAAGCAACTGGCAATCATTTGCACGGATTTTTATATAATATACCCTGGGTAGTGGATGAATACGGACATAGCGGAGAGGAAAGCCATGTATCCGTATCGATTACCATTGATGAAGATCATCCGGTTTATCGACATTTTCCATTCAGCTTCAGCATCACATTACGCTATTCACTAAGCAGCGATGGACTTATGCAGCATGTCAGGATTCGTAATCATGGAACAACCTGCATGCCATGTCTGCTGGCTTTTCATACTTCCATCAATGCCCCGTTTACCGCAAATGGCTCGGCACGGGATTACAGACTCAAGCTGACCATCGGAGACAGATGGGAGCTGGATGAGCGCATGCTGCCAACGACACATGCTCAGCCGCTGGTTCCAGAAGAGGAGCAGATGCGTGACTCCGGGGTATATCCGTTCTTTGCAGAGATGGATAACCACTATACGGCGGTACCGCAGAATGGACGGAATCGTATGGAGCTTCAGGATACAAAGAGTGGAATGACACTGGTCTATGATGTAGGAACTTCCTATAAACAATGGATGATATGGAACAATAGTGCGGAAGAAGGATTTTTCTGCCCCGAACCACAGATCAATCTTGTGAATGCTCCTAATCTCCCTTTGCCGCTTGAGAAAACAGGATTATTCAGTATACAGCCCGGAGAGATCTGGGAGGAAACAAGCCGATTGTATCTGCGTCAAACAACATAGTGGGACGATGTTGCCCTGCCGACAATGCTTCTCGAGTTATTGGAATCGTGTTCGAGTTACATTAACAATCTATAATAAAGCTGTGTTAAACAGACGTTGGTTCTGGACCAACGTCTGTTTGTTGTGTCCGCATTGTTAAAGAAATAGCGAGCTTACGATTTGTTACGTCTTAAAAAAGGGGAATTCATACTCCTTGGAGGTCACATTGTTGGCGGATCTTAAGCTTTTGAAACCAAAGCTTCTGAGACTTCGGATGGTTTAATAAGATGAAATGTGGTTGTTTCTCATCATTACAATGATTACGACGAAGAAGTTCCGTCCAAAAGGTGATGAAGCTGACGGATGAGCAAACGAAATACAGCAGGGAGGTTCAGTACCTTCGTATACCTCTGTGACAAAGGAGCGGGATCATGTCCTTCTTTAGAACACTATCGGTAAGGGCAAGAGAAGACGAACTCATGGATGATTTCTCAATGGGTGGAGAAGAGTTGAGCGAAGCGCTTAAGCAATTAAGGAGACTGAACAAAATATTCGCTGCTCCGGGTCCAACCCGGGCGGGGCTGGAGAAGTTATGGAGAGCGATTGGGAGTCCAAATCAATTGTCTCTTCTTGATGTGGGAGCAGGTTCAGGTGACGTAAACCAGAAGCTGCTGCAATGGGCGGATCAGAAAGGGATTGAGCTTGAGATTACCCTTGTTGATCTGACGGAAGAGGCATGTGAGGAAGCGAGAAGACTTTTTCGGAACGAGCCCAGAATTAAAGTAAGGCGTGCGGATGTCATGGAATTGCCGGAAGACTCAGCAGATATCGTGACTGGTTCCCAGTTTATCCATCATTTTGAGGGGAAGCAGCTGGTGGATATGGTCTCACACATGTTGCGTGCCTCCAGATATGGCGTTGTGATTAACGATATTCATCGGCATCCCGTATCCTACGCAGCCGTGTGGATTACCACGCGAATAATCTCAAGGAATCGGTATATTCGTCATGATGGACCGCTGTCTGTTGCGAAAGGATTTACAGGAAGGGACTGGCGGGACTTAAAACAACAGCTGAACCATGACACGATGACGTATGAATGGAAGCCACTATTCCGATATTCGGTTGTCATTCCCAGTAACAGGACACTTTCGCAGTTTAATGGGCTGTAACCATAATGCATAATGAAAGGCAGGTGTTAATACATGTATAAGCCGATAGATGCCATTATCATCGGAGCGGGAATTGCTGGCAGCACCTGTGCGCTGCAGCTTGCCCAACAAGGACATCGAACACTTCTGCTGGATCGGCAGGAGTTTCCGCGTCACAAAACGTGCGGTGAATTTATGTCCCCTGAGACAAAGGAGATGCTGGAATATCTGGGGATCCATCTGGTCGATCAAGTGATCAAGCCCAGCAATATAGATCATGCCAAAATCATTATGCCTCAGGGCGGGGAGATCGAAGCCCGACTGCCAGGATCGGCTTATGGGATTAGCCGGTATAAGCTGGATCCGATTCTACACGAAGCAGCCATAGCTTCAGGAGTTGAGATCGTTACGGGAGCAACGATAACAGGTATTCAGCAGCTTGACGATCATAGCTATGAAGTAACAGTGAAACGAGGTAATGATCAGATATGTTATAGAGCGAGAACCGTCATTGGCGCTCATGGTACGAAGAAGCCGCGTGGAGCGAATTCAAAGGCAGAGCTGTATGATAAAACGTCATATGTCGGTATCAAATCGCACTACAGCGGATTAGCCATTCCCCCGCAGGTAGAGCTGTATTTTTGCAAGGGAGGATACGTCGGTATTTCACCGATTGAGGGTGGTATCGCCAATGTAGCAGCGTTGTTGACATTGGATGAGGTACAGGGCAGTGGAAAGTCTGTTCCGGATATATTGGAGGCTGCGTCTTTAACCAACGAGAGATTGGCAGCAAGGCTATCCGAGGGCAGACCTCTCCAGGGAACACAGGTTTCTGTTGCACCACTTCATCTATCCAAAGTGCCTGAACCATGGTCCCAATATCCGCATATTGGTGATGCCATGCTGATGATTCCCCCGTTATGTGGGGATGGGATGTCCATTGCGCTTCGTTCCTCGCTATTGTGTGCTGAATGGACGGATAAATATCTTCGAGGCCGTATCAGCTACACCCAGTGGCAGTCCGAGTATTCGAAGGAAGCGAATCAGGAATTCACCCAGCTGCTCCGACGGGCAAGGAGAATCCAGAAGCTGGCTTTTGCCAGAACCAATAAATTCTATCCGGGTCTGGTTCGAGTCATTCCTGGTCTGGCGACTTATTTGGTCAAGGCAACACGATTATCGGAAATTAATCTCGTCCATCGATGACGATTGATAAATCCATTCCATAGGAAAAGAGGCGGTTTAAGTCAGCCTCTTTTTTTGTGTGCACTGTGAATTTTGACGAGACCGTTTAGAAATCTGGCGAATACTCGTATAATAGAATCTAATGTAGGTATAGAAACAAGAGTCCAATTCGAAATCGGGAGGCATTATTTTAGATGAACTATACATTTTCCAACCGTATTGCTGCACTGCAGCCATCCATTATTCGTGAAATTCTGAAGGCCACTTCAGGTCAAAATGTAATTCCATTTTCGGCGGGAAATCCCGCTCCGGAAACCTTTCCTATAGAGGCCATACGCACGTTTACCCAGTCCATTTTGGAACAGGACCCGGTAACAGCATTGCAATACGGAATTACCGAGGGCTATGCACCGCTACGGGATACCTTAACCCAGCACTTGCAGACAGGTTTTGATACGGGCAAAGCGTCCGATGAACTGTTCATCGTATCCGGAGCCCAACAGGGAATTGAACTCGCTTGTAAAGTATTCTGTAATGAAGGGGATACGATTATCTGTGAGAGTCCCAGCTTCATCGGTTCGCTGAATTCTTTCCGGGCTTCGGGCGCCAAGCTTGTCGGGGTTCCCATGGAAACGGACGGCATGGATATCGAGAAGCTGGAACATGCCCTACAAACAGAAAAGAATGTAAAACTGATCTACGTAATTCCGAGTTTTCAAAACCCGACCGGCATTACGACAAGCCTGGAGAAGCGTAAGGCTATTTATGATCTTGCCAAGAAGTATAATGTCATCATACTGGAAGATAACCCATACGGAGAGCTTCGATTCAGCGGAGAAGATGTTGCAACGATTAAATCGATGGATGACGAGGGTCGTGTTATTTATGTAGGGTCTTTCTCCAAAATACTGTCTGCCGGACTTCGCGTCGGATATGTTCTGGCACCCCATGAGGTGGTACAGAAGATGGTCGTCGCCAAGCAGGGAGAGGATGTACATACAGCCATGCTGCCACAGATTTTGGCATACAAGTTCATGACGGAGTATAACTATGCAGAGCATATTAGCAGCATCCGAGCCATCTATCGCAGGAAATCTGCCTTAATGATTAGCAAGCTGCAGGAGCATATGGGCGAGTCCATTACCTTTACCCATCCGGATGGTGGCCTGTTCCTCTGGTGTGATCTGCCTGCCCACATCCCCATGTTGGATTATGCCAAAACAGCTGCTGCTGAAGGTGTAGCTGTAGTTCCGGGCACTGCATTTCTCGTCGATGAGAATGAGCCATGCAATGCCATCCGACTTAATTTCTCAACACCATCCGATGAGCAGATTGTGAAGGGTATTGAAAAACTGGGACAGGTTCTGAACACATTCTGATTGAATTGAACCAATCGTATTTCATATATAAACTATACATTTTGGAGGCACATCTATGAATCAACGTTTTCGGATCACTCGTTCCATGCAAGAAAATAATGCGGACCAGTCCATCTCTTTGGAAGAGTGTAAGCAGTACTTTGCTTCCAAACCGGACTTTACGTATTCACCTGTCCTGACCGTCCAAGGACCTGAGAGCGTTATGTCCATCGATGGGGATTTCTTTATGTGGAAATACGAGGACTTGCAGATACCATTCCGCCTTTATATGGGGGATCTTTATGTTGCGATTGTGAATGAAGCTGTCGTTCCGCAAATGATTGAGGTTGCAACAGATCTGCGAGCGGATGTGGTCGAAGGATAAGTGGAGAATTGGGATGAAGATGCTGATTCTCTGATTAAGATTAACAGCTAAATGCCCTGAAAGTCGCCAATTTGGCGGCTTTTTTTGTTTTAACAATATCAACATTACAGCAGATGACCTCATACGACAATCTGAATCTTCGCCGGAAGGTGAGGGGCTTTTTATCCGTAAACTACGCGACTGCTCCCGGAATCCAAGTTGACCATTTTCCAGGGGGATCAGGCTAAATCCGAGAAGCTGGACATTCAAGGTATTAAGGGTGCAATACAATGATTTCGTTGTGCACCCTTTTTCATGTATAGGTTAATAATTACATATAGGAACTATGTTTACCTTAAATAAAAGTAAGAGTTTTTCCCAGTGAAATCAAGTGATTTTGATCGGCCCATAAGATGAAATATGAATACGCATTTCCTTGAATCACAACAGGAGCAGGATATTTTACAATAAGTGCCGCCTGATTTCTCATTTCCACAGGTTGGTCTTCCGAAGGAAATATGAAACAGGCTTCTTGTGCTTGAACTAAAGCAGGGAAAATTCGGGGGGTGGTCCCATAGGGCTTCAAAATATGAAAGGCTTCCGCTCTGCATATCTCGTGAATTCCCTCCTCAGAGGAGATCGCGGATATCTGAAAAAATCCGTCCGCTCCTTCGAAACGTTCTTCGGTAACTTTATGCCAGCTTCGAGGGTAATGGAAAGATACCTTATATACCTGATTGAGATATATTCCATACGGATGGGCATCATGCACTCGTGGGGACCAACTTAGAGCTGTAATCCACCTTGCTTCAACAATTTTGATCGGATTATTAGGGTTCCTTATATCAATAATCCAAATTTCAGTTGCTTGTTCTTGATTATTGCACCCTGATAAGTAAGCGATTCGGTTCCCATCCGGCGACCAACTTAAAGGGGTAGAGAAGCAGGTGGAGACCGCCCATGTTTTTGGTTGCCCTCCAACTCGGCTGTCGGTCTGGATTAAAGAAACATATTGATTATCCACGATGTCGGTGGCACTGTATGCAATGATCGAAGAGTCCGGGGACCATTCGGGGAAATAGTTTTTCGCCTGAGGTCCACCTTTAAGTTGGTAGCTTGCTCCTGTTGTCAGGTTCACCGTTGTAATCAAGGAAATGCTGGCTCCCGGGGATGTATATAGGGCAAACTCTCCGTTAGGTGATATTCTGACATTGTGGAGAGGCCCCTCAGTATTTTGAGTTAATTGCTGTTTGTTCATGCCATCTCGGTTGATTTTATATAGTTGGGTATTGCCTGCTTCATCCGGAGCTGCAAACAGGAGAGCCTCTCCTGAAGGAAACCACTGGACATCGGTGGCTCCTTGTTGAACGATTGAACCGCTGGCATGGGAGTTGATATTGTAGATCACAATTCGTCCGTTTTTTACATAACTCAAGTATAGACTATCCGGCGACCAGCTCAGTAAAGTATAAGGGTCAATTTGATCAATTTGTGCCCATGCACTGCTGTTTAGATTGAATACGTACACGATATTTTTCTTGCCGATAAAGGCGATGTTCCGGACATCTGGCGACCAATAGGGAATTGAAAATTCCTCACCAAGATCTTGAGTTAACTTAATAGTCTGACCTGTTAAAGGTTGATAGAGCCAAATGTCGTACGAACCACCCCCAATATTTGAAGTAAAAAGGATCGCTTCACGATCTGCAAAATTCATGTTTGATGCCGCCCTTCAGGTTTGATTTCACTACAATGTATTCAAGAAACGGAAATAGGCGAATTATTCGTAAAATTTCTATCAGAATGTATTTATTCTACCGATAATGAAGGAGCATATATTTTTTTACTTCAGGAGGAATCGTCAATGAAAAAAACAGTCATCTTGCTAACCAGTCTGGCGTTAATGCTTGGCACCGCCGCAGGCACAACCTCAGCCAAACCGGGAAACACCCCAGCCGGACAATCAGGTAAAGAGGTATCGTCAAAAGCACCCAAAGACAAAGAAACTCAAATTGAGGAGAAACAGACCGAGGAAGTCGAGTCTGCTGACACGGTCAGCACTGAAGAAGACAACGTTAAGGATCCCTCAACATCGGAGACAGAGAATACAACCAACAATACAACCGAATCAACCGAATCCCAGAAAAAAGGCTCCAAAGGATATAAAGGTTTGCTAAATGCTATTCAACATGTGGAAGATAAACCGGCAGGTGCTGTACTAGCCGATATTTTGCTTGCAAAATATGCGACTGAGCTGACGGACGAACAAATCAAAGATCTTGAAGCTATCAATGAAAAGGACAAGGCGTTGGAAGCTGCAGCAGAAATGCTCGAAAAAAACGGTAGTGTGACTGACGCGGTGTATCTGCAGGAAGAAGCCATTAAAGCAAACTTTAAAAACCTGGATCTGTACAAAACAATGGGAAAACTCAATGAAAAAGCGGGTAAAAAGAATGGGGTGAAGCTGTATGTGAACGGAGAAGCTTCTGACTCCGAACCTTTTGTCAAAAAAGGCAACACGTTTGTTCCTTTTCGCGCTATAGCTGAGTCTTTGAAAGCCGAAGTGACATGGAATCCCGAAGAACGCTCCATCATTGTTACGAAGGATGGGGTGAGCATTAAACTTGTGGTTGACAGTAAGACTGCAACAGTCAATGGCAAAAACGTCTCTTTGGATGCGCCAGCCACTATTACAAAAGGCAGTACTTATGTACCCGTACGTTTCATAAGTGAGGCATTGGATGCAACCGTGCAATGGGAAGAAGAAAGTAAAACCGTCGTTGTTTATGAAGAAGAATAATATTGGATGCTTGTATTAAAATTCGACCAGTGAAACATATACACTTAAGAAGTCGCCTAATGCGACTTCTTCGTATTATCAGGTTAGCCAGTAATTACTGGTTGGCCTTTTTGTTATGAACGTATACGCGCATATCCAATATGCGGATTAGTATTGAGCATCCTAACAATGGTGCAACCTATCAGAGGTGTGCTTATTGAAATATTCAATCGATGAGGGAATTGACGGTCAGGATCGTTCATGATAATTTTATATCAATCACTAATGCCAATAAATCCAATGAGAGTAAGGGGTTATGTACATGTCATCGATCGTGCGTGCTGCCGCCGAAGATATACGAAGCAAGGATGCGGAACGGTTAATCAAGGAGCTGAGCGAGGAACTGGGATTGTTATATGGCGGTGATGGAACGGCAGGATTTCAGCCATCAGACGTGGAGGGACCTCGATCAGCATTTATTGTGGCCCGTTTGGACGGGTACCCTGTAGGTTGCGGAGCGATCAGACCTCTTGATAACACATCAGTGGAGGTTAAGCGCATGTATACACGCTCGGATTTTCGTCGCAAGGGGGTAGCTCAGGCCATTTTGACCGAAGCGGAACGTCTTGCCCTTGAGTTTGGCTACACCAATCTGAAACTGCAGACTGGTCCCAAGCAGCCTGAAGCGGCGGCTCTTTATGAAAGAGTAGGGTATTATCGAATCCCGATTTTTCACGGCGATTGGGATCAGGTGCTCGCTTATCAAAAAGATCTGGTGCTTAGTGCAACACAACGAAGCGGTGGATCATGACATAGACAGAGTAAGCAACGTTGATATTCGATTGGTCCTTTTATAGCGTCTATAGATCTCCAAATAAGAAACGAACCGAAATCTCCCACATGAATTTCAGAGATTTTGGTTCGTTTTTTGAATTCTACACAGAATCAGGAATGTTGAAATTCATTTACTCTTTTATGACGGAAGCATGTACTGCGTCTTGCATCTGGTTGTTATGGGCGCGGAATAATCCAAGACGCCAGAAGGCAGCACCTTTGAGATCATATCGCTTGGCAAGACCCAACTTATCATCTACGGAAGTCGAAGTCTCACTATTTAAGCTGATACCGAGCAAGAGCTTTTGTTTGGGCACGCCAGCATCCAGTGCAAGCTGGATGGCCTGATCGACAAGACTGTTCGGTTCGGGTACCTGCGATTTGGTGCCTACGGGATTATACTGGTAAGCCATAATAATCATATCATCCACTAGTGAAGCCAGCGTTTTGTAATCATAGCCTTTATATGCACTATTTAATGGGGGCACGGCCAACGATAAAGCGATGTCTTTCGGCAGGGCAGCCTTCAATTGCTTGACGTACTGGTTAAGGAGCTTTTGCTGATCCACAGCATTCAGTTTATAACCCAATCCTTCAAAATCAAGAACCACGCCTCCAAAACCCTTCTCTGAAATAGCTGTTGTAATGCCATCAATGGACTTCTGGCGCATGCTGTTATCACTCAGAACCTTGGTCAACTCTCCGTTTCCATCCAAAGCATAAACCATCAGATACGGTTTAATGTTCTGGTCCGCCGTATCCGAAACAATGGATTGAGCTGTAACGTCACCAGCAGCAGAAGGGAGGCGGTACTCATCACCCTGAAGTGTAAACTGACCCTCGCGATCAATACGGCTCCAGCCAAAAGCGACGGAGTTCATGGATGCCACCAAATCCCTTTCCTGGAAGGATTGCAGCGCATAGAAGGCTCTCAAGTGCATTTCGCGCTGAGGTGATACAAGCGAAACCGTACGGGTTGACTGGTTCCAGCTCACACCAACACCGAACTGACTACTAAATGAACTAAGTGGAATGAGCACTCGACCTTCCCGCTGAACAGGCGGGGCAGGCAGTTTTACCTTATCCCCATTGACGGTGGCTGTCGTACTTCCTACTTGCAGCAGAACTTCTGTCTTTTGTCCTTTCAGCGTACCTGTCGCTTTCACCGTTTGTGTCTTGCTGTTCCAAGTGATGTTGATGCCAAGAGCTTCTCCCACCGTGCGGAACGGGACGTAGGTAACTCCTTTGTCAATCCGCGGTTCTGCATCGAATTTCAGGGATACATCATCCAGCAAAACTGAAATGGCAGGTGCTGCATAGACATCACCGATGTTTGGTGTGGCTCCGAGCACGGATAAAGCAAGTAAGGTAGCAGCAGCCATTTTTCCAACTCGTTTATTTAACATGCTTTGTTTTCCTCCAACTTTTGAAATAGTAGTAGAATGACATATCATAGATAGGGTTAATCTAGCATACATCAGTATAGCAAAATTTTCATAGAGTTCCAATATTTCAAGAGTTTACTTGTATTCAAATAATAGAGAATATCAAAAAAGCCTCTCGGCTTTTCGAGAGACTTCTATTTCATCATATATAAAACAGAAAGATATGGTCTGGACATCATCTGGACTAATGGCTTTTTACGTCTGATTCGCGATTCCGGGATTATTTTCGGTTGCTCTTTACGTACGGATAGATCGGATCTTTTAAGTCAAAATCATATGTTGCTCCATTTACAATGCCTACCACTTTCTCACTGTCGTATAAATCGAGCAGGAATCCAGCCATTTGTGCAGCGGTGTGGAACTTCGGAACAGTGCTGTCATATTCAAAATGGTCCACATCAAATGAACGTTTTGCAAACTCGGTCTCTGTTGCAGCAGGTGCTAATACTTTGGCCTGCAAAAGCGCCCCTTTTTCTTGCAGCTCCTGAGCCAGTCCTTCGGTAAAGGCACTTACATAGAACTTGGTTGCACAGTAGGTGACTGCATCTGCAACAATGTTGTATCCACCACCAGAGGAAATATTGATGATTTGTGTGCCAACCACCTCTGCATAGTCCCGTACATAAAGAGAGGAGAGGATCGTCAGTGCTTCGATGTTCAGATGAAGCATATTCTCGATTTTAGTTAAGTTTTGTTCTCCGACAGAAGCAAAATTGCCAAATCCGGCATTGTTGATCCAGGTCTCAATGAAATACTCTTGAAGACTTCCGTAGAACTTATGGACTTGTTCGTTGACAGCCAGGTCAACGGTTCGAATAACGACATCCAGTTCCGGGTTGATATCAGCTACCTTGGATTTCAATTTTTCCAGTTCTTCTGTTCGGCGTGCGGCCAGGATCAAGTTTTTTCCGCGAGCTGCAAAAGCCAGGGCTGCTTCATATCCGATGCCTGAGCTGGCACCCGTAATAACCGTATATTTCATATATGTTCCTCCTCCGAATCAATCCATTTCATTTATTGTGGATGGACGCTGAATTGATTATACTGATTAGAGTTAACTCTAAGTCAAGAAGGACGCTGCGGAGGTTTTTAGATGCATACCATTGGTGAAACGGCTGAAATGTTGGGCATTAGCGCGCACACACTGCGATATTACGAAAAGGAACAGATTATAACTCCCGCTCGTGATGCGAGTGGAGACAGGCGATACAATGACTCTCACATTCAATGGCTGCAATTCGTGATCAAATTAAAAGAAACTCAAATGCCCATCGTAACCATCAAGAGATATGCCGCATTATTTTTGGAAGGGGACCATACCACATTGGATCGGTTGTCTCTTTTGGAAGAGCACAGACTCTCGATTCAAAATCAGATTGAAACATTAAAGACTGTAGATGTGATGCTTGAACATAAAATTAAGTTATATAAAGAATTTATCGTTAAACAAAAATAAACCGGAACACGAATTGTAAAACGTATTCATCATAAAAGCCGGATTACCCCATAGCGTAGGGGAATCCGGCTTTTAGATTATATTTTAATAGAGTAAATCCGGTTGACCGTATGACTTAAACGGTTGTTGCAACGTGATTTTCACGGGCAATCTTGGTTGCATCAACCATGTTGCGCAAGGAAGCGACCGTTTCTTCGAGTCCACGTGTTTTGAGACCACAATCCGGATTAATCCAGAACAGTTTAGGGTCCAATACACGCAATGCGCGTTCGATCATGCTGGTCATTTCGTCCACACTTGGAACACGCGGGCTATGGATATCGTATACGCCGAGTCCAATCCCCAGTTTGTAGGTGTTCAATTCAAAGCTGTGAATGAGTTCACCGTGACTGCGGGATGTCTCGATGGAGATGACGTCCGCATCCATCGCTTCGATGGAATCAATCATGTCATGGAATTCGCAATAGCACATATGTGTATGAATTTGAGTCGTATCTTGAACCGTGCAAGTGGAAATGCGGAAGGCTTTAACCGACCAAGCGAGATATTCAGCTTGCTCCGATTCCTTCAATGGCAACCCTTCACGAACCGCAGGCTCGTCGACCTGGATCATGCCAATGCCTGCTTGCTCCAGTGCTTCGACTTCTTGTCTCAGTGCATACGCCAACTGATATGCGATGTGCTCGCGCGGGATGTCTTCACGTACAAACGACCAGTTCATGATGGTAATTGGTCCAGTAAGCATACCTTTTACAGGACGTTGTGTCTGGGACTGTGCGTACTTGGTTTCTTCAACCGTCATTTCCCCGGTAAATGCGACGTCTCCAAAAATAATAGGTGGTTTCACGCAACGCGAGCCGTAGGATTGTACCCAGCCAAATTGTGTGAAGGCAAACCCCGCAAGTTTTTCGCCAAAGAACTCTACCATGTCCGTACGCTCAAACTCACCGTGCACGAGTACATCCAACTCGATCTCTTCCTGAATGTTGATCCAGATATCAATTTGATCCCGAATAAATGCAGCGTACTGCTCATTGTTCAACTCACCCTTACGCCACAATTGACGTGCTTTACGCACTTCCGCAGATTGCGGGAAGCTTCCAATGGTCGTTGTAGGGAAGAGGGGCAGGTTCCATTTCGCCTGCTGGGCAATATGACGCTCGGCAAAAGGACGGGAACGTTTCGGCTGTTCAACACTGAGTGATGCCACGGCCTCTTGAACAGCAACACGGTTGCGTTCTTCGGACTGCTGGAGTGCCTGAATGGTACGGTCAGACTTGTCAATCTCAGCGAGTATGTCAGCATCTCTTGAAGATAATGCTTTGGTCAACAGAACAATTTCATCTAATTTTTCATCTGCAAATGCAAGGGCGTTCTTCAGTTCGGATGTGAGCTTGGTTTCACGCTCTGTCGTTACCGGAACATGAAGCAAACTGCATGAGGATTGAACGATCAAACGTTCAGGCGTTACCAGTTCAGCCAGCTCAGCCAACAGCTTCAGTTTACCCGGTAAAGAGGCTTTCCAGATCCCACGGCCATCAATAACGCCAGCACCCAAAACTTTATCTGCCGGGAAACCGGACTTTTGAATGGACTGAATGTTACCCGTGAGCCCGTGTACAAAATCAAGCCCGATACCCTGAACCGGCAGTGCAACAATGTCGCTGTAGTTCTCCACGGATTCAAAGTAGGTTTGCAGCATAATGTTCAGACCCGGTACAGCAGCTGCAAATGTTTCATAAATTTTGTTCAGCAGCTGGACATCCGCATCCGTTGTTTTGGTAACCAGGATCGGCTCATCGATCTGTACCCACTGAACACCTTCATTAGCAAGCTCCTGAAGTACTTGAACATAGAGTGGAAGGAGGCGGTCCAGCCAAGCGTTTGTTTCGGATTTATCATAACCTTTGGACAGTTTCAGGAAGGTCAACGGTCCGACAAGAACCGGTTTTCCTTCAATACCAAGTTTTTCTTTGGCTTCACGATAAGCTGTAAGGGGTTTGTTCTCCGTAAGAGCAGGAGATGCACCGTCCAGTTCAGGCACGATATAGTGATAGTTGGTGTTGAACCATTTTGTCATTTCACTTGCTGCTGCATCTTTTGTTCCCCGCGCAATGCCGTAATAGACGGACAAAGGTACAGCACCACCGTCATATGTAAACCGCTTCGGAACGATCCCGAACATAACGGCTGTATCCAGGATATGATCGTAGTAACTGAAATCATTGACTGGGATGAGATCGATCCCTTTTTCTTGCTGCTTACGCAAATGATCTAAACGAATTTCCTGTAATCTGGCTTGAAACTCTGTTTCTTCGAGCTTTCCTGACCAAAATGCTTCCAACGCTTTCTTCCATTCCCGATCAGCACCAATTCGTGGATATCCCAATACACTGCTCTTCACCATTCGTAAAACTCCTCTGCAATATGTTACACAAAATTTATCACAGAATCAGAGTTATAATGTAATTCCATTAAATTATATCCAGCTATAGCCTGTGGCTATAGCAAGTCGAGAACACCACTGTCGATAGAGGCTGGGTTATTCGAATATTTTAGTATATAATGACGTTTGATCCAGGAAGGGAGAGGTATTCGATGTTGCATGGAATAAGGGCTTTCACAGGTTCAAGGCATTTCCAATTGAAAGAGGTTATTGAAGGTGTATTCGCTGCGATTGCAGTTCCCGGTACAGGTTCATTGGGCAATGCTGCAATCGTTGATCTAGGTGATGCAACGTTAGTTGTCGATACATTCACGTCAATACAGGCTGCAGAGGATTTGCAGGCAGCTGCCGAGTACCTCATGGGAAGAAAGGTTTCTTATGTAATCAACACACATTGGCATAGTGATCATACATGTGGCAATCAAGTATTTGTCCCTGCAGCTCACATTATTTCCACATCGATTACACGCGAAATTATGGATACTTTTGTAAGGGACAGAATAATGCAGCAGTTAGCAAAACCTGAAGCGATATATGAAGCTATAGACGAAATCGATGAACAAATCCAACGAGAGACGAACGAAAAGTTAAGACAGGAAATGCAATGGGATACTGCCAGTGACCGTGAATATATGAAGATGCTTCCCAATCTGGTATATTCATTGCCGAACTTAACTTTTGATCAGCGTAT
The DNA here is from genome assembly GCF_001514495.1 of Paenibacillus pabuli NBRC 13638. Taxonomy (GTDB): domain Bacteria; phylum Bacillota; class Bacilli; order Paenibacillales; family Paenibacillaceae; genus Paenibacillus; species Paenibacillus pabuli. Next base: position 381,953 of record NZ_BCNM01000001.1, read on the forward strand.
GACTATTCATGGCAGTAAGCGCAACGTTGAACTTATTACTTTTGGCGGGGGTCATACACAGAGTGATGCACTGGTCTATATTCCGAAGGACAGAATTGCCATAACGGGGGATCTGGTGTTATCTAAACATCATCCGGTTTTAATGTATGCCAACCCTCAGCAATGGCTGGATATTTTGGACAAAGTCGAACAGCTGGATATAGAAAGAATAGTACCAGGACATGGAGAAGTATGCTCGTTGAACGAACTGCATGAAGTCAGAGGCTACATAAAGAATCTATTGGAAATCGTGACCGATGCTGCTCAAAGAAACCAGAGTTTGGACGAGATTACTATACCATCAGCCTATCAGAACTGGTTCTTTACTACGTATTTCAAGTCGAATTTGCAAAGCCTATATAAATGGATCAAGAAAATTGGTAAATAGACTCAGTACAGTGGCTCCTTAACAAATGTTGGGGAGTTTTTTTGTTTCTTCAACCGTTTTTTTAAGCTCGATTAGAAGGTACAGCTACACTTGATGCATAATAATGATAACTAGATAAATTGAATTTAACATTTACACGAGAACGGAGAGGACAGAAATAACCTGAAGAAGCGTAGCGGTCGCCTTTATCCCCGGATTTTCCCTTTGAAAAAGGGAATCCAAAAAATCTGGGGATAACAGCGATCGGAAGGTTGTTCTGTCATCGGAGTGGCAAGTGTAAATATTCTTTAATTCAGTTTATATAGATCCTTGTTACGCTGGAAAATGTGGAAAGGGTGATTGGATGGGTGTTCCTACTTTTCTTGAAACAGGTCATATGACAGAAGGTCTTCCGATCCGGGTGATTCATACCGGTAATCCGTTTAATTTTGCAGCCCACTGGCATGAAGAGGTGGAAATGGTTGTCGTGAATGGGAAGAACGCAAGAATAGGTGTGAACAATCATGTGCATGAGTTGAAACAAGGAGATGTGCTGCTTATCAAACCAGGAGATGTTCACTGTTTCTTGCCGGGCACCAATCATTTAACGATTATTCAGTTTCGATTGGAGCTCCTGACGGGAAGTTTCACAACAGATAAGGAAGCACAGCATCTTCGAGAGCTTTTCAATAAAACGGTGGTCATCCCGTCCAACATCAGTACAGAGAAAAATATGGGAAAATATATAGATGCCTTATTGAATGAAGAGAAGGATCAACAGGTCGGGTACCGCTGGTTAATGGTGGCCAGACTGTACGATCTTATTGTTCATATGCTGCGTACGAAGGCTCCGATTACAGATGAATTAAATTCAGGCTTGCCCTGTACCGCTTCCAAAAAGTTCGAATTTCTGGAATCCGTCTGTACGTATCTGGAGGAGCACTATGCAGAGCCGATCAAGCTGGATCAGGTGGCGGAGCATATCAAATTTAGCAAGTTTCATGTATGCAAGCTGTTTAAAGAGATCAAGGGAATCACGCTCATGGAGTATCTGAATCATTTTCGGATTATCAAATCGGAGTGGGCGTTGCTGTTCCGTGAGGAATCCATATTGGATATCGCCATGGGGCATGGGTTTAATAATGTGAACTCGTACAATCGTCTTTTCAAAAAATATAATCACTGTACACCCTCCGAATTTCGCAAAAAGCATCGCAAAAATATCACAACCTATGAAGGATGATTCGCAATATTTGGTGAGAAACCCCTCTCTAAAATCCATATACTCTAATAAATTGTAAGCGTTTCCTTTTTGAAGGAGGGGGCCTATGAAGAACTTGAAGCTGAAGTATATCTCCATCATTGCACTTATAAGCGCAATAATCATGGTAACCGGTTGCCAGTCAGGTGGAGCGAATCCAAACAAGCAAAAGGAGATTACGGTATGGAGTTTTACGGACGAGGCACATTATGCGATTGAGAAATTCGAAGAGAAGTATCCCGACATCAAGGTGAACTTTGTCAATATCCCTGGTAATTTCTATATCACCAAGTTGAAATCCGCACTCCAGACAGCGTCGAAGGCTCCAGATGTGTTCATGATCGAGAATGGAAATATAAGAGAACTGATTGATGTACCTTATCTGGAGAATTTGTCGGCAGCACCGTATAACGCCAATGAACTGATCCCGGAGCAGTATGCTTTTGTGCAAGCGAATGAGAAGGATAGCCAAGGAAATGTCAAGGCAATTGGCTACCAGGGAACGCCCGGGGGCATTTATTACCGAAGAGATCTGGCCAAAAAATATCTGGGCACGGATGATCCCGAAAAAGTGGCGGCGCAGATCGATACTTGGGAGAAAATATTCGAGATTGGAGAGAGGGTAGAGCAGGAAAGTGGCAATAAAGTACATGCCCTTGCCAACTGGAATGCGATATCCAATTCATATGATGGTATTCCATGGGTCAAAGACGGAAAGCTTGTCATTGATCCAACCTATATGCAGATCCTGGATCTGGTTCGGGAAGCCCGCGAGCGGCATGTACTTGCCGAATATGAAGATGGAAGTGCTGGATATGCTGCTTCCATGCAGAAAGGCGAAGTGATGTTCTATCCTGGCGCAACCTGGGCGTTGCAATTTACCTTCAAGGCCAATGCTCCCGATACGGAAGGGTTATGGGGCCTTGCACCAGGTCCGTCAGCGTTCAGTGCAGGTGGAACCTATATCGGCATGTACAGCAAAAGCGACAAAAAGGACCTGGCCTGGAAGTTTATCGAGTTTTATAACTTTGATCATGATTTCCTGACCAAGCTTGCGCAGGAGCAAGACTATTTCACAAGTAATATGGTGGTGAATGATGAGCTGGCTAAATCCGTAACCTCAGCCTATTTGGGCGGGCAGAAGCACTTTGAGTTTTTCTCGGAAGCCGCCAAGCAGATTCCTGTATATGAACGAACCAAGTATGACACCGTCATTAACAATGACATTTTCAAAATTGTACTTCAGTTGTATCTCAACAAAGACATCCAGACCAAGGAAGAAGCGATAGAACGAATCAAACGGGATGTCAAATTGAGATTTCCGGAGCTGGAAGTGAATTAGCTTGGAAGTAAGCGAATGTCTTTTTATCATCCGATGACTGGAGGTACAGAATATGTTTGCCAAATCGATCCGCAAAGACCATTACGGCTACTATTTCATAGCTCCGTTTTTTATTCTTTTCGCCATTTTTGGATTATATCCAATCCTGTATTCGCTGTATATCAGCTTTACCAACTTTGACGGGATCACCACGCCTGACTTTGTTGGTATCGGCAATTATGTTGCTGTTCTGCAAGATCCCCTGTTCTACAAAACCCTTTTTAACACGCTATTTATTTGGGGAGTTTCTGTAGTTCCACAACTTACGGTTTCACTGGTGCTCGCCTTTATTCTCAATGATAAGTTGCTTAAGGGAAGAGATATTTTCAGAGCGGTTTATTTCTTTCCCAACATCGTTACCGCTGCTTCGCTGGGTCTGCTTGTGAGTCTGATCTTCGATTGGCAATCCGGCGGATTGAATCATTTTTTGGTTCAGGCAGGACTCATTGATAACCCGATTAACTGGAAAAATGATCCCTGGTTCATGCGGCTGATTGTCTCTTCCATTTTATTTTTTCAATACTTCGGCTATTCCATGGTCATCTACCTTGCAGGTCTTCAGGGAATTGATCCGGCTCTGCAGGAAGCAGCTCAAATGGATGGCGCCAAGAAAAAGCATATTTTCATTCACATTATCGTTCCCATGTTACGTCCAATCATTTTGTTTCAGATGATCACATCCATCATTGGAGGCATTCAGATTTTTGATCAGCCGTTTACGTTAACGAATGGAACGGGCGGCCCGGACCGTGCAGCCATGACCAGTATTATGTACTTGTATAATGTAGCCTTCCAGAGTACGCGCTTTGGTTACGGGGCGGCCATTGCATTCTGTCTATTCATCATCATTATTCTGCTCTCGGTTGTATCCTTTATGATGACGAAGCGCAAAAGCCGTGCGTAGGGAGGGGGAAAAGAAATGCAGACCGTAAAACCAATCGAACGACAAAACGCTGCTTTACAGCAATATGCCAGTATGAGGCGTCTGACACTGGGAAAGGTCGTTATTTATCTGTTTCTGATTAGCCTCGCCGTAATTTGTATCATTCCATTTTATCTCATGCTGATCTATTCCACGCACAACAATGCTACGATTGCATCGACATTCACGTTTTTGCCCGGGCCCTTTTTGGTAGATAACTATATGAACATGGCTTCCAAAATCAATATCTGGCGCGGGTTTGCAAACAGCTTTTTCATTGCAGGAACGTCGACATTGTTATCCTTATACATCGGTTCCCTTACCGCATACGGCTTCGCCAAGTTTAAATTCAAGGGTCGCACCGGCTTATTCCTGTTTCTGTTAGCAACGATGATGGTGCCCGGACAGCTGGCTTTGATCGGGATGTATCGTCTGTTCAGTACATTGGGAATGCTGGACAGCTATGCAGCAATTATTTTGCCCGCAGCGGCGAATGCATTTAATGTATTCTTTATCAAACAATTCATGGAGAGCAGCATTCCTGATGAGATTATCGAATCTGCCCGTGTGGATAGTGCGGGGGAGTTCCGCACATTCAATCAGATTGTACTGCCTATTCTCGGACCGGCCATTTCGGCGCTTGGCATCTTCACCTTTATCGGCTCATGGAATAATTTTATCACACCGCTCGTCCTGTTTTTCTCCCTGGATAAATACCCGCTTCCGGTGCTCGTGGCTCTGGTGCAGGGGTACTACGGCATGGATTATGGACTCTTATACCTGGGCGTTGCCATCTCGATCTTGCCTATTATCATTGTTTTTGCGATATTCTCCAAGCAAATTATAGGCAGTGTTGCCTTGGGAGCAGTTAAAGGATAAGCATATTATTCGGAAAAAGTCGCCAGATGGCGGCTCTTTTTGTTTTGACGGGTGAAAAACACGGGGGAAATTCATTTTGAAAGCCCTTTCTAAATCTGTGATATACTACGAATTAACTGCCAAACGATGGATAAAAAGATATTTCTCCTGATTGCATGGCCTGTGTGTTCACTCACTTTTTCTTGTAAAAGGGGATGTCATGATGTTTAATGTTCTTGTTGTTGACGATGAGTACGTTCAAAGAGAAGGCATTAAGGATTTGATCTCTCACTACGGCTATCCCTTTCAAGTATGGGAAGCTGAGAACGGGAAGAACGCTGAACGAATCTTGGTTCAGAACGCGATTGATATTCTCATCACGGATGTCAAAATGCCTCTTATGGATGGACTGGAGCTTAGCAAACAAGCCCGGAAAACGCAGCAGAATATAAAAATTGTCATCTGCAGCGGTTATGATGAATTTGAATATGCCCGCAGTGCGATTCGGCTGGGCGTGGTTAATTATTTGCTCAAACCACTGGTCAGGGAAGAGTTTCTACAGGTGATGGAGGATATTACGCTGTTCCGTCCTTATGGTGGAGGTCCCGAACCGGAATCTGCGGAATCAAAGGTCATTCGACAGGTGAAGGATTATGTGAAGGATAACCATCAGAGAGATATTTCCTTGTCCGAGGCAGCCCACGATGTGTATCTATCTCCAGGGTATTTGAGCATTTTGTTTAAAAAAGAGACCGGGCAGAACTTCTCGAAATATTTAACCGATTACCGTTTGCGGCGTGCAAGCCATCTATTGACTCATTCGAATATGAAAATCATTGATATTGCAGAGGCCGTTGGCATCGACAATCATTCTTATTTTGCCAAGCTTTTCAGAAACAGGTTCGGCGTCAGTCCGATACAGTTCAGAGAGTGCGGGGTGCTTCATGATCGGATGGATCAAGAGCAAATTCAATGATATCAGGTTCCGAAACAAGCTGCTGCTGTCGCATTTGGTGATTGCACTCATTCCGATTCTTCTGCTTGGGCTGCTCTCCTTCATTCAGTCCTACCGAATTCAAATGAAGGAGCTGCGGAGCGAAGCAGAAGCGAGTCTGGAACAGGTGTCCAACATTATGGATTATAAAATTAATCGGTACAATACGCTAAGTGAGTTCATGGTGCTTAATCGGGATTTATCTCAAATATTCACAAAAGACTACGAAGAAAATTATTATCTTATGTATCTGGATTTCCGGGACATTCTTGAGCCATTGATCTCGAACATCCGGCTGATGGATGATGATATTGAGAGCATCACCTTTTATACGTCCGGGGAACTATTGGGAATACGCAACAACATTTTGCCAATTGGGGATCTCAAAAGCAAGGCATGGTATGACGGCTTTCGAGGCAGGCGGTGGATTGTGGACGGGGAGAAGCTTTATCTCGTTCAGGAACTGATCAGCAATCCGAAAGACAGCAATTTTATGGTGATCTCCATTCAGCATGATAGCATCTTTGCAGACCTCGACAATCTGTCGGAACATGTGGCCGTTCATATTGAGGACGCGAAGCAGCATGTGATATTCCAGGAAAACCAAGAGCGTGCTGCTATGGCTGCAGGTTTGAAAGTTGGAGAATCTGGCGATCTGAGTCTTCACCGCTCGCTCGCCAACAACGGCTGGACGATTCACTATAATCTGCTGAATACCAATGCGTACGCCAATGCAATGAGTATTTTTCAGATTACGCTGTTTGTCATCATCCTCAGCCTGATGATTACCTTCCTGCTCATTTATGTCATATCCAATAACTTTACGCAGAGAATTATCCATATTAAGAATAAGGTGGACAAGGTGGAGCGGAACAATCTGGATGTGATTATCCGAAGTTCATCCAGGGATGAATTCGGTGAGCTGACGAACGGCATTGGCAAGATGCTAAACAGGATTAACAGCCTGATCTCCCAAGTGTATCACGCCGAAATTGCCAAGAAGGAAAGTGAGTATAACAAGTTGATCAGTCAGATTAACCCCCATTTCCTGTACAATACCCTATCATTCATACGGTGGAGGGCTGAGAAGAAGGCTGATATTGAGACGAGTTATATGGTATCTGCGCTCGCCCGTTTCTATAGAACAACACTAAACCAGGGAAGGCATATGGCCACTATTGAGGCTGAGGTGCAGCATATTAAGGCCTATCTGGATTTGCAGCTCATCATGAACGATGGCCGATTTGATGTGGATTACCATATCAATGACGAGGTATTACATACCGAGATTATTCATTTTATTTTGCAGCCGATTGTGGAAAATGCCATCAAACATGGTTTTGTGGAGGCAGATGGGACAGATTATCATATTCACATTGCAGTTTGCCGGGTGGGAGAGGACATTAAATTAACTGTTCGTGATAACGGTGTTGGCATGACGTCTGTGCAGACGATACGGTTGCTGACCGGGGAGAATGGCGGGTGTGGTGTCCGGAATGTAAATGATCGAATTCAGCTGTATTACGGCCCAGATTACGGGCTTGTTATTCACAGTGAGCCAGGCAGCGGAACCGAAGTCTCTGTCGTCCTTCCTGCCTTATAAGTTGTTTATATACTCAGATCATAGTTTTGGTAAATAAGCGGTTGCTGTTGCAACCGCTTATTTGGTTCCAGTTTCGGATCTTTAAATACAGAGAAATAAAGTGAAATGTGCAGGTCATAAAAAAAGTGGTACATATCCGAAAAATGTGGCATATACGCCATTTTTGAAAACGCATACAATTTGGTTATCAAAAGAAAATCACATAAAGGGGATGACAGGATGAACAAACGCAGAACGATGGCTACACTGCTGATTGGCAGTATGATGATGGCTGTATTCAGTGGATGTACCAGCGGCAATAACGAGAGCGCACAACCGCAAATTTCACAACAGGACTATGAACCTTACGGTAAATACGAGTCGCCCGTAGAATTTACGATTGGCCGGAATACCAATCATGTGAACAACCTTCCTGCCGGCGATACCATTGAAGACAATCTGGCTACCCGCTATGTAGAAGACCGGGTGAACGTCAAGGCCAAGGTGGCTTGGGAAACAGATGATATGGATCAGAAGCTGTCACTTTCAATGACCACTGGCGATCTGCCGGATGTAATGCTTGTCAGCCGCGAAATATTTAATCAGCTGGTGGATAACGATCTGATTGCCGACATGACGGAGGTTTACGAGAAGACAGCATCCGAGGGCGTTAAAAATATTTATGGTTCCTACGGAGATTTGCTGCTGAACCAGGTGAAGGTTGACGGCAAAATCATGGGTCTTCCCATGACCAATATCGGAAACCAGCACCAACTGCTGTGGGTCCGGAAGGACTGGGTGGATAAAGTCGGCGCGAAGCTGCCGGAATCCGTCGAGGATGTATGGAATCTCGCCAGAACATTTGTGGAGAAGGACGTTTCGGGAACAGGCAAGACGGTAGGCATGGTCATGGATTCCAACGCAATGAACTTTACACCCATCTTCGCTGCACATGGTGCCTTTCCAATGAACTGGATACAGAAGGATGGTCAGGTTGAATATGGATCTGTTCAGCCTGAAGTGAAGCAAGCGCTGACAGAACTGAGCGCCATGTATAAAGAAGGCTTAATTGATAAACAGTTTGCTGTGCGGTCGAATGAAGAGAAGGAAGCCCTTGTTATCAACGGACAGGCCGGAATGGTATTTAATCCATGGTGGATCGGCTACACCAACTACAAGGATTCCATCAAGCAAGATCCTGAAGCCGTCTGGGTTGCCGTATCTGCACCAGTCGATAAGAATGGCAAGTTTAAGACAATCCGGCAGGACCCTGTGGGCGGAGGTATAGTCGTTGTGAAGAAGGACTTTGCGCATCCTGAAGCGATTATGAAATCAGTCAATTTAACAACAGATTTCCTGTACTCCTTAACGGAAGACGCCATTAAATACAAGAAAGATCATCCCGACGAGCTGCTGACCGATGCTAGCCGCTGGAACAATGATCCTACCCAGATTCCGATGCAAGTGGATTATGATGATGTACTTAAGCGTTATTACGATGATCTGATTAAGGCAGATGAGGCAGGTGATGCTTCTGCTGTTCAGGAAGATCGAGTGGTTTCTTTCAAGGCCTATCAGGAATTCAAAGAAAAAGGAAATGCGATTGATGCAAATACCTACGGAGAATACCTCTCGCGGATCGAGGGACAGCGTGAGGCAAACAACCCGAACCTGGAAGTGATCCCCGCAGGCTTTTATGGAACAACCGAAACCATGAAGCTGAAGTGGGCAAATCTGCAGAAGCTCGAAGAGGAAACCATGCTCAAGATCATTATGGGGGAAGCGCCTGTAGATGAGTTCGATAATTTTGTCGACACTTGGAAGCGTACGGGCGGCGATGAGATTACAGAAGAAGTTAACGAGATGAGCAAGAGATGACGATTGCGTGAGCTTGGGTGCGGAAGCCTGATCGTGGCCTTCCGCACGGGCTTTCGCCGATAAAGTCTGTCCAATTAGGCACATGATGGAGGTGGAAAGGACAATGGCGCCAATGGAAACAACCGTTAATCAAGAAAGGGAAGTGCGTTACCGGAGGATAAAGAAAAAGAAACGTAAAACTTTTGACGAAATGACCTATCATTTTATGCTGCTGCCTGGCATGGTCATGCTGTTCATTTTCTCAATTGTGCCGATGTTCGGGGTCGTGATGGCCTTCCAAAAGTTTATTCCCGCCAAAGGCATATTCGGTTCCAAATGGGCAGGGCTTTCCAATTTCACATATATGTTTCAACTGCCGGACGCGAAGCAGATTTTCATTAATACATTAGTCATCGCAGTCGGAAAGATTGCTTTAGGGTTGATTGTACCTATCGTATTCGCTCTGCTGTTAAATGAGGTTCGTCTAAAGGTATTCAAGAGCTCGATTCAAACGATTGTCTATTTGCCGCACTTTATGTCCTGGGTAGTTCTGGGCACGATGCTGACGATGATCTTTTCCTTCGATGGCATGGTAAACAACTTCCTTGAGTTTCTTGGCCTGGAGCGGATTATGTTTCTGGCGAGCAATGACTGGTTCAGACCGCTGCTCATTGTAACGGATACATGGAAGGAATTTGGTTACGGGACGATTGTCTATCTGGCGGCATTAACGGCGATTAACCCCGCATTGTATGAATCCGCCGCAATGGATGGTGCAAGTCGCTGGAAACAGACACTGAACATCACGCTGCCAGGCATGTTTCCAACCATTATCCTGTTAGGCACACTGAGTCTTGGCAATGTGCTGAATGCAGGCTTTGACCAGGTGTTCAATCTGTATAATCCGCTGGTATATGAAACAGGCGATATTATTGATACATTTGTGTATCGTATGGGTCTGATCAACATGCAATATTCATTTGCAACTGCGATTGGACTGATGAAATCGGTCATCAGCTTTGTGCTGATCGTGATTTCCTACAGGCTGGCTTCGAGGTATGCGGGATACAGAATTTTCTAGGAGGGTTAGCATGATTCAATCCAAATCGCTTGGTTCCAGGCTATCCCGCCTGTTGATCCTGATTACGTTGATCCTGATTACGTTCATATCCCTGGCGCCGATCGTCAATACCATTATGGTGTCCGTCAGCAGCAGTACGGCTGTGAATGCAGGTCGGGTCTACTTTTTTCCAGTGGAGCTGAATTTCTCATCGTATGGGCAGATTTTGAATGATACGAAGTTTTGGAAGGCTTTTCTGATCTCGGTCGAGCGGGTGGTGCTTGGGGGAGCGATCAACATGATTTTGACGATTCTCATGGCCTATCCGTTGTCACGAAGCGTCACACAATTCAGATCGAGAAACACATATATGTGGATTATCGTGTTTACCATGCTGTTTAGCGGCGGAATCGTTCCCTGGTATATGGTAATCAGCAAGCTGGGGTTGATCAACAGCATATGGGCCTTGGTTCTGCCGGGGGCCGTTCCTGTCTTTAATGTGATTCTGCTCATGAACTTCTTCAAGGGAATTCCAAAGGAACTGGAAGAGGCCGCATTCATTGACGGTGCCAGTCCGCTTAAAATTCTGCTTAAAATCTTCATCCCCATTTCCATGCCGAGCCTGGCAACGATCATGCTGTTTGTCATTGTCGGGCACTGGAACAATTTCTTTGACGGCATCATTCTGATTAACGACAGTTCAAAAATACCGCTCCAGACCTATCTGCAGCAGCTCAGCCTCACAAGGGATCAGATGCAGAATCTTTCGGTCGAACAGCTGCAGCAGTTTAATAAAATCTCCAATACCACACTGAATTCTGCCAAAATTCTGGTATCCATGATTCCGATTCTGCTGATTTATCCTTTTCTGCAACGTTATTTAATCCACGGAATCGTTCTGGGTGCTGTAAAGGAATAATTCAGTCTGGATATTAGCCTCATTAGCCGTTCGGTCTGGGAAGCGTGGAAGGGGGTGAAGGAACACCCGTCAGGGACAGGCGCGAACCGAGCTGGAGCGAAGGATTGACCCTGCTTTACGAGTGAACGTTAGTATATGTCGACTGGAGAAGGGAAGGGATCTAATGAGCAAAAGGAAAATGGTGAGCCTCACGCTGGTACTCAGTATTATTCTGGTAACCACTATGGGGGCAACAAGTGGTGGTAAGAATCGCTACGCCGATCAGGCGCAGTGGTCGCAAGAGAAGCTGCATGAATACTACTGGAACGATACATCCAAAATGATGAATAATGCTTATCCATCCACCCCAGATGGTGAACATGCTTTGAATTACTGGTGGAAGGCTCATGCAGTCGATGCATTGGTAGACGGATATGAACGAACAGGAGACAAGGCGTACACGGAGCGTGCGGAAGAACTCGTTCGCAGTATTATTGCACGCAACGGTTCACTTCACAATGAATTCTACGATGATATGGAATGGCTCGCGCTTGCCGGGCTTCGTCTGTATGATGCAACAGGCAGTGAAGAGATGAAGGGATACGTACTGGCGTTGTGGGATGACATCAAGACAGCCTGGTGGGAAGATGAGCTTGGCGGTATGGCGTGGAAAAAGGATCAGCGGTATAACCGAAATGCGTGCTCCAGTGGGCCTGCCGCCATCTTGGCTGCAAGGCTGTATGAACGTTTTGGCGATGCCCGGGATCTGGAATGGGCCAAAAAAATATATGATTGGGAGAAACAATATCTGGTTCATCCGAAAACGGGCCTGGTAGCGGATGGTTTGGTGCTGCAGGAGGATGGCACACTGGATGTGAATGAAGCATGGATCTTTACTTACAACCAAGGCACGTTTATCGGGGCGGGTGTCGAACTCTACCGGATTACAGGGGATAAGACGTATTTAAGAGATGCCGAGAAAACCGCAGCCGGTTCGTTGAAGAACTTAACAGATGAGAAGACGGGCATATTCAAAGAGGACGGCGACGGGGACGGTGCGTTGTTCAAAGGCATACTAATCCGCTATATGGTTGAGTTGTATGAAATCGGGCATAACAAAAGCTTGAAAAAGGCGGTTTATCGTAATGCCGAGGCCTTGCTGAAGGGCAGCCGGAACACAGGATTATTCGGTCAAGCTTGGGGCAAAGCAGCCCAGAACCCGCTCGACCTGACCGCACAGCTTAGCGGTGTGTTCCTGCTGGAGGGAGCTGCAAAACTGGAAGCAAGCGAAGCAGAAAAGCCAGGTGAAGCAGGGAAGAAGTAGCCGTTTGAAATGGAACATAAGTCAACAGGATAATAATTATTAGAGGTCAGCGTCTGCATGAGTCTTTCCGAGAAGAGGACTCATGCGGTGCTGTGCATCCTAGGAAAGGGTAGTTTCATAATTATGGCGAATGAGAGGAGCACTTAAAATGCATCCAATTACAGAACTCCCGGAAGCAATGAAAAGATTGACGGATAAAGTGCGGGAAAAGCAATCGGAACGCACAGCTGACATGTTTGAGCGATGTTTGGCTAGTACCTGGAATACCACCTTAAAGAACAAGGAGGACGGTTCAACCTTTGTTATTACAGGTGATATACCTGCCATGTGGCTGCGAGATTCTGCTGCACAGGTCAGACCTTTCCTGGTGCTATCGGATGATCCACAGATCGGTGACATGATTCAAGGTGTGGTACGACGTCAATTTGATTATATTTTGCAAGATCCTTACGCCAATGCTTTTAATGAATCTGCCGACGGTAAGGGACATCAGGATGATATAACCGACATGAACCCGTGGATTTGGGAGCGTAAATACGAGATTGACTCGCTATGTTATCCGATCCAACTCAGTTATCTGCTGTGGAAGAACTCCGGCAGGATTAACCATTTGGATGAAGCTTTCCGTGCAGGTGTATTACAGATTATAGAGTTGTGGAAGAGAGAACAGCGTCATGAGACGGACTCCGCGTACACCTTTGAACGGAGCAACTGCCCGCCATCGGATACCCTAGTGCGAGACGGCAGAGGGTCAGAGACTGGATATACCGGCATGACCTGGTCCGGTTTCAGACCGAGTGATGATGCCTGTACATACGGTTATCTGGTACCGTCGAATATGTTCGCAGTAGTTGTGCTGAGGTACGTGACGGAGATTGCTCAGGAGGTTCTGATGGAGGAGGAGCTTGCGGAAGCGGCAAGGAAACTTGCTACACAGATTGAGGCAGGCATTCACCAGTATGGTGTTGTAGAGGATGATCAATGCGGTCCCATTTATGCATATGAAGTGGATGGGCTTGGCTCGACCCATCTGATGGACGACGCCAACGTACCCAGCTTGCTATCCATCCCTTACCTGGGATATTCAAATGCGGATGATCCGGTCTATGTAAATACAAGGCAATTTATCTTGAGTGAGCGCAATCCGTACTTCTACCAGGGGGAAGCAGCATCTGGCATTGGCAGTCCGCATACGCCGGATCAATATATCTGGCCTATTGCGCTAGCGATGCAAGGCATGACCGCAAAGGATACTGCTGAACAGCAACGCCTTCTTGAATTACTGCTTGCAACGGACGGAGGAACCGGGTTCATGCATGAAGGATTTCATGCGGATCGTCCGGAGGAATTTACCCGGCCCTGGTTCTCCTGGGCTAATATGATGTTTTGTGAACTGGTGCTGTTATGTTCCGGTGTCACTGTTAAAAGGTGAAAATCTGCGGTGAGGTTCATCCGTAAAAAGCATCGTACCCGATATCTTAAGGGTTACGATGCTTTTAAGCGTCTGCAGTAATCCAATGGAAACAAATAACGGGGACTTGCCGTACCAATTGGCTTTCGCTCCATACGGGCTGACTAACGCTTTCTGTACAGGTATGTTTTACATGGATTTTGTTCTCCGGTGCAACTTACAAACAGTGATGACTTGGCAGCAATCAGCTATAATGTACAAGTTGTAATCAAATTGATGTGATCATTGGAGGAGGCACCGATATGAATAATATCATTGAATATTGTTTGAAAAAGAAAGGCGCGATTAAAGATTATCCATTTGGATCGAATCCTGTGGTATTCAAGATTGCAGGCAAAATGTTCGCCCTTATTTTTGAAGATAAAGAGAACGATCCCTACATTAACCTGAAATGTGACCCGGTGATTGCAGAAAACTTGAGAGAGCAGCACGAAGCCATTCGACCAGGCTACCACATGAATAAGGAACATTGGAATACGATTGTCATCGATGGTTCGTTGCCAGAGGCAGACATTTTTGACATGATTGATCATTCATACGAAAGGGTCATCAATAAACTGCCCAAAACCGTTCAAAAGTCCATATTGGAGTGAGGTTATTTATATTGCCGACCGTTCTCTCCAATATAGAGCTCTCCCTTGATGTGTGAGATAAATCTCTAAATGTAAATGAATTGCTCAAACAAGGGGTTATTACGAAATAGAATGTGCCAAAAACGAATATGCAATCGCACGTTGAAAGTCGCCATTAAGGCGGCTTTTTTGATTTTGAACAGGAAAGACTGAGGTTTGCTACGCTGGATATAATTAGATTTGAACCAGGTTATTCATCAAATCATTAGACCTCACACGTTATGAAAGCGATTTAAATTTGTGTTGACGAAAACCATTTTCATAATTATTATGTAAATGAAAATAGTTTTAGAGAGGTGGATATCACTGTGAAGCAATATTTTGAGAAGGCTCAGAAGTTTGGTAAATCGTTTATGCTTCCTATTGCTGTTTTACCAGCGGCGGGTCTATTACTGGGGATTGGAGGAGCTTTATCCAACGCCAATACGGTTAACTCGTATCCTTTTTTGCAGATCACGTGGCTGCAGCAAGTGTTTACCGTGATGAGCAGTGCAGGAAGTATTGTGTTTGATAATCTGGCATTGATCTTTGCCATTGGTGTGGCTGTCGGACTCGCCAGAGCGGATAAAGGTACAGCTGGTTTGGCTGCAGGTCTTGCTTATCTGGTCATGAATGCATCCATTAATGCCATGCTGGTCAATTCGGGGACACTTGCCGTGGAGAATTTGGCTGGTGCCGGGCAAGGTATGGTACTCGGAATCCAAACACTGCAAACCGGCGTACTCGGAGGGATCATTGTAGGACTGGTTACCGCATGGCTTCATAATCGGTACAACAAAATAGAGCTTCCTCAATTCCTTGGATTCTTCGGAGGTTCACGTTTTATTCCTATCGTTTCATCTTTTGCGGCCATCTTTGTCGGTATTGCTTTGTTCCTGATCTGGCCGACCATCCAGCTCGGTATAGCACAGCTTGGCAGTTTGGTTGATAGAACAGGGTATATCGGAACACTGTTTTACGGATTTGTTTTAAGGATGCTTGGTCCTTTGGGCTTGCACCACATCTTTTATCTGCCTTTCTGGCAGACGGGCCTTGGAGGAACAATGGAGGTTGCGGGTAAGGTTTACGAAGGAACACAGAATATTTTCTTTGCTCAATTGGGAGACCCTGCAACCGAGAAATTCTTCTCGGGTACATCCCGCTTTATGTCCGGACGTTTTATCACCATGATGTTTGGTCTGCTCGGTGCGGCCCTCGCTATTTATCATACGGCCAAGCCTGAACGTAAGAAAGTGGTTGGCGGATTGATGTTGTCTGCGGCCCTCACTTCGTTCTT
The DNA here is from genome assembly GCF_001514495.1 of Paenibacillus pabuli NBRC 13638. Lineage (GTDB taxonomy): Bacteria > Bacillota > Bacilli > Paenibacillales > Paenibacillaceae > Paenibacillus > Paenibacillus pabuli. Next base: position 397,875 of record NZ_BCNM01000001.1, read on the forward strand.
GACAGGAATTACGGAGCCTTTGGAATTCTCATTCCTGTTTGTTGCTCCAATCCTGTATGTCATTCACGCCGTCTTTGATGGTTTGGCATTTATGCTTTCGCATATTTTTGAGATTACAATCGGTCAGACCTTCTCCGGTGGATTAATCGACTTTATCTTATTCGGGATTCTTCAGGGTAATGCCAAAACCAACTGGATTATCGTTCCCATCATCGGTGTGGTCTGGTTCTTCCTGTACTACTTCACCTTCCGAATCTTGATCGTTAAGCTGAATTTAAAAACTGCAGGACGTGAGGAAGAGGTAACATCGGAGCCAGACGCCAAAACGCCAAGTCAGCACACTAATACACCCGCACCAACGAAAGGTGAAGAACGTTCCATCGCCATCCTGAATGGTCTTGGCGGTGCAGACAATATCAAGGAATTGGATTGCTGTGCAACGCGTCTTCGCGTATCCGTGAAGGATATAGAAAAGGTACAGAAGGATGCACTTACAGCTACTGGAGCCAAAGGAGTAGTTCTTGTTGGTAACGGAGTACAGGTTATTTATGGACCTCAGGTTACCGTGATCAAAAATGAAATCGAAGAAATTATGGAAACGGAGTAATGGCAATGAATTTAGATCAATTAGGTTTACAAGGCGGTCTCGTTGTATCATGTCAGGCTTTGGAGCACGAACCGCTTCATAGTTCGCTGATCATGGGACGCATGGCAGTCGCAGCAAAAGAGGGGGGAGCCATCGGTATTCGTGCGAATACTGCGGCAGATGTAAAAGAGATCAAGGAGCAGGTTGATCTTCCAGTCATAGGTATTGTAAAAAGAAACTACGGAACCAATCCCGTATTTATTACACCAACGATCGTGGAAGTGGATGAGCTTGCCGAGGTCCATGCAGAGATTGTTGCGGTTGATGCCACTTTACGTGCACGGCCAGACGGTAAATCACTGGATGAATTTGTACATGAAATTCGCACCAAACATCCTCAGCTTCTATTAATGGGGGATATTTCAACCAAAGAGGAAGCCATCCATGCTGAACGGCTTGGTTTTGATCTGATCTCCTCTACATTGGTTGGATACACAGAGGAGACAGCAGGGCTCAAGCTTTACGATAATCAATTTGCAGCCTTGAAAGAAATTCTCGCTAGTGTACAAACACCTGTCGTTGCGGAAGGAAATATCATGACCCCGGAGATGGCAGCAAAATGTCTGGAAGCTGGAGTCTATTGTGTTGTTGTTGGTGGAGCCATTACCCGCCCGCAACAAATTACGGAACGGTTTGTCTCTGAAATTGCAAAATTGAAGCCGTCTTCTCCTGCTGTGAAATAAAGGGAAATGCAGACCAAACAGCCAACGAATCAAGTTGGCTGTTTGGTTATTCAGCAGAATAAAGAGCTTTTAACGTTTGCTGCCGCGCATGAAGTAAATGTTCATCCTCAAGTAATAGAAGAGAAATCACATCCAGAATGTAAATAATGGCCAACTGACTATTGATGAAGTTTACATCTCCGGTTCGCCCGATATCCGGTGTGAAAATGCACAAATCCGAGATTTCAGAAAGGGGTGTATGATCAAAATTAGTAATTCCAACGACTTTGCTTCCTCTTTTTTTCGCCGCATTTAATGCATCACTGACCTCTAATGTCCGTCCTGAATTGGATAAACCAATGACCAGATCATCTTCTCCCAAAAGAGAAGCGCTCATAATCATCATGTGTGAATCGGTCACCGCATCAATGACGATATCCATCCGCATGAGCCTGTATTTGAACTCTAGAGCGGATAAACCTGAACTTCCCAAACCGTAGACATAGATTCTGCGAGCTTTTTTTATGAACTGGACAACCTGTTCGATTTTGGCGGTATCCAGCATTTCTGCGGTTGCGTTGATAATATCATTGTGGATCTGTTGTGTTCTTATGAAGAAATCCGTTTGATTGCGGGGTTGATCCACCTCACGGCTAAGCCTGATTTTAAAATCAACAAAGGTAGAACAACCTACTTTTTTACAAAATCTAGTGATGGTTGACATGGAAGCGTTGGTGTACGCCGCCAAATCCCTAATATTGATGTTATTGATAGATGATTTATTGCGCATCACATAATCGGCTATTTCCTTTTCTTTTGCTGAAAAACGCTGGTATTCAAGCTGCAGCATGTCAATGACACTGGATGACATTGTGAATCCCCTTTCCCTGAACGTGTTACTTTAATAGTCTATCCTCATTAGTCTACTTCCTAAAAGCCAAATCATCAAACCTTTAAAAATGGCCAGAAAATATTGAAGATATTGCAAAAGAGAGAGAGTGCCTGTACAGTGGATGGATCATGGAAGCAAGAAAAGGAAGCTGGAAGCTGAACAACAAGCATGAATTGACGTAAAATGGAGTGTTTTTCATTTCTCAAATATAGCTCGATAAAGGAGGGTCACAGGTATGAAATCTCATGTCACCGACCGTATTAAAATTCCGGCAGGATTCTGGGCAGGCTTAGATCAATTGGGAATTGCTGCTCACGTGGTAGCACGCAAAGCACAACTGCCGCTCACCGTTATTGTGGATTCGGTCGTTAATACGGCGGAGTACTTCGCGATCTGGCAGGCTTATGCCGATCTCATTGGTGACACTGCCGAAGGAATCATCAAGCTGGCGACCATCTTTGAAACATCGAAGTATCCGCCAACCGTCCTGGCGACTTATCATGCTCGAGACTACCGGGATGCTTTGCATCGAATGGCTCGTTATAAACAACAGTGCCCTCCAGAAAGCATACGTATGACCGAGCAGGACGAACGTTGCACCATTGAACTGGAATGGCTGCAAAGCGTGCAGCCTGGTCCGCCATTGCTGGTAGGCATTACGCTGGCTTGTCTTATGGAGATCGGGCGAAGGGGGACAGGTCATCCTTTGACGGCGCAATTAGTTGAATTCTCGCAAGACATGGGTGATGTCCAAGCCTTGGAACAATATTTTGGCTGCCCTGTCCGAGTTGCTGCAAATACGAACCGGTTGATATTACATCGAGGAGATCTGGACCGTCCTTTTCTCTCCTATAACGAAGAGCTGTTGGAGATCCTGACTCCTGTTCTCGATCAATCGTTAGACGAACAGCAGCGTACCCGATCGATAGGCGAAAGGGTCAAATGGATCTTGAAACGCAGCCTCACTGGAGGACGCCCGGACGTACAGACTGTTGCAAAAGAGCTGAATATGAGCGATCGTACCTTACAGCGTCGACTTACGGAAGAGAGTACAAGCTTCAAACATCTGCTGACACAAGCAAGACATGAGCAGGCATTGGCGTATTTGGCAGATCCCAAGCTTGATATTAAAGAAGTGGCTTTCCTGACTGGATATGAAGATCAGAACTCATTTTACCGTGCATTCCGGATCTGGGAAGATGATACTCCCTCGAATTGGCGTGTTCGGCAAGAATGTTGACGCGGTACGCTAGTTACGAAACACTCCTGATTCGTTATTATAATCATTATCCGAGGTACAACATGGAATTGTACGATAGGGATTTGATTGCAACCTAGAAGGAGAAATGAAGAATGGATATGGGACTGAAACATAAAACAGCGTTGGTTACCGGATCAACAAAAGGCATAGGCAAAGCCATTGCTGTCGAACTCGCCAAAGAAGGGGTTCATGTGCTTATTAACGGGCGTAGTTATGAAGAGGTTGAACGAACTGTGCAGGAGATCAAATCGGAATTCCCGGACACGTCGCCTCAGAATGCTACTGCGGATCTTGTAGATACGGGACAGAGACAAGCGTTATTTGAGCAATACCCTAATATAGATATTCTGGTAAACAATATGGGGATATACGAAATCATGCAATATGAGGACATTGATGACGAAGTATGGGAAAAATACTTTCGTACGAATGTTCTTGCCGCGAACGGATTATGCAAGTTTTATTTACCTGAAATGTTGAAAAATGATTATGGTCGCATTATCTTCATTGCGAGTGAAGAGGCTGTTATGCCATCCGGACAGATGCCTCAGTATTGCATGACCAAATCCATGCTGCTATCTTTATCCAAAAGTTTATCCCTGTTAACTAAAGGAACCGAAGTAACGATCAATACAATTATGCCAGGACCCACACTATCTGAAAATGTCCAGCAAATCATTGAAGGCATCTATGCAGATTCAGCCATGACCTTTCTGGAAAAGGAAAAGGATTTTATGTCCTCCAACCTGCCTCAATCGCAGATACAGCGTTTTATAAGACCTGCTGAAATAGGCAGACTGACTACCTTTATATGCAGTCCGTATGCATCTGCATTTAAAGGTTCTCCAATCCGTATGGATGGGGGAATGGTACCGACCATTTTCTAACTTACTGTATATTACTTCACCTTAACCGCGATTATCGCGGTTTTTTTCTATTAAAATAAGACTAAAGATCTATTTTAATTCCATATTTTTACTTATATGATGGTTATAATCAATATATTTAACAGGGAGAGTGAAATAAGTGAAAAAAAGTAAATCGATTTTAATCTTGGTCATGAGCATGATTCTAGTCTTTTCCATTTCAGGAATGGGTACAAGTTCCAAAGCATCTGCAGCCACGGCACGTACACCTGTTGTATTCGTACATGGATTAACGGGCTCGGATAGCAATTTTGCAGCTATTAAGAGTTACTTGCGGAGTCAGGGCTGGTCGAATGATGAGTTGTTTGCCATTGATCTGCCTAGTAAACAAGGAAACCAGACATTGAATTCAGCAGCAATCGCTCGGTTCGTAGATAATGTGCTTCTTGAAACGGGCCACTCCAAAGTGCATATTGTTGCTCATAGTATGGGAGGGGCGAATAGTTTGTATTACATATTGAACCGTGGTGGAGCTTCCAAAGTGGACAAACTTGTTACCCTTGGAGGGGCCAATCGCTTAACAACAACCTCAGCACCCAAAGGAATTGAAGTTACCTCCATCTATTCTACTAGTGACACTATTGTATCCCCGGTACTTTCCAGACTCGATGGGGCAAACAATATCCCGATTTCCCTGGTATCTCATATCGGCCTGCTCTTTAACTCCCGGGTAAATGCCCTGATCAAAACGGCGTTAAACGAATAGGGATGGAGATTGGATAAATGCCAAACAACAGAAAGACGGTAACCAATTGATTGGTTGCCGTCTTTTTGTTACTGAACTTCTTAAGAAGCAACAAGAGTAGAAAATATGAAGAGAATCCATCTGATTGCCAAAGAGTTAGAAGTCACTTTGTACGTGCATTATCATCTTCTTCCCAATGGATTTCTATGCAGAAGTCTTCCTTGTAAAATCATCACTGCTCCCTGTTTTGTAACCATTTAACCGTCCCAATGAGACCTATGAGTCCTATTAAGAAAACCAGTAAATAACTAGTACCCAACAAGGGAAATAAAGCGACTCCGCTTTCCTGCAAATGCAAAGCAGGCACAGACCAAGGCAGATAAGCTCCAATGGCGGTAGGCCCGAACACCAATGCCAACATTAAAGTTGTAAATGCAAAGCCGATCGGCACCAGATAACCACGTGATATACAGGCCAGTAGGGCAAGAGGTGCACTTAATAATAGGTGGAGAGCACCAATGATAAGTATTAGGAACAAATAATGTTGTACAATCGCAAACGAAAAGCCAGGAAGTCCAATAGCAAAACCGAGTATTAAGGCATAAGCAAAGCTGATCAACATCATTACAAAACACCAGAATATAATTGCGACATATTTGGCAATCGCTATTTTACCACGCGATATAGGCAAAACGAGCAAATCCTTGAGCGTCCGATCAGAATACTCACGGCCAAATGTCCAGCTTGTCACCAATCCAAACCCCAGCAGCCCAAACACGGATGCATACAAAAACGCAGTCCGTTCAAAAAAAGAAGGCCAATCGGGCTGTCCCAAGAACAACGTGATGACAAACAATATAAACAGAAGCGTACCCCATAAAACAAAGGATCGACGCAATTTGTAAACTTCAACGCTACAGGCTGTCAACAATGGTCTCATTCCGTTTTCCCTCCTGGGCTCCGATTACTTTGAGAAAGTAATGTTCCAAATTCTCTTCTTCAATGTTAAGCATCGTGAGCGGCACTTCATGCTGAGCAAGCAATTTCGCAATATGTTCGGGATGCTTCACGGCATGATCATCCGGTAGTGCAAGGCAATTATTCGAAGTCGAATGTACCGCATACCCGGAGTCTGAAAGAATAGCTTGAGCCTTCCGATCATCCTTCGTTCCGATCATCAACTGTTTTCGGCGGATGGTTTCAAAGTCTTTTGTTGTCAGTTCTTCAAGCAATACGCCTTTGTGAATAATGCCGATTCGAGAAGCCATTTTGGACATTTCCTCAAGGATATGGCTCGATATAAACACGGTAACCCCTTGTTGAGAAGCTAGAGCTTTCAGCATCTCCCTTATCTCGACAATTCCGGCAGGATCAAGCGCATTGGTTGGCTCATCAAGAATCAGAACGTCCGGCTTATGAATTAACGCTTTGGCCAATCCAAGTTTCTGCGCGTTACCAAGTGACAACTCTCTTGCTTTACTATCCGCATATTGGGTAAAATTTAACTGCTCCATAATTTCGTCAACTGCCCTGGGAACCGGTAATCCTCGCAACCTGGCCATCAAATTCAAGTTTTCCCTAACCGTAAAGTTAGGGTAGGCATAAGGAACTTCCACCATATAACCTACTCGTCTCGACAAATCTGGATTCCCATTCGCCCAGCGCTGACCAAACAAATACACTTCTCCGGAAGAAGGCTTACTCATTCCGAGAAGAGTTCGAATGGTTGTCGTTTTCCCTGCGCCATTCAACCCCAGGAATCCATAGATTTCTCCTTTTTTAACGGAAATCGAAACGCGATCTACAATGACTTTATTTCCGTATTGCTTTGTCAGGTTAACGGTTCGAATAATTTCTTCCATAGTAACAGTCCTTCCCATAACCAAAATTAAACAAATATAAGAGCCGGCAGCCGTATGAGATGTTGAAAAGAATCCTGCCGGCCTTGTCTAAATCAGTTTGCGTGATAAATGGAATTCAAGTAATTCGAAATCGAACCGGTATCATCAATGGAGGTACGCAGTGCGATGTAACCGTCGGGACGAATCAATAGGAGTTCTTTACTTGCTACATCGTAAATTCGATAGGCATTCCCTGCTGTGTCGATTATGCCTTCCGCTCCCTCCGCGTTGGATGGCAGGATATAATGCACATGGAGTTCGTCATTGGTGAAGTTCTTCAGCGAAGGATCGATGCCGTTTGCAAAGGCCAAAAGCGTCCAGTGTGGGCCGCGCAATAGGTCAAAGACACTCCCTGCAAACCCGGTGCCTTGCAGGCCCTCGGCATTAGGAGCACGATCCCCGGGCAATGAACGGGTAACATTCGTTCGAGCAGACGGGCGGATAAGAGAACTTGACCGATAGGAAATGAGAAGCCCACTCGTCAGATCGTCGGATATGGTGCTCAAAGATTGGGACAACCCTCCGCCTTCAGTCGCCGTTCCTATGACCCCGACCATCTTCTTCGTGCTGTCCTCAAGTACGGCTTGAGCCACTGGGCGACGCTCCTCATCGTACGTGTCGAGCAAGGCGGTGTGCGCTCCGTGTAAGACGGCATCCAGCTTCCATCCAAGGTTGTATGCGTCCTGCATCCCCGTATTCATGCCTTGACCGCCGGCCGGCGAATGAACATGAGCGGCGTCGCCGGCAAGGAAAACCCGGCCGTTGCGGTAACTTTCAACCATACGGACGTTGACCCGGTAGATGGACAGCCAGGAAGCATCCGTGAGCCGAACACGTCCGGCCCCCGCTCGACGGTCAAACATGGCTTGATATGCCTCTAGCGACGGCTGCTCTGGTTCTTCGATGTCTGCCGGAATTGTAGCCTGCAGTTGCCAAATATCGGATTTCGGCAGCGGTGTCACCCCGACCATTCCCTCCGAAGATGTCCAGATATGGATATGGTCACGATCCAACCCTTCCAATCGTACATCGCCAAGATACCATCGCTCATCATCGTGTGTTTCCCCAACCAGTGGCAACTGAATAAACTTGCGGATATTGCTTTTGCCCCCGTCGGAGCCAACTACATAACGAGCGCGTATTTGCTCTTCTCCTTGTGGTGAATTCACGGTTACCGTTACACCATCCAAATCCTGAACTAGCTCTACAGCTTCCATGCCCAACTCAACTTGACCGCCAAGCACTGCATATCGGTCGCGCAATGCTTTTTCCACATCAAATTGAGCAATCCAGACCGGATCACGATAGGGTGTTTCAAGTTCAGCGCTGGCTGAAACGGTAATAGCCGGCTTGTCCACACTCCTGCCATCTGCGGTATAATAACGAACAGGCAAATCCACCACACCTGTGTCCATAATGTAACGAACGGCCTCCAAATCATCAACAACCTCGAGCGAACGGGGCTGGATTGCTTTGGCGCGAGACGCTACGTTATATAAGGCGCTTCGTTCAATAATACGATGGTCGACGTTTCGACGGGCAAGGTCGCAGGCAAGTGTAAGCCCTGTTGGTCCGGCCCCGACAATGAGAACATCAACAAAAGACTGCGCGGTTTTCATGGATAAATTCCTCCTTGATCATTGATTGTGACATGTTGCATTGATTATACTACACCGTGCAGTGTAGTTTGTAAAGTGGAACTCATTTTTGATAGTATACCTGTAGGGGGGAAACGTAAGCATGGATAATACGGAAAACAAAAAAATCCGCAAAGGCTCTTCAGACAAACGAGCCAAAATTATTGCAGCGGCACGAGACCTGTTTCTTTCAGATGGGTTTGATCGCTCCAGCGTCGATGCAGTCGCAGCCAAAGCGGGAGTTTCCAAACGGACCGTTTATGATTATTATGGCGACAAACAGAACTTGCTGCTTTGTGTTGTGGAAGAAACCAGTCAGGCGGTTCTGGACATGATCAAGCAAGGGATATCAGACTACCTCTGGGAATTCGAGGATCTGGAGCAGGCGCTCATCTTATTCTGCGAACAATTCGTAGCTTCTGCGAACGGTTCGTCCGATTACAGCGCTTTGATCCGTCTGGTTACAATGGAAGCCGCCAACCTGCCAGGCTCGTTTTTAGAAAAGCTGGATAACGCAACGGAAGAGGGGATTATCAGGAGGTTTACCGAGTTTGGACAAACCGGACTGCTCGATGTGCCGGATCCTGTAATGGCTACAAAGCACTTCGCTGCCTTAACGTTTTTGTTGGTATTTGATCAACCGATAAAAGCAGGCAATTTGGAGGAGGAACATACCAAACGTATCATCACTGAAGGCGTACGCGTCTTTCTTTGCGCTTATGGAAAACGCACCGTTCAAAACGAAAATCAGCCATCAAACTGATTGCGATTTTGCTTAACGATAAAAGACTGGTGGGGCCGTCAATTTAACGTAAATATATGCCAAGGACGTGTAGGCGTTTCACAAGGCAGATTTCCAAGTTAATGACTGCTAATTAAGATTAGCGGTCATTAACTGTTTTCAAAACAAAGAAGCTGCATTAATCGCTGCGTTCGAGCACGGTGGTTCTTTTCGGGATCAGACGATTCTTATCTTGATGTTTCACATCGGCTTACGAACAATGGAAGGATGCAATTTTAGGAGCGTACCTATTGGAGTTGATTCTGGTTTTGACAGACTAAAATGCAACTCTTCTGGTGCTTTTAGAGAAAAAGAAGTTATAATATTTGTGAAACCGAAATCGTTTTCCGAATTGGAAAATGATACTGGGAATCTATCAGATAAACTTCTAAAAGGAGACTGTACTATATGCTGGCTAAAATAGATTTGCAAGGAAGTTGGAAACTCCAACTTGATGAGCAAAAGATTGAGACCGGACTGCATTACTCAGATATCATTTCATTGCCTAATACGACTTCTCATGCAGCCAAAGGCAAAAAGAACGAGATTGCTTTAGCAGGTGCTTTGACAGATGAGTATTTATTTGAGGGCTATGCCTGGTTTTCAAGAGAAATTGATATTCCTGCTCAGCTGGCAGGTAAGCTTTGTTATCTGCATTTGGAAAGAACAAGAGTAACGACGGTCTGGATTGATGGAGTTGAATGGGGTACACAAACCAGTCTGAACACGCCGCACCGTTATGAAATTGGAACAGGTCTGACCGCAGGAACCCACTTGATTACGATTCGTGTAGATAATACCAATTATCCTACCAAAGGTGGTCACCTCACCTCAGAAGACACGCAGACCAACTGGAACGGGATTACCGGGAAAATGGAACTGCAATTTTATGAAAGTGTTTTCTTGAAAAACATCCAGGTTTACCCTGATCTTGCTGCTCGTTCTTTCGATATTAAGGCAGAACTTGTTGGCGATTGGCATGGGACTCGTATCGTCGTCTCATCTCAAAGCATGAATGCTGCCCCGGTTCATACGCCAGATGAACAAATATTCACTGCCGATTCAAACAATCTGCATTTTACATACAAGCTGGGTGAAGATGCCTTGTTATGGAGCGATCAGGAACCTAATGTGTACAAGCTTCATATTCGTTTGCAAAACAACAACGGGGAGATCCTTGATTCCGAAGAGATTTGGACAGGATTGCGGGAGTTCAAAGCAGAGGGAGACAAATTTACCATCAATGGTCACAAAACATTTCTGCGTGGCAAGCATGATGGTCTGATCTTTCCGCTTACGGGTTATGCACCAACCGATGTGGAAGAATGGCTTCGCATTCTGGGCATTTCCAAGTCATACGGAATCAATCACTACCGTTTCCATACCTGTTGTCCGCCCGAAGCTGCATTTGTTGCAGCGGATCTTCTCGGAATCTATATGGAACCAGAGCTTCCGTTTTGGGGAACCATTACGGATGAATCCTCGGAATCTCACAATCCGGCAGAGCAGGAATATTTAATCAGTGAAGGCTATGCCATGCTGCGAGCATTCGGCAATCATCCTTCGTTTGTGATGATGTCCATGGGCAATGAATTATGGGGAAGCAAAGATAAACTGAATTCAATTCTGAAAGCGTATAAAGAATATGACAACCGTCATTTATACACAGAAGGATCTAACAATTTTCAATTTGTCCCGGACATTTTGGAGGAAAGTGAATTCTTTTGTGGTGTACGCTTCTCCAAAGAACGCTTGTTCAGAGGCTCATATGCCATGTGTGATGCACCTCTTGGACATGTGCAAACGGACATGCCTAATACGTTGAAAGATTACGACTCCAATATAGTTCCAGAATACACTCACTCTATGGATGATCCAGGTCTATCTGAAGGAAAAGAAATTCAAATTCAATATGGCACAGGAGCCAAAACGGTGAAGGCGGAAGCAGGAGGTCAGCAACTTGTTTCCCATGTCCCTGTCATTTCACATGAAATAGGGCAGTACGCTACGTTCCCCAATTTTGAGGAGATCCAAAAGTATACAGGTTCTCTGAAAGCGAAAAACTTTGAGCTGTTTCGAGAGCGTTTGCAAGCCAAAGGACTGGGGCATCTGGCGGATCAATACTTCAAATCTTCGGGTCAGCTGGCGGTTGCTTGTTACAAAGAAGAACTGGAAGCTGCCTTTCGTTCCAAACATCTTGCCGGATTCCAACTGCTTGACCTCCAGGATTTCAGTGGCCAGGGGACAGCGTTAGTAGGCATTCTGGACGCATTTATGGATTCTAAGGGCATAATTACACCGGAGGAGTGGAGAACATTCTGTTCAGATGCCGTACTTTTGGCAAGGTTCCCCAAATATAATTATGAAGCTGGCGAGCTGTTCGAAGCACGGATTGAGTTAAGCTATTTTAGAAACAAAGCGTTGGATGGACTTCAACTGAAATGGGAATTGCACGCTGTGGGTAACATTATTGCTAACGGATATGCAGATATACCTTCATTTAAGGGTGAGAATTATGTGGTTATTACGGATTTAAGCATTCGTATACCTGATGTCCCAAGGATGACAAAAGTGATGCTGAAGCTGTCAATTCCAGATACGGATATTCATAAGTCCTATGACCTATGGATTTACCCGAATCAGGTGAAAGTCGATTTTGCCGGACTACACTTGTTTTCCGAGATCTCAGAACATGCCTTGGAATTACTGGAGCGTGGAGAAGACGTTCTACTTTTCCCGTCACCGGAAAATATTCAAAATGCGATTGAAGGTTTTTATAGCACGGACTTTTGGTCCTTCCCTATGTTTCGTTCCATATCAGAAAGCATGAAGAAGGATGTTCCCGTGGGAACCATGGGATTGCTTATCCAGAAAGACCACGCTGTATTTGAGCATTTTTCTACGGAAGATTACTCAACTTATCCATGGTGGAGCATTGTGTCCCAGTCCTCATCGATCATTCTGGATGACCTGGATAAAGACTTGAAGCCACTGGTCCAGACGATTGATAATTTTGAGCGGAACCACAAACTTGGCATGTTGATGGAGTGTCGTGTACTGAATGGAAGAGTGCTGATGGGCGCACTTCATCTGGAAAATCTGATGAATACGCTGGAAGGAAGACAGTTGATATACAGCTTCCTTCGTTATGTGAAAAGTCCGGCTTATCAGCCTGTTGCCCGACTGGAAGTGGAAGAGCTTCGCCAGTTGTTTAACAAAGGATAAGTTTTAATGTTTCGCGAAAAATTGACGAGTATAGATGAAGAGGTCCGTGCATTCCAGCATGGACCTCTTCATTAGTTTAAGCTGGTTTACAGCGTTGTTTTCGTGTTCGCGAATATCACTCCTAAACGCATGAACGACTTTCCATATGTCTGGCGATTAACAAATGTTATCCATTCGTTCAATGGATCGCAGTGGTCTCGATCGTTTGGCGCAACCGAGGCAAGTTCCTGCTTTCTCCTATGCCGGGTTGCTTGATGTAAATAAAAAGAAACCCATGTCTTCAAAAGACAGAGTTTCTTGACAATCTGACGCTACTGACCTTGTTAGCAGCGTTTGATGTTTAATTCGTGCATTCATATAAGTATCCATTCCAGATATACATATGTGGTGTTCAAATCTGTAGAGCGCTACCGTTATTATTTTTTTTCTCTAACCTTATATATACAGTTTCTTCCCCCGGCTAGAATATATTCGACCCGTTCAATCTGGACATCTTTCCCCAGAACGGTATTAAACAACTGTAACTCATTCTTACATAACCCGGTACATACTGCAGCAGCTTCACAGATGGGACAATGCTTCTCAATAAACAAGAGACTGCCATCTTCCTGATCTTTGACCTCGGCCATATAACCTTCACGGGTGCGAATATCCGCGAGTTTCTCCAGTTTCTCTCTTATCCCAGATGAATCCCCGATGAAGTGAAGATACTGCTCTTGCATATTTTTATTTCGGACAGCGAGCAGCTTGTCCAGCCCCTCGTTTCCAAAAGCCTCTTTCATGGAATGGATCAGACTCACGGATAATTCCGAATATCCGCTTGGAAAAAAACGATCCGCTGCGGGTGTTAATGTCCATAGCTTGGTTGGTCGACCCATGGGACGGGCTTCCTCTTCATACGTGACCAAGCCTTCTTCTTTCAGCGCATTTAAGTGTTGACGTATAGCCATTCCAGACAGCTCGAATTGGGAGGAGAGTGCCACAACATCCATTCCGCCTTGTTGCTTAAGCAGATTAATAATTGCCCTGCGGGTGCTGGTGGAGGCATCCTTTTTCGTATGATTTCGGCTCACGGTGAACCTCCTTTTAAAGCAACGTTATCTGCATCACTCCGTACATTTTAAACAAAAATATTGACAAAGTCAAAGCCGAACTGTAGCTTATAGTTTGTAAGGTAAAATGTTTACTAACTATCGGGATACGGTATGCACATAAAAATCCTCTTAATGCACTCGTTCACTGGTTCACCAGAGCTTGAATTAAATAAAAAAGAAAGTATTTTGAGATCACAAGAATGTTATATCCGGAGGTTTCTGCATGATATATGTGTTAATCCTGTCCGATATCCATCACATCGTTAAAAGTTTAAGTGTATTGATTCGAACTGATCCGTCTTTGTATATACTGGACGCAACTCCTCATCTGATCCATAACTTTAATCATCTTCCGGATAACACGGTGATTATCGTTGATATGAATTTGGTGAATATCGAACCGCTTATAAAACAAATTTCCGAGAAATGCCGGGTGATATTATACGGTGGATCTATGGAAATTATAGATATTCCTTGTCATCTGCAAAAAACAAGTTCTGGATATTTCAACGCGTATACGAGTCCTGAAGAAATCATTAAAATTGTAGTGGGCTGCATTTGAAAAAATAAAGGACTATCCAAAAAATATATTTCAAGGAGGTATAATGATGATTCACGTCAGTGAGGCAGCATCAGCAAAAATCGTCGAAATTCTGGCAAGTGCGGCTACCCAACATTCGTTTCTTAGAGTGGGTGTGGAGGAAGGGGGATGCAGCGGATTGTCCTACACGCTTGTGGTGGATGAGCAGCAAGCAGAAGGGGATATCTTATTGGATAAAAAGGAATTTGGAGTATTGATTCATACAAATAGTGTTCCATATATTGAAGGCCTTGAAATTGATTATGAAGAAAGCGGCATGACAGGCGGGTTCACGATGAACAACCCTAATGCAAAGGTATCTTGCGGATGCGGGGCCAGCTTTAGAATGGCGAATTATCGTGGTGAAGTCAAAAAATGCGATTAATTGTCAGCAGGCAGGAATATTTTCATTCAAAGCCTCATAATAAACATATATTGCAGGAGTTTTATGCTCAATGATCGTGCAATCATGTCTTTTTCAACGCAGGGAGAGAATGTCATGAACATTTTTGAAAATCACATACCTTTGGAAAAATTAAAGCGAGATGAACCGTTAAAAGAACACACATATATAAAACTAGGCGGGAAAGCAGACATACTTATTCATCCAACCACGATAGAAGAAATTATGAACATCCTGACTATTACAAAAATGCATCAAATACCTCTGACTGTCATTGGAAAGGGATCCAATGTCATCATTAAGGATCAGGGAGTTCGCGGAGTAACGATTTCTTTGAGCCATTTCGATCAGATTAAGGTCAGTGACAACCGGATTGTCGCGCAAAGTGGTTCCAGTATTATCGATGTGTCGCGGATCGCTTTGGATCACAGCTTGACGGGTCTGGAGTTTGCCTGTGGAATACCGGGAAGTACAGGCGGCGCTTTATATATGAATGCGGGGGCTTATGGCGGTCAGATGGATGAGGTCGTCGAGCGAGCGCTTGTGGTCACTAAAGATGGAGAACTACTGGACATGGTCCGAGATGACATGAAACTTGGTTATCGAAACAGTATCTTCAAAACGGATCAATACATCATCCTTGAAGTCGAATTTAGACTCAAAAAAGGCAACAAGGATGTTATCTCCAGTATCATGCAGGATTTAACGTTTAAACGGGAATCCAAACAACCGCTTGAGTACCCTTCTTGCGGAAGTGTATTCAAACGTCCAGAGGGACACTACGTGGGAAAACTCATTCAAGAATGCAACCTGCAAGGCACTCGTATTGGTGGAGCTGAGATCTCCAGGAAGCATGCAGGTTTTATCATTAATACAGATCATGCAACTGCCGAGGATTATTTGGAATTAATCAAATTAATCAAAAAAAGGGTGTATGAAAAATTCAATATTGAATTGGAGACGGAAGTCATTATTTTGGGAGAGTAGGCAAGCATGAACAGTGAGCTGGAAACATCGGAAGAGTTCCATGATTCATAAGACGCCAATTGGAGGTTATATTGTGAAATTAATAGGTTTATCTGGCTCATTGATCGGATCAAAAACACCAATCGCTGTAAATGCAGTCCTTCAACTGGTTCAAAAAAATCATCCGGAAATTGAAGTTGAACTCATCGACTTAAGAGAGTACAAAGCCATCGAATTTTGCGATGGGCGGAAGTTGGAGGATTACAACGAACACACTCAGTCGGTCATTCAGAAAATGATGGATGCGGACTTTTACGTGATCGGCACACCGATTTACCAATCCTCTTTGACAGGTGTACTGAAAAATGTGTTCGATCTTCTGCCTGTACCAAGTATTTATAATAAAGTGATGGGTTTTGTTGCAACAGGGGGTACTTATCAGCACTATCTGGTTGTTGAAAATCAATTAAAACCCATCGCCGGTTATTTTCGCTCCTATGTCGCTCCAAGCTATGTATATTTGAACAGCGAACATTTTGGAGCTGAGAATAGCATTGAAGACACTGATGCGCTGAGTCGGTTGGAAAGATTAGCTGAGGAACTGGTCTTTATGCAAACCCGATTAAAAGCTTAGTTTTTTTGAACAAATGCCGAATACGAAAGTAACCTAAATATCTTAGAGGGAGTCGCCATTGGCGGCTTTTTTTGTTCAACCCAATGGATTTTTATCTCAAGCTATGCGCATAAAGCTGTATAGGAGTAGTGCTTGGTTCAGGGGTGATCAACTTGGCTTAAATTCAAGACTTATAGAGATAATAAAATTAAAAAGGAGGGATCAAATTGACAACTAAGAAAATAGTTTTTTTCTTATTTCTCATAACAGTGAGCTTAAGTCTTATTTATATGCCCGAAGAGGTAGCAGAAGCAAGCCCTGAAACATGGCAAGAAGAGGACTTTAAGCCGGTGACACTTGCGCTACTTAATCCACATATTCAGCGAGAAATACATAACTACTATACCAAAAATCAAAAGCCAGTACCCAATTATGGATTGTATGATATTAAGGTGTTGGAACTAAAAAGGTTGTCACCAGGGGGATATTTGTTTAGAACCGTTCTGGAGGTCAGCACCTTCAATGGACCACATAACCCACCATACGGACAAGAAGTTATTACATTTGAAGTGGGCCCTGCTACAGTAAAAACGATTCGTTATGTTCATAAGGATAGTTAATTAAGGATAATTAATTAATGATAGGGAGGATTCAGTGTAACTATGAAGCAATACATAACGTTATATATATGAAGATTATAGAAACGATAGCTCTTTAGAAATACACATTTATTAAGGTTTGATGCTGTACAAACGATCCAAATGGAGGGGTAACATGCTCATATCAAAAACGTCTAAACCGTTTACGAATTTAAAAGGTCAGCTACTCTCGTGCATCGTTACAAGCTTCACAGCCGCCGGACTTATTGCTCTGGGAGCAACCGTAATCCCATCGCAGGCACATGCAGAAGCACCTGATGTTTCGGTACGCAACTGGTATTCGGATACAGGTATTTCGGTGCCCGAACTTAAGCCTTCCTGGACTGCACAAGTGGACAACTACCTGGATATGAACGAACCTTATATTGGTCATCAGGCTATAGCAGAACACGGAAAGGTATTCACTTTCGCCGCTACCAAATTAATTTCAATGGATGCAAAGACAGGCAAACGGCTGTGGTCATACGGAAAAGGACTGACACCCTACATTGTTTATCATAATGACGTCATTTACGGTCTTAATGGAGATCATAAACCTTATGCGCTGAACGCCAAAACTGGAAAAGCGATATGGCAGTCAGGCTCATCCACCTGGATTGATACACAGTATCGTACAGAAATGTTAGTTCCAACCGGTGATACGCTTTATGTCATCAAAGGCAGTACGACTTTTGCATTTGATATGAAAACAGGCAAGCTAAGGTGGAAGGCGGATGAGCCGCTAGGTGAAGGGGACGGTACCGCATACCTGGAGGAATCTAATGGTGTCGTGCTTCGAACCTTTTTCGTTCAGGGGGCACTTACGTCCATTCAACTGAATGCTTATGACAAAAAGACAGGCAAAAAGTTATGGGACGATTTTGGTCAAGGAGAAGCACTTCAAATTAAAGATGGACTGGTATATTCGGTTGATTATCATTCTTCACTTTTGACAGATTATCAATCAGCACCGGAACGCAAAGTGAATGTGAATGTCTATAACCTTAAGACTGGTGTACAAAAGGGGAGCCTTGAATACAACTGGAAAATGAAAGGTGATCCACCGTTCGACTATGGCTATGGAAGCGTATTTGCAACAAATGGAAAGTTATACATTGAACAAGGAGACCAGATAGCGGAATACAATTTTGATAAATATACAGCTAATGCCGATCCGCTTCGGACTTATCAGCGTCCCTTTTATAAAGAAAATGGGCAGTTGCTTGGTATCGTGCAGGAACGGCTGGTTTACAAAAATGAAACAACGGGAGAAGTAGCCGGCATCAAGCTGGCGAACGGACAGGAGGTCAAGTGGTATGGCGACGCACCAGTAGCTCAGATTAGCGTGTACGGCAAAGGAATATACCGGGCGCAGCGTAATGGGACACTGCTTGGGATTAATATGTTGACTGCTACCCCTGTCTTCCGGGTAAACACTGGGGGAGATTTACACGAAGCGACGCTGAAGACCGACGGTATGATCATTATTCAGTCGGAGGGTAAACTCCTCGGTGTGAAGCTGCCAGCATCACTGAAATAAGCTGGATTAAAGCATTGGTACCTTAAAAGCCAATCATAAAGCTAGTGACTCAATGAAATAAGCCAAGGCATCCGGTCAGTACGACGGGATGCCTTGGCTTATTTTTCACCTTCAATAACGGACAGAATTCATGAAAAGTCGAAGCTGCCAAAATATTTTTTTCGCTTACGTGGCTTTTTCGCTTCCTCCGGTGTCTAATTAAATGTAAATCAAGAGGAGGTTCCCACCATGTCAGGAGCTCATGACACGAAACCTGTTTATCCGGATGAACAGGAAAGCATCACCATCTTTGAGAACACGTATGAGCAATATCGTCAGAGAATCAACAAATACTTCTCACTGAAATTGAACCCGTTGGTTGCAGATGATTTGACCCAACAGGTATTTTTGAAAGCAGTTGAAAATATTCACACCTTTAAAGGAAGCTCTAATTTATTCACTTGGATATTTAAAATTGCTCAGAATACGGTAAAAAACGAATATCGCAGGTTATCGCGACAAAAAGAATCTCCTTATGATTTTACAGATTATGAATCGCAATCAATCTCTCTTGAATTTACGAAACATGTTGATATTCGAATGGATATTAGCTCTGCTTTAAAGAGGCTGGATAAGATTGATCAGGAAATTATTGCATTACGCTTTTTCGTAGACTGCACCTTGCCCGAAATATCCAAAATAGTTGGACGACGGGAAAGCGCAGTAAAGAACAGACTGTACCGGGCTTTGCAAAAATTAAAAAAAGAACTGAAAGAGTGGGGGGATATTGCTATCATGTCTATTCAAGACCTGATTTCCATTGTAAATAAAGGTGAAAACGAAGATACGAATGATCGTACGAAGAAAGTTCACCAAGATTTGTTCGATGAGCTCAACCATAGTGTTGAACAAGTGTCGACCAAATATAAACATCAGCCATCACAAAAAGTAGTTATAGAAATTTATCCCGATCTGCCAACGTTTCATGAGGCTGTAGGAGAAACAGATGCTCCCAATTGGTTTATGGGCACATATGAGGGGCATATTCTGAAAATTGTCTCTCCGTTGAACCCGGGACCGGAGCATACGTATCAATCCATTCTGAAAGGTACAGTCCACTTGTTCGCCATGTGGCTAATCAGCGACATTAATCCTGCAGCTCCCAAATGGATCAGACAGGGCATTGGTGGATATGAAGCTAAACAGATGTCCCAAGATTTCATTAAAGGTTCAACGGAAGATAATATTCGTAACCAGTCCATTCCATCTTTTGATGAATTAAATAACGATTCATGGGATTTTGAAACGATGAAAGGTTTTCAGTTCTCTTATATGATGGTGGAATTTGTGGTTGAACGATACGGAGTAGAGGCGTTAAACAAACTAATCCGTAATCCTCAAGATTTCGAAGGAATCTTTCAATGTAGTGAGACTGAACTGTATGAGCAATGGGTGAAATATATAAAATAAAAATATAACCTTATACTTTGGATTGTAAGCCCGGTGATGAACCGGGCTAGTCCCAGATTCGACACCACCTGATGCAGTTTGATTTAGTTTTTACAATTGATTATACGTTTCACCATCGACGGCTTCTAACCAAACCGTTTCTCCCGGTGTAATGGCCAAGTGTACAAACCAACTGTCTTTTGTAGCCCCGTGCCAATGTTTTACATTAGGAGGAATATTAATTACATCCCCGGTTTTCAGTAATTGTGCTAGTTTACCTTCTTCTTGATACCAGCCCTCGCCACCTGTTACGATCAAAACTTGCCCAATTTTATGAGAGTGCCAGTTATTGCGAGCTCCTGGAGCAAAAGTTACACTTCCAATGGGTGCATTAAGTGGAGTCTCGTCAGTAAAAATCATTTGTAAGTAAGCATCCCCGATAAAGTTGGCTTCAACTTTTTGTCCTAACGGAAAGATAGCGCTATTTTGTAATTCTTCATTTGTCATAATCGAACCCTGCTCTCGTTTAATTATTATAGATTTCTTTTGCGATATTAAATGCGGACCACGCTTTTGGCCATCCTGCATAAAATGCAAGATGAGTAATGATTTCGGAAATTTCCTCTTTGGTTACTCCGTTTGCTTTCGCTTTTTGAAGATGGGGAGTTAACTGTTCGAAATTCCCGCCCGCAATCAATGCGGACACGGTAATCATACTGCGATCGCGAGGAGATAATTCCTTCTCTCTGGACCAAACTTCACCAAATAAAACATCATCATTAAGTTCAGCAAATTTCGGTGCAAATTCTCCGAGTAATTTTCGGCCGGCTGTTTGTTTTTCGGGCATAAGCTCTTTACCTCCAATTCATTTCAATGTGCACATGACGAAGTATAAGACTTAAAGTGGACTTTAAGTCAAGACGCTTTTTTTAGTTTTGTTCAAACTTCAGAAGTGTATACTAGGGATAGAAACGAATCTAGGAAACAGAGGTAGAAGCCATGACGTATTCGATTGGAGAATTTGCTGAAATCATTGGTATTAATAAGAGCACGCTCAGATATTATGAATTGGAAGGTTTACTCACTCCACAGCGAGATGAAAATAATTTGCGGGAATATACAGAGCAAGATATTGGCTGGGTTCGGTTTTTACTTCATCTGAAACATTCGGGAATGTCTATGGTTGAGCTAAAACAATATACGGAATGGCGTGCCATGGGTGAGGGGACGATGTATGATAGGCTTCATTTGCTTGAACAACGTAAGGGAAAGGTAGAGGAGGAGATGCAAACATTGCAAGAGAGCCTGAATATTCTGAATCAAAAGATTAAGTTCTATCATGATCAGATCAAAGGGGATAAATATGAATTTGTTCTTTATTCAGGACAAAAAGAAGGCGCTAAAGACGAATCCACCTAACGCATTGCGAAAGGAGATGATATGCCGCAAATGAACAGAATAATCCGAGCGAAATGGTTCCTTTGGTTAACAGGTGTTGTCGTTTTTTTAATTATTATGTTCTCTGTGGTTTCCTTTCTGCTTGTGAATTCGGTGTCTGCGACCTTTGAGCCCGGAAGTGTTGAAGAGAAATATTCATTAGCTGGCGTTTACGTGGTCGATACGCTGGAGATCAAAGACGATCAGGGAGAGCAATTGTACAGGATTTATTTTCCGCAATCAATGGATACGCGTCACCCGCTAATCGCTTGGGGCAATGGAACGGGGGCTTTACCTGACAATTATGATCAGTTGTTAAGACACCTGGCGGGTTGGGGATTTATTGTCATTGATACATACAGCCAAACCACGGGTACAGGAAAAGAAATTATGGCTGCAATTCAATATATGCTCAGTGAAAATGAAGCGACGGTCAGCCCGTTCTATCACAGGATTCAAAAAGATCGGGTCGGTGCGGCAGGTCATTCACAGGGCTCAACAGGTGTGATTAACGCTCACACGAATTTTGAGAACGGTAATATCATCAAAACAGTTGTCTCGATTGCTTTGCCCGATTTGAAATATTGTGATCCAGAGGATGTGTATGATACATCCGCACTGAAAATTCCGTTTTTTGTGCTCGGGGGAACCCGGGATTTTATCATATCGCCGACAGACTCCAATCAATTGGCTTTGAAAAATGCTAATCCGGACATTCCGACCATGATGGCAATGGCGAAAGGTGCTGCGCATACAGCGATAGAGCAGGATGGCGGTCAGCATAGAGGTTATTTGACAGCTTGGATGAGGTATTGGTTGATGGATGATGTGGAGACAAAGGGTGCTTTTGTTGGCAATTCTGCTGAAATTCGAATGAGTAATCATTGGACGGACGTTCAATCCTCACATTTGCAATAATCATGGTTTACATAAATCGAAGGACCCTTCTGAAATGGAAGGGTCCTTCTTCGTATTATGTGAAAAACATTTTGAGGCATTGAAATGGCGTTATTCAATGCCACTATAAACGTTTTCAGTAAAGGCATCCTGTTAAACACCAAGTAAGGTATCTATGGTTTCGCCTTTGCTGTTGACTGTCTGGGAATAAGCATCGTAGGTAACTTAACCTGAAGGTACTCGCTGCTTGGATTCTCCACTTGTTTCAGGATGACTCTGCCCGCTTCTCGCCCGAGTTCAAGTTCCTGCTGGACCACAGCCGTGGGCGGAATGATACAGAACTCCGGAAATTCCACATCATCGAAGAACACGACGGATAAATCTTCCGGTACAGAGATCCCCATCTGCATCGCCGCTTGAATAACATGAGGGCTGAAATTGGAGGACAGAAGGGCCGTCATCTGCGGATTTGCCTTTAAAAACTTCTTAATCATCGTGATAACCTCTTCATTGCTGTCACTCATGGCCAGACGTGTCATCTGTATACTGCGATCAATCAGAATATGACGGTCCTCCAAGGCTTTCTCATACCCGTGCAATCTGTCCTCAATACTTGATGTACCCTCAGCCAGAGTGGAAATAAAGCCAATTCGACTGTGCCCAAGCTCATGAAGATGCTTAACCGCCTGAATGGCTGCCTCATGGTTGTCCGAGCTGATGGAGTTGGTCTCCACCCCTTTTAGATTGCGGTCCAGAAGGACAAGGGGGAAGCGATTTAGCGTAAGCGCAAGAATCTCATTGTTATAGTGCTCACCCTCAACGGGATAGATAATTAGTCCTCTAACACCTGCCTGTTTCATTTCCTGAATTTTAAGAATCTCCGTCTCCTGTGAGTCATTCGTTTTGGCAAATAACAACTGATAGCCATTCTCCGAAAGAGTATCCTCAATTCCGCTCAGCAGATTAGCGGTGAATCGATTGTCGAGACGGGGGAGAAGAAACCCGATTGTTGGTGCTGTGAGCTGCTCTATTACCGCTGAAGTGATGTTATGAATTTCCTCGGGACTGTGATCGTTAACAAAGGTTCCTTTGCCTTGAAGTCGGTAGACTACTCCTTTATCAACTAGAGCGGTAAGGGCATTTTTTACCGTAATACGGCTCACACTGAATTGTTCAGCGAGTTCATTTTCGGAAGGGATTCGGCTGCCCGGTTTCCAATTCCCGCTTCGAATCTGGTCAATGATATATGTCTCGATTTTCTTGTACATTGGCTTGAAGGTTCTCACCATCGCATTTATCTCCATTCACTATTAGTTCATTCTTAATATATTATATTAATACAACATATACAAGTGCTAAAAATCAATAACAAGTGAGTAAGACAAGAAGTTTAAAATTACGAACAAATATGATAAAAAAACCTTATAAATAAACAATTTATTAAGAATACACTTTATTAAGTTGTATCTAAAAATAAACATTTACAAGTAAAAGTATGTTGTTTATATTGTGTTTAAAGTTTGCTGGATAAAGCGTTTCCAACGAGCTTCGCATTCTTATCCATGTTATAAATTTTTTCTCAAGAGTTCCTTCATTGAAAAAGGGGGTGCAGCAGTTTTTAACACCAATTTGTTGTCGGGGATTTCATTAAGCCAGAAACGAACCAAAATTAAAGATAAGGGTGGTTGCGGGATGAAAAAAAGAGCAGGCATGATCGTTACTTTGTTAACTGTTTTCTCACTCATTGTAAGCGCTTGCGGTGATGCGCAGTCCGGGGGAACGGAACCAAAAGCGAGTAAAGAGCTGACGATGTGGACGTGGAAGGTTGCTTACACGCCAGGAATTGAAGCAGCCGCGAAGTTGTATGAAGAGAAAACAGGAATCAAAGTCAAACTCGAGACCTTTACACCAGATGATACCTATCGCCAAAAATTCCAGGCAGCAGCCAACTCCAAAAATTTGCCGGATATCGTAAATTGGTGGGCAACGGCAGGGGATTCCATCGAGAACTCGGTACTCGAGCTGTCTGGTGAAGTGGGTGATGATCTGTTGAACAGCTACTACAGTGCTGCGATGGACCCGATCATCGTTACACAGAGTCAGGTTGACTCCTGGAAAGAAGACAAGAATGCCACCACAATTCAAAAGTCACTGAAGACTGGACAGTTCTACGGACTGCCGCTTGATATCGGAGGATTCTTTACTTTCTATGGTAACAAGAAACTGATCGAAGAAGCAGGGCTGACAGCGGAAGCGCCCAAAACGTGGGAAGAGTTCGTCACCATGATGGAGACTGTCAAAGAGAAAACAGGTACGCCTGGGCTTGTATTTGGTGCAAAGCTGCCTGATCTGTGGGAAAACTGGGCCGGTTCGGCACTGTCCATCATGCTGAACGAACCTCAGGGTTATATTGATCTGCTCGAAAGAAAGTCCAAACTAAGCGATCCTTCAAATCTCCCGGTAGTGAAAGCGATGGAGACATTGGCAAACAAAGATCTGCTGATGCCGGGAATTTTATCAACGGATATTGACGGAGCAGACCAGGCGTTTGCTGCTGGCAAGGCCGCTTTCGATCTCGGTGGTTCCTTCACGATGTCTACGCTACTGGCTATGGGAATGAGTCCTGAAGATATTTTCACCTTCCCGGTACCACCGCTTGAAGGGTCGAAAATTAACGGCTGGACGACTGATCCATTCACGTTAACAATGTTGTCAGTGAATAAGGATTCGCAGAACAAGGCTGAAGCGCTCGATTTCATTAAATTCCTGACCGGTGATCCGGATGCAGCTGTCGCTTTTGCTAATGCGGCGTATACAGTACCTGCGCTGAATCTGGGAGATCGTGCAAATGATCTGGATCCGAACCTAAAATCGATTTCAGATGCATTCGCTGCCGAGCCTGGTCCCTACAGTCAAGCTTCACCAGCAATCAATACGTATCGTGGCAAGCACAAAGAGTGGGAAGTGTATGCCCAGTCCATGCAATCCATGATCGAGAAAAAGATGACTGCTGAACAAGTCGCCAAGAAGTTCGACGACACCATGGAAAGTCTGAAAGCGAGCGGGAACTAGAACACATAAGCAATCGGCAAGCCCCGTAAGGGGCTGTCGATTGCCAAATTGAGAGCAAAAGGTGATTGATCATGATAAAAAGTCGAAATAAGTGGATGCCGTATCTCTTTTTACTGCCTGGCGTGCTTTTGTTTCTTGCCATCGGTGTGTATTCGGTCGGATTCTCGATCATGCTCAGCTTTTATAACTGGTCCGGGATCGATTTTTCCACCGCAAGGTTTGAAGGTCTGGCGAATTTCCGTCACTTCCTGCTCGGTGATGATCCGATTGTAACCCGAAATTTCTATAATGCCGTTCTACACAATCTGATTATTGCCGTTTCACAGGTTGTGGTCGTCGTTCCAATCGCACTTGTGCTGGCTTTTGTGCTGCAAAATACGAAGGCAGCAACGTGGTACCGGACGATTTATTTTCTGCCGATGATCGCATCTGGCGTAGCTATCTTTTATGTATGGAAAGGCTTGTTTGAACCTAGTGGAGCATTCAACTCACTCTTCCTATGGATGGGCTTGGATTTCCTTGCTGTACCTGGTGGAATGCTGGGGAGTTCGTCTACTTCTTTACTCGGTATTATTTTGACATCAATATGGGGAGGTCTGCCTGGAACGCTGATTCTGTATTACGCTGGTCTGACTTCCATTGATCCGACACTGTATGAAGCAGCAAGTGTGGATGGTGCCAAGAAAACAACTATGATATTGAAAATTACCTGGCCGTTACTGAAGCCAATCACGCTTATTGCCGTCATTCAGATGGTGAACGGAGCCTTTCAGGCCTTTGAGAATGTGTTCATCATGACAGGCGGCGGACCGGCTGGCAGTTCGGAGGTTATTGGTACGCTCGTGTACCGTACAGCTTTTCTAAACAATGATTATGGTCTGGCCAGCGCTATCGGATGGGTATCATTTCTGATTACAGGTGCCATTGCCATATTCAGTATTCGCTCATTCAAGGCAGACATCTAAAAGGAGGAGCACATGGTCAAATATATTAAGCATATCATTCTAATCTTGTACGGATTGACCTGCCTGTATCCTTTTGTCTGGATGATCGGCACTTCGTTGAAGACATCACAGGATGCGCTAGCCAATCCACAGAGTCCGTTTCCACAAGCTGCACCCTTGTGGTCCACATTTGGTGACGTATGGAACAAATTGAATTTCTATCAGTTTTTTATAAACAGCGTGATCGTAAGTGCAGTCGTGATTATAGGCGTCATTCTCATCTATACCATGATGGCCTATTCGTTTGCCAAATTTGTTTATCGGGGCAAAAAATTCATCTACTACACGTTTATTGCATTGCTGCTCGTTCCAGGTGTAACCACATTGATTCCACTTTATATCAACATGACCAATCTGGGGTTGCAAAACACGTATATTGGCATGATCCTGCCCATGATTAACGGAGCTGCACCCTTCGCCATTTTCCTATTCACCAGTTACTTCCGCACAATCTCACATGAGTTATACGAGAGCGCCGTCCTGGATGGATGCAACAATTTCAAAATCTACTACAGAATTTATCTGCCATTGGCGTTACCAGCTATCGGAACCATTGCCATTCTGAACTTTATCGGAAGCTGGAACAATATTTTATGGCCGATGATCATCGTGGATAGCCGGGATATGTTTACGTTACCGATGGGACTCATGTATCTGGATTCATCTTCATTCAAGAAATGGAATGAACTCATGGCAGGGGCTTTGATTACGGTCATTCCAATCCTGCTTGCCTTCCCTTTCATGCAGAAGATGTATGTCAAGGGCATGACGGTAGGTTCAGTCAAAATGTAAACACACAACCACTAAATCATACAAGATTGGAATGAAATGAATGACTACAAAAACCGCGCATATTGTCGCACATTCTCACTGGGACAGGGAGTGGTATCTATCCTTCGAGAAACACCGAATGCTGCTCGTTCAGCTTATGGAGGATTTAATCGAGACGTTTGAAAATGATCCGGAATTTACGAATTTCCATCTGGATGGGCAGTTTATTGTGCTGGAGGATTACTTGGAAATCATGCCGCATCGATCCAACCAGGTCCGCAAGTTAATTGAAGAGGGCAAGCTAATTGTCGGTCCATGGTACATCCTTCAAGATGAATTCCTCGTCAGCAGTGAAGCTAATGCACGCAATCTGTTAATTGGTATTCAAGCCTCTGAACAAATGGGAGGATGTGCGAAAATCGGATATTTCCCGGATTCCTTCGGTAATATGGGCCAGGCACCACAGCTCATTAGCCAGGCGGGCATTGAGGTAGCTGTATATGGACGTGGAGTGAAGCCAGTTGGATTCAATAACGAAATTCAATCTGGCAATGAGCATACTTCCAAATACTCGGAGATGTATTGGGAGTCACCCGATGGTACTCGTGTACTGGCGATCCTGTTCGCCAATTGGTACAACAACGGCATGGAGATTCCGGTGGAACCGGAGAAGGCGAAAGCTTACTGGGCCGAAAAGCTGGCTGCAGCAGAAGAGTTTGCTTCAAGTTCGGAACTCCTTTTCATGAACGGATGTGATCATCAGCCGCTCCAGAAGGATCTGACACAAGCATTAAAGACGGCTACCGAGATTATGCCAGATGTGACGTTTCGTCATTCCAGCTTTCCCGAGTACATTCAGGCTTTGCAAAAAGCGAAACCACAATCCTTGGACGTCATTCGCGGTGAACTCCGAAGCCAATGGACCGATGGCTGGATCACACTTGTAAATACTGCTTCAGCAAGGGTATATATCAAACAGCAAAATGTAAAAAGCCAGACGTTACTGGAGAAAGTGGCTGAGCCGCTCGCAGTCATGGCCTCTCTGTCCACAGGCATTTATCCACGGCATGAGCTGTTTTATGCCTGGAAGACGTTACTAAAAAATCATCCCCATGACAGTATCTGCGGGTGCAGTGTTGACGAAGTCCACAGGGAGATGCTGACCCGATTTGCCAAATCGCAAGAAGTAGCTGAAGCCATATCGGTTCAGAGTGCTCGTACCATAGCCGATTCCGTGGATACATCTGGCTTTGACGCAGATTCTGCGTTGCCTTTTGTAGTGTTTAACACGTCGGGACATCGTCGATCCAATGTGATTGTAACTAGGATGGATGTTGAGCGACGGTACTTTGACCACCAGCCTCCGCATGAAAAGTATCAGGAATTTAAGCGCGAATATGAAGCCTTTGACCCGAACGATTGGGTTGTAATGAACGCGGAAGGCAAGCAAGTGGAAGCCGTAATCACACCTGTTGGACCGACATTTGGATATGATCTGCCGGATAACCGATTCCGTCAACCTTACTGGGCATATCAAGTGGATGTGGAGCTTCATGTTCAGAACATCCCGGGTTTTGGATACCATGCTTTTGCCCTAGTTCCTAAAAGTATTTCTGGAGAGTGTGAGCATAGCGAACGGACTACCACTGAACTTGTTGTAGAAGAGCAAGTGATGGAGAACGATTATCTGCGTATCGAAATTGCGGAGGATGGATCGTTTACCATGTTGGATAAAGTAAACGGTCGCAATTATACAGGCCTGGGCATTTATGAGGATACAGGAGATATCGGAAATGAGTATATGTACAGACAACCGGATCAGGAAGCTACGTTGACTTCGGAGGGGCTGCCTGCCCAGATTAAGCTGGTGCATCATACACCGCTGAAAGCCGTTTATGAGATCGTGCATAATTGGAAGCTTCCGATCGGCGCAGATGAACTGCTGGATGAAGAGATCCGCTCCATGGTCCCATTTCGGTACCGGAAATCACGGCGGCTTGATGAAACAAGGGAGGTGAGCATTCGTACAGAGCTGAGCCTTGAAAAAACGGGTCGTTCGGTTGGCATTAAAAGCTATATCGATAACACGGTTCAGGATCATCGTATTCGCATGTTGTTCCAAACCGGACTCGAAGCAAGTCATGTTACCGTTGACTCTATTTACGAACTGGCGCAGCGTCCGATACAGCCGGAAGCGGAGTGGAAAAATCCCTGCAATTCGCAGCATCAAAATGCATTTGTCAGTATAAGCAATGGTCGTGAAGGGCTGACCATAGCGAATAAAGGTCTTAATGAATATGAAGTGTTGGCTAATCAGAACACCATTGCTGTTACACTGCTGCGTGGGGTTCGCGAGCTTGGGGATTGGGGAGTGTTTGCAACACCTGAGGCCCAATGTCTCGGACAGCATATTCTGGAAATGAAGCTCATCTCACATGATTTGGATGTAATTCAATCCAATGCTTATGTGCAGGCATATCAGTTCCCGGTTCCCTGGACCGTTCAACAGACAGGGGTACATGGTGGTACGTTACCCGCTAACCACGAGTTTTTGCAATGGGAGGGTGATCATCTCGCTTTTAGTGCGCTTAAACGGGGCGAGGCAAATGATGACATGCTGTTCAGGGTGTTCAATGTATCATCGGAGACGACTTCAATGAAAGTAACGCCTTCGTTTGAGGCTAAGGAAGTGTACAAAAGTACAATTGTTGAAGATCAAGGTGAAGCCATGAAGGTAGCGGATGAGGGAAGTTATGTTTTGAATGTGGGACCAGCAAAAATTCAGACGATCGGGATTCAACCCACAACACGTTTAATATAAACAATTCAGTCTTGGAGTTCTCTCCACTGCTGCGGATTGAAAACGGATGCATCATGTTCCACATACGACAACCCTGTTTTCGTGCAGCTTGATTACATGATCAAGTTAATGGGAGGTAAGATTGTGAATAAACGATTATGGTTAGGAGCCAGGTGTACCATTTCAATGCTGTTGACGATTGTCATGTTATGTTCAGGGCTATATATCACACCAGCAACCACGCACGCGGCAGCCGAGAGGGAAGATAGTACCGAACAGGGAGACGTTCATCTAAATGATGTGTCATCTGATTCGGTAAGTATTACGCTGGGGGAAACGCCTGTTCAGCAGGGCATAACTGCTCGTCCTGGCGATGGACCTCCAGCAGGTCTTCAAGTGGGGACGCTTGAAGACAAGGGGTATTGGAAAACCAACCAGACGGTGAATCCAACAAATCCGGCCGATAACATCCTGTATTTTTACTTCAATGTTGCGGATGAATATTTGTTTGAAAATACCGATCAGGACGTATTCGTCACTGTTGAATATTACGATAGCCATAGTGGAGCGATGTCTCTGCAATACGATTCGAAGCAATCCAATTTCAAGGATGCTCCTTTGTTCCGGTATGAAAATACGGGAACCTGGAAGACACATACCTTCAAGCTCAGCGATGCCAATTTCGGTAACCGTACTCATGATGCGGATTTCCGAATCGGGGTTAGCGGCGCAGGGGCACCAGCCAACAATCCGGAACTTCATCTAGCGAAAGTAACCGTCCATAAGCAACCTCAGCAGCAAGCGGGTACTCAGACCAAGGTCTATGATACGGAATTCCCTACATCAGATATCGTCATTGCAGATCGGAGTGTAACCGATTATGGAGCAATAGGGGACGGGATCTCAGACGATACTCAAGCATTCAAAGAAGCGCTGGCAATAGCCGGAAATCAAGGTGGCGGAGTTGTGTTCGTACCATCTGGAACCTATAAATTAACCGGAGAGCTGGTTATTCCAACAGGTGTTACGCTTCGCGGCGATTGGGGGAATCCCGACGAGCATGGCGGGTTAGTCAAAGGTACGATCCTTGCTGTATACGGCGGCAAAGGTCAAGCTAACGGGAACAGCTTCATCAAGATGGAGCCTTCCAGTGGGGTAACACATTTGTCTATCTGGTATCCCGAACAGATTATAAATAATCCGGTGGCTTATCCATGGACGATGGAACAGCTTCCAGGTGACAGTGCAACGGTGAAAAATGTAACACTCGTCAATGCGTACCAGGGGATTAAGATTGGCCCGGAATGGAACGAACTTCATTACGTGAAGGATGTATACGGCACTACACTGAAAACCGGTATCTTTCTGGATTTCACAACAGACATTGGGAGACTGGAAGAGCTTCATCTGTCCCCGGATGTATGGGCGAACTCTGGTTTGCCAGGAGCACCTGATCGGTCTCAACTGCGTGAATATATGATACAGCAGTCAGAAGGTATCGTCATGGGGCGCTCGGATTGGGAGTATATGTCGAATATTCATATCTCGGGTTATAAGACAGGGATACGAATCACGATAAGAACAGGAAGCCTTGAAACAGCCAATGCGCAGCTGTACAAGATCCAGATTGACGACTGCAACGTAGCGCTGAAGATTGAAGGCGTCAATGATTATGGATTGCTGGTGACAGACAGTCAATTCGAAGCGAGTGCTGGTCCGAATCCTGTTGCCATTTATGCAACGGAAGGCTTTCACTCCATTGCCCAGTTTAACAGCGTAACGGTGGGCGGAGAGCCCAAACATGCGGTTGTGAATGAAGGGCGTGGAACGTTGTCCTTTGAGAGTAGCTCTTTCGAGAATTGGGGTGAAGGAAGCGGAGATTATGCCATAGTTGCCAAAAGTGGTTCGCTTATACTGGGCAGTTCTACCTTCGCCAAGCCGGATCGGCACCTGCTTCTACAGGGAGATGTGGCAACAATCAATGCCATCCATTCCGGACACGAAGGCAACCTTGCAGTGAACAATGAAAGTAACTCGGCGGAACTGAACATCCATCAGGAAGAAGATTTGGTGTTGGAAACCATCCCTAATGTTCCTTCAGTGGATATTGCTGTGCAGCCCAAGCCGGGTACTCGCGAATTGTTTAACGTAGTGAGCCAGCCCTATTTGGCTGATAACACAGGGAATACGGATTCATCCCAAGCCATTCAACAGGCATTGAATGATGCCGAGGCGGCAGGTGGAGGAACGGTCTATATGCCAGCTGGCATATACCGCGTTGAGCAAGCTTTGGTGATCCCGACTGCCGTAGAACTGAGGGGCAATTATGATGTACCTCATCATACGATCGGGAATGGAACGGTTATTTTTACGAACTATGGAGAAAACGACCCGGATGCCGATGCCTTCATTCAGTTGAAGCAAGCAGCGGGGTTACGCGGATTATCCGTCTATTACGACCAACAAACATGGTCTGATGCCCATCCGGTGAAGCCTTATGCCTGGACTGTGCAAGGTCAAGGGGAAAACGTATACCTGATCGATACAACCTTGGTTAATCCCTATCAGGCTGTCGACTTCGGCACCCATGATACAAGTGGTCATTATATCGATTATGTAGCGGGATCACCGCTCAAGGAAGGCATATATCTTGGTGGCGGGTCAGACGGAGGATACATGCGGAATGTGCAGTTCAACCCGCATTATTATGGTCGAAACAATTATCCGAATCATCCATCGAATGATGAAGAATTTAATCAAATTTGGAATTATCAAAAAGAGAATCTGGATGCCTTCCGTATTGGGGATGTCACCAACCAGGTTATTTTCAATACATTTGTATACGGTTCAAAGTACGGTATTCATTTTGAAGAACAGAATGGAAGAGGGCCCGAAGCCGTCGTTATTGGTCATGGCACGGATGGCAGTAAAAAGGGTGCGGTATTGCAACATGCGGGTACAGCAGGCCTTTCGTTTATCAATACAGAGCTTGTTTCCATGAGTACAACAGACAAGGTGTATGTGGAGGTTGGGCCAGACTTTGGTTCCAAAGCGGTGTTCTTCAATACGTCCATGTGGGGAGATACAACAAGGTCGTTTGATATTCACGGAGGAGATATCCGCATACAGCAAGGAAACTTCACGAACGTTGGTGAAATCGGCATTAATGCAATCGGTGGTGATATTACCCTCTACAATTCCTATTTTCAACAGCCTCGTACCAATCATGTGGTTGCAGGTCCAGGCTTAGAGAAGATGGTGATATCCAACAACCTGTTTAATGGCGGTTTTCAGATTGAAAATGAGGCATCTCCTGGAAAAGTGACGGGTACTAATCTGTTTCCATTGGCACTCAAACTGAACCAGCTTGGGTATGATCCATCCAGACCAGGTGAACCGGGAAGCACGTTGACTCTGACTAATGTTGCAGGTGCGGCTTTGCTTAAAGGGCAGATCGAACTGATTGAGCCGAGTGTGTATCATGCGATGTTTAAGCCAGTGCGATTTGAGGAGCTGGGCATTGGAAAAAGCATGGATGTGGCGCTTCCCTATATATCAAGTGATTTGCTCAAATTCAGAGTAACGCTTGAAAACGGATTCCGTTATGAGACTTCAGTCAAGCTGTCACAATCCTATGCGGCACAAAAAGATGCTGTTGGAACGCTGCCATTCATTGAGGTTTCCAGTCCGGAGCATTACAACAGTGTCGGTGGTAGCTGGGGAGGTCCGAATGACCTCAGCATTCAAGCTAAAGCAAGTTGGGATGCAGAAAATTTGGTTCTCAAGGTGGACGTCAAGGACGATATTCACCATCAATCCAATACCAATGGCGATATATGGCAAGGAGACAGTTTACAGCTCGGTATTGACCTTGGCAAAGAGGATGGTGCGGCCAGCAAACAGGTGAATGAGCTTGGTTTTGCACTGAATCAGGAAGGTGTCATCACGAAATGGAGATGGCGAGCTCCAGAAGGGGTTGCTACAGGATTATTGGAATCCGCTTCAGCAAACATTACCCGGGACGAGACGACCCATATTACTCATTATCAAATTACGCTGCCTTTTGCAGCACTTCATCAGGAAGGATATTCATTCCAACCTGGCAAACCTATCGGCTTTGCATTGCTTGTCAATGAAAACGATGGGCAAGGGCGATCAGGCTTTATGGAGTTTAATGGAGGGATCGGGACAAGTAAAGATGCGCGATTATTTGGGAATCTGTACCTGCTCACGGGTGATTATGTGACATTGTTGGAGCAATCGGCTGAGGCGAATGTTCGTACTGCGGAGCAAAAGAAAGATGTTACCTCTATAGATACAGCAACCAACTTCGTCAATCTGCTGCCGGGCGGCACGTTGAAGTCCTCATTACTCGTGAGACTCGCTGCTCTTACATCAGGTTCCAATCCGAATCCCGGGGGACCCAATCCACAGCCAGGCTCGGGTTCTGGTTCGCAGCCAAGTGCTGGAGGGGGCTCTACGACTGGAGGGAAGAATGAAGCAACGCCCGCCGCTCCTGGTGCTACAATGCAGGTTCAGCCCAAGCTGGATAAAGCTGCTGCATTGGCAACAGCGGAGCTCACCAACAAGATGATGGAGGATGCATTTAACCGCATCGCCCCTGATCAGGACGGGAAAAAGAAGCTGATTGTGGACATCGAGTCCGTGGATGGAGCTGAGGGATACGCTTTGACACTTCCATCGAGCTTTTTGCAGGAAACACCATCTACCCACTGGCTGGAGATTCGAACAGGATGGGGAGTGCTGCTGGTTCCGAGCAATTTGTTGGCTAATACCCAAGGAACGCTTGGAGAGAGTATCACCTTGATATTAAGCAAGGCTGACCGAAGCCATTGGAGTGCCGAGATGAAATCAGACTTCGGAGAACGGCCTGCGATCTCATTATCTGTCATATCGGATGGCAAATCCGTTGCATGGCAAAATTCCATTACGTCAATCACAGTAAGTTTACCTTATCAGCCTAATGTAACTGAACTTCTGGACACGGAAAAACTCGCAGTACAACGTATAACGGATGACGGTCAAATGACCTCCGTTCCGAATGGGAAGTTTCATAAAGAATCAGAACAATTGGTTTTCAAAACACGGCAAGGCGGAGTTTACGCAATTACTCACAATAATCGAACATTCCAGGATATCCGACAGCTATCATGGGCCCGCCATGCCATCGAAGTTCTAGTGTCCAAAGGGGTTATTCGTGGAATGTCAAAGGCAGAATATCAGCCTCAATCCATGATCCGCCGAGCGGATTTCGTAACCCTGCTTACCAATGCCCTAGAATTACAACCTGATCAGGGAACCAAGGTGGAACCCTTCGCGGATGTACCTGAGCAAGTTTATTACGAACAGTCCGTAAATACTGCAAGAACGCTGGGCATCATTCAAGGGGCAGGCGCTGATCGATTCTCGCCAGCGTCTCCAATTACCCGGGAAGAAGCAGCAGTTATGATCTACCGAGCTATGCAAGTTATTGGGATGCAGCCTCGTCCTCTTCCTGAAGGCGAATCCGGTCTGAAAGGTTATAAAGATAATCATTTGATTAAGGCATATGCCCGCGATGCGATTGACTCGTTAACCAGATCAACCATTATGGAAGGAAGCAATGGCAGCTTCCATCCGGAAGATACATTGACTCGTGCTGAGACAGCTGTGTTGCTGTATCGCTTATACAACCGTTTGCCTTAAATCTTCCGGTAGGAGCGAAATGGAGCATATGCGGAGAGGGAACATATGGCTAACATTACACGGATAGAATGCATACGCACAAGGCATGACGGAAGCTGGACGATTGTGAAGATTTCGACGGATCAGGATGGTCTTTACGGACTGGGGTCCGCTTCCGATCTTTATAATCCAGAAGCGGTGGTACAGGTCATCGAACAACTGCTGGCACCATTACTCATGGGAAGGGATGCATCCCGAATTGAAGATTTGTGGCATCTCATGCATATGAGCGGATATTGGAGAAACGGCGCAATTCTTCAGACCGCCATTGGTGGCATTGACATGGCTCTGTGGGATATCAAGGGCAAGGAAGCAAATCTTCCGGTATATCAATTGTTGGGAGGGGCCTGCCGTGCGGCAGTTCCCTGTTACGGCCATGCCGGAGGTGCTGATATCAGCGAGCTGAAAGAAGATGTATCTCGTTTTATGGAAGAAGGATACACAGTCATTCGAGTGCAGATGGGAGGTTACGGTGGCGGGGGATTTGTCAGCGGCAAGGACGCGAATTTGCCGCGCGAGCCCTGGAGCAGCGGTCCTATATTCGATGAACATGCGTATCTGCATGCGATCCCTGACATGTTCGAGAAGCTGCGGCTGGAATTTGGTAACGGGATTCAGTTTACCCACGATGTGCATGAGCATTTATCCCCAATTCATGCCATTCAGCTGTCGAAGCGGCTTGAGCCTTATCATCTTTTCTTTCTGGAAGATGCACTTGCTCCGGAACAGATCGGATGGTATCGACAGCTTCGTCAACAGAGCGCTACGCCGCAGGCAGTGGGAGAATTATTTGTTAATCCGCAGGAGTGGACCGGTCTGATTCAAGAGAAGTTGATCGATTTTATCAGAGTTCGGGTATCGAAAGCAGGCGGAATCAGTGCTTGCCGCAAGATCGCTGCGCTGGGCGAAGCCTACGGAGTACGAACAGCCTGGCAGGAGGGTGGGGAGAATGATCCTGTTAACCAGGCAGCTGCTGTCCATCTGGATATGGCCCTGTGGAACTTTGGTATCCAGGAAATCAATCATTTTAAACCCCATGAGCTGGAGGCTTTCCCGGGACATATCGTTAGAGAAGGCGGATATCTATATCCTTCGAACAAACCAGGGCTGGGCATTGAACTGGATGAATTGAAGGCCAAATCACTTCTTGAAGACTCGTGGGATCGCAAACACTACCATCGGCCATATCCTATGGACCGCAAAGCGGATGGGACAATGGTGCGACCCTAACGAAGTGACCAGAACAGACAGGAGAGATATAGGAATGAAGACGATTGCAGTTACAGGCGGAGGCGGAAAGCTGGGTTCACAGGTCATTGAGAAGCTGCAATTACAGGGTCATGATGTCGTATCGCTGGATAAACACCTGTCTGACCGGGTCCGTTGCAGACAGATTATTGTTGATTTGAACGATTATGGTCAAGTCGTGGGAGCGCTTGCCGGAGTGGATACGATCATCCATCTGGCCGCGATTCCTGCGCCGCTTCACTACCCTCACACGTACATTTTCGCTAATAATACACTTTCTGGGTACCATGTACTGGAAGCAGCCTCTTTGCTCGGTATACCAAAGGTGGTTATGGGCTCCAGTGAATCATCCTACGGATTTGCCTGGGCCAACAAACCCTTCGCTCCCAATTATTTCCCGGTGGATGAACAGCATCCGCAACAGCCGCAGGAATGTTATGGCCTGTCCAAGATCGTTAATGAGGTCACTGCCGAGATGTTTCATCGGAGAAGCGGAATGCAGGTAATTTCCCTCCGTTTTTCAATGATTGTGGGACCGGGAGAGTACAGACATCTGGCTATTGCGAAGGCGGAAACGTTCAAGCACATATTGTGGAGTTACATTGATATCAGGGATGCCGTGGATGCTTGTTTGGCTGCTCTGCACGCCGATTATGATGGGGCTGTTCACGTTAATGTTACTGCTAACGATACGTTAAGTGATCGCCAATCGACAGAATTGCTCGCCACCTTTTATCCTAATGTAAAAGATCTACGGACAACTTTCACTAATCGAGAAGCCATGGTCAGTAATGGAATGGTAAAAGAGCTTCTATCCTGGGGTCCGAAGCATTCGTGGACGGATGAAGAACAGGAGCAGCTTACACGCAACTAAATTGAATAGGGGGATACTATGCTAAATTTCATGCAAAAAAACAAGAGGGTATTGGCTTTTGCAAGTGCAGCATTATTGATTCTTGCATTGTGTTTGTCTATTTCTCCGTCCATCGTATCGGCCGCTTCCGCGTTTAATCAAACGCAAGCTTCCAGTTATAACAGTCAATCCGGAGTCCAGCTGGAAAGTTCCAGCGAGGGCGGGCAAAATGTCGCATTCATCGACAACGGCGATTACATCGTATTCAACAATGTGGATTTTGGCAGCGGTGCCAATTCAATCGACGTTAGAGTGGCTAGCAACAACAGTGGCGGTTCCATTGAGGTTCGTCTGGATAGCCTTAATGGAACACTCGCGGGAACGGTTGCTGTTCCGGGTACGGGCGGGTGGCAATCCTGGCAAACGAAGTCCGGGGCGATCAGTGGTGCCACTGGTGTACACACGGTCTACCTTAAATTCACTGGCGGAACCGGAAATTTGTTCAACCTGCTCTGGTTCAAGTTCAGTGCTTCCGCCGCAGGCAGCGAAGGCGATGTCGTAGGCAAACTGTATGCCGGATATCAAGGCTGGTTCAACGCAGCCGGAGACGGTTCACCGAACGGGGGTTGGGTGCACTGGTCCAAAAATAGCAGTGCGCCATCAGCAAATGGTAACGTGAATTTCGAGTTGTATCCAGACCTTCGCGAATATTCCAAGCTGTATCAGACAAGTCTGGCGAACCTCGGTAATGGTTCTCCTGCCAAATTGTTCTCTTCATATGATCAGGAGACGGTCAACAAACATTTTGAGTGGATGCAGACCTACAATATCGACGGCGCAGCATTGCAACGGTTCGGCGCAGATGAGAGTGACACACCGAACAACTGGAAAAGCAACCGGGACAGCGTAGCCGTCAAGGTTAAGAACGCTGCGGAATCCTATAATCGCAAGTTCTATGTCATGTATGACATTACGGGAATGAATGCGAGCAACTGGGTACAGGCAGTCAAGCATGACTGGACGACCAATGTCGTGAACAGCATGCACCTCCCATCATCTTCTGCCTATGCGAAGCAGAAAGGCAAGATGGTTGTCTGTATCTGGGGCATTGGCTTCACGGATCGTCCGGGTACTGCAGCAGAGGCGGCCGATTTGATCGGTTGGTTCAAAAATCAGGGAATCTATGTCATCGGCGGTGTGCCTACGTATTGGAGAACGGGTAACAACGACTCCCGATCCGACTTTATGAACGTTTACAAATCATTGGATATGATCTCCCCTTGGTCTGTTGGCCGCTTCGGTAATATTCAGCAAGCAGACAATTTCAAAACTAATCAACTTCAGCCTGACCTGGCCTTCACCCAGCAGAATGGAACTGATTATCAGCCAGTGATCTGGCCGGGGTTCGCTTGGTCCAATATGACCGGTGGCCCAAGAAACGAAATTCCGCGTTTGCATGGTGACTTCATGTGGAGGCAGGCCTACAATCTGAAGAGTATAGGTATCAATACCGGATATATTGCGATGTTTGACGAATACGATGAAGGTACTGCCGTTGCTAAGGCGGCAGAGAACAGCTCCATGATTCCGACCAATCAATATTTTCTGACGCTGGATGCCGACGGTGTTGCCGTATCTTCGGACTTTTATCTCCGACTTGCAGGGGATATCAATCGCATGTTCAAAAACCAGATTGCAGTGACGGCAAACCATCCAACGAGTCATCAATAGAGCCCAAAGGGCGTGATTTTAACAAGTTCGTATACGTTCAGGAGGATTAATATGACTACTAATGATATTGACTTTGAAACCATACGCCAGAAGACTACATCCCTTAATCCAGCAATCACATCTATATATACAGCAGATCCTTCGGCCCATGTATGGGATGACGGCAAAGTTTACATTTACGCGTCTCATGATATGGACCCAGCCAGAGGCTGCGATCTCATGGACAGATATCATGTTTTTTCCTCAGAGGATATGGTTCACTGGTTGGACGAAGGGGAAATACTCCGTTCAGACGACGTTTCCTGGGGCAGACCGGAGGGAGGTTTCATGTGGGCGCCTGACTGTGCGTACAAGAATGGAACCTATTACTTCTATTATCCGCATCCGAGCGATTCGAACTGGAATGATTCCTGGAAGATCGGGGTTGCGACCAGTCGCTACCCCGCGCATGGCTTTACGGATCAAGGATATATCGAGGGGCTTGGCGGGTTTGCACTGATTGACCCGTGTGTACTTGTAGACGATGACAACAGCGCTTATATCTATTACGGTGGCGGCAGTGTTTGTCTGGGAGGCAAGCTCAATGAAGATATGATGTCTCTGGAAAACGGCATGACAGAAATGCAAGGGCTCGAGGATTTTCACGAAGCAGCCTGGGTATTCAAAAGAAACAATCTGTATTACCTTACCTATGCGGATAATTTGGAAAACAACAACCGTATGAGATACGCAACAAGCGAGAATCCGCTTGGCCCATGGACGTACCGAGACATTTTCCTGGAGCCGACCGGCTGTTCCACGACCCATGGCTCTGTAGTGGAATTCAAAGGGCAATGGTATCTTTTTTATCACAATCAAGCGATCTCTGGTGAAGGTACGCTGCGCAGCGTATGTATCGACTATCTGGAGTTCGATGAAGATGGTTCCATCAGGCCTGTGGTTCAGACAAGGGAAGGTGTGTCCTCCGTCGGTCCAGCCCCAGTTCCTGTCCAGCAGCGGAAGGTTTATGCGGGTGCAGCCAGTGAGGTTTTTGGAGGAGCTGAAATCAGGAAATTGCAATCCGGTCAAACTGTGATTGGGAATCTTCAATCCTCAGAAGCGTATGCCTTGTTTAAAAATATAGATGGAGGCGAAGGCGGTAGAGCATCGGTTGAGCTTCATTATGCGACTGGCGAACGATTGGCCAAATTGCATCTGACGATCAATGACGAGGACTATTCCTTGCTGAATGCGCTGTCCACTGGTGGTCTGCAGGAATTCGGCGGGATCACAAATATCACCGTTCCTTTGGAGCCTGGCAACGCCAACACAATCAAAATTTCGGGTGGACATGGTGAAATCAATCTTCTATGCCTGTCTATTACCCCGCTCTTGGACTAATCCTTCAGGAGCATGATAGCTGTCTAAACCTCAGGAGTACTCTCCTGAGGTTTTTTGCACTTTGGTCGCAGTACTATTTTATCCATTATTTATCGTAGCGAGCGATTCATTGTTGCGTTTTTGCGGAAATCTAGCGGAGCTTGATTATAAAATTTTTTGAACTGGTGGTAGAAGTGACTGACGTTCTCAAATCCAGCTTCCAGAGCGATCTCAAGCACGCGCAACTCCGTGGTGAGCAGCAAGTTTTTGGCCACATTTAGCCGAAGCTGATTGATATATTCTGTTGGTGTCTGATTCAGATATTGACGAAAGGCGCGGTTCACATGACCAACGCTACGACCTGACAATTCATAGAGGGCATGAAGACCGCGATTCATGTTCTCTTTCAGCTGCATTTTGGAGATCGCATACTCTAACCACAGCGGGAGAATGGGTTCCTCCATAGTTTCCAACGCAAAGAAATGCTGCGTCAAGATCTGAATAATCAGACCTTTTGCATATACGCGAGCTTTCTTCTTATCAACGGTGGAGAGCATCATAATCCGTTCAAAGCTTCGAATCATCTCTGTCATTTCTAACTGAGACAGCATGGCGATCTGGGGAACAGGGGCCTGCAATAGTCCTTGTGCATACTTCAGCTCATTCAAATAAGCAAATGCTTCTTCTATTACATCGGACCGGCATGGACTATTCAGGAAACGGCAGTCCTGAGCGCCTTCTGACTCGTAGCGGTGAATATCATGCGGTCGAATAAAGACAAGGCAACCTGGTCTTAAATGCTGGGTCTTCCCATTGACGATATGTTGGCACTGCCCTTCACTCAGAATGAAAAATTCGTAAAAGTCATGAGTGTGCTCGGGTGATACTTTGGATAAGGAATCGACCCAGAATGGATCTACGAGCAGGTCGGGATGGATGTGAGTTGATGCTGTGTATTTGATCAAGGCTCGAACTCCTCCTTCGTTGTTAATGTCAAAATAGCACATGAATTCCGTGAACACAACATAAGAAAGTATGCCAGCCTCTTGATAGAATGAATTATATTACAAAGACATCAGGAGGTATCACAAATGTTGCTTATCGATCTAAACGGCGCGTGGCAAATGAAGCGAGTGGACCATGCTGAATGGCTTCCGGCAACGGTTCCCGGCTCGGTCTTTCATGACTTGCTAAAGGCTGGACAAATGGAAGACCCTTACTACCGTGAGCAAGAGCAGGCGGCACTTGATCTGTGTCATTATGATTATGAATACAAACACTCATTTGAAGTGAACGAAGCGGATCTCAGGCATGATCGGATCATCCTGTTATGTGAAGGGTTGGATACAATTGGCGAACTGGTTCTGAATGGAACAAATATCGCGAACGTAAGCAATATGCACAGTATTTATGAAATCGATATTACTTCCCATATTAAACAAGGTGAAAATACCATACACATCATTCTGCGTTCGCCACTGGAATATGTACTGCGTAAACAAGCCGAACGTCCGTTGATTAACTGCAGTGATGCAGTGGAAGGAATCTCCCATTTGCGCAAAGCACACTCCATGTTCGGTTGGGATTGGGGGCCACAATTGCCTGATTTGGGGATCTGGCGGAATATCTCCATTCAGTGCTACGATCATGCCCGTTTGGATGATGTCTACATCACTCAGCTGCATAACGAGGACAAAGTGATCCTAGATGTTCGCGTGAGGACATCCGGTTGGGTCGAAGAAGTGCGGGAGATCACGGTCACATTAGTTACTCCTTCTGGAGAGACGTTGAAAGGATGCACAACTGTCATGAACGATGGGGATCACCATATCTGGATCGAAGTGGACCAGCCCGAGTTATGGTGGCCGAATGGCCTGGGAAAACAGCCGTTGTATCAGCTGAGCGTTGTGCTCATGGAACAAGGTGTGGAGCTGGATCGTGATGATAAGCGTATTGGACTGCGCACATTAACCGTTAAGCAAGAGAAAGATCAGTGGGGCGAGTCCTTTGAATTCGAAGTGAACGGTGTATCCTTTTTCTCAATGGGTGCTGACTATATTCCGGAAGATAACATCTTGCCGCGTTGTAATCCAGCTCGGACAGAACGATTGATCAAGAGCTGTGCGCAAGCCCATTTCAACACGATTCGTGTCTGGGGTGGCGGACATTATCCCGAAAATTATTTCTATGATTTATGCGATGAATACGGTTTGATTGTATGGCAGGACTTGATGTACGCCTGTGGTGTATATGAATTGACGGAGGAATTCAAGCAATCGATTACAAAAGAAACGATAGACAACATGAAGCGTTTGCGCCACCATGCATCGTTAGGAATCTGGTGTGGCAACAATGAGCAGGAGATGGCTTGGGTCGAATGGGACTGGGCCAAGAAGACATCCTTACAGTTACAAGCGGACTATATTAAACAATACGAGGTACTCCTTCCGGCTATTGCGAAGGAATATGATCCGAACACGTTCTACTGGGTAGCCTCACCTTCGTCCAAAGGCAGCTTTGACAATCCGAACGATGAAAATTATGGGGACATGCATTATTGGGATGTATGGCATGGCAAGAAACCTTTTACTGAATTCCGCACATTGTTCCCGCGCTACATGTCCGAATTCGGGTTGCAATCCTTTCCGAATCACAAGACCATAG
This sequence comes from Paenibacillus pabuli NBRC 13638, assembly GCF_001514495.1. Lineage (GTDB taxonomy): Bacteria > Bacillota > Bacilli > Paenibacillales > Paenibacillaceae > Paenibacillus > Paenibacillus pabuli. The sequence goes on from NZ_BCNM01000001.1 coordinate 441,334, forward strand.
AGACGTTTACGTTGCCGGAAGACCGCAATATCTTCTCTCCGGTCATGGAATCTCATCAGAAGAATGGTACGGGCAATGAGAAAATTCTGTATTACATCGGGGAGACGTATCGCTTGCCAAAAGATTTCAGTTCCCTGTTATACGCTTCACAGCTCATTCAGGCTGAAGGAATCTCATGTGGGGTAGAACACTGGCGCAGACATCGTGGACGCTGTATGGGAGCACTGTACTGGCAGTTGAATGATTGCTGGCCTGTTGCTTCCTGGTCCAGTATCGATTACTTTGGTCGCTGGAAAGCACTGCAATATGCAGCCAAACGCTTTTTCGCGCCTGTTCTTGTATCGGCTCGGGAAGATGGTTCGAAGGTAGAACTTCACGTATCGAATGAGAGTAGGAGTGCTGTAAAAGGAGAATTGAAATGGAGGCTCAAGGATTCGCAATCCAATGAAATCGTGGCTTCTTCAAAAGCAATCGATTTGAAAGCGTTATCAACCTCATTATTCGAACAGCTTGATTTCACTGAGATGCTCGATACAACTGCTAAGAAACGAAATACGTATTTACAGTTTTCCTTTGTGGTGGATGGTGAAGTTGTCAGCGAAGGTACAGTGTTATTTGTGAAGCCAAAGCATTTTGGTTTTATTGATCCCGCAATTGAGACCACGATGACAGAAGAAGAGGATCGTTTTGTTATTACGGTTGATTCGAAAGCCTTTGCACGTTTTGTGGAACTGGATTTCAGTGAATTAGACGGTATTTTCAGTAACAATTATTTTGACTTGTCAGCAGGTGAAAGAAAGACCATTTCTCTGAAGAAAGATGATCTCAACAAACCGGCATCCCTTGAAGAACTGCAATCACAGCTAATCGTACGCAGCGTATTTGATTTATAAGTTGTTACTTCGCCTTTTCTGATATTGCCAATCCAATCGATAGAAATCCGATCGTTGTTATATGTTACCGCTTTCAATTGATCTCTATACTGATGGCAGAGGTGGTTAAATGATTGAACGACTGGCAAAATACCGTTGGCAATATGTAATGATTCTACCTGGTGCGATACTGCTTCTTCTCTTCAGCTACATTCCGATGGTGGGCATCCAGGTGGCATTCAAGGATTTTCACATCGGCAGCACGATGTGGAGTAGTGAATGGGTCGGTTTGGAAAACTTCTCATTCTTGCAAGATGAACAGTTCTGGATTGTGGTGAAGAACACGATTTACATCGCGATTCTCAAGTTTGTGTTTGGATTTCCAGCTCCTATTATTTTGGCATTGCTCATCAATGAGGTGAAAAACAACAAATACAAGCGGTTTGTCCAATCCGTTAGTTATCTTCCGCATTTCTTTTCATGGATCGTGGTGGCTTATATTCTGCAATCCCTGCTGACGTTGGACGGCGGATTGGTTAATCAGCTGATTGAGAAGCTGGGTGGAGATTCTGTCTTTTTCTTGGGATCTACGGAGTGGTTCCGGCCCATGATCGTAGTGAGCGGTCTATGGAAGGAGGTAGGTTGGAATACGATCTTGTATCTGGCGGCAATTACAACGATTGACCCGCAGCTCTATGAAGCCGCAAGGGTGGAAGGGGCAGGACGGCTCGCACAAATTCGCAACATTACCCTGCCGGGTATAATGCCGACCATCTCCATCGTGTTGATTCTCAGTATGCCTGGACTGATTGCAGTAGGCATGGATCAAATCTATCCTTTGATGAATCCGGCCAATCAGCCAGTCGCGGATGTGCTCGACACTTATATTCTACGCAACGGTTTGCAGCAAGGTTATTTTGGAATGGCCACTGCAGTCGGACTCCTTTCTTCGGTCATCAGTCTGGTGTTGGTGCTGTGCACCAATCAGATGGCGCGAAAGTTCAACGGAGAGGGGCTTTGGTAATATGAGATCTTCTATGAGGGAACGGGTGGGGCAGACAATCATTGTGTTTCTATTGGCACTTCTCTGTATCTCGGTAATCTATCCCTTCACGTATATGCTCGCCGTCTCCTTAAACGTTGGCAGCGATGCGGCAAAGGGCGGTGTCTATCTGTGGCCTAGGGAGTTTACTTTGTACAATTATGAGGTTGTGCTTGGGAATTCGGTTATTCAACATGCCTACTTAATTACGATATCCCGTACGATCGTAGGCACTTTTGTCGGCTTACTTATCACTCTTCTGGCGGCTTATGGCTTGTCCTATCGGCAGCTTCCTTTCAGGAAATCCCTCCTGGGGTACGTGCTGATTACGATGCTGTTTAGTGGCGGATTAATCCCTTTGTATATCCAGCTTAATCACTTGTCATTATTAAACTCATTCTGGGTGTATATCATTCCGTCCGCTTTCTCGGCGTGGAATATGTTTGTGATGATGAAATTCATCCAGGGGATTCCGGAAGCACTGATCGAATCGGCTGAAATCGATGGCGCCAATCCTGTCCGCATTCTCTTCGTCATTATTATGCCACTTTCGAAACCTATGCTTGCAGCCATTGGTCTTTTTACTGCAGTGGGGCACTGGAATGACTGGTTTTCTGGCGCATTTTATGTTTCAGATCAGAGTCTGATTCCGGTTCAAACGTTTTTGCAACAACTGCTGTCTGCCCAGGATATTTCGACTGTCCTCGGATCCAACAATAATCAGGAAGCGCTTGCCCGGGGCACCATGCTCTCTAACGTTACACTCATGTCCATCAAAATGGCGACAGTCATGGTAAGCGCGCTTCCGATCTTGTGTGTGTACCCATTCCTGCAAAAGTATTTTGTAAAAGGTGTGCTTATCGGCTCAGTAAAAGGATAACCCAATGAAAAATGAAGTAACAGAATGGGTTTTCTAATCCTATACAATTTCAAAATAACCGAGGGGGACGCATGTGATGAGTTTACGTCAACAAAAGGGAAGAAAGCTGGCGCTATTATCCTTGGCTCTACTGATGTTTGGGATAACGGCATGCTCAAGCAGCACGGAGAGTGGCAGCAGTTCTGCAGATTCTTTTAAGCTATGGCTAGGGTGGAACGCAACAATTAATAACCAAAGTATGGTCCAAATGTATTGGAAAGAAAAAGAACCGGGCATAGACGTTCGGCTGGAGGCTACGCAGGGCGATGTAATGACAGAGCTGAACCTGAAATTGAATACCGGTGGATTTGATGATGCCGCCTTGTTCTCACGTAGTGATGTCGTGACCACTGCGATGATGCGTTCGGGCAGCGTTCTTCCGCTGGAGCAATACTTTGATATGCCGGATAAATATCCTGGGCTGGCCTCCATTCCGAAAATCTATCTGGATCAAATGAAAGCTTCGGACGGACATATCTATTCCATTCCGACATGGTTTGATCAAGAACCCGATGATCCTTGGCCTGGTTGGGCTTCCTACGGCTGGTTTGTCCGTACAGATGTGCTGGAGAAAACCGGCATGACGATGGATGGTCTGAAATCGTTGGACGGTATAGAGAAGTATCTGAGATTGGCGGCTAAGCAGAAGGATGAAAACGGGAAACCTTTGATTCCTCTTAGTTTTCTCTCTGACGCAAGCGATGAAAATGTCATCCTGAGTACATTTGGCGTTACGGTCAGCACAGCTGGCGGCGTCATTCCAGTAGAGAAGCAAGGTAATGACTATCAGTTTATCTATGACAATCCGCAATATAAAGCGGCTTACCAATGGATGAACAACATGTTCCGGGAAGGGCTTCTGGATCACGAAGCGATCACAGACAAGAAGGAGCGATACAAAGAGAAAAACAAATCCGGACGTGTAGCCTTGAATGCAGGTGGGTTCTTTAATATGGACGCCCAGTTATGGGAGGTTCTCGACGGACCAACCGATCCGGCATGGTACTATGATGTCATTCCCTATCCGAAAGTGGATGGCGTGAGTGAGATTGGCGCTAATCAAATTATCAATCCTTATCCTGCTAATGACGTATTTATTAATAAAAATACAAAAAATCTCGATTCCATTCTTGCTTTCTTCGATTACACACTACAGCCTAATCCCGAACAGCAGCAGGTCGTGAATGAAGGTCCGCCAGGAGTGTTCTGGGATTGGGTGGATAAACCATTAGGAAAATGGGTATATATGGATGAGAAATATAAAGCTTTGCATGACTCTGGAGATCAAGCGAAGAAGGCAAGCACGACGCCAGAGCTTTACGCGGCTTCTTCCTATAGTAATGAATGGTATCCATGGTGGAATTATGGCGTTACTGATCCGAAGGGAAGATTCAAAACGATCGAATTCACCGAAAAGATTGGCAAAATGGGTGGGACCAGGGTTGCTGAATACTACGATATGGTGAAGGCCAAACCGGGTGGCTTATGGGAGAAATATTTGCCTGAACTTGATAATGTGCGAAAAGAGTATAAAGCCAAGCTCATTATGGCTAAGGATGACTCACAATTTGAACAGGCATGGAGTGATTTCCAGGCTGCACTGGAAAAGCGAGCACATTGGAGTGAGCTCAAACAGGAATGGCATGAGGAGCTTCAAGACAAGAGCGATTCTTAGCATCTAGCGTTAACGATGCAATTCCATGAAGCATTAATTGGGAGACGGGGACTGTCGAACGTGACAGTTCTCGTTTATTTCTGCTTCATTATTCATGCAAATGTGCTGAGGCAAGCAAAGGAGGGGGGACCTTGCTATGATGTTCATTCCGTGCGGACAGCAACGGAAGGAGCTAAAGTTTGTCTATCTCCTCTTTGGTTTAAACTAATAGCAAATCCTTATGTTAACTCTGTAAACATCAGTGACGTATAAAAACGAGGAGGATTTCAGATGAAATTGAATTTGGAAGGGAAAACGGCACTTGTTACAGGATCGACCGCAGGTATTGGTAAGGCGATTGCCACTGGGCTGGCGGCAGAGGGTGCAACCATTGTTATTAATGGACGACGGGAAGAAAAGGTGCAGGCAACCATCACAGAAATTCAATCCCGCTATCCACATGCCAATCTTCAGCCTGCTGTTTATGATTTGGGAACAGAGCAAGGATGTCAAAAAATCATTGAAGAGTATCCAGAAGTGGATATATTAATCAATAACCTTGGCATTTTTGAGCCCAAGGAATACTTTGATATACCGGATGAGGATTGGTTTCGATTCTTCGAAGTGAACATGATGAGTGGTGTTCGGCTGACTCGCATTTATCTTAAGAAGATGATTCAAAAGAAAGAAGGCAGAGTGATCTTCATTGCAAGTGAGGCAGCAGTTATGCCTTCTCAGGAAATGGCTCATTACAGTGCAACCAAAACCATGCAGTTATCACTCTCGCGCAGTTTAGCTGAGCTATGCAAAGGTACCCCTGTGACTGTCAATACGGTCATGCCAGGTTCAACTCTAACTGAAGGTGTGGAGACCATGTTAAATAGTCTTTATCCGGACGAACATCTAACGATAGATATGGCTGAAAAGCGATTTATGAACGAAAATCGCCCTTCCTCCATTATAGAACGATTTATCCGTCCAGAAGAAATTGCAAACTTTGTTACTTTCTTAAGCAGTCCGCTATCTTCAGCTATCAATGGCTCTGCATTGAGAATAGACGGCGGTTTGGTACGCAGTGTATTTTAACAACCCATCCTGATATCGATAAAATCTCTTGACGATGGAAGCAGGACCAATAGTATAATAGTAAAACAATCCAGCGAACAACTTACATCTACTGAGTGTTTACTAGAAAACTAGAGACGTAGCAGCTACAACCTGCTATGTCTTTTTTTATGAGGTGAAGCCTATGAAGGATTACGGTCATGAATACGCAGACATCTTTTATTACACACCGAATGAGTTTGAGAAGCTGGGAGGGCTATGGCCTCTGCGGACCGGACACAATGTGGCGAAGGCCAATTATAGCGTTGGTGCAAGGATCATCGAATGTTTTTCCTTTCATTTTGTGCTGAGCGGTGCGGTAACGTTGTCCAGTATGGGAGAAACAGTGACCCTGACAAAAGGCAGTATGTTCTGCCTATTTCCCAATGTGAAATATAGCTACTGGGTATCGGAGTACGATCCCGATTCTCCATTACGCATGTGCTGGTTGGCGTTTAATGGTACACAGGCGGAATCACTGGTAAGAAGAATTGAGATTACGGAACAAAAACCGTATTTGCGCAACAAACTCACGACCGAGATGGAAGAGTTGTTGAAGGCATGTATGAAACAGATCGGGGATCGTCAAAAGGATGGGGACTTACAGCTTCAGATCCTGTTTTACCGATTGTTCGAAATGCTGTCACGACCCCTTCACGATGTGATGGAAGACAAGCTCAAAGCCTGCATGCAATATATGCAGATGCATTATGCCGAAGGCATCACCGTTGCAGATATTGCCGAGTTTACCGGCATGCACCGATCGCATCTATCCACCCGGTTTAAGCAATGTTTTGGCATAAGCCCACGTGATTATTTAATTAAACTGCGTATGGAGCGTGCCGGTGAAATGCTGCAGGACGGGGCGTTATCCATTACGGAAATTGCGCTGTCTCTTGGATACACGGACTTATATACATTCTCCAGAGCCTTTGGTACCTATTACGGCATGTCACCTTCCAATTATCGCAGCAGCAGAATGCAGCCCCCTAACAAAATGCTAAATGACTGACAACGAAATGTTATTTCTATTTGCAGCAGGTTACATTATGCTATACCTCAATACCTACTATATTTCTAGTGATACTATGTTTTTGAGGGGGCTGCTGTATGTATGCGTAAACCATGGAAGCAATTAACCCTAAGCACGATGATCATGTTCGGTCTGGTGTTATCAGGTTGTAATTCCGGCACCGAGGCAACAAACGAGGCAGTGCCTGGAAAGCATGCAGCTGATGTCAGTAAAGAGGGCTTCCCAATCGTAACAGAACCGCTCAAGCTCAAGATGTTCACCCGGATTGCACCTGTAAACGGCCCATTCAAGGATATGCCGGTATTTCAGGATTATGCGAAAAAGAGTAATGTGCAAGTGGAATTCTCCGAAGTGCCTACGGACGGCTTCCAAGAGAAAAAGAATCTGCTTTTCGCCTCCAATGAGCTCCCCGATGCGCTATTCCGTGCTGGTCTTAGTCCGCTGGAGACCATTCGTTACGGAACGTCCGGACAATTGATCCCGCTGGAAAATCTGATCGACGTGTATGCGCCTAATTTCAAGAAACTGATGGAGCAGTATCCCGAAATTCGTCCGGCCATCACGACTCCAGAAGGTCACATTTACAGCCTCCCCGCAGTGGTCACCTTAAGCTCTGCACGCATGGACAAAAAGTGGATCAATCAGAAATGGCTGAAGAAGCTTGGTCTGAAGGAGCCTGAAACGACCGAAGACTTGTATCAGGTGCTCACCGTCTTTCGGGACAAAGACCCTAATGGCAATGGGAAGCAGGATGAAATACCGATGACGGCACGTGCAGGCGGAGGCCAGGGTCAGGGCTTGCCTGTTGTAGCGATGATGAGCGGGTCATTCGGCTTGGATATGCAATTAGGTTATAACATTAATCTGGAAGACGACAAGGTGAATATCTGGATGGGGAACGAGCGCAATAAGGAATTGCTCATGTATCTAAACAAGCTATATCAGGAAAAGCTGCTAGATCCCGAGATTTTCTCGCATACAGAAGCGCAGTATCTGGCCAAACAGGCTTCGGGAAACACCGGTTTCTTCTTTGATCAAACCAATAATCCGTTTCTGAAGATTGCTGACCAATATACAGGGATTGCCCCACTTCAGGGTCCGCACGGGGATCGTCTGCAAAGCCAGGGTGCACCGGTTCCACGGGACTTTGGAGCTTTCGCTATTACTTCAGTCAATGAGGATCCTGAAGCTACGCTGCGCTGGATTGACTATTTCTACAGCGAGGAAGGCTCAACATTGCTCCGCTTCGGAAGAGAAGGAGAGCATTACGAGCTTAAGGATGGCATTCCCTTCTACAAAGAGGACTTCTTGAATTCAGGCAATCAGGCAAAAATCACCCCTTATGCCGGAGGGGGTGCGCCTCATTTGATCAGCGAAGAAGTTGCATCCTATATCAACCCTCCTCAAGTACAAGAAGCTCAGAAAAAACTGGACCCGTATTTGCCCAGCATTCGGTACTCATCACCGATGTTTGATGAGGAAACTGCCCGCAAAGTCGAGATCCTTCGCAACGACATCGATAAATATTACGAGGAACAGAGCACTAAATTTATCGTCGGTTCACTGAGTTTTGATCAATGGAACGAATTTCAGGAGACATTGAAAAAGATGAAGATCGACGATCTGGTAAAGCTGTATCAGGATGCTTACGATACGATGAAGAAATGATTGTAATTTATGCAGAAAGCATCTTATAAGCAGCAAGGAAGGAGGAAGCCATGAAAAAGGCTGGAGTCGTTCCCACATCCGGTTTGCCCCGAGCTCGTTCAAAACCGGGGATCGGGCTGTTAAGGCAAATGGGCAGACGTTATGATCTATACCTGATGCTTCTTCTTCCCATCATCTGGTATGTCATCTTTCATTATGCTCCGCTATACGGGCTGCAGATTGCATTCAAAAACTTCAATCCCGGCAAAGGCATAGGTGGCAGCAGCTGGGTGGGCTTGGAGCACTTCGTACGATTTTTCGATTCCTATTATTTCTGGAGGCTGCTATGGAACACGGTATCCATCAATTTGTTCTCGCTCTTGATTGCTTTTCCGATCCCCATTTTGCTGGCATTGATCATTAATGAGATTCCTAATAAAGCTTTTAGTAAATGGCTGCAAAATATTACGTATATCCCCCATTTCATTTCGGTTGTTGTCATCGTAGGCATGATCTCCTTATTTCTATCTCCAACAAGTGGACCGGTCAATCTTCTGATTCAGACATTCGGAGGTACACCAATTCGCTTCATGGAGGAAGCCGGTTGGTTCAAGACGATATTTATCGGTTCGAATATCTGGCAGAACATGGGATGGCAGTCCATCATCTATATCGCGGCGCTTAGCGGGATTAACCCGCAGCTCTATGAAGCGGCCAAGATGGACGGTGCTTCCCGATTACGGCGTGTTTGGCATATCTCCCTTCCCGGGATTGTTCCGGCGATTGTCATTTTACTCATCCTGGATGTCGGCCACTTCATGAATATCGGTTTCGAGAAAGTATTGCTGATGCAAAACAGCTTGAATTTCGAAGCGAGCGACGTGATCTCAACTTTTGTCTATACAACAGGTATCCTTAAGGGAGAGTACGGATATACGACCGCGATCGGGCTGTTTAACTCGGTGATTAATCTTACGTTGCTATTGCTGGTGAATCGTATTGCGCGCAAGACATCCGAAACAAGTCTATGGTAGAGGGAAGGAGGAAGCAAGTGATCAAGCGATCTACGACAAAAGGGGCATGGGATGAAAAGGTGTTTGACGCAATGGTCTACACCATCGCAGCGATTATTATCATGCTTGTGCTCTATCCGCTGCTTTTTTTGGTCAGCGCTTCGTTAAGTGATCCAACAAAGGTACTCAGCGGAGAGGTTTGGTTGCTGCCCAAAGGCTTGACTTTGGATGCCTATACCAACATATTGCATAACGAAAAGATCTGGTTGGGATATCGTAATACAATCATCTATACCGTGATCGGCACGGTGATTAACATGATCATGACCATCTTGGCTGCGTATCCATTGTCGAGACCTGATCTTCCCGGACGAAAAATATTGATGTTATTTATAACACTGACCCTGTTCTTTAGTGGAGGATTGATTCCGACCTATTTACTTGTCAAAAATCTGGGCATGGTGGATACGATGTGGTCGCTGATTATTCCCGGCGCGATTTCTACGTACAATCTGATCGTCATGAGAACGTATTTCCAGACCATTCCCTGGGAGCTGCAAGAGGCTGCTTCCATAGATGGCTGCTCGAACTGGAGATTGCTGCGGAGCATTATTTTGCCGCTGTCCAAGCCGATTCTGGCAGTCATGGTACTGTTCTATGCCGTTAGCCATTGGAATTCGTATTTTAATGCACTGATCTATATTCGCAACGAAGCGTTATATCCACTTCAACTGATTCTGCGAGAAATTTTGATGTTCAGCCAATCTGATGCCATGGACAGTACTGTTGGTCTGGAGGATAAGATTATGCTGGCTGAAAGCATCAAATACGCTGTCATTATCGTTTCCAGTCTGCCTGTATGGATCATGTATCCTTTTGTGCAGCGGCACTTTGTCAAAGGTGTGATGATTGGATCAATCAAAGGTTAATTGGGGATTGGAGGTTTTAGATTGACTTCGAAAGCAACGATTACAATCGACTGTAGCCAAAAAAGCGAGCATGTCATCAGCCCTTATCTGTTCGGGCATTTTGTGGAAGATATTCGGGATCATATGGAAGCTATGCTGGCCTATCCCTTGAAAGACATGGATTTTGAGAGCGATGCATTATTAGGAACAGCTGTATCGGGAAGCTGGAGGCCCTATACGAACGGACGCAATACGAAATATGCGCTGGAATCGCCTGCTCGGAGGCATTCAGGGCGTGCTCAACGTATTCGCATATTAAGCGATGATGAGGGATATGCCGGTATCGCACAGAGAACAGCATTAAAGGGACCGATGGAATATTCGCTCAAGCTGGTTGCGAGGGCGTCCATTGAGCTTCAATATGTGGTTCTTGAAGTGGTGGATCGACGTACGGAGGAACAGCTTGGGCTGGTACATATCCAGATCATGAATCACAACTGGGAGCACTATGACACCAAGGTGTTCGTTAACCGCGCCTGCTCCGATGCCGAAATTCGGCTGTATGTGCCTGCCGAACATCCCAGATGGCAGGATCATGTGTCGACCGGCATGCTTTGGATTGATCATGTGTCTATGCTGCCCGCTGACAGCATTGGGCAAGTGAAACCAGAGGTTGTCGAGATGACAAGAGCACTTAACGCAGGCATGATGAGGCTCGCAGGTAACTACATCAGTGCTTACCACTTTGAAGATGGCATTGGTCCCGTGCTTGAACGACCAGTCATGTATAACGAAGCATGGGGAGGATGGACGTGCAAATATTTTGGTACGGATGAATTTATCCAGTTTTGCAGGGAACTGCAGGTTGAACCTCTCATCTGTATAAACGACGGGTCAGGCACCCCCGAGGAGGCTGCGCAATGGGTCGAATACTGTAATGGAAGCGTCGATACCCCGATGGGAGCAAGGCGGGCAGCGAACGGTTTTCCCGAGCCGTACCAGGTTCGATATTGGGAGATTGGCAATGAAGTATGGGGAGACTGGCAGGTGGGTCACTGTTCTGCAGAACAGTTCGCCCAGCGCAGCATTTTATTTGCCGAAGCCATGAAGCAAGCAGATCCTTCTCTCATTATTTTGGCCTGTGGTCACACCGATCAGGAATGGAACCGGAATGTGCTTGATATTGCAGGTGAACATATGGATTATTTGACGCTGCATCTGTATCACGGATATGGACGGTTCGGAATGAATGGGGATACACCGGCTGAGGAGCGATATAAAGCAATGGCTTCTTTTCCCGAATGGACCCGTGACAACATTTTGCAAACTGCGGAGCATATCCGAAAGCATGAGAAGCATCACCATGTGAAGTTGGCCATTACTGAATATAACACGATGTACTATTCGAACACGATACGAAAGGGAACCCCTGACGAACATACACTGGGGGCAGCCGTTGCCAATGCTGCCAACCTGAATGAGATGCTGCGTTGCAGTGATATGGTGCATATCGGCAGCTTCTCCGATCTTGTGAACGGCTGGCTTGGGGGCTGCATACGCGTAGGGGATTACTATGCCGATCAATATGCTGGCAAAATACCCGGTTGGAGCGGACATCCGCTCGTCGTGTACGGAACTCCCACGTATGAAGTATTGAAGCTCTATGCTGGACGGGACATCCGGCGGGTTCTCTCTGCGGATGTTGTGTGCGGTACTTTCTCGGTCCAATCCTTGAAATCAGCTCCCATTCGGCTTGACGCGCTTCCGGACTTGGACGTTGTGGCTTGTACAAATGAGGACGGCAGCAGCGTCACTGTGTTTATGGTGAATCGCAGTTTGCAGGCTGTAAAGGCTCAACTGGGTTGGTCCGGTTTTAGCCCTGGCGAGGAAACCCTTTTGCATGAAATTACAGGAGATTCCCTGGATGACATCAATTCCGTGTTTGAGCCTGAACGTATCCTTTGTAGTCAGAGCGTCATCCCAACGGATGCTTGGCAGGAGGGCTACCCGCTGCGTCCAGCTTCCATCTATGTACTGGAAATCCAGACCAAGCAGGCAGAAGGAAGAACCAGATAACCACTGATTATTCCTGAACGGAGCTGTCATTCGTTTACATCGACCCATTTGGGTGTTGCAAGTGAAGATTTCGTTGGAATTGTAAGCGACAACAAGTATGTACGAGGAGGTCATTTTGTGAGAAATAGTCGATTGATGTTAACGCTGATTGTCATTTTTTTAATGGTATCTTCGGTGCCGCTCACAGCCACAGCTTATCAGAACCCCCGAACGTTACCGGATGAATGGGGACAGTATGGTTTGGGAGATCCATATGTGTTGAAATTTAATGGATACTATTACCTGTATGTAAGCACAAGAGATACGGATGATGGTGTAAAAGTGTGGAGCTCCAAAGACTTGGTGAACTGGTCGTATCGGGGATTGGCCGCAACGGACCCGATTACACATGGGGCTTATGCTCCGGAAGTCATTTACTGGAATGGAATGTTCTATATGTACACTTCACCTGCCGGAAAAGGTCATTACGTATTAAGCAGCACAAGTCCGACCGGACCGTTCAACGTGGTCACTGGCAATCTGGGTAAGTCGATTGATGGTCATGTGTTTATTGACGATGATGGTACGTTCAGCTTCTACCATGCCGCACAGGGTCGGATTGATGCAGCCCCAATGAGCAGTCCCACGGAGATTGGAGCCAGCTCGTCAACCGGAGTGGGAATGGGCGGCTGGACGGAGGGAGCGACCGTTTTCAAACGGAATAACAAATATTATATGACCTACACAGGCAACCATGTATTCAGCAATGGTTATCGGGTCGATGTAGCGGTTAGCACGACAGGTCCCCGGTCCGGTTACGTTACCGATGGCACGAATCCCGTACTTATCCGAACCGAGGGTCCGACCGTAGGACTGGGCCATAACAGCGTTGTGATGGGACCCAATCTGGATACGCACTATATGTTCTATCACAATTTGGAAGGGCAGGGCATTGTGGGACCGCTGCGCCATCTGAACATGGACCGGATTGTGTGGAACAATGACAAGATGCTCGTACTTGGTCCGACTTCAACGGATCAACCTAATCCGGAAATGCCCACTTTCTACGATTATTTCGATCGTTCCGCAATCGGTAACAGTTGGAGCAACGTGAATGGCGGTAATTGGGGGATCTACAATAAGGAGCTCATGTGGCAAAATTCACTGGGAAGCACAACTTGGCATAAACAAGTGTCTTCTTCATCCAGTGCAGTCGATTATACGGCTGAATTTAATATGAAGGAAATGAATCGGGGAACATCCTCCAATCCGAGGTATGGCGCTACTTTCTCTTACATTGATGAGAATAATTACGGCGTTGCACTGCTTAGTTCGAAAAACAAACGTCTAGAGACATTTTTCCGGATCAACGGCGTAGATCAGGCCTGGCAAACCCATAGTTTGCCTGCGGATTTCGATTATTCGAAATGGCATAACATCCGTATCGAGAAATCGGGATCAACGTTTAAGTATTATGTAGATGGTATGTTCAAAGCAACACGCACTGCCAATATAGGAGCTGGCAAGATCGGTGTCCTGACGGAAGATACACATGCGGATTTCGGTTTTGTTGCCTTTAACAACGATGTGGATGGAAGCAGTGCATGGAATGCTTCCAAGCCGATTCCAGGCACAATTGAGGCTGTTCATTATATGAAGGGCGGCGAGGGTATCGCATACCACGATACTACGGCCACTAATCTTGGCGGTGCTTATCGAACCGATGCAGGAGATATCCGTCTGAATAGTGAAGGGCTGTTCAATCTAGGCTGGAATCAGACCGGAGAATGGTATAAATACAAAGTGAATGTGGAATCCAGCGGATATTATGATATTGATTTTCGCATGGCTACCACGTTAGACGGAGCTCAAATCCGGTTGTGGGATGGTGCGACCGATTTAACTGGCATCATCAATGTTCCAAATACGGGAGGTTGGGATAAGTGGGGCAATGTATCCAGGAAAAAAGTGTACCTGAACGCGGGACAACGGGAATTGAGAGTTGAATTTGTTACAGGTGAGGCCGACTTCTCAAGAATGACGTTTCAAAAATATGCTGACGTGACCAGCGTAAGCGATAATTTTAATGATGGCAATGACAGTGGATGGACCCGGTTCGAAGGCACATGGGCGGTTGAGAACGGAGAATACAGCGCGGAAGGTTCAGGGGCAGCCAAGTCTACATTCGGAGATTCGGGATGGGCGGATTATACAGTGGAAGCAGACATCAAAATGATTGATTCGGGAGGAGACGGGGGGCTGCTCGTCAGAGTGACCAATCCATCGCACGGAACTGAACGAGGTCAGAACAATTATGATGCTCTGCAAGGGTATTATGCCTATCTGACGACAAGTGGAGTGAGTCTTGGCAAGATGAATTACAATTGGGCGCTGCTTAAAAACAGTCCACAGACGTATTCTACCAATACCTGGTATCACATGAAAGTTGCCGTTAACGGCACAACCATTAAAGTGTTTGTTGATGATATGGTCAATCCGAAAATTGAATATACTGACAACAGTCTGAATCCATTCACACATGGCAAAATTGGTGTCAGAACCGCTAACAAACATACGCACTTCGATAACGTATCCGTTTCTCCTTAGGAACGAACGAATCGTTAAGCATATCTCCAGGCGATGTAACTTTCGCATATCGCTGGGGTGAATGAGGGAGGCGCAGCATGAACAAACCGAATATTTTGTTAATTACAAGCGATCAGCAGCACTGGAATACCATTGGGGCGTTCAACTCCGAGATCGAGACACCTAATCTGGATCGTCTGGCTCAGGAGGGAACTACATTTGAGCGGGCTTACTGTCCGAGTCCAGTCTGTACACCCAGCAGGTCCTCGATTATTACCGGCATGTACCCAAGTCAGCACGGAGCATGGACGTTGGGGACGAAACTGCTGGAGAACCGCCATACGGTCGGCGAAGACTTTCAGGAGAACGGCTACCGGACAGCGTTGATTGGAAAGGCACATTTTCAGCCACTGCGGGGCACCGACGAATATCCCTCCCTTGAGTCGTATCCGCTCTTGCAGGATTTGGACTTCTGGCGTTCCTTTCACGGGCCATTTTATGGATTTGATCATGTGGAGCTGGCGCGAAATCATACAAACGAAGCACATGTCGGACAGCACTACGCTAGTTGGTTGGAGGAGAGGGGCTGTACCCATTGGCGAGATTACTTTCTGCCTCCGACCGGAACGATGGACCCTTCCGTAAAACATAAATGGGGAATACCGGAGGAGTACCATTACGACAACTGGATCGCCGAACGCACAAATGCACTGCTAGAGCAATACAGGGAGGAAGAGCAACCGTTTTTCCTATGGTCCAGCTTTTTCGACCCGCACCCTGACTATTTGGTTCCCGAACCTTGGGATGCGTTGTATGACCCAGAGTTGTTAACGATTCCTGCTGTTGTAGAGGGAGAGCATGAGCACAATCCACCGCATTTTAAACTGACACAGGATGAGGATCCGGATTTCAGTTATTTAAAGGAAACCAGCCACAGTATTCATGGCTACCAGTCCCATCTGACTTCAGAACGTGAGCGCAAACAACTGGTCGCCACCTATTACGGCATGATCAGTCTGATGGACAAATATATCGGCAAGATTCTTGATCAGCTGGATAAGCTGGGGCTTTATGATAACACGGTTGTTGTGTTTACAACGGATCATGGACATTTTTTCGGACAACATGGACTTCAGCATAAAGGTGGTTTTCATTATGAGGATCTGATTCGGCTGCCTTTCATCGTTCGTTATCCTGGGAAGGTGCCAGCAGGTAAACAAAATGATGCAATTCAATCGCTGGTCGATCTTGCACCTACATTCTTGTCATTATGCGGAATCCAGCCTCCAAATGAAATGACTGGAGTGGATCAGAGCCAGGTTTGGCTGGGGCTTGATTCGCAGGCCCGTGATCATGCGCTATGCGAATTCCGTCATGAACCTACAACGATTCATCAAAAGACTTATGTGGACGCGCGCTATAAGCTGACACTGTATTTCCGCCAGACGTACGGTGAAATATTTGATTTGCAGGAGGACCCTGGCGAACTTCGCAACTTGTGGGATGATCCAGAACATGCGCAGTTAAAGACAGAGCTTCTGCTCAAATATGCATGGGCAGAGCTTGGTAAAGAGTCTATGCCGATGCCGCGCATTTGGCATGCGTAAGAATGGGGCGTTAAAGGTTGCGTTGAGGGCTGAAATCGGCAAAGGAAGGCAAAAGAGTCGTCATGTTGACGGCTTTTTTTGTTCTTGATGATATATCCATCCCCAACTAAGCGCTGCAAAAACATTAGACTCCTTCATTTGCTGTCTATTTTTACAACACATATGTTAAAATAGATTAGCAAGTTACTATTACTTATAAGGAGGCCGTCATGCAGCCAATAGAGCCTCAAGACATCCAATTACGGATTGATCGTTTTCTCGATCAGGACCTATATATGCATCTCGAACTTACATCAGGTGCATACGCCAGTCACTTCGATAGTACCCGTCATCCCGGGTCGGCGTTCATTTCCAATGCGGTCATACGATATACGCAAGGATCTATCTCCGGCACGGGACCATACCGGGTTGGCTTAAAAACAACTCACGGCTGGGTATACGCTGAGGGACTTACACACATTGACGAGCTGGAAAAGGAACGACTCATTCTGGCCGGTCACGACAGTCAAGGGAAGCTGGTTGTAGCTTTACAACTTAGTCGGGAAATGTTCTGATGAAAGCGGAGGATCAAGAATGAAAAATAAACAATACGAAGATCAGCGCATTTTGGTTGTGTTTCCGCATCCCGACGATGAGGCGTTCACGGCTTCGGGAATGTTGGCGAAGTACATAGAAGGCGGTGCTCACGTCACTTATGCTTGCCTGACATTAGGAGAGATGGGACGTAACATGGGTATCCCGCCGTTTGCCAACCGGGTCACCTTGCCAGCAATCCGTAAGGAGGAACTCATAGAGTCCTCTAATGCGATTGGCATTCAGGACCTGAGGATGCTCGGTTTTCATGATAAAATGATTGAATTCGAAGACCCTGAACTTCTGGATAACCAGATCATGGCGCTGCTCAAAGAATTGAACCCGTCACTGGTCATCACATTCTATCCAGGGTACAGTGTGCATCCTGATCACGATGCAACAGGAGCCGCTGTTACGCGAACGATTGGTCGTCTGCCCGCAGAAGAAAGACCTCTTGTATACTGCTGCGCGTTCTCGAACAATCACGAACAAGCTATCGGCAAAGCGGATGTAATTGAAGATGTGACCGGATTCCTTGCCCAGAAAATGGCATCGATTCGTGCCCACCGTTCGCAATTTCAAGCGCCGGAGCTTGTCGGCCAGACAGAAATGGATAATGAACAAATCCGAAACCGGTTTGGACGGGAAGCATTTTGGACATATCGGTTCCAATAATTATTATTTCGAAGTAAGTCGCAATACTTCGCGCAAAAAGTCGCCAATAAGGCGGCTTTTTTGTTTTAACCTGCCCATGAGTTTGAAACAGATATAGCAATAATCCTGGTGACTTGATTACAGAACTGGATTGGTTTGAAAGGGGAAGACCGCGCAGAGGTTCAAAGCCCGGACCCCGAGCCTTTGACTCGTAATCCGGGCTTTCTTATTTTTGTGCGTAAAACACCGCGAAGTCCAAATATTTATACATGCAATCCACCATGCTGAAGCCGGCTTCCTCCAACCACACTAGCTGATCTTCCAGAGGGGCGTTGATGTCTGCTTTCCGTCGTTCAATTGAAGCCGAAATGGCCTCAGCCGATAATCCGCTCCGATGAATCGATTCCAACCATCGTTGGCGATAATAAGCGTCCGTTGCAACCGTCCTCCCCTGAACCTGGTCTGCGTTAATGAAGAGCCCACCAGATTCCAGCAGTTTGTGAACAGTACAAAATACGTTTTTCTTGTCAGCGTGGTTCAGATGGTGAATGGAGAGGGAGGAGATAACCATATCATAGGAACTGGTAAAATTATGTTTGGAATAATCCCCCACGATATACTGCACGTGAGTATTATCCTTCAATCTACGACGTGCCCCTTCCAGCATTTTTTCGCTAATGTCTACCAGAGTTAGCTGTGCTTTTGGGTATTTTTGCAGCAGCATTCCGGAGAGTAATCCCGTGCCAGCGCCCAAATCAAGAATACGCGGAGAATCCAAAGAGCTTTCCATCAGATCCAAAGCCATCCCATAAAACTCATCAAAACAAGGGATTAGCTGTTTTCGCTGCACATCATAGTCTTCGGCTATCTGATCGAACAGATGCTTAACCGCAGGTTTCATGGACTCATCGCTCCTTGATGTCTTTTTCAATAGTTTACAAGAGCGATGAGATAAGGGGAAATACCGAATATGGATAAGTTTATAGGTTAGAACTATGGGTTACGATCCACTTTCATGGGTAATATCTTCAAGCCTCGGGTGAAGAAGGGATTAACGATTATCTCGTTTGGAAATCAGAATCAGGTGATGCTTTTTTATTCCGTCTTCATAATCCAAAAGGTGAGGAAGCCTCCGATTTCGCTGGTCCGGTCCTTGTTTCCTTATCAACCGTTCAGGTACAATAGTATACATCTTCGTCTTAAGGAGCAGACATCGTAATGCAAAGAATGCGAAGCAAACGAATCATTCGAATTACAGTGATCGCCGTCTTACTTTTGCTTATATTGGCCACCGCATTTGTTTATGTGAATGACAGAGCTGGGGGGTTGTCCGATTGGCGCATGTCCAAGGCGATGGGAATGAGAGGAACCATCCATATTCCTATAGGAAAAACTCCTACAGAAGCGATTCAGAAGTTTAGAGGTAATGATGATTCATTACAAATCATTCATCAAGAACCGGTAAATGGCGGCATGATCTTGTTTACGCATAGAACGAGTCAGGAAAATAACAGCAATCTTCAGGTGGAGTATGCTCGAAAAATATTATTCGGCTGGAAGTGGGTGTGGGGTGGCGGTTACTCCATCGGTCAATCATCTCAGTTCACTGCTGCTCTTGACTATATGAGTATACCTGAATTAGATCATATCTCGACCCCATTTCCTATGGTATTCGGACATATTTTAGACCCATCCATTAAACGTATAACTATCGAGATCAAGGTAAACGGGAAACCTGTTGTTTCGGAAGCTAAGCTGGTAGAGGTAGGCCCTGAACAAGTAATCTGGTTTGTATTTCTGTCTTCGTCAGCTACTATCCCCTATGAAATTAAAGGATTTAATGATAAGAGAGAGCTCATAACCCATAAAAAAATTGAAGATCCGAATGACAGCGGCTCGTTGATTCTTGGAGATTGATCCCGTGCGACTGTCCAATCGGACATGTTGAAGGAAAAGAATATAACCACTTGAGAGGTCGCCATATTGGCGGCTTTTTTAGTTGAATGTAGTACCAACCATTCCGCCACCTAATGAACCGATCCTGCAGACCCGCGTCCCGCAAGCGATTGGTTCATTCGATGGCTGATTGCACGATTGTAGTTCACACCGCTCCCCCTTAACATGTGAACAGAGGAGCCTGCTCGTCATTCACACCATCATTTGCTAAAAGGAGGCCCAAAATCGTATGGCTGAGCTGTCGGAAACATCGATGCTACAACCCGGAGTTACAGTCAATAAACGTGTCAAAAAAGGCTATCTGCGAAACATCCGAAAACACTGGATGCTGTATGTCATGATCCTTCCCGGTATTTTGTTCTATATTATTTTCAAGTACATTCCACTGGGCGGAAGCGTAATCGCTTTTCAGAACTTTCAGATTATGAAAGGCATTTGGAACAGCCCTTGGGTGGGTCTGGATAATTTCAAGTTTATTTTTACGTATCAGGATTTCTATCATGTCCTTCGGAACACGGCTCTGATTGCTTTATATAAACTGGTGATCGGATTCCCTGCTCCCATTCTACTGGCGCTGTTATTTAACGAAGTGAGAAAAATGCTCGCCAAGCGCTTTTTGCAGAGTCTGTTCTATCTACCGCATTTTCTTTCCTGGGTCGTCGTCGGGGGGATCGTGTTTGAGGTGCTGGCGTCAGGTGGATTTGTAAACGCTGTGCGTGGATGGTTCGGATATGAGCCAATTCTGTATATGCAACAGGAGCAGTATTTCCGCCCTATCGTCGTCCTGTCCTCCATATGGAAAGAGGTGGGCTGGGGAACGATCATATACCTCGCTGCAGTCAGCGGCATTGATCCCACTCAATATGAAGCGGCCGTGATGGACGGAGCCAATCGGTGGAAACAGACGATCTACATTACGTTGCCTGCGTTGTTCCCGACCATCTTAACCCTGTTTCTGCTGAATATTGGCAACTTTCTGGAACTGGGCTTCGATCAGATCTATAACCTGCTAACACCGATGACCTATTCAGTAGGGGATATCATCGAAACGTATGTATACCGATCGGGTGTACTGCAAGGACAATATAGCGTGACGACAGCCATTGGTCTGTTTCAATCTGTTATCGGCTTTATTCTACTATGGGTCTTCAATAGGCTGGCAAGAAAAACCGGAGAGGGGTTGTGGTAATGATGAAGCAGACCATTGGAGAAAAGTCATTTCAAGTAGCCAACTATCTCTTCCTGACGGTTGCGGCCTTTACGATGCTCCTTCCGCTGCTTCATCTGCTGGCGGTTTCCCTAAGTTCGCCGGTTGCGGCAGACTCCAAGGAAGTGTTCCTGTGGCCGATCGGCTTTACCTTCGCTTCCTGGAAGCATATTTTGCAAAGCTCGGGCTTATGGCAATCGTTTGGTGTAACCGTATTCATCACGGTAGCGGGTACCGCTCTTAGTATGCTGTTTTCAGTGCTGACCGCTTTTCCGCTCTCGCGCAGAGAATTCTTGATTCGAAAACAAGTGATGCTGGGCATCGTCATTACGATGATCTTTAATGCGCCGCTGATCCCGTTCTTCCTGACAGTAAGGGAGCTGGGTATGATGAATTCGATATGGTCCCTGATCATACCGGGTGTCATTGGCACATTTAACATGGTTATTCTTCGTACTTTTTTTATGAGCTTGCCAAAAGAGCTGGATGACACCGCCCGGATTGACGGATGTCATGATTTTCGAATCCTGTTTCAGATTTATCTGCCGCTTTCCAAGCCGGTACTGGCCACGGTCAGCCTGTTCTATGCGGTGGGATACTGGAACACGTTTCAGCGTGCAGTACTTTTCCTTCGTGATCCAGGGCTGTGGCCGCTACAGATGAAGCTAAGAGCCTACTTAACCAGCCCCGAGGAATTAGCTCAGGTTAACATGTTTCTGGGCGATTACAACTTCAATACAACGACGTTAAAGGCTGCGACGATTCTTTTTGCAAGCGTTCCCATCATTTTGGTGTATCCTTATTTACAGAAATATTTTGTGAAAGGTTCACTGCTAGGATCACTAAAAGAATAAATCATGATCAAGGGGATGATTCCATGAGAAGACAACTGACCCGTAAGATTGTTCCGTTAGTGCTCAGCATAGCCATGTTGTTGGTAGCCGGTTGTGGTTCCGATGCTGCGAATCCAGGCAATGACGGGGGGAATGGCGAAGGGAACTCCGGGGCTATCAAAGTCAAAGTATTCAAGAGCCATATGGGTGTTGGCAGCTTGCCCACCGCTGATAATCCGCATGTGAAATACATTGCTGAACGGACAGGAGTTCAGTATGAGCTGATTACAACACCTCCTGGCTCGGAGCCATCTGAATATTTGAATCTGATGATCGCATCAGATGAGCTGCCGGATATTCTACGTCCGATCGGGGGGGTCGAACAAACACTGATTCAGCAGGGTGGGGCGCTGCCACTGGATGAATTGCTGCCCGAATATGCCCCGCATGTCTGGGGAAATATCCCTCAGGAAGCCTGGGATATCGTACGCTCCGCTTCGCCTGACGGCAAAATCTATTATGTGCCGAAAGTGTTCCTCGTGCCTGAACGTGCACCTTTGATCCGTAAAGATTGGCTGGATAAGCTCGGCTTGGATATGCCAAAGACTACGGATGAATATGTTGAGGTGCTTAAAGCCTTTCGCGACAAAGACCCGAACGGCAACGGCAAAGCGGATGAACTGCCGACAAGTGGTAGGGAATTCGGCAGATGGATGGACCATCTGTTCGCGATGTACGGAGTAGCCATGTGGGAAGGATATCCCGAATGGGATGAATACGATGGCAAGATCCAGTACGCCGGGACCACGAATAATATGCGGGAAGCAATCAAGTTCATCCGTATGTTATATGTAGAAAAGCTGCTCGATAACGAAACCTTCCTGAACAAAGGGGAAGTGTGGCAAGCCAAAATCAACAATAATCTCGTGGGCAGTTGGTACCATTTGCCTGCAAATGTACGTGATCGGTATAATGCGATGTTAACCCAGGCTCCAGATGCTTACATTGCGGCAATGCCACTGCCCAAAGCTGAAGGATTTGAAGCTTTTGTCACCCAGAAGAGCATGGGTGAACCGGAATGGATGATCCCAGCCACCAAACAGGATAATGCGCCAAATGCGCTGAAGTTGCTGGACTTCTTCTATAATCCTGAAAATGATGAGTTTGGTCGCTTCGGTCTTGAAGGTGAGCAGCATGAAGTCAAGGATGGACGCAAAGTCATTCTTCCACCTGCTGACAACAAACCGCTTGCCTTGGGCATGAAAAATCTCACCACAGCAGAAGACATGAATAAGCGGATTGAAGAGACATATCCGGAAGATCAGCAGCAAATGGTCAAAGACATGTTCGAAGTCAGTACTGCTGATGCGCGGCAAATTGCAGGTGACGGTCTGCCAGCCTCTGTGTATGAAGGTTTTCCTGATATCCAGTCTCACAAGCTGTTTCAAGAGGTATTGACCAAGATCGTCATCGGCGAGCTGCCGATCGAGGCTTATGATGAATATGTGAAGAAATGGAATGCTTCTGGAGGCGAAGTGGTCACCCAGCGTGTGCAGGAATGGTATGAGAAGGTGAGGAAATGAAAAAAAGATATGCCCTATGTGGGGTCAGTGGCAGAGCACTGGGACAATTCGCGAAACCAATTCATGAACTGTTTTCCCATAACTCAGAGGTAGTCGCCCTGCTGGATACCGATCCTGCCCGGTTTGAGGTCTATCGTTCCCGGTTCCCACAGCACACAGAAGTAGCAGTATATGGCCCTTCGGATTTTGGGGTCATGGTCGATGAGACTCGGCCTGACTGTATCATCGTGGCTGGCAGGGACGATACCCATGCCCACTATATTGTTGCCGCTTTGGAGCGGGATCTCGATGTTATCACCGAAAAGCCGATGACGACTACAGGCGCTGATGCCAGACACATTCTTGAAGCAGAAGCAAGAAGTAAAGGCAACGTCATCGTAACTTTCAATTATCGGTATATGCCGATCCACATGCACATCAAGGAATTAATTCAGGAGGGGAAACTCGGTCGCGTCACTTCCATAGACCTTAACTGGTATATCGATACCCATCACGGCTCCAGTTATTTTAAACGCTGGAACCGTGAACGGGCATTTTCGGGCGGTCTGTCGGTCCACAAAAGTACACATCACTTTGATCTGGTCCAGTGGTGGATCAATCAAAAGCCAGTTGAAGTTTTTGCCTATGGAGCACTGAACTATTACGGGGCTGAAGGCGAATGGAATCCGGCACAGGAGGACGGAAGACATTGCCGTACATGCCATGTCTCAGAAGATTGCGCCTATTATTCCCGCTGGACGTCCCGTAGTCGTCAGATTCGGGTACCGGATGACCATCTGAACCAACTCGGTACAGCAGGCCAGCAGGAGTTTCCGTACACTTCATACCGTCCCGACCAGTGTATCTTCGATTCCACTATTGAGATTGAAGACACGTATGCCGCAACCGTGAAATATAGCGGCGGTGCGCTGATGAGTTATTCGGTCAATTTCTCACTTCCATACGAAGGGTACCGTTTGGCGGTAAATGGCACGAAGGGCCGGCTAGAAACATTGGAGTATCATATGCCGGCCCGGACACCTTTTCCCACACCCGTTCAGACGATCGATTACTTTCCGCTCTTTGGTTCAAAAGAAACGATCCATGTTGTCCATCGAGAAGGCGGGCATGGAGGAGGAGATCCACTGCTGCTGGAGGATATTTTCCTCGGCGAAGATAAGAGACGCCCTTACCGAATTCTGTCGGGCGCTGAAGACGGCGCTTATTCCGTTGCCGCTGGAGAAGCAGTATGGCGATCCGTGGAAGAGCATCGGCCGATTACCGTAGACGAAGTGCTGGGTGGTTGGAACAGCCGAGTACCCACGAACAAAGGGAGGGAGAAGTGACATGAGCAGACGCGCTTATTTCGAGTCGGAGGAGAGCATGGCCTACCAGAGCGGTGAGGACATCATGCACACCTTGACGAGCATTGCGGGAAGGTACATTGGAGCCAATCCCCCACATCCTCCGGTCTATAGAGTGAGCAGGTCAGGACCAGTGCGCAAGTGTGATGATCATCGATACAGCTTTCCACTGGGCGTATTGTTCCCCGATATGGGGAAAGGGCAACAGGTCTACGCTTGGGCAAAACTGTGGAGTGACAGTGACCAGGAATTTACCTTTCATGTGACATGCTACGGTCCACTCAGGCTATACCATAATGGTATTGGGGTCTTCGGCTCCGCTCCCGATGAAGAATATCCTGCGATGCCCCTATTGAAACTGAAATGCGGGCTGGTTAAGGGCTGGAATCATTTCGTTCTTGAGTTTAGCTTAGGTGAAAAGGGGCTCGGTGGCCAGTTCGGAACAGGTTCCAGGAAGAACAAACCACTTCACTTCATTGTCCCTTCTCTGGAGCGAGAGGGACAGGAAGGCTGGCTCTACACGGAGCCACTGGACGCTCCCCTGCAGGAGATCCCTTCTGGTCCACTTGGGGAGAAGGCTACCGGAGTGAGCTGGTTGCCACGAGAGGAAAAACCCGCAGCGGTAGCACCTTTCGGACAGCTGGCACGGATGTATGGTTTGTGCAGTGGAATGTCTGCTTATGCGTGGGCGAAAATAAACGGCTCGCATTGCGGCAGAGAGCCTGTAGTATTTTCCGGCGAAGCCTTCAGCCCGGTGGAATTTTCGGTGAACGGGAAGCTGGTCTTCAGACAAGAGCAGGCAGGAACTTTCCGCTTCGAGCTGCAATTGTCTGCGGTCAGTCATAACCTGACCGCAAATTGTATGTGTGGAGAGCAGGATTGGGGGTTTCAACTGGACCCGATTGCGTATAAGCTGCTCACTCCCGCGCAGGAAATCAAAGGTTACAGTGGCAAATGGCTGTACCTGGGTCCTTTTCAAAGAGGGCAGGAGATCAATCTGGCTGCCTGTCAGACGATGAGGCAGACAACTCGCAGCGGTACGGGTGAAGAAGTGTATTGGCGGACCGGGTTGCCAGGAGGAGAGGTCCGTCCGTTCCTGGAGAATGAATGGTTCGGCAGATGG
Organism: Paenibacillus pabuli NBRC 13638; assembly: GCF_001514495.1. Lineage (GTDB taxonomy): Bacteria > Bacillota > Bacilli > Paenibacillales > Paenibacillaceae > Paenibacillus > Paenibacillus pabuli. The sequence continues at coordinate 467,046 of NZ_BCNM01000001.1, forward strand.
AACTATCCGCTTGGCGTGACTCTATATGGCCTGCTTCAGCTTGGCAAAGCGGGACAGCGCCCGGATATTCGCGATTATGTACTGAATCATATTGAGTTTGCCACTTCACGTTTCAGCTATTCCTTGTGGGATAGGGCAAGATATGGTGCTGCAGGCCTGAATAATCAGCTCTCACATATCGACAGTCTGGATGACTGCGGATCTTTCGGCGCCACCATGCTGCTGGCTGATCAGGAGCGAAAGCTGGAAGGTGTCACGCAGACGGCAGCTCATATCGCAGACTATATTCTGCATAAGCAGGACCGTCTGGAAGATGGCACCTTATACCGCAAGGTTGGTGTCTCAAGAACGATGGATAACACCATGTGGTGTGATGATCTGTATATGAGCATTCCGTTCCTGTGCAGGTACGCTGAATGGTCGGGTGATGACAAGGTGCTGGACGAAGCGGCAAGACAGGTCCTTTTGTATAAAAAATACCTCTATATCCCTGAGCGGCAAATCATGTCGCATGTATTCGATGTGGAACGCGGTGCGCCGACACAAACCCCATGGGGGCGAGGAAACGGCTGGGTGCTGTTCTCCTTGTCCGAGCTGCTGACGGTGTTGTCTCAAGAGCACCCTTCCTTCACGGATATCCTTCAGTTCTACAGGGAACTGTGTGCAGGATATTTGGAACTACAGGGTAGAAACGGATTGTGGCATCAAGTATTGACTGACCCGCAGTCGTATGAAGAAACGTCCTGCACCTCCATGTTTATCTATTCGTATGCCCGCGGGGCACGTCTGGGTTGGTTCATGAACCCCGAACCTTATATACAGGCTGTGCGGCAGGGGTGGAAGGGGCTTACACGGCATGCAATCGACAAACAAGGCAATGTATACGGAGTGTGTCGCGGCTCCAGCTACTCCTTCTCCAACCAATATTACAAGCATGAACTGGGCTGGAATCTGAATGATACACATGGGATCGGCATTGTGCTTCTTGCCGGACTTGAGACTCTTTCCATGCATGAATGGCAGGCGAGCACATCGACTCACGCAGCGGAAATGATCGGAACACCGGGAAAAATGGGGAATGGATCAGTTTAAGGGGAGAAAATAGGATGTTGGGCCGGGTCGTATTGGGCAAAGGGGAACGGTATAATATCGGTATATTGCATATAAGGTGGGATAATTGTGACCCTTTCCTTTCTGAAGTGGCTAAAATTTAATTTTACCAATCCCCAGACCCGGCTGCTGCTTATTCTGACCGTTGTTGTCTTCATGATTATTATTGCGGTGGGGATGACTACATATTATTCCTCCAAGTCGGTATTGCAACAGGAATTAAGTGAACCGCAGCACCAGATGCTGCGCATCAGCATGAATGATATTGATGAGGTGATTCGCGAAAGCGACCAGATCGCAGTAAAAATAGCACTGAACGGAAACGTGTATAAATTTCTCACGAATGAAGTACAGGGATCTTACCGCAACATTACGGAGCTGGTACAGTTTTTGGAAACATTAATCAGCAGTACGCCCTTTATTAAGAGCGCTTACATTTACGATATGGCCCGGGAGAGCATGGTTGCTTTTCCACAAGGCTATAGCTCCAGCATAGCCAATTTCCCGGATTCGGATTGGGTAGGCGTAGCCGATGAACTTGAAGAGCGCCCTATTCTGGTCAAACAACGCAAGATCTCCACAGGTTCAGGTCAATCGATGCCGCAAATTACACTTTTCCGAAAAATAATGATAACTGGCGAGTTAAAGGGCATTATCGCCGTGAATTTCAAGACGGAGCAAATGTTTGAGCACATGCTGCTCTCTTCCGTCTCTGATCTCGACAGCCATCGATTCATCCTGGATATCGACAACCAGCCGCTATATGATCTCGGCAATTACGCCGTTGGAGAGGGAGCAGTCAGTCAGGTGCTGACACAACTGGACGGTGAGAAACTTGGTGAATTTAAGCACGAAGGTAAGATTCTGTTGGCTTCTCAGACCATTTCACCGTATACCGGATGGCGTTACCTGTCAGTGATATCGCAAGAAAGTCTGCTGGCTAATGCCCAGAAGATCCGCAATATTGTCTTTATAGTATCTCTGCTGGCACTTGTGGCAGGAGCCGCCACAATTACGTTCTACAATGCAGCTGCTTTTAGACCGGTACGACGGATGAGGCAGCTGCTCAGCGGATACGACCAGGAGCGGATCAGTCCGGAACAGATTGATCTGGAGAAAATAATGGGGCAACTGCTAACGGATCATGCCCAGCAGGCCATTAATCTCAGGCAAACCCTTCCGGAAGCTTCCTCCAAATTTCTGATGGACATTTATAACGGGAACATGACAGGAAACCGCGAAATGGGCGAGAAATGGAGGCGCTACTTTAAGGAATGGAGTGATGAGCCATTGGCTATCGCCATGTTGTCCATTGATGATTATCATGCCTGGTGTGAGCGCTTCAAGAAGTCAGATCATTCTCTGCTGAAATTTGCGATAGCCAATATTATTGCCGAGCTGCTGTCTGGACAGTGGCGAGTCCTAACTGCTGATATGGGCAGCGATCGGATGCTGGTTATGCTCCAGCCGCTTCAGCCGTGGAGGAACTCTAGGGCAGGGACAGCAATTGGTGAGGCGATTAGCATGATTCCTCAACTGCTCAAGTTCAAGGTGTCGAGCGGAGTTAGTGATTATCACGAAGGGCTCATGCAGCTTCAACGGGCGATGCATGAAGCGGAGAGTGCTCTCGACTACAGATTGTATCGGGGATATGAACGTGTCATTTTGTTTGAAGAGATATCTGGCAAGCAACTGCCGGAGAACACATCTGAAAAACATGAGTTCATGACCCAGCTAACGGAAACTGTCGAAGCCGGCAGGGGAGAAGAGGCAATGAAGGCACTGGACAAAATGATCAGCCGGATGAGGTACGAGCAATGGCATCCTTCATCCGCAATGGCCTTTCTGGAAGCTGTCGCAGCTACACTTGAACGCATTCGAGTGAACCGCGAGACGGAAGGCTGCGGACTTGAAGTGTCCGGCTTGCGGACCATGCATCTGGAGGCTGTCTGTGACTTGCTTAGGCAGCAGATAGGAACATTGGCCGAATGGTTCGGCAGTCTGATGCTTAGCAAGGATTTCATCCTATGCCAACAGATGATTACATTTATGAACAACCACTTGGAGGATCCTGTAAGCATTCAGGAGATTGCCGAGCATGCCGGCATTGGAAGCAGTCTGGCCAGTCAGTTGTTCAAGCAGGAGATGAGCGACACGATCCACGGATATTTTACCAAGCTCCGGATGGAACGTGCCTGTGAACTCTTGCTGGATACGGATTACAGGATTTCGGAGATCGCTTCCATGGTGGGTTATCAGCATGAGAACAGCTTTATTCGGGTTTACCGAAAATACAAGGACATTACACCGGGGAAATACAGGGAGATGATGCGAAACCGAAGGGATGCACTGCTGGAATCCTAAATCCCTGAGCAGCTGCACTGAACACGCTAAATAACAAGGAGGCACAGCCAATCATGGATCGTCAATCGGTTGTCACCAGAAACCATCCGGTATTGACCCAGCTTGAGCCCAGATCACCTTTGTCTGTAGGCAATGGAGAATTTGCGTTCAGTGCTGATTTTACCGGACTTCAGAGCTTCCCTGATCTCTACGAAATACCACTCGGTACACAGTCCAATTGGGGTTGGCATTACACGGGCGGTCATCAAGTATTCGGAGATCACGATATCGCCTATCAGGCATTTGAGACATACGGACGCAAGGTGCTGTATCCCATGAAGCCTGAAAACAAGGAAGAGGCTTACCACTGGCTCAGGCAGAACCCGCATCGTCTTCACCTTGGACGCATTTCATTTCGTCTGCTGGGAGAGGATGGGCAGGAAACAGATGCCACCGATGTAGTTCCGGTACGCCAAGAGTTGAATCTGTGGACAGGGGTCCTGCAGAGTGAGTTCACTGTGCAAGGGTCAGAAGTACGTGTGGAGACAGTCTGTGACCCGAAGCTGGATTGTCTGGCCATTCGTATACACTCGGGATTAATCCGTGCGGGGCGTCTGCAATTATTTATTGTTTTTCCATCACCTGATATGACACATCGGAGCTGGTCCAAATCGGTATTTCCCGACTGGAACCATCAAGAGAGGCATTCTACCGAGCTGACAACAGTCGACGGAACGTCCGCTTCACTGAAACGTGTACTGGATGAAGATGATTATGGTGTGAAATGGGTTTGGGACGCAGGTCACCTGGAACAGACCGGAACTCATGAATTTACACTGTTTCCCGAGGCCGTCCAAAACTCCGACATCTGGTCATGCAGTATAGCCTTTGCCGCCAGGGAGCCTGAGACGTTGCCCACAGAAGCTGTGCTGCAATCAAGTTCGCTCTACTGGAAAGAATTTTGGAACAGCGGGGGAGTGATCGATTTTGAAGGCAGTGCAGATCCTCGTGCTGCCGAGCTGGAGCGCAGGGTAGTTCTGTCCCAGTTCCTATGTGCCGTGCACAGCGGAGGGTCCATGCCTCCGCAGGAGACCGGCTATATGTATAACAGCTGGTTTGGCAAAATGCATCTGGAGATGCATTGGTGGCATGCGGCGCATTTCCCGCTCTGGAACCGTGCCAACTTGCTGCGCAGCAGTATGGACTGGTACCTGACCATATTGCCTGAAGCCCGAGAGCTGGCCCGTTCTCAAGGTTATTTTGGTGCACGCTGGCCCAAAATGGTCGGTTATAACGGGCGGCAGACCCCGTCACCAGTAGCTCCAGGCCTGATCTGGCAGCAGCCACATCCAATGGCACTGGCTGAGATGTGTTATAGAACGCAGCCTGAGCCTGCCCTGTTGGAACATTACAAGAACATCGTATTTGAAGCAGCTGACTTTATGGTGTCCTACGCGCATTGGGATGGGGAAAGAGAAAACTATGTGCTTGGCCCTCCGCTTATCCCGGCGCAGGAGAATCATGCCATGAACAACAGTCTAAATCCGCCCTATGAACTGGAGTACTGGAAATATGGCCTGGAGATTGCCATGCTGTGGGCAGAGCGGCTTCATCAGCCAGCCAATCCGGACTGGGCGAAGGTGGCTGCGCAAATGGCGAAGCCCCGTCACGAGAATGGGGTCTATCTTGCGCACGAGAATTGCCCGGACACATATACCGACAAGAACCATGATCATCCCTCAATGCTTGGAGCCCTCGGATTGCTGCCCGGGTCGCTTATCAACCCGGAGATCATGAGAAATACATTGCTCAAGGTCAAAGAATGCTGGGATTGGGAATCCGCATGGGGATGGGATTTTCCCATGTGTGCCATGACAGCAGCCCGATTGGGTGAACCGGAGCTGGCTATTGATTTTTTGCTGATGGATGCCACAAAGAACACGTACTTACCCAATGGACACAACTATCAGAGACCGGGGCTGTGGGCTTATTTACCTGGCAATGGCGGACTGCTGACCGCTATCGCCATGATGGCTGCGGGCTGGAAAGGGGCAGGTGAAGGAGAAAATCCAGGTTTCCCGCGGGATGGGAGCTGGTCCGTGAAGTGGGAAGGGCTTAACCCCTTGATGTGATAACCGAACGGTATTCCAATGTCTAGTGTATTGTTTTGTTCTCCAGCAGAGGATAACCGCATTGTCTGAACTTCAATACCGAAATAACTGTACAGATGGCATAGCCCATCAGAAGGAGGATTTCGTTATGGTCGAAAATTCGGCAAGGACAGTTACAACAGAACGCAGAATGTCTGTCAAGATAGCAGACACGCTGCTCTCCGAATGTCAGGATGGTAACCACCCCAAGATTGCGGGCAAATGGGGGTATGTCGGAGGGATGACGCTGATGGCTCTTGAACGCGCCGCTGCATGGAATAGAGAGCCTAAATACGCCGATCTTGTTCACCATCACATGGATGCCCTTATCGAGAACGATGGCACCATTCGGACCTACCGACTGGAGGATTACAATCTGGATATGATCAATGAAGGCAAAAATCTGTTCAGCCAGTGGAGACGCTCTGGGGATGACAAATATTATCAGGCGATTCTGCACCTCGTTGCGCAGCTTAGAGGACAGCCAAGAACGAGTGAAGGCGGATTTTGGCACAAGAAAATATATCCATTCCAGATGTGGCTAGATGGCATCTATATGTCTTCTCCCTTTCTGGCTGAGTATGCGAGCACTTTCGATCATCCGGATAGCTTTGATGAAGTGGCGCGCCAGATTCTGCTGATTGAGCGAAAGACACGCAATCCGCGGACTGGCTTGCTGCATCACGCATGGGATGAGAGCAGGGAGCAACGCTGGTGTAACCAGAATACCGGCCAATCCTTCCATGTCTGGGGCCGGGCCATGGGCTGGTATGCGATGGCCGTGGTGGATGCCCTGGAGCATTTTCCGGTGGATCATCCGCAGCGAGGACAGATCATGGGCATATTTGAGCGTATGGCTTATGCGATCGCGCATGCCCAGGACCAGGACAGCGGAATCTGGTATCAGGTTATGGATCAAAATGGAATAAAAGGTAATTACCTGGAGGCCTCTGCTTCCTGTATGCTGACCTATGCACTTGCGAAAGGCCTGCGGCTGCATTATCTTGCTGAACTGGATCGTAAAGTCGTCGAGTATGCGTATGCGGGCATCTTGAAGCGGTTGGTCACCGAGGATGAAAAGGGAGTGCATCTGCACCAGATCTGCCACGGTGCCGGACTGGGTGGGAAGAAATATCGGGACGGTTCTTATGAATATTACATCAGTGAACAGGTCGTCAGTGATGTGCAGATGGGTGTAGCCCCGTTCCTGCTAGCCAGTATTGAAATGGAGAGACTTGGAGCGGATGAAGCGTGAACCATCGCAGAGAACACACAGACACAAGGTTAAACAGGAACAAGTTGTTGCTAAGGTATCCTGCTTCCTGGTGGCAAGGGATGTGGAGAGAAGCGCTTCCTTCCGGAAATGGTAAGCTTGGTGCGTCAGTCCAGGGCGGTATTCAGGATGAAATGGTTCTATTGCAACATAGTGAATTATGGCACTGGGGTCGGAAAGATAAGCTGCCCGATGTCAGTCATACCTTGCCGGAAACCCGTCAGCTGATGGATGGGGGACGGTATCTGGAGGCGAGCTGGCATCTGACGCATGCCTTGCAAGCCGAAGGCTATGCTTCCAGGTTATTCTCCCGATTTCCGCTTGCTGCCATGACAGTGTCCATGGCATGCGAGCATGCTTTTCGCAAATATGGGCGGGAACTGAATATGGACACAGGGGAGGTACACATCCGGTGGTTGGACGGAAGACGGAATTATTCGAGAAGCCTGTTCGTTTCCCGTGCGGATGATTGTATTGTCTATGAAATCCAAGCCTGCGGACTGGAAGAGGAACCTAGCGTTCAGGCAACGCGGACAACAGACAGCCCATGGCTGTCAGGGACAGTGGGCCTTCAATTTCCACCGGGCGATCGAGTGAGAGAAGACGATGAGTTCAACAAATTAAAGTCGTCAGTAACCTTGAGAGCAGATGAAGATGAGAGTGGAAATTACTTGTTTTATGGCGGCCAAAATGACGATGGACAGGACTACGGTGCGGTACTGCGACTGATACAGGAAGAAAATGCTTCTGTTCGGAAAGAAATTTCAGCAGACAGAGTAAGCCAGTCTATGGGCAACGTTCCCATTCCAGGTAAGGCTCAACAAAAGCAAAGTGAACACACAGAGAGTTTGCTCAGCGGGAAGCTCCATTTCCAAACAACTGGTAAGGTGCTTGTTCTTGTCAAAATGTTTGACACGGGCAGGCGAGAGCAGGAATGGGAGCGGTTAAAGGATGAACTTTCGATGCTTGAGAGTGACTATGTTACACTGCTGGCCCGACATTGCAAGCTGCATCAACCGCTATTTCGGTCGGCTGAGCTTGATCTGGATGATGAGGCTGATGATGGGCGCAGCAATGAAGACTTGCTTCTGGAAGCCTATGAAGGCGCAGCTCCCACCGGACTGGTTCGCAAGATGTGGGCCTATGGCCGGTACCTCTTCATTAGCGGAACAGCTGAGGATAGCCATTTGCCATTTGGATTATACGGATTATGGGGTGGAGATTACCGACTAATCTGGGGCCACAATATGGCCAATGAGAACGTGCAGATGATGTATTGGCACACCGCTGTAGGTGGCTTGTCCCATCTGAATCGATCCATGTTCCGTTATTACAACGGTTTGATGGAGGACTTCAGGGACAATGCTCGCAAGCTCTATGGCTGCGGTGGGATCTACATCCCGGCTGGAACAACACCGGGCATGGGACTCCCGAACCAGATTGTTCCGGTGATCATGAACTGGACAGGTGCTGCCGGGTGGTTGGCCAGACATTACTATACGCATTACCAGTTTACAGGGGACATGCGGTTTCTGCTGGAAGAGGCTTTGCCCTTTATGAGGGAGGCGATTCAGTTCTATGAAGATTTTCTGGTGCTGGGTGCAGACGACAAATATACGATATACCCTTCCGTCTCGCCTGAGAATACACCGGACAACTTTATGCCAAAGGACGGACAGCAGCTGGCCCACCCGATGCCTACAGCAGTCAATGCCACAATGGACATTGCAATCATGAAGGAACTGATTCAACATGTTATTGAAGGCAGTCGAATTGCCGGGATGTACTCTGCCGAAATTCCGCGCTGGGAAGCCATGCTGGAGCGTTTGCCCAACTATGTCCTTAACGCGGAGGGGGCGGTGAAAGAATGGATACATCCTGCTTTTGAAGACCGACGAGATCATCGTCACCTTTCGCATCTGTACCCTGTTTTCCCAGGACAGGAGGTTAACCGGGAGGAGCAGCCGGAGCTGTTTCATGCCTTTGAGCAGGCTGTCAATCAGCGACGGCTTGGAGCACAGAGCGGCTGGTCCCTTGCGCACATGGCATCCATATATGCACGGCTTGGCAATGGCGAACGGTCGCTTGAATGCCTCGATATGCTTGCGCGCTCCTGTCTGCTCAATAACGGTTATACTTTGCATAACGACTGGCGCAATATGGGTGTATGTATGTCCATGCCCGCAGCCCCTGTTCAACTCGATGCCAATATGGGCTGGGTTAATGCAGTACAGGAGATGTTGCTTTATGTATCCGTACAATGGATCAAACTGCTGCCTGCACTGCCCGCGCGGTGGGCCCGGGGTTCTATCCACAACTGGGGTATACCCGGAGGCAGCCTGTCTTTTACATGGAATCGGACATCAGGATTATTCCGGGCAGAACTCACCACCAGCCGTCGGATCAAGACGAAGCTTCAACTGCCGAAATGGGTTAATGCATGTAAGCTGCTCAGCAAAAACGTCGGCATTTTAAAGTCTGATGAGAATGGCACCTATGAGCTTGATCTTGAAGCAGGGGCCGAACTGGTTCTGGAACAGTCAGCATTTGGATGATCGAAAGCTTAAGTAGTCGCCAAATTGGCGGCTTTTTAATATTAAACTATATGCTGCAATGAAAAAGGGAACAACCAAAAGCTTATTGATTGTTCCCTTTATGCTACATCGATTTCCTAGTTTACAAAAAAATAAGTAAAAGAATTCCGACAGCGAAGCAATAGTACGAAAAGTAAATCAAGTTCCCTTTAGCCATAATCCCCATAAACCATTTCATTGAAAAGTAGGTTACGATAAGTGTAGTAATGAACGCAAGAATGTAAGGTATAGCCAGTTGCGTCCGGTTCGGATCGGATACGATGTCAGATGCACCTAATATTACTCCGCCGATGCTAATCGGAATGTAGAGCATAAAGGAAAATTTCAACGCCGTTTCTTGTTTCATCCCGACGGCGATAGATGCAATGACTGTTGCACCAGAGCGGCTTATTCCCGGAATAAGGGCCACTGCTTGAGCGAGACCTACCAGTACTGCGTCTTTCGCAGACAAATCTCCATCTCTTTTCCGCCCCCGAAGGTTTCGAATGAGCCATAGAGCAGCCCCTGTAATCAGTAAACTAATCGCAACGGTATAGACCGAAGTGAATATCTCTTCAATTTTATCCTTAAATAACACAGCCCCGATCGCAGCAGGAAGGGTACCAATAATTATGTATAAACAAAACATGAAGTCTGCTCTGTATTCTGCATTGCGTGAAGTTAGGAACCGCCAGCCTCCTACAATGAGTTTTTTGATATCTTCTCGAAAGATAAACATAATGGCAATCAGAGAGGCCGTGTTCGTCAATATTTCAAAAGATAATCCATTCTGCTCCATGCCGAGCAATCGTTGAACGATAATCAGATGTCCGCTTGAAGAAACCGGAATAGGCTCTGTAGCGCCTTGTACGATACCTAATAATACATATTTTAACCACAAAATAATATCTTCCATTGTTTCCTCCTACTAGTATCTTGATTATTTATCCACCAATCATAACGGTTACCTTTCTAAACTTGTAAACATATAGGTACTATTTTCGATTGGCTTTGACGTATTTCAGTTGCGCAACAATGATCACACTAATGATTACCAGGAGGAACCACGAGCTGATTTTGCTAAAACTAACCAGCTGCCAAGAGTCATATTGGTCAGGGTATTTCCAGCCATTAAAGAAAGTAGCTATATTTTCAGCCGTCCAGATGAAAAAACCTACGATGATAAAAGCGAGCGTCAAAGGCATCCGATATGTGCTTAATCGTACCCGGTAGATAATCCATGTTTTCCTGAATACAATAAATACAAGCGCCGTCAGCCACCAACGAAAATCGGGAATAAAATGATGTGTGAAAAAATTAATGTAGATGGCTCCACCTAACAGTACCGAAGAGGTGTACCCGGGCCAGCCAATCATGTCCATACGCAATCTGCGCCAGATTTGACACATAAAGCTGGCTACACTAGCATACATAAATCCACTATAAAGGGGGACGCCAAAAAGCTTTGTATAACCAGGCTCAGGATATGACCATGATCCCATCCAAACTTTATATATCTCCAGCACCAAACCAATCAAGTGAAATATACATATGACTTTGATTTCATCACGTGTTTCCAGCCCGCTGCGGTACATGAGGTATTGAACTATTAATAATACAAGCAGAATGGCATCATAGCGATGAAGGAAGGGAAACTTTATTACGCTAGACAGGGCTAAGGTTCCAAAGATCGCCACAGGAAAAATGCAACTCATCGCCTGATGATAGCCAAAATGCAGGAGCTGTATTACAGGTTTCAATTTATGTTTATCTCCTTCCTAAGCCTTGTTCATAATAATATAAATATGATCCATTTGTAAAAAGAGAAAAAAAGCTATATATATTTTCTTATTTTCCATTCAGCTTATTCAAAAACAAACAAGGCCCCTCGTCAACCAGAGGGACCTTGTTTTTGGGCTAATTCATTTATGCATTTTCAGATACCTTGTAGGCAGATTTAATCGTATGTTCGATGAGCGTCGCAATCGTTACAGGACCAACGCCGCCCGGTACAGGTGTAATTGATGAAGAAGGAATAAAACAAGCTTCGTAGTCCACATCACCGACGTTGCCTTTGTTATAACCTGCATCGATAACGACAGCACCGGATTTAATCCAGTCTCCTTTAACAAAGAGCGGTTTGCCCACAGCTGCAACTACGATATCTCCCAGCTTCACGATATTTTCCAAATTTGCTGTTTTGGAATGGCAGGTGGTCACCGTAGCATTCCGATTTAACAGCATCGCTGACACAGGCTTGCCCAGAATTGGACTTCTTCCGATAACGACCGCATGTTTACCCTCGATTTGAATATTGTAGAAATCCAAAATACGCATGATTGCCTGTGGTGTGCATGAAGGGAAATCCGCTTTTCCAAAAGCATTAAGTGCATAACCAAGGGTGGTTACTCCATCAACATCCTTCTCGATGCTGATGGTGTCAAAAGCTGCTCTTTCATCGATATGATTCGGGACCGGGTGCTGAAGTAAAATACCATGGACGGAAGGATTATCATTTAGTTTGTTAATCTCTTCTATCAATTCCTCCGTTGTCGTTTGTGCAGAAAGGACGACCTTGATCGAATGTACGCCTAAACGAGCACATGCATTTCCTTTCATGCGCACATATGTTGCTGATGAAGGGTCATCTCCGACCAAAATCGTGGCGAGACAAGGTTGGATGCCTTTTTTCTTAAGAATTGCAACCTTGGAGGCCATGTCTTCCTTCATAAAATCTGCTACCTTTTGTCCATTCAAAATCAGTTTGTCTGTACTCATTTCTCACATCGCCCTTTCAACATAAAAAAGAGGCAAGGAAATAAATATTCCTTACCTCGCCCAGGCGTACGGCTTATTGCAAACCATATGCTCCCTCACGGTTCACCGTGTTCGCCAGTTACATATGATCGTTTAGTTTAGATTGATCGTACTTGAAAAGAAAGAAATGTTCAATACTTTATGATGACTTTCACTTTATAAGAGATATGCTTTTACGGATTCAGTAATTCTTGGTTGATAACCATTATCACTCATGGTATATTGTTCACAGGTAAACAATTTAGTTTTAGATTTTTGTATATAATCTTTTATTAAAAGGGTATTTTTTGTTTACTACTAAATAAGGAGCGATAAAAGAATGGATTCAAAAGATCGAACAAAACAGTTACTGTATGACCAATTTATCCGGTTATTACATGTATACGAGAATCATAAGGATACGGAAATTGAACATTTTCTAAGTATCGCCCAGCGGGAAAGCATCGAGAAAATCCCTCAGCATTTGACCGCGGTTCATATGATAGATTGCATTGGCAAACATGAACCGATTAACAGCACGGGTATTGCCGAGGCGATGAATTTGTCTAAAGCAAGTATTACCAAGATCGGCAGCAAACTGCTGGAGGAAGGATTCGTCAAACGTACAAAAATGAATGACAACAAGAAGGAGAGCTATTTCAGATTGTCGCCGCAAGGCAAAAAGATCTTTGAACTGCATGAACGTCTGCATGTACTTGAAGCTGAACGATTCTATCGTTCATTGGACAAATATTCGGAACCGGAGCTGAAAATAATACATCAATTTCTTCAAGACAGCAGTATGGATATTGAATCCAGATAAATCGAAGGAGAGTGAAGCACTTGAGTCTGGCGGAATTGATCAGGGAACGCAGAAGTATTCGCAAATGTAATTCTACGCCGGTGGAACAGGAGTTGGTTGTTGAATTGCTGCGTAAGGCCACACGGCTTCAACCATTTGTTGAAGCTGGCTCATGGCGTGTTGTATATGCCGGAACTCCCGAAGCACGCAAACGGTTGGTGGACTGCATGCTGGAACAGATGTCGCAGAGCAAGCTCGGCAAGCTGATTCCGGGAAAACTGCTGGATGTTTTTAAAAAGAGATTTACCGATATTCCCGCCCACGTCATTGTTATGTCGAGTGTAGGACCGGATCGTCTGACCAATGACCGCAATTATGCAGCTGCATGCGAGATGATGCAGAGCTTTCAGCTGCTGGGCTGGGAACGAGGGTTAGGAATGCTGTGGGATACAGAGTCCATGATTCAGCATGAAGGGTTCTTCAAAGGAATTGGCTTACGTGAGCATGAGAGATTTGTTGGTATTCTTCATATAGGATACTACGACAAAGTGCCAAGAAGTCGGAAGAGAACACCAGCTGAGGAGAAGTGGACCGTATTGCGAGGGCAGGCTACATAAAAGAGGAGGATAAAAATATGAAATTGTCAGATCTGGAAGGAGACATGGAGAGTCCGAGTGAGTTTTTGGATCGACCGGTATCACAGGAGCTAATCCTTGAATTGCTCAATCATGCCGTATGGGCGCCAAATGATGGACTCCGTGAGCCGTGGCGGTTTATCTTTGCCGATAACCACAATGGGGACATCATGCAGGGCTTACAGGAGTACGCTTCAGCGTATCTTCTGGTCGTGATGAAGGAAGAGGCGGATTACCATAAGAGGGAAGAGGACTTTGCAGCCGTCTGCTGTCTGATTCAAAATTTTCGCTTACTTGCCCATGAACAGGGCCTGGGTGTGCGCAGCACGTTGCATGACTGGATGTACGACCGGAGCCGTGCTGAAACGTTTGGCGTATTGGGCAATGAACGTATTGCTATGGTCCTGGAATTGGGATACGGCGTTGAACAGCCGGAGGGGAAAGCTGAGGTACTTGAACCTCAGCTTCAGTTCGAACTGCTGTAGAGGTGGAGATACAGGGAAGTGAATTCAAATCAATGAGGAACGACAGTGCCTTGACTGGGACTTGTCGTTCTTTTTTTAAGCGGGTACATACGACTAATCCAAAGATTCACTTCTTTCAAAAAGTTATATTCCATAGTGTGTTAAATCCCATGTTATATGAACTTATTTTGTCTATTAATTTGTAACCTGGATAAATCACCATCTAAATTTTTCAGATTCGGAAGGAATGCTGCGGCGCCCGAACAAAGCAAGGGAAGAAGACCCAAAGACAAGAATAGGATAGGCAGACCGTAGCGTTCTGCCACCGCTGCACCTGCCAAAGCACCTACAGGCTGCAGTCCTCCACCAATTAGGAAACGTATAGAGTTGACTCTACCTTGCAGAGGTCCAGGAACAAGCGTGCCATGCAAAGAAGAACTGAGAGAACCAAAGAAAGGTCCTGCAGCACCAGCGATACATAAGGCAACGAGTGCAAACGGGTAACTCGGGAATAGGCCCAGTAAGGCGTTAAAAAGCCCGATGATTGAAAGACTGCCCAGCATCACTGTCCGTCGTCTTTTGATTTCACCCAACCACGAGATGACTACTAATCCTACTAATGTGCCACATGCGGAAGCAGTGGTCAGTGTGCCCATAGCAGCGGCATCCCGATGTAACACTTCACGTACAAAAGGAATCATCATCGTCCAGATGGCCACAGAAGACATGTTACTGATCGCAACCATTCCCATAATCGAGAGCATGGCGGGGAAACTACGATAAAAGGAGAACCCTTCATGAATATCTCTGATATAAGCTTTAATGGAAAAGGAGTCCTTTGCTGCCGCTGGCTTCTGCATTGCGGGAAGACAGAGCAGTGTGGCGATGGCGGCGGTGTAACATACGGCGTTGATGCCAAGCGTCGGCAACGCTCCGGCGGCGGCAGTAAGCGCTCCGGCCAGGGCCGGCCCCAACAAGGCAGCTGCATTACGGCAGCCGTCGATTACCGCGAATGAACGCACCAGTTTGCGTTCACCTGATACTCCCGGAACAATAGCCATCGCTGTGGGCATGAATAGGGCAGAACACGCCCCGCTCAGCCCTGCGGCCAGAAAAAGATGCCATAATTGCAAGTGGCCCGCGAGTCCCAGACTCAGCGGTAATAAGAGAGCAAGTAATCTAACAGCAGCGAGCACTGCCATGAACCGGCCACGGTGTAACCGATCGGACAAAGGCGAGCCGATCAACCGAAAGGCTACTTCTAGAATCGTAAAGCTTAGTGCCATCGCACCCATGGCCATTTTAGATGCAGTTATTTCATAGACAAGCCATTCCATAGCCAGAAGACCAAATACGTCACCAAAAGAACTAAGAGTAACAGTAGCTAATAAACCATAATAACTGCGCTTAAGCATGAGAGCTCCTCCGTATGCGTGGGTTAAAGGGACCTGATGATCATTCTTCGATATAAGCTGAAATCTGTTCCGAAAGTTTGTTGAGGGCTTCCAGACGCAGGCTGTAAGAGGTCGTTTTTTGGTTGTAATGTACGATGACAAGCCCCGCTGCCCTCAAGGAAATCAGATGGTAGTGCACCGTACTTTTAGAAAGTTTAACCTCGCTAACGATCTCGGTGAAGGTTAATTGTCTTCCGGCCAACAGACGAAGGATGTATAATCTGGTTTCGTCGGACAATGCTCGTGTTAGACGCAACAGCTTATGTTCAGGCCGACCCGCTGCTGGAGGGAGAATATCGGCAGAGTAACTGGTGAAAATCACTTCATCAAAGATTGCTGAGGTGACAAAGGGACGGGCATGATATTGAGGGATTAGAATCACTTGTTTGAGCAGAGGGGTGGGATAAAGACGCATACCCTCCGTAGCCTCCTCATAGACCTCTAGGTCATTGGTTCCGTTTAGAGTGGACCGTCTGGTTTCAGCTTCTAAGGCAAGACCTTCAACAATCGCCGAATCGATTTGACTGAAATAGTGGGCATCCCATTCACGCAGCGCTTCGGATGTCCGACTGCGCAGTTCCGGGAGATTGGAGGGAACGGACAACTTCACGTTAGCAGCGATGTCATACAGCTGGCCTGTAGACAGATCTTCAAGCCACTCCAAAAAACCACTCACTGAGCGTTCTCCAGGACAACTCCAAATATAAGGCGCAAGGCTGAAATCGCCTACAAGCTTTATCGTCTCCCGCATTTGTTGGAGTTTGGCAGGTGCGAATCGATCCTGCACTTCTCGAACCCACAGTTTTCCAGCATCCAGAGCATTATGATTCTGTTTGCTCATGAAAACCGTCAGGCTACTTACACATTCATAAATGGGTGCGAAATCAACTTTCACTTTGTAGTTCATAGCTCGAAATTTCTCCTCGTCTTTATTGTTCTATATTTATAGAACAACTAATTTGTTTTATTGTATACGAACAATTATGGGTTTGCAACAAAAATGTCCAATGATTTTTACTGATTCTCTTCAACGAAAAAAGACGTTCCAAGGATGGGAGCACCTGAAGAAACGTCTTTAGGATTTATTCTGAGAGTAAAATGAGCAGACCTGTTTTAAAATAACCGATTAATACTCTCCAAAAGAGTATATTGTAACGTTAACCTTGTATGATTCCAGCTATCTGATCTTTCACATGTACATCACTCATTCCCCCGTGATAACAAACCACGGTTGTAAGGTCAAGATCTGCATACTTTCTCAATGATAGCTGTGCTGCATTCATATCTGGTGTGGTCGGGGCATGAATCCCCCCTAGTTTTCCGTTTACACTGTACATCGAATCCCCCGCAATAAGAGTTTTGCTTTCCTTCAAGTAAAGACTGATATGACCTGGTGTATGTCCAGGGGTATGGATGATCCGAATTCCGCCGCAAAACGACAGTTCCTGACCATCTATTAGGGTATCGTGCACTGTGCCCTTTGGAGGATTGTCCAAATGACCATCTTTCAAGAGAGGCAGCTCCCCCTGAATATACGGTTTATCCAATTCGTGTGCATATACTGTAAGTTCGCTGCCACACGCCTGCAAAATTTCAGGAAGATTCCCTATATGATCGACATCCTGATGGGTCAATATCACCGCAGTTAATTTGTCTAACGGGACGCCAGCTTTTCCCATTGCCGCACGTAATTCCTCGAATTGACCTGGAAAACCAGTGTCTATTAGAATATTCATTTCTTGGTCCTTTAAAAGAATGGGGTGGATCACATTCCCATGATAGTCCAGATGGAGCATTTCGACTCCCTTTGAAATTTCCATAATATTAGTCCTCCGTAGAAAGAAATAGTATCTCTTTGTAAACGAATCAACTTCGTAAAAAGATACGGAATAGAAAAAGGGGAAGGGAGGATATAACTTCTAAAAAAAGTTTTAAAATGATATTTTGAGATATAGACAGTTTCTTCAAAAATAATATTAATGGTAATATAAAAAAGGAGGGAATATCATTTAGCTTACACAGCTGGTACAGAAATGTTGGAGGTGCAGGATCTATAATGAAGAAATTAAGCTTGGCAACACTATTATTCTTAACGAGTTACGTATTATTCTCATCAAATTCAACGGAAGCTTCAACAACAGTTAAAACAGCTGTACATACCTATAAAGGTCAACCGTATGTACAAATTAGTGGTGGAAATGCAACAGTTATAAAAAAAATAAATGATACTTTAAAGGAACATACAGTAAAAGTAGCGAATGACAACAAGGCTCTCCAACAGAATAATAGCGCAGCTTGGAACAAAACGAGCGTGAAAACAACTTACAATAATAATAAAATATTATCTGTAGCTTACACAGATGGACTCAATTACAGCGATGACAATATAGGAACATATGTATCCATTATTTATAATTTTGATCTTGCAACAGGTGACCGAATTACATTATACGATGTAGTAGATTCTGATCAAAAAAAGGCCAATCTTGTGTCTATTTTATCTCATAACCTTCAGCTCAAGTATAATAAGGGAATTAAAATTTATGAAAAGAGCATATATGATATTCCCATAAGCTCTTCCACACCATTTTATTACTACGATAATGGTATAGTTATTCGATTTTATCCCTCTCAAGTTGCAGAATTGTCAGAGGGATTTATAGACATAAAGGTTCCATTCTCACAGTTAAATGAAGAAATAAATAGATTGGATCCTCTTAGCACTTATTTAGATTATCTCCAAAACAATGTGACTGATTTTGTTGATACTGAGATGGAATACTTTGATGGATACAGTATAAGGAATAGTTATCAACTCTTAAATGGTGAAATATGGATGCAAGTAGAGCCGAATTTTTTTAGCCTACAATCATTGTATCCGAAAGTACGTATATATAAAGATAAAACACGCTATTATATGTGGGTTGAGGGTACAGATGACGCAGTAGAAGTTGAGAGGATTAGAAATTTCTAAGCATAGCATTTATTTCTAAGCCGCCCTTCTGGGCGGCTTTTTGCATATTTTTTTCTTGTAGGTACAAGTCGATTTTTAGAAGGGGAGCAGACATAATCTAAACATATTAGAGATTAATCTTTAGTTTGCCAGGTTTTTATGTAACCGCTATCATTCTATAATTTAGTCAGAAAGGAGGTAAAAGTAAAAAAGATCAAATGGCAAACTGATACACATCACAGAGAATCAAACTAATCGTAGTTTTTTAGTGAAAATACAATCATATCAGGAGGTAGAGTATGTTCAAATTTGGTAAAAAAATGTTGACGGTCGTTCTGGCAGCTTCCATGAGTTTTGGGGTATTTGCGGCAACTTCAAGTGCGGCGACAGATTATTGGCAAAATTGGACCGATGGCGGCGGTACAGTTAATGCTGTTAATGGATCAGGCGGTAATTACAGTGTGACATGGCAAAATACAGGGAATTTTGTGGTGGGTAAAGGGTGGAATGTCGGATCTCCAAACCGGACAGTTAACTATAATGCAGGCGTGTTTGCACCATCTGGCAATGGGTATTTGACCCTCTACGGATGGACGAGAAATTCACTTATCGAATATTACGTTGTGGACAGCTGGGGTACGTATCGACCAACGGGAAGTTATAAAGGTACTGTGAACAGTGATGGTGGCACGTATGATATTTATACGACGATGCGGTACAATGCACCTTCCATTGATGGCACACAAACCTTTGCCCAGTACTGGAGTGTAAGGCAGTCGAAGAGACCGACAGGTGTCAACTCTGCAATCACATTCAGCAACCATGTGAACGCCTGGGCAAGCAAAGGAATGAATCTGGGCAGCAGCTGGTCTTATCAGGTATTAGCGACAGAAGGATATCAAAGCAGCGGAAGTTCAAACGTGACGGTGTGGTAATCCATCCAAGTTAAGCACTTTTTATGATGTCAAACAGGATGTAATACATCATCAATCCGGATGCGTTAAGGCCGTTTCTCGTCAGATAAACGGCTTTCGACGTTGCCGGATGCGAATGGAAAAAATCATTCATATTATTTTCCCATTAGCTTAAAGGAGATCGTTCAATGAGAAAGCTATTAATGTTATTTTTAATAGCAACAATGATAGTGATCAGCGCGTGCTCGCAGGATAAACCCGAACCAAAGGATAACCTTGTATTCGTGGAAGGCGGGACGTTTAAGAACAGCAAATCCAATTTCGCCGGGAGAGGTGTGACCCTGTCGAATTTTTATATTGGTAAATATGAGGTAACTCAAAAAGAATGGGAAGATGTCATGGGGAACAACCCCTCCGGATTCCAAGGAGACCAGCTGCCAGTGGAGATGGTGAGTTGGTATGACGTGGTAGAGTACTGCAATCAAAGAAGTATTCAAGAAGGCTTGAAGCCGCATTACAATATAGATAAAAATACCAAGGACCTGAATAATAAGAATGATAACGATAATTTGAAATGGACAGTAACGATTAATGAGGGAACTAACGGTTACCGACTGCCTACAGAAGCGGAATGGGAATATGCCGCAAGCGGAGGTCAGGAGAGCAAGAATTACACATACAGTGGGAGTAATAATGCCGACGAAGTCGCATGGTATTGGAAGAACGCCGGAGACAAAATCTTAAGCGGAGATTGGAACTGGCCTGCCATAGAGAGCAACAAAAATAAAACAAAAACGATAGGTACCCAGAAACCCAACGAGCTTGGAATCTATGATATGTCTGGCAATGTAAGAGAATGGTGCTGGGACTGGTACAGCGACTCTGAGAACCAAACTGCTTCCTTTCGGGTGGTGAAGGGCGGGGGCTGGATCGGCGGTGTTAACAATAACGAAATCGCTTTTCGAGGAAAATTCGATGCAAATGGTTATGGTCCCGATCAGGGTTTTCGTGTTGTTCGCGGAGAATAGCCGAAACGTCGTAAGTGCCCGAACCATTTAAGCAGGCCCATATGCTGCAAAGTAATTCGTTGAACATAAAGAGATGCACCACGCTAATCTAGATTAGCCGGGGCATCTCTTTTTGAGATACTTGTAATTCTTTTTAAAGCAGTGGTTGATCATGAATCACCGGCTTTACTAATATGCATTGTCGTACAATCCGAACCTCTATTATGCAGGATCAAAAAGTATCCTACGATACAAAAATGATCGGATCATACAAAAAAGTGCGTACTACTCAACGATCAGAGAACCTGATAATCTAACAATCAAACGGCAAGCTGAACTGTCGTTCAATATATAATCACTGATGGGGTGAAGAAAATGCCAGAATATCAATTTCATTTGAAAGAAAAACGTATCGCATGGGGAAACACAATAGATGTAGAGTCTCTCATTGGCACGCATCCACAAGACTCGATTAGACCAGGCGAAAATTCAGCACTGGATTGGAAATTGCCAGAAGGCATATATAGAGCAAAAGAGGTCGTCATAGAGCTGGATAAACTGCTTGAGGCCATACTTGTTCAGCTTGGCGAACCGATAAACGGCGATCCTTCGGTGTTGTTGGATAGCCTTGAGGCTAATTTGGCGATCTCCGGTGATGGGTCATCGCTACCACTTGGGCCTTTGGCTTTAAAGGATAAGCCGGGTGTTGAAATTACGGCACAAGCGGCACGCATTGGTGAACAATTGGTTCTGTGGGCACGAGAGATTAATTCCGAAAAAAGAGCTCTCGCACAATATGGACGGGAAGTCCTGGGAGAGCTGGAGTTTAGAAGTCATTGCTATGGTCATACCCTGATCCCGGAAGCTATTGCTCAGGTTTGGGGACCCATTGGGGGACCAAGAGTTATGCAGCTATATAATGAATACCTGCACCAATTTGTACTGCTGCGGGATGCATTACTTCCCTTTGCCAATTGGGAACAAGTACCGTTTGAAGTCAAGGAACATACGCAATATAAAGGACTACGTTTTGTGGAGCCTGCCCGTAAGGTCTTTTTAACTCAATTGCTCGGGAAGGAATTAACTCACAAGGCGATTATTCAGTATGCACAGAGTGTGCTTAGCTCGGGTTTGACCTCTGCTGGTTATGGCTTTCAATATCCTTTGGGGACCGTATTTCCAGCTGGCTTGGGGGAGTCGGCTGGTAAGGCTGCGCGTTATCTTCTGAAGTGGCATCCGGTACAAACCATTCAGGCAGAAGATACACAAGATATAGTGTCCATCTCATTCGAATACGAGTATGACGATTATTATGCGGCACCCCGCAACGAAGCAGGAACGGGTATTCCGGGTAGCAAGGACCTACTTCACATTTCTGAAGAGCACAGTGATCTTCCATCCATCGCACGGTTGCTGCCGAATACAGATTCAGACCGAACAACCATTCGTTTCAGTCTGGAGAGGGGAGGTTGCTTATTTACAGTAGATCTCGGCCAACTCTTTAGAGGCCATCGATTTTCATATCGGCCAGATGGGAACATTAATTCCATGAGTGCTATGATGAAGCGAACATCAACCAGTTTTCATCGGGTAGAGGACATACTGTCGCATTCTGGATTGGTGACAAATACGGATGAGGGAATCCATTTCATTCCGACGGGCAGAAATGAACTTGTGCAATGGGCTTTGTTAGGCAAGTTGTATCCTGAAAATGTGGTGTTGTTGGAAAAAGGTGATGAAGAGGAGCTGGAAGCAGCTTTTGTTTCCGGGAAAGGATATGGAACACAATTCATGGTGTTGTAATTCTTTAAACACTTATGATAGATGATCGGACGGCGGCAGCGTATTCAAATAGAGCTGCTGCCGTCCAATCACGACAATTTTAATTTGCGTTAACGATCTCACGGGGAGAGTCATCATTGTCGCAGAATACTTCGTCGGGAAATTTCTCGATATAGGTTGTGCCAAACTTGCACAACATCTGAAGCATGGGGGCCAGTTCCTCGCCCAGATCGGACAAATAATATTCTACTTTTGGTGGTGCAACCGGGTAGACCTTGCGAATAATCAAACCATCGGTTTCAAGCATTCTGAGCTGCATCGTGATCATGCGTTGGGTAGCGTCAGGAAGAAGTCGCTGCAGCTCATTAAACCGAAGGGGACCTTTGGTTAAGTGATTGAGTATAGAAATTTTCCATTTTCCGCTAAGTAAGCCCATAACAATTTCCGAGGTGCAGCGATAGGTCTTATTTCTAAAGTTAATCATCCTCCAACACATCTCTTTCACTTTGATTTTTTACTCCCCACTCACATAAGTCTTCCAGAACGGGCAATAACGTTTCCGCCTTAAGTGTCAGACTGTATTCCACTTTAGGAGGGACTTGAGGATACTCTTTCCGTTCGACCATACCATCTGCTTCCAATTCTTTTAGTTGTGAACTCAATGTTTTGAACGTAATCGCTCCAATCTGTCTTTTCAGTTCATTAAAGCGTACCGGTTGGTTTTCAGCCAAAAGATAAATAATGACCATCTTCCATTTGCCGCCAATAACAGACAGTGTGTAGCCAAAAGGGGTGTCTTGAATATGTTTTACCTTACCTTGAAATTCAGCCATACTCATATTAGTGCTATCCTTTCAGGTAGTACCTATCATAATAGTGCGTACTACTTTTTGATTTGCGTTCAGTTTATACTAACCTTACTTTGAAGTAAAGGAGAGAGAACATGAATCAAAAAACAATACGCCTGTTAATGCCGCAATGGCAAGGAGGAAATAATCCCAACTACTCTTTTGGAGCGGAACTGCTTGCCTGGCTTGCTCCGGATAATGATCAACCGTTGATTCAAGTTCCTGTACAAGCATATGAGGGAACTCCACTGGAGAACGAAAATGGTGTAAATGGTAGAAAACAGTTAATGGAGCAATTGGAAGCAGCCCAGCAGATCATTCAAGCACACAAGCCTGACCGTATCGTCATGTTTGGTGGAGACTGCTTGGTCGAACAAGCCCCATTTGCCTATTTGAACGAACGGTATAATGGAGAATTAGGCTTGATTTGGATTGATGCGCACAGTGATCTGGTTGGTTACGCGGGTTATGATAACGCCCATTCATTACCCCTTGGTAATCTATTGGGAGAAGGAGATGAGGAGTTTGCAAAACATGTAAAAATTCCTCTAAAACCTGAAAATGTATTTATCGCGGGGTTAGCAACGCCTACGGAACAAGAAAGCAAAGTAATTTCAGAAGCATTTCAAAGATTAGGGATCACTACGGCAGAATCGGATACAGAAATGATTCAAAGGTTGGGCATCAGAACAGCAGGAACCGAAGAACTTGCGTACAGCACTGAGTCTATACAAGAGTGGATTAAGGAAAGCGGCATTAAACAACTGGCGATCCACCTTGATCTGGACGTGCTTGATCCCAGAGCATTTCGTTCATTATTATTCGCCAATCCTGAGGAGCCTTACATTTTTTCTCCTGCTGGTACCATGCGTTTTCCGCAGCTTCTTCATTTGATAAAAGAGTTGTCCGAGCAAGCAGATGTCGTTGGGCTGGGTATAACCGAGCATATGCCATGGGACGCAATAAACTTAAAGAATCTACTTGAAGAAATACCTATTTTGAACCAATAAAATAATAATCATCAGCTACCAAATTCCTAGAACCATGTAATGATTCAAATAAAAAAACAAATGAATCAAATAAATGAATCAAACAAATGAATCAAATAAATGAATCAAACCCAAAGAGCCGTATTTTTCAATACGGCTCTAGTCAATATATGTTTGTTTAAGAATGTACAACCATATTCATAAGTGTATCTGTCAACTTTTGTTTTCCATTTTCCGTTGCAGCAGTTAGCGGCAGTCGCAGTTGAGCAGTTGAAATAAGTTGTTGCTGAGCGAGCCACCATTTGATCAAAGCTGGAGCAGGTTCTGTAAAAACGTGATCGATTAGCGGTTCCAATTGCTTAAAGCTGTCTCTTGACCCAAGGATATCACCCGAAGCAAAGCGTTGATATACCTCAACGAACCGTTGGGTGTGTATACTCGCAGAAGCCATCATGCCTCCTGCAGCACCTTGGCAGAGCATGGCATGGAAATAAGCATCCTCGCCGCAAAGCACAGGTTTCATCTCATATTGAGATAGAGCCAACAACAGATCCAAACCGCCAGAACTATCCTTTAGCCCAATAACCCCATCCAGATCCATAACTTTTCGTACCGTATCCAATGTCATCCGACTGCCGGTTCGAGCCGGGATCTCATACACCAGGATCGGCAATCCTGTGCGGGAAACACTGGAAAAATGCGCTAGAATTCCTTCTTGCGTTGGTCTGTTGTAATAGGGAGTGACCACCAGAGCCGCATCAGCCCCTAATTCCGCAGCCATTTCGGTCCGTTGAATGGTGGAATAGGTATCATTTGTTCCTGTCCCCACGACGACGGGAACCGTTTTGTTCAAGCTGGTCAGAATCTCCTTCGTTGCCTGAACCATTTGCTTGACTTCATCCCATGAGACGGTAGGAGATTCTCCTGTCGTGCCGTTCACGACCAATCCCTGAATGTCATGGTTGGCAAGGTGGGTAATATACTTTCGATACGAATCAATATCCAGCTTGTTGTCATTTGTAAAAGGTGCAATTACAGGTATATAAATCCCATGAATTTGTTGTTCGTTCATCATTATCTGCTACCCCTTCACGTTATATTGAAACTAATGTATCATAGGAACCAACATCACAGTTATCTATAACAAATGATAGTTGTCATCAATATTTTCGATGAGGTGAGCAAGCTGGATCTAATCTATCTTCAAACGTTCAGAGAAGTCGCAATTCGCGAAAGCTTCACCAGAGCAGCAGAGGTGCTGGGTTATGCACAATCCAGCGTTACTACGCAAATTCAGAAGCTGGAAAAAGCATATGAAGTCAAACTGTTTGAACGCTATAGCAATAACAAAATTCGTCTGACTTCGGCCGGGGAAGAGCTGTTCAAGCTCGCCGGACAGATGTTGGAACTGTACGAACAATCCAAGGAAAAAATGGCGAAGCAGGGTGGAGGCTCCTTGACGATTGGTACGATGGATTCTATCGCTTCTTACTTTTTACCTCCATATATGCAAGACACACGTAAGGAATACCC
This sequence comes from Paenibacillus pabuli NBRC 13638, assembly GCF_001514495.1. Classification (GTDB taxonomy): domain Bacteria; phylum Bacillota; class Bacilli; order Paenibacillales; family Paenibacillaceae; genus Paenibacillus; species Paenibacillus pabuli. The sequence goes on from NZ_BCNM01000001.1 coordinate 492,672, forward strand.
GGATCTCAACATACGACTGCATACGAATCGTGAGGGGTTAATTTTGCACCAGGTTAGGGAGGGCGAAGCCGACATTGGGCTTATTCTCGCAGACGATTCGAGCGATCCAGCTTTGCAATGGATCACCATTCGCAAGGAACCGCTATTGCTGATTGTCCATCCGCAACATCCGCTTATCGACAAAGAGCAGGTTGAGTTGAATGATCTAATGGATATGGAGTGGATCATGCCTGAAGATACTTGCAATTACAGACAGCTGCTGGAAAGAGTGCTTCGGGCAAATTCAATCCCCTATCGAATCGGGTTGGAACTTGGTAATCCGGAAGCGATCAAAAGAAGTATTAAGGCAGGAGAAGGCATTTCTATTCTGCCGCAAATGGCTGTAATGGAGGAAATTGAGCGAGGGGAATTAAGGGCCTTGCCTCTTGAACATGAAGACCTGCAACTCGAAATTCAACTCGTTCTACACCCAAAGAAGTGGGTGTCCAACGCACTCCAGTATTTTATGGAAAGTTTGAAAAACTAAAGCACCGAAGGTGTTAGATGATTAGGTAATAAATTTGTACACATAAGGAGATAAAACTATGGCAGAAAACAAATTATTAAGAATGGACAATATTGGCATCGTTGTAGAATCCCTTGATGACTCGATCTCTTTCTTCGAGGAGATTGGCTTGAAGCTCGAAGGGCGAGCTACTGTCGAGGGTGAATGGGCTGGTCGCGTAACCGGGCTGGGTTCACAGTGTGTAGAGATTGCTATGATGGTTACCCCCGATGGCCACAGCCGACTTGAACTTTCACGATTTCTCACCCCATCTACTATATCTGATCATCGAACCGCTCCTGTCAATGCCCTCGGTTATCTACGCGTCATGTTCACCGTTGAAGACATTGACGAATTGGTATCCAGACTCGCGAAGCATGGCGCTCAGCTCGTTGGCGAAGTGGTTCAGTACGAGAACTCGTATCGGCTCTGCTACATTCGTGGAAATGAAGGACATCTAATCGGTTTGGCGGAACAACTCAGTAAAAATAAGTGACGTTTAAAAGAAGAGTTAGCTGAAATATACATTGCTAGAGGCGACCCTCGGTCCCGGAAACAAGGGGGATCTTTTATTTGGGTTTAACCATAAGGCACTATAACAAGCTGCGAAAAAAATAAGTAGGTATCACGAAAAGCTTAGGCTTCTGCTCCAGAAACCTAAGCTTTTTGTTTGTAATGCTCAAGTTTAAATGCTTCATTCAACGTTCCTGACACTGATATAACAAAATCATTTTTAGGTACACAATGTTTGATCAAATTCTGTCGTGTATAGAATCAATCGAAAAGACTTCCATTCTGTTCGAATAGAAGTCCTGAATTTTCCTCAGAAGTAAAAATTCTCCCGCTTTGAACCGTTCACCGTACCAGAAAGAACCTGACCGATTTTGCTTACAGCTTGACCCAGGCTACCAGCCCATCGGGTTGATCCGGATTAATACCTTGTCGTTCGGCACTGGCCAAAGCGGCGATTTGCGAGATGAAAATGAAAGGGATGCCCCGCACTGCTGTATGAAGTGGATGACTTGTTATGATCTCAAGGTCGATGAATTCATGCGGAGTGCCCGTCGCCCGATCGGCAAACGTAATAATGGTCGCTCCACGCTCCTTGATATCCCTCAACAGATTGCGCTGATGCTCCATACCGCTGTCCGATAAGGCGGCGATCACTAACGTATCCGAACCCACGGTGACCATCGGCCCGTGCCGCACGTCAAGAAGGTGGTATGCGTGGGCTTGCGTCTTGGCAATTTCGGTCAGAGCGATGGCGCCCTCGGCTGCCATCCCTTGCAGTTCACCGTCTGCAAGCAGGACTGCGTTCGTCCAATTGAAGTCGGAGACGCGGCGAATGCTGTCCTCTACACGTGTCATGTAGGCTTCACCTTGATGAATCGCTTCCTGCATATCGATAATCAGTTCCTCATCACCAGCCAGAAAAGCGGCAAGAAGGAGATTGGCTGCATAGAGATTGGTTACTGTGCGGGTCTGGCAAACGCTATGGTCAAAAGCCCAGGGCAGTTCCAGCGGGAAATCGGCGCTTTTGGATAACGGCGAGTCCATTACACAAGAAATCGTTAATAAAGGAATAGGTTGATCGGACTGGAGTAAACGCATTGCTTCAACGACCTCACTGGTGCTGCCCGATCGTGACGGCGCTATGATCAAGCTGCCTTCCAGCATGGGACGATAGCGCTCTGCATGGAGCATGAGATCACCAGCGGCAAGTGACATCGCAGGCAGGCCAGCACGCAAACGGAAAGAAAAAGCGGCCGCTTCGCTTAAGCAGTAACTGGACCCGGCCCCAACAAAGGTTACAGAGGTTATTGCTTGAGCCTGGACAAAGGCTGTAAATTCCGTGCGCTTGGCCAGTAAATAGTTGTAAGTCTGCTGCAAGGCCTTATATTGTTCTTTTACTTCACGATACGTCAAACTCATTAAATTACCTCCCGGGAATGATATTGATGGATAACTTCAGTTTGTGATCTTTTCGATCAAATATATAGTAAAATGATTATGATAATCATAATTATGCCGTTATATCCGTATAAATTGCAATAGTTTTCCAAAATAATGATTGATTTAATCAAATAAAAAGATTATTATGATCACAAGCTAGAAATTATTAAATGTTTTCCAATTTCATCTGACCCGTGAAGGGAGGTGCAGCATCGTTCAAATCGTCGCGATATAACCTGATAGGGATGCCAGTTGAATCTTAGAAACAGGGAGCGACGAAACCTTTGTAAGGGGGAATGGATATGCCATTGATCTCGTCCACTGAAATGCTGCAAACAGCTCGCAGGGACCAATACGCCATCGCTGCATTTAACGTTCATACCCTGGAGATGCTTCAGGCTGTCGTTGAAGCGGCTGTAGAAACCGAATCACCGCTGATTGTTCAAACCACGGTGGGCACAGTCAACCACCTGGGTCCGGATTACATTGCCCATGCGGCTAAAACCGCAGCGGACTTGACGGATATCCCCATCGCACTTCATTTGGATCACTGCACTGATTTTCCGACAATTATCCGATGCATACGAGCAGGTTATACCTCCGTTATGATCGATGCTTCGATGTACCCTTTTGAAGAAAACGTGGACCTAACCCGTAAAGTAATGGAGGTTGCCCAGGCATCTGGCGTGAACGTGGAGGCGGAGCTTGGCAAGGTCGGCGGCGTTGAGGACGATATTGTCGTCGAGGAACAGCATGCTTCCCTAGCAGATCCAGAAGATTGCGTGCAGTTTGTTGAACGTACACGCGTAACTACCCTCGCTCCAGCAATCGGTACCGCACACGGTATTTATAAGGGACAGCCGAACATAGATTTTGAACGAATTGAAACCATTGCGAATCGAGTATCGGTTCCTTTGGTGCTGCACGGTGGTTCGGGCATTCCAGCTGAACAGATTCATCGGGCGGTTGCACTGGGGATGTCCAAGGTAAACATAGCCACAGAGCTGCGTATTGCTTTTTCCGAAGCCATCAAGGATGTGTTTTTAATTCATCCGGAAGAGAATGACCCACGCAAATACATGGCTCCTGCAAAGGAAGCAGTTAAACGTCTTGCCATGGAGAAAATACGGTTATGCGGAAGCACTGGCAAAGCTGGCGTCATGCGATGATTACCACAGTCACGCTGCATGCGGCAATTGACCGGACGTTGTACGTTGACAAGTTTGGCGTAGGCCAAGTGCATCGGGTGACAAGGCAGGTTAACGAGCCGGGCGGCAAAGGCAATAATGTAGCCAAGGTGATCCGGCAGCTCGGTGGTCAAGTCACGGCCACAGGCATTATTGCCGGTGATAACGGCGTATTTATTGAGCGCAGTCTGACGGAACGGGGGATACGCACTTCGTTTATCCAATCACCGGGAGACTCGCGAGTCTGCCTTAACATTGTGGACGATTCCAGTGGCAGCTCTACCGAGCTGCTTGGGCAGGGTCCAACCATGTCAGAAGCCGAAGTTGAAGCCATCAAGAAACAAGTACAGGAGCTTGCCACCCAGTCCAGTGCAGTTGTTATGTCTGGAAGTTTACCCCCAGGTGCACCAAGCACCATGTACGCAGAACTGATTCGCTTGGTCCGTTCAGCAGGTGCGCGAGCCTTTCTCGATACAGGCGGAACTGCTTTCAGCGTTGGGCTGAGTGCATCGCCCCATTTCGTGAAGCCGAATGAACAGGAGCTGGCCGAATGGTTGGGGAAGAAGCCGAGAGATGTAAGCGAATGGAGCCGTGCAGCGTACATGCTGTTGGATCAAGGAATTGATGAGGTGTGCATAACACTCGGCAGTAACGGGGTTCTGGCTGTTCTGAACGGAGCAGCATATATGGTGAAGCCGCCATCGATCCAGCCCGTAAACACGGTAGGTTGCGGGGATGCCTTTGTTGCCGGCATGGCATATGCGGGAGAGCGCGGCGATTCGACCGAGTCCAGACTGCGTACGGCTGTCGCGGCAGCTGCTGCGAATGCAATGTCTTCTAAAGCAGGGAACATCGACTACGTTCTTTTTGAACAGTACGAACATCAGGTGCAGATTATACCTTTATGAAGGCAGCAGGTTAAGAAAATCAGCATCATATCCCTCATGAATAACCGCCAGGAAGATGCTTTTCTAATGGGCTGCAGTTCACGTCGGCATATTGCAATCCATCCTTTCATCCTACACAATAGAGCTAGCACGGGCTGAAGTTAACGGATATCATGCAGGCCCAGACATATTAAAGGAGAGACTTATGCAATATTCAAAGGGTGAACTGCGCAGAGCACAAACATTGGAACTGATTAAATCGCATGGAAAAATATCGCTGCAAGAGATTGTCCAGACGGTTGGCTGCTCGGAAGCAACCGCAAGACGGGATTTGGACGCACTTGAAAAAGCGGGCGAGATTATTCGAACAAATGGGGGAGCCATATATGAAGGAGGCCTGACGTCGGCGGTATCGGAGCTGCCTTTTGCAGCAAAACGCGATTTCCGACGGATGGATAAGGAACGGATTGCGGCCACGGCGGCAGCCCTTGTTAAAGAGGGAGACATTATCTGTCTGACGGGAGGTACAACGACGTTCTTTATTGCCAAAGCACTCAAAAAGCACCGTAATATTACGATTGTCACCAACGCGGTCAATATTGCTTATGAATTGGCTGATGCCGAAGATATTCAGGTCGTCGTGATTGGCGGCGTTATGCGGTCTAAAAGCTACGAGTTGTGCGGTCCGCTGGCGGAAAGCGTAATCGACAAAATTAACATTACTAAAATGTTTCTCGGGGTGGACGGAGTAACGCAGAATTTCGGCTTTACGATGCATTCCGAGCTTGAAGCTCGTATTGCCCAATTAACAATGGAACGTTCCAGCGAGGTTTATGCTGTATTCGATCAAAGCAAGATTGAGAAAAGTGCTTTGTTTACGATTGCTCCCTTAACTCAGGTGACAGGAGTGATTACGAATAAACAGCCGGAGGGATGGTTTGAGCAGGCGTGCCGGGAGCATCAGATTGCGATACATACAACTACAGACTATATTGCTTCTATATAAATATGTTTAATGCTCAAACGCCCTTCCCTTCATATGCTGGCTAATTTGCAGGACAAGGGAGGATATGCGGATGCATTTTTCCAAGTTTATGCTGATCCTTGCGATGGTTTGTGTTGTATTCGCTGAAGCGGGCTGTTCCAGCTTACCCTCTTCCGGCGGGGAACCATCCGCAGATCCGCAAGGCAAAGTGAGACTGGTTTTTTGGAGTCACCAGGAAGACGCCATTGTGGGCGCATACAAGAAGTTAATATCCAAATACCAGACCTTACACCCCGATATAACGATCGAGTATCAGACCTTTCCATATGATGTATACAGCCAGAAGCTGAAAGCCTCATTCTCCGCGAAGAAACCGCCCGATATTGCCGAATTTTTCGGCACCTGGGTGCCCGAATATTCCAAGAACGATCTGCTTGTCGAAATCCCTGATAGTGAAAATGTAAAAAAAGCGTACTATGATGCCCCTTTGGGGGGATATTTGCGAGATAACAAGCTATACGGTCTGCCACTTGAATACAACATTGAGAACGGCGGCATGCTGATTCACCCGCAAATGCTCAAAGACCAAGGCCTTGATCACGCACCGTCCAACTGGTCAGAGCTTGTGGATTACGCCAAAAAAATGACTGTTCGCGAGAACAATGTCATCAAAGTCAAAGGCTTCGATTTTGTATCGGCAGACAATATTACGTTTACTTTCTTGTCCCTTATTTTACAGCAAGGCGCAAGTTTTATGGGAGAAGACGGACATGTTAATTTTCACTCGCCTGAGGCTAAGAAAGCGATGTCCACTTTGGTCTCGCTCGTAGCCGATGACAAAGTTGCGGATTTAACCACGTTTGGCAGTGAGCTGGATACCTCTGACTATTTTTTTCAGGGGAAATCTGCAATGACCTATCGCGGTCCTTGGACGATTGCTGCGGGACAGAACAACTATAAGGTTGATGATTTTGAATACGTTTCCGTGCCTTCCTTTACGGAAAATCCACCCGTTTTTGCTGCCGAATCCGGTTGGGGGCTTGCGGTGTCCAAGAAAAGCAAACAGCAGGAGGCTGCGCTTGATTTCATCCAATTCATCTCGGAGAAGGACAACCTCTCGACATGGAATACGGATACCTCTACCGTTCCAGCCAAAAAAGAAATTGCCGAAAACCCGGAATTTCTGAAGAACAATCCTCATCTAAAGCCCTCGCTGGACATATTGGGGTTAGGTCAATGGATCGGCCCTATAGCAGACCGGGATTTCTTTTTCAAGCAGGTTAACGACAATTTCCAACTGATGGCCAGTGGGCAGCAGAATGTCCAGGACGGGTTAGCGAACACCGAACAGACAATCAATGATAATCAGGATCAACATAAGTGATAGGGGTGCTGGGGTATGAGTACTGCTATATCTACCAACAAGGCGGACAAGGTTAACCCAGCGGTAAAGTCAACAGCTTACAGGGCAAAACGAAGGTTCATCATCATCTCACTCGTACCGATCTTGCTTCTGTTCGGGGTGTTTGCTTTCCTTCCCATCGCATGGAGCCTGGGCTTATCCGCATTCAAGTATGATCCGCTCAGCTCAAACGCCATATTCGTGGGAGCGGAGAACTACATTCGTATGTTCCAGGACTCCATCTTTCTGAAGTCACTGTGGGTAACCTTCAAATTTGTATTTATTGCTGTATTGATCAACATTGTCATTACGCTGTTGATTGCTTCAGCGATTCAGCGAGTACGTATTCCGTGGCTTAAAAATGGTTTTCGGACCGTATTCTTTCTTCCCACGATCGCTCCGCTGGCGGGTACGGCTATCGTATGGAATACGATGTTCAATTACAATGACGGCCTGTTCAACATGGTGCTCGCCAAGCTGAATATGGCTCCAATCCAGTGGCTAAGTGATCCGCATTATGCGCTTTATTCCGTCATTATGATGACATTGTGGGCTGATATTGGTTATAATATCGTTCTTTTTATTGCCGGACTGGACTCCATCCCGGATATGTACTATGAAGCAGCGATATTGGAAGGGGCTGGCCGCTGGCATGTCTTTCTTCACATCACACTGCCTTTGCTGCGCAGAACGCTGCTTTTTGTTTCCATCACGACAGTCGTTTCCTATTTTCAAGCCTTCCCGCAATTCCAGATTATGACCAAGGGCGGACCCTTCAACGAAACAAGAGTGTTGTCATTGCAAATTTATGAACAGGCATTCTCCAGCTCCAACATGGGGTACGCATCTGCTATGGCAACCGTGTTTCTAATGATCATCCTGCTTGTGACGCTGCTGCAACTCCGAGGGGGGCGCACGCAATGGGAATATTGAGAGTAGAGGGGAGAAGAAGCTCATGCCGCGTAAATTCGGCCTGTGGGAAGGGTTTACTATCGCAGTTCTTGCCGTTATAGCTTGTGTTATGCTTTTGCCTTATGTCTGGATGGTGCTGTCATCGCTGAAAAGTAACATGGATATCGTCTCGGGTTCCGGCGGTTTTTTTCCAAGTAAGCCGAGCCTGGACGGATACCGAACGGTTTTTAGCGAGGCGCCTTTTGTCACGTGGCTGCTGAACAGCCTGGTGACTTCCGTCATTATAACGGTGATTACCTTGTTTACCAGTGCTCTGGCCGGATATGTATTTGCCAAGCATCAGTTCAAAGGCAAGAAACTGCTGTTCATTCTGATCCTGGCAACCATGATGATTCCCTTTCAGGTTATTATGATTCCAACGTATCTGATCACCGCTGAGCTTGGACTGGTCAACCATTTGCTGGCGATCATTTTGCCCAATCTGGTCAGCTCCTACGGTGTATTTCTGGCGAAACAATTCATAGAAGAGATTCCACAGGAGCTGCTGGAGGCAGCAAGGATGGACGGTTCTGGTGAATTCAGGCTGATGCTTCGCATCGTAATGCCGCTTATTATGCCGATGCTGTCAGCTTTGGGGATATTCACGTTTATGAACTCATGGAATAACTACCTGTGGCCACTGATTGTATTAAATGATGAGAGCAAAATGACTGTTCCGCTGGCATTGGTCTACTTTAACGGAACGCACCAGGTCAATTACAACGTCGTCATGTCCGCTGCGGTACTGATTACAATACCGGTTATTATAATGTTCCTGATCTTCCAGAAGCAATTTATTAAAGGCCTAGCTATGACGGGCATGAAATAACGGGTGAGGAGAAGAGTTATGACTAAAATCTCAATTATCGGAGCAGGCAGTGCATTTACGCGCGAGATTGCTATGGATATCCTGCTGATTGAAGGCTTGGAGGGTGGCACGATTGCCCTGGTTGATATTGACGAGCGGCGGCTTGAGTTGGCACGCAGGCTGGTACTTCAGATCGTGGAACGGACAAGGAAGACCTGGGAAGTGATTGCCTCTACTGATCGTAGAGAGGTCATCGGCGGTTCACAATTCGTGATTAACCAAATTGAAGTAGGCGGGCTGGAGACGGTTCGTTATGAATATGAAATTCCGCTAAAATACGGGGTAAAGCAGTGCATTGGCGATACGCTGGGACCCGGAGGACTGTTCAAGACACTCCGCACCCTTCCCAGCTGGATGGAGATCGTGCGGGACATTGAAGCGCTCTGCCCAGACTGCATCATTCTGAACTATACCAATCCGATGTCGGCGGTTACACTCCTGACTTCCCGCATTACGGATATTCCGGTGGTGGGACTATGCCACTCCATCCAGAACACGTCGGCACAACTGGCCGAATATGCCGGAGTTCCATATGAAGAAATGTCATGGAAGGCCGGAGGTATTAACCACATGTCCTGGTTCGTGGAGCTGTCGCACTCGGGGAGGGATCTGTATCCTGTTCTATTGGAGAAAATCCAAAATCCCGAACTGCTTCGGCAGGACCCCGTCCGCTTTGATGCCATGAAGTACCTCGGTGCCTTCGTCTCGGAATCGAGCGGCCATTTCTCGGAATATATCCCGTATTACCGCAAACGCCAATCGCTTATCGACCAGCACTGCAGCACAGGTTATAACGGAGCCACGGGATTCTATGCTGACAACTGGCCGATCTGGCGGAGAGAGAATGATGAGCAGATCGTTTCACAGCTTGAGGGAAAGGAACCGATTGAACTCAAATCAAGCAATGAATATGCAGCCATTATTATCGAAGCAGTAACGAAGAATGAGCCGAAAGTCATTTATGGTAACGTTCCTAATCGGGGCTTGATTGAAAATCTGCAGGCTGACGGTGTGGTGGAAGTGGCCTGCCTCGTTGATGGGAAAGGCGTTCAGCCTTGCCGCTTTGGAAGACTCCCCGAGCATTTGGCCGCATTATGCCGCTCGAACATGGCTTTTTTTGACCTGGCTGTGGAAGCAGTACGGAGGAGTGACTGGGAAATGGCACGCCGTGCACTGATGCTGGACCCGCTAACTGCTGCCGTATGCTCCCTGGAGGAGATCGGAAGCATGTTCGATGAACTGTATGAGGCGGAACAGGGATTTGTTCCGGTGTTGAAATGATGCAAAGACAGCAAACAAGTCCCGTTGTTGTTATCGCTGGCGAGCTAAATGTAGACGTCATTGTATCCGGAATAGATGTGATGCCGGAATGGAATCGGGAGAAAATGGTCGATGGCTTCGAGATCGTACTTGGTTCCTCTTCAGCAATTACGGCCTGTGCGCTGGCAAGCCTGGGAGCGGATGTGAGATTCGTCAGCGTAGTGGGGGATGACGATTTCGGCAAATTCTGTATAGTTGAGCTGCAGCGTATGGGTGTGAATACAGAGCATGTAACGCGATTGTCTGGCATCAAGACAGGGGTAACCCTCTCGCTCTCCACACCTGACGACCGAGGGTTGTTAACATACGCTGGCAGCATCCCGTTGTTGAAACCGGATTATATTCCAGAGTCGCTTTTGCAGCAGGCCACACATCTTCATTTTGGTTCCTATTATTTGCAGGATGGAATGAGACCTCATTGGCCAGAGCTCTTTACAAGATTGCGGGCAAATGGGATCAGCACGTCTTTTGATACCGGTTGGGATGTATCCAATCAATGGGACCGCGAGGGCATAAGTGCACTGCTGACGGTGACGGATTTGTTTATTCCCAGCGAGGATGAACTGCTGCATATTTTCCCTGATGATGGGGTAGCTCATGTGCTTGACTCCATGCTTCCTGCGGTGGCAGGGATTGTAGCGGTCAAACAGGGGTCAAAGGGTGCTACACTGCGCGAGCTGGACAAACATACAATATCGGCTGGGCCTTACACGTTAACCCCTGTCGATACGACAGGAGCAGGTGATTGTTTCAACGCAGGAATCATATATGGATACTTGCTCGGGATGCGGAGCGACGAACTGCTGCGATTTGCCAATGCTTGCGGGGCATTATCCACACTTGGCATTGGCGGAACAGGAAGCCTGCCCACGATGGAGGCTGTGCTTCTTTTGCAAAGCAGGGCATGAACAGTGAATCCTGATTATACTGTGCACAACCAAATGGAACAAAGGGAGCTGAGGGAATGTTGAAGTTCGGTAAAACATTGCTGGTGGGATTAAGTATGGCGATAGGGATAGGCTTGGTTTCAGGGGTTGAATGGTCCTCATCTGCTGCCGCAGCAGGGACGGATTACTACGTGGCGACAAACGGAAATGACTCCAATGCGGGAACAAGCAGCGCGCCGTGGAAGACACTTCAGCACGCAGCAGATGCTGTTCCTGCAGGCAGTACAGTGCATGTTCGTGGCGGTGTGTACAACCAGAAGCTGAAGATCACTCGCTCAGGCTCGGCTTCACAGGGACCGATTGTATTCACTAACGATGGCACGGAGACTCCGATTATTGACGGCACTGGACTTTCGGTTAACGGGATTGAAGGGCTGATTGACCTGGCCGATGTAAATTACGTTACCCTTCAGGGATTTGAAATTCGTAATTATACAACAGCTACCAAGGACGTGATGCCCGTAGGTATTTATGTCCACGGATCAGGCAGCTTCATCAATCTTTCCGGTAACAAAGTCCATGATATCAAAAATACCGCCACCCCAACCGGCAGTGATCTGCTTGGCCGTGACGCACATGGGATCGCCGTATATGGCACAAAAGCGCCTGAATCCATTCACGATATTACGATTAATGGTAATGAACTGTACAATCTTGTGCTCGGCTCCAGCGAATCGCTGGTGCTCAACGGTAACGTGGACACCTTCTCGGTGACCAATAATGTTATTCACGATAACGACAACATCGGCATCGATCTCATCGGTTTTGAAGGTAAAGCTCCGAATACGGCTTACGATCAGGTACGGAACGGACTCGTGAAGGGGAACAAGGTCTACAATATCTCTTCCAATAATAACCCTTCTTATGGGAAGTCACTTCCGAATAACAGTAATGCAGCTGACGGCATTTATGTCGATGGTGGCAAGGACAGTATTATTGAGCAGAACTACAGCTATAACAACGATATCGGTATCGAGATTGCGTCCGAACATGCCGGTAAATCTACCAGCAATATTACAGTTCGAAGCAATGCAGTCTACAACAACCGACTCACCGGCATTGCGATGGGCGGCTACGATACCAAACGCGGGTCCACAGTAAACTGTAAGATCGTTAACAATACCGTATACAAAAATGATACGCTTGGAGATGGCAGCGGCCAACTTTACTTCCAGTATGACACGCAAAATAACGTAATTAAGAACAACATTTTCGTAGCCAGCTCCACAGATGTATTGATTTACAATGAATACACCAAGAATTCCGGCAACGTTGTGGATTATAATCTCTATTTTGCCCCTGCCGGAAGTAATGGAGCTAACTGGACATGGAAAAATAAAGATTATACAGGATTCTCCGCTTATAAAGCGGGAACCGGCAATGACGCACATTCCTTGTTCATTGATCCCAAGTTTGTGAATGCCTCAGGATACGATTTCCATCTCCAATCTTCATCTCCAGCGATTGATGCAGGCAACACGGACAATGCAATCATCGGAACACTGGACATTGAGGGTAATCCGAGAGTACAGGGTGCTGCTGTAAATATCGGCGCCTACGAGTGAGACTTATATAACCTAATGGAAAGATTCTTCCTAAGACAATCCGACAAGGGCAGCTGATTACTCAGCTGCCCTTATTTTATTTAAATATAAGGTTATGTCAAAAAGCTATTAATTAAACTATCGTATCCCGTTACCGTAACCATTTAGCTTCTCAAATCATTTTATTGTATTTGCTATTTCAATTAATGTTTGGTAATCGTATAACGGTTCAAGATTGTTGTTTTTTCCTGAAATAAGAGAGTAAGTTAAGCCCTCGTTTCTCCAATAGATGGCACTTACATGTTCGTCTCCTTGGTTCCATGTTTGCGAACCGTTAGTTAATTTTAGACCTTTCTTCCCGTTTGGAGGCATATCAACCTTTGAGTTTGTAATCATAATGATCAAGTTCAGTCCTTCATCGGTATTTGCATACGTGACTTCTACTGCATCAAATTTACCATTGGTATCTAATATCCTTGCCGATTTTTGAGTAACTTGGAAAGGAACAGACGGTTGTTTGATTTCAAACGGGATCTTAGCTTCCACCTCTTCAAACGAAATTTCATCCCATTTTGTAGTGCAAACCGCTTACGTCCAAGGACGCCTGAAAAAGTTATCTTCTATTTAGGTAGGAGGACATTTCCATTTCGATCCAAGGATAGTAAAATTGGTTATGGGTTGATTAATGCTGAGGTTAATTCACAAATGTAATAAAGAAAGGAGACGAAAAATGAAACCCAGACACATCAAGCGCTGGATCGTCATCTGTTGGACCATCATCCTGATACTGGACTTGGCTGCGTGCACGCGGTCAGAGTCAAGTGAACAACGGTCACTTCCACAGTCTGTTCATTTTACGGAGCAGCCAGTTGGATACAACCTGAACCCGGATGAACCCGCATGGAAGTTTGATACCACGCCTGTGGATTTGAACTGGTTTGTAGGTGCGAACTGGTATGGCCATACGTGGGGTAAGAGCTTGACCTCCAAATATGTAACAGAGAAAACAGGTGTCAACATCACATTTGAAGTGCCATCCGGTGAAGCCAGTGAACAAATTGCGCTCATGATGACCTCCGGCAAGCTGCCGGATTTGATAACAATAGGCTCGTGGGAAAGTGCTATTCATAAGTTGTGGGAAGGTGATCAGGTATATGCCTTAAATGAACTGGCGGAGCAATATGATCCTTACTTTTTCAAGGTCGCGGGGGACGGTACATTGAAGTGGTATCGTCAGGAGGACGGTAATACATATGGCATTCCAAATGATTCATACAGCCCCAGCCTGATGCAGGCCACCGGTTTGACGGCTGCGAACCAAACCTTTTTGGTCCGAAAAGATCTGTATGAGGCTATGGGCAGACCGGATTTGAGTACTCCGGATGGCTTTCTGAACGCATTGCAACTCTTAAAAGATCAGTATTCTGTGTACAAAGGTCAGCTCATTAGTCCCTTCTTTGCGCAGGGGAATGTCTCTTACGGGATGACGGAGTACCTGCAAAACCTGCTGGCTATTCCGCATGAAAAGGGAGGCAAATTTAACGACCGTATGACCGACCCGGACTATATCACCTGGTTGAAAACATTTCGCACAGCTTATGAGCGAGGTCTGATTAATGTGGATTTTCTGGTAGACTCGAATGCTCAGGTAGAGGAAAAAACCAGTAATGCCCGTTATTTTATGATGATTCGCGAGTGGACGAGCATGGCGGCGATCAATCCGGTATTGGCCGCAGGCGCATATCCCAATTCGTACTACATCGCTGTGGATGGCCCGCAAAATAGTCACGGTGATTCCGCCAGACTGTTCCCTGGCAACATGGACGGCTGGATGGTTACGATGATTAGCAAATCCACCAAGAACCCTGAACGAGCCATTCGATTTTTGACCTATTTAGCGAGCGAAGAAGGCCAAAGGGATGTATTTCTGGGCAAAGAAGGCGAAACATGGGCGATGAGGAATGGCAAACCGCAGTTGACAGCGGAAATGATCCAATTGCTTGACACGGATAGGGAGCGGCTGGAAATGGAATACGGTATCATGGACACCTACTGGATGCTGCGCAACCCTGCCTTCGTTAACCAGTGGAGACCAGAAAAGGCGCCATCCGTTAAGCAAATGGAGGCGTTCGCGAACAAACAAGCGGATATGGACAGCGGCATCTATAAGGGAATAGATCCTATAGGAGATTCCGATATAGCCTTATCCTGGTCGCGTATTTCTCAGAATTGGGAAGAAGTTCTGCCTGAACTGATTACTGCCAAAGATGAAGCTGCTTTTGATAAAATTTTCGAAAATTACCTGGCCCGCCGTGTGAATTATGGTTTTAACCAGGTGATGGAATACCGTCAGGCCGAGCTGGAGGTGAGAAAAGCCAAGATGGCTGAATAACCATTCCCTAACATCCTCGCTATCTATCAGCTAACTTGTCATATATGGTATAACAAAGGTGGTGAGACAACAGCATGAAACACCTACTGACTAGATTGAGGAAACTTTACCGCAATGCCCGTATATCCCAGAAGCTGTTTCTGGCGTTTAGCCTGATGATTGCCATACCTGTTATTTTGGTATCCTTTCTATATATTCGCATGCAGGAAACCCAATTATACAAGGACGCTATGGCAGCAGGCAACAGCCACGTTTCATGGTTAAACGAACAATTGCGCAGCAGAATGGACATCATTGAGAACGCTTCCAACACTGCGCTCACCCAAAAGGCATTTGTGGATTTTATTCATTCCAATATGCTTGTGGATGGACTGCGACTGGTGAAATTTAAACAAAACCAATTTGAGCAAATGCAAAATATCATTCAAAGCAATGCGATGATCAGTGAGCTCAGCTTTTACGTGGATAATCCGAACTTATATGAAATCTGGCCTGAAATATATCATTATCAGAAATTTTGGCCGCAGGATTACTGGGCAAAGCTTCGTGATGAAGGTGGTGCGGCTTACCGCTTATTTTCTTTTAAGGATGGTGAACATACGCTATCCTACTACCGGCTGGTTCGCCTTCAGGGTCAGGAGCAAAAACGGCCTAGCATTATGGAAATTCGCGTCCCGCACAGTATGTTTTTCAGCGACCTGCTCCAAGAGAGCAAAGGAGACTTTTTTTCTGTTTTAATGAACGAAACCGATCCTCCCCAATATGTTTATAATCCTCAGCATGAGTTTTCTCGAAAATCCGGAGAAGGACTGGACGAAATCCTTGACGGTATTCATCGCCAGTTGGATGTACTTCCACAGGAAAGTCCAGTTAAGATTAAGGTAGGAGATCAGAGCTACTACGCACTGTACCGTTACATCGCTCCGCTGAACACTTATGTGGTTGATATCGCTTCCCATCAGGCATTGATGAAGGGGCCACGCAGTTGGTATGCATTTGTGGTAACGATTACATTATGTATACTGCTGCTCATCATGCTGCTCGTATCTCATACAACTCGGCGCATTTTTCGACGGCTGGACAGCGTACTGGCTTCAATGCGTCAGGTACGGAAAGGGCAGCTGGATGCAATGATTGATACCGGCCTTGATGAGAACGAAAGAGGGGATGAGATCGATGAGGTGGCTGTGAGCTACAACAAAATGTTACATGAGGTCAAACGTTTGATGACACAGGTCGTGGATAAACAATTGATCGCCAAAAACGCACAGCTGCATTCACTGCATTCGCAGATCAATTCTCATTTTTTGTATAACGCATTGGAATCTATTCGAATGCTCGCGGAGGTCCAACGGCAACCCGCTATTGCGAATTCATTGGTATCGTTAGGTTCGCAACTTCGCTACAGTATGCAGTGGCGAAGCGATACGGTTGCGCTAAGTGAGGAACTTGCCAATATTCAAAGCTACATTCAATTTATCAATCTAATGGAAGGCGGTAGCATTATATTGACGGCTGATCTGCCGCAGGAGGTGCTTCGCTATGCGATTCCTAAAATGTGCATGCAGCCTATCGTAGAAAATGCAGTTCATCACGCTGCACCTTCAGGTGGTAGTGTGCGTATTGAGATCACCGTTTCAGTGGAGAATAACCGCCTGCTCATTAAGATACAAGATGATGGAGAGGGGCTAGACCCGGAGATGTTAATTCGATTGCAAGCGGCACTGCGGGGAGAGTCGGATTTGCCGATGGTTACCAGCAAGAACGGACTTGGTTTGGAAAATGTGAATAAGCGGCTGCAGCTTCATTATGGCGAGGATTGCGGTCTTTGGATTGATAGTGTTCAGGGTGCTTATACCTGTGTAACGATACGTTTGCCTTGGGAAAATGTAAATCTTGGAGGGTGGTAGAACGTGATCAATATTCTGGTTGTGGACGATCAAAAGCACATCCGTGACGGTCTGCAGGCGATGCTGCATCAATTTCCTCTGGAACTGGACCACATTTACTGTACCGCAAGCGGGACTGAGTCGCTAATCCTTTTGCGCCAGCATAACATACATATCGTTATTACTGATATTATGATGCCGGACATGGACGGCCTGGCGCTGATGGCACAAACCAAAGATGAGCGCATTGAAGTGGAATACCTCATTATTAGCGGCTATAGTGATTTTACATATGCTCAAAGAGCCATCGAACTTGGGGCAAAGGGATACTTGTTAAAACCTCTGAAGCGAGAGGATCTGCAAACTTCACTGGAACATGTATGGCAAGAAATCCTTACAAGGCAGGCGCTTACGCACAACATGCAGCATGTCACCCGTCTCGCCAGAGAGACAGATCGTAAAGAATTACGAATGTTTATGCAGGGCGCGTTAAACGATGAGGCCTGGATTCTCCAAATCCAGGAACAAAATCCTGCGTTATGGCACAATTATCGCTTATGCCTGCTGCGGGAAAAGTGTTGGATTAACCAGCCGGGTGCAAGCAGCGTCCATAGTATAGAAGCTATTGCCTATGATGTGTTCGGTAGACAAGGTTGCATTTGCCTGCAGCACAGCCCGTACCTGATCCTTGCGGTGAATGCAGCTATAGATCCGGATGCTATTCCAGCGGCGCTCAAAGAACGAATGATCGATGCCATAACCATGATGACCGACTCGCAGCAAGGGTTAAAGATGTTGCCCAGCAGTTATACACAAGTACTTGAGCTATACCGCCATAGTTACCTGTTTCCAGATCAATGTATTATCCTTCCAGCGCATATTGAGCATATGGAGCAGCAGTGGCAACTTCCCTATGAAGAGTTATATGAGCTGTTCCAGTCTGTTGGGACCGACAACAGTGGTAAAATCGCTCAAGGCATTTCGGCAATATTTCACAAAAATGTGCTGCAACGGTATCACATTCGCTATACCCAACAGCTCTGCGCCGCCACAGTGCAGATGATGGAGGAATACGAACGAGTAATTCGCCCCTACATGGGGGAAGAAGGGCTGGATCTTGAATCTTTGCGTAATCTATTTGATTATCCGGGGATGCGTGATTATATGCAAGCGCTGCAACAGCAGGTGCTTCGGCTGAATCAGTTGTATTTTGAATATAAGTGCAGCTATCGCCATTCGCATGACTTAAATGAAGCCATCCGTTTTATACACGAGAGCTATCACAAGCCGCTGGACCTCGCGATGGTATCCAATCATGTCTCGCTTAATTACGCCTATTTCTCAAATCTGTTCAAGAAGAATATTGGCAAAGGCTTTGCCGAATACCTGCGAGATGTACGTCTGGATAAAGCGCGGCGGCTCCTAGCCGATACCGATCATAAAGTTGTTGAGGTGGCTGCGATGGTAGGGTATGAAAGTTACAAAAGCTTTACACGGGCGTTCCGCCTTGTGATGCAGATCCAACCTACAGAATACCGACAGATGATGCGGCAGAAGGCAGAACACGAAGCTCCATACCATACCTAACAACATATACAGCATTATAAAAAAGACAATCCTATAGTTAAATATGCGAATTAAATCAAAAGCCAAAAAAATGGGATATAACAAAAATAATTGTACCTTTTCAGCTGATTATCCTTTTCGATAGAATAAAGATATTCCACAATGTAAGCGATTTCCTTCAAACGCTTAGACTGGGAGAAGCTATTATTTTATCAAAGGAGGGCAATTATGAAACCATCTCACATTATGGAGAAACGGTTTATGAAAAAGGTAGTTGGTTTTTTCTTAGTGGTTGTGATGCTGGCTAGTATTGGCATATTGCCGACTTCGAAAGTTCAAGCAGCTGGAACAACTGTTACCTCAATGGAGTACTTCTCACCAGCAGACGGACCTGTTATTTCAAAATCTGGCGTTGGCAAAGCCAGCTACGGATTTGTCATGCCCAAGTTCAATGGAGGCTCCGCTACGTGGAACGATGTTTACAGTGACGTGGGTGTGAATGTGAAAGTGGGCAACAGCTGGGTTGATATTGATCAAGCCGGAGGTTATATCTATAACCAAAACTGGGGGCACTGGAGCGATGGCGGTTTTAATGGCTATTGGTTCACCCTTTCCGCAACAACCGAAATTCAGCTGTACTCCAAAGCGAATGGTGTTAAGCTTGAATATCAACTTGTATTCCAAAACATCAACAAAACAACCATCACAGCGATGAATCCGACACAGGGACCGCAAATTACAGCAAGTTTCACAGGCGGTGCAGGCTTTACATATCCAACGTTCAACAATGATTCTGCGGTAACCTATGAAGCCGTAGCTGATGATCTGAAAGTGTATGTAAAACCTGTAAACAGCAGCACATGGATTGATATTGACAATAATGCAGCCAGCGGCTGGATTTATGATCATAACTTCGGCCAATTCACCGACGGTGGAGGAGGTTACTGGTTTAACGTAACGGAATCGATCAACGTCAAATTGGAATCAAAGACTTCTTCGGCTAACCTTGTTTATACAATTACCTTTAATGAACCCACAAGAAATTCTTATGTCATTACGCCATACGAAGGAACAACCTTCACAGCAGATGCGAATGGTTCCATTGGACTTCCGCTTCCCAAAATTGATGGGGGGGCGCCAATCGCCAAGGAGCTGGGCAATTTTGTATACCAAATTAACATCAATGGGCAATGGGTCGATTTAAGTAACTCCAGCCAGAGCAAGTTTGCTTACTCCGGTAATGGTTACAACAATATGTCCGATGCCAATCAGTGGGGATATTGGTCCGATTACATCTATGGCCTTTGGTTCCAGCCCATCCAGGAAAATATGCAAATCCGTATTGGGTATCCGCTGAACGGACAGGCGGGTGGAAATATTGGGAATAACTTTGTCAATTATACTTTTATCGGAAATCCAAATGCTCCACGCCCGGATGTATCTGATCAAGAGGATATCTCAATCGGAACACCAACCAACCCGGCAATCTCAGGCATGAATCTCATCTGGCAGGATGAATTTAACGGAACGACGCTTGATACGAGTAAATGGAACTATGAAACAGGCTATTATCTTAACAACGATCCCGCTACATGGGGATGGGGAAATGCAGAGCTGCAGCACTATACGAACAGCACCCAAAATGTATATGTACAGGACGGGAAGCTGAATATCAAGGCCATGAACGACAGCAAATCTTTCCCGCAGGATCCGAATCGGTATGCACAATATTCCTCCGGTAAGATCAACACCAAGGATAAACTCTCCTTGAAGTATGGCCGAGTAGATTTTCGTGCCAAGCTTCCTACAGGGGATGGCGTTTGGCCGGCACTGTGGATGCTTCCAAAAGACTCTGTATATGGCACATGGGCTGCATCAGGTGAAATCGATGTCATGGAAGCGAGAGGACGCCTGCCTGGATCTGTAAGCGGTACCGTACATTTTGGCGGACAATGGCCTGTGAACCAGTCTTCCGGCGGTGATTATCACTTCCCGGAAGGGCAAACTTTTGCCAATGATTATCATGTATACTCGGTAGTCTGGGAAGAGGACAACATTAAATGGTATGTCGACGGCAAGTTTTTCTATAAAGTTACCAACCAGCAATGGTATTCCGCAGCTGCACCGAATAATCCGAACGCTCCTTTCGATGAGCCGTTCTACCTCATTATGAACTTGGCGATCGGCGGAAACTTTGACGGTGGGCGTACACCGAACGCGTCTGACATTCCTGCTACAATGCAGGTGGATTATGTACGTGTCTATAAAAAACAGTAACAAGACCGCAGTTTCCATGATCAAGTGAACACAAAAAATGCACAGCTGGAGACCAACAACGTTTTTGTTGTTGGTCTTACCATTTTGGAAGATGAACCGAGCATCTCAAGGGCCGATCTTCTTACCCACAAAACAAGCAGCCTTCGTTCAATTCTTGAATGAAGGCTGCTTAGCGTATTAATAGGGCTATTTATTCTATGATTCCTTGAAAATACTTTTACTGACGGGAGGAAGGTGCTAAATTCGATACCACAGAAGCTTCTTCCCGTGCTTTCGCCTGAGCAGATGGACTTGCTACCACAGGAGCTTCTTCCCTTGCACCCGCTTGAGGAGATGGGCTTGCTACCACAGGAGCTTCTTCCCTTGCACCCGCTTGAGGAGATGGGCTTGCTGCCACAGAAGCTTCTTCCCGAGCTTCCGCTTGAGGAGATGGGCTTGCTACCACAGAAGCTTCTTCCCTTGCTGCCCTTTGAGGAGATGGGCTTGCTACCACAGGAGCTTCTTCTCGTGCTTGCATTTGAGCAGATGGGCGTGCTACCACAAGAGCTTCTTCTCGTGCTTGCATTTGAGCAGATGGGCTTGCTACCACAGGAGCTTCTTCCCTTGCTGCCCCTTGAGGAGATGGGCTTGCTACCACAGGAGCTTCTTCCCGGACACCCGCTTGTTGCGATTGATTCGTTACCGGGGAAGCTTCCTCACTCGCAACTACCATCGGGGTATTGTTGGAAGCCCAAGCCGTTGTCACCGTACTAATTGCAGCAACTAGAAAGAGCGCAGATATCGCTATAACAAACGTTTTCTTCTTCACTTTATTTACATTAAGCATCATGGTTAATCTCCTTTTTAATTGTTTACCATCTCCGGACAAAGAGGAGCACAATGGTGTGGGTAAATTTCTTGATCTGGCTACTACGTTCAGGATCGTTTCCCCATAGCGTTTGCGATCTGCATAGGACATTCCCTTTACGACTTCTTCATCGCAGGACAGTTCGCTCCATGTGTGAATATCCCTGGAAAGCATATGAACCAATGGATTGAACCAATGCACTGCTCGAGCTATTAACAGAAGCATCTTGACCCATAAATCTTTCCTTTTCAGGTGAACAAGTTCATGGTGAAACACCATGGCTATATCCGTATTTGCGGCATTCTCCAAAGGCAGATAAATCGTAGGTTTCCACAGCCCAATCAGAAAAGGACTGCGAATCATGGAGCTGTAAGCAATCCGAACCTCGCTTTTCAGACCCAAATTCCTCTTGACGGTAAGGAGCAGTTTGGAGGCTTCGCTGTTCATCGGAACAATGGTTCGTGTAAGTTCTAGTTTCTTAAGAAACCGATAGTAAGCATAGGTTTGCCATGCTGCAAAAATTATGGCTCCAGTTGCCCATAAGCATATAAAAGAGAGTGCTAGGTTTACTGAAATGGACTGTACCGGGCTGGATTGAACCAGTTGGAATGGCGCAGGCAACCCTGGTTCAGAAGTTAAGGGTAACTTGGTTACGGTTATATTGGATATGAACCTTGTGAACACCCATTGAAAAGCAAGAAAGATGGGCAATAGATACAAAGCTAAAGCCATTTTACCAATGCCAAAACGCCATTTTGCTGGAATGGATTGAAATGAAAAGAGGCGCAGTAACAAGATGAAAGCGACGACAACACTTCCCGCAACGGTTAGGGTAGACAACAATACAAGAATAGTATTCATGGGCTGCACCTACTTTTCCGAAAACCATTGTCTCAGCTCTGCAATGTCTTGATCGGAGAGCTTGTCGCCGTCATACAAAGCTGAAATCAAATTTTTAACCGAGCCTTGATATAAGTCATCTAGGACTTGTTGTGCTTCCAATAGCTTGTAATCTTTGGGTGAGATACAAGGCACATATTTATTAGTACGTCCATGCCTTGTAGCAATAAGAGCCCCCTTATCTACCAATCGGGAGAGAAAGGTGGAGATCGTTTGTGCTTTCCACGCTTTACCTCTTTGGGAAAACATGTGCAGGAGTTCGGTGGATGTGACAGGTGGCTCACACTCCCAGATCACTTCCATCAGCTCCATTTCAGTATCTGATAATTTTTGAATTTGGTTCACGGTGAACACTCCTTACTTCGTTATGCGTCCATAACAAAGGTTATTACTACACTACGTAGTACGATTAATTTACTACATGGTGTAGTATATAGTCAAGTCGAGTTGATAAGTTTACTGTGAAGTAACGGTTTTTAAAACCTGAGAAGAAACTTTGGAATATAATGGGTGATTTAATGCAAAAAAGAGGGTTCAGGGTATATACTTAGGCGTAAATCCTGAAGTACCCAGAGGAGGGCACCATGAATTTGTTTCATATACAATCTACACTGCAAGGGATTAATTGGACCACATCATTCCTGGAAAATAACTTTATTGGCATTGCCTGGCCTGGGATCGGGGATTTGGAGCACGAGCCACCTGAAGAGTGGAAGCACCAACTGATCCAACGTTATGGGATAGGAGAGGCAGAACTGACACAAGTACTGGAGACTCTCCATACTTTTGTGTATATCATGCAGGATGGAGATTATGTTCTGGTAGACGATGATGAATGGACTTATGTTGGTGATCTTGGAGATTATTTTTACGATGATTCGAACGGCACAAGAGAAGAGACCATATGTCACCGAAGAGGAGTTACCTGGCTTGGACGCATTCCCCTAATGGAATTGAATGACAAAGTACGGGCATTACGTAGTCACCATTCAATCATTGCGAAATTTGAACATCCCATTTCGCAGGCACAGCTAGATCCTTGGCTCTCGGTCACTAGGATGAAGACCGATGAAGAAGGTAGTCATTCTGCGGTCAGAGTCGACGAAGGCACAATGAAAGAAGCGCTCGAGGTGTTGAAAGAAGCATTGCACAGCGAAGATGCTGACCTACGCGTCCGTGCAGCGGCAGCTATTTTACAATATGCAAAACCCTAGAGAGAAACGGACAGACAATAACTGTCCGTTTTTCAATTCAAGCAATTGTTTGTACAACATTTTGAAAAGGGGTCAGATCGGTATACTCTCAATCAGAGATAGCCTCTTCAGTCTTTACCTGAATAAGTGAAAAAAACAAAAAACAAAAATGTAACTCTTTACATAGGTTTTACTCCTGGAAAACGCGTCCCTGATCTTCTCTTGTTATGCTAGCTCTGTTTGGGTTTACATAAGACAACCTATCACACAGAAAAAGGAGAGAATTATGATCAGTCACCTCTACAAAAAGATGTTATCCATCCTGTTAACGCTTTCTTTAGTATTTGGATGGTTCGCGGGATTTGGGGGAACCAATTCAGCCCAGGCCGCATCGTTGTCCGAGCCAGCTATTCTTTTAGAACGCAACGCCACTTGGAAATACTTCGATAAAGGACAAGATTTACTGTCGGAATGGCGTGCTTTATATGATGATTCATCCTGGAATTTCGGACCTGCTCCGTTTGGTTACAAAGATAACGGTAGCGGCGTAAGCACTTCTTATTTTGGGCTTCTCCAAACGGAAATTAGCTACGGTCTGGAGAAACAATTAAAACCTCGCACAACCTATTTCCGGACAAACCTAACCGTCAATAAGGACCAAATTGACAGTTATGGACAAATTCTTGGCACTTTCGGTATTGACGACGGTGCAGTGATTTATGTAAATGGTGTGGAAGTCCGTCGCTTTGGCATGCCGGACGGTGAAATTGAGTACTCAACCAAAGCAACCTCAAGTCAGGACTTGCCGGTAATGTATGAGGATATCGACCTGACTGAGCCAATGAAAGCCAATTTGCATGATGGCTCAAACGAAATTGCGGTCGAAGTACATCAACAGAGCGACAGCAGCTCGGATCTGTATTTTGACATGGAGCTTAAGGCCTTGGCTGATGCGCCATCGCTGGATATCAGCAAAGTAACGGTTACCTTCTACGGTGATGCAACAAGTGCCAAAGGCTTCACTTGGTATACTCCTCTTGCATCTGCACAGAGTACTGTTCAAGTGGTACCTAACCAGGGAGGCGTTGCCGACTTCAGTCAGGCCCAAAGCTTCAACGGGCGAGAATCCGTGGCTTCCAACTCCCCGGGAGAAATGGTACATAAGGCGGAAGCGACGGGTCTTATGCCAGATTCCTCCTACTATTTCCGCGTTGGTGATCAGGATCTGGGCATATGGAGTGAGGTGGGGACGTTCAAAACAGCTCCGGTTGACGGAGCGTTTACCTTCATTGACCTGACAGATACACAAGCAAAGGAAGAAGATGAGGCGATTCTGTCTGGTTCTACACTCTCCAAGGCACTCGCTACTGTTCCGGATGCTGAGTTTGTTGTCCACAACGGAGACGTTGTAGAGAATGGCACGTCAGAGCAAGAATGGAACTGGCTGCTTGGTCACTCGCAAGCCAGTCTCATGAACACCACCATTGCACCAACTGCTGGCAATCATGAGAATAAAAATTATGCATTCTATGAGCATTTCAATCTGAAACAGCCAGACGGTGCTGCAACGGTAACAGGCGCATATTATTCTTATAATTACAGCAAAGCCCATTTTATCGTATTGAATTCCAACGAGAATTCAGAAGAGTACGCCAATTTCTCAAATGAGCAAGTCGCATGGATGAAGCAGGATGTAGCGGAGGCGAAAGCCGCAGGAGCCAAGTGGATTATCGTTAACATCCATAAAGGTCCATACACGACATCCAACCACGCCACCGACAGCGATATTATTGGCACAAACGGTGTACGCCAAAAAATCGCCCCGCTCATGAACGAACTGGGGATCGATCTGGTCCTTCAGGGACATGACCATATCTATGCACGGACGAAGCCAATCAAGAGCGATGGTACCGCTGAAGATGTGTCCAAAATAACGGAAACCTTCAATGGACAGAGTATCGAGTACTCGGTCAAACCGGATGGAACCATTTATATGATTCCCGCTACTGCCGGGGCCAAAGTATATTTCAAGAATCAAAAGTCAGAACTTGGAGATGCGTATTTTGATCTGTTCGAGCGTGCTGAAGAGAACCATGCAAGATCGTATGGCGATACGACAAGTGCGGCCAGAGGCCAGGTCCAAAACTTTGTTTCATTGACGATTAATAGAGACAAGCTGTCCGCCGTAACATATGAGATTGACAAAAATAAAAATAATGCAGAGCCATTTATCGTGGATACTTTCGGAATCATCAAGGAATCGGATACAGTTCCTGTTCCAGAACAGGTAAACAAGATTACGGTAACGTTCCATGGCGATCCTACCAAGAGCAAGGGATTCACATGGTACACTTCCGATCAAGTAACGAATAGCGATCTTCAGGTTGTTGAGAAAACAGCGGCAACACCTGATTTTACGCAAGCCAAATCTGTTCAAGGGCGCTCAGCACAGCCTGCGAATGCTCCTGCAGAACGGATGCACAAAGCAGAAGTGACCGATCTGAAAGCCAATACGACCTATTATTTCCGTGTAGGGGATGCTTCCCAGCAAGTATGGAGCGAGACAGGCACCTTCCGTACAGCACCGGAAAAAGGGAAGTTCACTTTTATTGATCTGGCGGACACACAGGCAAAGGAAGAGGATGAGGCTATTCTGTCCTCCGAGACATTGGCTAAAGCACTGGCAACAGTGCCAGATGCACAATTTGTCGTTCACAACGGGGATATCGTGGATAAGGGTGTCAAAGAGGAACAGTGGAACTGGCTGCTCGGGTATTCGCAGGAAAGCCTGTTAAACACAACCATCGTTCCATCCGCAGGAAATCATGAGGACGAAAACAATGCGTTCATCGATCATTTTAACGTTCAGGCTCCAGCGAATTCGGCGACGGAGACGGGAGCTTACTATTCTTATGATTACAGTAATGCACATTTTGTTGTGTTGAATTCCAATGAGGATTCGGACGAATTTGACAACTTCTCATTAGAGCAGGTCGAGTGGTTGAAGAAAGATGTTCAGGCTGCCAAGAAGAACGGCGCACAGTGGATTATCGTTAACATTCATAAAGGCCCGTATACAACCTCAAACCACGCAACGGATTCCGACATTATGGGGGCAAACGGGGTACGTTCCAAGATTGCACCAATCATGGCGGAGCTTGGGATTGATTTTGTACTCCAGGGACATGATCACATCTATGCGCGCACCAAACCGATCGATCAGAAAGGGAAAGCACGTCAGCCAGAAAAGATTACGGAGATGCAAAATGGACAGAAAATCGAGTACTCTGTGAATCCGGATGGCACGATCTATCTGATTCCGGCAACAGCTGGTCCAAAAGTGTATTACAAAAATAAAAGCGAGAGTCTCGGAGATGCCTACTATAGTCTTTTTGAATTGGCAGAGGAGAACCATGCAGCCAAATATGGCCCTGATCCGAGTGATAACCGCCGCCCAAAACGAAGTCAGGTACAAAATTTTGTGGGTATTACGATTGATGGGAGTAAACTGACTGCGATAACGTATGAAATTGACCAAAATCTGAATGGAGCAGCCCCGTTCATTATTGATCAGTTTGGAATCGTGAAGAAGACGCCTACACCTACTCCTGATCCGGGAACATCGAATCCAGGAACATCGAATCCAGGAACATCGAATCCCGGCTCGGGTTCTGGCTCCGGCTCCGGTAACGGGTCCAGCAACGGTAATGGTTCCTCAGGAACCGGCGGTGATACAGCAACCGGGAACGGTTCGAACAACGGAGCCGGAAACGGAAGCAATTCCGGGAATGAGACGGGTACTGGATCAAACCATAGCGGGAATGGTGGAAATGCACCGATATTGAAAGATACAGCCGGGCACTGGGCAAAATCTGTGATTGATAAAGCCCTAACGGCTGGATTTGTGAATGGTTACGGCGATCAGACCTTCCGTCCGAATCAAAAAGTTACACGTGCCGAATTCACTACGATGCTGGGCCGTGCCTTGAATCTAAATACTGTAAGCCCGAGTATTCACTATACGGATGATAACCAG
Organism: Paenibacillus pabuli NBRC 13638; assembly: GCF_001514495.1. Lineage (GTDB taxonomy): Bacteria > Bacillota > Bacilli > Paenibacillales > Paenibacillaceae > Paenibacillus > Paenibacillus pabuli. The sequence goes on from NZ_BCNM01000001.1 coordinate 520,360, forward strand.
ATTCCTTTATGGGCGAAGCCTTATATTACAGCAGCTGCATCCGCTGGCATTATCAATGGTTACGAAAATGGCTCGTTCAATCCAAGCAAGACGCTGAGCCGCTCCGAGATGGTAACTATGATTGCACGGGCTGGCGGAATCCTTGCGGATTCTAACGCGAAGCTCGACTTCAAAGATGCGAAGGACGTTCCGGCATGGGCTGCCCCATATGTAGCTTCCGCTGTGAAGGCTGGTCTAGTAGGCGGTGTTGGCGGCAATCGTTTTGCCCCAAATCAGACAGCTACTAGAGCAGAAGCAGTCACACTTATTATTGCTCTACTTGAAAAAGCAGAATAACTAGGGAATGAGAATACAAAACGAAACGAAACGAAACCAATGTGGGGTTTTCCTACATTGGTTTCTTAGGTTTCTTCGTTATATGGTTGTCAGAATAAATGGATAGCCTAATATTAATCTGACGGTTTTCAAAGCCTCCGAAATCATCTTGTCAAATGGAAAGTTACATGATATTATTGATAACGATTATCAATATCATTTAAAAGGTGGGTTTATTTTGTTCAAGCAACGAAATTGGATAGGATTACTCCTGGCAATGGGTGTGGTACTGATCCTGAGTGCATGTGGTCAGTCTGCAACAACAAGCAGCACCACTGGAGCCAGTAATAACACAGCTGTGGGTAGTGAAACAACAAGCGGCTCCGCTTCAGGGACAACAGATGAAGGAGAGACAATGACGTTTCAATCGGATGCAGGCGAGGTACAAGTTCCTAAGAATCCGCAGCGTATCGTCGATTTGACTGCATTTTCGACTGGATATTTTGTTGCACTGGATGCTCCGGTCGTAGGTGCTTTGTCAGGTGCAATGAACAACAAGTACATCAAAGACCAGCTCATAAGTGAGGGCACAACAGATTTGGGTGAGAAGCCAACAGCGGAGAAGATCGTAAGCTTAAAGCCTGATCTGATCATTGCGTATACGGGTACTGAGGGAATCGATAATTTATCCCAGATTGCCCCTGTGGTGCAAATCAAATATGGTGAGCGGAATTACAAGGACCTCATGCTGGAATTGGGCAAGCTGACCAATAGAGAAGAAGCAGCGAAAGCCTGGATTACGAAATGGGAGACACAGATTAATGATCTAAAGCCTAAGGTGGAAGCGGTTGTCGGAAACCGTACAGTCTCCATCCTGAATCCATATTCAAAAGGGCTGTTTGTATTCGGTCATAATTTCGGCCGTGGTGGTGAAATCATTTATGGCGAATTCGGTCTCAAGGCTCCAACCAAGGCTCAGACAGAGGCGATCGACAGTGGTACAGGCTGGGCCTCCATCTCCATGGAAGTGCTGCCAGAATATGCAGGTGATATCATCTTCACCAGTCCATGGTCGGGAGATAAAAGCGATCCTAGTATAGTCTATGATAATGTGCTCTGGACAAATCTCCCAGCAGTCAAGGCAGGTCACGTGTTCCAGCTTGATCCGACTTCCGACACGTATAACGACCCAATATCACTGGAAGGTCAACTCAAGTTTATAACAGATAGTCTGCTTTCCGTTAAGTAATAGTCGAGAGTACCCTATAACAGGGATGCTCTCTTTTTTTATTTTCTAATATATTGTGCAGGCTTGCTGCGAGCGACTTAGGATGTAATACAACCTGTAAACAGATGCGTATAACTGGTGGCTTGGGTGGGACGTAATAGATTCATCATTCGTCGACATAGAATTTCATGTAGGATTTGGTTAAGGTTTGCTTGTTTTTAAAGTAGTCGATCTTATAGATACAGGAGTAAATTACGTTTAATACGTATTCAAAGGCGATTTGTGAGGAGAACGTACCAATCTTGGCATATTTCACTTCATCGTTAGGAACCTGTATACAGATTGTGCTGATACTAGCCAATTCACTTTGACTGGTTGCCGTGATGGTTATAAAAGGGATGTTTTCGCTTTTAAAATATTGTGCGGCTCGTATGTAATCCGTCGACTTTCCATGATAGGTTAAGAAAATGGCGCAATCACGTGGTGTGAGATTGACAGTATGGTGCGCCCATTCGGATAGCTCAGTGGCAATCACGACATATTTATTGATTTTGAACAGTTTGTTTTGAAAACTCTTTGCTCGGATTTCTGAATCACCTTGTGCATAGATAAAAATTCGTTCCGCTTGATTCAGCAGCTGCGCCGTTTGAGACAATACATCATCATCCATAAACGCAAAGTTTTTTTGAATCGTTTCCTTCATTAATTCCGCAATTTCTTTTGCAACCTGAAGGGACGATTCATTCATACTGAATGGGTAATTGGGGTCCACATTGGAAATCTGCTGAGTGCTCTGTTGGAATTCGCGAGCAAGGCTGATAATGAACTCCTTGAAGCCGGATAGTCCAAGCTTGTGGGTCAAACGATTTATCGCGGAATGCGAAGTATATGTAACTTTTGCAAGCTCTTGAATGTTCAAGTGAAGGATATGCTCCCTATGAGTCAAAATATATGAAGCAATGCTTTTTTCATTAGGTGTAAAGTTGTGCATGTCTGATAATTGTGTCAATATTTTCAACAAATTCACCCCAGATTAATTGATATAACGCTGATCGAGAACGTAAAATAAACATTTTGTTTAAAAATAATCCTTTCTACATACGAATCCTTGGTCATATGTACCGTTATTGTCGCAAATCCCCTACATTGCTCGTTCCTCTACTATAATAAATGAAAAAGAGCTGGGGGGGAATGAATATGCTAACTTTGGTATAGATCTACCGATCATTATGGCATCCTGACATATCTGGATGATGATTTTGAAGTAAAAGTATCTCTGAAAATGGCATAAAGGAGTGAAACTAATATGAAACTCGGAATCGTCGGAGCCGGAATGATTGTAGGAGATTTATTGAGCTTTATCCAAGACATACCTACGGTTATTTTACAGGCCATCTGCTCCAGACCCAGCCATCATGATAAATTGCTTTCTCTGCAGAACCAGTATCGGTTTGAGCAGATTTACACGGATTATAGTGAAATGCTTGCAAATGAGGATGTAGATACGATATACATCGGACTGCCCAATCACCTGCATTATTCATATGCCAAAGAAGCTTTATTTGCTGGCAAACATGTAATTTGTGAGAAGCCGTTTACGTCCAACCTCCAAGAATTTTTAGAACTCAAAGAGATTGCTCAGCAAAAAAAACGGGTATTGATTGAAGCCATTTCGAATCAGTATTTGAAAAATGTATTTTCCATGAAAGAGTATTTACCCAGGCTTGGGGATATCAAAATCGTGGAGTGCAACTATTCTCAGTATTCGTCGCGCTATGCAGCTTTCCAAGCCGGTAAAGTGCTGCCCGCGTTTAATCCCGAAATGTCTGGTGGAGCCTTGATGGACATTAATTTGTATAATATTCATCTCGTAGTCGGTTTCTTCGGAAGCCCCGAGAAGGTGGAGTATTGGGCCAACTTGGAACGCGGAATTGACACATCAGGGATGCTGCTGTTGGATTACGGGAATTTCAAATGTGTATGCATAGGTTCCAAAGACAGTACAGCACCTAATGCAGTGAACATTCAGGGCAATAAAGGACATATACACATGGCGAGTTCAGCGAATACATGCGAATCTTTTGAGCTCACACTTCACAAAGAAACACCTATTCGGATAGATCATAAAGATCATCCACATCGCATGTATGACGAGTTTATTGAGTTTGATCGGATCATCAGGGAACTGGATCTGAATAAAACAGCCGAAATGCTGGAGCATAGTGAGAGGGTGATGACGGTTATTGAGCAAGCCAAACAGTCCGCTAGTCTTGTATTTGGCCCTGATCAAAAATAATCTCAAGGATCTCAAGTATAGCCTCTATTATTGGAGCACTGATCTGACACACAAGGTTTTCAGATCAGTGTTTTTGAGGATTGTATTTGTACCTATTGTACATTCAGTGTGTTGAACGAGACTCTGTGCGGAGATGCTACATAATGTAAGTCAAATCTCTTTGGACATTGCATCAAAATAGGCTGTAACAACACTGCGAAATTCTAAAGCAGCCTTTGAAATGTACCTGTTTTTGTGTGACAATAAGGCAATTTCCCGAACGAGTCTCTGTTCCTCCACCTGAAGATATGCAATACGTTCATGCGGAGATTTTGCTGTACTTGGTATAAATGCAAGGCCGATCCCCGCTTCCACAAGTGCAGTTAATCTTGCAGGCTCATCTCCTTCATATACATACTTCGGCACAAAACCGGCGGACTGACACATGGAGTCCACCAAATCACGAACACCATATCCTTTCTTCACACCAACAAACCACTCATCTTTCAGCTCAGCTATGCTTATCTTACTCCGATCCGCATACCGATGGCCCATGGGAACGGCTATTACAATGGGGTCTGCGAACAGGATCTGACATTCGATATCATCACCTTGAATTGGAGGAGAAGATAGGCAAAAATCGACCTCACCCCGATGTAGAAGCTTGGACATGTGTTCTAAGGAAACCATTTGTACATGAAACTGAACATTCGGCTTGTTCTTTCGAAATTCCCGCAGTATACCGGGTAACGTGCTTGCCGTAGTGACCGCTAATTGTAGCGTACCCTCATCCGGCTTGGACAGATCAGCAATTTCCCGCTCTCCCTGCTCCAATTCGAACAACGCTTTTTCAGTTCGGTGAAGAAATGTTCTTCCGAATTCATTAAGCCGCAGCTTTCTCCCAATTCGATCAAATAAAGGAGCTCCCAGGTCCTCCTCTAACCGTTGTATTGTTTTGCTTAGTGAGGATTGAGTGACATGCAGCTTTCCCGCAGCTTCCGTAACATGCTCGCATCTTGCCACCGTCAAAAAATATTTTAGTTGAAGAAGCTCCATCTGCATCATTCCTTCATTCCTTTTAGTACATCAAATCATAACATATAATGCGTTGGAATAAATAAGTGATTTCAAGTAAGATGACAGCAGAAGAAGGAGGTTGCACAAATGAACGTTCGAAATAGAGGGTTGATGTTATCTGTTGGATTAGGAATCCTGCTGAATCCGTTAAACTCTTCCATGATTTCTGTAGCCATCGCCAGACTGCAGCAAGTGTATCAACTCGATTTTACAGCTGTTTCGTGGATTATTTTTTCGTTCTACATTGCGAGTGCTGTCGCTCAACCAATCATGGGCAAGTGTAGCGATCTGTTTGGCCGCAGAAAAATATTCCTAATTGGTCTTGTAGTTGTCTTCGTTTCATCCATGTTGGCTCCGTTATCCCCAAGTTTCGGTTGGCTCATCGTGTTTCGGATCATTCAATCCGTTGGCACAAGCATGATGGTCGCCGTAGGAATGGCGATCGTGCGAATTCACGTAACTGAAAAACAAGCTTCCGCCTTGTCTGTTCTGGCCATATTTCTGTCAGGAGCGGCTGCGATCGGCCCCTTTATAGGTGGAATATTGATTCATTGGTGGGACTGGCATAGCATATTCATCGTTAACATTCCGTTTGTAATGGCAAGCTTTTGGTTCGCCTGGAAAACAATCCCCAAGGATGAGCAATCCAACTCCATTTCCGGCCACATGAGCATTCGAAGATGGCTGAAGTTGATAGATGCGCCAGGCATCCTGCTGTTTACCGTAGCTTTGGTGACTCTGCTAATGGGTCTTCTCTCAATCAAATCAACGGGAGATATTTTAATATGGAGTATTATACAGTTGGCAATCGGTTTGATCGCACTGATTATGTTTATACGTCATGAACTAAAAACAGCTTCCCCTTTTATTCCTCTGCAAGCATTCGCTACATATCCCGAAATGACTTTGGTAAATGTACAGTACATGCTGGTTAACATTCTGTTTTACGCTCTTTTCTTCGGAATACCCAGCTATTTGCAGCAAGTACGTCATCTTAACGAAGTTCATGCAGGAATGACCATGTTAGCCCTCGGTTTATGTTCCCTCATCATTTCACCTATTGCAGGGCGGTGGATTGACAAATCGGGGGCACGACCTGCCTTAATCGTTTCGGCTGTGTTAATGACATTTGGTTCAATACTGGTCATACTATTGCATGAAGCTTCCCCGATCATCATTGTCATTATGGCATTAGCTGTATTTGGTATTAGTAATGGCTTAAACGCAGTTGCTCTGCAGGCTGCTCTGTTCAAGAGCACACCCAAAGAAATGATCGGTGTCGCATCGGGGATTTTTAACACATCTCGATATCTGGGTACCATTGTATCCTCATTATTGATTGGTATCGTCATGGGAGATACATTTAGTGTTAAAGGATTTCAAATGCTTGGCGTCATCCTTACGTTATTAGCAGTATTTTTGATCATCATGAGTTTACGTCATCAAAGATCATCGGAAATGCAAGCTGTTTGAGCTAATTAAACAAGCCATTTGAGCTTCGTAGCAAATCATCTGTTCCCGATTCCTGTTATTCTATTACTAAAAGATTAAAAAGGCGGGACTGTTCATGTCCATGAGAACCGAAAAAATAGCGAAAGCACCACAAAAACTCGAAAGTGCACCAGATAAACAAGGAAGCTTGAAGCAGAACGGGCTATCCATTATTAAATTTTGCTTGCACACACATGGCACAACAGGATCATATTTTCTAAAAGATCACATGTTGTTATTTGTGAAGTCGGGCATATATACTGTTCGTTTTGGGGACCACAAGTACACCGTGCGCAGTAATGAAATGGTGTTTCTTCACAAATCGATTCGGATTGACTACGAAAAATCGGGTGAACCCGGTTCAGAGTTCAAGTTGGATTATATAATGTTTTTCCTTAATGAGAATATGCTTGAGGAATTTGTCCAATTCTCTGGGTATAAGCCGATTTATCGGGTGAATGAACCTGTTTCGGTGTCCATCATTACAGTCGATGAATTCACTCGAGCTTATATCGAATCTTTAAAACCCTATTTGGAAAGTCCTGATGAGGTAAAAGACGGACTGGTACGGCTGAAGTTTATGGAGCTCTTGTATCACTTGGCGGACTCCAATAATCATTTCTTACTTGAGCTTCTGCAACCAGGTCGAGATAAAAACAGTAGCATTAGCAAGATTATGGAGGATAATATTACGAATCCCGTGTCCATTAGCGACCTGGCTTATTTGTCGGGCAGAAGCCTGTCTACGTTCAAACGAGATTTTCAGGCGATATACCACACTTCACCCCTGAAGTGGATTCGCAATCGGAGATTGGATCAAGCCAAGAAACTGTTGTTGGAGACAACACTGTCCGTTACCGAGATCTGTTTTTCAACAGGTTTTGAGAACGTTGCCCATTTCTCCAAAGTGTTCAAACTTCAATTCGGGCTTCCACCGTCAGAGTTTCGACTTCAAAGTCATCCAAGAGAGGAATCGATCAAATGGAATATGTGAAACTTGGAAATACTGGATTAGATGTTTCTCGGCTATGTCTTGGCTGTATGGGCTTTGGAGAAGCAGGTCGTGGATTTCACCAATGGGTACTTGGTGAAGAGAATAGCCGTCCGGTTATTCAAAAGGCTTTGGAACTTGGTATCAATTTCTTCGATACAGCTAATGTATACGCAGGAGGGACCAGCGAAGAAATTCTCGGCCGGGCTCTTAAAGACTATGCGAATCGCGATGAAATTGTTATTGCAACAAAAGTGTTTTCCCGTATGCATGAAGGCCCTAATGGCTCCGGCCTTTCTCGTAAAGCCATTATGAGCGAGATGGATAAGAGCCTCAAGCGATTGGGTACCGACTACGTGGATCTATATCAAATTCATCGCTGGGATCCACACACACCTATTGAAGAGACCATGGAAGCACTACATGATATAGTAAAGGCTGGGAAAGCAAGATATATTGGTGCTTCTGTTATGTCTGCATGGCAATTCCAAAAGGCTTTATATGTGGCTGAGAAAAATGGATGGACCCGATTTGTATCCATGCAGAATCACTATAACCTGATCTATCGTGAAGAAGAAAGGGAGATGCTTCCTCTATGCCAGGCTGAACAAATCGGTGTAATTCCATTTAGCCCGCTTGCGTCTGGTCGTTTGACACGTGATTGGGACGAAACAACTTATCGTTCGGAAACTGATCAAGTTCAAAAGGCAAAATACGATGCAACAGCCAGTACCGATCGATTGGTAGTAGAGCGGGTTGCAGAAATCGCAGAAAAGCACGGCGTACCTCGGGTTCAAATTGCACTTGCCTGGCTGCTGCAGAAAGATCCGGTTACAGCCCCTATTATCGGTGCAACCAAAATATCTCATCTCCAAAATGCCGTAGATGCACTTTCCATTACGTTAACTTCTGACGAAATTGCGTCTTTGGAAGAACCGTATGTACCACACCCGTTATATGGATCAAACATTGGTTTTAAATAATCGTACACCCCAAGCCCCCGAATCATTATTTGGGGGTTGGCTTCATTCTGATGATCATTTCCGAAATCACTAGTAGTAATGCAATAGTTCCATAAATACCGATCGTGTAGCTTATAGTATAAGCCAACCCGAATCCCTGATGAACAAGGGTTGTCATGAGATGAATGAACATGTTTGTAAAGCAGAAGGCATAACTTCGGATCATCCAGTTCCGGTGTTGGATCATACGTTTCTTTTTAATCTGAATAAGAGCCGTAATTGTGATAAACAGCCATATGATATTTAGCGCATTAAAGCCCATACTGCTTATCTTTCCGCCAGTTGCGTAAGGAGCCATATACCCCGAAGTCAGTACAACAAGCAGGACGGATACGATATATACATAACCGTTTATGCGGTGGAACTTGCGGCTCTTTTCAAAGATCCGACTAGAGAAGTTGAGCAATCCGGACGCCATAGCCAAACATGCAAATGCAACATGAATGTACATGATATTCAGCCAGATCGGAAGATTAAGCTCGCGCTTTAACCCCGTCTTTTGGCTCAAAAATTCCGAAGCTTCTGGGTCGACCCAATAGTTCTTAATTAAAGCATACAGGATAAATAAACTGCTGACACAAGCCAACCATCCATATAATGTTGTCCGTTTCTTCATACCCATCCACAACCCCCGAGACTACTTTTTGTTACTCATAGATAAGCAAGCTAGTTTATTCGTTTTCCTGTTAATTTGGATGCAGGAAGGAGGCCGGCCTTTGCGATTCCGCTCATCTGATCTCCGTCTGCGCTAACTTCAAATTTCAGATTCAAACGCATAGGTTTGGTGATCGCCAGAGACCAAGTCAGTTTGTTATTATAAAAAATAGGGTTCAGAAATGCAATCGTTTCGTCGCCTTGTGTTGCCGTACCTTCAATAATATCGTTATGTGTCGTTATGCAGAGCTTGACCTCCATCTTACCGACAGGTGTGGCGATAGTCGTATCCCAATTTCCGTCGAATAGAGAAGCCACTGTATTTTGCTTATGGACTGGGGAAGAAGTCATCCCAGCCGCTTGGTTCTTTACAATGTTGGGTTCGTTGTCCGTCAACACATGGTGATTGCCTGGTTCAATACCAATACCTTTCTCCCTCCAAACCGTTCCTCTTCGTTCGTACTCGAACAACTGCTCTACTGCGTGGGCGATGCGCGGTCCCAGTTCACGTTCCACCAGATACAGCGCAACATCGAGCCCCGAGGTCACACCGCCGCCGGTAACCAGATTCCCATCATCCACTACGCGAGCCGGGATTGGAATGGCCCCGGTTGCCCCAAGCAGTTCCATACCCAAACGATGGGTAACCGCAGCTCTGCCTTCCAGGAGTCCTCCCATGGCTAACAAGAGGGAACCGCCGCAGACCGTAGCCACTACAACGTTTTTGTGTTCGAGAGCTGCCCTGATCATGGTTGTTAACTCCGTATTCATGGCCCTGCCCAGAATAGCTGGAATCGAGTCTGGACCATCGCCTTCAACCTCACCGGCTGCGCCAGGCACAAGTATGATACCCGGACGTGCCGGGTCCAGTGTCCCGTTCGCTTCAATTTTCAATCCATTTACACCGCTAGTCACAGATCTTGGTCCTTCAGCCGTAACCAGTTCTACCCTTAACGCGTTGTCGGTATGCATGGAAGCGGAGCAAAATACTTCATAAGGTGCAATGGCATCCAGTAAGTCGAAGCCATCAAATAACACGATTTGTACAGTAAACATTCATCTAGCCCCTTTATCTTTAATTGGTCAAAAGATCCTTCAGCATTTGATATTCCTTCTCGTCAATTTCTCCTTTAGCCATTCGAGTCTTCAGTATCAAAGTGATGGCACGTTCTTCCCCGCTGCGATCGTTGTAACGATGACGAATCATGTATATACGAAGCGCCACGAAGCAAAACAGCGTGAGACAAAACAAAGCTCCAAAGTAAAAAAATGAAAATCCGTTGTTTTCCAAACCCATACGAAAACCTCCTTTTTCTGCTGCGTTGGACGAATTAGAATGTAGGTCGTCCGTACTCACAGGTAAAATCATAACAAACGAATATCTCAAAGGAAGTCGTAAAAAGGTCACAAAATGATAAACAAATCATCACAAAATATAACTTTGTCTTGGTTCCAAAAGAAAAAATGATAAACTAGATGGCAGAGGTGGGATAAGTATGAGTATGTTGAATACGATACTCGTCGTTGACGATGACCAGAGTATTGTTGAGTTATTAAGGGATTTTCTGGAGAATGACAACTTCCACGTCATGACTGCTTGTGATACGGAACAAGCGTGGGCCATACTTCAGCAACATTCCATAGATTGCATTGTTTTGGACATCATGATGCCGGGTCCAAATGGATTTGAGCTATGCCGTAGAATCCGAGGGGAGAGTAATGTTCCCATCCTTTTCCTGAGTGCGCGCAGCGATGATGTGGATAAGATTCGAGGTCTAACGCTCGGGGGAGATGATTATATCGTCAAAACGGCTTCGCCTGGAGAGATTGTTGCCAGAGTTAAAGCCGTTTTACGACGCTCCGCTTCCCGGCAGACCATGGATGAGAAGATGTTGGATTATGGGCGCATCCAGTTAAATCTGTCTGCAAGAGAAGTTCTAGTGAATGGTAAAAATGTGGAGCTTACACCCAAAGAATATGAGTTGCTCCGATTATTTGCTGAACACCCTAGACATGTGTTCTCCTATGAACAATTGCTCACGAAATTTTGGGATGGGGTGGGAGACAGGCATACCATTCGGGTCCATCTTAGCCGACTTCGAGAGAAAATTGAGTCCGATCCCAACCATCCGCAATTCCTGATCAACGTATGGGGAGTAGGGTATCGCTTCGAAGGAGGATAAGATGAGAAAACTGCGCATTCGCACATTTACTATGTTTTGCTTATTTTTCTTGCTTACGATGCCTTGGATTTTTTATGTGACGGCTCACTTTATGGACAATCAGACGTTTAGCATCTCTAATAGCCAACAGCAAAATGAAACGTTGCAAACACATCTGACCGAGATCATCCAGATGATTGAAGTTGACACGGATCAATGGACAGATTCAAGCTGGCAAAACAAATTGCAAACATTATTGCGGAAAGCCAAGATGGATGTAGTCATCGAATCTTCATCGAATTCGGAAATTTATCGTTCCAGCCCGAAGCGTCACAGTCGGTTATCGTCGACTGAACAGTTCTCTGTCATTGCAGACGGACAATTCATTGGAAGGGTTGTACTGTATCTGCCTAAGTCCAATGGGGTACAACTGATTTCGGCATTGGTTGGACTGCTGTTTGCTTTCTTTATTGTTGGTGTTGAGATGAGAAGATTCCTTCTCAAGCCCCTGGAGAAAATGAGCAGAGCAGCCAGACAAATTGCGGCAGGACACTGGGATGTTCATTTGCCTACGTCCAGAATTGCGGAAATCGCTGAAGTTCGCGACGGGTTCGAGGTGATGGTTGAAGGGCTCGAACAATCCCATCGGAAACAAGTGGAACTGGAGGAAGAACGCAGATTCGTTATCGCAGCAGTAGCGCATGATTTACGTACGCCTTTGTTTGCTTTGCGAGGGTATTTAGATGGATTGGAGCAAGGTATAGCCCAATCACCAGAACAAGTAACCCGATATATAGCGGTCTGCAAAGAAAAATCTGCTCAACTGGACCGATTGGTAGAAGACCTTTTTACGTTTACAAAAATGGAGTATTTGGAAAGTGAACTTAACAACAAAATGCTAAATCTAACACCAATTTTCCGAAAGTCGATGGACAGTTTGAGTCCGCAGGCGGAGCAAAAACATATCTCTATCTTTATAGACTCCGCAGATGATTGTTTCATTAGCGGAGATTCGCATTTATTGGAGCGAGCCATGAACAATATGTTGGAAAACGCTGTTAGATACACGCCTTCAGGTGGGGAGATTACGGTCCAATGCTACAACGAAGGTGATAAGATCATGTTTACGATACGTGACACTGGACCTGGGTTCTCATCGGAAGAACTAGAGCGTGTGTTTGAACCCCTTTATCGTGGGGAAGCATCTCGAAGTCGTACAACTGGGGGCAGTGGATTGGGATTAACAATCTCAGAACGAATTGTGAAACAACACGGAGGCGAGCTTGTCGTAAGAAATCATACTGAAGGTGGGGCCTTGCTGGCTGGTTGGTTACCAGCAACGGATCGCGATTCTTAGCAATGGCCGAATCTCTACCTGTACAGCACAGCTATATAAATAACGACCACCAGGGCAGTAGGGTTAGTCTACCCAACCTTGGCCTGGTGGAATAAGTGAGGGTGGAACATAAGATCAACTTGTCAAAAACTGCTGTTTCCTATTTAATCGGTATCCAAATTTGGGGTGGTTGATTTGGGCCTGGATACACTTCCAGCTCGGGGATACCTGCATGTTCATAAGGATTGGAGGGAAACCACTCGGTAATAATCTGTTTCCATAGACTCTGCATGCTCTCCGGCATCGGGCCCTGGACTTCAAATACACTCCACTTGGAAGCAGGAACTGTGAAAGATAATAATCCACTGGGTACTTCACCTTCGTAAGCCGTAGCAATCCAGTATTCCATTTGCTTCTCCTGAATCTCGTTCTGATCCACACATACTCCAAGTAGTCCTTCAATTTCGCCATTATTCAGTTCAAATAAACGATCTTCTGTACCACTCGTATACGCCTCTTGCCACATCTTCGCAATTCCTCTTATATTTTCCCCATCTACATAGGAAAAAGCTTGTTTGATGCCAACCAACATAAACTCAGCTTGTTCAACAATTTTGTAATTCATCGGTTCTGCTCCTTTTAGACTCCATTGAATAACGAGACGATTGTATGATGTAGCAGAGGTACTATTCTTGCGTGCTTCGGTAGGGGCAATCCCATGTTGTCTGCGAAATGCTTTCGAAAAAGCTTCAGGAGTGTCGAAACCGTACTTGTGCGCCAGATCGATAATTTTGTGATCACTCTGTATAAGCTCATTTGCCGCCAAGGTTAACCGTCTCCGTCTTATGTATTCGGCTACCGTAACATCAGTTAACAAGGAAAACGTTCGTTGAAAATGGAAGGGGGAAATATGGGCTTGAGCCGAAATCTGCTCGATCGTCATATTTTCAAGTAAATGGTCTTCCATATATTGAATAGCGATCTGCAATGATTCCATCCAGTTCATACCGTTCATCACTCCTTGAGTTCTATATTAAACGAAGACTTATCCAAAAACCTGTCAGTATGTGCTGTGATTTGTCCGGTTAAAGCATGAGAGGGAGGGGAAATCATTAGCTGGTGTAGCATAATGGGCATAAAAAAAGATGACCTCTGATGATACAAGGGTCATCTTCTGACAGCTCAATTCCGCAGTAGTTGGTTTAAACCGTCCGTAATTCAGCATTGCCGAAGGATAAGACAAAAAAATAAATTGAACGCGAAAAAACGCTGTGATATAATCGATAGCGTCATTGAGAAATGAAACACGGTTATGTATTCATCATTATTCCTATTCTTAGTTTACATCTGGAACGTGGATTTGTCAATGCTCTTTTTTAGCTCAAAAAATGGAAAAAGGAGTGGTTCAGGAATGATGGAAACAAAGGATTGGCAGCAAGAAGGGGAAAGGCTGGAATCGGTCAGAAACAAATTGCAGGTGAGAATCTCTGAACTGGAACCGGAAGTTGCCGGATTGCATGATCAAGCTGCGGACATTCGTAAGCGATTTTGGGAAGAAGTTACGATGAACACAAGTACCAACGAAGATTTTGAAGAGTCGTTCTACACAATTAACCAACAGTCAGCAGTATTGGCCGAAAGGGAGCGCGGTCATAAGCGGTTGACGCAGCAATGGAAAAACTTGAACCGTCTGCTGCCGTCGCCTTATTTCGGACGGATCGATTTCAAGGAAAAGGGACTGAATTTTAGCGAACAAATCTATATTGGCGTATCCTCCTTCGTCGATCAGGACGGATTGAGCTTTCTGATCTATGACTGGCGTACACCAATAGCTAGCCTGTACTATGATTCCTCCCCCGGACCGGCTGCTTACGTCACCCCATCCGGCCAAATCGAAGGGACGATGGAGCTTAAGCGGCAGTTTCAGATTCAAAACGGAAATATGATCAACATGTTTGACGCAAGTGAAACGATTGGAGACGATTTGCTGCAGCAGGTGCTTGGCAATGGTGCAAACTCGCAAATGAAAAGTATTGTGGCAACGATTCAGAAGGAACAAAACGCCATTATCCGCAATGACAAAAGCCGAATGCTTATCGTGCAGGGGGCTGCCGGCAGTGGTAAAACATCTGCAGCTTTGCAGCGGGTGGCATATTTGCTGTACAAACACCGCCAGACCATTAAGGCGGATCAAATCGTTCTTTTTTCACCCAATTCGATGTTTGCCAGCTATATCTCTACGGTCCTTCCGGAGCTCGGTGAAGAGAACATGCAGCAGACAACGTTTCAGGAATATCTGGACTATTGGCTGGATTCCTCGTTACGGCCGGAGGACGCTTTTGACCAGATTGAATATGTCCTGACTGCACAGGGGACACCAGGATATGAGGCTCGTCTTCAGGGAATCCAGTATAAAACGTCCGAGGTTTTTCTGCAGGCCCTGCAGAACTATGGAATATGGTTGGGACAGAAAGGCATGCGGTTCAATGGAATTCGGATACAGGAGCGCGAATTCATTACGGCAGAGCAGATGAACACCAAATTTTACGAGTATGACCATGCTCTTCCGCTAATCAATCGTGTTGTTCTCTTGCAGGAGTGGCTATTGAATGAACTCGCATCACTGGAGCGATTGGAGTGGGATGCGCCTTGGGTACAGGAAGAGATGAATTATCTCGATACCGAGCAATATGTGGAGGCTTTCGAGATGCTGCATAAGGAGAAAGAAGTTTTCGATGTTGCGGAACGATATGCCGCTGTTCTTAAGAAGAATAACAAGCGGCGTGGGGATGAAGGCGACTTTGATTTCACTCAGAGAGAGGAGGAGCTGCTCCGCCGCAGGATCGTCAAAGAACACTTTAAACCATTAAAGAAAAGTGTGAAGAAATTCTCTTTTGTAGATATCAAAGGCATATACAGCCAATTGTTTGTGGAAGAGGCAGGTTATCAGGAGAAAACGAGTGGTGCTTCCGTTCCCAGCCTATGGCCACAGATTTGCAGGCAAACCAAGGAAATGTTAGATCGAAACGAGTTATTTCACGAAGATGCTACTCCGTATTTATATGTAAAAGAATTGATTGAGGGTGTCCGGACAAACACGGAAATTCGCTATGTTTTTGTTGATGAGGGTCAAGATTATTCGTCGTTTCAGTATGAATACCTGAAAAAACTGTTTCCTCGTGCCCAAATGACAGTGCTCGGCGATTTCGGGCAAGCCATCTTCATGCAGTCTACAAGCTTGACCGGGGTTAATTCGCCGCTGGTCCGCCTTTTTGGCCAAGCTGACACAAGCCAGTTCAGCCTTTTACGCAGTTATCGTTCGACTAGAGAGATTGTCGAATTTACAAAATCGATGCTTCCTGACGGTGAGGACATTGTACCGTTTGATCGGGAAGGCCCAAAACCTCTTCTGACCAGATTAGACAACAGTGAAGATCGTAATCACCAAATTTGGGCAGACATCGCTGCACTCAGGGCCAACGGCCTCGAATCCATTGCGATCATTACGAAGACCGCAGCTGAAAGCCGCAAGGCTTATGATTCGTTACGAATTCAAGGGAACGAAACGCTGCAGCTCATCACGAAGGAGACAATGAACTTTGAAAAAGGAGTGATGGTCATTCCCGTCTATCTCGCCAAAGGTGTCGAGTTCGATGCAGTCTTGGTGTATGATGCTTCACCAGAAGCTTACAGTCATGACTATGAACGCAAGCTTCTTTATACCGCGTGTACACGGGCGATGCACCGGCTTCATCTGTATACGACGGGGGATTGGTCTCCATTCGTGCAAGCATTACCTGCGAATTTGTATGAAATTTCGCCTTACACTGCTAAATGAAAAGAAAGCATAAATCTATGTCAGCCTTGGCTATTAAGTTAGCCAAGGCTTTTCCTTGTGGATATATGAGGGGGATTATGGAAGGCTGTCAGTCATTTATAGCGATTTGTATTCTTCGATAATGACATCAATTACATGTTTGCCCCACGTTGAGGCTTCCGAGCTGGGCTCATTCCATGCATAAGTAATGAGTGCTTTCCACAGAGCCCATCCACGAGCTCGATTAACCGTATCTTGGTCGACATTCATGCAGTTCAGGAATATTTTGCGGCTTGCGTCGTCAAAAAAGTTCCATGCCATCACCAGGTCGCTTGAAGGATCACCAACGCCCATAGTTCCAAAATCGATGACACCGGACAATCGTCCATTTTGCACGAGCAGATTGCCCACAGCAACGTCACCATGAAGCCATAGCGGTGTTGATTGATATCTTGTCGCAAGGGCTGTTTCCCATATTTCAGTGATCAGCTTTTGATCATATTGACCTTGCCCGGATAAGCTCTCAATGACGGATCTGGTGTCTTGATCGTAAACTGCTAAGTTTCCTCCACGATGAAAGTTTTGTATGCCTGCCGGAATGCCGTGTGTTGCATCAATCGCTTCTAATTCTTTCAAAAAACTCGCGAGGTCTTCAGCAAATGTGTTTAGATCCGGTACATTGGCATGTGTAACGGTCTCGCCTTCAATCCATCGGTTAACAGACCATGGAAGGGGATATTCTGCTGTGGGTTCACCTTGTGCCACAGGAGCCGGGATGGGCAGGGAGAGAAGAGGCCTGAAAACAGGGAGCCACGTCAGTTCTTTCTCAACCGCTGAGGCGTAACGCTCATGGCTTGGTAAACGAATGGTCATTTCCCGTCCGAGTCGATAGGTACGGTTATCGTGCCCACTTTTTTCAACAGGTGTTATCGCTAAATCTTTCCACTTCGGAAATTGGCTATCGATTAATTGACGGACCAGTTCAGGAGTTATATGAATCAAGTCTTTCGCCTCTTTTCGCGTACTATAGAGTAGTTGATTGATTATATACAGCATAATTTATATGCAGAAGGAGATAGTACTGCTATACCAATATTACTTTACATAAAAATGGGGGCATACGGAATGATCCTTAAAACCACAATTGCAATCATTCTCTTCTATAGTGTCTACGTTCTTTTGACAGCGTACCTTATATTTTTGGTTCCGTCTCCATCGAATATCGAAAATACGGATGTGGAAAAATCTTTAACTGAAGGAAGTACGACAGATCGCGTGCTGCTCTTGGAGGACGGCTTTCAATCCGGTCAGGTGAGAATCCAGACCATCCGAGAGGCTAAAACAAACATCGACGTGGCTTATTACTCCATCCAAAAAGGGAAAACTTCTGAACTCTTTTTTGCTGCTTTATTCGATGCAGCTGATCGAGGCGTTCATATCCGAATCATTTTGGACGGGATTTTTCACAGCTTGCGCGGAGAATTGCGTGATATTCCAGATGCCATTGCAGCTCATCCCAACGTGGAACTAAGGTATTATGAACCACTCCACATATTTATGCCATGGACATGGCATAACCGTCTGCATGACAAGATCTTTCTTGTCGACAACACATATGGCATCATTGGCGGCCAAAATATCGGTGATAAATACATGGCATTGCAACCCCCGAAAGACTATGTATTCGATCGGGACGTTCTTGTTTACAATCCAAGCCATGACACGAACAGCACCGTTGTTAAAATGAAAGAATATATAGACCAGTTATGGAACCATCCATTCACCAAACCAGAAAAACATGCTAAACGCCAACATCATGCAAAAGGATTAAAAGAGCAGGCTGAATTGGCACGTTTATATAAAGAAGCTCAGGCACAGAACGATCCTTTTGTTGAAGTGTTGCCGAAGGATTGGGCTCAAGGAGCCCTTCGCTCCGACCACGTCGCTTTCATTCACAATCCAATTAAAAGGCTGTATAAAGACCCGATCATGTGGAGAGCATTTGTTCATTTCGCCAATCAAGCAAAGTCGAGAGTGTACATTCAGACGCCATATGCCATTCCGACCAAGAAAATGGAGAAAGCAGTTCATCTGTCGATGAATCCAAAAGCAGAATGGCTCATGCTAACCAATTCAATCCATCAGACCCCTAACCCGTTAGCTTTCGCTGGTTACTTAAGCTCCAAGAAACGGTTGCTTGATACCAGTCTATCCATTTATGAATATCAAGGCCCTTACTCCATACATGGCAAATCATTTGTCATTGATGATTACCTCAGCATGGTCGGTTCGTTTAATCTGGATGCCAGATCCACCTTTCTAAATACAGAATCCGCTGTGGTCATTTCCGGTTCTGCATTCGCCAACCAACTAACTGAGGCCATGGATATCAAACGCGCAAATAGTACGCGTGTTGCCAAAGGTGAACATCCTGCAGAATCCACGAATCCGAAAGGCTTTGTTTTCAAACGTGTGGCAATCACCACCTTATCGAAATTGTCTTTTCTCTGGAAATTCTTGTTGTAGGAAAGAAGCCACATGCTTGTGAGGTTGAATATTACTCAAAGTTGAAGTCTTCATCCGTCAAGGGTACAACATTCAAAGCGCGAATATACCCGTTGCCTTTTTTAGAAAAAAAGTCATGCTGTTTGGTGTGAGTACTGATTCCGTTTAACACAATCGGGTTCACTTCCTCGTCTTCAAATAACGGCTCAAAGCCGAGGTTCATCATCGCTTTGTTCGCGTTATAACGAAGGAAGGCCTCCACCTCCTGGGTCAAATCAATAGGCGTATATAATTCCTTCGTATATTGCAACTCATTTTGATGAAGAAGCTGGATCAGATCAACCAAGCTTTGGTACAGTTTATTTTGCTCCGCTTCATCAAAGCCTGCGTATATTTCTTGCGCCAACACACCCACATATACACCATGAATACTTTCATCCCGCAGAATCAGATCAATGATTTCTCCACTACAAGTCAGTTTGCCTTGTCCAGCCAAATAGAGGGGATAGAAGAATCCGCTGTAAAACAAATAACTCTCCAGGAGTACGGAAGCAGCCATCGCCATATACAAATCTTTTGCCGTTTCAATGCTCGTGTAGTACTGACGTATGATCTTCGCTTTGGTTTGCAGATATGGATTTTCTTCCACCCATTTAAAAACATGGTCAATTTCCTCGGTGGATGCCAACGTGGTAAAAATACTGCTGTACGATTTCGCATGAATTTGTTCCATCATCGCCATGAAACTAAGCACGGCTTTGCGTTGTAATCCATCCACATGCTCCATGATCTGGGGCATACCGACACCACCCTGAATGGTATCTAGAAGGGTTAACCCTCCAAGCACTTTCATATATGCTTCTTTTTCGATATCACTGAGCGTTACCCAGGTCATTTTATCATCAGATAAAGGAATCTCGTCATCCGTCCAAAATTGCATAATGTTCTGATTCCAGAACATCAGTGTGAAATCATCATCTGCACGATTCCAATTCACAGCTTGAATTGCCGGCATGTACATCAAACTCCAATCGTTATACCCTATCGGGTCATTTGTTTATATGGAACAGGCAATGCACTCTTCCATCGTTAGTTTGTTAGTTCTTGTGTAATACAAGGATTTCAACCCTTTATGAGCGGCATACAGGTAGCAGCGGGCCAAGTCTCGTGTGGATACATCACTGTTTACATGAAGAATCGTCGAGATTCCTTGGTCTACATGCGGCTGAATCTCCGCAATCAGATCAATCACTTTGAATTGATCCATCTGATACGCTGATTTGTAATAGAAGACGTTATCCTTTTGCAAATAGGGCATGGGATAATACGTGGTTGAATTGGCATATGTTCGTGTTTCAATTTGTTCTACAATCGGCATTACACTGGACGTCGCGTTTTGAATATAAGAGATGCTTGCTGTTGGAGCAATAGCCATCCGATACGCGTGATAGAGGCCATTCTCCATCACTTTATCCTTTAACTGACTCCAATCATCGGGAGATGGAATTTCAATTCTTTGGAACAATTCCTGGACTCTTGATGTGTTGGGACGGTAATCGGTAGTCAGATAACGATCAAAATATACGCCAGTCGCATAATCAGACTTATCAAATCCATGGAACCGTTGCCCCGTTTGTTCTGCAATCTCCATGCTTTTCTCCAAAGAATGATAATTCATGGTCATAAAGAAGGTCCGTACAAAATCTTTGGCTTCCAAACTTTCATAAGCAATCTTGTTTTTAGCTAAATAACCGTGTAGATTCATGGCACCCAAGCCAACGGAATGCATTTCGGTATTGGCTTTGGCCACACCGGGAGCATTGGCGACATGCGTCATATCGCTGACGGAGGTCAGTGCGATCATTCCCTCGTGAACGGACTCTTTGATCTTGCCGCTCTCCATGACATTAACAATATTGAGGGAGGCCAGGTTGCAGCTGATATCTTTGCGGATAATGTCCGGTTGACCGTAGTCTGTGATTTCAGAAGTCTCCTGAAGTTGGAAGATCTCTGTGCACAGGTTTGACATTTTGACTTGTCCTACGTTTTTCAAGGCGTGCGCTTGATTGGCATTGGTTTTATTCATGATGTAGGGATAGCCTGATTCAAGTTGAGTCATAGCTATTTTGGTTAGCATATCCCGTGCGCTCAACGATTTTTTCTTCTTCACACGGTCGTCAGCCAGCAAGGTATCATACATTACGTCCAGATCCATATCATCCAGGTGTGTTCCATACGCCTTATAGACACTATAAGGTGCGAAGAGGTATAGAGGCTCATTATCCTGTGCCAACTTATAAAAACGATTGGGAACAATAAGCCCGATAGAGAGCGTTTTTAGGCGGATTTTCTCGTCTGCATTAATTTTTTTGCTATCCAGTAATTCCATGACATCCCAACCAAAGATATTATAGTAAGCTGCTCCAGAACCTTTGCGTTGACCCATCTGATCGGCGTAGGAGAAGCCGTCTTCCAGCAGCTTGAGAACAGGAGTGATGCCTTTAGCGGCACCTTCAACACCTTTAATGACTTCACCACGAGCACGCAGCTTCGACAGATTGACCGCCACTCCTCCGCCGATTTTGGATAACTGCATACAAGTGTTCAGTACATAGTTTATCGAATTCAGTGAATCATCCATTTCAAGCAGGAAGCAAGAGACCAGCTCACCACGCCGACGTTTTCCCGCATTTAGAAATGTAGGGGTTGCGGGTTGAAGACGCTGCTCCATCATAGAACGGGACAGCAAACAAGCCGTGTCAAACTGTCCTTGAGCCAGATGAAGAGCTACGGCAGCTACCCGATCAGCATATTGCTCGAGATATGTTTTTCGGTCATATGTTCTCAATGCATAATCGGTATAGAACTTGGACGCCGCCATGTAGGATGGGAATTCATGCTGATAGCTGCGTGTAATTTCAAATACCATTCTAACTTCATCGGTTGTATAGGAAGCATAGAAATCTTCGTAATAATCCTGATCAATCATGAATTGGATCTGATCATCAATGCTGGCAAACTGCATGCTTTTATCCTCGACTTCTTTCATAAACGCCTCTACAGCCTCTTTGTCCTTATGTAACTGGAAAAAGCCATCAGAGTCGCGCGTTAGCAGCATGTTATTTAATTCAATATGACGCAAGACGGCTCACCTCCTGTTCAAAATGCTCCACATCTTTTTTGGAACCAGATAATTCAAATTTACTAATAACCGGGACGTTATACGATGCAGATATCAAATCTGCACTTTTGGCAAAACGCTCACCCCAGTTACGGTTACCGCTTGCTGCCACGCCAATCAGGTATGCAGAGTTTTTTTGCAAAAAAGAAGACACCTTATCAGGTATCTGCCCAAAACCTGTTGTATATGTCACAAGTACGTACGGTTCATCAATCGTCATTTGATTTTGAATCTGAACTGCCGGCAGTCGAAGCTTGGAAATAAATCTCTTCACATTCCCAGTGATGGAATCATACACAATTAGCATGATCATTAACCTCCTTGACAAATGAAAGGTAATCGAAAACAAACACTATATATAGATTATATTTTTAATTTTATATCAATATATAGATTTGTCAAACGCTCATTGGGTACAATTCTGTGAAAAAACGGATGAATAGGCTATATTGCGAGGTTTATAAAATGGGGGGCTTAGTAGATATCCATATTCTAAGGTGCGCAGTTTGGTGCATGAGGGAATAGTGATTTTATTGAGATTTTGAGGATTCTGAATTGTCATTTATTCTGCATATAACCGACAAGCACCTCACAAATTGGACACAAAATTTCCTGCTCTATAGCCAGATTGAGCTATATGGAAGAAATTTGTTTTTATGTACACTATGAGCAGTGTGATTCATGAAGGAGGTTATAATGCTGAACAAACAGACGCTATACGATACGTGGTGTAACCAGAACCAGGAGATGCACCTGCGGGAATTTAATGCTAACCGTCGACCCGAAGCACTGGTGTATAATCCATCCCCTGGTTGTCGGCTTGCAGCTTCACATGCGTAATTATGAGGTAAGACCGCAAGCTCACCGTAACTTGATACATTGGTTTTCCCTTGGCGTGTTTCTTCTCATGGGGATATTGGCAATCTTGCTATCTTACCCGCTTGGCTCTGTAAACGCTGCTCCCGGAAACCAAGTCGCTATACCCCTCCAGCCCATCATTGATGGTTCTAGACCTGGAGAAGTGGTTGTGCTTGAGCACGGTATTTATTCTGGTCCCGTAAGTATAGACAAGAATATATCCATTCGAGGGGACTCGTCCGTGACAGTATTGAATACAGAAGCTGTATCCACGATTACCATTCGTTCCGATGGAGTGACTTTGCAGGGTTTCCGGATTCAACATCTAACGAACGAACCCACTGCAGCGATTCAGGTTGAAGGAGATCGTGCAGAGATCACGGATTTGGATATTCAGAGTCAAAGTTTCGGAATTGTGCTGCGGGGTTCTGTCGATGGGCTCATACATAGCAATACCATTTCATGGGCTGGACCGGAGTCTGCCTCCAGTGGTCAAAAGGGGAACGGCATTGATCTGTACAATTCCCATCGTAATCACATCGAAGACAACAAAATAAAAGGAATGCGCGATGGCATCTATCTGGAGAACAGTCGCAATCTTACGGTTAAGGCTAACACACTGTTACATACCAGGTATGGCATTCATTGTATGTACATCGATGGTTCTTCTGTTGTGGACAATGTGGGGGAGAACAATAGTACCGGGGCCATGGTGATGGGCGTCAAGAATACGGTTGTATCGGGAAATACCTTTCGTAAACAGAGCGAAAATGTGCACTCACAGGGGATTCTGTTGTATGACGTACAGCAATCCTCGATTTACAACAATATTGTGGAAGGCAATCGCGTGGGAATGAACATTGCCGAATCCTCAGGAAATGAAATTCGCGGCAATGCGGTACTACGGAATTTCATCGGCATTCAGCTTGTTCTTGCTGAGGATAACCAGTTTACCAAAAACCAATTTGTTTCGAATGTAATAGAAGCTTCAGCGATGGACA
The DNA here is from genome assembly GCF_001514495.1 of Paenibacillus pabuli NBRC 13638. Classification (GTDB taxonomy): domain Bacteria; phylum Bacillota; class Bacilli; order Paenibacillales; family Paenibacillaceae; genus Paenibacillus; species Paenibacillus pabuli. The sequence continues at coordinate 544,273 of NZ_BCNM01000001.1, forward strand.
GCCGGAACAATAAGATGAAGGAAAATTACTGGGATTCCTTTCAGGGCCTTGACCTGAACGATGATGGAATTAGTGAACTCTCCTATGGGATTAATCCATTTTATGAGCAAGTGGTCAATCGAAATTCGGCCTATCAGCTTTTCTTTCAATCTCCAGGCATGATCTTTATGAGCAACTTGTTTACGGAAGGCAAGGCAGAGTGGACAACCGACAGATCACCGTTAATAAACATGGAAGCGGAATCACTGACGTCGAAAACAGATACACAAGCGATCAAAGAGACAACCGGGGTTTGGATCATCGGGTGCATTCTGCTGGGCATGGCTACTTTTATTATGATCAATATGGGGGGATTACGAAAATGAAAATGAGAACACATTGGAAAACAGTTATGGTGCTTCTCTTTGGGGTACTGTTATTAACAGCATGCGGAAAAAAATACGAGGCATTGCCTATTAATGAAGACGTGGATATTTGCGCCATTTGCAAAATGCAGGTGAAGGATGATGCCTATGCCACACAGCTTACTACGAAAGACGGTAAAAATTACAAATTTGATGACATTGGTTGTATGCACCAGTGGAAAGAAGAAAACGGAACAGATAATATCGGGATGGATTTTGTTCGTGATTATAATGACAAGGAATGGATTGAGTACAGCAAAGCCACGTATGTATATGATGCTTCACTGCGTACACCCATGGCTTACGGCATCCTCAATTTCAAGGATAAACCATCTGCCGAAGCTTTTGTTGCCGAACAGGGTGTGGGAACAATCATGACCGCTGAAGACCTCGCCTCCCACGACTGGAAACAAAACACGGAGATGATGGATATGATGGGTGAGCACGGGCATTCCGAAGAGGGAATGGGTGAAGGCATGCATGATGAAACACATGGGGAAAGTGACTCAATGGAAGATGCAGGCCATAAGTAATGACCAATGAAGCTGGTGATGCATGATGGGAGATATGTTACAAGTCCTCCGACGAGAAATAAAAATGGGATTTCGCAACCCCTGGGCATATTCATTTTTGATTCTTTTCTGCATATTTAGCCTGAGTTTGCTGATCATTAATGCTCAGAATTTTGTAGCAGGATACTCTGGCACTACAGGTTCCATGTTAAATCTTATTCTTTATCTTTTGCCGCTGATGACCCTTTTTCTGGGCTCATTCTCGTTGACTTCCGAGAAGGAAGAAGGGGGCTGGCAGCTGATGTCCACATACCCCATTGGCACGATGTCTTTTATTGTTGGCAAATATCTGGGTCTGTCGGTTGTATTAGTGACGATCATTTCATTTGGATATGGCCTGATGGGACTTCTTAGTGGGTGGGTGGACAGCCCTATAGATGTGATGACGTACCTTTTGTTTCTGGTATTCTCCTGCGGACTGGTACTGCTATTTCTCACTATTGCACTGTTCATCGGTTCGTTATCCAAAAATCGGTGGCAAGCGTTAACGATATCCGTATCTGTTTGGTTTTTCGCTGTGATCGGATGGCCTACACTTCTCATCTCCGTGCTGGGACTCATGCCTTATCAGTGGGTAAAACCTTTACTTACCTTGCTAACTTTCATCAATCCGGCTGAGTTGGTACGTTTGTTTGTTGTGATCAAACTTGGCGGGGGCTCCATATTGGGACCTGAATATTATCAGTGGGTAGATTGGGTGCAGCCATCCAGCGGGAGCTGGATCTTTATGGGGATATGCCTGCTGTGGGTTGCATGTTCGATCATGGCAGTTTACGGGATCTGGGAAAGGGGGCGTTCCCATGGGTAACGTGGAAGCGGAGATTGTTGGTCTGTGCAAATCCATAAAAAAACAACAGGTCGTTGAAGATATATCCTTTCGTATTTCTTCTGGTCATGTGCTTGCCTTATGTGGGGGGAATGGGGCCGGAAAGAGCACTGTCCTGCGAATGATCGCAGGTATTCTTCAACCTACATCAGGTGAGATCATTGTAAACAAGCTGCGCTGGTCCAAAGAACGAAAGCGCTATTCGGAACAGATCGGATATATGCCGGATGATTATCAGTTCAACCAGGGTCTGACTGCAGAGGAAGTGCTCCAGTTCTGGGCGGCGCTTAGGAAAGTGCCCAAAGAGCGAGTAACGGAAGTGCTATCCCTGGTCGGCTTGGCCGAACAAAAAAATAAACGGGTCACGACCTTTTCCAAAGGCATGCGGCAGCGTGTGTTATTTGCCCAGGCTCTGCTTGCCAGGCCTCCGCTGCTGATCATGGATGAGCCAACGAATGGACTGGACCCTTTTTGGATGAAGGAGTTTGCAACTCTGATAAAACAGATCAAACAGGAGGGGCATATGGTCGTGTTCTCCACCCACCAGCTTGAGATCGCAGATGATGTTGCAGATCACGTTGTTTTTATGAACCAGGGACGTAATGTGGGAGATGGCTCTACAGAGGAGTTTCGTCAACAGTTCGGTTCGCTTCATGCTGCTTTTCATCATAGTCTTGGCTTAAAATGAAGGTGAATTTATTGAAAAAAAAGAGTTGGAAAATGAGACGTTTGATTACAATCCTGATTGGAATGGCTGCTTTGCTGGCCGCTGGCTGGACGATTTACCAGGGGACTTCATCTTCCGAGACCCAAAGAATCGGTGCCATTGAAACCGGTGCAATCGCTCCTGAATTCAATGCGGTTAATTCCGCCGGAGAACAGGTAAAGCTCTCTGATTATCGGGGCAAGGTCGTCATGATTAACTTTTGGGCTTCATGGTGTACTCCTTGTGTGAGGGAAATGCCGATGATTAATCGGATTGCCGAGACATATCAAAACGACGTGGAGACCCTGTTTGTCAATGTGGGGGAAGCGAAGGGAACGATACGTGAATTTATGGAGAAACAGCAATTCGATTTCCCTGTTATCATTGATGTGACCGGAAAAATCTCCGGTCTGTACCGCATCACCGGGCTGCCAGCAACCATGATTGTGAATCAGGAAGGCATATTCAGCCACATTCTGCTTGGTGAGTTGACTGAGGATATTCCCTTGCAGCAATGGCTGGAGGAGACCGTACAGTAAAGGAATTGAAGAATTAAAGGATCAATGCCCAACAGAGCTGCCGATTTGAAAGACTTAAGATTTAGAAGTCGCTCCCTTAAAAGCGGCTTTTTTTGTTTTGTTTGAAGGCTGCTATACGAATCCGAGCAAGCTCGAACGATTTTTTCCGAACATCGTGAACGCATAGTGAAAAAATGCAATACCACGGTTGTGCCCAATGAATCAATAGCTCCTTTGGGTACTTTTTACGCTTTTCACCGAGTTGTCAGAAAGAGTTGATCCTTTCTTGAACATTTAGGGACGAAGACGTGTCAGCGATTGAATTGCTAACTCACAAAGATATAATAATTTTAACTATTAGGTCCCGTTAAGTACTTTGGCCCTCCAATCTCAGTTAGAACAGGCTCGTCAACGTATGCTTAGTCAGTATCGAAGCGTAGCAGCACACAATGATGGTCTGGTAAAGCCTCCTTCGTCGCTTACTTTGTGAAAAAATTCTCTATATACATACAACGATGGAGGAACACTTTATAGACAAATTCTGATCCAATCTCGTGGGGCACCTCTAAACCTGATATAGGACGTAGTTCAAAGGCTGACTGACCTAATTATTAAAAGATTCAAACATGACGAAAATCGAACAGAATTTGAAAGGAGGCAGTAAACAATGGCAATCGATACGGTGATGTGGAGCAAACTGGTGACAGGTATGACACTGGGGTTCCATGCTATTTTTGCAACGCTTGGCGTCGGTATCCCTCTAATGATCGCTATTGCAGAGTTCATGGGGATTCGCAAGAAGGACCCCCATTACACACTTATGGCGAAAAGGTGGTCAAGAGGGTTTGTCATTTCGGTGGCAGTTGGTGTGGTGACCGGTACAGCGATTTCCCTGCAGCTGGCCCTGGTGTGGCCGAATTTCATGAAACTGGCAGGGAATGTCATTGCACTCCCGCTATTCATGGAAGTGTTTGCGTTCTTTTTTGAAGCCATCTTCCTGGGCATTTATTTGTACACGTGGGATCGATTCAAAAATCCGTACATTCACTGGCTGCTGACGATCCCAATTGTCACCGGGGCAGGCATGTCGGCTGTATTTATTACAACGGTGAACGGCTTCATGAACCAGCCTGGAGGCTTTGTCATGGAAGCAGGCCAATTCACAGCGGTTAACCCGGTGGAGGCGATGCTGAATACGGCGACGTTTTCCAAGGTGTTTCATGTGTTAAGCTCGGCCTATTTGACAGGAGCTGCCCTGTTAGCCGGAATTGCAGCCTTTGCGCTGCTGAGAAAGGGGGCATCTGCATACCACAAAAAATCCTTGAATCTCATGATGGCAGTGGTACTGCTGTTCGGCTTGCTGAACACATTAGCGGGAGATGTGTCCGCCAAGTTTTTGGCCGAGCATCAGCCGGAGAAACTTGCAGCAGCAGAATGGCATTTTGAGACGGAAAGCGGCGCGGATTTGATTTTATTGGGATGGCTGAATGCGGAGCATGAAATTATAGGAGCTCTTCACCTGCCGAAACTGCTCAGCTTCCTGGCCTTCAGTGACTTTAATGCAGAGGTTACCGGACTGGAGGAGTTTCCGAAGGACGAATGGCCGCCGCTGCTCGTTCACTACCTGTTTGATCTAATGGCCGGAATTGGATTTACGCTGCTGGCTATCTCGGTTCTGTACTTCCTGTTTGTGTTCTGGAAAAAGCGTAATGAACTGAACAAGTGGCTGCTTGGGATCATAGCGCTAGGCGCACCGATGGCTTTTCTCGGGGTTGAGCTGGGATGGTTCTATGCTGAGCTGGGACGACAACCGTGGATTATCCGGGGATATATGCGTGTGGAGGAAGCCGCCACTTCATCACCCAACATCAGAATGATATTTTTCTTCTTCCTGCTGCTGTACATCGTTCTGGGAGTTATGTGTGTTCTGGTGTTAAGACGTTTGTTCAACAATAATCCGGCAGAAGCCGAGATGGAGAAATGGATGAAGGAGAAGCGCAATCCGTCTACAGAAAAGGGTGAGCGTGCATGAGTTACGAACTGATTGGCATCTCGGTGCTCTGGCTGTTCTTGTATGGCTATTTAATCGTAGCCTCCATTGATTTCGGAGCGGGCTTCTTTGCCTTTTATGCACGCTTGACGAAACAGGATCACCTGATTAATCGTCTGATCTCCCGTTATTTATCACCGGTATGGGAGATTACGAATGTATTTTTTGTCTTTTTCTATATTGGCATCGTCGGATTCTTTCCGGACACAGCTTATTATTACGGATCAGCACTGCTCGTACCGGGAAGCATCGCGGTCATTTTGCTCGCCATTCGTGGGTCGTTTTATGCCTTTGAGAACTATGGTTCCAAAAATAATATCGTGTATCTGTTTCTGTATGGAGCTTCGGGATTGCTTATTCCAGCTTCGCTATCCGTTGCGCTAACGCTGTCTGAAGGTGGTTTTATCGTGAAGGAGGGTTCGACGGTTTCTCTGGATTACTGGACGCTGTTTACCAATCCGTTATCATGGAGCATCGTTGGACTGGCAATTGTGTCCGTATTGTTCATCAGCAGCTCATTTCTGGCCTTCTATGCGTCGCGGGCAGAGGATCATTCTGCATTGAAGCTGGTACGGACCTATGCCCTGTTCTGGAGTACACCGACGATTATCATCGCACTGACTGCATTTATTTATTTGGGACAGCACAATGAGCGACATTTTCAAAATATGATGGATTTATGGTGGCTGCTTGCACTTTCCGTAGCATTCTTCATGATTGCGATGTGGCTGATCTATAACGGACGTCGCTACGGATTAGCGTTTATATGTATCATGCTGCAATTTTTCTGTGCCTTTTTCGCTTACGGAATTGGCCAATATCCTTATATCCTTGATCCGTACATTACCATTCAAAACAGTGTCACCTCACCAGCAATGGGCTTCGCACTGGTTGTTGTGTTTATCGGTGGCATGTGTATGTTGATTCCTTCCTTGATTCTGGTCTTCAGACTCTTTCTGTTTGATGCGGATTATGTAAAGGGAAAAAAATAAATTGAATTCAGTATGCGATGTAAAGGAGTCATCTCATAGGCATTCATAGAAAGGAGGAGGGCTTACATGAAGAGGAAAACAAGTCTGATCTCTCAACAAATGTCTGGCCAAAGAAAACGTCTCATGCTCCTTGCGGCCATTTCACTCGCGCTGGGTGCAGCCATTGTAAGTCAGGCCGTACTGCTCGCTGAGGCAGTCCAACGGATATTCGTGGAGAGGGCTTCCTTCTCGTCGGTCGTTATGCTGCTCGGGCTGCTCCTGGCTGTCATGGTCGTACGTACAGGCTTGTCTTATGGGAATGGAAAAGTTGGTTTGCATATGGCTTCCAGTGCCAAGAGGAATATGCGGGCAGCCGTACTGCAAAGTTTGACCCATGCTTCGATGCCATCAACCCTTCGTGGACAAACAGGCGGAAAGGTCAGTGTTGCCCTGGATGCTGTGGATGAGGCTGACAGTTATTTCAGTCTGTATATGCCGCGTATGATGGAGGCTGCCATCATTCCGATTCTGATTTTGGTGGTAACATTTATGCAGCATGCCAATTCAGGCTTCATTATGCTGTTTACGGCCCCGTTTATCCCCTTGTTTATGATTTTAGTGGGACTAAAAACGAAAAACAAATCGGAGGAGAAATATGCACAGCTGGCCGAGTTCTCCGGTACGTTCCTAGACTCTCTTCAAGGGCTGGTAACGTTGAAAATATTTGGACGGGCTCAGCGCCAGCAGCAGGAAATTGAACGAAGCAGCCTCGGTTACCGGGATGCCACGATGGGTATTTTGCGCATTGCGTTTACGAATACGTTCATGTTGGAATCCATTGTCATGTTAAGCATCGGAGTGGTTGCTCTCGAATTGGCTATCCAGCTGCTTGTATTCAAATCGATGTCGTTCCACACTGCATTTCTTGTTTTGTTACTGGTTCCCGAGTTTTACAGCCTGTTGAAAAATACGGGAACAGCCTTTCACAGCGGAAGGACAAGTATGGGAGCGGTTCGTAAAGTAGAGCAGATGCTTGAGGAAACGGCTGGGGGGAGCAAGCCGGCAGATAGAAAAGAGGGAGCGGGCACCCCCGTTGGGATTGACAAGATCCACAAGGATGATCGGATTTCAACGAAGGTCAAGGAAGGGACATTGCAAACTCCTTTTTCTAATGACGTTTCCATACCGCCATCCATAACATTGGATCATTTGCAATTTCGGTATGCGCCGGATTCATTCAAGCTTGAGACGGATCGGGTCCAGCTGCGCCCGGGAGAACATATAGCCATTGTGGGCAAAAGCGGCTCAGGGAAAACGACGCTGCTCCATCTGATTGCAGGTTTGCTGAACCCTACATCGGGAGAAGTTCGGGTGAATGATCGCCCACGACTGCAACACGATGAGACCGCTTGGTTTGAACGTGTATGCTACATTACACAGCATCCGTATATTTTCGCTGGCACATTTGCCGAAAATATTGCGATCGATGCGGGTCGGAGCGTATCCAGAGCTGAGATGGAGCAGGCAGCAGACGAAGCCGGACTTACTGCATTAGTCGCTCAGTTGGAGCAGGGCTTGGATACCTTGGTTGGTGAAGGAGGCCGTGGTCTGTCTGGTGGGGAGAAACAACGGCTTGCCTTGGCACGTGCATTTTTGAAGCGACCTGCCGTTATTTTATTTGATGAACCCACAGTGGGACTGGATCTGCATACTGAGCGTGTTCTCCAGCGTTCTATTGCCACATTGGCAAAATCGGCAACGATGATTACGGTGGCTCACCGATTATATACGATTCAACGTGCCGACCGTATATTATTTATGGACCATGGTGTGTTAGTTGATTCAGGACGGCATGAAGAGCTTCTGGTGCGCCTGCCTCAGTATGCCGAGATGGTCGATGCTCAACGGAAAGGGGGATTAACATGAGTGAACTGGCGATTTTGTCCAAAGCCATGATTCAGGAACGAAAGGATATTATCCTCTCGATTCTAGGTGGGTTTATTGCCGGCACAGCTGGAGTGGCCCTATTCTCGGCAAGCGGCTATCTGATTTCACAAACCGTATTTGCACCACCGCTGTATACCTTAATTGTACTCACCTCACTGGTCAAGCTGCTTGGTCTGCTGCGGGCAGCGAGCCGATATGGAGAGCGCTTGTATTCTCACCGGGCGACGTTCTCCATGCTTAGCCGTCTGCGTACATCCTTTTTTGCCAAGCTTATTCCTTTAACGCCAGGCATATTGAACAAAAAACGAAGTGGGGATTTGCTTTCGCGGATCGTCGGAGATGTGGAAAGCTTGCAGCATTATTTTTTGCGCGTCGCTTATCCGCCGATCATTGTTGTCATGGTCTTTTTGGCGACTGTGTTGTTTACTTCAGCCTTCTCCTTCTGGATTGCGGCTCTGTTTGCACTAGGGATGCTCATAACGGCCTTGGTTGTACCGGGAATCGTACTAATCGGGCAAAAGAAAATACATGGACGTGTTCGTCAGCAGCGGGCGTTCCTTTCCACAGAAGTTACCGAAGTGTTGTATGGTTTTCGGGATTTGAAAATATACGGCCAACTGTCACAGCGCGAACAGCAGCTAGAGCAGGCTTCCGCTGTATTAACAGACGAGCAGAAGCGGGCTGCCGGACACTTGCTGCGCGGACAATCCATGCACGCTCTGGTTACATTCCTCATCTCGTGGGGGGTGCTGGCACTAGGATCCTATCTCATTATCGACGGAGCACTTGCTGGCGTGTTTCTTGCGATGCTGGTCATGGCTTCACTTACCGTATTCGAAGAAGCTGCGGCAATGGCGACATTACCCTTGTATAAACAGGATAGCGAGCACGCTGCCAAAAGGCTGTCGGAAACGGTTCAGACCGATACCATCCAAACTTTTGATGTGCATGTTCCTGCGGAGCAAAATTTCGATGCCAGTGAAATGCTTTCTGGTGACAAAGGCGTTTCGCTTGAGCTTTCCGGTGTGACGTTTCAATACGAAGGGGAGTGGAACCCTGCATTGAAGGATGTTTCACTGCATCTATTGCCAGGCTCCAAAACAGCGATTGTCGGACCGAGCGGGTCAGGTAAGTCCACGATAATTGAATTGCTGCTTAAGTTGCGTACACCAATGACAGGCGAACTCCGATTAAATGGCGTTTCGGTGAAGGAGCTGGATGAGCAGAGCATTTGGCAATCGGCTAATGTGGTGTTACAGCAAAGTCATTTCTTCCGGGGAACGATCCGGGATAACCTCATGCTGAATGAAGAAGAACATTCGGACGAACAATTGCTGGATGTGCTGGCTAAAGTGCAGCTGCCCAATACCTCATTGAGTGATGTGGTATATGAAAGAGGTGAAAATCTATCCGATGGCGAGAAGCAGAGACTGGCTCTGGCACGGGCGATGCTTCGCAAGGGACGGTTCTGGCTCCTGGACGAGCCTACATCCTCATTGGACTATGTGACAGAAGATCGTGTGTTGAAACACCTCTACACGCAAGCGGCCGAAGATACCGTTCTCCTGATCTGTCATCGTCTAACCGGCCTGGAAGAGATGGATCGGATTATCGTTATGGACCAGGGAAGGGTAGTGGAAGCAGGCTCCTATGCGGAGTTAATGGAGCAAAAAGGTTATTTTTATGAAATGAAAAAGATTGAGCGGCAAATGATCGGAGAACATGGAGTGTAAAGAGCAAGATATGCACTAATGCAAATGAAAGAGTATGCTCCATCACAGTTTTGAATACCCGCTATACTAAAAAATACACTCGCACACGTTTAATGCTGTGTGGAGTGTATTTTTAGTATGAAATCCGAAAAGAAATGAGGGGCAAGCATCAATGAAATGAAGCCTCAATTAAGCGGTTCTGCAGTGCAACAAGCCTTAATGGCCTCCTGTATTGGATGCCCATACAGGATACCAACCTATACTCGGAGTTTCTGTATTATATAACACCAGATTGCCGTCATTTTGAACGATGAGCACGTTGCCTCTAAGGTTGGCTGGCACATTGTCCGCTCCATACCACGATGTAGACCATGCCTTGTTGTCTGACGTCCAGTAAGGTGTGTTTTGGGGATCCTGGAGCACTAGTTTTCCACTCCAATAATCAATCTTGAAGTGATTTATTCTCGTGTCACTGGTCTTGGTGTTCCATAACATCGTGCGTGTTCGGTTATCCCAGAGCTGTAGGTCTCCGTAGACGCTGTATTGCAGAGAAAATCTGATGTTGTTGGATACGAGGGGAATCGAATTGTTATACATGATGTCGTAAATGAGGCGGTCTCCAGCAGCAGACGCTGAGGGAGCGGCAGAGAGCAAAAACATGAAAATTGCAGCACATAGCAAAACGACCTTTTTCATAATATCCTCTTTTCTGGAATATATTTAAAATTACCTATCAAATATATCATATCTTCTTATCAAAAATGTATAAATTTCCAAGTCGTTTGAAAGTATTCAGATTAAGGCTGAGGAAGAGCTGAAGACATTAGGCAGTAACGGATTATAGCGGTGAACTAATCGAACACTGACTGGGTTATATCAAGCTTTATCCTCAAGCTTCGGAACAAAAGAGATCATCGATTATCTCGTTTTGACATCGCCCTAGGCGCGCTTTTCTGATGAGGACTTAATCTGAATGAAGGTGTATCGTTTTCAAAAGAAAAGGATGACTCGGCAGGACTTCGCTTTTGTTTGACAAATCTGCCTGGAGAGATTCCGGCTACCTTGGTAAAACTGCGAATAAAGTTGGCATAGTCGCTGAATCCCGACTGGAAGCAAGCGTCCGTAATGCTCATCCCGTCCGACAGGTAATATCTGGCGAGTTCAATACGCCGGTTCAAGATGTACGAGCGGAGCGTCAGTCCGGTATGCTTTTTGAACTGGCGGCTAATATAGGTGCTGTTCAGATAAAATGTCTCGGCAAGCTTCGGAAGCGTAATCTCCTGTGTGATATGGGATTCAACATAATCCATCGTTTGACGTACAATCTCTGGCATGATGTCCGTAGGAGTAAAGGTTGTATCTTGAAACGACTGATTAATCAGTACCAGCAGCTGCGCAATCGCTGCATTGATTTTGATGTCCGCTCCATACGCGTCCGATGCAAGGGCATTCTCCAGTTCTTCAGCCAGCTGAAGGAGCTGCTTCATTTGGCAATCGTGCAAATGTACGATATTTCCTTTCCCCTTGGGACGATAATCAAAGCATGCGGAAAGATTGGTTGCCCTAGTGGAGAGCCGACGCAGGTATGATTTCTTAAGATTAATGGTAATTCGTTCATATTCGGATTCGTCCATGATATATGTACGGTGCATTTCCTCCGGAGACATGACAAGCAAATCGCCCGGTTCCAAATGGTAACAGTGATTCTCGATATAAAAGTTAACGTTGCCACGAAGGAAAAGGTAGATCTCATAGGCATCGTGGTGATGATAAGAGGATTCCAGCTTGTACGTGGTCACGCGGTGTAGATATAAGAGTTCAGGTTGGATGGGATCATACAAATAGGGTCCGTTCACAAAGCACCTCGTCCTTTCACGCAATAAACAGAGCGGAATACGCAATGAAAATGCACTCCGTTTACCTTAAAATGTAATCATCCTATCATGATGCACCCATTCTTGCAAACGGTTTCTTTTATAATTTACACCTGAAACAAGGATCATGCAGCTATATTCATGGGTCATATATTAACGTTTAATGGAGGAATCTTTCAATGAATAATAATTCGATAACCAATGCCGGGGAACAAACGGGAAAAAGCGCAGCGTCTACCTATGCGTCAAGTATGAAGTCACCTATCGGAAAAATGCCTCCAAACGGTAATCCGCTGGTTGCCCATAAATTTGGAGCCGATCCTTATGCCCTTGTGTTTAATAATCGGGTCTATTTGTATATGACAAGTGATACACTGGAGCAGGATGCAAACGGTCTCCCTCAGAATAACAGCTTCAAATCAATTAATCGCATTACCATCATTTCCTCAGATGATTTGCTCAACTGGATCGATCACGGCGAAATTCAGGTTGCCGGACCCCAAGGTGCAGCTACTTGGGCTACGCAATCCTGGGCACCAGCTGCTGCCCACCAGATCATGGATGGCGAGGATCGGTTCTTCCTGTATTTCTCCAATAATGGCAGCGGTATTGGGGTGCTGTCTGCTCCAAGTCCGCTAGGACCGTGGACTGATCCAATTGGAAAAGCACTCATTACCAGCGAGACTCCCGGGGTTGAAGGTGTGCCGTGGGTGTTCGATCCGGCCGTGCTGGTCGATGATGATCACAGAGCTTATATCTATTTCGGGGGCGGTATTCCGGAAGGACAAGCAGAGAGGCCCGACACGGCAAGAGTCATGCGATTGGGAGATGATATGACCAGTGTAGTAGGTAGGGCCAAGGTTATCCCTGCCCCGTACATGTTTGAGGATGCAGGGATACACAAATATAACAACGTCTACTACTTCACGTACTGCTCCAATTTTCACGAAGGTATTCGCCCGGAGGGCAATCCGCCAGCTGGCGAGATTGCCTATATGACAAGCGACCAGCCAATGGGGCCTTGGACATACAGAGGAAGCATACTCAAAAATCCGGGGCACTTTTTTGGCGTCGGCGGCAATAACCATCATGCCATATTTCAATTTGCGGAGCATTGGTACATGGCTTATCACGCCCAGACATTATCCCAAGCCCTGGATGTCCCTGACGGCTATCGTTCTACACATCTGAATCGAATTCACTTTGGTGAATCTGATGCACACATCTATGAGATGGATGCAGATTATCAGGGGGTAGATCAGGTAAAGTTGTTTAACCCATTTCAGCGGGTACCTGCTGCGACCATCGGATGGAGTGCAGGAGTGAAGACGATGGGAGTCAACTTATGTGATACTGAATCTTCCTCTGAATCAGAGGTTATCGTCACGGATATGGAAAGTGGAAGCTGGATCGCTCTGTCGAAGGTCGATTTTGGTCATGAAGGAGCAGGCAGCTTTAGCGCAACGATCTCCAGTAGTGGCACTGAGGGTTGTATGGCCCTTCGCCTGGATCATCCTGACGGACCATTAATCGGTCAACTTCTCATCCAGGCATCAGACATGAACAATACGTGGTTGGAATACTCAGCCCCAGTTACAGGCGCACAGGGCGTTCATGATTTATATATTGTGGTTGGTGGAAGAACGAATGAGAAGCCTGTCATTAGCATGAGCCAATGGAGATTTGATCACAAATAAGATTGAACTTGACCATGGTTCCGCCGGAAGTCAGCTCCCGGCGGAATTTTCATGTCCATTGAAGGAGTATCTTCTGCCGTCGGTTAGGATGGAGAAGTGATGGATTTGCGATAACTGCGCGGTGTACAGCCAACTACTTGTCTGAATTGCCTGGAGAAATGCTCCACATTCCGATAACCGCAAAGTTCACTGATATCTGAAATTCTGGACTGGCCATGAATCAGTCTTTCTTTGGCCAGACGAATTCTGGATTGAATAACATCTTCCATACAGGAGATGCCAAATGTAGTTTTATATAAGGATTGCAAATAGCCTGGACTAAGATGAACATAATCAGCCATGATAGAAACACTCCAATCTTGGCCTGGATTGTGGTTAATGGCTTTGCGCAAATTCAAAAGATCCTGATAATGAGGCTTGTTTTCTACGGACTGAGAGGCTTCGAGAAGCTTGTTAAACATAATCCGAAACAAATAATCAATGGAGAGTTCACGGTAATCACACTGAAGAAAATTTTCGGTAGCCAGCAATTGAAACAGCTGATGACAATAACCGGGATCCGGAAGAAGAATGGGAGTACCTAACGGAATAGCTGTTTCCAGTACATACGATTCATCCGAAAGAAATCGCACCCAGTCATTCACATATTGATCCGTGCATGCACGATACATGATTTTCTGATAAGGCGGGTATAGAACGGCACAATTGGCGGGATACGCTTTTATCTCGCCATTTACCCAGAATTCCGCTGGAGTCTGTGTAAGAATGAGAAGCCAGAAGTCATGACCTTCGGGGATGTCATAAATGAAATCAGCAGGATGAGCGGCATCGTAACCGACATAAAAAATAGTATTCATATTATTCTCCAATCTTGGAATAGATCAATTTTGCGTTAGCATATATCATTCTTTGAAAGGCACTTCTATTCTATAATTTTAAGGGAAAACCATCGAGAAATCATTCATTATTTAGAAGAACGTTATGGATATATCGACGGATAAGTCTTTGAAATGATCAATAAAGGGGACATATTATGATGATATCAGAAGTGGAGAAGGAGAAGGAATATCACTATATCCTCTCCTATACCCGCTCTCCTCAAGAAAAAAAGATCTACGCACCGAGGCTTGCATACAGCATGCACCTTGCCTACAGTGAAGATGGATCAAATTACCGCGCGCTCAACCATAACTCGGGTGTATTGTTTGCAAAGGCAACGGAAAATGAGAATGGCACCTTGAATGCCAAAAGTTTGCAAAATCCGTACGTGTTCATGCTTCAAGACGGTACATATGGCGTTATTGCAGTACGTACAGAAGCCGAAGGGCAACAGGATCAAGAGAGCAAGGGAGCTGTGTTATTTTTTCATTCAACTGATCTGCTGCATTATAGAGAAATTGGTCTAATTGATCTGAAAGACGATGTGCATGTCCATGACGTCATGTGTGAATATAATGAGTTAACCCATTCTTATGTGATCCGATGGAGAGATGGGAATGGCTGCTTTTTTCAAAACACGATGCAGAATCTCTTCTCCCTAACAAGTGCTTCCATCCCGATAAGGACTGAGGCGTTTGCACTGACATCGGCATCCCCGGATATTGAAGGAATCATTCCGCGTAATGTGCTTCAGGTTCCACGTCAAGTTGCACAGCGCGCAGTCCACCGGCTAACACCGCCTGATAATATAGCGATCCAAGTCCCGGACCGTATCAATGCAACCTCGATTGAAGGTTTGAAAGCGCTTAAGGCAATCGCAAAATACAGCGATGGTACCACTTCCATCAAGAAAGTGGATTGGAATGAGGAGTTGGTAACATGGGAGGAGGAAGGCAGTTATCTTGTGACAGGTACCGTTGTACAGGAGCATTATGCATTTCCCATTGCTGCTAACCGTGCAGATCCCTGCATCACAAAATGGAAATCCAAGTACTATTTTGTAGCAACGAATGATGAAGATCACAACCAAACGCTGTATATTCGGGAATCGAATACGATCGCCGGGCTCGTTGAAGCCCAGGAAACCTTGATTTTGGACACCAGCACGTATGACGACATTAAAGGTCTGTTGTGGGCGCCTGAGCTGCATATCATTGCAGATGAGTTATACCTTTTTCATGCAGCGACCTCTGGTGATTTTTTGAATGAAGAGTGCCATGTGATGAAACTGAGACCTGACGGTAACCCAACTCATGCAGCAGATTGGTCCAAACCTCAGCGCGTGCTTCGAAATGATGGAACCTATTTGTGTGAAGCCGGAAAAGTAATTTCCCTCGACATGACAGTATTCAAATGGAACGATGAGTATTATGCGTGCTGGTCTGAGCGCCAGTTTGTACCTGTAGATCTTGGAGCGTGGCTTTACATTGCCAAACTTGACTCCAAAGAGCCATGGAGGTTGAAGAGTGAACCTGTCTTGCTGTCCAAACCGGATTATGGCTGGGCAAACAACCACACGTATGTCGATGAAGGACCATTTGCGCTCATTCGAAACGACAGGCTGTTTTTAACATTTGCGAGTGCAGCTGTGGATGCGACCTATTGTGTAGGACTTCTAACCCTGAATCTTCATGACGACGTGCTGGACCCGGAGCAATGGACAAAATGGAATTATCCTCTGTTAACTTCCAGGAGTGTTGCGGGAGAATTTGGACCGGGTCACAATTCCTATGTAATGGATGATCAAGGTATCACATGGAATGTTTACCATGCCAGATCCGGCTTGGACGCACCTCGAGCCTGCGGAATTCGCCGTGTTCATTTTGACATCGATGGATTTCCGGTTCTGGATTTAACTGAAGAACGTGATCTGAAACAAGAACTCGCTAAAGTATCTGTTGAAGTTGTGGTGAAACATGACTAGAAAGGGGAGAACAGAAAGTATGTTTGCAAATCCGATTATATGGGCTGATTATCCGGATCTTGATGTCATTCGGGTCGAAGACACTTATTATATGGTTAGTACAACGATGCATATGATGCCAGGCTGCGTCATCCTGCGATCCTATGACTTAATCCGTTGGGAGACTGCCGCTTATGTGTACGATACACTTGACGACACACCCGCCCAGTGTCTGGAGGATGGCAAGCAAATTTACGGCAAAGGCATGTGGGCTGCCTCGCTTCGGCACCATAACGATACGTTCTACGTTATTTTTGTAGCCAATGATACGAAAAGGACATATTTGTACACAGCTCAAGAAATAACGGGCCCATGGACGAAGCGGTATGTGGAAGGTTTTTATCATGATTGCTCGCTGTTTTTCGACGATGATGATCGAATTTATCTGATTCATGGTAATACCGAAATTTATTTGACAGAATTAAGCTCCGATCTATCCGGACCCGAAGAGAGCGGAGTACACCGCATAATCGTAAAAGACAAACAGCCTCATTTCCTCGGTTACGAAGGCGCTCACTTTTACAAAATCAACGGTAAATATGTTGTGTTTCTGATCCACATTTCCAAAGCTTCTGGCAGAAGAACACAAGCCTGTTATATGGCCGATTCACTGGAAGATGAGTTTGTCGGTGGGGAAGTATTCAATGATGATATGGGGTATTTCAATTCAGGGGTAGCCCAGGGAGGGATCGTGGACACGCCGGTCGGAGACTGGTATGCCATGCTGTTTCAAGATCATGGTGCCATCGGACGCATACCAGTGCTGGTCCCGCTGCACTTCGAAAATGGTATTCCAGTATTCGCCAAACAAGCTCCGAAACAAATCCTGATTCCGAGCACGAGACCAGATTATACATATAAACCACTGGTTGGGAGCGACAGCTTTTATTATGAACCCGGCGATGACGGGCGTGTACGACTGAGCGATTTTTGGCAATGGAACCATAACCCAAACAATGACCTTTGGTCCGTTACCGACAAACCGGGCGTTTATCGAATTCAATCCGGACATATTCGTCCCAACCTGACCTTTGCGGTTAATACGCTGACGCAGCGCGCAATGGGACCCGTATGTGAAGCCGTTGTCACACTGGATGGAAGCGGGCTGAAGGACGGTGATTATGCAGGACTATGTTTTTTGATTGGCACATATGGTTTGATTGCACTTACAAGGAGCGAAGGTCGTCTGTATCTGGTCATGCAAGCAAGAAGCAGTGAAGATTCAACCATCTTCGGTAATCTGGTTGATGCGGAGCCAGCCACCGAATATGCAAGAATCCCCATAGGGGAAACAGAAGTTAAGCTCAAGGCCATTGGGAATTTCGTGGACAATCAGGACGAATGCACATTCTTCTACCTGGATGGAGCGGCGTGGAAGCCGCTTGGTATCACTCACAAGATGATTTATAAGCTGGATCATTTTATGGGATGCCGGATCGGATTATTTTTATATTCCACAGTAATGACTGGAGGAATGGCTGATTTTTCAAATTTTGAATATCAGGTGAGGCTGCCGGATGAGCTGGAATGAATAGAATTGAAGTCGCCGAGCTGGCGGCTTTTTTAACAATATATTGCTTCTTTCTGCTTAAGTCAGGCTATTTCATGTACAATGAGAACAAGTCCCAATATCAGGAAAACAACATTTATCAGCCGAATAGGGGTGCATCATATGCGCATCACTGTATTAACCAAAACAAAATTGGCTGTGATTCTACTGCTCAGTGCATGCATACCAACAGGACATACACGTGGATATTCGGAACAAAACTTTATAGATATGAACGTGCAGGCTGCGGATCATGAGCCGAATTTCAGAAAATACAGCTCTCCGGTACAGGTATCTTTTGTCAGAGAAACAGGAGACGACCTGGAACAAATGATCAGCCGGCTGCCTGGAGAGACTTTGCTGGACAATCGCTGGACCAGGCTATATGAGGAGGAGCTGGGTATACAGCTCCGATATGACTGGATCGCCAAAGGAGACGTGTACGGTCAGAAGCTGGGGGTCTCTCTAGCTGCCGGACGTATTCCTGACATTGTCAGGGTCAATCCGTACCAGTTGAGACAACTGAGCAATGCAGGACTGATCCAGGATCTGTCCGAGGTCTATCAAACTTATGCCTCTCCACTTGCGAAGAGTATATTGGAGGCAGAAGGAAGCGGTCCGTTTGATGCGGCAACCATTGATGGCAAGTTGATGGCTATACCTGAAACCGCATCCTCCATCGAAACTGCCCAGTACTTGTGGATTAGAACAGACTGGCTTGAACGTCTGCAGCTTCGTCCCCCTGAAACCATGGAAGATGTGCTTGAAATTTCTAAAGCGTTTACAGTAAGAGACCCTGACGGTAACGGTTTACAGGATACGTACGGACTTGCCCTAACGAATCACTTGTGGGACCCAGTCATGGGGGCTGCCGGCCTGATGGCCGGATATGGTGCATATCCGAATATATGGATCAAGGATGGGAATGGGAGACTCGTACACGGAGGCATACAACCCGAAGTCCGAAAGGCGCTGCAAGTGCTGCAAAACCTGTACCTAGATGGCCAGCTGGACCCCGATTTCAGCTACAAAAAAGGAACGAATGAAGCACGCCTGATCCAGAACGGAACAATTGGCATGTTGTATGGTGAACAGTGGACTCCTTTTATGATCCAGTCGAGCCGGGAGGTCGATCCAGAGGCCGAGTGGCAGGCTTTTCCTATCGCAGCAGAATCCGGAAGTTTGGCGAAAGTGCCGCTTCGCACCAATACCTGGCAGTATTTCGCTGTCCGAAAAGACTATGCCCACCCAGAAGTCATTTTGAAGCTCATGAATTTGCATTTGGAGACCAATTGGGGCGAGGAGGCAGAGTACGAAACCTACTACAATGACGATTCCAAGGCCGTATGGATGCTCTCGCCAGTCACCCCTTTTCCAGGAACCAAAAACCTTGACGCCTATCGCCAAATTAAGGAAGCGAATCGCACAGGGGATCTTTCGGTCCTCCAAGATGAAGCATTGGCTATTCAAAAAAGAATTCAAGCTTACATCCATGAAGACGTAGAGAGTGGTTGGGGATGGGATCAAACCTATGGGGCTTCCGGAGCGTTCAGCATAGCGGATGGCTACGAAAGAAACGGACAGCTGTTATACGATCAATTCACGGGAGGAATTACAGATACAATGATTGACCGACAGATGATACTGAATAATCTTCAACTTGAAGCCTATCTGAATATCATTTTGGGCAGACCCATAGAAGAGTTCGATCAGTTTGTGATTAATTGGAAAAGACTGGGCGGAGATCAGATCACAGCGGAGGTTAATGCGTGGCTCGATACCCAAGATACAAAAACAGCATTGGAACGTTAAATCCTTCCTCAAGGGTGCGTTCTTGCAAGAAGGCAATCACACTCTGGAGGGGATGAGTTGATTAAATTCCCGGCCCAATCATGGCGCAGCAGCATCTTCGCACGACTGGTTGTGACCTATCTGATCTTTGTTCTTCCGCTAATCCTGTTGGGGACGTATCTGTACAACTGGAGTTATGACAATGCCAGCCAGGAAATATCGTCATCAACGGAAAGACGGCTTGCCCGTTATCTGGAAGAACTGAATCGGGAGATTGAATGGATGGAGTTGCAGCAGTTTGACATTGTGGAAGACAGAAAGCTGAACAGGCTCGCCGTTCTATGGAACATGATGGATCAGGTAGATCGTCGAGAGACACTGAACTATCTGGCCGAAAGGCTGGCTACATTTAAAAATAGCAGTGTCTATATCAAAAATGTCCATGTGCATATTCGCACGATTGGCAAAAGCGTCTCCGCCACCCACGGAATCGACGATTACAACAGCGATTCTTATAAGTACTTCAGCTCAGGCGAGCAGGGAAAAGGAGTCCGCTTTACGATAAAGCAGGGTGGCATGAACCTAAGTGCCGTAAAGCAAACCGGGAAAAAGGGAGAGGCTCCGCTGTTCGCGGTCCAGGTCGAGCTGGATACGGAACAATTCCAAAATGCACTGACCCAGCTTAATCTGTACCCTGACAGCGGTTCTTTCCTGATAGAGGAAAAGACGGGCCTTATCATTACAGACCTTTCGCAACGTGACTTTATCCTTTCTGAATATCGCGACCATATAGCTAAGAGGGACTATGGTGCATTTCAGGTAATGGTGGATGGCATACGCTATTATGTCAGTCAGAGCCGTATGGAGCCGCTGGGCTTGTCTGTAGCAACGTATTTGCCGGAAGAAAGTGTGAAAAGGCCGCTCAGCAAGTTCTATCATTGGGCATGGTTGTTTGCCATTACATCATTTATTGCTATTTCAGCCTTCCTATATTCCAGTTACAAGCTCATCCACATTCCTCTGCTTTTGCTTGTCAAGAGGTTCAAAAAAATGGAGACAGGGATGCTGGATATTCCTATCGTGCATAAGCGTAAGGATGAGTTTGGCTTCCTGTATACCCGGTTTAATCAGATGCTTGAAAAGCTTCAGTTGCTGATCGATCGCAACTTCAAACAAACGATGATGACACAGCGCGCCGAATTGAAGCAGCTTCAGTCCCAGATTAATCCCCACTTTTTATATAACAGTTTCTTTATTCTCAACTCACTTGCAAGAACTGGGGATACGGAGCGAATTGAGCAATTCACCAGCATGCTTGGCGAATATTTCAGGTTTATTACCCGGAATGAGACGGATCAGGTAAGGCTTGAAGAAGAGGCAGCCCATTCACGGATATACACGGAAATCCAGAAGCTGCGTTTCTCCAGACGTATACAGGCAGATTTCGGGGATGTGCCAATGACGATGGAGCGTATTCGTGTTCCTCGATTGATCTTACAACCAATTATTGAGAATGCTTATGAGCACAGTCTGGAGAAAATGACCGATCCGGGCATGCTTCGAGTGCGGTTTGGCATCAAGGAACAGATCGCGGAGATTAGTGTGGAGGACAATGGACATGAATTGGAGGATCACCATATTGAGGCGCTTCAACGACGTATACTGGAAAAAAGCGACTCGGATGAAATGACCGGTTTAATAAACATTCATCGACGCCTCGTGCTTACATACGGGGAAGAAAGCGGTCTGGTTTTGACAAGAAGTGAGCTGTCGGGATTAAAGGTCATAATCCGAATTCATTTGGAAGGAAGGGAAGACGGATGTATCGACTTTTGATTGTGGATGATGAGGACATTATTACGGATGCTCTCTATGAAACCTTTGCAAGATATATGCCTGACCGACTTGATGTGTGCAAGGCTTATTCAGCGAGTGAGGCCTTAGCCTGGCTGGAACGCTCCAGAATTGATATCGTTTTGACCGATATTCGCATGCCGGGTATGAACGGTCTTGAGCTGACTGAAAAGGTTCAGGCCTACTGGTCGCACTGCCGCGTTATTTTTCTAACAGGTTATAGTGACTTTAACTATGCTTACAGGGCTTTTCAGATGCCTAATGTCCGTTATTTGCTCAAAACAGAAGGTTATGACAAGGTGTTATCTGTAGTGAAGGAAGTAATGGAAGAGATTCGGAAAAGTCACCACATGCATGAGCTGCTGGAGAAGTCATACGAAATCACTTGTCAGCTGGATCTGCTTCAGCAGGAAGAGTATCTACGGAGTCTGCTTCAGAGCAGTCATGCGTATGAGCGCTCTACTGTTGAGATTCAGAAACAATTGGAACGCTGGGAGCTTGGAGTGCATGCTTCTTCCCCCGTATATGTTGTGCTTGGCCGGATTCATTCCAAGGATAAATATGCCCATACGGAGCGCGCTAAGATTCAGGCTTCGGCACAATTGATCGTTTCCTCCCTGATGGATGAGCAGACGCTTCACGTGAGCGTGCCGGACCATTATGGAGATATGGTATGGCTTATTCAGCCCAAGCAGATGGAAACAGAGCCAGGCAGTTCCCTTGTCCGATATCTTGAGGGTACGTTGGAATTGGTGCAGGAAGCATGCATGACTTCACTTGGCATATCCGTGGCATTTGCATTGGCTGGGAACAGTTGTTACTGGTCCGGAATTCCCCGACAATACGAGAGGTTGAGACAGCTTCATTGGATGAAGATTGGTGATGGCATTTCCATGGTGCTTCGGGATTATGATACGGTTCTGCCGAATCAGGGCCTAAAGGAGCTTACACGGGTCAGTAACCGAATCGATCTGATGTCAGGGTATTTGGAAACGGGGCGAATCCAGCAATTTTACGAAGTGTTTGAAGAATTGGCCAGTGAACTGATGCAGCAGGATGTGACCTTGGAGAGGGCCATGGAAACCTACTATAATCTGGCGCTTCATCTGTATTCCACTATCAATCGTTGGGGTCTGCATCAGGATATACCCGATCAGCGCAGATTGCTGCATCTTAACGAGTATACGTGTATGAAGGATGCCGTGCAGGTTCTGTATCAGGCAGCCGACCAACTGGTACGCTTCAAAAGCTCGAATGAACAGGATCGGGCAAATGCCGTAATTCATTCCCTGTGTACTTACATCACGGAGCATCTGGAAGAAGACCTTTCCCTTGTCAGACTGGCGGAGCTTTATCATTTTAATCCATCGTATCTTTCCCGTTTCTTCAAACAGGAAATGGGAATTAACCTCTCCGAATTTATTGACGAGCTGCGTATACGGAAGGCGAAGGATCTGCTTCGAAATGCCGATTTCATGGTTCGTGAGGTTGCGCTTCAGGTGGGCTATGAGGCAGCTCATTCCTTCACCCGTTTCTTCAAAAAGGTGACAGGAATGACTCCCCAGGAATTCAGGGAATCTTTAATGGTTCGTTAATTAGGAAGAGAAGTAAGGTCACGGGCTTGAATCTCCTGTGGCCTTACTTCTCTTTTGGTTTAACGGCCGGCTCGGGGATCATCTTCTAAATTAAGCGGTGAACGCTTTTTGTTTACGATAGGCGTTGGGACTCACGCCTGCATATGCCCTGAACTTTTTATAAAACCAGTCTGTATCCATATATCCGACCTCGGCTGCAATTTCATATATCCGCATATCGGTGGATTTAAGCAGCAATTTGGCTTTTTCCATTCGTTGCTGAAGCAGGTAATCATTGAAGGACATGTTCTCTTCCAATTTGAATTTTTGCCCAAGGTATGCACAGTTAAAATGAACCATATCGGAAATCTTCTTCAATGTGATATCTCCACTCAGATGATCGAGGACGTAAGCTTTGATGATCTTGATCACCTGAGCGGAATGCACCTGTTTACCCTCCAGTTGAATGAGTGATCTTAATGAGGACAGATTGCGCTTGGGTTGCTCCGGCTCAAGTCTGAAGCGGAGCCTGTTGAGACTATTGAGGAGGGCAGAGGCATTGAACCGGCCGGGTAGATAATCACTTACCTGATAGGCTAGTGCTTTGCGGACAAGCTGAAAATGATCATGGCCTCCCATAATCAGGATGGGAATCTGGCTAATCTTTCGAATATGGTGACATACCCACAACCCTGCAGCAGCACATCCTCCGGTACTTATGAGCACTACAGTGAACGGCTGCTCAGACAATGCCGCTAACGCACATTGGGCAGAAGCAACTCGTTTTCCAATGGCATATTCTGACTTGCTGCGGCGCAGCAGCTGTTGCATTTCCCCGAACACAGAGCTGCTGAAATCCACAAGCAGGATGTTATGCATGAAGCAATCCCTCGCTTTCAATTGATATAGACCGACCCCTATCACCTTGATACCTGAATGACCAATGTCTTAATTTCATTATGGGAATAAAAGAAAGCGCATACAATGTGCATTTATTTGCAGAGGGAGCATTTGTTTACCAATTAAATATGTAAATGCTCTAATCTGTATTCGAATTGCCAAAACCTATAGTTTGACAGGGTAAATACCTGTAATCTCACATGTTGTTTGCGTTTTCATTTAAAAGCTACACTTTGATGGAAAACGATAACACCACATTCAGGGGGGACAACAATGAGAAAAAACATGTTCATGCTGATGAGTCTGATTTTAGCAGTCATGCTGTTGATGAGTGCTTGCAGTAACGGCTCCAGCGCCCAGACAGAACCAGAAACAAAGGCACCACAGGAGGAGCAAGCTACGAACGAAACACAAACCGAACCAAAGAATGAGAAATCTACCCCAGAGATGGATTTTGACATGGGAGGAAGAACCATCAAGGTGGTTGCCTGGTGGGATATGAAAATGACAGATAGCAACCCGGACAACATTCAGCGAATCGAGAATCTGGAAGCGCTGAAAAAGAAGCATAACTTTGACATCGAATACATTTCGATTGATTTTGGTGAGTACCAGGAGAAGGTAGTGGCTTCCCTAATGGCAGGTGAACCGTTGGGCGACATTGTGCGCTTGGGTAAAGACTATGCCATCCCGGCACTGACCAAGCAGGACCTGTTATGGCCCATTGATGAATACACCAAGAATGATCAGGTATTCAACCAAAAAACAACGAATGAATACATGCAGTATGAAGGAAGAGGTTATGGATTCACCGAAGACCAATCTTCATTTATAAGTGGCATCTTTTACAATCGTACGCTTATGCAGGAGCTTGGCATGAAGCCGTTACAGGAATACGTGGATGAAGATCAATGGAACTGGGATACATTCACTGAAGTCGCCAAAAAGGCGAACAAGGACCGCAACAACGATGGAAAACTCGATACGTGGGGTTTGGCCCAAACGGGGCTGCTTGAGCCGGTCCTGTACTCCAACGAGGCCTCTCTGACCAAGGGTGACAAACAAAATCTGGAAGACCCAAAAACAAAAGAAGCGCTAAGCTTTGTTTCCAAATTGGCGACAGAGAAGATAGGAAGACCTACGGAGGGCGGAGACTGGACGGAACCGTCAACCTTCTTCCGTCAGGGCAATACGCTCATGTATTCGGGAGCCATGTACGAGATTGAAGGTATTCGAACAGATATGAAGGACTACGACATCGGTTTTGTTCCTTTTCCAAAAGGACCAAGTGCTACAGCGTACCACTCCGGAGAATCGCGTTATCAGGCGCTGACGATTCCGAAGGCAGTAGAGCATCCGGAACAGCTGATGTATATCTGGGAAAAAATCAACGAAATTGACTCCATCTACGACTACCCAAGTCAATCCACCTTGGAGACTCATCTGACGGATGAAGCCGATATCGAAAATGCCAAAACCGTTGCCGAGGGTATGCTGGTGCTGGATCACAATACGTTCCCGTCTCTGCCATTCTGGGATTTCAACGGTGAACTGCTTGAAGGGGTGTCCGTATCAACGGTCATTGAAAAATACAAGGCACCTTTCCAAGCTTCCATTGATGAGGTCTATAAATAAGCGTACTTCGTCTGTTCTCTCGGGACGAAAACGGGCCTAGGCTTAGGTCCCGAGAGGCCATTCAGTGCATAACCATCATACTCCACGGCAGAAGGAAGGGGGACGTATTCGAACATGCGGTCACGAAAGAAAAAGGCACTGATCCTGCTGCTAGCCATGGTGATGATCCTCTCATTATGGAGCATTTACCTTACAAGGGATCGTGGTCCCGGCATCGTTCAGGCGCGCGAGGATTTCGAAGCGGTATCCGGTACAGAAGACTCTCGCAGCTATGAGCATTACCTCTCTGTTCATGCTGACGCAGACAAGCCAGAGCAGACCATACGGATTGAGGGAGAGTCATTCACCCAGGCTGTGAACGGGGAGTTTGAGATCGTCAATGCGTATGCCGCTTTGGACGGGAAAGCCGTCATCACACCGGAATCCGGGACCATCAGCTGGGAGGTTCCTGTTCCAGCCAGCGGGTTATACCAGATGCGCATACATTATTATCCTGCTGCAGGCAAAAGCTCAGGGATTGAGCGGCAGTTGGAGCTGAATGGAGAGGTTCCGTTCAGAGGAGCCGATGTACTGTTATTTGACAGGGTATGGGGGAATCGCGATGAAAGTATTCGTAGGGATGATCGCGGGAACGACCTTCGGCCACGGCAGGTGGAGCAACCAGCCTGGCAGCTGGCCTCTTTTAAAGACAGTGCGGGTTACTTCGAAGAGCCATACCAATTTTATTTTGAAAAGGGAACACAGACACTGTCGCTGACTTCGCTGCGCGAAAGCATGGCGATCGATTATATCGAGCTGTACCAGGAAGAGAGCATTCCAGCCTACACTGAGCTTCAGGCTACTTATGAAGCAGCGGGTCTGAAGCCGGCTGATCCTGTCATGATCAAGGTACAGGGGGAGCAGGCAGTGAGTAAATCCTCCCCAACCCTTGCCCCGATCTCCGATCGCTCAAGCCCGTCTCTGGAACCGTATGATGTATCCAAAATCCGTGTTAACGCCATTGGGGGCATCAACTGGAAGCTTCCTGGTGAATGGATCGAATGGGATGTGGATGTACCGGAGGACGGCCTGTACCAAATTGGGCTCAAAGTAAAGCAGGATCAGCTACGCGGCGTCTATGCCACACGTAGTCTGACGATCGACGGCAAAATTCCTTTTGAAGAAATGAAGCGTATTCGATTCAACTACAGCCCGGATTGGCAGACACAGGTGCTGGGCACAAGTGAGAGTGAGCCTTACCTTTTTCATTTGGAGAAAGGAACTCACCGCTTGCGTATGACCGTTACGCTGGGGGATATCGCTCCACTGCTGCGTACAGTGGAATCAAGCGTGCTGGAGTTGAACGAGATGTATCGCAAAATTCTGATGATTACCTCCAACAAACCGGACCCCATGAGGGATTATCAGCTGGAAACACGCATTCCAGAGATGGTTGAGATATTCACGCGGCAGGCAGACATTCTTCGATCGGTTGCTGACTACCTGGAGAAGGCGACAGGTGAACAGAGCGACAAGGTAGCCATTCTCCATGCCATGGTGATTCAGTTAGAGGACATGGCGGCAAG
The DNA here is from genome assembly GCF_001514495.1 of Paenibacillus pabuli NBRC 13638. Classification (GTDB taxonomy): domain Bacteria; phylum Bacillota; class Bacilli; order Paenibacillales; family Paenibacillaceae; genus Paenibacillus; species Paenibacillus pabuli. Next base: position 571,320 of record NZ_BCNM01000001.1, read on the forward strand.
ACCGGAAACTGTGCCCAAGCGTCTGGACACCTTTAAGATCAATGTGGGCGGGTTAGGCACGTGGATTCTATCCGTCCGTGAACAGCCGATCTCACTGGATTACGTCCTGGTATCCTCACCGGATCAGGAGATGCCGAAGGCAGAGGCGACGGTGCTGCAGCAGATGAAACATGAAATGGGCGCTTACGTCGCTTCGTATACGGAGGATTATGACAGCATCGGAAATGTTGAACAGAATAAGGATTCCATTACGGTATGGATTACAACAGGACGCGATCAGGCACAGGTTCTGAAAGGTCTGATTGATGATTCCTTTACACCGGAAACCGATATATCCGTTCAATTGCGCCTCGTTCCGCCTAATATTTTGCTGCCTGCCACGCTTGCCGGGGAAGGACCGGACGTTGCCATGCAAATGGGCGAAGATATTCCGGTGAATTACGCCATGCGGAATGCAGCGGCAGATCTGAGTAAATTCCCGGATTTTGAACAGGTTGCGAGCCGATTTCGCGCAAGCGGGCTGACGCCATACCAATTCAACAACGGGGTGTATGCACTTCCTGAGCAGCAGCATTTTCCAATGTTGTTTTATCGAAAGGATATTCTGAAGGAGCTCGGCCTGGAGCCGCCAAAGACGTGGCAGGATGTGTATAATGCCATTTCGGTGCTGCAAAAGCACAACATGGAGTTCTACCTGCCCATTGAGGATACGACGAATAATGCCAACATGGTACCCAACGCTACCTTTGCCATGCTGCTCTATCAGAACGATGGCGAATTTTATTCGGAAAATCAGAAGGAAAGTGCGCTGAATTCGGAGATTTCCATGGACGCATTCAAGCGTTGGACGCAATTTTATACCAATTATAAGTTCCCTCTCAAAGCTGATTTTCCAAACCGTTTCCGTACCGGGGAGATGCCGATTGGCATTGCGGATTACACCACCTACAACATGCTGACGGTTATGGCACCGGAAATTCGCAACCTTTGGGATTTCACGATCGTTCCTGGCACGCAGCTGGAGGACGGGAGTATACGGCATGAGGTGGCAAGTGCCACAAGCGCGGTCATGATGCTGGAGAACGCCAAGAACAGGGAAGCTGCCTGGATGTTTATGAAGTGGTGGACCGACAAGCAGACTCAGATCGAATATGGCAGAGAGATGGAAGGGCTGATGGGAGCAGCGGCGCGTTATCCGACCGCCAATATTGAAGCGCTGGAACAGCTGCCATGGCCAGTTAAGGATTATCAAAACCTCAAGAAACAGTGGGAGTGGGTAGAGGGCATTCCTCAGGTTCCCGGCGGATACTTTACGGGCCGACATCTGGACAACGCATTCCGTAAAGTAGTCAATGCCAATGAGAATCCACGTGAAGCCTTGGCTGATTATGTCCTGTACATTGATGATGAAATCGAGCTCAAGCGAAAGGAATTCAATCTGAAGTAGAGAGAAGGGAGGGTAACGGTTGCACGCAGAAACCACCAAGTCATCCACTGCTCCTGCCATCACTACAAGGCAGAGCAGCTGGTGGTCCCTTTTGAAAAGGGATTTATACCGAAGCAGGCACTATTATGTGCTGATGGCACCGTTTATGCTGATCTTTTTCATGTTTACTGTCATTCCGGTGGGCATCTCGCTGGGGCTCAGCTTTTTTCACTTCAATATGCTGGAGCTGCCCCGATTTGTCGGCTGGCAAAATTATTCACGGCTGTTCCTGAACGATGATGTTTTTTTGATTGCGCTTAAAAATACGCTGTTGTTTGCCGTGATTACAGGACCTGTTAGCTATATTGCCTGTTTTTTGTTTGCCTGGATTATCAATGAGCTGTCACCCAAAATCCGTGCAATTATGACACTTGTATTTTATGCCCCTTCCATTTCGGGGAACGTTTTTTTCATCTGGCTAATCGTGTTCTCGGGAGACAGCTACGGATACATGAACGGTTTCCTGATGCGTCTCGGCGTTATCCTCGAACCGGTTCAATGGCTGTCGAATGAGAAATATGTGCTGGCCATTGTCATTATTGTACAGCTGTGGCTCAGTCTCGGCACGAGCTTCCTTGCCTTTATTGCCGGGCTTCAGACGATCGATCGGTCCCTGGTGGAAGCGGGAACGGTGGACGGTATCAAAAATCGGTGGCAGGAGCTTTGGTATATTACGCTGCCTTCGATGAGACCACAGCTGATGTTTGGTGCCGTCATGCAGATTACAGCCTCATTTGCCGTGGCCGAAATCTCCATCGCATTGGCTGGTTTCCCAAGCGTTAACTATGCAGCACATACCGTCGTTACCCATTTGATGGACTTTGGAACCATTCGGTTCGAGATGGGCTATGCGTCGGCGATAGCGACCGTTTTGTTCGCCCTCATGCTGGGAACGAACGTGCTGACACAAAAAATGCTTAGAAAGATAGGTGAATGACAATGACCAGCAAGGTACGTGCCGTTTTCGGCATGCCGAGAAGACTCAACCGGTCATTTACCGTCAGTCTGATGTTGTTTGTACTGCTGGGTCTGTTCGGCTCATTTATGGTATTGCCACTGATTTATACGGTCAACAATGCCTTCAAACCTCTGGATGAGCTGTTTATTTTTCCGCCGCGATTCTGGGTGAACAATCCGACGATGGAAAATTTTGCGGATCTGATCAATCTGATGGGCAACTCCTGGGTTCCTTTATCCAGATACATTGCCAATACACTATTGATTACGCTGCTGGGAACGGCAGGTCATATCCTTCTCGCTTCCGCAGCGGCTTATCCGTTGGCGAAATACCGATTTCCCGGTTCAAATGTACTGTTTACGATCGTGATCCTGTCGCTGATGTTCTCACCACATGTAACGGCAATTCCAAACTACATGGTGATGTCCTGGCTTGGATGGATCAACACCCATGCGTCCATCATTGTGCCTTCTCTCGCATTCTCTCTAGGTCTGTTCCTGATGAAGCAATTCATGGAGCAGATTCCGGATGCGCTGCTGGAGGCAGCCAAAATCGACGGGGCGAACGAATACCGTATATTCTGGAGCATCGTCATGCCTAACGTGAAGCCCGCTTGGCTCACGCTTATGATTTTACAGTTTCCAGCATTATGGGGAACAGACGGCGGAAGCTTCATTTACAGTGAAAACCTGAAAACGCTGCATTATGCGCTCAGTCAGATTACTCAGGGTGGTATCGCCCGGGCAGGTGTCGGTGCTGCGGTAGCACTGCTGCTCATGATCGTACCGATCACCCTGTTTATCATCTCCCAGAGCAGTGTCATGCAGACAATGGCAACTTCCGGTATGAAAGAGTAGAAGGGGGGCAGCAACATATTGAACAGCGTGTGGAAAAAATGCGGATGGCTCACCCTGGGCCTTGCCTGCCTCCTGGGCTTGGGAAGCGCAGCGTCAACGGCTTTCGCCGACGGTCAGACGAATGCGTACAATTATTCCTACTGGGGAGATGCGGTTCGTTCTCCTGCCGCATATGAGGCGACGGGAATGATTACGGGCAAGGAACTGGACATTGGACCATTCAAAGAACCGAACGATATGCACGTTACTGCTGATCAGCGGGTGTATGTGCTGGATTCAGGCAACAGCCGTATTGTCGAGCTGAATCAAGAGATGAAAATGACAAGGGTTATCGATTCTTTTGATCATGATGGAACGAAAGACAAGTTCAAACTTCCACAGGGATTATACGTATCGGACAACGGGCAGCTGCTCATAGCGGATACGGGTAACCAGCGGGTAGTGCATCTGGATAAGCAAGGTCAACTGATCAAAATTGTGGAACAGCCACAATCGGAGCTGCTGAAGCCAGACTTTCAGTTCAAACCACTGCGGGTGGTTATGGATAAAGGCGAACGAATCTATGTCATGGCTGAAGGCGTCTTCGATGGCTTTATGGAGTTCAATTCCGATGGAACTTTTGCTTCCTTCATTGGAGCCAACAGAGTCCAGGTTGACCCGGTGGAGTACTTGTGGAAACAGTTTGCAACACGTCAGCAGCGCAGCCAGATGGTCATGTTCACACCAACCGAATTCACCAATATGGACATGGACGGAGAGGGATTCATCTATGCAACCAGTGGAGACAAGACCGGATTACCGATCAAGAAACTGAATGCACAGGGCTTGGATATTTTGAGAAGAGAAGGATATTATCCACCTCAGGGTGATTTGCTGTACAGCAATGAAAAGGGGCCTTCACGGCTCATTGATGTCGACGTTGGAGACAGCGATATGTATTCCGTGCTGGATGCCAATATGGGACGGATCTTCACCTATAACGGGGACGGATATTTGCTTCACATGTTCGGAGGTATCGGAAATCGGCTGGGACAATTCAACACCCCTGTTTCTCTGGAGCGTGTAGGAGATCGTATGCTTGTACTGGACAAAGCGCTCGGGGAAATCACCGTATTCCAAACCACTGAATACGGACGTACGCTTCATGAAGCTGTACGCAGTTATTTCAATGGAGACGAAGAGGGTTCTGCCGCGAACTTTGCCAAAGCCGCAGATATGAATGCCAATCTTGAATATGCCTACGCAGGTATCGGAAAAGCGCTGTTGCGACAGAAGGAGTATGCGGAATCCACGCAATACTTTAAGCGAAGCATGGAAAGAGAAGGGTACTCCAAAGCGTTTCTCCTGTATCGAAAAGAACTGCTCCGCGAGCATTTTTCATGGATCATGTCCGGACTGTTATTGGTCGTTATCGTGCTAGTGATCACGTTCCTAGTCCGCAGGCAGAGAAGGGGGAGCACACATGCAAGCATCAAGTAAACAGCTGATTCAATATCCGCTCCATCTCATTTTCCATCCATTTGACGGATATTGGGAGCTGAAATATGAACGAAATCAGAGAACAACGCTGATGATCGCATGGATCATTCTTGCTGTACTCATGGTGACAACGATTCTCCAGTCCCAATACAGCGGTTTCCTGGTGAATTTCAACAATCCGAAACGACTGAACAGTCTGATGGAAATGGTGTACGTCATTGTCCCGGTGCTGTTCTGGTGCACAGCAAACTGGTCGTTGACTACACTTATGGACGGAGAAGGCAAATTTTCTGAAATCTTCATGTCCACCTGTTTCGCATTGGTTCCGCTGATTTTGATACAGTTTCCATGGATTTGGCTCAGTCTGATCATATCCAGTCAGGAAACCGCCTTTTATTATTTCTTTAACATGGCTGCTACGGCCTGGACGGTATACCTGTTATTTGTCGGCAATATGACGGTGCATCAATACTCACCCGCCAAAACGGTGGTGACCATGCTATTGACGCTGGTTGCCATGGCATTCATGGCCTTTCTCTGCCTGCTGTTCTTCAGTCTGGTGCAGCAGATTGTGTCCTTTGCAGCCACCATCTATCAGGAACTTGTACTCCGGGGCTAAGGAAGGAGAAATGGAGATGAACTATGACGTGGCCAAAAAAATGATCGTAATGTTACTCGTATTCGGCCTATTTCTTGGTGGATGTCAGCCCGGTTCTGCGCCTGTCACCAGGATGTCGGCGAATGCAGATGAGCAAGCCGAAGTCCCTGTTCTGCCACCTGGTGAGAAGCTGGCGTCGTCTTTCAGTGATGCCCGTCTGACGGATATGCTCGGGCTCGCTCAGAATGACGAATTACAGCTGCTCATTCAGGAGGATACAGCCGAAATCGCGGTGGTTCACAAGCGAAGCGGGCAAGTCTGGCGCAGCAATCCCGAGGAGCGGAATCTGGATGCGCTCGCGGCAGGAATTAACAAGGACCTGCTGTCGGCTCAAGCCAAACTCATTTTTTATAACAGCTTGGGTCAAAGCAGCTCGGTCAATTCCTATACTGATAGCGTAGCCCATCAGCAAGTAAGCTACGAATTATTGCCAAACGGCGTTCGGGTGAATTACCAGTTTGGAAGCGATGAACGTTCGATCGATGATCTGCCTGTAAAGATCAGCAAAGAGCGATTCGAGCAGAAGCTGCTTGCTCCGCTCGACAAGGCCGGGCAGCGGGCTTTGAAGATTGGATATGCTCAAGATAAGGGAGAGGACGTCTACGTAAGGAATGACAAAGCGCTGCAAGGGCTTCAGTTGACGCGTGCCCTGAAGGCTTTTGAAACAGCCGGATACACCTCTGAGGACCTTGAACTGGACAATACCGAGCATGGCATAGAACAGGAGAAGAGCGGCCCCCGAATGTTCATGGTTTCCATCGAATACGAGCTGGACGGGGAATCCTTGGTTGTACGTGTTCCAGCAGCAGACATCCATTTTCCTGAGCAATACCCGATTAACAGCATTTCTGTACTGGATTACTTTGGGGCAGGTACAGCGGAACAGGAAGGGTCCCTGTTTGTGCCTGACGGTTCAGGAGCGCTCATTCATTTCAATAATGGAAAAGTTCAATACCCTTCCTATCAGCAGGACATTTATGGACCGGATCTAACAATGAAGCTTCGTGAAGTAGATTCTTCTGAGGAAAGAGCCAGGCTGCCGGTATTCGGTCTCATTCGCGAGGGTGGCGCATTTCTTGGCATCATTGAAGAGGGTGCAGCAGCAGCCGTTGTAAATGCCGATATCAGCGGAAAACTGAATAGCTACAACAATGTGTATCCGAGCTTTTACGTTGTAAACAAGAGTGATGTAACACTTCAGGCCAGCGACATGGTACGCACACTTCCCAAGTTCCAGAAGAAGCCGACCGCATCCGATTTTGTCGTTCGTTATGCTTTTGCTGGAGCAGAGAAAGCCTCGTATTCCGGTCTGGCTTCCTTATATCGTGACTATTTAATCCAGACGAACGGTCTTCCTTCGAAGCAAACGGCTGAGGCTGATAAAGACATTCCATTTTACTTGAAGCTTATCGGCGGAATGACGACCAAGAAACATATGCTGGGCATACCTTACGACTCCACCGAAGCGTTGACCACCTTTGATGAAGCCCGGCATATCTTGTCGACCCTGAAGGGAAAACAAGTATCCAACATCCAGGTTCGTTATGCGGGTTGGTTCAACGGGGGACTTCAACATCAGGTGCCGGATTCCATCCATGTGGATGGAGCGATTGGAGGACGAAAAGGCATGCAAGCGTTCAGTGAGTATACTCGTGAGGAGGGAATTGGATTTTATCCCGATGTAGCTGTACTGAATGTACACTCGAAGAAAGGATTCAGTCCTTCCAAGGAGGCTTCACGTACCCTGACGCAGGAACCTGCGCTTCTGTATCCTATGGACCCTGCAAGACTGCGGCGTGACCGGGATCGACTCCCGTCCTATATCCTCTCTCCACATTTGCTGGATGATGTGACTCAAGACATGTTGAAAGCGCTGCAACCTTTTGAGCTAGGTGGACTGTCGCTGCGTGATCTCACAGAGCAATTGAACAGTGACATGAATCCCAAAAAAATGATGGATCGTACAGGCGCGCAAACCGCGGTCACCGAAACCTTGAAGCAGATTGCACAGCAAGGTATACCCGTTGTCGCTGAAGGAGGGAATGCTTATGCCCTGCCATATGTGACAGGTCTGACGGATGTACCGATGTCCAGCAGCCGCTTCAAATTGGAGGATGAAGAAATTCCGTTTTTCCAACTGGTTACACATGGAGGGGTTAGCTATACAGGTGCTGCTTATAATCTGTCTACGTATACCGATGCGAGAGAGTACGTGCTGAAGCTCGTGGAGTACGGCGCAAGTCCTTATTTCACTTGGTTTAACGCACCGAATCATGTCGTTAAGGAAACGGATTATGACTATCTGTATGCTGCACATTATGAACAATGGATGGATCTGGCAGCCGAAATGTATGAAGAGGTCAATCAGGCCAATCGTGCATTTGCAGGATCTCACATGGTATCCCACGAGAAGCTTGTTGAAGGCGTGTTCCAGACGACCTACGAAAACGGCGGGTTTGCGGTAGTGAATTATAACGACTTCCCGGTACAGGCAGCAGGCCAGACCGTGGAAGCCAAAAGTTATGTGACAGGTGGTGAGCAACTCTGAAAGCGCTATTGAGAGGGAAGTGGGGACGACGGACCTATGCCCAGCAGAAGGCTGCCTGGGGAGTCATCTACGTGCTTCCTTGGCTCATCGGGTTTGTACTGTTCTTCTTTGTTCCATTATTGGCTTCTCTTCGTTACAGCTTGAGCTCCATCCAGGCAAACGCGGAGGGCATATCCATCCAGTTCACGGGTCTTGCCAACTACATCCAGGCATTGACGGTAAATACCAGCTTCAACCGGGCACTCATTGAATCCATAACGGATGTAGTAGTCAATGTGCCGTTAATCGTTATTTTCAGTTTGTTTCTTGCTGTGATTCTCAATCAGAAGTTCCCGGGTCGGGCGATCGCGCGGTCCATCTTTTTCCTTCCGGTTATTCTGGCATCGGGGGTCATTATGTCATTAGAAAGCACCAGTCTGATCGAGGCTGTGAATCAGAGCAGTACCGGCGGCAGTGCCTTGGGCACATTTGAGCTGGAAAACCTGATGCTGGACGCCGGGCTGAGTGAGTGGGTTGTGACGTATTTGAGTGGGGCGGTAGACCGCATTTATCAGATCGTTAGCCAATCGGGTGTCCAGATTCTAATCTTCCTTGCAGGTATCCAGACCATATCTCCCCAACTGTACGAGGCTTCCAAAATGGAAGGGGCTACGGGATATGAAGCCTTCTGGAAAATTACATTTCCGATGGTCAGTCCGCTGATTTTTGTCAACGGTATCTATACCATTGTGGATTCCTTTGCCAACAATGCCATGACAACACTTATTCGGGATACCGGTTTTGTCAAATTTGATTTTGGGTTAAGTTCAGCCATGGCGTGGGTGTATTTCGTGGCCATTGCTATCATATTGGTGCTCGTATCCCTCATTTTCTCCAAACGTGTCTTCTATCAAGATTAAGAAAGGGGGTTGTTCGGATGATAATATCCAGACTGTTTTCACTTGAGCAGTGGAAAAGCTGGCTCTGGTCCATCGTGCGATTCACACTGATTGCCGGGCTATCCTTCGTGATTCTGTTCCCCATATTTCAGAAAATATCAACGTCCATCAAGGATAAGAGTGATTTGTATTCAGCCGTTGTGGTCTGGATTCCACAGAATTTCTCCTTCGATAATTTCCGGGAGGCTATTCGTGTCATGGATTACTGGGCAACGCTGCTCAATACGTTTGCGTTATCCGCAACCACAACCATTCTGACAACGCTTTCCTGTGCACTCGCTGGATACGGGTTTGCCCGTTTGAAATTTAAAGGCAGCAACCTGTTATTTGCCGGGGTCATCCTGACGATTCTGGTTCCACCCACCACGATTTTGATTCCGGTGTACCTGAATCTAAAGAGCTTCGATCTCATGGGAGCGATGACACTGATTTTCGGCAAACCCATGAATTTGCTGAATACGTACTGGCCGTTTATCCTGACCGCCCTTACAGCGAATTCGTTAAAAGCAGGTTTGTATATCTTCATCTTCCGCCAGTTTTTCAGAGGTATTCCGAAGGAGGTAGAGGAGGCAGCTTACGTCGATGGTGCAGGCATCAGCCGTACATTTGCACGCATTATGCTGCCTAACGCCATTCCGTCAATCGTTACAGTGCTGCTTTTTTCCTTTGTGTGGCAATGGAATGACAGCTTCTATACGACAACGTATCTGACATCCAGCAAAGTCATGTCAACCCAGCTGTCTTCCCTTCCGTACAATCTGGCCCAGCAGGTGAGCGATGGTGCATCCAAAGCCGATCCATTCTACCTGAGCATGATTCAGGATACGGGTATTTTGCTGGCCATCTTGCCTTTGATCATCATTTACCTGTTTGTACAGCGTTATTTCGTTGAAAGTGTAGAACGTACTGGAATCGTCGGATGAGGAAGGATTCGTGAAAATGTTAAGTTGAATCATATAAGAGAGGAGGTGATGTCGTCTGTTTCCTCGCTTCACCAATTAAAACTGGAGGGATTATTTTGAAAAAGTTGTTGCTGTCATTGAAATTCATGCTCGTACTTGCTTTGCTGTTGTCCATTACCCCACTCGGGCCGGGACGTGCAGATGCGTGGGTCGGTATGCCGATGGGCAAGCTTCACGTGAATGGGAAAAACTTGGTTAACAGTAATAATCAGCCCGTCTTACTAAGTGGCTGGCATCAGCCTTCAGGCGCTTACTGGACCTACCAGGACAGCAAATATTATCTGAATCTTCATGGCAACAACCGCCATGCTGCCACATTGGCTTATCTGAAAGACATTACGGATACGTTCACAAGTACAAGTCCAAAATACGGAAGCAGCCACGGCTGGAATATGAATCAGATTCGTCTGTTCATCGACCGGGAAGACATGGGTGATGTGGCAGCAGGCACTTACAATTTTGCAGGGTTACAAACCGTAACGCAGAATGTCATTATCCCTTATATCCAATATGCCAAAACAAAAGGCGTCTATGTTACGCTTGGCCTTGACTTCACCTTAAAGGACGATCAAGGAACCACCGCAGCCAATCTTCAAAAGTTCAACCAAATCTGGGGCTATCTCGCTTCCCGCCCGGAAATCAAAAGTGCAGACAACGTACATTTCGAGCTGATCAACGAGCCGATTAAATCGTATGCCAACGGCCACTGGGGTGGCTACAATGGCGAGAATGACTTTGTAGATCACTGGAATGATCTGCGCAATTTCCAGAATTCCATAATCTCTACCATTCGGAGCCAAGGCGCAGATAATGTCATCTGGGCCGCTGGACTGGGATACAATCAATTCTACAGCCTGACAGCAAGCCATCCTTTGACAGACCCGCTGAACAATTATGGTTATGCGGTTCACTGGTATCCAGGGTATGGTGCGTATGACAACATGTCGATTTTGCAAGATCAGTGGAATACCAATGTAAAGGCAGCTGCCGATAAATATCCAATCAATATTACCGAAGTAACATGGTTCAAAAAGAAAGCTGGCGATTCCGCATATTGGGATCTGTTCAATGGCAGTAATGAAGGCTTTGGTAACAATACAAAGGCCATTTTCAACGCGGCAGGCAACGTCAGCATTGCCGCTCACATGAACGGATTTATTCTGGATGCTGGAGCACGGAGCTCCTTTGCTGATCCTACGGCAGGCCTGAAATGGGACGGCGATGCTTCGCGGAGCGCAATGGGCAGGTTCCTTTTCAATTGGTTTTATGAACGTGCTCAGAACTACCCGAACGGTGGCACGACTCCATCAACCGGTTTGATCCCGGGGGCGACTTACAAGATTGTTGCCAGACATTCGGGCAAGGTGATTGATGTGCCAGGTGGAGTCAATGAGAATAATTTGCAGCTTCAGCAATGGTCCGATCTGGGCGGAAATCCTCAAAAATGGGTCTTGAATCAGATTGCTGGTGGAAACTACAGTTTGACGAGTGTGAATTCGCCTGATAAGGTCATCGACATTCGTAATGGAACCACCAACAACGGAGAAGCGGTTCAGCTTATGAGCAATTTGAACACCACAGCGCAGCATTTCAAAATCAATGATCTTGGCAATGGATACTGGAGTATTATAAATGTAAACAGCAATAAAGCTATTGAAGTAGCAGGTTCTGCGACGACAGACGGTGCAAAATTGCAGCAAAATACCTTTACCAATGCAACCAACCAGCAATGGAAGTTTGTTGCTGTCAATTAAAAAAACATGTACAAGCAGGACCTCCCAAGCCATAATATGGCCGTGGAGGTCCTTATTTGTATTCCAGAGTGTAATCAGCAGAACATTAAAGATGAGCATGCGAAAATCAGACGTAGCGGATTCTTTTCTATTTAACGATATCAGATTCTGGAGTTGGATTTTATGTATTTGTACCAAAAAGAAGAAGTTGTACCTTCACCTTGCACAAATGAAAGGTGTATCATTAACAAAACAAACTTGTAAACGCTTACGAAATAAGGGGGTACATATGCAGCGCTTATGGTTCAAATTCTCGCCGTTGTTTCGCAGATTCATGGTTTCTTATCTGATTGTTCTCATGATTCCTCAGATTGCCGGATATGCCTCCTACAGAGCATCCATTGAAGCAGCGAGGACAAGTTCTATTGAGAACAGCTTAAAATCACTTAATCTTGGCAAGGAAATTATTGAACGTAATCTTATGCAGGTCGAGGATTTCACAAGACAGTTAGCCATTAACCAGGATTTATACCGTTTAATAGCCGATCCTAAGCCGCAAGACGCTAATAATGTCTATGGTTTAAGCCGCATGCAGCGCAGTCTGTCCATGTACAGCAGCACCAATGAGTATTTGTCTCATTTCTTCATCTATGTTCCGAATTATAATGTCATTATTACGCCTACGACGGTTTACTATCGACCTGAACATTATTTTGCTGCCAATCGCCTGGAAGGCATGACGTTCGACGAGTGGAAAGACAACATCTTAAAAAAGCCACATTTAAATGAAATCATTCCCTTACAAAACTACAAGAAGGAGATTAGCAGTAATGTGCTTGTGGACGCTCCTGCCATTACGTTTCTTCAATCGCTTCCATTGAACAGCTTCAACAAACCACAGGCTACAATCGGCGTCATGATTGATGAGGATAAGATGGCGAGCCTGACTAACCACATTGTAGAGCAATATGGAGGATGGACACTGGTGACAGACTCCAATGAGAATATCATTTTTTCGAGCGGCCTGAATCAAGAGAAGGCGGAAAAATTAAAGGTTATGACTGCCAGCGAGCACGATGAAGCGAAGCCTATGGGCGACGGACGGCTGCTGATTTCCATTCGCTCCAATCAAAACGGTTGGAATTACATGGCTGGCATTCCCGAACATGCACTGATGGTCAAGGCAGACCAAATCAAGCAGGTTACCTTTACCTTTACATTGGCAACGCTAGGTTTCGGATTGTTGATTGGGCTTCTGCTCGCTTATCGAAACAGCGCTCCGATCCATCGGCTTCTATCCGTGTTCCGGGAACAGGATATTGGGCTGCCTGGAAAGACAAGCAACGAATATGACTTCCTGGCCAGCAACATTACCAGTCTCATTACCAACAACCATCTCCTCAAGAACGCATTAAACGAGCAGCTCCCGATGCTTCGGGACGGGTTTATTAAACGTTTGTTAACCGGAGAGTTTTACACAACGCGTGAGCTGGAGGCGATCTCTTCCCAAACAGGAATTTCGCTCCATACCAGCCGGGGCTTTGTCGGAATCCTGAAGGTAGACGGTTATGGCAGTCCGGATAGCGAAGAAATTATTCAGGAACTAAGCGTAGCGAGGCTCATTGTGCGCGAAGCCATGACAGCATGGAATTCAGAAGTGTTGATAACCGACTGGGGAACAGATCAGATTGCTTTTGTACATCCGCTTAGTGGAGATTCTTCGGATAAAGCTCTCCGAGCATGTGAAGCCGAACTGGAAAAAATGACGCATGCAGTGTACCGGGATTACCGGGTATCCACCACCATTGGAATGGGCTCTTTTTATGAGGTATGGAATGACGTTGGCCGATCGTTTAACGAGGCAAGACACGCGCTGGAATATGCCCTTCACACGGGCAAGGATCATATGATGAAATTCGAGGATGCAGTGAAAGAGACGGAACTGTACTACTATCCGATTGAGTCTGAACAACGGCTGTTAAATACACTAAAGGTCGGTGAACTGGAAGAATCCAACCGTATTTTGGATCAGTTGTTCAACCGAAACTTTACAGAGCGAGAGCTGTCGTATGACATGACACAACAGTTTATCATGGAATTGAAGGGAACATTTCTGAAGCTGGAACCCAAGATTATGCTGGATGAATCCCTTGTGGAGGAGCTCAAGGATCGGGTTTCGGGGATTCAGGTGACGGATAAGGTTGCCATACTTCAGAGCAAGTTCCATCATCTGGCGAAAGACGTATGCCAAGACGTTCAACGTAAAAAAACAAACATGCACACCGGATTTGTTAATGAAACGATTGCTTATATCCAGGAACGTTATGCTGATGCAAACTTGACCGTATACCGGATTGCGGAACATATGGGCAAACCGGAAAAATATATATCTCAGTTATTCAAGGAGCATACCGGAGAGAACCTTTCCGATTATGTAGAAGTGGTGCGAATCAACAAAGCCGCTGAACTACTGCGGGAGAGTCAGCAGACGATTGATGAAATCGCATTAGCAACCGGATATAACAGCGCGCATTCGTTCCGAAGAGCCTTCAAACGGGTTCGAGGTGTATTGCCTAGTGCATTTAGACAAATGCATGATCCAATTTAAAAACCAAAGAAAACTCCCGGCGCAGTCCTAGGAAATATCAGGCTTCCCAGCCTTCTTGACTGGAATCGTACCTCATTTTATAAAGTGTACCTTTACGCAAACGGGTATGCACTCATATGATTACGAGCAAGAAAGCGCTATCAAATTGGGAAAGGCTTATTTCCGATAGGCCACCTACTGGGGGGATGACTCTGAGAACCACAATTTCGAATGGCAAAACAGTTGTTAAAGAAGGCAGGCGATCCGCTTTGAAGCTGGCCTTGTCCAAGAGCTGGAGGAGGCACTGGCAGCTTTACTTGCTGATTATTCCTCCCGTCGCATACTTTATCATTTTCAAGTATGTACCTATGGTTAACGCAGTGCTCGCCTTCAAGGATTACAACGTGATCAAGGGAATCTGGGGAAGTCCGTGGGTAGGCACCAAATATTTTGAGCTGCTTTTCCAAAACCCCGCATTTGCTACCCTGATCAAAAACACGCTGTACATTTCGTTCTACAGTCTAATCGTCGGTTTTCCGGTTCCTATCTTGCTGGCGCTGGCGCTGAACGAAGTGAAGAATGCCAAATTCAAGAAAACGGTACAGATGGTTACTTATGCACCTTACTTTATTTCTACGGTTGTCATGGTATCGATTATCATGATGTTTCTTTCTCCACGGCTCGGCATTGTTAACACGATTGCAGGCGCGCTGGGTTTTGAAGCCGTCAATTTCCTTGGAGAGCCCGGCCTCTTCCGGTCCATCTATGTATTTTCTGATGTCTGGCAGAGCATGGGATATTCGGCGGTCATCTATTTGGCAGCCCTATCGGGCATAGATCCTTCATTGTATGAGGCTGCCAAGGTTGATGGTGCTAACCGATTTCAGAAAATGGTCAACATCGATCTGCCCGGCCTGCTGCCGGCGGCAGTTATTATCCTGATCCTGAGCGTTGGAAATATTATGGCAGTCGGGTTCGAGAAAATCTATTTGTTACAAAACCCACTGAACCTGTCCGCTTCGGAAATCATCTCCACCTACGTGTACAAGATGGGATTGCTTAACGCCAATTACAGCTTTGCTACCGCTGTTGGCCTATTCAATTCACTTATTAACCTGATTCTGTTATTAACAGTCAACGCTGCCGCCAAGCGTCTGTCCAATACAAGCCTGTGGTAAATGCGGCAAAAGGAAGGAGGTTCATACGATGAGCAAGCTGTTATCCCAAGCCAACCGTTCGGCGGTTCATCAGAGGAGTACGATCAGAGAATCTTTTGCAGATCGTATGTTTATGGCTATCATCTACATTGTTCTGACGGTGGTCTTGATTGCTGTACTTTATCCGTTAATCTATATCGTAAGCTCTTCTTTGAGCAGTCCGGCAGCGGTTTCCTCCGGAAAAGTCTGGCTGTGGCCCATTGATTTGACACTGGACGGCTATAAATCGGTTTTGCGAAATGCTCAGGTTATCATGGGTTACGGTAATTCGTTATTTTATACCGTGATCGGAACACTGATTAGTGTAGCATTGACCATTATGATTGCTTATCCACTTTCCAAAAAAACCTTTGTTGGGCGCAGTCCTCTCATGATGTTCATTACGTTCACCATGCTTTTCTCCGGCGGATTGATCCCAACGTATCTCGTGGTCAAATCCATGGGACTGATCGATACTCGCTGGGCGCTATTGATCCCAAATGCCATTTGGGTGTGGCAAGTCATCATCGCACGCACCTTTTTTCAGAATTCAATCCCGGAAGAGCTGTCCGAGGCAGCTGATATTGACGGATGCAGCGATATCCGTTTCATTTTCAGCGTCATTCTGCCTCTGGCCAAACCCATCATTGCTGTTCTGTCGCTGATGTATGCCGTTGGACAGTGGAACGCATATTTCGATGCCTTAATCTATTTAAAAACGCAATCGCTCTATCCGCTACAATTGATTCTCCGCAGCATTCTGATTCTGAGCAACAGCACGGGAAATATCGATGCAGGAGAGATGGTGAAACAGCAGCAGATGGCCGAGTTGATGAAGTATTCTCTAATTGTGATGGCCAGCTTGCCTGTACTCGTCATTTATCCATTTGTGCAGCGATATTTCGTTCAGGGCATGTTGATTGGCTCCGTCAAGGGCTAGTTCACGACAATCATTCATAAGGGAGAGGGTCTATTTGAGAAAAACAGGATCATTCGTACTTGCTTGTATACTGCTTCTGTCACTGGCACTGGCAGGGTGTTCATCCAGCGGGGAAAAGGGAGAGGGGGCTTCATCCGGTGACAACGCGTCCATTAACGTGTTCGCTCATCAAAGCTCGGATACCAACCTTCAAACGAACAAGTTTACGAAAAAAATGGAAGAGAAGTTCAATATTAAGATCAACTGGACGACTGTTCCTTTTGACGGTGCAGCTGAAAAAAGACAGATTTCACTGGCTTCGGGTGACTACCCTGACCTGTATTTGCTCATTCCATGGGTGGACCGTTTTTCTCAAACAGACCTGTTGAAATTTGGCCAGCAAGGTGTCATTGTACCGCTCAATGATCTGATTGACCAATATGCGCCGAATATCAAAAAGGTACTGGACAGCAGTGAGTACTATAAAGCAATGAATACTGCGCCCGACGGCAATATTTACGGTCTGACGGGCTTGAATGAATGTTTCCACTGTTCCTATCCGAACAAGATGTGGATGAATACCAAGTGGCTGAAGCAGCTCGGCTTATCCGAGCCCACAACGACAGAGGAATTTAAGGAAGTGCTGAAAGCATTCAAAACAAAGGACCCGAACGGCAACGGTAAAGCGGATGAAGTCCCGCTTAGCGGATCCATTGAAAATTTTGGAGTGCACATCATTCCGTACTTGATGAACGGGTTCATCTACGACGATGACAGAACCTATCTCATTGTAAAGGATGGCCGGGTTGAGACGGCTGCGAGCAAACCGGAGTGGAAGGAAGGACTTGCCTATATCAAGTCGCTGTACGATGAAGGTTTGATTGACCCGGGTGCTTTCACGCAGAATGTCGGGGCCTTCAAAAAGATAGGAGATAACGCTGAAGCGCAGCTTCTTGGCGCAGGTGCGGCGATGCATCCGTCTCTTTTTGTTAACACTGCCGAGGACTCTCCTTATGGGAAAGATTATAATCCGATCCCTCCGTTGAAAGGGCCGCATGCCAATTATGCGACTTATAACTATCCGATTGACCCAGGTGCTTCTTTTGTACTGACCAACAAAGCAAGCGAAGAAACGCAGATTACAGCCATAAAAATGCTGGATTATCTCTACACAGAGGAAGGTGCCATGAACGCCTATCTGGGTGAGGAGGGCACAAGCTGGCGCAAGCCGCAAGAGGGTGAAGTGGCTCTGAATGAACAGGTGCAGCCACTCTACAAAGCAATTCCGCTCCCAACAGGAGCGGAGCCGCGCAATGACAGCTGGGGTGCGCTCAGTCAGTACAATCATCACAGGGCATACCGTGATTCCGAAGTTCAGGGCAAGGACATTTACGCAAGTGACGGAGGTGAGCGCCGACTTTATGAGGCAACATTGTTGATGGAAGGCAAAGAACCTGATAAAATTTTTCCGCATTGGGCACTGTGGGTGGACCCGGCAAACGCCGATGAAACAAGCATGATGCAGACGAATCTCAAGGATTATATCGACCAGAATGCCCTGCAATTCATTACTGGGGCGAAGAGTCTGGATAAGGATTGGGATGAGTACGTGAAAGGGCTGGAGGGCCTGAACATCAAACGTTACCTGGAAATAATGCAGTCCTCATATGATTCTTCATCCATTTCCAAGTAAGAAAAACAGACCTGATTTTAGTTGTGTCCTACTCATGTATCTTTAGTGGACAGGAGGTATCCGGTATTGTTTGTGAACTTTGGCCTGAATGAGGTGGAGTTGAAGGATGATGACTTCGCCTCCCGAAGGCAACTCGTCAAATCATACATGACTTCATTTGATATTAACCGGCTTATGCACACATTCAGACTTAATGCCGGGGCGGCTTCTTATGCCGAGCCGTTGGGAGGCTGGGAAGCTGAGGATTGTGCCCTGAGAGGACACTTTGTGGGACATTTCCTGTCTGCTTGCGCCAAGTTTGCCTTTGCTGATCAGGATCAGTCACTTAAAGTTAAAGCTAACGAGATCGTGAACATCCTTGAATCATGTACCAAGCCAAACGGATATTTAAGCGCATTCGGAGAGGAAGAGCTGGATCGGCTGGAAACCGAGGAAAACCGAAAGGTGTGGGCACCTTATTATACACTGCACAAAATTATGCAGGGACTTATCGATTCTCATGTGTACCTCTGTAATCAAAAGGCATTGAAGCTTGCTGTGAACCTGGCACATTATATTCATGGCCGGTTCACGAAGCTTTCCTTCTGGAAGATTGACGGTATCCTGCGTTGTACCAGGGTGAATCCGATGAATGAATTTGGAGGCATGGGAGACGCGTTGTACTCGCTATATGAGCTTACGGACGATCCCGAATTGCTTGAACTGGCGAGCCTGTTCGACAGGGATTACTTTTTAGCTCCTCTGGCAGACGGTCAGGATGTGCTTGAAAACCTACATGCCAACGCTCATCTACCGATGGTTATCTCAGCCTTGCATCGGCATGAAATTACCAACGAGGAAAAATATAAAACAGCAGTGTTGTATTTTTACGACTTTGTGCAAGGTAGGACGTTTGCGAACGGTAACAGCAGTTCGAAGGCCACTGCTTATATCGAAGGCGGTGTCTCCGAAAAATCGGAGCATTGGGGAGGATACGAAAGGCTCGAGGATGCATTGACAGGCGGTGAAAGCGAGAGTTGCTGTGCGCATAATACAGAGCGAATATTGGAAAGACTGGTGGGGTTAACTGGGAAGGTTGAGTATTTGGACCATTTGGAGCAGTTAAAATACAATGCTATTTTGAACAGTGCAAGCTGTAAAACAGGACTTTCACAATACCATCAGCCAATGGGAAGTGGGGCATCCAAAAGGTTTAGCTCTCCCTACAACGATTTCTGGTGTTGCACCGCGAGCGGAGTGGAAGCTATGAGCGAGCTGCAAAGGAACATCTGGTTCAGAAGTGAAAACACGCTGCTGCTGAATGCATTCATCTCTTCAACAGTTGTGTGGGATGAACATCAAGCTCGAATTAGGCAGTATACAGATTTTCCCGACAGACCTACATCAACCCTTCAGTTTGAGATGGCCCAACCTGCGACATTTGCATTGCTTTTGAAGGAAAAGGCTGTCAAGTCGATTAAAATCAACTCTGTTGCGTTAGATGTTCAAAAAGAAAATGGGTACATCGTCATTCAACGCGAATTCCATGACGGAGATACTCTTGATATTGAAATAGAAGTATCTTTGCATTTGGTTCCGCTCCAAGGCTCAAATAGCGTGGCAGCCGTGATGTATGGTACTATCCTGCTCGCACAATTGGGTCAGGCCATACTGCCAAGTGGCATATCAGAGCATCATATTATTGAGAGAATGAGCAGACTGCCCCAGCAAAAACTGGCATTCGCCATAGAGGATCAAGAAGGGCAACCAGTGGAATTCAAGCCACTGTTCCGTATTGAAGAGGAAACATATTCGGTCTATGTCAATTGGGGGGATAAACCGGCTGCGGACCAGCGCTTCTCGGTGGCCCAAGTGGGCATTGCGGCATATAAGGAAGATACGACCAACGTTCATAGGGAAAGCACAGCGTTCTCTTGATGAAACACAAGATTGACAGGCTGCATAAATTTCTAATTAAAAATGGTCCCGATTCGCAGGCAGTTATGCGAACCGGGACCATTTTAATGATGTATTTGCCACTAGCCAAATGAATTGTATGCAGAAGCTGCAAAGCGTAGAAAGGAGATGTCATTGAAAGGGGAAATCTGGTATTATCGCCAGTTGCATTCCTACATTCCCGTCTTTTTCATTGCAATTCAATATAACCACTGCCCTCGGTAATGTTTGCAAGCTGAAATCCCTTACACCTTTGGCCTGTTTACATTTTGCTCATCCGGTTTCTGTAATTCCCAAATAAAATGAACATGAACTCCCCCTTGCTTACCACATATTAATAGATGCGATAATTGCCACTCAAAGCCAGCAAACTGAAGAAGTACAGACAGTTGTCATAGTATCGGCGCTCACCCTGGCGGAGTGGGGTGTTCCAAAACTGCTGCACAAACTGGCTGGCATGTGGACCGTCCGCGGCCAGAGAAGCCATGGCATTGGTTGCGAGAAGTCCAACGGGATGCAGCGATGGTTCGTCGAAAGGTTCACCCTCGATCGTGTAACGACGATAATCGGATACCTCAATGTCACTGAAAAATGCCTGTATCCGATTAGACTGCTCTACTTGCCAACGATCCTTGCCGAACCATTCCCAATCAAGGGCTATGTTGGCCGCAACCCGGTAAGCATCACTGTAGAAATGTCCAAAATCTCCATGAGGCTGAGGCGGTGCGGGTGTTCCGTCAAAAAGGGCATACTCAGGCGAAAGTCCGGTTACCGGGTGACATGCTTTGTGCAGATAAGACCGGCTTTCTGCCGCAGCCTCTCTCCAGAAGGCTTGATCACCCTTATTTGCATATTCTGCGAACAGTTCGTAGAAATGAGGCAGATGATAGGAAGGATCACTAAACGGTGATTCCGGTATAAATTTGATTAATTTGGTTTCGGGGTCCCACATCGGATCACCCTCGCCGTTTTCACCTTGGTGCACACAGGCGTGCAGTATTTTTCTCGCTTGCTCTGCATAATCGTATGGCGCGGGTCCATCCCCCCATCGGTTGGAGGCAAAGAAGAGGGCCATGGCAAAAAATTCTTCCCCGTCTGGAGCAGGACCCTGCGAGATCCGCGTTCCGTCAGGTTTGCAGTGCCATGCAAAATAGTCCTTATATCGGCCATCAGTATGCTGCATAAATGTTTTGGAGAAATTCCAGAGTCGATCGAATTCTTCTTTTTTGTCCATTTGCACAGCCATCATCATGCCATAGGACATGCCTTCCGAGCGAACATCGAGATTGCCGGTATCCAGGAGATATCCTTTGTCTTCGCCCATGGGGTAATATATTCGCGTATTGGGGTCGCCGTAGAACAATTCGGTCCAAGTATCCTCAATTCTCGCTTCAATCTCTTCGTCGGTGCAGCCATTTTCCAAAAACAGATTTCTGTATTCAGAAGTTTTGTAAGCGCCTTCAAATATGTGTGACAAATTCTTCTCCTCCTTAGTCGATCGTACTCTGTAAATTATAGCACGAGAGTCAGTGATCAAATTAAAGCCTTATCCCGAAAAATTATAGTATATCCGCCTGAACGATTGGCCTGAAGAAAAATATGCGTAATAATCTAGTGGTGTCATATCGAAATAAATTTAATCTTACCTGTTGGATCTATATATGTTCAACTAAACATTTACACAATAACGGAGAGGACAGAAATAACCTGAAGAAGCGGAGCGTGCGCCTTTATCCCCGGATTTGCCCTTTTCGAAAAGGAATCAAAGAAATCTGGGGATAACAGCGATCGGAAGGTTGTTCTGTCATCGGAGTACCAGTGTAAATACTCATTAGTTGACTTATATACAGGTCATGAAAGAGTACTGATCTGCTGGAATACGTCATTTTCTTTCCTCATTTGGATGTTAAAATTAGATCAAACTCTTACAAATTTCGTCGAATATATTGGAGGTACACTATGAAAGAATCGATTCAAAGAGATCATCGATTATGGTACAGCAAACCTGCGAAGGTGTGGAACGAGGCTTTGCCAATCGGCAATGGTCGTCTCGGTGCAATGATATTTGGAGGGGTAACTGAGGAACGCTTGCAGTTGAACGAGGACTCGATGTGGTATGGAGGGCCCCGTGATCGTAATAACGAAGATGCACTGCCTAATCTGCCGCATATCCGCAAGTTAATTACGGAAGGAAAACTTCGCGAGGCTGAAGAGCTTGCGTCCATGACGATGGCAGGGCTTCCGGAAGCGCAGCGACATTACCTGCCACTTGGCGAACTGCAGTTATCATTCGGCCATCCTGAGGGTCCTGTCGAGGACTATGTCAGGGAGCTTGATTTGGACCGAGGTGTCTCCAGAGTGAGCTACCGAATCAATAAAATCCGTTATACACGTGAATTGTTTGCCAGCCATCCCGATCAAGCGATCATCTTACGAATTTCTGCAGATCAGAAAAATGCAGTATCGATGAAAGCCCGATTTAATCGACAAAATTGGAGGTATTTGGAGAAAACCAAGAAGTGGGAGCAGAGCGGACTCATTATGCTTGGTGAATGCGGCGGTAAAGACGGTAATTCCTTTGCTGCTGTTATGAAAGCGATACCAAATGAAGGTGCCTGTCGGCTCCTTGGCGAGTACCTGTTGGTGGAGAACGCAAGCTCGGTCACGCTGATACTTGCAGCAGGAACGACTTTCCGCCAGGAAGATCCGGAATTACACAGTAAACTTCACGTGGAAGAACTTAGCCAGACTCCTTATGATACGCTGCTTGCACGGCATACATCAGATTATGGTGAACTGTACAACAGGGTTGCATTGAATCTGACCAAAAGGTCTAATCGCAATGATCTTCCGACGGATGAGCGATTAGAACAGTTCCAAAAGGGAGCAGATGATCCTGGGTTGATTGAAACCTATTTTCAGTTTGGCCGCTATTTACTCATTTCCTCCAGCCGGCCAGGGTCTTTGCCTGCCAATCTTCAAGGCATATGGAATGACAGTTTTACACCGCCATGGGACAGTAAATTCACCATTAATATTAACGCACAAATGAATTACTGGCTGGCCGAAAACTGTAATCTTTCCGAGTGTCACGAGCCATTGTTCGATCTGATTGAGAGAATGCGGGAGCCGGGTCGAATTACGGCCCGGGTTATGTATAATTGCCGAGGTTTTACGGCGCATCACAATACGGACATATGGGCGGACACAGCGCCTCAGGATACCTACCTTCCAGCTTCCTTTTGGCCGATGGGTGCTGCTTGGTTATGTTTGCATCTATGGGAGCATTATCGCTATAGTCAGGATCGCCTATTTTTGGAACAGGCTTATGAAACCATGAAGGAATCTGCCCAATTTCTCCTGGACTATCTGATCGAGGATGCTGAGGGGCGCCTGATTACCTGTCCATCCGTCTCTCCAGAGAACAGCTACAAGCTGCCAAGTGGCGAGACGGGGGTGCTTTGCACAGGTGCATCGATGGATTTTCAGATCATAGAAGCTCTGTTTACGGCTTGCATCCGCAGCGCCGAATTGATCGGCAGAGACCATTCATTTAGGAAAGAACTAGCAGCTGCCCTGGAACGAATCCCGAAGCCGCAAATCGGCAAACTCGGGCAAATTCAGGAATGGATGGAGGATTATGAAGAAGTGGAACCGGGACACCGCCATATCTCGCATCTGTTCGGGCTGTACCCTGGAGAACTGTTCACTCCAGAACATACGCCGGAACTCGCGAAGGCTGCTCGTACCACGCTGGAACGCAGGCTGGACAATGGCGGGGGACACACGGGCTGGAGCCGGGCCTGGATCATTCACTTCTGGGCAAGGCTTCAGGATGGGCAGAAGGCTTATGAAAATGTCAGGTCTCTCTTGGAGCACTCCACGTTGCCCAATCTGTTTGACAATCATCCACCGTTTCAGATTGACGGTAACTTTGGTGGATCATCGGGAATTGCCGAGATATTAATGCAGAGTCACACCGACGTGATCCGGCTTCTGCCTGCCTTACCTTCCAGCTGGTCTGACGGGAGTGTTGCAGGGCTCAGGGCCCGAGGCGGCTACACCCTTGACTTCTCCTGGAGGATGGGCAAAGTGACTGAAGTCACCGTAAAAAGTACCACTGCTGGACTTTGTCAGTTGGAAGGCCCTGGGCTTGCTTATGTTTCCTTCAATACAGAACCTGGACAATCGTATACGTTTGCTTAAAACAAATTCCGTTCAACCTGTTGTCACGAGACCAATGATCAGATGATATATAACTATACTTTGTCGGGTAATGACATAGCATTTGTCAGGTTGTTGACTTCAACTGTCAGCGTTACACTTTGACTAGCCATATAAAATTCCACATGAGTATACAACGTGACTCTTATATTTATCGGGGAAAGGATGTTTTTCAATGCAAGGCACCAGTGAGCCTTTTTTGGACCTGGAATCACATGCTTATCGTAATCTGATTTCAAAATCGCTGTTGAATAAAGGCCATAATGCCAGATTGAAGAGGGCTATCGAGAAAACAAAACGGGGTGAGCCTGTAACCATTGCATACATCGGTGGCTCTATTACTCATGGGGCAGGGGCTGAACCGATTCATATGAATTGTTATGCCTACCAGTCCTTTCAACTTTTCAAGAAAATGTTCGCTCCAACTAGTGACAGTCCACTTCGTTTGATTAAAGCCGGCCTAGGAGGTACACCTTCCGAGCTTGGGGTCATCCGTTATCATCGGGATGTTCTTAGAGAAGGAACAGTCCTGCCAGACATCGTGATTGTGGAGTTCGCGGTGAACGACGCCGATGATGAGACCCAGGGAGTATGTTATGAGAGTCTTGTGCTCAAAGCTCTTGGGGCTGACAATGATCCTGCTGTCATTCTGCTGTTCAGTGTGTTTGAAAACGACTGGAATTTGCAGGATCGGCTGGCGCCTGTAGGTTGGCATTATAACCTCCCGATGGTTAGTATGAAGGATGCTGTAGTGGAGCAGTTCCAGCATACACCAGAGGAAGGAGGCGTCATTTCCAAAGAGCAATTCTTCCACGACATCTATCATCCAAGCAATGCCGGGCACTACATTATGGCTGATTGTCTGAGCTGGTTGTTCAATATAACAAATCAATCTGAGCTGGACAGATCGATTCACACAATAGATAAACCGCCGCTAATCGGGAATGATTTTATGGATGTGAAGCTGCTGGATCGACTGAATGGAGACCGTATCGCCCGCATTGATGCGGGAGGATTTGGGAGAACGGATACGGATCTGCAAATGGCAGAGATGGATGATGACCCCTGCGGAACGCCTCATTTCCCTAATAACTGGATGTACAAAGGAAAGCACGAGGAGGGAGGTGGCCGCTTTAAGATGATCTTGCGTAGCAAACGCCTCATTCTGATCTTCAAGGATTCTGGAAGTGACGAGTTCGGGATAGCCAACATAAGCGTGGATGGTAAGCTGGTAAGAAAAGCCGATCCAAGGCAAATTAACTGGACACACTGTCATGCCATGCTCCTCTTTGATGAGAAGGATGCCAGAGAACATACCATCGAGATTGAGATGGCTGAAGGTCATGAAGAGAAATGGTTTACCATTCTGGGTTTCGGCTATGTCAATTAAAGGGCGGAACGATCAGAACAGAAGATGCAAATGTTGGGGGAGGAGAGTTTAGGATGGTAGCAGCAGCACCGGAAGGCTTTGATCAATATAGGGAGAACATACCGAGGGGGATCATTCAGGCGGTAGAATACCCCTCAGCAACGGTTGGGAATTCGCGAAAAGCGATGGTGTACACCCCTCCCGGTTTTTCTTCGGCGAATACGTATAATGTTCTTTATCTTTTGCATGGAATTGGTGGAGACGAAGCGGAATGGTATAACCATGCTGCTCCCCAGATCATTCTTGATAATATGTATGACGATAACAAGCTTGAGCCGATGATTGTCGTTTTTCCCAATGGTCGAGCAATGCCAAATGACAGGGCCGAAGGGGATCTGTTTGATCCTGAAAAAATACTAGCATTTGAACGTTTCGAGCGGGATCTGCTTGACGATTTAGTCCCTTTTGTTGAATCGAACTACCCGACACGAACAGGGCGGGAAAACCGGGCCATCGCAGGTTTATCCATGGGCGGAGGCCAGTCCCTGAACATCGGATTGAATCATCTTGAACAGTTCGCATGGATTGGCGCCTTTTCTGCTGCTCCAAATACGCTGGATCCGGGATTGCTCGTGCCGAATCCGGATGAAACTGCTGCACAGGTAAGAAAGCTATGGCTGTCCTGTGGAGATGAGGATAATCTCAAGCATATCAGTGATCATATGCACGCTTATCTGACTGAACAGAACGTTCCGCATATCTGGCGTGAGGAAAATGGAGGGCATGATTGGCCTGTATGGAAAAGCGGACTGTATCAGTTTTCTCAACTGCTTTTTCAAGGATGATATAAGTGAATTCTCACAAGTGGATTGCAATGGAACTCGAAATCAACACAACACAATTATTATTATGTAAACTCGTAAATGAAAATGAATAGAATGTTTTGAATGGGACAGGTTGAAAGGTACTGAAACGTTCTTAGTTAATTATTCGATGTAGATCTCCGCTAGCACAAGCTGGCGGTTTTTCTTTTCTATAGAAATAATTCAACATGAGTTTGACAATGATATCACTATATCGTAATATTGTAATATATTGATTTAGGAGGAATGAGTTTGAGTACTTCGGCATTTGACAGTGAAGATCTAAAACAGTTTGATGAACCGGCTAATCTGCTGAAAGCTTTATCTCACCCCATTCGTTTGTGCATTGTTCGTGGGTTGATGCGTAAAAAGAAATGTAATGTTTCATATATGCAGGAGTGCCTTGGTCTTCCGCAATCCACCGTCTCCCAGCATTTGCAGAAGCTGCGCAGTGCAGGTATTGTAGCGACCGAACGCAATGGCCTTGAAGTGAATTATGTACTGGCTGACCAACGGATTGAACAGATTGTACCTATTTTATTTGGAGAGGAAAAGTGTGAATCATGAGCAAAAAAAGCAAAAAAATACTGATTGTCGGAGGAGTAGCCGGTGGTGCATCTGCCGCAGCACGTCTGCGCCGTCTGGACGAACATGCCGAAATTATAATATTTGAGAAAGGACCTTATATCTCTTTTGCCAATTGCGGCTTACCCTATTATATTGGAGGTGCGATCGCTGACCGCGATCGTCTTCTCGTACAGACTCCTAAAGGCATGGCTGACCGTTTTCGAATTGATGTGCGTACAATGAGCGAAATCATGGCTATCAATCCGCAGAATCAAACCGTTCAGGTCCATAACGATGAGCGGGGTGAATACGAAGAAAGCTATGACGAATTAATTTTATCACCTGGCGCACGCCCGGTTATTCCCCATTTGCCGGGGATAGAGCACCCGCTTATTTATACAGTTCGCAGCGTACCTGATATTGATCGCATCAAGAAACAAATGAATTCAGCTAACAACATATCTTCGATTGTTATAGGTGGAGGATTTATTGGCGTAGAGATGGCAGAAAATTTAAAAGAGGCTGGATTGGATGTAACGCTTATTGAAGGTAATGAACAACTATTAACACCTTTTGATGCCGAACTTGCAGCAGGATTGGCACAGGAGATGGAGCAACAAGGCGTGAATCTGCTGTTTTCACAGCGTGTTCGGGGCTTCCATACGGTAGAGAAGGGGATAGGGGTTGAACTTGCCAGTGGCGAGGTTCTTTCCGCCGATTTGGTGATTCTCGCCATTGGGGTGACTCCTGATACTGCCTTTCTGAAAAGTAGCGGCATCTTGTTAGGCGAACGGGGGCATATTGTCGTTAACGAAGCGTTAGAGACCAGTCTCCCGCATATCTATGCTGTTGGTGATGCAATTGAAGTGATGGATTACATTCATGGAACAAAGACCGCCATTCCACTCGCAGGACCCGCCAATAAACAGGGGCGAATCGTTGCAGACCGGATTGCCGGACTACATTCAACTTATAAAGGAACACAAGGGACATCCATTATTAAAGTGTTTGGAATGACTGGCGCTGCAACCGGCAGTAATGAAAGAACATTAAAGCGCCTCGGTATTGAATATCAGACAGTGATCGTACATCCTAGCTCTCATGCTTCGTATTATCCGGGCTCCAGTGCGATTACGCTTAAACTGTTATTTACACCGGCAGGTAAAATTTTGGGTGCTCAAGCCGTCGGTTATGACGGTGTGGACAAACGGATTGATGACATTGCCGTAGCCATTCATTTCGGAGGACATATTAGTGATCTGACAGAGCTTGAGCTGAGTTATGCACCGCCTTATTCCTCTGCCAAAGACCCGGTAAATATGGCTGGTTATGCAGCTGATAATATCACTTCCGGTCGTGTGCATGTGTTCACTTATGATCAGCTATCGTTACGTAAACCGGAGCAGTCAATATTGTTGGACGTGCGAAGTGATCTGGAACACCAAAATGGACACATCCCTGATTCAATATCCATTCCGGTGGATGAACTTCGTCAAAGACTAGATGAATTATACCCTTCCAAAGAAATTTGGGTTTACTGCCAAGTCGGTCTGCGCGGGTATACTGCTTCGCAAATTTTGCGTCAGCATGGCTACAATGTCAAAAATTTAAGTGGGGGTTATAAAACATACCGTCAAGCGCAATTCCGACCAACGCCAGTACAAGCCATGAAGCACGAAGACAGAGGCGGTTCGGGACACAATGATCAGAAACCTGAGCTAAAAAGGAGCTCTTCAGAACTATTAGCGTCCGGGGAATCGCTTCAAGTCGAGAAGGAATTGGATGTGCGCGGTTTAAGTTGTCCAGGTCCATTAATGCAAGTCAAAAAAAACATGGATCAATTGACGGAAGGACAGACATTACGTGTGACAGCTTCCGATCCGGGATTTTATGAAGATGTGAAAGCTTGGGCAACGATGTCGGGTTCCTCTTTGCACCAACTAGTGCGAGGAAAGGATGGAACGATTGAAGCTGTGATGTCCAAAAATTCAGCAAACACGAGGGTCTCAGCTGCAGAGACTGTTCATGCTGAACCTGCGAGCACTATGGTTGTCTTTAGCGGGGATTTAGACAAAGCAATTGCTTCCTTCATTATAGCCAATGGTGCAGCTGCAAGCGGACGCAAAGTAACCATGTTTTTTACATTTTGGGGTTTGAACATTATTCGAAAACATCAAAGGCAAGCGGTATCCAAAACGATTATGGGCCGTATGTTTGATACCATGCTGCCACGCAGCAGCCGTAAGCTTGGCATGTCCAAAATGAATATGTTTGGGATTGGCCCTAAAGTAATCCGCGGAATTATGGGGAATAACAATATCTCTTCTCTGGAGGAGCTTATTCAAAGTGCAGCAGAGCAGGGGGTTGAAATGGTTGCCTGCCAAATGTCAATGGATTTAATGGGCATTCAACACCAGGAATTAATGGACCAGGTTAAGATTGGTGGCGTAGGGTATTATTTGGGACAAGCAGATTATGCAAATCATAACCTCTTTATATAAAGATAGTGCACGGTATTGCACACTTAACACATCAAAGGACAGGCTCAGCGCCTGTCCTTTCTCTATACAAGTTGCCCAACATCTTGGCAATTTTCGGGTAGGCGAAAAGACTATAAAAAACGGACAAAAGTTAGAAGCCACTTCCAATGAAGGTGATCTCATAGGTTTGTCTTTGTATGCGGTTACAATTTAATATGAAATTGTATTCCTTTCTAGATGTTATCCAGGTACCATATCCTTCCTTAATTTAACTGTGCTACGAATGTGGTAACACTTTGAGAAGGAAGTTGGGCAGTAAACGTATTGCCTGTCATGATAATCAATGAACCGGCTGCCAGATTTCTTGTGCTGTCTGTAACCCAGGATGATACGTTTGACGCGTTTCCGTTCTGCAATACAAACTTCTGGTTTACAGCGGAAGTTCCCCGGTTGATTGCTACGATTACTACTTTGTTGTCTCCTTTATATGCAGAGATAAACGTTTGAGTATCCGGATTTTTCGTCGCATCCACTCTGACAAAGCCTGGTCGAACAAACTTGGAGAAATGGGCCATATTATATCCCCGTTTGCTAATGGTGCCATCCTCTTTCATGGGACCGTATTGTCTACGGATATACCACCATACATATGCCTGGAAGTCTGCCTCCACCATTGCGTGATGGATGTGATAGGAGACATCCAGCGCTTCTGGCCAATGATCTGCCGAATTTGCATTACTATTGGGGTAATATACCTCTGACATCCAAAGTTCCTTTCCAGCACCTTTTTGTTTAAAAAGGGGGTAAGGGAAATTACTGAATTGCGTACCATACGTATGGGCACCCAGAATGTCCATATTGGCTAGCGCTTGTGGATCATTCAGTATGGGGTCTGACATTTCTTTCAGGTAAGAG
The DNA here is from genome assembly GCF_001514495.1 of Paenibacillus pabuli NBRC 13638. GTDB lineage: Bacteria > Bacillota > Bacilli > Paenibacillales > Paenibacillaceae > Paenibacillus > Paenibacillus pabuli. Next base: position 601,687 of record NZ_BCNM01000001.1, read on the forward strand.
AAGGATTCGGGCGCCATGACTTTCGTATCGGTAATGGAGCCGGCATAATCTTTCATGAATCGAAGCATCTCCTGAGGCGTCCACCACGTCCAATCATGCGCATAATCCGGTTCATTTTGTACGGAGATTGCGTAGAGGTTAACTCCGTTGGATTTCATGTAAGAAACAAAGTCGTTCAGGTGCTGGGCATACGCAGCGTATTTATCGTATTTAAGTCGCTTAGCCGCCGTGTCTCCATTGCGATTGAATGTTTCAACCATATCACTGGGAGGATTCCATGGCGAGGCAAAGACGATAGCTCCTTGTTCAACAGCTCGTTTTGCCGTGGGTATTTCTTTATACCAATTGTTCTTGTTATCATCAATATAAATGCGTAGGATGGAAAATCCTAGCTGGTTTTGTCCATTACCAAAAGCTGTATCTCTTTGTGAGGGCGTCAAATCACCGATCCAGTTGGGATGATTAATTCCTCCAAAACCCTTGATTAGCTGTTTTTCAGAGGATAAGTTTACCGTAACATCGCTTGCTGCCGAGGCTTGGATCGGCGTCAACATCAGCGGCAGGGCAGTAAGACAGGCCAATAGAATGTGGATCGACTTCTTCAATTTGAATATTAACACGTACATCCTCCTCTTGAATTGAATTTTATCAATCGGACAAGCAAATGAAATAATGTGCTTGTTTTGGACATTGACTTGCTTTTAATCACCTCCTTTCATGCCCGGAAGGAAATTTCGCATGATTTATAATTTTCTGTATTTTTATGAATTTAATTCTATTAAAAAATACATGAGATTTAAACCGGATAAATTTCAGTTATTTGTGTAGGCAAAAGACTTTTTTATATAGTAATCTCCTTGGGTGATTGGTTGGATTTTCAGTGACACTAAGGGGATTTCTTTCGATAGAGGGGGCTTCCAAAGTCATGCACAGAAAGATTCATAGAAGATGTTACAGTCAAATATCCGGAGTGAACAAAGGAAAGGAATAATATTTTTTTTATGATTGCTTGATTTTTTTTGAAGTATCTGATATTGTAAGACCTGTGATTTTGGAAAGCAGATATATCAACATAAATCAGGTCTTTCCAGCAGATAATTTTTGACCACTCCTACCAAGGAAGTTAAGGCCATACGGACAGCCGGGTCAAACGCCGATTGGCAACTTATGTTGCCTTATTGATTGAGTTAAAAGCTCAAATTTTATAAGTTGGTTACTTTACAACCAGTGCATCAGCACATCAACTTGTGAAACGGTCAATAAGAGTGGTAAAGGCGAATTATTTGCTAAATAGACTCTGATCTGATATTGATATACATGAAGAAGCTTTCCTCTAGAGGGGTTCTTTTGAACTTTTTTAGTTATGGGGACTTTGCGTCTTTTTAATGATGTATATCGACAAGCAAGTGTGATGATGCGAGATTGTGGCATTTTTCACCTTGCTTTTTTTGTTGGTTCAGAATGGGCGAAAGTTGAAAAATGAGAAAAAAATAAAAATTAATTTTAAAAAAATTCATATTGGGTTAGGAGAATGGAAAATGGGAAAAGCACTAATCATTGGCGCCGGTGGCGTTGCTTCAGTAGCGGTTCATAAATGCGTTCAAAATAGCGAAGTATTTGAGGAAATTTGCATTGCAAGTCGTACGAAATCCAAATGTGACGATCTCAAAGCCAAACTGGACGGCGGCAAAACAAAAATTACGACAGCTCAAGTAGATGCTGATAACGTTGACGAACTGATCGCCCTCATCAACGAAGTTAAACCGGATATTGTCATGAACCTGGCATTGCCTTACCAAGACCTGACAATCATGGATGCTTGCCTCGCAACTAAAACCAATTACATGGATACCGCGAACTATGAGCCTGAAGATACAGCGAAATTCGAATACAGCTGGCAATGGGATTACAAAGAGCGTTTCGAAAAAGCGGGTATTACTGCACTGCTCGGCAGTGGATTTGACCCAGGAGTAACTGGCGTATTCTCTGCGTATGCCTTGAAACACTATTTTGACGAAATTGAATATATTGATATTCTGGACTGCAACGGCGGCGACCACGGCTATCCGTTTGCAACCAATTTCAACCCTGAAATCAATATCCGTGAAGTTTCGGCTAACGGAAGATATTGGGAAAATGGCGAATGGATCGAAACGAAACCGATGGAAATTAAACGTGTCTATGACTTCAAGGAAGTTGGCGAAAAAGACATGTATCTGCTATATCATGAAGAGCTGGAGTCCCTGGCCAAAAACATGCCTGGTCTGAAACGCATTCGTTTCTTCATGACATTTGGCCAAAGCTACCTTACACATCTGAAAGCACTTGAAAATGTGGGCATGACTTCGATCGAGCCTATCGAATTTGAAGGCAAACAGATCATTCCACTGCAATTCCTGAAGGCGGTACTGCCAGACCCGGCATCTCTGGGACCACGGACTGTAGGCAAAACGAATATTGGTTGCATCTTCAAAGGCAAAAAAGACGGCCAAGACAAAACGTACTACGTGTACAACATTTGCGATCACCAAGAATGCTACAAAGAAGTTGGTTCCCAAGCGATTTCTTACACCACTGGCGTTCCGGCTATGATTGGTGCAGCAATGGTGATGACTGGCAAATGGAACAAACCAGGTGTATACAACGTGGAAGAGTTCAATCCAGATCCATTCATGGAAGAGTTGAACAAATGGGGTCTCCCATGGGTTGAAGATTTCAACCCAGTACTCGTTGACGAACTGCCGGAAGAAGTTAAGGAATCGGAGCTCGTTCGTTAAGATGCGCTTTGAGCAATTACCGACGCCATGCTTTGTTGTTGACGAGGGACTTATCGAGAAAAATCTCAAAATCCTGAACGGTGTCATGCAGCGTACAGGAGCCAAAATCGTGCTGGCTCAGAAAGCATTTTCCATGACCACGATGTATCCGCTCATTGGAGAATACCTGAGCGGTGCAACGGCGAGCGGGCTGTATGAAGCCCGTCTGGGCCATGAGGAGATGGGCAAGGAAAATCATGTTTTTGCCCCGGCTTATCGCGAAGATGAGATCGATGAAATTATCTCGATATGTGATCATATTATCTTCAATTCATTCTCCCAACTGGAGAAATTCAAGGGCAAGGCGCTTCAGGCTGGCCGTAAAGTGGGTCTCCGTATTAATCCTGAATGCTCGACTCAGGAGGGTCATGAGATTTACGATCCATGTTCTCCTGGTTCAAGGTTCGGTGCCAAGCACGAAGACTTCCGGGCGGAGCTGCTCGAAGGTGTATCCGGACTGCATTTCCATACATTGTGCCAACAAAATTCCGATGATCTGGAAACGACATTGAATGCAGTAGAAGAGAAGTTTGGACAATGGCTGCCTCAAATGGAATGGATCAACTTCGGCGGCGGACACCATATCACACGCGAAGATTACGACATTCCAAGACTGGAAGCTTGCATCAAACGGATGCAGGAAAAGTATGGTCTGGAAGTATATCTGGAGCCTGGCGAGGCTGTTGCGCTGAACGCAGGGTTCCTGGTAACTTCCGTACTGGATTTCCATAAGAATGGAATGGATATTGCCATTCTGGATACCTCGGCCACTTGCCATATGCCAGACGTACTTGAGATGCCTTACCGTCCACCACTTATCGGTTCAGGAGAAGCAGGGGAGAAAGACCACCTGTACCGTCTTGGCGGGCAAACCTGCCTTTCAGGGGATGTGATCGGCGATTATTCGTTTGACCAACCATTGAAGACGGGTGACAGGTTAGTATTTGAGGACATGGCGATTTATTCCATGGTCAAAACGAATACGTTCAACGGCATGCCGTTGCCAGCTATTGCGGTGAAAAGGAAAGACGGCGATTGCGAAGTAGTTCGTGAGTTCGGCTATCAGGATTTCAAAATGAGATTGGCCTAAACGATTAAATATAGAACCGGATTCGATACCAGAATCCGGTTCTTTGTGCTGCAGAGAAGTGGGCAAGCAAAGCATGATTGTATTTTGAATTTCATGCATAAGTAACACGCTCTTATGGAAAACTTCAGTAGTGCGTATAAATAGCATGATTCCATTTATGGGAGGTGACAGATATGAACAAACCGGATAACCGTAAGGATAACGTAGAGCACTTGCAAAACGCTGTTCAAAACACGATTGAAAATTACCGGGAAGCCAAGGATTATCTCGAGGAATTCGGAGATGAAATTCCAGGACAGCAAAAAGCTCAAATCGAGGAAAAAAACGAACGCCGTAAACATAGCATTTCCGGATTCAGAGAAGAAATTCAAGATGAATCCAAACACCAGCAAAACTCATAAATATGATTTCTTGGAGGTTAACATATGACAGACCAAGATCCACAGGAGCTTCTTAAGCAAAAACACGAGCTGGATGAGCAAAAAAGGCAGTTCACCCATTTTTCACGTGCTGTATCCGGCCCAGGTGAGGTAGAAGCAGGTCAGGAATTCAGTCATGACCGCGTACCTGATGATCAAAACCGTATGAAATCTGTCGAGAACAAACGTGCTTGATCCCAAACAACTAAAATAAGGCTATATGAATAAGCTGATCCTTTTCTGGATCGGCTTATTTGTTTTGCTTAAAACTAATGACGATTCATTTGCAAACGTAGTGACAATTATTATAGACTATTTCCTATCGGTTAAATGTCCAAGGGGGAAAAGGAATGAATCAAAGGAACACGCAAAAATCAAACAAACTGAAAATCATCTCGAAAGTGTTATTGATTATGATTGGGGCTTTTATAACTTCATATGGTCTTGAAGCCGTATTAATTCCCAACAATGTCTCAGATGGTGGTGTAACAGGTCTGAGCATCGTTGGTTCAAAACTGTTTGGTTTACCGTTAGGGATGCTGATTGGTGTAATCAACATTCCATTTGTCTGGTTAGGCTATAAACAAATAGGTAAAAGCTTTGCGATTTATTCCATTATCGGTATTGCCTCGCTAGCGGTTGGTACAAGCCTTATGCACCATGTACCAACGATTATACAAGGAGATACATTGTTAATTACCGTTGTGGGCGGGATTATCATCGGTTTTGGTATGGGTTTGGCATTGCGCAATGGCGGGGCATTGGATGGAATCGATATGTTGGCGGTCCTGCTTTCGCGCAAATTACCATTTGGAACCAGTGATCTGATCTTATTTTTGAACATGTTTGTTTTTATTGTTGTTTCGACCGTATTTGGTCTGCAGGGGGCTATTCTGTCGGCACTTGCATATTACATCGCTTCCAAAGTAATTCATATTGTTGAAGAAGGATTGAGCGGCTCCAAAACGTTTAAAATCATCACAAATCAACCTGAAATTATGGTCGAAACCATTCGTGACCGTTTGGGTCGTGGAGCAACGTACACCGATGCATACGGCGGTTACTCCAATGAACAATTCAAAGAAATTACTTGTGTAATCAACCGTATGGAAGAAAGCAAGATCAAGGATATTATTCATGAAATTGACCCCAATGCGTTTATTGTAGTCTATGATGTAGCCGAAGTTAAGGGCGGGAATTTCAAAAAGAAAGATATCCATTAATCACTAAAATAATGCGTTGGCAGAGGGATTCTCTCGTCAGCGTATTTTTTGTTGAATCTTAGTAAAAGATAACTACTTAATTTATGTTGCAAACTATACAATTATAGGTTAGATTTAATGTAGAATTTTGTTGTATTTACAACAAAAAGAGTATGGTGTTTTCTTATCACAAAGTATGATAAGTAGTCCAGAGACATCATTAAAGGAGAGATACCCCGTGAATGTAAGAATGGTACGATGCAGTCTTAAAGATTTAGAAATGCTTCAGGAAATCAGTATTGAAACATTCAAAGATACATTTCAAGCACAGAATTCTCCTGAAAACATGAAAGCTTATTTGGAAAAAGCATTTAACACTAAACAGTTGGAGAGGGAATTATCCAATACCCATTCAGAAATCTATTTTATCTATTTCAATGAAGATCTCGCTGGATATTTAAAAGTAAATATAAATGAGGCCCAGTCCGAAAAAATGGGTGAAGACTCACTTGAGATTGAAAGAATTTATATAAAAACCAGCTTTCAAAAACATGGGCTAGGTAAATATTTGCTTAATCAAGCTATAGAGATTGCCATGGAACATCATAAGAATACCATTTGGCTTGGAGTCTGGGAAAAAAATGATAATGCCATTGCCTTTTACAGGAGAATGGGATTTATTCAAACGGGTGAACACTCGTTTTATATGGGGGATGAAGAACAAACGGATTTCATTATGGTCAAAAAATTGTAGTTGACCTAGAGTTGAATCGAGGTAGTACGGTAATAACATGTTTTAGTCTGAAGAACATTATTGAAGGGGGGAATAAGATCATGAGTAAGGACATTTTTGAAAGAGACCGTTCAGGTGAAGTGATTTCTATTAATGACCCTGAGTTTTATAAAATTGGTGAAGCTATTGAACGTGCACAAAAGCTGATTGCAGAATTGAATACGGGGTATCATAGCACAAACCAGGTTAGAGACCTGTTCAGCCAATTGACAGGAGCAATGGTTGATGAAACGTTTGAGTTGTTGCCACCGTTTTATACAGATTATGGTCAAAATATCCGAGTGGGTAAAAACGTATTTATCAACCAAGGTTGTACGTTCATGGATCGTGGTGGCATAATTATTGAAGATCATGTTTTGATTGCTCCCAAAGTCAATCTCGTGACGATTAATCATCCTATTGCGCCCTCCCAAAGGAGATCCACCGTTTCAACCCCCATCGTCATCAAAAATGGGGTCTGGATTGGCATTGCGGCAACCATCATGCCAGGTGTAACCGTCGGTGAAAATTCCATTATATCGGCAGGGGCAGTGGTGACAAAAGACGTACCTGCCAATACCATCGTGGCTGGTATACCTGCAAAAGTGATCAAAACAATTGAAGAATAACAAGTTAAAACAAAAGCCTAAAGTCAACAAACTTTAGGCTTTTAGTAGTTAGTATGCAGTTGTTAACGGGTAACAAAGTTCCCGATTTTATTGGTTTTATGAATTTCTTCTGTTCCAGCTTCCAGTGCAGTCTTGTAGTAGGAACATTTATGTTCGATAACTTCCATGGTTCTTTTCAGTTCTTCCATCTGTGCTTGTACACTTGCCTTACGTTCCGTAAACATGTCATATCGTTCCTGTAAGGTGGAATCGCCCTCGGCACACCATTCAATGAAATCTTTAATATCCTTAATCGGCATCCCCGTAGATTTCAGACATTGTATGATTTTTAAAAAGTCTATGTCTGACTCTTTAAACTTTCGTGTTCCGCTTGGGGTACGTTCTACAAAAGGCATGAGTCCTTCCTTGTCGTAGTAACGCAAGGTATACACGGTAAGATTCAATTCGTTTGCAACTTCACTGATCGAATACGTCATTGAATTTCTCCTTTGCACACTTACTTAGACTTCGAGTTAACTCTAGAATCTTACGGAATTTTACCACGCTGTATTAGAGCTGTCAAAGCCTCTTGAACATCAATTTTTATAAAAGATATTTGACCTAGAGTTAACTAGAGGGATTAAGATAGCTTTGCGAGAGAAAAATCATTCTCTTGGAAAATGAAACTTTAGGAGGCTTTCTTTATGATAACTGCAAAAGCACGAGCTGTAGATGGTCCGGACCAATCGTTCCGGGCGGCTGAGATTAATCGACGCGATCTTGACTCTCATGATGTCCTGATCGAAATTAAATATGCTGGCATATGCCACTCTGATATTCATACGGCACATGGCGAATGGGGCCCAGTAAACTATCCCCTCGTACCTGGACATGAGATCGCAGGGATTGTCACAGAAATCGGACCCGAAGTTACGAAGTACAAGGTTGGTGACCGAGTAGGAGTGGGATGCATGGTGGACTCCTGTGGTGAATGTGAAAACTGCCGCCGAGGAGAAGAGCAATACTGCCTCAAAGGAAATATTCCTACCTACGCAGGTGTGGACAAGTACGGCGAACCTACCCAAGGCGGGTATTCCACTCACATTGTCGTGACTGAAGGTTTCATTGTTCGTATTCCTGACAACATCGAGCTTGATGCGGCTGCACCACTACTTTGCGCAGGTATTACAACATATTCGCCGCTGCACCATTGGGGAGCTGGACCTGGTAAGAAAGTAGCTGTTGTTGGTATGGGCGGTCTTGGCCATATGGCGGTCAAAATCGCACATGCCATGGGTGCAGAGGTAACGGTTCTGTCACAATCCCTGAAGAAGAAGGAGGATGGCTTGCAATTTGGAGCAGATCATTACTACGCTACAAGTGAGCCAGAAACCTTCGAAAAACTTGCGGGCTCCTTTGATTTAATTATTAACACCGTAAGTGCGAATATTGACATTAATGCTTATTTTGCACTACTCACTCTGGATGGTACTCTGGTTAACGTGGGTGCTCCGGGGGAACCGTTGGCAGTGAACGTAATGTCCCTTATCGGTCATCGTCGTTCGTTCGCAGGATCAATGATTGGCGGCATCCGCGAGACACAGGAAATGCTTGATTTCTGTGCAGAACATGACATTGTGCCTCAGATCGAAGTCATCTCAGCCGACCAAATTGACGAAGCGTATAAACGTGTATTAGCTTCCGATGTGAAGTACAGATTCGTAATTGACACCAGCACAATTTAATTGCAGTCATATCGTATGATTAGGCAAACCAGAACCTTCTGGTTTGCCTTCTTTATTTTTATGATCGCGAGTGGACATATTTATATTAATTCCTTTTGAATTTATACCGATTAAGGTTACCTGTTTTAGTTGGATGATGGATCACTGAACATGTCCTTTTGATTTCTTTTTCGGAAACTTCTCGGTGATTCACCGACCGTTTTGGTAAAAAGAATTGTAAAGTAGTTCGGATTGTCGTAGCCGACCAGCTTGGCAATTTCCCACACTTTTTTCTTGGTTGAGACCAACAACCGGGTCGCTTCTCCCATTCTTCGCTGGATCAAGTAATGGTAGGGTGAAGTGCCATAGCAGTTTTTGTACATATGGATCAGGTAGTAGAAATCGATATGGAACTGATCTGCCAGATCCTTCAGCTTGATATTTTGCCTGTAGTTCGTATCCAGATAATCTTTAATGCTGTTGGCAAGTGTATTGCTCCGAACGATCTCGCCCGCCGTATGCTGATAACGTGACATACGATCGATGATCACCAGCACGGCATTCAGCAGATGATGGGAGACAGAGTCATAGCCTTCTTCCCGAATTGAAAATTCATTGAACATGGTCTGCATTAATGAACGGATTTCTTCTGAATAACGGTTTGCACGAACGACTGGCTCACTGCCGGGAGGAACGACCCAATCCTTATTTCCTCGGGTACCCTCTTTAAAGCGAAAGCCGCAATAAAAAGTTGATAATGGGAATTCCGGGTCCGATCTCTCCTCGTGAAGTGTGCCTTTGTTATAAATGAGAAGGTCTCCTTTTTGAACGGAGTGCTTCGTCCCATCAATCGTGAACGAGCCTTGGCCCTCATTCACGTATATGATCTCATGTAAGTCGTCATGTTTATGGGTCGGAAAACTCCAATGGGGATTGTCTGCCAACTTCCCTACATAAATAATGATGCAATCTTGATCTTCATGCAGTCGGTCGGATTCATGGCGTGTATTCATTAATGTCTTCCCTTCAAGATTCTGTGGTGAAATGACAATATTCATAATGTTTTGAGTGAAGACCACAACAACCTTGATTGTCGTCTAACATGTCTGACAGTACAATTTCACTATTCATTAATATGTACTATATAACGAAACTGGAGGGATGAGAAAGCGAAATTTGCTTGGGAAGAGAAACACTTGAGAAATTGAAACGCTTGCAACATTAGAAAGAATGGTGAGGGCTTATTCATGACTAGAAAAAGAGATAATTTACTTATTTTAACACTTACACTTGTTAGCTTTGTATTGGGAACAACCGAATACGTGATCGTGGGCGTATTGAAGGAAATCGAAACCTACATGAAAGTTTCATTGGCTGCTGCAGGCGCGCTCGTCTCCGGCTTCGCTATCGCTTATGCGATCGGGACGCCGTTTGCCGTTGCTTTCCTGGCCAAAATATCCCGAAGAAATTCCATTTTGATCGGGTTTGCCATCGTGCTGGCATTGAACCTGCTAACCGTATTCTCAACAACGTTCTTTTCCTTGATGGTTATTCGTATCGTATCGGCCGTTGCATGCGGACTTACGATATCGCTTTCGATTTCGATTGCAAGCGACGCAGTCAACAAGGAGCGAAGAGGGGAAGCCATTGCCTGGATTCTGGGCGGATTTTCTATTGCCAATGTGCTTGGCGTCCCACTCGGCACCTTCATCGGACAGCATCTGAACTGGTCCATGACGTTCGTCGTTACAGCATGTATCGGTGTCGTGCCTTTTGCGTTCATGTTCCGTATTCTCCCGCGGCAAACGACAACCATTGTCGGTACATTTAGTGATCAGATGGCTCTCTTTATGAAGCCACGAATATTACTGGCATGCTTGATTCCAGTCCTTGGAAACAGCAGTATCTTCGTGATCTTTACGTATATCACCCCATTGTTGGAGGGATCCATGGGTGTATCCACACGTTGGATCAGCGCCGTACTTCTCATCTATGGCGTCTGCAGCATACTTAGCAACTGGATCGGTGCCAAAATAGCCAAAGGAGATTTTCTATCCAAACTTAAATGGCTTTTCTTAATACAAGCGGCCATCTTTCTAGGGCTCAGCTTCACCGTATCCCATCTATGGCTTGGCTTGGCGTTCCTGTTCCTGGTCGGATGCCTGTCATCCTCCATGAGCGCTGCGTCTCAACTATATTTATTCGATGTATCAGGAGCAATAGCACCGAATTCAAAACCGTTTGCGTCCACATTGCTGCCGGTGGCGGCAAATGTGGGTATTGCGCTCGGCTCCGGAATCGGCGGATTTGCCGTTGATTTGGGCGGCGTGGAGTGGGTACCTCCGGTAGCTGTAGTTCTAGCTTTGCTGGCTTTTGGGGTTACAGCGATATGCCAGCGTTCCATTCAATTAAATCCAGACATAGCAACTGCCCCTAAAGTGGATTACACCATTCCAAGTACCCATTAGTTGGCGAGATATTGGACAGCACCTGTAGTTAAGGTGTTCATGATCAGCAGCAGTTGAGGTCCTGCGTAATTGAAATTTAAGCCGGATGTATGCATCTTCAGTATACATCCGGCTTTTTGTTCCCTGAACGTTACAATACCCAAGTCCAAAGGTCTTTGAATGGGATTCGACTACCGACCGAAAAGAGCTTCATGTTAGAACCTACTTGACACCCTGTGATTTTTGCGTTAAATTACATGCATGCGCATGCTTTTATTAAGGGGTACACCATCCGGCCGGTGATGCAAAAAAACAAGCCGACGCATATAAAAGCAGATGCACTGCAACAAATCTGAACTCGAGATTGGTTTATGAGTCCAGATCCTTTCAAATAATGGGGTCAGCTTCAGGTTTTACAGAGATGGAAGCTGTGCAGTAAGTGAAAATTCTGTGGTACTTATCCTGTATTCTTTAAAGATAAGAGAGGGCTCGGAATGTTTTGGTGGATGTTATTATTCGTTATCATCGTTTTTTTTGCAGTTGGACGTCAATTGTGGCCTTTACCAAACCTTAAACATGTAGATTATCATGACTTTTTGAACAGACGAGCTGAATTTGGTGACTATAAGATCATAGATATCCGGGATGCATTTGAGTATTGGACTGAGCCTACAGCCGGGACGATTAATATCTCGCTAGGACGTCTTCCTTTTGTTTGGGAAAAGCATCTTGTGCCTGATGATCATGTAATGATAATGCCTACGGGGATATTCAAATCCAAAAAAGCTGCACGAATATTGCGAAAGCAAGGATTCCAATTTATCTACGTCATTAAATAAAGGATTACACAACTATAGGTACTGGAGGATTACTCATGAAAGATTTATTTAGTCCATACAAAATTAAAAATCTGGAATTGAAAAACCGTATTGTGATGCCGCCAATGTGTCAATATTCGGTTGATCAAAAAGATGGTATTGCGACAGATTGGCATTACCTGCACTATGTGAGTCGTGCGATAGGTGGTGCTGGATTAATTATCATTGAAATGACAGATGTAGAGCCAGACGGACGCATATCCGACTTCGATCTTGGGTTGTGGTCGGATGAGCAGATCCCGGCTTTGAAACGTATCGTAGATGCGTGTCATAGTTACGGTGCAAAAGTGGGGATTCAGATTGCACACGCCGGACGAAAGGCAGAAGATGCAGAAGTTCCTGTAGCGCCATCTGCCATTGCGTTTGATGAAAATTCAAAACAGCCTCGTACGCTTACAACAGAAGAAGTTAAAGAGCAGGTGGAAAAATTCCGTACTGCCGTAGCACGTGCTGTCAAGGCTGGTTTTGATACTATTGAGATTCATGGAGCACACGGCTATTTGATTCATCAGTTCCATTCTCCGCTTACAAATAAACGGGATGATGAATACGGGAAGGACCTTACCCGATTTGGTCGGGAGATCATTCATGCGGCCAAATCCGAAATGCCTGAAGATATGCCACTTTTAATGCGTATTTCAGCAAAGGAATATGTTGAGGGTGGATATGGCATTCATGAAAGCATAGCTTTTGCCAAGGATTATCAAAAAGCGGGGGTAGACATGTTCGATATTTCCTCCGGTGGTGAGGGGCCAATTGCTGCATGGGGTAGACCAGGAACGCATGCAGCTTATCAAGTGCCTTTAGCTAAAGATATTAAACAAGCTCTTGATATTCCAGTGATGGCTGTTGGGAGACTTGACGATCCAACGTTAGCTAACGCTGTCATCGGAAATGAAGATGCTGATTTGGTTGCTATTGGAAGAGGAATGCTTAGAAACCCTTACTGGGCCTTAGAAGCGGCAACCAATTTGAGAAAAGAAACCGAAATTCCTAAACAGTATACTACAGGATTCTAAGTGAAGTTAGGTCAACCTCAATATGGTTGGCCTTTTCTCAGTAGGAAACATTAGCAGTTAAGAGTCTTTCGAATGACTATCTAAGTTGTTATATGGTGACACTCTAAATATGATTTTTGCTTGTTTTATGCTGTGTATGTCTCCAGCCATCGAAGTTATAATAACAAAAGCTCTGGTACGGATACCCCGTGAAGGTTATACTTACTATATGCAAATCCATATAAGCCGAGGGCGATAACCGATTGACTAAATACTATGATATAGAACAGGTGAACACTTGATGAATACCCATATGGATAACAAACTTTTAGATCGTTGGCTAAGTTTTAGTGATATTCAGACTAAGATTAATAATAGGTTGGAAAGTGCTTTAGAAGAGAAGTACAGTCTGTCTTTAAAGGAATTCTACGTTCTTTATTTTCTGTCCCAAACCGTTGATAAGAAACTTAGATTGCAGCAATTGCAGGAAATGGTTGGCCTTAGTCAGAGTGCCATATCACGACTTGTCGTGAGAATGGAAGCCCAAAATTGTGGTGCTTTACAACGGCATGTTTGTGAAGATGATCGAAGAGGGGTCTATACCTGCTTAACTGACCTTGGGGAGAAAAAATTCAAACAAGCATTAATTACTTTTAATGAGATCATGCAAACGGCTTGCTTGGAAGACGAGCTTGACGAGCTTCAAAAAGAACTTCACGCATTGATTCAACAAAGTACAACAGAATGATTATGTCTACACAACACAACAATCGTTTCTCGGTATGTAACCTCGGAACGATTGTTTTATTATTTTATCCTCTACTTAGAGTTCGTTTTTCTTTCACTTTCTCGGAATGATATAAAGCGACCCATCTTCGCCATACTCTGCATATGCTATATCCTTCATATTGTCATATCCCTGTTTCTGCATCTCCAACCTTACCTGATCCAGATCAATGTGGCTTCCTCTCATCGACATCTTCAGTAGTTCCCCTTTATCAATCACTGTAATAGCGAAATTATCGGATTGTGTTTCCAAACCCATATCTTGAGCCGTTGGCGGTTCATATTCAGGCTTGCGAAGGACGGATAGAGTTCCGTCTATTTCTAAGACCGCATGTTTCACTTCCTGGAGCGAAAAAACATTCTGTTTGCGAAGCATGGAAAGCAATTGTTTAAACTCAATATCATATTTTTTCATCAAACTTTGATTTACGACTCCATTATCGATTAAGAGGGCAACTCTACCTTCAGCTACGTACCCAAACTTTACAAACCGGGTTGTTGCTTTCTCAAAAAGGTAAGCGAGAGCAGTCCAAACGACCAAGGCGAATAGGAGATGAGTTACTTTGACTTGATCGTCATAGAGCGTATTTCCCACGATTTCGCTTAGTACTAATGAAGTTAGGAAGTCTAACGGTGTAAGTTGACTTAACGTTTTTCTACCCGTGATAAAAGTGATGGCCCAGAGACCAAAAAAGCTAATCACAAGCTTGATAGTTAAATCCATAAACATATTGATATCCCCTCCATTAAAACCAATTCATGAAGAACATTTACCCTGTCGGTTAGTAAAAAAAACATGCATAACTTGGAATGTCCAATTCATCCAAAAATTAATGCAAACCGCTCCTTTTTTTAAACGAAATTTAAGTTTCACATTAAATCAGTGTAAGGTTGGCCGACTATACTTGCATCAGTGCTTCACAATTCATTCGAAGGAGAGATTTATATTTATATCAACCATTCAAGTGCATTAGCTTCAAATCTAGTCAGAATAGCAACTGTCAGCACACTTACTCTGATTTTGGCAGCATGTCCAATCTTAAACACGGGCAGCGCTGCGGCTGCTCCATCTACAGAGTTTACCGTTTCACAAGCCATAGAGGATGTTAAATCCCAGACACCTATTCAATACCGAATTGAAGCCCGGCTAAACGAGAACAATATGACGATAGAGGGGAGCGAATCGATTACTTACAAAAATACGAGCAAGGATACGCTGAAAGAGTTAGTTTTTCATACTTATGCAGATGCCAATCGCTCGAAATCAACACAAACAACCATGTTTGAACGTTCGAATCAAGAGATCAGCAAAGATAATCCTGATAAGAAACCGGAGGACTTTCTAGGCGGGATTGATATTAAGAAGGTGATGACTGACAGTCGAGCTCTTGATTTCAGTAATAAAAACCAAGCCTTGATAGTGAATTTGGAACATCCGATTCAGCCTGGTGAATCCGTTTCTGTTCAAATTCAATTTAACCTGAAGATTCCATACGGCTCACAACGCTTATCGTATTACAAGGATATTATTAATGGGGCTCACTGGTTTCCAGTGGTGTCTGTCTATGACGAGGCCAAGCATGAATGGGACACCAAACCCTATAGTCAAACCTTTGAAACGGATTATTACACTTCCGCGGATTATGAAGTTCAGTTCAATGTTCCCGAACAATATCAGGTCATGATGCCTGGTACGATAACAACACGTGATGATGTCGAGAATGGGCGCAAAGTGGTGTCAGCTGTGGCCCAGAATACGAGGGAGTTTGTTTTCTTTGCCAGCCCGAACTTCAAAGTGGACAGCGTAACCCGTAATGGGCTTACCGTGGAGTATTATTATTTGGACAATCAACCGGGAAAGAAAAAAATCGTTGATGGGTATATTGATCAGGCATTCAAAGCCATCGATTTTTTCAGTGACAAATATGGTAAATACCCTTATCCGGAATTCCGGGTTGTCGAATCGTATGTGGAAGGTGTGGCAATCGAGTATTCAAGAGTCATCCAAATGGGGCAAATCGGACTAAATTCCGATCCGGGACAGGATACCGTATTTATTCATGAAATTGCACATCAGTGGTTCCATGCATTAATCGGAAATAACTCAGAGACAGAGTCTTTCCTGGACGAAGGTTTTGCGGATTTTTCCACGGTATATTTTACCGAGAAGCTGGGCGATAAGCTGCAAGGTTTTAAATCCATTCAATTTGATGAATCCACTGAAGATAAAGCTATCGCTTCGACCAATGAAGAGGTGGGAGACCTGGCAAGCCCGGTCTTTTATAATAAAGGCCGCCAGGCGATATATCAATTGTACCGGTCCGTCGGAGAAGAGCAATTTGATACATTGATGAAAGCATACTTTAAACGTTATGTGTACCAAAACGCTACGATTGACGGACTTCTCCAAACGATAGAAGATGTACTGGGGAAAGAGGCTAGAAGTGACATGAAGCAGGCCCTGTATGAGCCTAACTTTGTGCTGAAGCCTGAGTATCAACTGTCGAATGAGGAAAAAACCGCTTATCTTCATGATCAGTTTCAATCGCTGTATGAATCAGCATTAACGCAGGTTCCGAATCTGCCTTTTGAAACGATGAGCCGTGTGATGCATAAAGCCCTTCAGGGTGAGCCATTAGCCATTGTGATCAGTGATCAGGTGAGCAAGTCAGCGAACAAACAACAGGAACTCATGGTGAACCAACTGACAACTCTTTTCGACTTGAGCGGAGTAAAGTATGATGTGATTCGGGATCGTCAGATTTTGAAGAAAAAAATGAAAAAGGAACTGGCCACCAGCAACGTGATTGTGATTGGTCAAGCGCAATCAAACGGTTGGGTTCAAGCGTTAAAATCCAACATCATGGAACGAGCGGATAAAATCGGTTTTCAATGGAAGAAGAACATGAACCAGCCATCTGCCAATGGAGCCTATGTGATCAAACATCCCTATAATCAGAATCGTTTGATGCTGCACTATTACTGGAATGAAGATCATCTGAATAGTGGGGCCCTTGAATCATACATGATGAATATGCAGAAATCCATCGGATTCACCGACGCTTATTATCAGTACTATGTGTTGGACAAGAAGGGTCAGGTCTCAGAAGATAAAAAAGTGGACAATCCACTTTCGAAATTTTTTGCCGAGAACTAAACCCAAGTCGCCTCTATGGCGACTTTTTTTATTTGAGATCATTTCTGGTTTGTTAAGCTGCTTGACGGGTAATTATAACGTGGATATTTAAATGGTTTAAAAAATAATACATCGTGGAGGACAAGGAAGAATGTTAGGGAAAGCATTGATTGTTAATATACTGCAAATAATAACAATATAATGTGCAAAGACATCTAAAAAGGGACTACAGCAACATCAATAACCAGAAATTGATCCGTATTCGGAGAACACCGAGATGAGGAGGACATATGAAAACAACCAAGGTCTCATTTTTTGCATTATCACTAATTCTGCTTCTAGCGGCAGGGTTATCCGGATGGTCTGAGGATGCGAGTGCAAATTCCAATTCGGGCAAGACGTATGTGATCGGCACGGATATTACATTTGCACCATTTGAATATGAGGATGAAAATGGAAATTATGTGGGCATCGACATGGATTTACTGGATGCGATCGCCAAAGACCAGAACTTCAATTATAAAATTAAAGCCTTGGGATTTAATGCAGCTGTGCAAGCGCTGGAGTCCAATCAGGTGGACGGCGTTATTGCGGGGATGAGCATTACGGATGAACGAAAACAGAAGTTTGATTTTTCAGAATCTTATTATCCATCAGGTGTTGTTATGGGAATTAGCGCAAATAACGATACTGTGAAAAGTTATGAAGATCTTCGAGGCAAAAAGGTTGCCGTGAAAACGGGAACAGAAGGGTACAGCTTTGCTGAATCCATCGCCACCAAATACGGCTTTACGATCGTTCCGTTTGATGATTCTGCGCAAATGTATGACGATGTGAAAACCGGGAACTCCGTAGCCTGTTTTGAAGATCACCCCGTATTGGCCTATGGGGTGAACCAGAATAACGGTTTGAAAATCGTTACCAAGAAAGAAGAGGGAGCCTCCTACGGATTTGCGGTAAGCAAGGGTAAGAATCAGGAATTACTTGAGATGTTTAATACAGGCCTGACGAATATCAAGGCTAACGGTGAATATAAACGCATTAATGAAAAATACCTTGGTGAGAATGCTCCAACTGCCAACCTGGGTCGCTGGGAATTGGTTCAAAAATCCCTGCCAGCCCTGTTCAAAGGTCTGGGGAAGACGCTGCTCTATACCATTATTTCTTTGTTTTTTGCTTTTATTATCGGCTTGATTTTTGGCTTTATGAAGGTAGGACAAAATAAATTCCTTCGTGGAGTTGCAACGGTATTTGTAGATATCTTCCGTGGAATTCCATTGATTGTCCTCGCGTTCTTTATCTATTTCGGGATACCGCAGGCCATGGGCTTTACCATGCCGCTGTTCCTGGCCGCCATTCTGACACTGAGTTTGAATGCAGGGGCTTACGTCACAGAAATTATTCGTGGAGGTATTCAGTCGATTGATCGTGGGCAGATGGAAGCGGCCCGTTCATTGGGTCTTCCTTACCGCAAAGCCATGATGAAGATTGTCATTCCCCAAGCCATACGGGTGATGATTCCTTCGTTTATCAATCAGATGGTCATTACATTGAAAGATACGTCAATCTTGTCTGTCATTGGCCTTGTGGAGTTGACGCAATCCGGTAAAATTGTCATCGCAAGAACGTTTGCTTCTTTTGACATTTGGTTAACCGTTGCGGTCATGTACCTGATTGTCATCATCACATTGACTAAAATTGCTGACTATCTGGAAGTGAGGGTTCGTCGTGGGTAAAATTAAAGTTGAAGGACTGAAGAAAAGCTTTGGGACAAATCAGGTTTTAAAAGGAATCGACATGTCGGTCACCGAAGGTGAAGTGGTCTGTGTGATCGGACCGTCCGGTTCGGGTAAAAGTACATTTTTGCGCTGTATTAATCAGTTAGATGAGATTACAGCTGGACGGGTTATTGTAGATGAGCGGGATCTGAATGATCCCAAAACGAACATTAACAAAGCACGTGAAAATATTGGGATGGTGTTTCAGCATTTTAATCTGTTTCCTCATTTCAGTGTGCTGAAAAACATCATGTTTGCCCCCAGAGAACTTGGGATATTAAAAGAACAGGAAGCACGCGATACAGCGCTGCGTTTACTTGATCGTGTTGGTTTGGCAGATAAAGCAGACAGCTATCCTAATCAACTTTCAGGTGGACAAAAACAGCGGGTGGCTATCGCTCGTGCACTTGCCATGAATCCGGACGTTATGCTATTTGATGAACCGACTTCGGCGCTTGACCCTGAGATGGTGGGCGAGGTTCTTGGGGTAATGAAAGATTTGGCGAGCGAAGGAATGACGATGATCATTGTCACCCATGAGATGGGATTTGCCCGTGAAGTGGCTGATAGGGTTATCTTTATGGACGGTGGTTATATCGTAGAGCAAGGCAATCCTGAGGATATATTCGGAAATCCAAAACATGAGCGGACGATCAGCTTTTTGGAAAAAGTGCTCTAGAGGTTCAACTGGTAAGAACATGGAAAGTCGCTAATTTAGCGGCTTTTTTGCATATGGGGGTAGTACCAGCGTCGCTGATACCACCCGCAAAGTAGCAGAAATTATATCGGGAACTTATTGATAACCTCGTTGTATTCAAACTGTGCATCGGTGATCGCCAACTTTGAATACACTTCCAGCGATTTACGGCTTTCGTGGCCGGAATATGGTTGTATGAGCGCGTCATCGATGCCCTGCTTTTTTAGGCTTTGTGGATGCAGCAAAATAATATTCAAGTAAAGTAGGAAATTCACTCCCAAAAGGCTGTTTGGACAAATCGATCCAGCAGCCTTTTATTTTTGGGGAATCGTTTTTCCGCAAGGCGAACGGTGTCAAAAAGCTGACCGCTTGCCGCAATTCGACCGGCGATGTCAGGGGTAATCCCTTCCTTGTAAATCGGCTCTTCTTCGAGCAGTGTATAGCTTGGGGATATGTCGATTCCGTAAAGTTGATTTAAGTGATCATGAATATCTCTAGTGGTCATGCCTTTCGCATAATATAGAAATGTTGACAAACATAAAAAATACCTTAGCAAAATGATCGGCCTTATTTTCTGATGACGAATTGACATCGGACAAGTTGTCCGATATAATAAATCCCGAACGGACAAGTTGTCCGAATTTATAGTATGAAGGGTGAAAATGGATGTATGTCAAGAAGCTGTATTTTTTACCTGTAGGTGAATGTTTCCTAGATCAATCGGCAGTTAATCGAACCCTTGCCCCCGGAAAATTAGTCGGAATGCATGTGTGGTCTTTTCTGTTGGAAACGACCAGCGGGCCGATACTCATCGATACGGGAATGCCAGACGCTTTTATCAACAATCCCGATTACTACAAGGGGACTAGACGTGAAGGGCGCGTCGTCCCCAACATGTCAGAAGGCGATTCGATCGTGAATGTGTTAAAGCGTGTCGGTTATCGACCTGACGATATTCAGATGGTCATTAGCTCCCATTTACATTTGGATCATTCTGGGGGAAACGGGCATTTCCGCAATACGCCGATCCTTATTCAAAGGGCAGAGTATGATGCGGCCATAGGCAACGAGGATTACTCTCCTTTAGAGTGCAGGCTGCCCGATTTACAATATCAAATCATTGAGGGTGACCATGAATTGATGCCGGGGGTTCAAATTTTCTTTACTCCAGGTCATTCCCCTGGCCATCAATCAGTCCTCGTCACAACGGAAAAGTCGGGTCCAGTGCTTCTGACGATTGATGTTGCTTATACTCGGGAGAACTTCGAGAGTAGCGTACCGTTCTTGACATTCGATCAAGAGATGGCTGCCAAATCGATTACTCGCATGCAGGAGTTGATTGAGGATGTTCGGCCGTCCTATGTTTTCTTGGGACACGATAGAGATCAAGCTCAAACATGCCGCACCTTTCCTGACTTCCTGTAATGGAGGAATAGGCTATGGATAGTCAATCAATGGCTTTATCCGGTAATGAGCGGAAATTAATGGGGACACTTTGCTTACTCATTATTTTCGGAAACATCAATATGACCATGTTTAACTTGGCTATACCGTCGATTTCCGCTGACTTTGCTCTGACCTCCTCGCAAGTAAGCTGGGTCATGGTCGGATATAGCATTTTGATGGCCATCGGCGCCGGTACTTACGGCAAGTTGACGGAGTCCTTTTCCTTCCGTCAGCTGTATGTCATTGGTTTAATCCTTTTTGCTTTCGGCTCTATGATCGGCTTCTTTGCAGCTTCATACTTGCAAGTCATTATTGGGAGATTAATGCAAGCAGCAGGGGCTTCGTCCATCTCGCCCCTGTCTTATGCGGCAGTAACCCTATATTTTAAGCCTGCCGTCAAGGGACGGGTACTGGGAACGTTGTCCGCCACAATTGCCTTTGCTTCCGGCTTCGGGCCTGTGTTCGGCGGTTTCGTGGAGCAATACTTTGGCTGGCGCGCTTTGTTCATCGTGTCCAGTCTAAGCCTATTTGTTATCCCTTTGGTATTCAAATATGTTCCAAGCAAGAAACACGACCGCGGTTCATTCGATATTCTCGGAGCTGTTTTGTTCTCCGCCGGACTGGCGTTTGTATTGCTAGGGGTTACTAACTATTGGTTTATGCTCATTGCAGGAGCAGCAGTTCTTCTATGGTTCGGTACTCATATTCAGAAAAAAGAAGATCCATTTATCGATGCATCTTTCAAGAAAAATGCTCCTTACCGACGAATTCTAGGAATTGGATTTCTTACCTTCGTTTGCAACACGGGGTTAACCTTTACTTTTCCTGTCATGATGAAGAACGCCTTTCATTTACCGACTAGCAAAATCGGTCTACTGATGCTTCCCGGTGCTGCTTGCGCAGCCTTGCTCGGATCCCGGATCGGAGGTTGGACGGATCGTTTCGGAAGCTCCCGCGTGCTTGTCATATCGCAAAGTCTCGTCATTGGCGGATTTATACTGCTTGGTGTATCCGTACATTTGCCGCCATGGTTCGATGCTTTATTGATCATTATCCTTATGATTGGATTCAACGGTGTCCTCACCTCTAGCAGCAATTTGGTTTCGACGACACTCCGTTCGGCTGAGCTGGGTGTGGGGATGAGTATTTTCACGCTGGCCTATCTACTAGGCGGAGCATTCGGTCCCGCGCTGGTCAGCCGACTGATTGATTTAAAGATACCTTTTTCTGTTGTATATTTTACCATTGCCCTGTTGGCAATCCTAACATACTTATTGGCAAGAAAAACAAATCCTGCGGGTAAACGGACGACTTGTCCGAAGATAGGGAGGATGACGAGATGAGTAAATTAAATTCCCAACTGTCCTTTGCTGCTATACATGAGCTAGCCGAAGGGATCCGGACAAGGAAAATATCCCCGGTAGAGATTACGGAACATGCACTTCATCGCATCGAACGTTTGAATCCGAAACTGAACGTTTTCGTTACCCAGACGGCCGAGCTGGCGGTTGAACAAGCGAAGCAAACGGAACGCGATATTATGCATGGTCGGTACAAAGGGCCCCTTCACGGGATTCCCATCGTTCATAAGGATCTATATTACACTAAAGGGATCCGAACAACTGCCGGTTCAAAAATATTAAACAGCTTTGTCCCCGATTACGATTCGACGGTTGCAACTAAGCTACATGAGGCTGGAACAGTTCTGCTAGGCAAAGTACAGACTCACGAGTTCGCTGCGGGATTGACAACAACCAGCCCGCACTTCGGTCCTTGCCTCAATCCGTGGAACACTGAACTTGTACCGGGAGGTTCAAGCGGCGGCTCGGCTTCTGCTTTGGCGGCTGGACTTGCTTATCTGGGAACAGGATCGGATACCGGAGGATCGATCCGCATACCCGCCGCATTGTGCGGCGTCGTAGGAATGAAGCCGACGTACGGTCGGGTCAGCCGGTATGGTATCATTCCAATGGCCTGGTCATTGGACCACTCGGGTCCGTTGACCCGAAGCGTCATGGATGCGTCCCTGTGCTTGGATGTGATGTCAGGCTTCGATCCGAAGGATGAATCGACGGTCGATCTGCCTGCGCCAGGTATCAAGATGTATCCGAATGGTCTCAGGGGTGTACGTATCGGATTGCCGACAAGCTACTATTACGAGGATTTGATGCCGGAAGTAGAAGCTGCGATGAAGGCCGCTATCAATAAATTCCGTGAACTGGGAGCGGAAATCATCGAAGTCAGCCTACCCATGATCAAACATGCCCAAAGCGCGACGATGGCCATTATGATGACGGAGATGTTCTCGAATCACGAGAAGTGGCTTGAGACAGATTTGGAACAGTATGGTCCGGATGTCCGAATGTTTCTTGAAAGCAGTAGAGATATTCCGGCTTCCATTTACCTCCAGTCTCAGCGGGCCCGGCAACTAATTGTCAATGATTTTTTGAATGCATTGTCCGGAATCGACATCCTGTTGACGCCTGCAACACCGATCACCGCGCCGCGTGCAGATGATACTACTAGTGTATTCAGATTGAACTCATTTACGGTTCCGACCAATTTGACCGGCTTGCCTAGCTTGAGCATGCCTTGCGGTTTCTCACCTTCTGGTCTGCCGATTAATATGCAATTGATTGGCCGCCCCTGCGAAGAAGCGACTGTACTAGGTATCGGCAATACTTATGAGATGAATACCGACTGGCACAAGAGACATCCGGATTTGTAAGCCTGACTAAATTTGATGGAGGGTATCCTATGGAACAGAAGCAACTCGACTCTGAAGTTAACAGGAAAGCATCGACCGTAACCGGAACAGATACGGCGAGCGATAGCAAAAAAACGTACGAGCAGTTTATTCCTACGATTGCAAGTTTGAAGGAACTGGACCTAACGGGCATTGAACCGCTTTTGCCTCCCATTCACAAAAGGTACTATACCAACAAATAAAAAAAGTACATCGGTCCCCCAAATGAATGTATTTTTAATTTTTCACGAAATATATTATAATATGATTTAACGGACAACATGTCCAATACACGAGAGACGGACATATCGTCCGTTTTTCGTATTAAATAACAGTTAATTTAAGATGAAGGGAGATGTTTATAGTGAATTCAGAATCGCAACCTGCCTCTCTGAAAATTCCCAGAGAGGAGTTAAACCGAAGACGAATTTTAGCATCAGCTAGAGAACTTTTCATCAAAAACGGTGTTGACAATGTCAATATGCATCAGATTGCGAAGACTGCTGGAGTCGGACAAGCAAGCTTATACCGCCGCTACTCAGATAAGGGCGACATCTGTCAGGAGATCGCAAGTGAAGAATACCAACCCTTGTTTGATGAAGTTCAAGCATTTCTTGATCAACCCCCAGAAACCGCTCCCTTGGACCGGCTCTACCACGTAATCGTAAGATATGTTTCTTTTTTAGAGGCGAAAGTTCCTTGGCTCTGTGCGGTCAGTCGGGCCTCAACCGGGCATCGTCCGCTACAATCTCCGTTATGCCAATGGATGCGCAATATAAGCAGAAATCTGCTAAATGAGGCCGTTGAACGGGGAGACGTATCCGGGGTGGACATTCCATATACCATTGAAGCCCTGCTGGCCGTGCTTCACAATATCGATTACCATCTCCAAGATGAAGGCTTTACGAGCCAACGAGTTCTTGATGGTTTACAACGCATATTTATCGAAGGTTTAAAAGCTCATAGACATTAATTGAGGGGCTGGCCCAAAGCCACACAACATGCAGAAATGCAGAACTACGCAGCTTACAATGACGAAGGCGAAGGCGTTGGTCATGATCTAGAGTCAGTTGTTACGTCAAGGTCAATCCCTAGCAACGGAAGATTACTCTGCATCAGAACCAGCTTTATTGAAGAAAACGCTGGCCAAAGATGAGACATTTATCATGGTAAACACGAGCTCACAAAGTGAAACCATTCAATACGTAGGTGGTGCGAAAAAGAAATTCAGCTACCATATTTTTAACAGTGATGGATCAGTCAGTAAACAGGCTGTCGATACCACGCCTTCCCAACCGTATAAAGTGAATGTTTGTTATCCTCCCTCTGTCCACTGCGATAGACCCTTTCACATGCCGCTATTCACTTTTCCCCGTTGCTCCAGATCACGCACAGTTGCACTTTTTTCCACGTCTTTTGGATCTCGAAATGTGCCCATAAGCACGTCGTACACAGGGTTCGTTACCCTGTACCACCATAAAAGGAGCCATTCCTGTAATGAATGAATTTGGGGTTTGAATAAAAAAAGCACCTTCTGTAAACTGGGAAACGTTCCACCAAAGAACAATTACCCATACAGGAGGTACTCCACTATGAAATATAAACAATCGAAAAATCAGAATCAACGGATTCAACAAATTACCGATTCGACTCTTGTCATCGGTGCGGACATTGCGAAGAAAACACATGTTGCCAGAGCTCACGATTTCCGCGGAATCGAGCTTGGCAAAGACTGTGTTTTCGGTAATGACCATTCTGGCCTGACGAAACTCGTTTCGTGGATGAAGGTCTGAAAAAAGTGATCAAATGGAACGGGCTTTTGAAGATTTTTTCCAATGATTACTTTGCGGGTGGTGTCAGCTACGCTGGTACTACCCCATATGGCTTAACCAGTAGAGATGGGTTAAACGCGTGAATCAAAAATCGATCTGCTTATGCGGCTCATGGGCACAATAAATATATAACCTTCCCGGTACAGACACCGGGAAGATAGGCATGTTGAGCATGTTACACGACAGCATGAGTTTATGATGTATTTTATGGACCTGAATTCTTGAACATGCCAAAATAAAACAAACAATGCTGTTTGGGTACTGCATTAATCCATGGATTTATGTGATCCTGCCCGTTCTATGATGACTTTCCAGTCCTCTTCATCAAAAAGTGCCTCATCCTCATCATCCGGTCCACCGATCCGGGCCTCAAGAATGACCATCCTGGTTTCAGCCAGAATGGAGTATAGACCCTTCAAGGTAATAGCGAACTGATTACCTGCAGTCACCTGCATGATCCCACCATTAATGAACACCTGACCGCTGCCCGAAAGGATAGTCCATGTTTTGCATCCTGAACGATGCTGGCGCAATCCGATATGTTTGCCGGGTAGAAGTATAATATTCAATGTGGTTATGGTTGTATTTTCGTCTTCGACGGTTCTCTCCATAACACGATAGCTGCCCCAGGTTGCTTCACCGTACATCGATTGCAGTGGCAAACTGCCCAATTGCTCTTTAATTTCATCTGAGTTTTTTTTGTTCGCAATGAGAATGCCGTCTGGACTGGCGGCCGCGATAATACCCGGGATTCCGATAATCTGGATCGGGTAGGGCAGCACGTTAACGATATGGGAACCCGACGATTGTCCGGATATTCCGCCTTTTCCGAATACATTGGAATCCAACTGGGCGCACAGCGCATCCCAGCTCCCGATATCCTGCCATACTCCGTTATACGGAAGTACAACAGACCGTTGCGTTTGTTCAGCAACTTGCTTGTCAAAACTGCATTCAGGCAGCTGTTCATACAAGTTTAATAATTGTTCATAATGAACAGGAAGCCCGGATTTTTCAATATGGGATAACATAAACGCGAGTGAGAAGGCATATACCCCGGAGTTCCATAGTGCGCCGCGCTGCAACAGGGCTTCAGCAATAACCGCCTCCGGCTTCTCTATAAATTGGTTTACTGTCGAATAAGCCTCCCGTTCTTTCTTGTCAGGCAGAATATATCCATACTGTTCCGAAGCATGTGTAGGCCTTGTCCCAATCAACGCGATATCGGCATCGGACTGCTTCAATATGTCAGGAAGCAAACTGAAGCTGCTGAAAAAATCTTCGCTTGCAAACACATCCGCCGGCACGATACAGATCACATCATCCGCTCCAGCTATTCCGAAGGATTGCAGATACAATGTCGCCAAAGCAGCTGCAGTAAACGTTCCTCGCTTAAAGGGTTCCCCAATAACGGGTATCTTGCCTTGGGTATGCCGGGTCGTTATGTTGACCTGATCCTGGTGTGAAATAATGATTGTTGAATCAAGCATGTGCAGGCTCTCCAGCTGTCGACATACTCTGCCCATCATAGATTCCCTTCCACCTGCGGGGGATGGAAGTATATCAACAAACAACTTGGAGCGAAGCTCATTGGATAGCGGCCAGAGTCTTTTGCCTGAGCCGCCGCACAGCAGTACGATATGCATGGGCTTCCTCCTTAAGCTTTGGGAGCTTTACTGTAGATTTTACGTTTGTGAAAGGACAGAGAACGGTATTTAAGCGCCAATTTGCGGATTTCGTGCTCTTTTAACGAAGAAGCGTTTATATTCAGACTTTTATTGATAGCACTTTTGAGGATCATGCTCCCCGGGCTCTTCGTGTACATAAAGTTGGCATAGGTTTCGTACTCGGAGAAGCCAAACTGCTTCTTCTTATTGATATTGGAAATAACCGCTTTGTACCACGGCAGCTGATGGATGGCTTCGATTTTCTTTTTCAAGGCAGAGAGCTTTGACTTTTCGAACAGCATGTAATGGGTCACAAAAGAGCGGGGACGGGGTGCTTTCTTGCCCAACAGCTTACGATAGGTGTTAAAATATTCCGGCTGGCTCCAATCGCGGCAGTAAAATACGGTTTTGTTTTCAACAATAAATGAGTGCGGCTTAATCAGGACGGTATCCGCATCCATTACCAGGAAGTGCTTTGCTTTTACGATATGATCTCCGTTCATTTTAAGCAGCTGCTGATACAACCAACCTGATCGATCCCAGCGGGAAGAATGATAATGGATATCGTTTTTGGTGATGGGCAGGACTGTCCGTTCATTAACAAAAATACAATTTTTGTTGGAACAGAGTTTTCTGATTTTGTTGCTGGCAGGCGAAACGATATAAATTCGGCCAATCGGATGCTGAACATAACGACGAATGTTATCGATGACGAGAGGAAGAGTGCCCATATCTTTTTCAATTGCAGGTATAAGAACATCGATCATAGGCGCACTATTGATCTGTAATCCGCGCTGAACTCCCATTTCCTCAACTCCTTGCACAAATGATTACGTCTTTTTCAGGGTATGTGTGCGAAGATGGTTTGGTCAGGGCATACGCCAAAATAACATTTTTTTACGAACAGGGCCTTTGTTTAGGAGAGTTTTAGTCCATATTGCATATGTTGCATGATCTTGAAGAAACAGCAGGAGTTGATTCTTTGCTGAAGAAAGAGGTGTGCTATGGAGATGGATAGATTACAACCGTTAAGAAGCAAATGGTTAAAAACAAAGGTGATCCTCAAAAACGATTCCATCAAACCGTATATCCCTGACACGCAGAGATATAACAAAACCAATCTGAGATCCATGATCAATAAATACGGTATGGTCTATATTAAACCGGAAATCGGCACTTATGGAATGGGTGTCGTTAAGGCGGAGATGGCAAGTGATCAGAGCTTTGCTTATCAGATTGAACAAAAACGCCTGACGTTCGACAGTTTTGAGTCGTTTTATACAAGTCTGGCACGTCTGGTGCATAAAAGAAGTTATCTGATTCAGAGAGGAATCCATCTGCTTAAGCATAAAAAAAGACATTTTGATATCCGAGTCATGATCCAGCTAAGCCCGAAGAATCAGTGGGAAGCTACGGGGGTCATCGGCCGGCTTGGCCATCCGAAAAAAATCGTGACCAATTATCATAGCGGTGGGAAGCCGATGGATGTTCATGAACTGCTGGAATCCCATGCATCTTCAAAGCGCAGGAATGAACTGGTTCAGGAGATGAATGAGCTTGGCCTACGCATAGCCCGCCACATGAAGAAAAAGTATCCGTACCTGAAGCAAATCGGCGTGGATATCGGGCTGGATCGAAGTCTAAAGCCCTGGATTATTGAAGTGAACGTCAAACCGGACCCCTATATTTTCAATCAATTAAAGGACAAAACAATGTATCGCAAGGTGATACAATATTACCGCCACACCGCCCAAAAAACGAAATAACGTTCCACCTTTTGTAGGAACACCGGCTGGGAAACCCGATGATTTGTCTTGCTCCTGATTTTTTATTACACAAACAGACCAAAAACCCACCTAAAAATGATGGGTTTTTGGTCCAGGTACTTCGAGCTACTACTTGGATTCAGCCTTTCACTGCACCAGCCGTAAGGCCGCTGACAATGTATTTCTGACCAAACAGGTACAGAACAAAAACAGGCAATGAAGTAAGCACCAGATTTGCAAAAATGAGATTCCAGTCCCGGCTGTATTTTCCGTAAAAGTTATATATCGAAAGCGGCATCGTCCAAGTGGAGCTGTCAGTCAGGAAGTAAACCGGAATCGTGATGTCATTCCATACGGACATGAAAACCATGATGGCGACCGTTGCATTAACGGGAAGGATAAGCGGCGTAACGATGCGGAAAAATACGCCGAAAACACTTGCGCCTTCCAGAAAAGCCACTTCATCAAGGGCTCTTGGAATCGTTTTAATGAATCCGCTATACAAAAACACACTAAACGCAGTGTTAAGCGCTGCATAAATCAGGATGACACTTGATATGCTGCCGTAGAAACCCAATCCTTGCACGACACGGATTGTTGTAATGATTGACATCGGTGCAATCAAGCCCATGAAGAAATACATGTAAATCGTGCCCGAAATTCGGGTTTCCCGACGTGCCAGAATAAATGATGCTGCCGAAGAGGCAATGATGTTGATGATGGATGAAACACCGGTGATCCAGATGCTGTTCAGAAATGCTCTGGACAGACCACCTTCTTCAAACACCCGGACATAATTTGAAAACTGCCATGTCTCCGGCAAGCTTAAGGAGAAGCTAAGCACTTCTGCGCTTGTTTTGAACGAACCCAGAATTAGGACGACCAGTGGCAACAGAACGAGCAGGGAGGCCAGGATCAGGAAGCCTTCAACAACATAGTTGCGGATGGTGATTTTGCGTGTATATCCCATGTTATTCAGTAACCTCCTTACGCCGCATAAAAATTAACAGCGGAATGGCAATGATCGTGACGACCACGAAGAGAAGTGTATTAACCGCCGTACCCAGTCCCCAGTTGCCTTCTCCAAAGGAACGCAGAATAATCGTGCCGACGACCTGTGACGCGTTACCTGGTCCTCCACCGGTCATGACATACACTTCCGAGAATACTTTGAGACCACCAATCAGTGTCAGCATCAGGTTAATGTTGATGGCTGGCAGCAGCAGCGGCAATGTTATTTTGAAAAAGCTTTTCCATGAACTTGCACCGTCAATTTTGGCGGCTTCATAATACTCTTGGGAAATGGATTGCAAACCGGCCAGATAGATAGCCATTTGGAACCCGGCGCTCTGCCAAATGGATACAATGGCAATGGTCCAGATGACGATGGACGGATTGGTTAACCACGCCTGGCTTAACGAATGTAATCCCACAGCTTCCAATAAGCTGTTAATCGTCCCTTCCGTGCGAAGCATCGGTGTGAACAAAATGCTAATAACGAGAATACTCAGAATCGAAGGGGAGTAGAAGATGGCACGCAGCAGGTTTTTGGTTTTTAATCTCATATTTAGAGCCACGGCAAGCAGCAGACCAATGAGGTTTTTGCCAATAACCGTGACAATCGCAAAAATGGCCGTGTTTTTAAGTGCAAGAATAAGTGTTTTGTCCGAGAAAATTTTCTCGAAATTGGCCCATCCAATAAACTTCAGATCTATTCGATCCAGCCGCCAGTCTGTAAAAGAGTAGTAAAAAGCTGCGATAGCCGGGACTACAAAAAAGATGGAGTAGATCATCAGTGCCGGAAATACCATGTAATACGAATACAAATTTTTTGCCCTTTTCATGTCTCACGCTCCGTTATGGCTAGACAGCATACCATTCAAGAATGACATGCTGCCCTGTATTTCACTGCTTAGAAACCGGAAATGCCTTTATCCTGCATCAGTTGACTGAACTTCTCATCCCATGATTTGAGGACTTCCTCCGGAGTCAGCCCGCCAGCAAATTGATCCTGCAGCAGCCGGTATAACTCACTGCGATCAACCAACATGTATGCGTCTGTCGTCAGCACGGTTTTCTTCGGTGTGATGTAATGGTCTACGATATCTTGCTTGTAGGCAGGTAGTTCCGGAGTCGTAACGTCGCTAAGATTGGATACATAACCCTTTGAATCTACGATCTTCTGCGCGACTTCCTTGGAGCCGATAAAGTCCAGAAACTTTTTGGCTTCTTCCAGATGTTTGGATTTTTTCGGAATGAACAGCTGCCCACCGAGCGGGCTTGCCCCCAGGCTTGCATTCTCTGAGGACGGAATCGGGAATACGCCGAGCTCCATGCTTGGGTCCTGTTCTGCAACCCCTTCGATTAGCCAGTCTCCCATAAACATCATTGCCACTTCCTTGTTCAGGAATTTGCCTACCGCCATATCATAGCTGTCGCTAAGCACGTCTGTATTGGTATACCCCTTGGTATAAACTTCGTACTGCTGCTCCAGGAATGTTTTGAATTCCGGAATATCGGACCATTTTTTCTTGTTGCTATTCAGATCATCAAAAAAGGTAGGATCATTTTTGGCAATGAAGTCAGCAAAGGCAGCAGCAGGCCAAATGTTCGCGGCCCAGGCATCTTTATAAGGCATAAAGACAGGAGTAATTCCGCTCGCTTTAATCTTTTCGCATATCGCCAAAAATTGCTCGTAGTTTGTTGGAATGGACAAGCCGAGCTCCTCAAAGATCTGCTTGTTATAGACAACTCCTTGCATACCCGTATCCTGACTGACATGGAAGCTGTAGAGGTGCCCGCCAGAGGACAGCACATCTTTGTTTACAATTCTGCTGGCCCAGGGCTCTTGATCCAGAATCTCAAAATTGCGTTCCAGATTCAGATCCGTAACCGCGCTGGCCAAATTATATTGAATGATGTCCGGCGTTTCATCCACAGCCAGCTTGGTTTGCAGCACGGTCGTTGTTTGCTCCGCCGGAATGAGCTGCAGATTGACAGAAATATTGGTCTTTTTCTCAAATTCATCGAGAACATCCTGTTGAATAAAAGCAGAATCCTGAGAACTCTTGGAAATGGCTAACTCCAGCGTGACCTTGGCGTTCTTGTTGTCATTGCTTGCAGACGTTCCAGAATCAGTGCCTCCTGACCCGCAAGCGGTCAACGAAATGGACAACAAGCTTGCCAGAACAATAGATGCTGCTTTTTTTCTTTTATGCGTTTTCAATGTAAATCCCCCTCTAAACCATGTAATGAATCCGTTTACAAGTCCAATTATAAAATCTTAATCTTCCCTGGTACATGTCTGTGCTTGAACATTTATGTGTAAAATACTGAACTTGAAATCGCTATCATTTCATTCGGACGCATGATACAGTAAGACGTGATGAAGCAAAGTTTCGTAGCATAACAGAACAGGAGGCTTATCAAAGAATAATGAAATTCATACATAGAGCTACACAGTTCAGCCTGCAGACCAAAGTATTTTTGACATTTCTGGCATTGCTTTTGTTCGTACTGGGCTGTTTTATCGTTTATGTAAACCTTGTCGTGATCCGCCCGCTCAAACAAAAAACGGAGGAGGATACACGAGTCACTGCCACAAAAGTGCGAGAACAGGTTGACCTATACGTAGAGCAGCAAAACCAGATGTCCCAGCGCATATTGTCCAATAAGGATATCTTCGCAACGATGGACAAAAGCTCCTCGGCTCCGAGCAAATATGAAAGACTGAACCAAATCCGGAAGCTAAAAGATATCATGTTCCAGGCGATCGGTCCTAGCATGAACATCAAGGACATGTCCATGTATGATAAACAAGGCGTGCTGCTCACATCGTATCTGGGTTCTGAGCATCCGCCAACAATTCTAAGCACCATGATGGAAAACAGCAAAAGTGGACGAGAGTGGACAGGTAACGGTTTTATTCTCCTCCGACAGACAGATACCATCTCCTTCGTCCGCACGATCAACGATCAGAATGGCAAGTTATATGGATATCTTAGTATTCAGATGGATCAGGGTTATATTCAAAACCTTACGGAAGGAATTACCGCAGGGGATGTTTATATCCTGAACAAGCAGGGTGAACAAATGACTGGCTCTGAAGCGAAAAAGTACATATTGGAATGGACAGAGCCTTTATCCGATGAAGGACTGATCGTCGACGAACGAAATAATTACGTCACCCATTCCACATCTCACCAAACGGGCTGGGTCACGTTTATCGTCACACCGAAAAACTCGGTTCTGGGCTCGATCCATTCCGTGCAAAGCATGTCCATTTTGCTGATCACTGCCTTGATGCTCATTTCTTTCGTATACATCTTCTTCTCCACACGGAACCTGTTGCTTCCCATTCGCAAGCTTCGCAGCCAGATTTGGCGCATCAACTACAGCAATATGCAGCTGAAAGTCGATGATCGGCCCAAAAATAATGACCTGCTGCTGCTGAATGAAGCTTTTCAGGATTTGATGGAACGATTACAGGAATCCATTGACCGTGAGAAGAAGGCATTGCATGAAGAAGTCACCGCGCGGAATTCCGCACTGCAAGCCCAAATTGCCCCTCATTTCCTTCATAACGTCCTTTATTTGATCAGCATTGCTGCCCAAGAGGGGAGAACCCGGGTCGTTTCTGATATGTGCAAACATCTGTCAGACAGCTTGCGTTATATTGTGTCTTCCCCTTACGCACATGTGACCATGACGGATGAGCTAGAGCATACGAGACATTATTTGTCATTGGTACAGCAAAAGTATGAGGATGATTTGGAATGGAGCATTCATGCAGATGCTCTGACGAGTGAAATTCGGCTGCCGCGGTTGGTCATCCAGCCTTTCGTTGAAAACTGTATTGAACATGCATTTTTCAACACCACACCTCCCTGGCGTATCCAAATTACTGTAAAGCAGTATAACGGATTATGGGCTTTGGAGATCAAAGATAACGGAGAGGGCTTCCCATCAGACAAAATAAAAGAGATTTTGTCCAATATCCAGAATTCCGGTTCCGGAATGAATCAGCCTCCTGATCGCCAAACAGCTCTTGGCAACATGGGGATCGTCAATAGCGTTAATCGGCTTAAACTGATGTATAGCAATCGGCTATTTTTTAATATATACAACAATCATTCGGATGAGGAAAAAGGGGCAACCATTCAAATCATCGGCTCGATGACGAAGGATTTTTACTGAGCACAGGAGGAATATAACATGTACAATATCATGATCGTTGAGGATAGCAAACCCATATTACGCAATATCAAAATGCTCTTGGACAAACTGAACCTTCCCATTCACGTGGCTGTTACAGCCACGAATGGGGAAGAGGCGCTGACAGCGCTTCAGAAGCAGTCCATTGATCTTCTGTTGACAGACATACGAATGCCCAAGATGGATGGTTTATCCCTCATTGAGCAAGCGAAGCTTTCCCAGCCGGAATTAAAGGTCATTCTAATTAGCGGGTATAGCGATTTTGAATATACGCGAAAAGCACTGAATTTGCAGGTTTTCGACTATTTGCTGAAACCTGTTGAGCTAGAAGCTATGGAAGAAGTCATGGGCAGAGTTATTAAACAGCTTGATAACCAAAGGTCAAGGAACTTTCATGAATTGCAGGAGATTGTTGATCCCCATGATTATGCTGAACTCAAGCCGAGTGAATATTCTGCTTTTTTGACCCAAATGATGATCATTCTGCGGAGACAGCCTTTTACCCCAGAACGGGAAAGATGGGGGCAAAAGACGTTACAGGCTTCATTGGAGGATTTTTTTGCTCCACGCCCCTGTAAAGTGTTTCTGAGCCAAACACCGCAGCAATTCATCGTTTTTGTGAACAGGAGCGTTCTCGATCTGTATTCTTCTGTACATGAATGTCTCGAATCGTTACGGCGACATCTGCATGTACAAGGTATGGACTCTAGTATCGGTGGACAAGTGGCATGGTCGGAAACGGTTAATCTGTCTGAACTGTATCACCAAATATCGTTCATTTTATCAACGCATCAACGATTGAACAATGGATTGGTACTGGATACCGGAAATTCCGTCTCCATGACAAGAAGTGAATCAGGGAGCCTGGATTCCATAAGTGAGCCGGCTTTTGTCCACATGATACATGCTCATCAGAAGGAACAGTTTGTTCTCAAGCTCTCCGAGTTGATGAATCAATGGATGAAGGAAAACGTGTATGTAAAGGAAGTGGAACGATTTATCGGATTGGTGGTGGATACTTTCGCACATTTGGTTGAAGAACAGGGGTCAGGAATTAGGCTTGGTCTGGAGCTCAGGGCTAAAAAGCTATGGGCTGAAGAGACATATCGTGATTTTTGCCGTGAATTAACCGAATGGATCGTACAAAGTTTTGAAATGCTTCAATCTCAAGGTCGGAAGAGCAAAGAAGTTCTATTTGAGCAGATAGATGAGTACATCCAACGGAACAAGTATACTTCAATATCCATCAATGACATTGCTGTGAAGTTTCACGTCAGTCCCTCATACGTCAGCAGAGTCATTAAAAACGTAACGCAAGTCACGTTTGTCCAATATTATACAAAGCTTAAGATTAAGGAAGCATGCAGACTCATGGAGTGCAAGCCGGATATGAAGTTTAAGGAGTTATCGGATTTGCTTTCGTTCAGTGATCAGCATTATTTCTCCAAGGTGTTTAAGGAATATACGGGAGTCAGTCCCACAGAATATAGAGAAAGGCTGCATCCATAGCACCGATTTTATTGGTTGCATTCTATTAGGTAGTGGTCAATACAAGGGAATGGCCGTATATTAATACTATGTGGGTCATGTGGACAAACACAGATCCACACTGTGCTATACCTAACGATTCTACATAAAAGGACGGGGAAACATGGACTTTAAACCACTTGCTTCATTTATGGACCGCATCACATCCTGGAGAATTCCGTGGGCTGAGGTGCTGGTATTGCATCAAAATGATACCGTTTTCCATTACCGCAGCGGTCTCGCCAACCTGGAGGAGAAAACGCCCATTGGCGATGGAGCAATCTTCAACCTCTATTCCATGACCAAGATCATGACCTGTGTGGCAGCGCTTCAACTTGTGGAGAGGGGGCAACTCTTGCTAAGCGATCCGATATCCGACTATCTGCCTGAGTACGCCGAGATGACGGTGAAGAAAACACTGTCGAACGGAGAAGTCAGGCTGGAAAAAGCAACAAGGGTGATCACCGTACGCGACTTGTTTACGATGACTGCCGGTTTTTCCTATGACGTTGGATCACCGTCTATTCAGGAAGCGGTGAAGAGCACGAACGGTACATTACCGACACGGGATTTTGCGAAAGCGCTCTCCAAGGAACCTCTTCTGTTTGAACCAGGTACACATTGGAACTACAGCATGTGTCATGATGTTCTCGGAGCCTTGGTGGAGGTTGTAAGCGGCAGACGCTTTGGAACATATCTACGGGAAGAAATCACCGCACCGCTTGGCATGAATGATACAGCATTTGATCTGAATGATGAGCAGCAGGCTCGCCTAATACCGCAGTACGTGTACAATGATGAGCTTGAAAAAGCTGTACGTATGGACGGGAACGGATTCCGTGTAGGTACGGAATTGGAAAGTGGAGGCGCTGGGCTATTGTCCACCGTTAGCGATTATGCATTGTTCCTGAACGCCCTGACTGGGCGCGGTACCAGCCCGGAAGGTGTGCGCATTCTGTCACAGGCTTCAGTGGATTTAATGCGTACGGACCATCTGAACGACATGACCCGCAGTGATTACTCATGGGATCATATGAATGGATACGGCTATGGGCTGGGTGTCCGTACTCATATCAGCAAGTCGGGCAGCGGCTCGCTGAGCTCTCTCGGAGAATTTGGCTGGAGCGGGGCTGCCGGATGCATGGCCATCATTGACCCGGACTCCGAGCTCACCGTTATGTATGCCCAGCACTTATTGAACAATCAAGAACCTTACATTCATCGACGCTTGCGCAATATTGTGTACTCCTGCTTGTGAGGGGGGCCGGTCTGGCGGTTGGCGATGCATTTGATTTCGTTACGGATGACATTGGTGATAGGCATTATTACAATGAAAAAACAGGGACGCGAGTAACGCGAACCCTGTTTTTATTTTTTCTTTTCTTCTTGAATTAGATACGAGAGTATTGGAGTTATGTTGTGCTTATTCGATTAACCAAATAGATACCGATCGACACGAACAGCAATGCGACTAGATTTTTCAATTCCATTATTGTTTCTCCCAGAAACAACGCGGATAGTAACGCGCCAAACACAGGGATAAGGAAGTTAAATACAGACACTTTCCCCACTTTGTTATATTTAAGCAGTAGATTCCACAAGCAAAATGCGGTTGCCGAGAGTAAAACCAAATAAATTAAGTTACCCGTAGACTCCAACGTAAAATGCGTAACACTGCCACCGAGCAAAAATCCGAGGAGGGTAAGCACCAGGCCGCCGACAAACAGACTAAAACCCGTTATGATCAAGACATCGATGGAGGTTGTTAAATGTTTGGCGTAGATGGCTGTAATGGAAAAAATAAGAGACGCCATAATAACGAAGCCTTCCCCGGTGAATGAAAACGAGAATGCCAATAGATCCGTATGGAAATTAACAATAATAACGCCGATGAATCCAAGCAAACAGCCAACTACTTTATTTTTGCTGAGCTTATCATTCTTATAAAGAAAATGGGCCAGAACTACACTGAAAAAGGTTGCTGTTGCATTCATAATGGAGCCTTTGACACCGGTTGTATTGGATACACCCACGTAAAAAAACATATACTGCAATCCAGTTTGCAATACTCCAAGCATGGTTAGACCCGCCCATTGACGCCTGGACAATCCGAGCTTCCTCTTTCTAACGATATGAAATAGGATCAAGAGAAGTAAGCCTGCCAATATAAAGCGATATCCCGCAAATACAAACTTTGACGCAATATCTTCTGGCATGATGCCAAAGGCAATATACCCAAGCTTAATAGATGGAAAGGCGCTTCCCCACAACAAGCAGCATAAACTTGCAATGAGTGTTACTACTAATGGATTGCTGAATGGGTTCGGTTGTTTCATTGCTTGTATCTCGTTCACGTTCATACTTCTCCTCGCCTTATATGCATATGTACATGTGCTTATAGCACATCCTCAATGAACATATCACAAACTGCCACTGCTTGTAATAAAAAATGATGAAGCCCTTAATAAGGGCAATAAAAAAGAACCTGGATCATAATATCAGGTTCTTTTTCTTGCATATAAATAGGCGCGATGATATAATCAGATCGCTCCTAAATCTGTATTTTGAGTCGGTAAAATCTCATCTTATATCTTTATGATATCATGTCGGGAAAACTCTTGTCAAACGTTTTTTCACAATTTAATGGTTAGGGGAGAAACTGAATGAATTCTATGGTTCTCGGTTTTCACGAAGTGGAAGAAACACAGCTTTTACTCGTAGGCGGAAAAGGGCTGAATTTGGGGGAGTTATCCAAGATAAAAGGAATTCATGTACCCGAAGGATTTTGTATTACAACCGCGGGATATCAAAAAGTCGTTGAACAAAACGAAACATATCACGCTTTGCTCCATCGACTAACGATGCTAAAAGCAGAAGATCGAGTTCAAATTGGTGAAATCAGCAGAGAGATTCGACAACTCATTATGGAAGTAGAAATTCCCTCCGATGTTGTGAGAGCAGTTGCTCATTATCTCTCCCAATTTGGCGAGGAGCATGCTTATGCAATACGTTCCAGTGCGACCGCTGAGGATCTACCACATGCGTCTTTTGCGGGCCAACAGGATACTTACTTAAATATCATCGGCAAAGAATCCATCTTGAAGCATATCAGCAAATGTTGGGCTTCCCTGTTTACGGATCGAGCGGTTATCTACCGTATACAAAATGGGTTTGATCATCGTCAGGTTTATTTATCCGTTATCGTTCAAAGGATGGTTTTCCCACAGGCTTCAGGCATTTTATTTACCGCTGATCCCGTTACATCCAACCGAAAGTTAGTGTCCATCGATGCCAGTTTCGGACTTGGAGAAGCGTTAGTCTCTGGCTTGGTATCGGCCGATGGTTATAAAGTTCAGGAAGGGGAAATTGTCGATAGGAGGATAGCAACCAAAAAGTTGGCGATTCATGGATTAAACGAAGGCGGAACAGAGACCCGGCAGATCGATCCTGAGCAGCAGCAGGCCCAAACACTTACGGATGGACAAATTTTGGAATTAGCACAAATCGGGCGACAGATTGAAGCTTATTTTGGTTCCCCACAAGACATCGAATGGTGTTTGGCGGATGATACCTTTTATATTGTCCAAAGTCGTCCAATCACGACTCTATACCCGATCCCTGAAGCGAATGATGAAGAAAATCACGTATATTTGTCCGTTGGACATCAACAAATGATGACCGATCCCATAAAACCATTGGGACTGTCTTTTTACCTGTTAATTACTTCTGCACCTATGCGTAAAGCCGGTGGGCGGTTGTTTGTTGATGTTGCACCTATGTTGGCTTCGCCTGTCAGAAGGGAACCTTTTTTAAATACCATGGGTTCCGATCCGCTCATAAAAGGCGCACTCATGACCATAATAGAGCGAGATTTTATTAA
This sequence comes from Paenibacillus pabuli NBRC 13638, assembly GCF_001514495.1. GTDB lineage: Bacteria > Bacillota > Bacilli > Paenibacillales > Paenibacillaceae > Paenibacillus > Paenibacillus pabuli. The sequence goes on from NZ_BCNM01000001.1 coordinate 641,116, forward strand.
ATTGTTACCCAATGATCAAACCGCACCGGTTCTGAACAGAAGTCATACAGATGCGCCGGCACAATTCGAGAACGATCCGACCATCGTTTCTGAATTGATTAAGCGTAGTCAAACATCGATAGAAGAGTTAAAACAAAACATCCAAACGAAATCAGGAGCGGATTTATTCGATTTTATTCTGGAAGATATCAAGGAATTAAAGAGAATTTTATTTGACCCGCAGAGTACAAGCGTGTTTATGGCTGCTATGAATGCTTCATCCTGGATCAATGACAATATGAAAGAGTGGTTGGGTGAAATCAACGCAGCTGATACGCTTTCTCAATCTGTGCCAAACAATATTACTTCGGAAATGGGTCTGGCGCTATTGGATGTCGCAGATGCGATTCGTCCTTATCCAGAAGTCATTGCTTATTTACAACACGTAAAAGATGATAACTTTTTAGATGATCTGGTGAGGTTTGCTGGTGGGCAGGAGGCCCAGGCTGCTATCTATGCTTATCTCGAGAAATACGGAATGCGATGTTCCGGAGAGATCGACATAACCAGAACGCGTTGGAGCGAAAAACCAATCACACTTGTCCCGTTAATTCTGGGCAACGTCAAGAACTTTGAACCTAACGCCAGCCAGCGAAAGTTTGAGCAAGGGCGTCAGGAAGCTTTGGCAAAAGAACAGGAGTTATTAGATCGATTGAAGCAATTGCCGGATGGTGAACAAAAAGCCAAAGAAACCAAACGAATGATCGACCTCATCCGGAATTTCATCGGTTATCGGGAATATCCGAAATATGGATATATTAATCGCTACTTCGTTTATAGGCAGGCTATACTGAAAGAAGCCGAACTACTTGCACAAGCGGGCGTTATCCATGACAAAGAAGATGTGTACTACCTCACTTTTGAGGAACTTCACGATGTCGTACGCACTAATAAACTGGATTACCAGATTATTAGCAAACGAAAAGACGATTACCATTTTTTTGAGAAGCTAACTCCACCACGCGTTATCACGTCCGATGGTGAAATCATTACCGGTAAGTACCACCAAGAACATTTGCCGGCAAATGCGATTGCTGGTCTACCTGTTTCTTCTGGTGTGATAGAAGGAAGAGCGCGTGTCATTTTTAACATGGAAGATGCCGACCTGGAAGACGAAGATATCTTAGTCACTTCTTTTACCGACCCTAGCTGGACACCATTGTTTGTATCCATCAAGGGCCTGGTCACTGAAGTTGGCGGTCTGATGACCCATGGAGCAGTGATTGCACGTGAATATGGCTTACCCGCAGTTGTCGGAGTAGAGAATGCGACCCAATTGATACAAGATGGACAACGCATTCGTGTGCATGGAACAGAAGGGTACATTGAAATATTGGAATAGTATGTTAAAAAGAAAGAGGAAGATGAGTGCCCATGGATTATATATTGCTTCATAACACCTCGCAAAAAGCTGCCGAAATGGCGGCTTTTTGTGTGCCAGGGGCATTGTCCAAAGGATAACATCGTAGGTTTTTATCCCTTGACATAAAATGTCATTAAAAAGATAATATTTGTAAATTCAGAAGGGGGAGGCGCTTCAACATCAGGCTTAATTACTGTCCCATCTATTTAAACGTCGTCATATCGGCTGGTACCCTCATGCCATTATCACTTTAAAGGAGTGTAGTCATGTACGATAAAATCGTAGACATTTTGTGCGCTATTAAAGAAGACCAACCGGAACTTCGTCCATTGTTATCCCCGGCAACAGATCTCAATAACCATATAGGTCTCGATTCACTGCAAATGATTCAGTTCATGTTAAAGGTTGAGGATCAGCTGAACGTAGTCATTGATTATGACCAATTCGATTATGAGCACCTCCAATCCATCGACACATTTATGACTTTTCTAAAAAGCTGCCAGACTCAGGATCAGTCTATGTACGAAGATGTCCAGAAATGAGGCTGGTGTAAATCCAACCATCGTTATGGGGACGTTTGATCCTGAAACGCGATGGAGGGATCCGAACTTAGCCAAGTTACCCGCTATGCCTGATAAGGATCGGGAATCCATTGTCCTATGTATGGACGAGCTGTTATTTCCATTCTGCGGGTCGGACGATATCCTCTACACCCGGTGCAAAATCGATCCAAAGCTGTACGCGTATCTGAACGGGTTAGGTTTTTCCTTTCGCAGCCGTTACCACTTTGATCTGAACGATGAGAACAAGTCTCTTCCTGGACCGGACATGTTCAATCCGTGCATATTCAGTCTTGCTGCTAGCAGTCTACAACATGAAGGGTTATTGACCCACAACGTAAAACATCTCTCTCCTTACGCTATTACATCGGATACGGAAGAGTATCTGCATGCAACGGGATTAACGGGTTCTTTGCCGGACCTTGAGACGGTTAAGCATGTAAATTCCAAATTTTACTCTAGCCGTCTGCTAACCAGAATCGGAGAGAACTGCTACGGCATGGAAGTGAACAGTGTAGTAGAAGTGCAGGCTGTCGGAAATACGCTGCTGAAGCGAGGGGCGTATTTGCTGAAAGATCCATTCGGTGTTTCCGGCAAGGGCAACATGCTCATTGAAAATGAAGCCATGCAACGAAGGATAGCAGAACACCTGGACAAGCAGGAGAGAAGAGGATTGCGCTCGCAATTCCTGCTGGAGCCACTGCTGAGGAAAGAGATCGATTTTAGCTCACATTGGTTCATTCATAAGAGCGGTGAGAGGGATTTCATTTCCGTTCAGCGTATGCTGAATCAGCAGCAGAATTACGGCGGGTCTATTAGAGCAGATGAGGCTTTGATCCTTCTGCTGGAGAACGCGGGTTATTTCGATACGATGGAAAAGGCACTTCGGATATTATTCGAGGACGGATACCACGGCTTCGTGTGCTTCGACTCCATGATCCTCGAGGATGGGGAGATCGCCCCCATTATAGAGATTAACGCTCGCAAATCCATGGGCCTCATTAACGCTTATCTCGATAAGGGCTTGGAAAAGCACGGCCATACCGGTCTGCTCACATTCCTGTCCCTGGGTCTGCCTGAAGGCTTTATATTTGGAAGTTTGCTGGACGCTTTGCATGTATCCGGTCTTCTATTCAGGGGGCAAGGTGAGTACGGAATTATGCCCATTTCATCTAACACCGTAATGGTGAATGATATTCTGACCTCTCGGCGTATATCCGAGGGAATCCAGAGTCATCGTGGTATGCCGAAGGGACGATTGTATATATCGGTGGTGGGTCGTGATAACGATCATCGCAGTGAACTGATCGTGAGTCTGAGGCAGGTACTCGATGACTTGTCCATTAAAGTGTACAACTAATTCTGGAATGCGGAGGCTGCGTATGAATTCATCTTCAGTTACCCTGCTTGCCTCGGGCAATTCGCTTGGTGCATACATTCCGGCTATGCATCTACACACGTACTTGCAAGATAGAGGTGTTAGAACGGACGTTCACGTTCTGGAGAACCTGTATCATGAAGAAATCAGGTGCAAGATTAATTCTACCAAAAAAGCATTTCATGCCGATTTCTCCGTTGCCCTTATGGGCCATAAACTGGCCAAGCCTGTTGACTCCTCTCTGGATGAGGAGGTAGTTCAACGACTTCTCCACACCTGGGTATGTGACGGTGTATCTAGCTTTGCTGTGTTTACCGGTTTTTGGCTGCCCGTTCTGGAACGCTACAAAACCATGGCACAAACCCCTTTGGATATTCAACTGATTCGTTTGGATGCGTGCGATACACCTTCGTTTAAAGTACACAAGTCCTTGTATCCGGACTACGATAACGTCTGGCTTTACGAGCCTTCAAGGTTTTCTCCGGACTCCTATATTGCCTCAGATGAAAGAGGACTCCTGCCTTATCCGCAGCGTACGGGACGCATTCTGATCCATGGCGGTGGCTGGGGGATCGGGACGTATGCAGCAACAATTTCAGAGCTTCGACAACTCGGTTACCTGCTGGATGTGATTGTCTACGATCCTTCCGAGGTGGAGGAGAATGATGGGAGTACACGCTACTTTGGGACTGATGCTTCATGGAGTCCGTGGAGCCGGAATGCCCAAGGGCAGCATTCGTTCCCGCCAATGAACCAATATGTGCGTGAAAATAGCATTCTTCGGACAGTTCCGCTCCGTGATTACTCGGTTTACACGGACCTGATGCGCAATTGTGCTGCCATTATCAGCAAGCCGGGAGGAGCGACACTCAACGACTCGTTGTCCTACGGAATTCCTTTTGTCATGTTAGAGCCGTTCGGCGACCATGAGCTTCAGAATTCAAACTATTGGGAGTCCTGTGGTTTCGGTATCCGATTCGCGGAATGGAAAGCACTGGATTACTCGGAACAACATCTCGAAGAAATGTACAGACGTTTGCTGAAGCAGCGATCAAAAATCAATCATTTGGGGAGGAAAACGTATGCAGCCGAAAACAGCAGTTACGTTTGATAAGCTGACATTCCAAAATATGAAAAGAACCCTCGTTCCACTCGCGGAAACGGGAAGGAAACGCCGGGAGGACCCGACGTATGCCGCACCCGTGCCCTATGAGATCGGAATTAAGCTTAATAACGGCTGTAACCTGCGATGCAAGCATTGCTTTGAATGGAATCCAGATGGCTTCCATCACGGCTTTGCCAGTGAAGTGAAGAGAGACGAAATCGAGATTCCCGTCGTGGAGAAACTGTTGGCCGAAACGAGAGAACGCAAATCGCGTGTGTTTCTGTGGGGCGGAGAACCGCTATTTTACTCCAAGTTCGATGAACTGGCAGAACTTCTGGCTAAGGAAGACCGGCATACGACCATATGTACAAACGCGATTCTCATTGAGCAAAAGCTGGATTCCATCTTGAAAATGTCTAAGAATTTAGTCATGCTGGTCAGCCTGGAAGGCTTCGAGAAGGAGAATGACGCGATCCGGGGCAAAGGCACATTCAAAAAAGTGATTCACGCGATAAAGCTGCTGTTGGATCTGCAAAAGCAGGGTTTGTACAAAGGCAAAGTGTCCGTAGCTCTGACCGTAAATGATCAGATGGTCGATCAGCTGTATAGCTTGATGGAATTCTTTGAAGAGATGGGTGTTGACTCCGTGTACTTCTGCTTCCCCTGGTACATTCCTTCCGAAACGGCAGAAAAAATGGACACCTATTTTGATGCCCACTTTCCGCACCTGGCCTCCCGCTTTGCGAGCGACCACAAGAACAGCTGGCACTCTTTCACGTTCCACATCTCGCCGGACCGTTTCGACACGCTGATCGAGGAATTTAAACGAGTCAATTCACGGGTGTGGAATGTACGTATCCGCTATCAGCCTGCGCTGGAGCCCGATGAGGTTGAAGGTTTTATCCGGGGTAGCGAAAAGCCAGCCATGAATCGGACCAAGTGTTTCTCGATCTCGAATCGGATGGACGTGATGCCAGACGGCAAGGTCAATCCATGCAAATTTTTCCCGGAATTCAGTGTCGGTAATTTATACGAAGAAAGTGTGGCTGATATTTTCCACGGAGAAGATCTGCGCAAACAGCGCGAGGTTCTGGCCTGCGGCCTGACACCGATTTGCTCCAAATGCGTGCTTTTATATAACAACGGAGTTTAATCGCTTTAACTTTAAGCCGCCACTAAGGGAAAACATGCAATCATTTAGGAGGAGCGGGGATGGACTTTATCCGTGTACGGGAACTGCACAAATCGTTCATATATTACCGGAAAGAAGCAGGACTCAAACATTCACTGAAAAACCTGTTTGCTCGCAAATCACTTGTGAAGGAAGCGGTTAAGTCCGTTTCCTTTGATATTGGTCCCGGAGAGTGCGTTGGATTTCTGGGTCCGAACGGTGCAGGTAAAACCACAACACTCAAAATGTTATCAGGCATTCTATATCCCACAAGCGGAGATGCTGACGTACTTGGCTATGTGCCATGGGAGCGTAAGAATGAATTCAAACGGCTGTTCTCCATTGTGATGGGTCAGAAAAATCAGCTTTGGTGGGACCTTCCCGCCAGCGATTCGATTTATTTGAACAAATGTATATATGACGTCGAGGATGATCTCTACCGTCGAAGTCTTGCCGAGCTATCGGAAATGCTGGACGTGCAAGACCTGCTGGATGTTCAGGTCCGTAGACTATCCTTGGGTGAACGTATGAAAATGGAGTTAATCGCCGCACTGATCCACCGACCAAAGCTGCTGTATCTTGACGAGCCGACGATCGGCCTGGATTTCCCCTCTCAGAAGAGGGTCCGGGAATTTCTGAAATACTATAATGAGCAGTTTGGCGCCACGATCCTGCTGACGAGCCACTACATGAAGGACGTAGAGGACCTGTGCAAGCGAACAATCATCATTAACGAAGGAAGTCTTCTGTATGACGGAGATCTTCATAAGATTAACGATCTGTTTGGCGAGCACAAAATAGTAAAGCTGCAGTTCTCAGAGCCGGTTGCCGAGCAGCGGCTGGCCAAATTCGGGAAAATGATCAGCGCAGATGACTACAGCGTTGTTCTCGAGCTGCCCAAACACCGGCTAAAAGAAGTGTCACGCGCTGTGCTCGATTCGTTTCCGATCGTTGACTGGACGATTGAGGACGTGCCGATCGAGGAGAGTATCTCGATGCTCTACCAAAAGGAATCCGTCGGATGAATGGGCGTAAATTGTACATGGCTGTATTTTCGATGGGGGTGCAGCATTCCATGGAATACCGATTTCACTTCTTTCTCGGTCTTCTCGGAGCCGTTTTTCCGATTCTTGTTCAGTATTTTATATGGACAGCGGTATACCAACATTCCGGCGAAACGGCGCTATTCTCGTACTCATATCATCAGATCATATTGTATACGATCTTGGCGGGTTTGGTATCCAAGCTGATCGCTACCCAGTTCGAGCACCAGATTGTCGACGATATCAAGAATGGCGGCCTCAACAAGTATTTGATCAAACCGGTTAGTTACTTCGGATATCGGCTAGTATCCTTTTTCGGACAGAAGGCAATCTATTATGGCGTTACAGCTGTGCTGCTCATTGGGATTATCTGGTTATCATCTGCTGATGGTGTGCTTGAGTTCCAGGTCATACGGCTGATCTTGTTCGTCGTTACGTTGTCGGGGGCGCTTTTGCTCAATTTCCTGATTGCCTACTGCATCTGTGCAAGTGCTTTTTATCTCAACGAAATCTCTTATTTTTTCGTCATTACGAGTCTGCTTGTGAATATTCTGAGCGGAGGCATGTTTCCGTTGGAGATTTTCGGGGATTCGATTGTGGACGCACTCCAATATACGCCGTTTCCATATACCATTTATTTCCCGGTCAATGTCCTCAGCGGCAAAACAGAAGTGGCGGCGATGTATCAAGGATTGCTCATCCAGTGCGGGTGGATACTCCTGTTCTTATGGCTATCCCGTCTAACATGGCGAATATCCATGAAGAAATATTCAGCGGTTGGGGGGTAGCGGATATTCCATATGTTTAGAGTCATGAGAAAATACGCACATTTGTATGGCATGTTCATCAAAAATTGTCTCATTGCCCAGATGGAGTTTCGGGGCAATTTCATGATGAGCCTGCTCGTGGAGTCCGTCTACCTGCTCGCCAAACTGTTATATGTGCTCGTTGTGTTCCGCACCGATCTTCACGTCGATGGCATACCGCCGGAAGGGCTGCTTCTCTTTATTGGCATGCACACTGTGGTGACTGGAATGTATGTGGGACTGTTTTTTACCAATTTCACGAAAATTCCAGAATATATCAAGGACGGATCACTGGATTTAATGCTAACGAAGCCGGTTTCTCTTCAATTTATGGCTTCCCTGCGTTATGTCGATCTGGCACTGCCAATCCCTGATGTGTTGGTTGGTTTCGTCATGATTGGCATTGGCTGGCATGCGATGGATATACCTCTGACGTTTCTCCAGCTTACCGGGTTTATGCTGCTGTTATTCGTCTCCATTATCATCACATATTGTCTAATGATTATCCCTGCATTGCTGTCATTTCGGTTCGTTCAGACGGGTTCTGCATCGGAGATCGCCCATTCCGCCTGGGACGCCAACAATTTTCCAATGGCCATATACCCAACTTGGGTCCGGCGGATCGGTACCTTCGTCATTCCGCTGTTCCTGATTACCAATTTCGGACCGATGTTCCTGCTGGGACAGCTCAGCTGGCTCTATACAGGTCTGGCGCTGGTCGGTTCGCTTCTACTTTTCACAGTTATACGTGTGCTCTGGAAACAGGCTGTGAAGGGATATAGTAGTGCAAGCAGTTAAGTCGGATGCTCGGACGTAAGGTGAAGTATCCAGGCAAAGACTCAGATATCAGAAGGGGGAGAAAGGATGAATGCTGTTCAGCTTCCCGTGTTGAATCCGCCGCTTAAGGGTTTTTTGCGGTGGGCTTACACGCTTTCGATTACCAGTGCACATGAGGAAACGAATCCTTGGTATTACAGCAATTTCATTCAGTTGTCCTGCAAGAAAACCTTTCTGGAGGATGGAAGACAGTTTTATATCGATTTTTTCCGGGGCCAGCCCAACGAACTGAATTTCAATAATCCGTTTCTGCTCACATGCTCCGTCAATTATACGATTCTGGAGCACTTGGCACTGGACGCCTGGCCCCCATTTTTTGAAGATCAGATTCGAAGCGGCTATTATTGCATCGTATTTTTGGACGAGTCCAGATTATCGCCAGCTGCGGCCTACCAAAAAGAAGCGTTTCCTCATCACCTTTTTCTGTACGGTTTCGATGGGGACAAACGCATTTTTGATGCTTCCATGTTTGACCATACGGGAGTTTACCGCAATGTACAGATTCCGTACACAGAGTTTTTGGATGCTGTCCATTCCATGAGACATCTGCTGAGAGAGGGACTCACCTCGGATCATCACACTTATTTTTACAAATACGAGCCGCATTCTCCTTATCCTTTCGATAAAATCGTAGCACTCGACCAGCTGCATGACTATCTGAACGGAGAGACCCATCTGAATCGCATTAATTACAACCCTGACGACGAACAGGCTTTTGGAATTAACGTCTACGACTATCTGCAAATGTACTATGATGCGGTAGAGAGCAATGATCCTCGGCTTGGTGACCGTAACGATGTCAGGCATCTTCATGTGCTCTGGGAGCACAAAAAAATGATGCGGGAACGGATTGCCTACTTGGTCGATGGGGGGATGATCCCTTACGACGAAAAACTGGTGAATGGTTATCAGGATATAACCACCAGGGCAATGAAGCTGAGGGATCAATACATCCGTCATGAAATTCGTGAAGACAAAGCCGTGTTTGCGAAGGTAAGGCTCCGATTGGAGGAATTCCGCAAGGAAGAGCCTGTTCTCCTTCAAAGACTAATCTCGTTGCTCGAAAGTTGAAAAAGTTGAAGTGAACACATACAAAACGAGTAGTCCATCCTTTCAAGGATGGCTACTCGTTTTGTTAACTTTGATTCTTCGTATTACAACCAATTTAGTTGTCACCCTGCAATTTCAACGTCGTATCTGATTTCTCCAGATCATGCAACGAAATGAGGGTTAAGTATATAAAAATCAGCATTTTGCTGAACTATTTATCACTTGATTTCCCATCCAGATCATGGTGAAGTTCGGTAGCAGGGATCATAGGGTCAGGAATTTGTCCCTTAGGGACAGGATTCGAGGTATATACATAGTCACCGCTTCCATCAGGAGCACTTCCTGTCGCCCATAACCCTTCACTGGATTCTGTTCCCTCGGATAAATTCCAGAACTCATAGGCCTGAGGCTGAGATTCCTGCTCTGCCTCAGGAGGGAAGGAAGCTGGAACAACGACTCCGTTCTTTTCCTCCAGTTCTTGAATGGCTGCCATCCATTGATACTGGTGGTAACGGTCGCGTGCCAACATTTTACGGAAAGTTGCTCGAACGCCTTCATCGGTTGTCATATGGTACAGTCTGGCTACCTGAAGGCGGCCCTGACTTTCGGCATGAAGGTTAGAGCGCATGTCTGCAAGCAAATTACCGCTTGCCACGATATAAGCTCCATTCCACGGAACACCGTTGGAGTTGGTAGGTAAACCGCCAAGACCACTGACCAGCAGATGTTGCGGATTAATTCCACCCATAATTGCAGCAGTCACAGGATCTTCAGCGGCTTTCTGCTGTTCGGCAGGTGTAGCACCATCGAGTAACTGGCTAATCAATGAGCAGAGCATCTCGACATGACCAATTTCTTCGGTACCAATATCCATGAGCATATCTTTATATTTTTCCTCACCCCGACAATTGAATCCTTGAAAAAGGTACTGCATCATGACTGTCATTTCACCAAATTGTCCTCCCAATACTTCTTGAACCTGGCGTGCAAACATGGGATCGGGACGATCTACTTTGACTTCAAATTGCAGCTCTTTCTGATGTCGAAACATGTAAATCCCTCCATATGAATGTCTATTAAATTCAAAATTTAATTAACCTAATCATAGGAAGTTAAACAGAAAAGATAACAAAAAGACCAAGAAGGAGAATTTAATGATTCTCTTTCTTGGTCTCACAAATTCACTACAAAATGGTTAGACGCCGCCAGATTAGTTACTCCGCGTCCGGCCGTTTAACTTGAAGCGGCGGGGGAATGAGCCAGCCTTTTTCTTTGGTCAATTGAAGAATTCGGACACCTAAGGCCGTTTTGGTTGCATGGTATTTGGCGAATAGAGCACCAATATCTTCTCTGATAGACTGACCCATCGTTTGGCTTGCAGCAACCAGGCCCAGCGCTGTATCTGCAGCTACTTTTGCAGCAATCCCTGGATCCGTGAATCTTGCGCCAGCTGGAATATCTTCCAACTTTACAGGTGGTCTTTCTGGAAGCGTTGGTGCTGGAGCTATGCCATTCTCGGTTAATAGTGCATCGCATTCTTTAATTTCGAGTTTGGCCTGATCGAGCAGGTCATCTAGAATTTTTTTCAAGTCTTTATCTCCGGCATGGTTCATGAAGGCTTGGTAACAAGATACAGCCCCTTTGGCTACCATGGAACATTGCCACACACTATAGATTTCTCCATAATGCATAGGCTCATTTTTGGGGTTACCACTAAGAATACCCATAATTGATCCCTCCATCAGGTTAATTTTGCACTGAATTATAGTTTCCTTTGTCCCGAGATCTTATACGGAGGATCGAAAAGATACGAAGGTGATTTATTTATTAACGTCATAATTATTATGTAAACTAAATTGGTATAGATCTATTTCTTTCATCACCTAAAAAATAGAACAAGCCAGCAGTATACGTCTGCTGGCGAGATCTATTGCATATTTATGCCGGGAACAACGGATTTCCATTCATCCCGATCCAAAGCTCTGAGGCTTCCAGCTGTCCAGCCAGATGGAGCAGCCAATCCTCACGTCCTTTGGTTGCCATTACTTGAACCCCCATAGGCAAGCCTTCTGAAGTTGTGTGCAGTGGCACACTCATAGCTGGTTGTCCTGTAAGATTGGCAAGTTGAGTGAACGGTGTATACGTTAGACTGGGCTCAAACATCTCGTATATTAACTGCTGCTGCTCGATATGGTTTAATTCACTGATACGCATCAGGTTCTGAATCTGTTCGTCATGAGGCGTCAATTCGCCGACCTTGGGCGCAGGAAAAGCATTGACGGGTGTCACAAAGAAATCATATCGCTCGAACAACGTGGACATTTGAGCTGCAGCAACATCCCATTCGGCAAGACTGTGCACGAATTCCGCAGCAGATACTTTTTTGCCGGCTTCAGCCAGAACCCAGGATTCAATTTCCATGTCATTCGCTGTTAGTGCTCTGCCCATGGATCGTTCCATGGAAGATATCATCGCAGCCATTTCGCCGCTATTCATCATGTAATAGTTCTCCATCAGCTTGACTCCATTGACCGGACTAAGCATTTCTTCAACATGATGACCTTGTTTTTCCAGCCAGCGAATAAGCTTGTAGACTGCTTCTTTGGCTTCTTCACTAACAGGTGTGCCTACCGGTGAATCGGTCGTATATGCAATCTTCAGTTTACGTTGATGTGGATAGTTCATGTCAGCAAGGTAGCTCCCTGGGAAGAGAGGAGTATGAAACGCTGCCTCCGCTTGAATGACTTGCAGCGTATCAAGCAGGGCAGCACTGTCCCGAACAGAACGGGATAAGGCAAAGTCAATAGATGCACCCTGCCATTGACGGCCAACACCAGGGCCGACGGGAGTGCGCCCACGGGTGGGCTTCAGTCCAAACAACCCGCTGAATGAAGCGGGAATGCGGATCGAACCGCCCCCGTCACTGGCTCCGGCAAGCGGAACAATGCCTGAAGCTACAGCAGCAGCGGCACCCCCGCTTGAACCACCGGGTGAGTGATGGATATTCCAGGGATTCCGACTTGGGCCGTGCAGGCGAGGTTCGGTAATATTTTTTAAGCCAAACTCCGGCGTATTGGTGTGTCCAATGATGATAAATCCTGCTTCACGTAGTCGAGTGACATAATTCGAATTGCGGATTGAGCGATGCTTGCTGAACAATCGGGAGCCTGAGGTCAGGATTTCGCCCTCGAGCGATTGGGAAATATCTTTCAAGAGCAGGGGGACGCCGGCGAATGGTTGTTCACCCGGTCGAACGAGGCCTGCTTCCTGACGTGCACGTGTCTCATATGTACGGACCACCGCATTAACCTGAGGATTTACTTCTTCCATGCGTGCAAATGCCGCTTCCAGTAATTCAACGGGGGAAACCTCTCGGGATCGAATCAGTTCTGCCAAACCTACGGCATCATAGGAAGTATATGAAAATGAAGACATGATGATCGTTCCTCTCTGAATATAATTCATCTATATTATCCATATCTCATCGTACCATCGCAGTCGATAAAAGCATACATGAAAATAGAATCAGAGATTAGTTCTTATACGCATATATCGAAAAGCACTGGTCATCCATTCGGACGACCAGTGCTTTTGACATTAACTTTTACTATATTTATATTGTGGATAACATGCATTCACTCTGTACGAAGCTTTGGTGCAGCATCAGAAATAGTCGATGAGCGTTCCTGTTGTTTGGAGATGGCGAACAGTGCAATCCAGATGAGGATAAATCCAACCAATTGCTCCCAGGTAATCAATGTACGGAAAGCAATCCAGTTGACCAGCACTCCGGCCATCGGGAAGCTTAGTTCCGCGAGCGTGGCGACAGAGGCTTTGGTGGAGGACAGCCCTTTGTAATATAACAGCAGACTCAGTAATCCTGGTAACAATGCTTGACCCAGAATATTGAGTGCTACAGCGGCCTGTTCGCCTGTTCCGGAAGGGAGGGTCCACGCAGCACCCTCGTTCCATGTCATAAAGATCAGCAATGGCAAGGCAACGACAAAGCGCAGGGAGGTGACCGTTTCATAACGGGTTTGCCCCAGCATCAGCCGGCCCATAACGGTTGAACCTCCCCATAAGGCAGCAGCGCCCAGCGATAGCAAACTGCCGGCATGAACCCAGTTATCCCAGTTCCCAAGGGGAAGGGTGAATCCGAACGTCAGCAGATATGTTCCTGCAAGTGCAATGATAAACAGTCCACCAAAACGACGAGGTAATGTTTCCTTCAACAGCAGCTTTGCCAGAACGATCGCAAATAGCGGCTGCATCTTTTGCAACAACAAGACGGTGTTGGGATCGTTATGTGTAAGCGCAAGTGTAAACAATACCGTGGCGAGAGCTGATCCGCCCCAGGAGATAAAAATCACGGCAATCCAGTGGCGTGCACGCAGGTTTTTCAGATCTGCCCGAAACTTCCACAGCACGGGGATTGCCACGAGGCTGACAATAATATGTTCCACAAGCACTATCTGAGTGGATGTCATCGTTTTGAGCAAAATAATGCGGAATAACGGATCTACACCCCAAAGGGCAGCGCCGAGAACAACCAGCCAGAATCCGGTATTACTTCGTTCCTTGCGATAAACCGTTGATGCAGATTGGGTCTTTTCCATATTCAGGACTCCTTCGTCAGAACACGGAATCTTCAGTTGGCAAAATCGACAAAAGCCCCCGTTTTGGTATACACCAAATAAACGGGGGCTCAATCATGGACATGCCGTAAGGAAATAAGACTTCCCGGAATGGCATGTCAATGTGTTGATCTTCTCTCATCCGGACTGTACCGTCGGCCTTGGAATCACACCAAGTCAGTCGCTGAATATCCAAAGCCTGGTCAAACAGCGAGTCGCGGGCTGGTTCTATAAGAACATCACCGCCGGTCGGGAATTGCACCCTACCCCGAAGATCCTATTCAATTAGATTGTGTATTGAACAAGCTGTAACATTAATAAGTTCATCTTATTCCTGTAAGCGCTAGCAGTTCAAGTGTTTTTTTAGAATATGATTTTCCAGCTTCCCTGTTGTCTGCGCAGTAGTACAATCTGGCCTGCATGATAGGCATCGTGAAGGACCCAGCGGGCAAGTTGATGTGCCCATTTTGCATCGGAATCCATGTAAGGGGCTTCGAGATCAGATTCTTCTAATGAAGCGATCTGTTCCCGAAACTGTCCGGCTAATTGAATTGTATTATGCATAAGAGTACTCCAGCCATCGGTATCAGAAGGGTCCCCGGAACTTCCGAAGGTGGATTCATTATTTTCGGCAGGTGCTTCGGAAGGTGTTCTACCCTGCATACGACTCAACAACCGATGGTTGTAATAATACATATGGTTAACCAACTGCCAGATGCTTAATCCACCGGATGATGGAACCCAGGCTGCCTGTTCTGCAGTAAGTCCTTCGAGCGCCTTGGACAAAGGCACAATCCAATTACACTGATCCCAAGTGTCATCTTTCTGAATAAGCAATAGATCTTTTGCCGTTGTAGTCATTGATTTTTCCTCCCTAAAATGAATTTCGTGTAACTAGCTAAAATGCTTAAATGTGGTTACAATTAATATAACTCAAATCGGATTGAATGTAACTATTTTTTTAAATTTAGATGGTTACATTTTAGCGGAGGTATGTATGGACAGACTATGGACTGATTTTGTGAATAGTGATTATCATGACTGGCGTGGCGGGGATCGTTCGGAGGACAGACTGGGCAAAAAGGAGTGGCAGCAACGTTTTCTGGATGAATGGGAAATGAGCGCACCTGTGCCAGCATCTCCTGAAGATGAGAGAACATTGAGAAACTTCAGAAATGAATTGCAACTTCTTGCAATTCGTTTATCTGCTGGAGACTCATTGATGGATAAAGACTTAGAATGGCTTAATGCCATGATGAGTGAAGGTCAAGTCACCAGAAGACTGAATTCTGAAATAGATGAGGGGCTCAAACTTTCGCTGATTCCAGTCTGGGCTCATTGGCAGCAGGTAGTGGCTGAAGTCGCAGCTGATTTTGCCAATACACTGGTTAAAGGGGGTGGAGGGAGGATACGAATCTGTGATAATTCGGATTGCCGCTGGATTTTCTATGATGATACGCGCAGTCGCACCCAGAAATATTGTGATGACAAGATGTGCGGCAATTTGATGAAGGTTAGAAGGTTCCGGGCAAAAAAGAAGGTGGATCCGCAGAAGGAGTAAGATGATGCACCAGAAAGTAAGGTTTTTTGTTCGTTAAGCAACGAAAATACTTGAGTTGAACCAGAAGCATGCTTGAAATGGAAATATCTCACTCCATAAATTGAATATTTCCATTAGTTTCTATATAATGTATATGTACTTAAAATATTTCAGCTGGTTATTCAGGTGAAGATCAATAACTGTATTTCAAGCGTATATCCAACAAAAAACAATGATTGGAGATGTGTCTTGTGGGGACAAGTTATCTACTGAAGAACGGTTGTGTACTGTCTATGGATTCGTCGGTGGGTCAGTATAAGAGGGCGGACGTTCTAATTGAGGATTCTCTTATTACTGCCATTCAGCCCGACCTGAGTTGTACGGAAGCGGAAGTATTCGATGCATCGGAGATGATCATACTCCCTGGTTTCGTGGATACACATCGGCATATGTGGGAGTCGCTTGTAAAAACAGCAGGGACTAACTGGTCACTGCCGGTCTATCTGCAAAATCTCTATTATGGGGCGATGGGAAGTAAACTCCGGCCACAAGACAGCTACATCGCCAATCTTCTGGGTTCTTTGGAAGCGCTTAACGCGGGAGTGACTACGGTGCTTGACTGGAGTATGCCGTATTCCCCGGAGCACACGGATGAATTGATTCGTGGACTTCAGGATGCGGGTATCCGGTCCGTTTTCGCGTATGGTGTGCCTGGTGAGACCCCTTACTGGAACAGGGAGAGCCAGCTGACTTATTCAAATGATGTGAGAAGGATCAAGGAACAATATTTTTCTTCACGGGATCAGTTGCTTACGTTCGGTCTTGCTATTCGCGGTCCGGAGTTCAGCCAATGGGATACCACGGTAAAAGAAATTCAGCTGGCTCAGGAGCTGGATGCGATATGTTCAATGCATGTTGGATTCGGCAGCTGGGGCTCTGTAGATCGTTCGGTGAGTAAATTGTATGAGGCTGGTTTACTGAGTCCAGGTGTGAATATAGTCCATGGAAACACGATGGACACGGATGAGTATAAAATGCTGGCCGATAGCGGTGCCTCACTGTCTGTCACACCGGAAGTGGAGATGATGATGGGGCATGGGTATCCGGCAACGGGTTATTTCCTAGAACATGGGGGAACCCCAACGCTTGGAGTCGACGTTGTAACATCAACGGGCGGGGATATGTTCTCACAGATGAAATTCGCACTTCAGGCAGAGCGATCCAGAATGAATGAACAGCTTTTGCGAGAGGGCGAAATGCCGGGGGAGTTGAACCTTCAGTCCAGCCAAGTTCTAAGATTTGCTACGTCTGCTGGGGCACAGGCTCTGGGACTTGAGCGCAAGATTGGCTCACTTGCGCCTGGTAAAGAGGCAGATCTGATCATGATTCGTACCACCGACCTTAACTTGTTCCCGGTACATGATCCGGTTGGAGCCGTCGTTCAATTTGCAAATCCGTCGAATGTGGATACGGTATTTGTAGCCGGCCGGCCAGTGAAGCGTGCAGGCAAGCTGCTGCATGTCGATCTGAACGAGGTTCGTCGTAAAGCGTTGGTAAGCAAGGAATATTTACTATCCCAGTATCGGATGTCGGATGCAGAGCGAATTATATTTTCTTAAGTGTTAATGAAGCACGGTGAAATGAATGAGGTTTAGCCTCTATATCATAGATTTATATGTTTTTAAATGATGAAGGGCCGTATAGGGATATACGGCTCTTTAATATACCCTTTTACCGAGGAATAAGACAGAATTAGCAAGGAACAGACAGCGAAAAAAAGCGAAAAGGTCCTTCATTTGCCAAAGTGCATGTAACAACCATAGTGTAATATTTCAGTTCGGAAAAAGATCATTAAAAAACTGCGCATAATATAAATTATACGCAGTTTTGTTTTAAATCGATTTTCATATTTAACCACGTGCAATAGATCATGATAATTTTCGCGAAAAAAGAACAAAATAAGTGATCTCCAAAAATAAATTTAACCAAGCAACGCGATAACGTGTAGAATTCGATAGGTTTTTATAGGTGATCAATAAGATAGAACAAATGACTTTTTCATAGAACAGATGGGAAGCCATCCAATCTCTGCTACATCCATAGCACATATAGCACATTCAAGATTCATGACGAGAGGAACATGACTATGCGTGAGAACGAACATCGATCTTCATTATTTCGTAAAAAACCAATTGCCTCCGAGGGCGATAACAGCAGTGCATTGAAACGGGCGCTCGGTCCATTGGACTTAACCACACTTGGGGTGGGTGCCATTATTGGTACCGGGATTTTTGTGCTGACCGGTGTAGCTGCCGCCACGTATGCTGGCCCGGGCCTTGTACTGTCATTTTTGCTGGCAGGTATCATATGTGCATTCGCTGCATTGTGTTACTCGGAATTTGCCTCAAGCATACCGGCATCGGGTAGTGCGTACACGTATAGCTATACGGCTTTTGGAGAAGTGATTGCCTGGATTCTGGGATGGGATCTGATATTGGAATATGGTTTTGCGAGTGCGGCGGTAGCCAGCGGGTGGTCGGGATATTTCCAGACGTTATTGTCCGGATTCGGATTGGAGTTACCCCATGCACTTACGAGTGCGTTCAGCCCGGAAAAAGGAACCTATTTTGACATCACGGCTGCGGTCATTACGTTAATCATTACTTTCCTGCTCACTCGCGGGGTAAAGGAGGCGGCTCGTGCGAACGGCATCATGGTAGCGATTAAAATTATTGTTGTGCTGATCTTCATTGGTGTAGGTGTTTTCTATGTAGAGCCAACCAACTGGCAGCCATTTTTGCCTTTTGGTATCTCAGGTGTAACAGCTGGAGCAGCAACTGTATTCTTTGCTTACATCGGATTTGATGCGGTCTCCACAGCGGCAGAAGAGGTTAAGCGGCCACAACGGGATTTGCCGATTGGAATTATTTCGTCACTGGCGATCTGTACTGTTCTCTACATCGTTGTATCATTGATCCTCACAGGGATCGTGCCGTATAACATGTTGAATGTAAGTGATCCGGTTGCGTTTGCATTTGAATTTGTTCAATTGAAGGGATTGTCCTGGAGTGTATCTCTTGGAGCGATTGCCGGCATTACGACCGTATTGCTTGTCATGATGTATGGTCAGACACGTCTGCTCTATTCCATGTCTCGTGACGGACTGCTGTCGCCGGTCTTCTCCAAGGTTAGTGGCAAAAGTCAGACACCAGCTGTAGGGACATGGGTTGCGGGCATTATCGTGGCTTTGTTCTCCGGGTTCATCTCGTTGGGACATCTGGCGGAGCTTACGAACATCGGAACATTGTTTGCTTTTGCAGTTGTAAGTCTGGGCATTGTTGTGTTGCGTAAAAATAACCCTGATCTCAAACGCGGCTTCCGCGTTCCACTTGTGCCACTGATTCCGATTCTGAGTGCCTTGGGTTGTGTATACTTGATGACACGCCTTGCGGCTCTGACATGGATTACGTTTTTTGCTTGGTTGATTATCGGATTGATCATCTACTTTGCCTATGGACGGCATTACAGTCATCTGAATCCGGCACGCCGGATCTCCAGTGCTTTCAGAGCGAAGGATAAATAGATTAGTTGAGAACGTCTTCAATTCTCCTCATTTCGTATCGCTTAGGCGAAGCGGGATGGGGATTTTTTATATAGCAAGATAAAGGGGGATAACAGCAGGGGAAGGTTGGAATTTTCTTCATATATGGGTAAGTAATAAGGGGCGTGACGAACTTAATCAAGGGGCCGGGGTTGCGGCTAAGCCAAATATGAAATATATTTGGGGATGTGACATGCCATCAGACATAAGAGAGGGGATGTATCATGAACACACCATTACATACGAATTCAGATCATCAAAATGCAGCTTTTGGATTTGCGCTGGCTGACTCAGCCGTACTTGCAGATGCACAATTGCTTGTTTCACAATTAGAGGATTCACAAACCTTACAGTTGGATATTGATCCGCAGTGCCTTCTGAAGGATGGACGTAAAGTATCTGTCATCGCACAACAGTTGGATTCACCCGTCAATCGTCAGGATGCCAATATCATCTATGGTCAGGAGCTAGCATACGTGCAGTATGTTGTTAACCTGAAACCGGATAGCTCGATCTCCATTGCTTCTATTGAAGGCTTTGAACATCCTGTTGATTTTGGTTGGTCAGCATTTATAGAAGGGGAATACGAACTTCGAATCTCTCTGCATATGAAAACACCACGTATTGCTGAAGGCGCGCTCGAACCTGAACAACTTGCAATGGTTAAGTATGCGCAGGTGATTACCGTAGATATATCGCTTTTCCCGGCAGAAGCAGCGTCGTTGAGTTCACCATCTCAAGCTGTGTGGAGCAGAAACCATCATGTGTTTGACTCCTACGGCAGAGGAGGATTCATTCTCGCTGACCTGCCTCGACTCGCTGAACGTGTAGAGGAACTGATGGGACCGGGTAACCATAATCTGATCGAACAATTTGCTGAAGGAAACCTGTCGGATACTTTGCTGGAAGAGGGGCTGATGGCGATCGCCTGGGGCGTGACTCCGTGGTGTTATTCACTCTATTCTGCACCAGATGAGCAATCTTCTCGAATACTTGCCGTGGATAAGCTGGGCGATGAACCTGAACGGCAAGGGATTTACCATCTTGATCCGTCCATTCAGAAATTAAGTATCGTACCTGCGAATGAGCTAGCTTACTGGCCTGCCTGCCTTCAAAACGATTGGCCTGTCATTGATGTGGCAGGTGAAGGCGAGACGTTGCATATGGATCTGTACACTCAGATCTGTGAATCCGTGAATGGGCTGCACGAGAATCCATTGCCATCGTTTGTACTTACCCGTAGTCAGGGCAAACCCGAAGCGATCATTCCGCTGATTGACGTTGTCATTGTGGATGAAGCGTAGGAGCACTGCTTTATTATAAATATATAAATTGAACTAATCATTTACACGATAACGGAGAGGACAGAAAGAACCTGAAAAAGCGAAGCTAAAAGCTTTCTGCAAGAAAGCTACTTCGGAAGCATACGCTTCGCCTTTATCCACGGATTTTCCCCTTTAGAAAAGGGAATCAGAAAAATCTGGGGATAACAGCGATTGAAAGGTTGTTCTGTCATCGTAGTCTCCGTGTAAATAATCTTAGTCAATTTTAAAGAACCGAATCGAGGTGACGTAGACAGATGATAACCGAGGAGATTCAGGAGCAATATGCGGACGAGCTTGAAGCTTTTCACATCTGGATGAAGGATGCCGGGTATACAGGACATACGGTAAAATCATACACGGGTGACGTTGCAGAATTTCTCGAATCTATTCATGGAAAGTCACTGGATCAGGTTAAAAAGCTTCATGTATTATCCTTCCTGTCCCGAGCCCGGGAACGTGGAGTCAGTGATGCAACGCGAAATCGGAAACACGCAGCGGTAAACTGTTTCTACAAGTCACTGATTGAGCTTGAATTGTTGACGAATAATCCGGCTTTCGGGATCAAGAAATCCAAAACCGAACAAAACCGCGCCCCTGTTTTTCTGGATGAAAGTGGACTGGAACGATTTTTGCAATCTGTCGGGGGCAAATACCGTAAACGCAATCTGGCTGTTTTTCTGCTGATGGGATACATGGGATTGCGTGTTGGCGAGGTTCATGCCTTGAACTGCAAAGACTATAATGCGGAACGACGTACGCTGGATGTATTCGGTAAGGGCCGGAAGTGGCGAACATTGCCTGTACCGGAGACCGTTGCTGAACTGTTGTCCCAGGCGATCCAGGAGCGCTTGTCACCATGGCGTGCGAAGGAAGAAGCATTATTCGTCTCGCAGAAAGGAAAGCGTTTATCGATTCGCAGTATCCAGCTCATATCAACCGAAACCTTTGAACGCTTCCAGCGAGAGTCGCCGTCCAATCAGCGTTTGAATTACTCCAGTCATAAGCTGCGTCACTCTTTTGCGACCATGATGCTCAGACGCGGTGCAGATCTGCGAACCGTTCAGGAACTGCTTGGTCACTCGTCCATCCAGACCACGACGGTATACACTCACGTAACCAGCCGCGAGAAGGAGGAAGCGATGGCCCTGCTGGATGTCAAACTTCCGATGTTTGAGGCTGAGGTATGATGGCAATACACTTGTAAATTCAACGAAATTACTTATATAGTATTAATTTTAAAGCGGGGTTGTCCATAAGTCATGAGTCTGACGGTGGACAGCCCTTATTAGCGTTTTTTGCCTAGTCAACCTAGCACACGCTATTTGCGCCAATGTACTCAGAACTGAAATATAACGAATCATAGAGAGCTTATATCGTCAATGTTGGTTGATTCTAAGGTTCAGACACCATTTATACCAAAAATAGGTCACTGAAATTCATTACAGTTTGCATTCATGAAAATTCGCATGTTAGTGTGAAAATAGTTTTGGTTTAAAATATACAGAATATTTATTATGTAAACTAATAAAAAGATTCTTATTTCATACTTACCATAAGGTATATCTTCCATAATATCGCTCATTCTGTTTATAATAAAACCAAAGAGCCACGAGCATCTTCTTTGAAAGAAGAAACTTGTGGCTCTTGTCTATGCAACCTTGATAAAAGTTGTTTTTCAGAAATAAGGCTTACCCTGTAAACGACTGGAATTACTCCAAACCGGCAATTTGTTCCTTTAATTTGTTCGCGGATGCCTGAAAAGCAACTTTCTCCGTATCATTCAAAGGAAGTGGGAGAATCTCGCGTACGCCGTTGCGATCGACCACACATGGAACACCCAGATATACATCCGATACGCCATTGTAATCTTCCAGCAATGTGGAGACGTTCAGTACGGAACCTTCGTTACCCAGAATGGCAGCGACGATGCGGTCCAATGCAAGCGCAATTGCATAGGAAGTGGCTCCTTTGGCATTAATAATCTCATAAGCTGCATTTTTAGTCCGGTCAAAGATATCCTGCTGCGTTTCTTCATCCAGCTCCAGATCCGTACCTGCAACGTTCGCAAGACTCCATACCGGTACTTCTGAATCACCATGCTCCCCGATAATATGAGCGTGAATGCTGCGTGGATCAATGCCTTTGTTTTTACCAATAAGATAGCGGAAACGCGCACTATCCAGTAAGGTACCTGAACCAATGACACGGGAAGCCGGCCAGCCGCTTTGTTTCCATGAGGTATAGGACAAAATATCTACTGGATTCGTGGCAATCAACAAAATACCATGGGAATTAACCTCAGTAATACGTTCAATGATTTCTTTGAAAATGCTTGCATTTTTCTTCAACAGATCAATTCGAGTCTCACCCGGTTTCTGGGAAGCACCCGCAGTAATGATGATGATGTCTGCATCCTTGCAGTCCGAATAATCGCCTGCCCATACTTTCACGCCTCCGGTAAATGGGAGACCGTGGTTCATATCCAGCATTTCGCCGGTAGCCTTATCATGATTCACATCCACAAATACCAACTCGGACGAACGCTGTCTTAACATCAGCGTGTATCCCGTTGTTGTTCCCACCGCACCCATGCCTACAATAACGACACGACTTGGTTTGAGCGCTGCACTGTTTACCATTTTCATATCCTCTCCTTTTTGGGGTATACTTCCATCCATATTAAGGGATACGTGTCCGAAAAGCGAGCAAAGTCTATAAACTTTTTCACATTCCCTGTCTATTTTCAGTATATTTCGTCGAAAACAGGGTTTGTGATTCCCAGAAGGGATGAAAGCTGCATACAGATCGCTTCCTGCTTCCAAGAGCGGAGATGAGCCTTTTCGACATGGTTTGTGTTAGAATAGGAGCAGTGGATTTGGATGAATCGTAAAAAACAACTTGAATGGACAGGCATGCGCGCCTGCTTATTGGATGAGAGAGGTGGAAACCACTTGCGTTCGCAATGGATCAAAATCGCGCAGACAGCATTGCTGTCTATCGGTATAGCCGCTTTGCTGGCAGCTTGTACGGATTCTTCGGGACAGACCCCGGTAGCAAAGCCGCCGCAGGAGCAAGAAGATAACGGGAATACGGGCCAGACACTGACTGTGGTTCCCCCGGCAAACAGTACACAATCTGCAGATACAGCCAAATATCAAATTCAGACCCGGTTAACCGATTTTCAGCTGCTTAATGGAAATGGTGGATTAGCCTGGGGAGTGACGCGGAACGCCTTGCGTCTGTATTACACTCAGGATCAGGGAAGCACTTGGACCAATATTTCCCCGTCGGAGAATGTACAGTTCCCGGCGAATCCGCAATACGGACAAAGCATTTATTTTGTAGATAGTACACATGGCTGGATCGTTCGTGAAGGAATGGGCGGAACAGATACGATGGTCCTCCGCACGAACAACGGGGGAGCGAGTTGGAGCCTGTCTTCTTTGTCGAAGACCGATAAGGTGACTGCCATCACATTCGCATCTCCTGAGAAAGGCTGGATACTGACCACGACGGATACGTCCATTGGCAAACAGGATAAGAAGTTATATCTGACCGAGGATGGCGGTATTACCTGGAATGAGATGTCGTCGAGTGATGCTGAGGGCAAGCAGTCCACTGCGGAGATCCCGACACGGGGATATACTACAGGCATGACCTTTTCCGATTCAAACCACGGGTTCCTGACAGTGCTGGAGTTCGGTACACCGAAACTGTATGTCACAGTGGATGGCGGTGAACATTGGAAGTCGGGACCGTCGTTCTTTGACCGAGACCAATTCAACGGATGTGGCAATTTTAATATCAGCTCGCCGCAATTTTTTGGACGGGAAGCTCAGGGAGCCTGGATGTCCATGTCCTGTTCACAGGGAGAAAGCACGAAATTCAACGGCTTCTTTACCACAAATGGTGGACAGAGCTGGACTTTGTCAGCGTTTAGTCTGAACAAACAAACGGGCATTAATCGCAATCTGGCTCCTTCATTCCTGAACCCCTTAGAAGGTTGGGCCATGCAAAAAGGAAAAACCTATTACACCAAGGATGCCGGTAAAACATGGAAAGCACTTCCGGTGAGTAAAGTGTTGGAAAGCATTCACAAAGACTACCCGGAAATTGTCAAGCTTCAGATGGTTTCCTCGAAGCTAGGCTGGATTCTGGTTGAAAATACGGATGCCAAACGATCACTCTTACTCCAAACCGTAGACGGTGGGGTACACTGGAAAGTACTATAAATTTTGATGGAAAACGATAGCGTAAGAAGAGGAACCTGCGGGTTTCTTTTCTTTTGAATTACATTGTGAAATAAATCACAATATATTCCTTCAAATGATGTTATATTGAATTCAAGAAGAGATGGGAGTGATGAACATGAGAACGAATGAACAAGCTCAATTCACGCAGGCGGACGAGTTAACCAGATACATGCTTCAATTATGCTACACATGTGACGATGCCAACCGCTGTACAACCGAGGAAGAGGTCAAAGCTTGCATGGCCAAAAATGCCCAGGTTATCGAAACGGAGCAGACTGAGGGTGGAGAAGTAACACGCGGGTTTATGGACTTGATGTACGCTTAGTTATCAAAACTGATCAAAAAAGCACTGCTGCATCAACGTTTTGCCCCCATTAGGGGGCTTTCTTATTATAAAAAATAACTAAAAAAATCACATTTCCTGCAGCACACTCATATTTAACACTTCAGCAAAATGTTTTTTTAACTTTTGGTCAGCATTATTTTGCATTTTCTGAGTGACGTGAGTATATATTCCGAGAGTTATTTTTTCATCCCGATGACCCACTCTTTGCATAATCGTTTTTAAATCAACACCTGCTTCAGCAAGCATGCTGATATAGGTATGTCTGAAAATATGAGGTGTAGCATGTTTCTTTATAGTTGTCTTTTTCATAAGTTGCTGCATTCTTGTAAGGATGTACTTCTGATGTATAGGATAACCATCGGGTTTTCTGAAAACAAAGTTCTCATCATGGTAATGCTTATACAATTTTTTTTGTTGAAGATAACTATTATTGGATTGTTGCTGAAACTCCTTTAACATATGCATTATAGATTCGTCTATGGGTACGACTCTTATTGACGAAGTTGTTTTTGGTGGTGTTAGTTCATAATCAATAAAGCTTTTTGCATGAAGGGTTTTGGTTATTCTAATATGATTTGCTTCAAAATCAATGTCTGGCCATTTAAGTGCACAAAGTTCACCAGATCGAAATCCAGAGAATGCTAAAAGGTTAAATATCTCTTTGTCTAAGTATATTCCATAAATATTTATGACGTTGAAAAAATTTATTAGCTCAACTCGATCTAAATATTTTTCTTCAACAAGTTGATCCTTATTTTCTATTTCAGCTACAGTAAGCATCTTAACAGGAATAATGGAATCCGTAGTTGGATTATCAAGAATGTACTTGTTTTTAATTGCATATTTAAAGATCATGTTCGCAGTAGTTTTCAAACCGCTTATAGTGTTGAAAGAATATCCTTGTTCAAACAACTGATAAAGACACTCTTGAAAATCTCTATGAGTAATACTAGAGATCTTTCTTTTTGCAAAGTGTTTGTTTAAATTCTTGATTTCAACTCCTCTGGTTATAATACTTCGTTTTTTCACCTTACCTTTAGAATAAACTCTAAACCATTCTTCAGCCACATCTTCAAATATTAAACTCTTATTCTTTTTAGCATTAACACCTCTTGATAATTGATCATACACAGCTTGAGCACGAGCGAATGCTTCCTTCTGAGTATCACCTCTTCGAGGTATCTGTTTTCGCTTCCCAGTTAACGGATCTGGTGGACCTTCCAGTGTGCAAATCCACTTGTATCCCTGTTTATTATTTGCTTTGATCTTAGTGTAAGATGCCATATATGATCAGCTCCTCAACTTAACTAGTTTGATTTTTTAATTGTTGGAGAAGACGTCTTGACTCGTTTGAAGGTTGCTTTGGTTGTGATGAACGAAATAGAGAGACGGCCATTTGAATTTTACTTTTCATCATCTCAATATTTTCACGGTAGGTGTGATATTCTTCATGTAACCTGGAGGCGATTTGTTCAGCACGGTCTGCAGCGAGCTCAATGGGCACTCTGAACTCTTCTGATAGAAGCCCTATATATTCACCCCAGGTCATATCTAAAGGCGTAGGGAGAAGGTAATAGGGCATAGAAGCCATTAATCTAAAGTTCGATGCTTGGATCTCTTGAAGATCTACAAAAAGCTTAGGAAGTTCATCCTGGTGGCCCTCGTGACGAACGATGTGAGCAAGCTCATGAAAGAAATCTGCCCGTTGTTGTATGAGAGAAGTATCTTTATTTAGAAAAATAACGCTCCCCCAATCTTCCCAATGAGATTTTGGTTTTCCATTGTAGTAAATGATATCCGCGCCCCATATGGAGGCAATTAAGTCGATATCCAATTCATGCGGATGATTAATTCCAAACACTTGATACAAATCGCAGATCAACAGTTCTGTATCTGTTGGTTCATAATATGGAAGCATTGTGCCATTTCCCCTTGTAGAATAGTACATATGTTCGCTTTTCGGTTTAAAAGAAAAGCCCAGAAGGGCTTTAGATAATTACTTAGCTGCAGTGATACCAAATGTAGAAATGTTATTGTCTTGAATTTTGAATCGATATTTATATCCGTTTCTAACTGTAGCTCCATCAAAATCATTCAAATTTATGTCGCCATCGAGTAGCCCAATATCTTTTATAACGTCCTGGGCATCGTTATATGTGTATCCGTTATTACTTGTCATGATTAGTGTGGCAATAGCTGTCATGAGTGTTCCGCCAGTTTGTTCACTGAAACCACCGGTTCCTATAAGCATGACCTGCTGTATTTGATCCTCTGGATTTAGCGTACCCATCATACTTAAATCATCACTGAAAATATACTGGAATGTTTTAGTGTTGCTTTTTTGAGCGTCTTCAATTTTAAACTGCGTAATTCCCAGATCGTTTAATCTGTATTTGCCAACTATAGCGTTAAACTCATTTTTGAACTCATCCGTAGACATACTGAAGAGTGCAGGCAGAGACAAATCAACATTTTGCTGAGTATTTATCGTTACAGCCTCAGTTGGAGTATCTATAGTTGTTGTTGTACTGGTGCTTGGATTGTCCGAGAAGAGTCGAATGCCAAAAACGCCAACGCAAGTCATCACAATAAATGCTCCAGTGAGAATAAAATGTTTCTTAGCCTTACCATTTTGCTTTTTGACTGCTGAGACTCCAAGAAAGAGAAATACGGTAAGGGCAATTAAACCTAATAAAAACATTAAAACGAATAGGCTTTGCAAAATCTCACCTCTTAAATTCTATTGTCGTAATTCTATTTGTCCTGCTGCTCCTGTTGCTTTTTCTTCATTTCTCTCCAAGCTTGAATTGCTGCATTCGCTACTTCTTTTTCTTCATCCGTCCAACCTTTACCGCCATCCATGTACGCACTACCACCTGCTGGAAGACGAGAAATCGACCGTCCTTGCAAGTAATCTAAAGAGACTTCAAAAAGGTCAGCGATCTTGTTCAATGTATCCAATGGTGGTTCTTTGGTTCCATTCTCGTAAGCCGTGTATGTTGTACGGGCTACTCCAATAATATCGGCGACATACCCTTGGGTCCACTTAGATTCAGAAGCCTTTTTACGTTCTCTTTCAGATTTTAGCCGTTTAGAGAAGATCTTTTCCATATTAGACACCAACTTCGTTGAGGATACACTTATTATAATGTTCCTTTAAGAAACTTTAAAGAAATGTTCCTAATAGTATAACAAACCCTTGACTTGTTCCTTTTAGTAACATATAATTCGATTATAAAGTTACTTAAAGGAACATTACAGGAGGTGAGCACAATGAGAATTTGGCTCAAAGAGTTTCGTGATTCTGCAGATAAAACTCAAGTTGTAGTTGCTGAT
The DNA here is from genome assembly GCF_001514495.1 of Paenibacillus pabuli NBRC 13638. GTDB lineage: Bacteria > Bacillota > Bacilli > Paenibacillales > Paenibacillaceae > Paenibacillus > Paenibacillus pabuli. Next base: position 669,503 of record NZ_BCNM01000001.1, read on the forward strand.
GAGGCAGGAATATCTCGCAGTTACTATACTAATATTGAAAATGGAACTAAAACACCATCTGTCAAAGCTGCAAAATCAATCGCAAAGGTATTGTGTTTTCCATGGGAACATTTTTTTGACGATAAATGTTCCTTTAAAGAACAAAATGACAACGATAATAGTAGAAAAGAAGTTGTCTAAACGGAACAAAGGAGGCTCACAGCATGTTCAAAATTGAAGTCAATCCGACCGAACTGGAACAGATGATTATGTCTGCTGTACAAAAGGCAATTGAGCAATCACCGTTTGCTTCTTCCCAAACGCATCCAACCTTGATGGATAAGAAGCAGCTAATGGAGTTCCTGAAGATCGGTGCTACAAAAGCAGCTGAACTACTTAACAGAGAGGACTTCCCAGTGATCAGAGAGTTTGGTCATCCAAGGGTACCGTTTCATTCACTCATGGCTTGGATTGACGATCACACAGAGTGGGTCAAGGCCAACGCCAAAGGATATTGGGAGCAGCGGGGAGGCGTTGCCTAATGTCACTACATTGGTACCGGAATACCTCGCCAGCAGCATGCGCCGCAGGAGCAGCTATTCGAGTTTTACTAAAAGGTATGGAGCCGGATGAAGCTCTCCAGCAAACGTTATATAACGGTCGCCATACGGACAATCCGGAAGACATTACGTTTGACGAATTAAACACATTGAAGGAAACAACCCACGCTCACCTTGAGCATATAAGAAAAACCGCCGGAGCTGTACCGGCTGCCGGCGGACGATGAAGGGGATTGGGGGAAGACCTTACAACACAATATTACATCAGCCCTCTGTCCAAATTCATCTAACTAAATCGGACAAAGGAGACATAACAAGTATGACAATTGGACATTTTCCCAGTGCGTTGGGCGAAGTTCTCAAACGCACTGGCGATACTCTGGCAAAAGCAGGAGAAGCAGTGCACATGGATGGCTCACAGATTGGAAAAGTGATCAAAGGCACTAGAAAGCCTTCAAAAGAGCTAATGAGGGGTGCAGTCGAACATTACGATGATGGCCAACTTTACATCGCAGCAGCCGGGGAAGTCACTGGCGGTGCTTTTGCTCCCTGGCTGGACAACGTGGATTTACATAGAGCATCAGTTTTGTTCAAGACCGTGGAAGAAGTAAAGGAAGTCCTGGCTTTATCATCCGAGGCACCGATTAATAAAACGGGCGACCAGCTCACAGAATCAGATCGATTGATCATGAAACGGCTGCTTATGGAAACAGTCGAAGCGATCACTGCACTAACGCATTTCGCTGCAGTGCTGTGCAAGGAGTATTCCTTCAGCTGGTTCGCTACCTGGAAAGAACATCGAGCGGATCTGAAGGCAAAAAAATATATGAAGTGAGGTTGATTGAATGACTCGTGAACAGTTGGCATACGAAGCGCTGCAGGCTGGGAAGAATTCGAAGCACAATTTGGAAGTAATCCGGAAGCAGCCTGAAAGAATGTTGCCTGGGCAAATGGAGAATGCAGAGGATTACTTGAATCGGATGATTCGATTCGCAGATGTGGAAATAAAAAACGTCCGGCTGGCGGGCCGAACGCTTGGTTTGAGAACTCGACTAAAGTCTCTTGTGCTGCTTATTTTATCGTCTCCCGAGTCAAAGCGCAAGGGGGAATCGGTATGAAAGATCAATTATACATCCAAATCATCATTAATTATACGGAGTGTGCTAAGGCCCTCCGCGAAAACACGGCAGCAGTGACATCCTTTAATGGATCGATTCAGGGGAAGGAGTTTGAATCCATTTGGCAAGAACGGGAAATGATCTTTCACCGCTGGCAGAACGCTGCTGCAAGCCTTCGGGAACTACCTGATGAGTACGTAGCGCAAGCTGTAGCGGCAATCGATCAGATTTAACTGTAACGAGATATGGACAGGCCCATGTCGGCCTTGTCTTCCGGCGTCGGACGGTTTCATAACCAACTCCCGTACGGCGTCGGAAGATGCGGCTGACGCATCACAGAGTATTAGCGCGAGGGTTACATTTTTAGACTTTGTTGGCTCCCTCTACAAAAGGTTCAAGACAAAAGTCTGGTTCACGCCATTAGCCACGTAACCGCCTGAGGAGTTCGATTGACGGCTCACTGGGTCGATTGGTTGGGAAAATGGCGGCTCTCGCGGTGGTACTTTGCCACCAATACATATGAAAGGAGGACACAAGAAAATGAGCATTCAAGAATCGTTTGATAAGATGCTGAATCTCTTAAACAGTTTGAAGGATGACACTAATGACGCTATAAACAATACGCCTTACATCCTTCGTAGATTATCTGAATTTACGGATGGAGAACTTGGTGACTTGATTTCTAACCTTGAGGAAGTTCGTGACAAGGCTGAGGAAATGGAAGTTGAGTTGAACGGGTTAAAGGAAACAATGGATCAGCTAAGCGCCGAAAACGAAAAATAGCCCGTTGCAGCGGGCTATCTCAGAACATTGAAAATTAAATATGGATACACGGTCATCTTACCATGGGTGGCCGTTCCAAACAAGGAGGACGTTATGAGTAAAACGACTGCTATTACTGTCGACTTATCCGCTCAGACCATTGACGCTGCTGTTAAGCCAGCGATGCACTACACGCCAGCAATACTTTCCGTCTCGGGTACATTTGGTTCCGTTGAACTGATGGCCGATGACGATCAACTTGCGGCTGTAGCGGATGCAATCAGCCAGCACTTTAAATCAAAGGAGAAGAGCGCATGAGACAAATTACATTGATTTCCCTGATCCTTCGCAATTTTAAAGGGTTACGGGATTTTGTATTGGAAGCTGACGGTCGCAGTATTTCTGCTTACGGCGACAACGCCACTGGTAAGACAACGTTGTTCGATGGGTTTGTATGGACGCTGTTGGGTAAAGACAGCCAAAATCGTACGGACTTTGAAATCAAAGCTCTGGACGAAGCTGGGAAAGTTGCTGAACACGGCCTGCAACATGAGGTTGAAGCAATCCTGATGGTTGACCGTCGTCGTCGTTCTTTCAAAAAGGTGTTTGCCGAGAAATGGACGCGTAAGCGGGGGCAAGCGGCGGCAGAATTTGGTGGTCATACAACAGATTATTACGTTGATGGCGTGCCGGTTAAGCAAGGACAGTACAAAGCTGAGGTGGATGCACTGATTAATGAGGATGTTTTCAAACTTCTCACTAATCCTGCCTACTTTAACGAGATCCTTAAACCGGATGCGCGCCGCAAAGTGCTTTTGGAAGTGTGTGGGGAAATGACGGATGCCGAAATCATTGCAAGCAGCAAGCAACTCGCGCCATTGGCTGACATTCTTGGAGATCGAAGCCTTGAGGATCACCGCAAGGTGATCGCAGCTCGTCGGACTGAGATCAATAAGGAACTAGATAAGATTCCGGTTCGCATCGATGAAGCCCGCCGCAGTATGCCAGATGTGTCTGACTTGGACGCTGAGTTGTTGCAAGAGGACATCGAAACGATGCGCGGCAGGGTGGATGCCAAGACGGCCGAGCTTCAACGGATTCAGTCTGGTGGTGAGTTATCTTCCAAGGAGATCCGCTTGCGTGAGATTAATGCGGAGCTGGCAGGAATTAAGCAAGTGATTCAGGCGGATGGTCTACAAGCAGTAAACGGGCAACAAGCAAGGCTGTCGCAATTACGTGGTGAAGCTTCTGAACTACAATCCCGGTTAAACGCGGGACAACGTGAGGCAGAACGTTATAAAGGACAGATCAATCGTGCTGATAGCCAAGTTAAAAGGCTGCGGGCAGAATGGACATCTCTTGATAGCCTTCAATATCCGGTGCACGAGCATCAGCATGATGCCAATTGCCCTACTTGTGGACAAGCACTTCCTGAGGATCAAATGCAGGCAGCACAGGACAAAGCGCTGGAAACATTTAATCTGGACAAGTCCAAGCGCCTTGAAGCAATTAGTGCTGACGGTAAGCTTGCTGCAGCAGAGAAAAATGAACTGGAAAAGGCATTGAAAACACTTGAAGGCGAGTTGAACAATCTGCAGGAGGAAGTTGCTTCAAAGGCAGCCGAAGTTACGGCAGCCGAAGCAACTTTGCAGACCTTACAAACCAACATTGCTGATCCATCAGACAATACTAAGTATCAATCCAAACAGCGAGAAGGTGAACAAGTTCGTGCTGAGATCGAACAGCTTCGTTCTTCTGCTGCTGATGCTATGGGCAAAGTACAAGCTGAGATCCGAATCCTTCGCGGTCAGGTTGACGACCTGGAAGCGGACAAAGCGAAGCTGGCAACAGTAGCAGCGACTAAAGTACGAATCACTGAGCTGGAGCAACAAGAGCGCATATTGGCCGCAGAATTTGAGAAATTGGAACACGAATTGTTCCTGACAGAAGAATTCACCCGTACCAAGGTTTCGATGCTTGAATCCAAAATCAACAGCAAATTCAAATATGCACGGTTCCGTTTGTTCGAAGAGCAAGTCAATGGTGGGTTGAAGGACGTCTGCAAGACATTGTTCAACGGTGTGCCTTATGAAGGCGGTTTGAACAACGCTGCTCGGATTAATGTTGGCTTGGACATCATCAATACACTTGGACAGCATTACGGATTCTCAGCACCGATATTCGTGGATAACGCTGAGGCAGTAACACAATTGATTGATACGGATGCCCAAATGATTCGTTTGGTTGTTCCACCAACGTTCCGTAGTTTGCCAAAAGAGGCACAAAAAGAGCTTGCTAAGCAACATGGCAGTTATGAAGATGCTGAAGCTGCTTGGAGCGATAGAAACAAGAAGCTCCGTTTGGAGCATAACGACATCCAGGAGGCGATTTAATTGAGCGACTTTTCGACAACACTTTCAAAGGTAAACGACAACTATTTCCCGATGATCGAGCGTCAACTCATCGGGAATGGCGTGAAGATGGACGAATACGCAAAATCATGTGTACTAAATGCCATTTCAGCGATTAACAATTCCTTGGATTCTAAAGGGATCAGCTGGAATGACAGTGATCTTGATAAGAGCAATATTACTCAAATCTTGCTGCAGGTGGCTTCTCTCAAACTGAATGCCGCGGCAAGCCCTCGGGAGGTTTACTTCCAAACTCGGAACGTCTCCGTCAAGAAGAAGGTTGATGGCAAGGATGTAACCACATGGAAAAAACAAGTTGAGATGGGCATTGAGGGTGACGGCAACGATGCCATCCTCGCCCGTTATGGACGTGATGTAAAGAAGGTTGGACAGTTCTGGCTTGTACGGGAAGGTGACGATTTCACTTATCCGGAATACACCGGATTTGAGGTTGTGCCGCCAACGTGGCGCCCTAAGGGCAAGGGTGATGTGGTGAGGGTTGTATATCCTATCATGAAGAAGGATGGAACCATTGAGTTTCACATCGCTGAAAGGGAGGATGTTGTCCGGAATCTTGTCGCACACATGAGTAACAACATGATGAACGAGACGTTTGGCGTCTGTGCTGATCGATACAAGGCAACCACCGACCAAAGGAAAGCGATAGCTGCTAAGAAATCGGAAATCCTCAACAAAGCGAAAGCTGCAGGAATGGCAGCATTAGACGATGCGGAACTTCAACAATACATTAGTCCAGCCTGGACTGAACCTCAAAGTCGTGAATCGATGATCATCCGTAAGATGCGGAACAACGTCGTGAAGAAGATTCCTAAGGACTTCGGTAATGCGTTGGTTGAAATGTCATACACCGAAGCAACAGACGAATCGTACAGCGAGGTTCAACGCGAAATCGCTGAACATGCCAATACAGAGCCGATTGATATTTCACCACAGCCAGGGCAACCAAATGAAGAGAACGACCTTCAACCCGAACATGATCAACATGAGGAACCACGGGAAATGAATTTCGGGGATGAAAAGCCTACCAGTGGTAGCGGTCCCGACTTCTGATGATTGAGATTACTTCTATTGGCTCCAGCAGCGCGGGTAACGCCTACCGAATTACGGATGGCAAAACCCCGCTCCTGTTGGATGCAGGGCTGCGCTATAAGGACATTCAGCGCGGCCTTACATTTCAGGTGTCTTCATTGTTCGGATGTCTCGTAACTCATGAACATGGCGACCATAGCATCGCTGTCAAGGATCTGATCAAGGCAGGAGTGGACATATACACCAGCAAGGGTACAGCCAATGCATTACGCATTGATGGCCATCGTGTGCGGCCAGTTTCTGCCCTGGAACCATTCATCATTGGTACCTGGTCGATTCTACCTTTTGATACACAGCATGACGCAGCGGAGCCTTTGGGGTTCCTCTTGGCTAATACAGCAGGGGACAAGCTTCTGTTTGCAACTGATACCTATTACATCAAACATCGTTTCACGGGTCTGACCCACATCATGGTGGAATGCAATTATTCAATCAAAATACTCAATCAAAATATTGCCGCTGGCCATGTGCCGGCGGTGATGAAGCATCGGCTGCTCCGATCACACTTCTCGCTCGAGAACGTGAAGGAATTCATCCGAGCTAATGACATGCGGCGGGTGCAAGAGATTCACTTACTTCACTTGTCGGACAACAACAGCGACGAAGCACTTTTCAAACGCGAGATTATGGCTCTCACAGGCAAACAGGTATATGTAGCGGGTAGGTGATCGATATGAACGATCTGTCAGGCAAGCCGTTCCTGAAGAGCATGATGGGGGAACGGATTTGGAAGTTGTTCGATACTGACAAGGCAGCCTTTCAACGTGAAACTATTGCGTATTTTGAACGCGGGTACCCGGAATGGGAAGTAAAGCGGGTCAAGTATCCGCATGTATTCTTACAACACAGAAGGGGGCACTAAGGATGCCCAAGGTGGTACAAATATCTGTCGGTGCTTCATTTACAAAAAATCTTGGCAATTTTCAAAGCCTTAAGGTTGAAGCGAATATCGTTATGGAGTTACATAACGATGATGATCCGAGCGTCGCTTATGAAGATGCTTGGGCAAAGGTACAAGATCAGATTCGTAAGGGATTAGGGAAGGGGCAACCGAAGTGAGCAACCAAAATGTTTATACTCAAATGAATTTACTGTTACAAGAAGCGACTAAGAGAGGGCCTGGAGCAATCGATTCTCATTTTAAAGCTTTGGCATTCTCCATTGGGGCTCAGGCTGCAGTTATGTCGGACCCCAATGAAATGCCTACAGTCATCAATGATTTGATTAGCGAATTTGGCAGAGGTGTCCAAGCGGGGATGCTGGAAGAACACGGAGTGAATGGCCGTTTTGGTGTTCAAGTCCACGCCGTAAATGTTAAGCGATAAAACAAGGGGATGAACGGCATGCCAGAAGGCAGTTACCCGTTTCCGATCTACTCCGGCATCTTGGAGCCAGACCACTACAAGAACATAGGCAACGCGATATGGCTTTTCCTCTGGTGCATCAGCTCCACAACAATGGAGCAGGAGAAGGAGGGAACTGTCTGGGGCATTGTCCTAGGTGGCAAGCCAATGAAGCTGTCTGAGATAGCCGGTTATTTCGGAGTCAATGACAAAACCGTCAGTCGTTGGCTGGATGCATTGGAACAGCATCATTACATCAATGTGACCAGGGCACCAAGAGGGTTGATCCTGAAGGTTCGAAACTCCAAAAAGAGATCAGACAAAAATGTCCGATCAGTCGAAAGTGAACAGACAAAAGTGTCCGATCACAATCACGGCGATAAGACAATATTGTCCGATCAGTCACCAAGTGATCAGACAGAAATGTCCGATCACACGGCAGATTTGGGTAGTGATCGGACAAAACTGTCCGATCTAAAAGATATTACTACTACTACTACTGTTACTACTGCTAATAATCCGGAATCGTGGGATGACATTTTGAATCCTGTTCATCGCGATGATGGAAGCGGTGGAATGATTGAAATATTAAATGCTTATTGCGAGATGCATAACAAATTGGATTTTAACGTTTCTCCAAAAGAACGTTTAGCCATGGGTAAGATGGTCGCCGGAGGTACGCCTAGCCCTTTTACCATCCGAACTATGGCAAGCCTGCTTGAGGCAAAACGCATTCGTGAGGGAAACACATTCAAGCTTCCCAAGAGTTTTTTGTACTACCTGGAAGGGATCGAGGAAGCTTGGAAAATCCAACAAGCAACGGAACAGCAGCCTGTTAGACATTATGTTGTTCCAAAGTCAGAACCGCCAGCAGCTACTCAGCCCCGCAGATTAAGCCGTCAACAACAAAAGAGAGAGAGTCTTAAGCAAAGACTGAGAGAGGAGGAAGCCCGTGGAAAGAGCTGATGTCCTTAGGTTGTTCGTTGTGATAACCGATGAATATCCGAATTTTGATGACAGTGACGAGAACGTGGATCGCCATCTCAAGGCGCTGAAAGATTTCCCTTTTGATACGGCTGTACAAAACGTTGAACGGCACATCGAGACAAACAGTTTTTACCCCAAGATCTCTGAGATACGGGGATTCGCCGCTGATCAGTCAGCGCGTGAACGTGAACTGGAAGTTACCAGGGCTTATCTGGACCAACGAGAAGCAAACCGGGCAAAAGCTACGTTACCGCCGCCTGGATGGAAGGATGAGTTACTTGCAAAACTTCGGAACACCTGATTTACCTCATAGCCTTGAAATTGAACAAGCAGTATTAGGTGGGGCTTTGATTGATATTGAAATGGCAGAAGAAATTGTAACAAGACTGGATTTGGACACTTTCTTCAGCGCAAAGCATCGTTTGATATATCAAGCTCTTGTAGAGCTGGTAGAGAATCATAACCCTGTAGATCTGATTACGGTTATGGGGCGGTTGAAAGAGAAGAACGAATTAGAAGATGTTGGTGGGGTAGTTTATCTTTCCGATCTAGCGGGTTCTGTTCCGAAGCAAGCCAATGTTACTCATTACGACATGTACATTCACCAGTTGCAGGATGCGGCTATACGACGTGATTTTATCCGGACGAGCATGTTGCAGATTGAACAGGCTATGGCTGGCACTGAAGTTCCGCAACTTCTCGCGAGTGCTCAACAAGCTAATACCAAACTGGCGGATCGAGCGGCACCAGAACAAGACTTCAAGCCGATTCAATCAGTGTTGGTCGAATTCGTGGAAACGACTGAAACCAAGGCAACCAACTTGAAAAATGGTATTGTCACTGGCTTACAGACAGGTTTCGCTGACCTGGACGGCATCACAGGTGGTCTCCAAAAGACGGATCTCATTATCGTCGCAGCTCGGCCATCCGTTGGTAAGACTGCTTTTGCACTCAACCTCGCACAGAATGTGGCCATTAAAACGGATGAGACTGTAGCGATTTTCAGTTTGGAAATGTCAGCGGGTCAGTTGGTGCAAAGGATGGTCAGTGCAGAAGGCAACCTGAATGCCAGTGTGATGAAGAGTGGGGATTTGGTGGATGATGACTGGACGACCCTTGCAGATGCGGTTGGCACATTGGGCGCAACCAATATTTTCATCGATGATTCGCCAGGCATAACGGTTCAAGACATTTGTTCCAAGTGCCGCAGGCTCAAAAAGGAAAAGGGGCTCGGGCTGATCGTCATCGATTACCTACAGCTGATTGAGGTGACCGGACGTTCTAAAGCTGGTGAGAATCGGCAGCAGGAAGTTTCCCTTATTTCTCGGACATTGAAACAGTTAGCCAAAGAAATGGATGCACCTATTGTTGCTTTGTCGCAACTTAGTCGGGCAGTAGAACAACGCCAGGACAAACGTCCGATGATGTCTGACTTGAGGGAATCGGGTTCGATCGAGCAAGATGCCGATATCGTATCGTTCTTGTACCGGGACGACTACTACAACCAGGAATCGGAGAAGAAGAACATCATCGAGATCATCATCGGCAAACAGCGTAATGGTCCCGTTGGTACCGTTGAACTGGTCTTCTTGAAACAGTTCAATAAATTCGTTAATTATCAACGCACTCATAACGATTCATTCGGGCCTACGCCACCACCGCCCAAAGATATAGAGAAGCGCCAGTATGCATAAGGAGGAACGGGCATGAAACAAGGTAAACGGCCGACAAAGCGGCAGAAGATGGAGATCAAGGTGAACGGCCTGAACGCTGACAACTGGCTAGTTGAACGGGATCTGCCATCCATGATGGTGATAGTTCATCGCTTTTCTGGCAAAGCACGTACGATCCGGCGGGGAGCATGATGGATAATCCTTGGAATAGATGGTCGATATACGAATACATGAAGCACCGCTTTCTCCGGACGGGAGAAGTGCCCGATCAGGACGAGCTGCAGGCAGAATTCGAGGGAATTGATCAAACTGAACTCCGTGAAGGGATCGTTGAGTTTGATGCAATTGCTGGCGAATGGCCGGAACTGGAGGCGCAACATGCGAAAGTTGATTGATCCGCACCATCAGACACATTTGAGTTATGCCGTGCGCGGTGACGATGGCCGTAAGATGGCCGAAGTTTTTGTCATTCGGCGGGACATGCTGCCGGCAAATCAGCGGCGTAAGCAAAACACGAAGGGGCGGAAAGCCAAATGAATACCCGTTATGTGGGAATCGATCCAAGTACAAAGACAGGCGTCGTGATTCTGGACGCTGCCGGAAATGTCTTAAAGAATATTGAGATACAAGGCCAAGGGGAGGAAGAACCGGGGCGCATTAACGACGTTGTTGTCCGGACATTGAGGCTGATAGAAAGAGCGGACGTCGTGGCCATAGAGAACTTTTCATTTCAATCAACAGGGTCATTTGTTGGGCAACAATACGCGATTGGCTGGGCAATCCGTATCGGGCTATACCATCGCAAGCAAAAGTACATTGAAGTGGCCCCGAACTCACTAAAGAAATTTGCTACTGGAGTCGGTAAAGGAAGCAAAGAAGATCTAATTCTCCCAATCTTCAAACGTTGGGGATTCGAACACGAAAGCGATAACGTCCGAGACGCGTTTGTTTTGGCTCAAATCGTTCGGGCCATACACCAGCCGATTCAACTGACGAAACCACAGCAGGAAGTAATTCACAATCTGCTGCATCCACCTAAAAAAACAACCACATCTAAAACCAAAACCAAGAGAGGAAAGTGAACAATATGACAATCGAATTCGCCAAATTTACAGCAGAGGTAGCAAAGGGTATCAAAATCGGTTCTGAAGTTGAAGTAAAACTTCTGATTCCTTTGAAATCAGCGGTACCGTTTCTGGAATTCCTGAGCAACAGCCAAGGCGAGGACGTGTTAGTGCACCTTGGAGATCCGCAAGCTTCTTTTAACTTCGAGGACCAGGACGATATGTACCGCAAATGGAATGGTCACCGCGTAACGACTGATCAATCTGGTGTAGTGACGCAGATTGAGAAGACAGGGAATGAACCTCAACAGGACGAGAACCAAGCTCAAATGTTTGGACCAGACGGTGAGCCGATTCAGCCACAGGAACCGACCGGAGATGGTCAAGAATCGGAGGATGGGAACGAACAGCCAACTGTTCCACCTACGGGCGGCGATGATCCGGGTAGCGATCCAAATGATCCATACGGTGATAACGATGACATCCCTGACTGGATGAAGGAAGGTGGAGATGATCAGTCCGGATCGAAGGAGATGGACTTTACTTCTGAAGGTGGAGAAGGTGAACCGGAGCCGCCAGCGGATCAACAGCAGGAAGTGAAGCAAGATCCACCTGCAAGTGATGCAGAAGGGGCTTCTGGTGAGGTGGACAAGGATGCGCTTGAACAGTACATCATCACTGAACGTCCTACATTCCCTGACATGCCACTTGATTTCCCTAATCTCTTTGAACAGAAGCGGGACCAAGGGGTCACATGGCGGGAAATTGCAAATAGCGTGGGCCTAACGTCTGGTCAACTTAGCAGCAAGTTAACCAAGTATAAGGAACGTGTTAAGGAGAAAATGGTAGGCAACGGGGTAGCGTAACCCTCCACATAGCAGCATCCCCAGTCAATGGTTGGCCGGGGATACTATCTGCATTAATCAGATGTTAACCTGAAAAAGCTATTCCATTAAATCCTGCATTTACCATCCATACTCCAGGTTGGCCTACTTCCAAATTAGAATAAATAAAAAGACTATATCGAATTTGGCCAGTTATTAATGCTTGAATATTGGGGAGATCTGCTGCAGTTATAGAGATCGTTGAAGCCGTACCATCTATAGGACCTGGTCTAACAACTGATTGATAAATGCGTGTACCTGATCCTAAAGTTCCATTTCCGTTTCTTTCGATAACAACAGTAACATCGGTATCATCGGGTGAATCTAGTGCTTTATAGAATGTTACAGAACCTGATAGCCATACCCTTACACTGTTTAAGTCAGGGCTTACTGAAGAAGTCTGAATACCCAAATCACCTATTAATATTGGGGTTACAAAGACGTATTCAATATTACCACCTGTACCAGAGTTATGTTCGGAAACTCGCATATCAAGCGCACGAATTGTCATGGCAAGCACTCCTTTTTTTAATAGAGTACTCAATCCAGAGGCATTTTGTGAGCCTGTTTTTAAGAGATTGATAGTTCAAGTAATTCGTACCTAGTAAACATAACATATAAAAATTAGGCCCATTTCACCTGAGGTAATGCAGTTGGATTATCAAAGAATTAGGGGCCGCATCTCAAGATAACCGGATCCGTAGGAAGGCATTCATACGGAAAAAATTTGCACATGGATTATAGAAGCTTGAAGATGGAAACGTGGAGACATCTGAAGGACATCGGCGCTGAGCACCCACCCGAAAGACCAGAAAGCGGCAGAAGGCTGTAACTGCTCCACAACAGCATAACGGCAACAGTAGGTACTATAAACGCGGGGGTGAGTGGTAGGTTTGCAAAGAGATCATAGAGCATTGTTGTTGGAATACGGTTTTCCGGAGGACTTGGTAAGTGGCTGGAGTGCTGAAGACTGCGAAGCTGAATGGGATGAATTTTGTAGCGAAGTGATTCCGGAATAATAAATATCCCCCGCAAGCTTGGCGGCCAGGCGGGGGATGTAGTGGATGTTATTTCCTCATTCCTCTTATTAGTATATCACAGGATAAAGGGGAATGAGGGGAATGGCGATGGCATGGGGACAAGGGGAACTCTTTGCAAAAGCATCTAAACAGGAAATCCAGCGGACAAAGTTCCTGCTCGATAAATATACAGATATGGTCTCCTTGATGAGAGACTTTGAGCAATTTGAGCAGGATATGCAACAAATAACGATTGAAGGCGAAGCAGCTCGCCGCATTGATCAAACGGATCTGCATGCGGACAAAACGGCTAACGCTACAATTCTGATTGAAAAGCAACGCTGGGTATATAAAAGATATCAGTTTTACACGAACCAACTTCGCAGGGCCTGCGCACTGATTAAGGAAAATGAGACTAAACAAGCAATAGACTACCGTTATATTCAAGGGTACTCGCATAAAGAGACTTTATTGTTCTTTCGGCATGGTCTCAGTAGCAGTACGATCCGTCGTAGATTACTGGAAGGCACTGAGAGCATGGCCAACACCCTAAAGCTTATGGGATTCTTTGAGCAGGACAATGCGGAGTTTTGAGGAAGAGGCAAAAGAAAGCCTAGTTGACTAACATGGAATTGGTCAAACATATACACGCATATCTTGTTAAAAACCAAAGGAATGATCTATTCATGAAAAAGAAAACACGGCGGTTGGCAGTTCCGATCACATCAAAGAAAAAAGTAAAGGTAACTGCGACATACAAGACTATCCAAGTAGCGGTTCCACAAGCTCCTGTAGAGGGTGTACTGCCGCCTTCAATGACGTTTTATGTAGATGCACGGTTTACCACTACACAAGTAACCCGGATAAGGCAGATGATAGGTATTATCCTTGCAGAATGGGATGAACATTTTAGAGCGAGAAACCAGGGAGAACAATCAGCCTATGAAATTTGCGTTGATAAATATGCGCGTTTCAACTTAGGTCCTGTATGGTTCGAAGAGAAACTTGCAAATGGATATGCTGCCGCTGGTGTTCAAATGGATGGTTTAACAGAAATGATAGTTGCCAATGGATTTGGGATAGCGTCTAAAGCCTACATCATGTATCAAGAATCAGTCAATTCCACGATTAAGGCTGTGAATGCATCGAACCCTGAAACTGCTTCGCTTTCAGTTACTATTAATGCAAGTGATCTTAGTAAAACTAGTGTATCAAATCAATTTCTTGCCGGATCTCTCCTGCATGCCTGGCTTCACCGAGAGGGATATCGTCACCCTGCAGGTAAATACACTTCTTACATGGCTGGAGAAGCAAGCATGTGCATTATGAGAGATAATCGGGATAAAACCCCTAACGTACCAGTTAGCACCTATACGAAATGGTTAGATTGAAGTTGTCCATTTCAAATAAAATAGTTCGATACGCTAAACGATTTGTTGGTATGCAGTTTAAAAATCACTCATCGCTTATAAAATTTGATTGTTCATCTTTCACACAAAAGGTATACGCTAAATACGGCATTTCTCTTCCCCGAACTACCCTGAAGCAATCACAACAAGGCATTGAAGTTGAGAAAGATGATCTTCAAGTTGGAGATCTCATGTTCTTTTACGTGCCAGATAAACATCCTACGAACGACATCGTAGGCCATGTTGGCATTTATGTTGGTAAGCAGAAAATGATCCACTGTATCCCAACATCAAATGTATTCCTGACAAGCATTAATAAGCCTCATTGGAATAAAACATTTCTATTGGCTAGAAGAGTAATTAATGTCAACAAGTGATGAATGAATCTTCAAATGGAGAGCGAACCATGCATGATTTATGAAGTTAAAGTGAACACAGCCTGAACTCAGATTGACCCTAAGTTGAGCACCACATGATGCGATTCCCATGATACATTAGGAGCATAGAAAAAGGCGCGAATGATACGCACGGCTGCATAATGCAGCATTAGACCGGGGCGTTCCTCTTCCCGCCTTTTCTGTTTTCATCGTAGTTGCCGAGAACATTTTGGAGTAAATGCGATTTAGCGAGGAATTGAAAGGAATTGACGGGTTTGTTCTGCATGATCAGGGCTCACCCGTTTTCTGATTCTTGACCCAGATTTCGCATCATCAGTAAAATGGTCTTGTTCTTCCTCTATAGTTACATAGTACGTATGCATTTAAAGCAAAGAGCGCAGCGCATTTGCGGCGACCGTTTCGGGCGCATGCTTTTAGGACGCAACACCAACATCATACATATCACATTTTAAAGTCGTTCCTTCATGGATCGGCTTTTTTTATTGGAGCTTTATATGATTAGCAGCAGAAGACGTAAAAGGAAACGGGCAAGACCCAACAAGCAGCCGGAAAAATGCAAAGGTTGTGTATGGGGCAGATGGGATGGAGTGAAACAGTTCTGTAGTAGACAACCTTGTGTTAGGAAGGGAAATCTTCCCTGATGTCGAATTATAAGAGACTGGGGGGGAGTGCTTTGAAAATTAGTGATGTTATAGATTATTCATTAGAATCTATAGCCGGCAGGATCAAGATTGCACCAAGTCAAAAAATCGCTGATCTTGCAAGTAACAATGTCCTAAGAAGTACGTTTGCGATCACAAGTACATTTGCCATTTTAACTGAGGAGTTAAAGAAAGAATTAATATACTTAATTCAGGAAATTTCTCAGACAAAAGTTAGAAAAAAAGATATATCTGCTCTTCGGGTTAAACTCAATGAGTTTATTCTGTCTGAATTTAAGGAGCATGAGAGACATTTGACAAGTTTGAACATCTTCACTAAATTCGCAAGTCCGGAGATCATCAAAGTTATTAATAAAGAAATTGATGACACTAAGTCATCAGTGGAACTGAAGCTGTTGATTCTCGAACGGAAGCTCAGTGAACGACAGTGGCAAATTTATTGGGATTTAACTAAAATAGCACTTTCCGCAATAATAGGCGGTGTTATAGGAGCATATATCAAAAGTGCAATCGGATCCTAGGCGAAGGGAGTTGCAAGAGTCATGGTAAAAGTTAATGCAAATCTTCAAGAAGCAGATGGAAGTTTTGATGAGTACAGCAGTAGAACGTATGATTTGAATGAAGCTCAAGTAACAGCTTTGCTAAACTCAGATATTGTTACATATCCACGTAGTCATGGGAGTAACAGCAGGAGTTCAGTTAAGACACGAATTATACAAAAGAATTTTTCGTTGTTCGACCCAGAAAAACCAGTTTGGGAAATAGTTTTCCAGGTGATTGAATAGGCATCCTTCGGGGTGCTTTTTCTTTTGCCTTCATATGACAGAATGTGAGCCGTTCTAAGCCCGTCTAATTGATTGCGTGAATACAGGAATCATTCCATAGACGAGCGGAGAACAGCGTCTGAGTGAGCGTACGCACGGATATGAAGGTGACCCCTACGTGGAAACCAACTCAACACAAACATGGCCTTGACCTATCCACCTTCTTGTCTGATACTGGAGTTTAAGATACAAAAAATGGATGGAGGATTGAAGGTAGATGGGAATGGAATTTGAAGGAGTTCATAATGAGGTAGTAAAAGCAGGGGCTAGCCTATTAGGGGGACTGATTAAGGATACCGCTCAAGGAATTACTTCAAGAATAGATGCTGCTAGAGCTTCAAAAGATAAAGATAAAACAATTAACAGTTTAGAAGAGATAATTAATGAACTTATCTCAGATAGAAATCAACTTATTCAAGCAGTTCAGGCTTATCAAGAAGTTCTTATAACACAAAAAATATCTGATGCAGAAATTGATTATATTACTCAAAATATATTTCCACTTTTGGAAGAACTGATCGAAAGAAACTCCGGGGAAGACGCCGATAAAATGCGTGAAACACTTCAAATGATGAAACCCCTACTTTCAAAAGAATTATTCAGCATAGCTCAATTACTAGGTTTCAATTTTAGACAAGCTATTGGAGAACCATTAACGAAATTGGTTAATTCATTGATTACTTCAAAATCTGTCATTTCTAGCGAAACAAATGCAGCATTACAAATAGCAATGGCAAATAAAGAAGCGGAACTATTTAAGTTTATGCAAGATGAACAAGCCGTTCAAAAAATGTCTGCTTTAAATGGACAAGAAAGGGTTTAAAAATTTGAATATTACACTATAAAGGCACCAATAGGTGCTTTTTTTGTTTCCATAAAGCTACTGGAGGTACAATATATGAACATCAGAATCGTGCCAATCGATCAGATTAATGCAGCAGCCTATAACCCCCGTGTTGATCTTCAGCCCGGGGATGTTGAATATGAGAAGCTTCGCCGCAGCATAGAGGAATTCGGTTATGTTGAGCCGATTGTCTGGAATGAACGCACAGGGCATATGGTCGGCGGTCATCAACGATACAAGATTATGGTCAACGAGCTGGGCCACACTGAGCTGCAAGTTTCTGTGGTGGATCTGGACGATCAGCAGGAGCGGCTCCTGAATATCGCCTTGAACAAGGTTTCTGGACGCTGGGATGACGAAGCTTTGGGAAGGTTGTTGGACGAGCTGCAGGAAAGCGGGGCAGATTTAACACTGTCAGGCTTTGATCAGGAGGAATTCGAGGATCTGATCGCAGAGTTTGGTACTGTTCCAGATACGGAGATTGAAGTTCCAGTCGTTGAGGATGATTTTGACGTTCAAGGTGCATTGGACAATATCCGTGAGCCTGAGACACAACGGGGTGATATTTGGCAGCTTGGCCCACATCGATTGATGTGTGGGGATTCCACTAGCGAAGAAGATGTCGGTTGCCTGATGGATGGGGAGTTGGCAGCGCTGGTGGTGACTGATCCGCCGTATAATGTAGCTGTGAAAAGTGACTCTTCCCGGTTGGCCGGGGATGGTCGCAGTAGCATAATGAACGACGACATGCCCGCAGAGGAATTCGCGGGCTTTTTGCATGCTGTATTTGAACAGTATGCCGTGGTCATTGAACCGACCGCAGCAATCTATGTCTTCCATCCATCTTCGTATCAGCGGGAATTTGAGGACGCGATGAATGCTGCTGGCATCACTGTCCGCTGTCAGTGCGTTTGGGTTAAGAACGTGGCCACCTTCGGCTGGGCGCAATACCGCTGGAAGCATGAACCGGTGTTTTATGCCCACAAGAAAGGCAAGGCCCCGGCCTGGTACGGCGATCGCACGCAGACCACGGTATGGCGGGCTGGCTTACCGGCAGGAGATCCACTTCCGGAGACGGTCTGGGAGGTTTCGAAGGGAGACGTGACCAAGTACGTTCACCCCACGCAGAAGCCGTTGGAGCTCCTAGCCATTCCCATCCTGAACAGCAGCCGACGCGGGGACACGATTGCTGATTTCTTTGGCGGCAGTGGATCTACTATGTTGACCTGTGAACAGCTTGACCGGTCCTGCAGAACCATGGAGCTGGACCCAGTCTTCTGCGACGTCATTAAGAGACGTTATCAGGCATTTACCGGCACTGAGGTAGTGCTGGTGCATCGGACTGATCCTGTAGTCTAAAATCATTTCTATGCCCTATAGAATTAAAAAGAAAATTAGTGCGGATACTACTTTCGAGTATTAACTTTAAAACTTGGAGGTTGAAGGATTGCATGTCAAATATCACAGTCCATCCATTGTTACAAGAGGTATCTAGTAATTTTGGAACAGAGCTATATGTAGTGTTGTCTGGCTATATAGGGCCTTCAGATGCAGACATAGTTCGTTTGTATTCGAGTTTTGAAATGTCGCATTATGTTGACGTTCCCTCTGGAGACGTTCTAGCGGTATCTGAAGGAGACCTTAATGGGAAAGTGAAAATATTTATACTTGGTTCTGCACCAATTAGGTTAACGAAAACATGCCCCGCAAGAGCGTATGAGGTTTTTAATGGTGATGATAATCCTGGACCCCCAGAAGGGGAGGGTGGTGATGGAAGAGCTGATGATCCAGTTCAAACTGGTGGAGGAAGTTATGCAATGAACAACAGGCTTAGTATGGTAATGCATTTTAAAAAGTTGTTCAAAAGATATAACTAACAAAGGGAATAAGAGGGCACTAGCACAACTTTAGACATAAGAGATTCAAATCTACCGCCTAATAATTGGCGGTTTTTCTTTGCTCAAAATTAAAAGAAGGACGCATGAACGTCCTCCCCATCACCCAGGGTATCCCCCGGCTGAGATAGCGGCCCGCCGCGCGCGGCATTTATCGACACCGCCGCTATCTCGCATTCCATTTTACACGGAAAGCCGAGGGGTACGCATGAGAACACAAGATGAAATTTTAATGCAGCATGAACTCGAAGTCGCGGAAGGTATCCTCGAATCCAAGGAGCAATACCGCAAAATCGTCAAGGCAGCTATCGCCCAGTGGGTGAAGGATCTGCAGGCTGGAAATATAAAGATGCAGACTGTTGCCGACTTGGAACGGTTGATTGAGCTGGATATCAAGCTTCAGCGGGATGATCAATAACGAATAAATAATAAAGAGTACTTTTTTTGGCTTTTATAAATACACATGTAGTAAGAGCCAAATAAGAAAAAGAAAGAGGGCAGAGTGGGGCTCTACCCTCAGTAAGTAAGTTCAAAATCAAACGTACATGTACTCAATGGATACAGTCAGACCTAACAGACTTATTGTAATACGCTTGATTCTTTTCAAGTACCTCCCCCCCTTCGTTTTTAGAGTATGTTATCCGGAGGGGGTTAATGACCAAAAATGTAAAAGACAAGCATGGGGTGTTAATATTCCATGCTTTTTCCTGTTGGGGGTGGTGATGAATGTAGATGGCCAGAGAAAGAAGTCCTGAACGGGACAAGGCAAAACTGATGTGGCTGGAGAGCGGCGGAACGTTGAAGCTAAAAGACATCGCCGCCGCTCTTTCTGTTCCCGAGTCCAGGGTCCGCAAGTGGAAGTCCATGGATCGTTGGGAAGATGAACTCAATGGGAGCGTTTCGGGGGATTCCAAAGGGAGCGCTCCAAATGGAACGAATGGGAGCGTTCCGAAATCAAGGGGAGCGCCCAAAGGCAACAAGAATGCTGCTGGCAATCGGGGCGGTGCTCCACCCGGGAATAAAAATGCCGTGGGGAATAGCGGTGGCCCTGGTGGTCCATACCGCAATAAAAAGGCATTGAAGACAGGCATGTATGAAACTATCTTTCTGGATGCCCTTGATGCAGATGAGCAGGATATGTTTGATCAGATCGACACTTCTCCACTTGTCCAGCTCAATGAGCAGTTAATCATGCTGTCGTTGCAAGAACGCAGGCACATGAAGCGGGTCAAGTTGCTTGAAGCCGGTCTGACTGACGAAGAACGTAAGACCAAGCAAGAGCTCATGCAGCGGAAGGACAAGGTACCTATTACAAGCCCCAAGACGGGGAAAGAAATTACGGTACCCGTTGTCACTGAAGGCATGAAGGTAACGGAGATTACGACCGTTGTCACTTCGAAGCTAGACAAGATCCTCAAACAAGAGGAAGCCTTGGTCAAAACGAGGGATAAGAAATTACGGGTTATTAATCTGATTGCCAGCCTGCAGCAAGAGGAAGAGAAATTGAGAATCGCCCGTGAACGTCTTGAGCTGGACAAATACAAGGCATTGGGTCATGGCGGCGATGGCGGGGGAGAAGGTGACGACGATGAAGAGAACGATGGGGATGATTTAGATTGGTAATTGCATTAGCGAAGGAACACCGTCGTCGAATCAAGCGTAAGTTGCAACAACGGCCAGATAAGTTGGCGGAACTGAAAGCAATCCTGTTAGACTTTGAACAGTTTTGCTTCCGCATGCTCAAGATCAAAGATAAGTCCGGGGCCATGGTTCGGTTAATCCTTAATGATGCTCAACGGCGATATGCTGCCAAAGTGTTTGAAGATTTAGAAGCAGGGAAGCCCGTCCGGATCATTATTCTGAAAGCTCGGCAAATGGGCTTTTCAACGGTGACAGAAGCGTTAATCTACTATTTCACGTCCCTACAGGAAGCAAAGAATGCCTTTATCGTTGCTCAGTCTTCAGATGCTTCCAGTAACTTATTCGATATGTTCCAACTTTACTATGAACGCGTGCCATCAGTCATACAGCCCATGACGCGTAAAAACAATGCCAAGAAGCTGACCTTCGAGAATCCCGCGATCCGGACGGCAGACCGTCGCATGAATCCGGGACTTAAATCCAAGATCACCGTTCAGACAGCCGAAAGCCGAGTTCTTGCCCGTTCCGATACGATTCATTATCTGCATGCTTCCGAAGTTGCGTTCTGGCCAGCCAAGAAAAAGAAGCGGCATTTGCTTTCCCTTCTTGCTGCTTTGTCCAAAGAGCCAGGAAGCATCGGAATTATCGAATCCACAGCGAACGGCATGGAAGAGTTTAAACAAATATGGGATGCAGCCGTTAAGGGCGAGAATGATTTTTCTCCGCTCTTTTTTGCATGGTTCGAGATGCCCGATTACCGGAAGCCTGTTCCTCCGGGCTTTGAACTGACCGAAGATGAACTGGAACTGAAGGCAAAATACAAGCTGGATGATGAGCAATTACAATGGCGACGTTACACAATCCGAAACGATTGCGGTGGCGATTCACGGCAGTTCGAACAGGAGTATCCTTCTGAACCTGAAGAAGCGTTCCTGTTATCTGGGGAAAGCATCTTTGATAACAAATTCATTAAGCGCCTGAAGGAAGCAATTAGACTGAAAGGTGTCATTCATGAAATTGATTTTGTTAAAGAAAAGGTTGTCCCGGCCCATGCGGGGGAACTGGTCATCTATCGGCAGCCAGAGCAAGGTAAACGATACATCTTGTCGGCAGATACAGCCAAGGGTACAGAAGATGGTGACTATGATGCTGCCTATGTGATCGATGCACGTACAGGCGAAATGTGCGCCGCTCTTCACGGTAAATGGGATACCGACTTATACGGGAAGAAGCTGAATAGACTCGGCTTGTATTACAACACTGCATTGTTGGCCGTTGAGAACAACAACACTGGGGAATCCGTGCTGAATACGTTGTTCAACACATGCCATTATCCACTTTTGTTTCTTCACAAAAAGGGGCGGCTTGGCTGGGAAACAAACAAAGCAACCCGTCCAGTGATGATCAGTGATTTCAAAGAAGCCATTCGGGATGAGTTATACGATATTTACTGTCCTGATCTGTACGGTGAATGTATGACGTTCATCGATAACAAGGGCAAGGCAGAAGCTGATAGCGGCTGTCATGATGACCGTATCATGGCGTATTCCATTGCCCTGCAGGTGCGGCAAGTGGCTGACAAATGGTTCGAATGGTTTAAGAAAAAACAACAGCAACAGGAGGAATCGAAGCATGAAGAAAACAATGGGGGAGCGGGGTGGATTTAATTGAGTGAAGGCAATGCAACATGGGTTCCATTTGCGAAGGAAGAAGGTAAGCACATTCCATCCAGTGCCCAACTTCCCGATGTATTCGACAGCTTATACGATCATCACGGGCTGTTACCATTTGAATCAGGCAACGATCCTACTTCCTGCAGGTTGCTTGTCAAAAACAGTAACATTATCCCTCAGTGTATTGAGGCGTACAAGCGCAACATTGCTGGACATGGTATCGCACTGGAGTATTTGCCAGGCGAGAGTGACGAGACTGCGAAGGAAGAATGGAACCGTGCTGAACGCTTTTTGGAGACTTGTAACCTCGAAGATAATCCTGAAGAGATCATAGGCCAGCTTATTGAGGATTTGGAAAGCACGGGGATGGCCAACATGGAAGTTGCTTGGCCGAGTGGGAGTGAATTCCCGACGATCTTCCGGATGGACCCGAAGTATGTAAGGTATACAAAGGAAAGCACCAAGGCCACCATTAAGCGTAAACGTCGTATCAGCTCAACCAAACAGGTCGAAGAGTTTACGCAGGAAATCTATGCCCGGCGATATGCTATGAAACGGGGAACTTCGGTTGTGTGGTTCCGGTTGTTCGGTACCGATGGCACTGAGAATCAAGTTATTCCATTGAAGGTTGGCAATGACGGGGCCTACGGTGAACCCCGCTGGTTTGGGAACGCGCCTGGTGTGGTCGGCTCCCGTGAAGCTGAGGAATTGAACGTATCCTACTTTTCAAACGGGCGTATGCTCTCCATGATTTTGACTGTGACAAACGGACGTTTGACCAAGCAATCCATGGAGCTGCTGAAAAACGTCAAGGGTTCACAGTCCCAGGGTGGTATTTTGTACCTCGAAGCCAAAGGGCAAGAAACAGGCGGACCACTGGACGATAAGGTCGAGAAAGTATCCGTCAATTTAGACAAGTTGAATGATCTTCTGCAGCAGGATGCTTTGTTTTTGGGTTACGGGAAGGAGAAGAAGGCTGATATCTTGTCATCTTTCCGGCTTCCTCCGATTCTCGTCGGGCAAAGTTCGGACTACAACCGTGCAACAGCTCAGGCAGCATTGCAGTTTGCAGAAGAACAGGTATTTGAGCCCTATCGCAAGTGGATCATGAACGAGATATTCAACAAGCGTTTGTTCCCAGCTATGGGAATCTTCCGGGTGAAGGCAGTTCTTCGTGCGCCGAGCATCATTGATCCTGAGGATCGTAAGGCAATGCTGGACTTTATCGCTGACCGAGGCATAATGCTGGTTCGTGACTTGATTCCGATTGCTGAGGATGTATTGGGTACCACCATTGACGAGAGCAAGTACAGCGAGGAATACCTGGATACTCCTATCGCTCAATTGGCAAGCAGCCAACCTGCTATTATTGATCCTGAAGGCGAGGGTGATGCCGACGACTTGCAAGAGCGTGTTTCCGTTATTGCGAAGCGTCTGTTGCGGAAAGGCTCAGCAGAGGTGGGCGTCAATGTGTGAGTCTTGTTGGGAACTGATTGTCAAAGCAGATGACGATGAATTTCTGGATAGTCTGGAATTATCCTATGTGGAACGCAAGCTGCTGGAAGAACTGTACAAGCAGGGTGAAGACCGGATCATGGAGATCCTTGAGCTTCAAGGACAAGCGCTCCAGGATGCCATTGCTGAAATGAGTGAGGAAGCCCTCGGGAATATCGGTGAACTGGGGAAGGTTCTTCTTGCTTTGCACACATCCGATGTCTTCTCTGACCTGTTCGAAGAGGCAGTCCAAGAAGCTTTTGAACCTCTATTTGATCTAGCGGGGGAATCAGAGCTGTTGCAACTGGATGATGAGAAGACATGGAGCATAGGCAACGAAGCAGCCAAACAATTTGTGCAGGAGATCCGCAGCCTAGTGCCCGATATGAACCAGTCATCAACGGATACGCTCCTTCGTAGCTTTGAGAGAGCGATCAAGGAAGGGAATACACCATCTGAACGTGCTTTGTTGGTTCAAGAGATCAGTTCTTTAGTTGCTACAGGCGAGGATGGTCCATTTACCATGCAACGAGCTCAGCGGATCTCGCGAACCATGAGTACAGCAGCAGCCAACGGTGGTAAATTGGAAGGCTGGAAGCAGTCAGAAGTTGCCAAGGGTAAGAAATGGCGTTCTGCTGCTGGTGCGAGAACCCGGAAGACTCACCGCAAGGCAAATGGTCAAGTTGTGGATCTGGATAAGCCGTTCAAGGTCGGCAAAAGCAAGCTGATGTACCCTGGTGATCCCGCAGGATCTCCTGAAGAAATCATAAATTGCCGTTGTACGATGCAACTGGTACTTGATTAAGCGAGGTGAATTGCATATGAGAAGTGTTGGTATGGTGCTGTTGTGGTCATGCCTGTTTGCTATGGAGTTGTACCTGAGAGGAGGTGAAAGCGAAAATGCCAAGAGAATTAACAAATGTCGATATCACGCACATCAGTTACGTTGACAAGGGAGCCAATCAAAAGCGGTTCTTCCTTACAAAGTCCGCCAAGAAGCCGGATTTCCAAAAGCAAGTCCGTCTGATTACAAAGGCTGATGATGCGAAGAAACTGGTATACGGTGTTGTTTATGAGCCGGAGGCAGAAGATACTCACGGCGACATGATGACTGCCGAAGAGATCGAAAAGGCTGTTCATGGATTTATGTCCAATCTTGCGATTGCCAAGGGTGCGGTTATGGACACGCAACACGATTTTGACCCCGGAGTGGGGGATGTGGTGGAATGCTACATCGCACCTGTAGATTTTGAATTGGGTGGCGAGACAATCCGTAAAGGGTCGTGGGTACTAGTTACCAAAGCAAGCGACGACATTTGGGAGCAAATCCAGAGCGGTGATATTACCGGTTATTCAATGGCCGGCACCGCAGAAGCGATTGAAAAGCAAAACCAGGAGCCTGCGGCCAAGTCGGATGACGAAGCTATGGGCTTTTTTCGTACCATGAAGGCATTTTTCACTGGCAGTAACAGTAATGAAAAGATTGCTAAAGGTGCGGTTGCAGATAAATATGAACGGGACCGTCGTCGCCGTGAATTTTGGGCTGCTCAGGATGCACTGAACAGTGTAATTTTCAACTGGGACTATTGGGATAGTGAGATGGAACGCGATCCTGAAACGATCCGCGAAGCGCTCCAAGACTTCATCACAATTGCCCAAGAAGTGTTGATCCAAGAGGATATTGCAAAAGCAATTGGTAAACCGCCTGAAGCCATTGGCAAGGCTGGTAAGAAGATTTCCGCAGGTAATCTCAAGCATGTAGATGACGCTATTGCTGCATTAACCGAATTAAAAAACAAGACAGCTCCTGCAGACGAGGGGCAAGAGGAGGAAGACGATTTGAAACCAGAAGATATTGCAAAAGCCGTTCAGGCAGCAGTTGCACCTATTGCTAAGCAAGTGACGGACCTGACCAACGAGATTACGGAACTGAAAAAGCAGGAGGGTGAAGGTACTCCTGATGTAGGCACTGCAACAGAGCCGCAAGCAGATGCTTTGACTGACGCTATTGCCAAGGCTCTTGAACCACTGACCCAGCAAATGAACACGCTGGCTGCTGATGTGCTGATTGTTAAAAACAGTCGTGGTGGTTCCCGGCAAGGTGGAGAACAAGAAGAAATTCACAAGGCATCGGGCGCTTCTACATTGTCCCGTTTCGTCTAATTAAAAGGAGGATTCTAAACATATGAGAAACAACGGACAAATCGCAAACAGCAGCATTCGCAAAGGCGCAATCCATACTGGACTTGATCCAGCAGCGATGAACTATGAGGAAGTCGATGCATTTTTGCAGATGGCATACGAATCCACAGAATTCTTGAAAGGAATCCGGACTGAAACCCGAGACAGTTCGAAGGGTACTATTGACAAGATCGGCGTGACAGGGCGAAACCTACGTAAGAAAAGAGAGGGGAATCCCGCTGGTAAGCAAACTGAACCTGTGTATCAACAAGTTCCTTATTCTGTTGTTCCTGTAACTCTCCAGTATGAGATCACGGAAGAGAAGATTCGGATGGAACAGCGGGTTCGGAAACAGAACATTGAAGAAATCATCATGGGTGGCATGACCCGAAACTTTGGCGAAAACATGCAGGACTTGGGCTTTAATGGTGATATGAGCACTCTGAACACTGATCCTGATTATGACTTCCTGAGCATTGCTGATGGTTGGTTGAAAAAGGCTCGTAACACAGGGAATTTCACCGATTGGTCTACGCTTGACGCAGCAGGGAAGCTCGGTATCTTCTTCCGTTTGGAACGTTCTGTGCCAACAAGGTTGCGTAATGGCGGACAGTTTAAGTATTTCATGCACCCTAACACTTTTTCTGAACGTTTGGAACATTTGGCATCGAAAGATACCAGTGCTTCTATTCAAATTCAGATTTTGGGCGCACAAAAGAGAATCAACAACTACGATGTGGAAGAAGTGCCACATATGCCTGAGGGTGCTGTTCTATTCACGTATAAACCGAACTTTGTCATTGTAAATACTTATGACATGATCATCCGTAAGACAACCGAAGGTAAAGCGGCTGTAACAGAGGACAAACGATTCTATGCCACGCATGCTGATGGGGACTTCATTTTTGAAGAGCCAGGTGCTGTTGCAATGGCGGAAGGGGTGCAATTCTGATGCATAAGGTTACCTTTAATGGTCAAAACACTTCACTGACAAAATACAATCATCGCTTTGAACCAGGAAAACCTCTACTCGTTTCTTCGGAGGTTGCGGAGAAGTTGGCGCAGGAGAAGGACTTTACGGTTGAAGAAGTTCAATCGGAACCCGCTCCATTAGTGGATGATAGCGGCAAGGAAGATGAACCGAACCTAACCGGATTGAAGGAGCAAGCGAAGGCTGCGGGTATCAAAGGGTATTCATCCATGAACAAGCCCGAATTGATTGAAGCCTTGGCAGCCCTGTCGCAGAAGGATGATCCTTATGCTAACGCCCCAACTTCTTAAAACCCGCAGCCGTGTCTCACCAATCCAAGAGGCAACACCTGAGCAGTTAGAACAGTACATCGATGACGCCCAGGTACGGATTGAGTTGTATTTGCCCATTCCTTTCCCTGAAGAAGTGGATCGGCAGCTCATGCTCGCATGGGTGAAGCTGGCTGAAGGGCTTGCCCTACAGGACAGTGAGGAATATTTGGCTGCTGTCGCTCGGAACTATGCTTCAGAGAGCGATGGGGCTTGGACATACACCCGACAAGCGATTGCAGGCATGACCACGGGTAACCCGGACGTGGACGCAATCTTGTTCCTTTGGGTGAAGAAACAACAGGAAGGGCCGGACGATGGCAACATCACGGCCTATTTGTTGTGAACCATCGGTTTAAAACGCCGCTTGCCGTTTACCGGGTAGGCAGCAAGCGGGACGGTGATGATCTGTTCAATGATCGGAAGAGCGGCAAAATTGCGGATCTCAAATGCCATGTTATCAAGACGGAGACATCCGACAAGGCTGATGCAAAACCCGTGATGTACATCGTGAAGAAAACGATCGGCGTGGCCAAAACGGCTGATGTGAGAATCAGCGATGAAATTGTATTGTTCGGTCGTCGTTTTCGAGTCATCGATGCGAATCCTCGCCGCTATTGGATGGAGCTGCTGATGACATGTGAGGTGAAAGGCAATGATCGTTAATGACTTTGATGGGTTGGCACGTAGATTCAGAAAACTGGCTGATCAAGGGATGAAGCGGGTTCTGACCAACATTGCCGAAGCTTTGGGGGAGACGTTGTTAAACCACATCATTGACGAAATCGATAGGCAAGGCATTATTGATACCGGCCTGATGTGGAACTCATTTACCCGTGGTGGCGACGGAAACGTATGGGAATGGGATGTTGACAGGAACTCTATCACATTGGAAGTCGGTTCTGATCTTGGGTCCGGTTCAAACGATCAGGGAGCATGGGGTTATCCGCGTCTGATCAATGACGGTTACACGATTCACAAAGCCCATTGGGTACCGGGATACTGGAACAGTGGTGGATCATTTGTGTATGACAGAAATGCCAAGACTGGATTCATGGCAAAACCGCGTAGCTTCATTGGCCGACGATACTTTGACATTGCCGTTACTCAGTTCGAAGGCGGCATGAACAGGCTCATCATAAGGCGGCTTGAAATAGAGCTAGAAAGGGTGCTGCGATGATGGATGCAGGATTGAAAGCTTGGGCTGAGATTGTACGGCATGTTTATCCGGACCTGACCATCCTGCGGGATCGGACGCAATGGCTTGCTGGTAATTTCGAACGGCCATCGGTGTTCATTGAAACGGATCTTGTGTCAGACAAGACCCATACCCCGCGGGCTAACCGGATTGTGGAGGATGTGGGACTTGTGTTCCATTTTGATAAGGAGCGAGTAACGGAAGAAGACGAGGGGGAACCCATCCCCATTGATCTGGATCCGTTGTTCACATTCTTACGGCAACAACGGTTTTGCTACGCTTCAAAACGCTTTGGTGTGGCATTGGTGATGGAACCACCGAGTAACCGACCCGAAAAAGATCGGATTGAGGTCACCTGCAGGTATTCATATCTTCTGGCAGTGCCGAAGGTTCCGGTACCAAAGATAAATGAATTTCACATTGGATATGGAAAGGAGCTCACCCCATGAGCACAGCACGCAAGGATAAGCTTGTCGCCGCTGCTGTCCAGGAGGACCTGAACAAGCGGACCAAACAGGAATGGATTGAGGGTGCAGCCGCCTTGAAGCATGAACGCTTCGAGGTGGCGGGCGCCCTTTTTGATTGCAAAGCTGATACCCTGCTATCCCAGCAGGAAGTACAAAACCGACTGGAAG
This sequence comes from Paenibacillus pabuli NBRC 13638, assembly GCF_001514495.1. Lineage (GTDB taxonomy): Bacteria > Bacillota > Bacilli > Paenibacillales > Paenibacillaceae > Paenibacillus > Paenibacillus pabuli. Next base: position 698,566 of record NZ_BCNM01000001.1, read on the forward strand.
CATATTTGCAACCAGCGGTACAAAAGGAGGAATCGTTGAATGTCGATTCAGAGGGTTAGACCAGGGGGATATGTTGAGTTGATCGCTTTGGCCAAGGCCAGAGTCGTGCCAGTGACAGGCCGTGTACTGATCCCTTACCAAGCGGAATGGGGGGCGGCCAACCAAGCCATTGATATGGCTGACACTTCCGAACGTTTGAAGGAAAGCGGCCTGCAGGTTGATGAATTGGAGCTGGCATCCGAAACTGGGGCGACTGTGGTCGGGTACCGGGTAACAAACGGTTCTGAAAAGGCTGCTGCTTCAGCAGTTACCGACAGTTACACAATTGAAGCACGTTACCCAGGACTGCGCGGTAATGATTTTGAATATATGATCCGTGCCAGCTTGGTTGATGCCTCCAAGAAAGAGATCATCATCAGAGATACCAAAGGGATTTACGACACAGAAACTTTCACAGTTGCCGATAAGGCTGCTGCAGAAGAAGCCCTGAAGAAGTCCAATATGATCCGCTTCAAATCGACAGGTGTTGTTGCTTGGGCGGACGTGGCATACACGGCGCTTACGGGCGCCGTATCTGGTTCATCGACAATCACGACGTCAGACTGGAGTCGGATCTTTAATCGGGTGGATGGTTTGACGTTCGATGTGTTCTATCTGCCATCCACGGATGCAGCCGTCCAAGCAGCTGCTAAACAATGGTTGCTTGATCGCCGTACAAAGGCTCGCAGACTTGCTCAGTTGGTCGTTGCTGGCATTGCATTGGATGACACCGACATTGATAAGCATAATGCCCGTAGCCGAGCTATGAACGCCCGATACATCGTTAACTGTGCCATCGCTGGTACACACATTAATGGGAAGACGTACAACTCGGTGCAATGGGCGGCTTGGCTGGCTGGTCTAATGGCTGGTACTCCTGCCAATAGGTCATTTACTGGTGTTAAGGTCCCTATGACAGTTGCAGCAATTGACTGGAGCCATTCGGAAGTCATGAAAGGACTAGCGGAAGGCACTCTGATGGCAACTCGTGACGGTTATGACTACATCATTGAGTCTGCAGTGAATACACTGACCACGATGGGCGCAGGTGAACGTGAAGACTTTGGCAAGATCCGTGTCTCCATGACGATTGATCAGGTGCTGAACGATATCTATTCCACGGCCAAGAAGTGGAAGGCTAAACTTGACAATGATAAGGATGGCCGGGGCATGTTTATTGCGGCTGTGCTTGAATACCTGGCAATCCGCAGGAGCCAAAAAGCGATTGATGAAGGTTATACCTTCACGGAAGATCCGAACAATGTGAGTGACTTCGATTACGCTTATTTCAAGCTGTTCGCCAAACCGCTCGATGCCATCGAAGCATTCTATATTACATGGGAGGTGGCATAGTAGATGGAACGCGAACTAATTGGCCGGAATCTTTCTTGTGAAGACGATAACGGGGATAAAGTTCAGACTATCAAGGAAATTGAAGTCACACTGAATCCTGAAACATTGGATGTTGTCCGAGCTCGCCGAATGGCGAAGACAAAACAAATCGTAGGTTATGAAATCCCGGTAAAACTGGTCATGTCCAAATTGGAATCCAGGTTGCGTTATCGTCTGTTGGAGGCTTTTAAAGCAGGTAAAACCATGTTCCTCGATCGCATCACTGGTTCCTTGGAAGACATGCAAACAGGAAATACGGAACGGGTCCTTCTGACGGGTATTCATATTCACGGTAACATGGACATTTTGGTCGCCCAGATCGACAGTAATACCGGAATCGATATTACCCTTGAAGGAACTGCTACAGACTTTGAATTTGTGGAACAGTTCCCGGATTATATGGCTTAATAAATACCCCAAAGTCGGAAAACTTGTGGTAATATTATGTAATTGATAATTGACTCGGGGGAAATGTATGATAGTGCGTGTTATAGCCATAATTCTATTATTACTTGGAGTAGTACGTTTATTTTTACCAGACTTTATAAGGCTTCCTAACATTAAGATCGATGGCTATGTTCTTTTCTTTATAGTATCAGGGCTAGTCGTTTGGAATCATAGAAGGCTTGTGGAACTTTATAAGAGAACTGTTCGGTATAAAAATAACATACTCAAAGTTAGCATTATTTCCCTATGTATAACAGTCATTATTCTAAGAATGTTCTCGGACAACATCCGGTTTGATAACACTTCACTTTACATTTTGGTTTTATTAATAGTCACTACGCTGATTCCAGATTTAAAAGATCTGTTGCTTAGAATCAAACGATTCAAAAAAGGTGATTTTGAGTTAGAATTGTCCGAAATTGTTCAGGAATTGAAAGATAAAGTTGAAGAGGTTGAGGAAAAACAGACTAAGAATCTAATCAAAGATAACAAAGAACCAAAGAATGATTCTTTAAACGAAGAAGATGTTGTCAAAGAAGCTCCGGAAGAATATGAGGTGTCAACAAAAAAAGTTAAAAGGGATCCGTTTGAAGAACAAATAAAAGAACTAATTGATCACCCTGTGCCCCTTATTATCCTCATTTCTTCTGAAATTGAAAAACGAGTTAGATTACTTGTTCTCAAAGAGAATAACAAGATGTATCTGAACCATAGGGCTGCGATGAAAGAAGCAGTTAATAAAAAAATAATTTCTAAAGATATATGGATTCTGAATGAGAAGTTCATGAAGATTCGAAACTACGCAGCCCATGGACATAATTCTGCTTTTAACGAAATTGAAATTTACGAAGCCATAGAATTGGGTTTGAGGATATTGAAATTGTTACCTAAGGAAACACCTCAAACCGAATACCAAGAGCCCCTAAAATAATAGGGGCTTTTTTGTTAACAAAAAAGGAGGAACAACCAATGAGTGACAAATTACAGAAGTATCTCGCTGCCGGTACAGAGGCGGCTAAACCTGAACAAATTGAAGTGCCAGTGGACGGGGAAAAATGGTCTGTGCGTCGTCTGACCACTATGGACCTGCGCCGCGCTTATGAGGCAGCATATAACGATGATGGCACAGAAAAGGGGTCGTTCAATGACATTGATGCCATGATCGTAAAAGCCACAGAGCATGATTTCGATTGGAAAAACATTGAACTTCTGAAGGCGTACAATTGCGTGAACAAAAACGAGTTACCGCCACGTATGTTAAACAACCCTGATCACTATGCTGTGTTGGCCAAGGCGGTTCGTAACTTCCAAGAAACAAAGGAAGAGTTGCTTAAAGAAGCAAAAAACTCATCCGGCGAGACGGCGAAGCAAGCTGGATAGCATCCTTTTGGATTAACCAGAAGAAATTACCTTCCGAAGTCTTGCCGTATGAAGTTAATCGGAACAGGCAGTATCATTTTTGTTTGGCCGCATCGATGTTGGCCGAAGAAGAAATGAAGAAGCTCAATAAGAAATAGGGAGGGGTGAAAGATATGGCTACGGCCAGTAGAATAACCGTACCTATTGAAGCAAGGGATCTCGTATCTGGTACACTGCGTCGTATGCAGAGCGGGCTTAGAAATACGCAAGACGATGTTGGTGGTCTTCGCCGTGCTGCAGATCGTATGGGCAGTGAGTTTTCATCGTCCATACATCGTGCAGGGGAGTCAGCGCGTGATCTTGGAGCCCAGGTCGGACGAGCTGCAGACGAAACAAGGCAGCTCGGTCGTGCTGTGGTCGGGGACTTATTCCGACGGGCACGTTCCAGCGCCGAGAACTTCCGTCGTTCTGTGTCTCGTGCAGATGCTGAGGTAAAGGGTGTATCTGATGCCCATGTAAGACTACATGCCGACGATCAAATCAGTCCGCTGGTCGATAACATTTCTGCCAAAATATCCGGGCTTGCTGCCCTCGGTGGTGGGTTGGTTTTGGGTGGAGGCATGTCGGATGCAGTGTTCGGTGGTGTAGGGGATTATTACAAGGAATCTTCACGGCTTGCCCCATACTTATCAACTCAGCAGCGTTCAGATGTTATGGCCACAAATGACCGATTAGTTGCTCAAGGGCTTATCTCTGATAGAGCCACAGGAGCTGCTGAACTTTCTACCCTTACACCTATGGTCCAGGACAAATCTAAGGTTAGCGAAGCCTTCGCGGCCACAACGAAACTACAAGCAGTCATTCCCGATTCCGGATCTGAGGAAATGCAGAGAGCAGTCACCCAAACAGCTAAAAACTTTAAGGAATCCTATTCGCAAGTTGCTGACAGCATAGCTCATGCTTACATGTCAGTAGGAGATCCCCAAAAAGACCTAGCGGATACGTTTTGGGAATATAGCCCCTACTTCGCAAGTAGCGGCACAAGCTCAGCTCAAATGAGTAATTTTCTAAGTCAAACGGTAAAAGAAGGGGCCTTTAATTTCGACAAGCCGGGCGATTTCTTTAAGGAAGTTTTTGGGGTTAAGGCTCTTAATGCTGACGACATGGCTGATTACTTTGGTGCTCGGGGATCAGGAAAGAAAGATGCTGCACGACAAGCTGAAGCTTTTGCTGCAGACATCAATTCCGGGGATAAACAGAGAGCCCAGGGCGCGATAGCTGCTTTACTTGCTGATATGGCCAGCCAAGACCGTAATGAATTGAAGCAGTCATTGACCAAGCTGGGGTCAGCAACGGGTGAAGATAATGCAGACTCAATCTTGAAGACGTATGGCGTTGCCTTTGAGAAAGCGCCTGACATGACCGGCACGGCTGATAGAATGGTTTCTCAGCAACAAGCATCTGATCCAATGACTGAATACAGACAGTCACAGGCTCAGATTCAGATGCAAATGCAGGACATTGGCGGTACAATCATGCAAGCCTCCGTCCCTGCAATGAAGGAATTCAATACCTTGTTGACAGATAACAAAGCACAAATAGAGGCGTTGGGATCAGGGATCGCAACGGGAATTGGGAAAGCCGTAAGTCTTTATAAGGAATACGACACCTTTTTCAACTATTTAATGATTAGTTTGGCTGGTGTGCTTGCTCTCAAGGGCACAGTTAGTATGGTGAAGGGAACTAAGAATCTTTACGGTGATGTTACTAGCGCAGGAAAGTGGGCATGGAACAAAATTCCCGGCACTCGTAAGTTTGGTGGTGGAGGATCTTCTCCAATCGGCGGATCTGATCTTGTGTCCAGTATGAACGTTAATGCAACTCGTGTTTACGTTAATGGCATCATGGGTGGTAACGGCGGAGGAAATAGCAAGAACAGACGTAAGAACAGAAGGAATGGCGGATCAGGTGGATCAAAGTCGAAATCCAACACTTCGACCAAAAATACAACCAGAACGGATATTGTGAGCGATAAGAAGTCAAAGCCGCAAACGTCAACGAAGTCGAAAGTTAAAGACGTTTCTGCTAAGACGCCCAAAACGCCTAAAATTAATCCAAAGCTTGGGCCGGATGGCTTGTTGTCAACGGGTGTAAAAGGTGTCGGTGGCGCAGCTAAAGGTGTCATGAAAGGCCTTGGTGTGCTTGGCACAATTGCTAATGTTGGTTTCTCGGCTTATGACATGTATGGCACAGCAAAAGAACAAGGTTGGAAAGAAGCCATCTCCACAAAGGGTGGTTCAACTGTCGGTAGCTTGGCAGGTGGGGCAGTGGGCGGTCTATTGGGATCACTTGTTGGTCCTCTTGGTACAGCTGCAGGTGCAGCGGTTGGTAGTTGGGCAGGTGAGAAACTTGGTGCTCTTGCTGATTCGAGTGGACTTACTCGTGACATGGTGGAGGGTGTCTCAAATCTTACAGACTCAATCAAAGGATGGATGGGGTTTGGTCCGAAGGAAGAACCGAAGTCGGTTCCTGTCACGCCTCAGTTGCCGAAAGAAGCTTTTATCTCAACGACCGCATCCACGACGAAGGAAGGCGAACAAAAAATCAAGGAAACGATGGAAAGTGTTGTTTCCAATGTACAAAAGAGCGGGCTTAAGCAAGGCCTTACAGATGCAATGAACGAGAGCGGCGTCACTCAAGCCGCAGATCATATTAAAGATAAATTAGTGAGTATGTTCAAAGGCTCTGAGTCCAAAGAGGCTGAAAGTAACGTCAAAGCCGTTGGTACGGCAGCCAAGGAAACCGAACAGAAAGCCAAGGATCTGGGCGTTACAACAAAGAATAGCACAAGGGACATTATCAGCGGCAACGGCCAAGCTGCATTAAGTTTTAGTGGTGTGAGCTCATCGGCCAAAAGCGCGATTGATCTTACTCGGCAACATCTTGAATCGCTCTCTACTGTTTCAAGCAAAGGAAGCACCTGGGGCAGCAATCTGATCAGTATGATGGCGGCGGGAATGCAAAGTAAATTCCCGACATTGACAAGTATCGTTTCCAAAGCTGCAGGGGTTATCAAAGATTACCTTGGTTTTAGTTCTCCGACCAAGGAGGGACCTGCCAGTAAGTCGGACCGATGGGCGGGGAATTTCGTTTCCATGTTCTCGGATGGGCTACGACCAGATTCGATTCGAGAACGCATGAACCAGATTGCTGGGACAATGCGGGACGGTGTGGATGGCATTGAAGGTCCGAATTTGTCCGGCAGTGCCATTCCCGTCCGGACGACTCCGTTGTCTGCGCAGGCATCCAGTGGAAGCAAGTCTGTAACGATTGGCAATGTCACAATCGATCTCGGAGGGATTGCAGCGGGCATAACAGACTTCCAATCCTTTGCCAAGGCTCTGACAAGCCCTGAAGGGCGTGCACTGATCCGTGATGTAGCAGGTGAAGAAATATACAAAGCATTGGAGACAGGGGGTTAACGCATGTTGGCGATGTCTCAAGGGGCCATCCGGCTGACCTTCCCGATCACTCCAGCCGAGGTACAAATTACAACGGGGAATGACGTGGATACATTCCCCGTTATCACCGGACAAGAGCGTACAGGGAAACCCACTGCCAAGCTGCAGCGGGTTTCTTTTACGACCATTTTGCCTCGTGAATGGCGGGAACTGTGGGAGACGGATAAGAAACAGACAGTCACCTATAAGCGACCAGAAACCACGTGGCAACTACTGGAGAAGTGGAAGCCAAAGCCTGTTGTATTGAACTTCGATGAACTCTTTTCCCAGACCATGTTGATCGAGAACATGGAGATCGTTTATAAAGATGGCCAAGGCAATATTCATATCACTATGTCACTGGTTGAACACAAGCCTGTGAAAATCATTTCTTACAGTAACACGAAGCAACTCCTGAAGCCTGGCGTGATTATAACGAAGTCTTCCAAGAGTCGACCCAATACAACGGCCAAGTCCAGCAAAAAGGACAAAAAGAAATCGACCAAAAAGAAGAAAAAAGCTACAGATAAGAAGAAGAGTTCAGCTGCTGCGAAGGAAGCTGCAGATAATGTAACGGGTGATTTTGACTATACTGGTCGCAAGAGCAAGATTGCGGCGGCAAATAAAAAAATGAAGTAAGGGGGTCGGTCATGGACAAATTTGCAGTTGTATACGGAAAGCAAGATGCCAGGGCGGCCCTTGCTCCTGCTATAACCGATATATCATGGTCTTCTCAACGGGACGAAATTGCGCGTAACATGACTGTTCGGCTGCGTGACATCCCCACGATTAGCGTGGCCGGTATGCTGATGTGCTTTTCCCATAAGATAGGTAAGTCCCTTCTTCATCATAAGAACCAGTTCTTTCACGGTCCCATTATCGACTTTGAACAAGATGAATTTACAGGTGCTTGGGAGATTAAAGCCCGAGAGATTGGTTGGTATTTGGCAAAGAACAAAGGCACCAGACCATACCTGAAGGGCGAAGCAGGATCTGAGTTGCAGAGGTACATCCAGACGACTGGCGTCGATTTCCGGTGTCCTAATCTCGGCTTTAATCTGGATGAGCGATATGGGACCCTGGCGCATTCTGAGATCATCCTGGACGTATTGCAAAAAGCATATGAGCGTAGCGGCTACCGATACCATGTGGATGTTGTCCGGACGGAAACAAATTTTTACCTGCAGGTGGTTCGTGAGGGCAAGAACGAGGTTGTTCCTATTTTCGTGCCCGAACAAATGGAAGCCAGCAGTGCAGGCTATAACATTGAGGAAACGTACACGGTGGTTACCGCGCAGAAGTACAAGGATGACAAACTGGCAGCATCTATTACGAAAACCAATGCTGCAGCTTTGAAGACGTTTGGCCGGATGGAAGAGATCATTGAAGTCGAGGAAGACGAGAATCCAACGACAGTGGCGACGCAACGGGTAAAGGCGATGTCCAAACCTAAGCAGATCAAGAAGATCACCGTTCGTCATGAAGATCATACTTTGGCAGGGCTACGGGCTGGCTGGCTCGTGCTGATCAAGACGACGGTGGTCACCAAATGGATCGTGGAGAGCGCCGATACGACCTGGAGCAAGGGCATATTTACGGTCAAGTTGGTTTTGGAACGGAGGGAAGCGTAATGATGGGTGATGCAATGAAACTTTTACAACAGAAGGTGGCGGGGCATATTGATGCGCGGGATACTGAGCGTGCAACCCTCCTGAGCTGGCCAACTGCAAAGATTGAGGTGGATGGAGATCCTCATCCCTATGAGTCGGCAAGTCTGGTCTTCGCAGATTACCTGCAAGAACGGGAAATTGAGGTCACATTTGACGTTGTGGAACCAGAACCAACGATCTTAAAAGGCAAACTCCTGATACCAAGTCCGTTAGAAGTCGGGGATAGGCTCCTTGTTTCCCGCATGACTGGTCAGCGTTATTACGTGCTAGGAAAGGAGCGTTAGTGCATGGATGAGGACGAAACGTTATTCCCGGATTTGGATCTTGAAGAAGTAGACGTCACCGATTTGGTGGACAACATTCCTTCTGCAACCAAATGGACGTACAAAATGGACTACCGTAACCGCAGGGCTGTTCTGGATGAGTCGGGGCGTCCAGTGCGGACAACCAGTTATGAGGAATTTCTTGTTGAAACCGCCATGAAGATCATTTGTACCGAGCGATTCCAATATGTTGTATACGGTGCTGACATGGGCGTTGAAAAATCAGAATGGCCAGGATGGGAAGACACTGAAATTATCCGCGATATCGAAGAAGCGCTGACGGCTCACCCGGAGATTGAGCAAGCCGAGGTAACGTCAATGACACGTGTTGATCGGGGTATGGATTTAACCATCCAGATAACGGGTCTTGTAGGCGTCGCCGAACTCAATGAGGTGATCGATACATGAGCTTGACGATTAATGATTTGCCCAAATTCCCCGCTGTTCCTGTGCTGGAAGAAACCCCAGATATGATCTATCAACGATGGGTTAACCGGGCAATTACGATGGCCAACGAAAGAGGGCTGCCACCGCCTCCTGTGGGCGAAGGGGAATACTTCTATGATCTTTGGTACCCTATCGCTCAGGAGATTGCTGAACAGCAAGAATTGTGGGGCTATGGCGTGTTGCAGTCCACACCGATCTGGGCAGATGATGAATTTTTGGACGGCCATGGATGGGCTGATGGTATGGTCCGGAAGGAAGGCGAATCCAACGATGATTACCGCCTGCGTATTCTTGATCGTGCTTTTGTTGAAGAAGGCAACGGCCGCCGAAAGGACTATGAAATTTGGGCCAAAGAGATCCAAGGCGTGGGTGGAGCTGTGGCCGTGGAAAAGGAACGCCATGACAATTCTATTGATCTGTATCTGACCGACATGGCCGGACAACCAATCACAGCCGAGTTTGCGGAGAAAGTCAAAGCGTTGATGTGGGAGGAATACCGTATTGCTGGCCATGACCTGGCCGTGTATCCTGCTCCGATCTTCCTTGTTACCGTTAAAGCCACGTTGCAAACAATTGAAGATCTACAGCAACTGGTCGAACTGATCCGCCAACGGGTAATTGCATATGCTAACGGTCGCAGCAAGCTGTTATACAACTATATTGCCGCTCTCTTGCTCGTGCCAGGCGTGGAGAACTACAGTGACTTTACCCTTAATGATGATGTTCAGGATGTTGATGTCCCACCTGTATCGTTCCTGCAGGTTGAGGTGGTGCTGCTATGATTCCAGTTCGGTACCGGGAAGTTTTACCGCCGTATTGGTATGAAAACGAAGTAGCAGGCTGGCATTTTGGAGTAATGGAAGAAGAAATCGATCTGCGTGAGAAGAAGATGGATGAATTAGTGGATCAGTTCTTGCTGCAGCGGGCGACCTGGGGGCTTGGTCTTTGGGAATGGATCTACTTCCGGACGGAACAGGTAGGATCGTTGGCAAACCGTCGTGAAGCCATTCGACGAAAAAGGTTGGCCAAGAAGCCATTTAAGCTACCGATCCTACGACAAATTGGTTCGCAATACGGCAAGCTTTTAAAGGTGACGGAAGAGTTTCTCGCCAAGGAAATCCACTTCGAATATGATGCTGGCGCCCCGATCAATTTGGCGGGGTTATTTGCCGATTTCGAATATATTCGCCCGGTCCATATTAACAGGGGTGTACCGGTTGTCCAAGCCCCCAAGTCGACCATCACAATGGGCGTGAAAGCCTATGGATACAGCGTAGACTTCCCGATTTGTGGACTTGAAATGCCGATCGAACTTGGAACAAGCGGAACTTTGTCACAAGGGACAATCACAACGGGGGCAGTAACCACGTCGGCCCGGATAGATAGTCCAATTACAGGTTTAGAAATACCAATGCAAGGAGGGTCAACATAATGGCTGCTGAGGTTATTCAACCGTTGTTGCTTGATAATGTGGTCAATAGTGTGGATTCATATTTTGACCATGCTTTGGTCAATGTTGGCGGGGAACTTGTCCCGTACCCGATTCACAATACAGTTATTTCCGGAAGAAGCGTCCGCAAATATGTATTTCTTGCTGACACCGATTTGGTCGGCAAACAGATCCTAGGCGCATCGCTCATGGACGACCAAGGGCGTACGCTGGCCAATCAGGCACAAAACGTGATCAAGAATGATCGCGGCTATTTGATCGGGTTCGAATTCAATATAAAGCTGGAGGTGAAGACAGGTGTATAACAAACAAACGTGGTTGGACGAGATCCCGGATATGACCCGGCCCATTTTAGATTCATCTGGGAAACAAAAGACGGACCCGCAAACAGGACGACCATTGTTTGAGCTCGTACAAGCTGGTACCCGAATTACTTCAAACAGGCTTAACACGATGGAAGGCGGCATCGAATCCGCGCACACACTCCTTGAAAAGCTGGCTAAAGAAATGGGCGGCAACTTTGTTGCTGTGATTGATGGTTTAATGGGGCTGGTTTGTAGTGCTGAAGGGTTAAAGGCAAGTTGGACAGCTGGTGTCGCCTATGTAGGTGGGCGCCGCTATGAAATAACTGCCGGAGAAATGGCTTTGAATCCAACTCAAGGACAATATCTATACGTGGACATTGATGGCGTGGTTAAAAAGACAACATCACAGGCAACGGCCAAAGCTGGTTTGTTGCTTTTTTATGTTGTCACTGATACCAGCGGTGTTATTTCCACGAGTGATCAACGTGTTAACTTAAGCATCCAAGAAGCTTATGAGGTGGCATTGGAGGCAAAGCAGCTTGGCAATGAGCGAAAAGCGGATGTGGTTGCCGCGCTTATTGCTATGGGGATTTCGGCATCCACATCTGATACATGGTCACAGTTAATTACCAAAATGAAAGGAGTGGTGAGAGCTAAAGGTAATGCTAATCCATCAGATGTACGGGAGGGCAAAAGCTTCTCTAATTCGGAGCGAGTTGATATTGTAGGCACGTTACCAGAACGCACCACAGGCACATTGACAATAACACCTGGGGGGAGTACTAAAACACATCCAGCTGGGATTTACGGGGGTGACATTATCGTACCAAGTGTGGTCGTTCCAGCAGATAAGGTACTTGAGGGAACAATCATCGCTGGTACAGAAGGCACAATACCCAATAGAGGTGTCGGTGGTACGGTTACACCAAATACAACTAACCAAACTAAAACCAAAGGCAATTATGAAACGGATATTGTCATATTGGGGGACGCAAATCTAAAGGCTGCTAATATAAAAAAAGGTGTCAAGGTTTTTGATATCACAGGTACTCTAGATCTGGGCTTATTACCAGGGACCCAAACGTTATATGAATATCCAAGTCCGAGGTCGTTTTCCTCTACTACACCAACACCAACATACAGAATTCGTACAAACTATGCGGGTACCTATAGAGTATCCTGTTCTTTAAATAACTCACCTTCAGGAGAATCTATTGGTAGCCAAGTATATACACAAACGTATGTTAATGGTGTCGCTCGTGGGAATAAATACGCAGCATCTACTCAATACCCAACCTATCTTACAGAAGATATAGCTGTTAATGCTGGTGATGTAATCGAATTATATGCGTACGGGACAAACAGTATCTACGGTGGTTTTATAGGTTATTTTAAAATCGGTGTCAGTGATATAACAACAACATTACTGGGTTAAAGGAGGGTATCATGAAGTACACATACCAGTACAATAACGAATCTGAGCGCTTAGATCTAATAGATAAAAACAAAGATAAGTACCTGTTAGAAGAGAGTAGGTTAATTGATGGGAATTATATCGTGTTTGGTGATGAACCTAATCAACCGCCAATTGTGTATGTATCGGTCCCGAGTGAAGATTTCGAGAATTTGAAGCAAGATAACACACTTCTGAAAGCTCAGAGCAAGGCTCTTGCAGAACGAGCGGCTTTTACTGATGATGTAATAGCAGAAATAGCAATAAAGGTGTATGAATGATCCAGCGACTCCTATTCTGGCTGCTCCTACGCTTGGAAGGAGGTGATACCATGGTAGCTATGTTCTTTGCACAACGTATTATTTTCGGAACAACAGAGTACAAGACGGTACCTATCTCTCTGCGAAAAGAAGTTGACATTATTTTGACCGAAAGTGGAGTTGAATTTTTAATTGATAAGTAACAAGCGTTCCAAATATGGAACGCTATTTTTATGCCCTCTGGAGTGGTCAGGGGGCTTTTTTCATATTAAATAGATGGGGGATAGGAAATTGGAGAACGTGGGGAAATGGGCTTTGGCAATGGGTAGCTGGTTAGTGTCTTATTTATTTGGGGGTTGGTCTGGAGTGTTGGGAGTATTGCTGGTGTTCGTGGTGCTTGATTATCTTACAGGTGTCGTGGCAGCCGGTTCTAATGGAGGGTTGAAAAGTAAAATTGGCCTTATAGGGATCGCCCGTAAGGTCTTTATTTTTGCCATGGTTGCGGTTGGCCATTTGGTGGATGGGATTCTTGGTGATGGGCATTTGTTCCGTGACACTGTGGCATTCTTCTATATCGCAAATGAGCTGTTATCGATCACTGAAAATGGCGGAAAAATGGGTGCGCCTATCCCCGCCGTAATCAAGCAGGCAATTGAAGTCCTGAAGGGTAAAGGTGGAAACGACAACGATAAAGGAGCTGGTACAGGTGCAAGCGCGTAAGGATAACAATGTTCAAGGCATTGATGTTTCCCGTTACCAGGGGAAGATTGATTGGCTAGCTGTTAAAGCTGACAAACGAGAATTTGCCTTCATCAAAGCTACTGAAGGCCAGACGTACACAGATCCAAACTTTGTGGCCAACGTTAAGGGGGCGTTGTCGGCTGGGTTGATGGTTGGGACGTATCATTTCCTACGAGCCACATCGGCAGCTGCAGCAAAGGCAGAGGCAGCCCATTATGCAAAATCCCTCGAGGAGATCGGCGGGGCGAAAGCCCTGCAACTCCCGCCTGTTATGGACTACGAGAACAATCCGAACGGGATCAGCAAGACACAGATCAACATTGTGGCCAAAGCATTCCTGACGGAGTTGGAACGGCTGACGGGTGTCAAACCGATCATCTATACCGGCAATTCATTTGCAAGCAACTTTGATTCTGGTTTATCAGGTTATGATTTATGGATTGCCCGTTATAGTAACACAAAGGTTCCAGATGATCAGCCTGCATGGAAGACCTGGACCATATGGCAATATAGCGACGCTGGCAAAGTACCGGGTATTGTCGGCAACGTGGATCTCAATGAGTTCAACGGCAGCCTGACTGATTTAAAGAAGCGATATGGAAAGGAGCAAGACATGAGTAATCCATTTGACGGGTACAAGATCACAAGTCCATTCGGCATGCGAAAGCATCCAGTGAGCGGGGCTAACAAGTTTCACAGGGGCGTGGATCTCGTTGTCACACCTGCAGACGGACCAATCAATGCATTTGTGGCTGGTGAAGTGACACATGCCCAAATGGGTGTGTCCGGATCCGGCTTCGGTAATTATGGAATCGTAGTGGCCATCAAAGATGACAAAGGTTATTTACACGTATACGCCCATCTTTCAGCTGCAGGTGTAAAAGTTGGCCAACAAGTAAAACGTGGGCAACTGATCGGCAAGCAAGGCAGTACCGGCATCAGCAGCGGGGCACATTTGCATTATGAAGTTCGTAAAGCTTGCTCACCTCAGTTTGGTTATACAGCCACAGAAGCTGGCGTCGTTGAGCCTACCCAATACTTAATCAACTACTATGGGCAGACGCCCGTGAAGGGGGACAAGCCAGTGACAGTAAGGGATATTAACGTTGTAAGTAAATGGGCAGAATCGGCGTGGGCAGAGGTAACAGCGAAGGAATTCTTCGATGGATCAAGACCAGGTGCTTCTGTCACCCGTGAAGAAATGGCGGTTGTGGTTAGCCGGTTGTTAAAATACGTTGACCAAAAAGGGTGATTGTGGTAATCTACGCTTAAATCCGAAAGAATTGGTAAATGCCCTGCCAGTGCTGGCGGGGCATTTTTATTTTATTAAGAAGTCATGGGGAGAAAAATAGGGGGTGAGGAATTTGAATTTTTTTGCGTTGTTTGGTAGTGTCATTTTCACATGGCGCGCCTCCATAGGCATGATTTTTTTAATTTATTGTGGAATTGCATTGCTTGCAGGCTGGTCATTCGGGCTAGGGGTGGCTGGGCCTATGTCTGTCTTATTTTTTATTGGTGTAGCAGGACTTATATACATCAATAAATGGAACAAAAATTGAATTTATCATTAAGTAATCCCAAGCGCTTGGCAATACAAAAGGCCCTATCAGCACTTAGCTGGCAGGGCCTTATTTGATCGTGCCTCTTGTCGTTTCCTCTCGTCGTATTCCCCCTTGAGATAAGCTGTCTCATAGACGTGATTCATCATAATTTCGAAAAACTTTTCAGGAGATACATCACTTTCTGATCTCATTTCTTCAACGAACTTCATACATAATTCCTTATGTTCTTCTTTTGATTTAGACAATGTAGACACATCACTAGATGCAATTTGGATCCGAGCAACGTTTCTGCAGCCGGGTAAATATCACGTTAAAGACGAACATTAATTTGTTGGCCAACTTGCCGGCAAGGGGTAATTTCCGAATATTAAAAAGGGCGGCCTATAAAGGGCTGCCCTTTTCTGTCTGTATATGCTTCAGCATAGGCTTGGCTTGAGCCAAGTAAAGATTTTAAATCATTAAGGGCTTAATGGGTGGGCCGATAATGGCCTCGAATCCTTTTTTGTGAATAATCAGTCGTAACGGATTTTAATGTTTTATGCGTTAGCTTCAGTGACGCTATTGGAAGCGAATGCAGACCACTTTGCATTTACACCACTGGAACAATGGAATGAGATGGTATAATCACCACCGCGCATACCTTGCGCATATCCCGCCGTGCTTCTCCAAGTATATGCTGCTCCCGGCTTAACAGTAGCTGCAATATACTCTAATCCTGATGAGTGTGTCATCGTAACAGTTAGATTACTTGTTCCATTGTTTAGGAAGTAGAATTTACCATGTCCGTAACCAGCTGGAACCGAGAAATAAGCGGGGACGATAGAAGTAGCAGCGCTCACAGTTGTGAGCGGCTGTTGGTTACCAACAGAGAACGGAGTAACAATTGGGTATGTAGTCCAAAGCTTATCAGTCGTATTCTCGATCTTAAATTTGACCCCAACTGCCGATGCTGTGAGATTGTTTTCGTCATAATCTTTAGGGGCTTGATCTGTAACGACTACTGTCTCAATGCTGGATTTTACGCCGTTGAAATCGTCTGACCATGTGGCATTATCGTAATACGTCCAAATATCGTCTGGAGATGGTGCTTCTTCTTTCACTTCTTCAACAACCGGCTCAGCAGCTGGCTCTGCTGCTGGAGCTGCTGTTTCTTCTACCTTGGCTTGTGCGGGGTTGTCGTCCTTAATTGCTGTCTTGTCTGATCCACAAGCTGTAAGTGAGGCAGTAAGCATGAGTGTAGAGAGTAGTAATAAAGCTTTCTTCAAGGTTCTTCCTCCAATATATGTATTATGGATATAGTCTATCAGACCTAGGAAAATGTTTCTATATTTTATTGGAATAATTTACAAAAATGTCGAAACGGGCTATAATATATCTAAATCCGAAAGAATCGGTGAAAAGGGCACTGCTGGCATAACGCTGGCAGTGTCTTTTTTTGTTTGCATATATTGTTTTTCAGACAACGTGTCCACTGCTTCATCCATAGCTCAGTGCTCGGTGACAACATAGCAGCCTAGTAGCGTTCTAATGATCCAGACACATTGGAGGGCTTTATATTTTTTAGAGTATGTCCCAATTCGGAAGAACTATTTCGCATGAAGTTACAAGAAATTCGCATTCAGGATGATCAGGGGGCATCTGCAAGGGGAATTTACCGCAGGATTCCGTTTCAGCAGGACATTCATTTTTGCCTTTGAACGGGCAAATGAACTCTTCCTTAGATTTTGAGAATAACTGTTCAATTATGTTTGTTGAAAAATACCATCTCAAACTAGAGTTCAATTCATTATTTGTAAATTGTAATGGTTTTTTGAAGCTCGTAGTTAAATTTACTGCATGTGGTTTTGGTGTGTCTTCATAATAATAATCTTTCGACCAATAAATAATATTCTCACGAAGCTTGTGTAAAAAGTACAATCTATCAGAGTGATAGGAAGCATTATAATCCTCAATTGCATCAGTGAAATTATCCGTTTTCTCTAGTTCGAGTTGATGTTGTTTCAATATTTTTTCTGACTCAATAACTTGCTCTGTTAGAAAGTCTTTCGGTTCCGTCCAATTTAGCTTTCGGTATATGTTTAATATCCATTGTTCAATCTCTGGGAGAGATCGGGGTGTTTCATCAGTTTTTTTTAATTCTTCAAGGAATATCATAAATCGTTCAATCGGATCATTCTCAGCTGTCTGTTGCTTTACTAAGGGATAAGTGATTGAATGTGTAATGATTGCCTGCATCATTTCATTTGGAACATTTGGATGTGCGCATAACATTGATTTAATAACTGAGTTGTATGCCCAGAGTATAGGAGACTCAAATGCTTGTTTAAGGAAGAGATTCGACTCTTCAAGACCATATATATCGTAGATTGCAAAAACTTGAGTAAGAACAGCTGAGGCCTCTAGCAAAGAAATTCCTGTTAACGGAACGTCTGCAAATATAATTTCTTCTATATTTAATCCATCTAAGAAAAATGGGATATCCTTTAATATTCTTTTATTAAAATTCTTACTTTTTAGCTTTCTAACGTCTTCAAAAATATTGTCAACAATAAAAACTTTTCTATTTTTCAACTTTCCAAACCTATTAAGGAAATCGTTGTATTCAGTATAATGTTGTTTTGTTGCCTTGTTGTAGAAATTTAAAGAGTTTAAAGGTAACTTTATTTGTTTAGAGTTGTTTCCCATATAACGTAAAATCATTATTGTCCTTGAATAATACTCTAAATAAATTTTATAGATTTCGTAACCAAGACTAGTGCCCACGTATTCATGCCAATGCTTCAATTCATGGAAATAAGTTGTCATTTCTTGTAGATATCTAATTTTATCTTCTGAATAATGAGTATTGTTATTTAGTTCGTGTTGCAAGATTTTAACTTTGTTTTCGGGAGCAGTAACTCTCCTCATTCCTTTGATAGTGTTTTTATGTATATTAGGGGAAACATTCAAAGTTACCCTTCCATTCATAAAATCCATATAGCCTAAGGTTCTAGAGGTTTTTTTGTATAATAAAGATTCTTTTTCTATGATGCCCACATTTTTCACCTAATTCATTCAAGATTATTTTATACTTTCCATATTGCTCAATACGAAGTGGTACTTCTTATTTTTTTTACTGATTAGTATATACACCCTCAATTACAGGATTCCTTGTTTAGTTAACTTGTTCCTGAACCTTCTGAAGATCTTGTTTATAAGGCGATCGATAGGCCGCCCTAGATCAATTATTTAATCCCGAGAGCATCCTTCACTGAATTTTGAAGCATAAAATTCATTTCTTTAGTTTAATAAACTGGGTAACATTACGGTTTAGCAAACCTAACTTAATTGACTTGCTAAAACCTTCCAACCCTGAATATAAAGTCTCATGATTAATATTCATTCGTTGTAAATTATCCCAAGTATCCAAAATGAATTTCTTAGGGAAAATGAATTTGTAAGCCACAATTTCACCTTTTTCGTTAATTTTTCCTTTATTTAATTGATAATTCAATAATGTTTTATCAAATTGTTCATAATTTTCGTTTGATACTATAAATAAGCCTTGTTGACGTCTAAGTCTTTCGTTTTTCCTAAGTGGCTCATAGGTCTGAAAATATGACGGATCGCTAGTAAAACCTAACGATACCGGTTTTATCAGTAATTCGTCGTTTTCATCTACGAGTCTATGATTATAATTTAAAAAGTTTTTAATTTTTAGTGCATAGATACAAAAATCAGACGTTGCACCATCTACAGCAAAAAAAGCCCCAACATATGGCGAATATGTCCAGTCAAGCAATCGAGTCGGGGCACCATAATGTTGCATTAATGACCAAGCCTCTAAAAAGTAAAGAGCTCTCTCTTTTGAATCTGTTTCTTTTGGTTCATATAAAGTATGAGTTGAGTAAAGATTATACGATGAAATAAATTCTTTAGTCATTTCCATTTCTGCTAAGTTGTAATTTAATCCAATTTCCATGTTAATGTATTCATTGAACATTTGTACCTTATCAAACTCTCTATGTAAAGAAGTAACTATTTTCCATTCTGCATTTGATTGTCCCCGATATATCCATTGTCCTCGGGGAAATGTGCTAACTAATTTTTCGAATTCTCTCCATGATTTCAAAACAACTTCTAACCACACAATAAAATACCTCCCTTCAATTAAACTATCTTTAATTTATCATTTCTGTCCCAATATTCCAACACAACGTTTTAACATTTAAAAGCAGTTATTAACCGTCTATTACTGTAATGACCTTTTTTAATTTAATGTAGATATTATCTGATTATTTTGAATGGATATTTTTTTTGTTGGATATCGAACGTATATTCGCATATAATGTTTAAAAACAAACAAATGTTCTGTTAAATTGGAGGGATGAACATGCCAGTGAAATACTTGGGGTGGTTGGTGGAGATCATTTACGAGGACCAAAGCGGAAAGATCACGAAACGCCGTATCCAGGTCAAAAGCATCCGATCCGGAATGATCAAAGCTGATGATCTATTGTCGGGGCAGCCACGGACATTTCGCGAATCTGGTTTACTGGCATGCCGTCCTATAAGAACGACAGCATAGGGGGACTTAAAATGTTGACGGATTTTCAACGCAAGGTACTGAGGATCTTGTACAACTACAAAGGTGGGCGGCGTCGGTTTCCGACCATACATGAACTGACGATTAAGACAGGTAAGCATAAACCGGACGTCATGGCTGCGCTGGAAGCTCTTGTGACTGCTGAATACATATATTGGGAAGATAAGTCGGATACGTCTAACATAGTGATTTTAGAGGGCTGGGAGCGTGAAGGTGAGCGGCCTAAGGTCGATCATAGACCAACAGCATCTAATACCAATAACACTGATTACTGGACCCAATATTAAGGAGGAATGGAACTGTGGCAAGCAAATTGACAGGTAACGGGATCTTTGAAGGATCTCGCATTATTCTTCCGGAACATCGGGAAGCTTACTTAAACGAAATGAGTGTGCAGGAGAGACGGGGAAAGCCAGTCCTGGATGAACAAGAAATGCAGCTCATTGAGGAAGCGATTTTTGAATCGTACCAGGAATGCAAATCTATCACGCTGACTGTATTTAATCCGTTTGATGACGAGGAGCTGCGAGGCGTTGTAACATCGATCGATAAGCCAAGCAGGAGAATCAAACTTGTACGTGGTGATGAAGATTACAGTTGGCCAAGAATAGAAGAGATTATTAAAGCAAGCATATAAAAAAGAAGTGCCTTGGTCTTTATAGCCAGGGCACTTCTTGTTATAATCTGGATTGTTCAGTCTGTATAATTTTTAGTCGAGTGTTTTTCTGCTACATAAGTAAACAAAAAATTTACAAGGGAAATGAATCAGATTAATTTGTGAGAAGGATTGCGTTAAAATACGATTTCAGTTGAAATCTGAGGCGAACTATATACTGCATTTAAATTAAGATCAACACGAAAAAGGACTGATTACATGATAAATAAAGACAAGTTTTATGAAATATTGGCTACAGGTAGGGAAGATGATAAGTGGGACTTTAAAGAAAACCTATCAATTGATAATAAACAGAAGTTCTATAACGTCTTAAAGGATATGCTAGCTTTTGCTAATTCTGATGGGGGTTATTTAGTACTTGGAGTTAAAGATAAAACTCATGAGTTAGTAGGCGTAGAAAACGAAATAGATGAAGCAGAATTATCCCAAAAAATTGAATCTTCTTTAAACACGATTATTGATTTTAAATTACTTTACTTTGAAGATAATTTAAACGAAGAAATTAAAAAGTTTGGGTTACTTGAAGTTAAAAGCGCTAGTCGCCTGTTCTATTCTCCTAAAACATATTCATCTGAGAAAGGTGTAATTATAGAATCGGAAGCTGTTTATGTAAGAAGAGGTACAAGAAGCATTAAAGCGACTATAGAACAATTAAATCAGATAATAACGCGAGTGCACAAAATTTCTTCATATAATTTTACACCAAAAGAACAAGAAATTATAAAAGCTAATAAGGAGTCCGCATACACTGAATATAAAGTTTTTCATAATTACTTGAATGGAAACTTTGAATTTACTGCAATGAATTTCGGAGACAAGATTAAGGAATTATGTTTTTATCAATCCAAACTGAATAAACTAGAGGTAGCAAAATGGCTAGGTTTTGAAGAGGATAAAATAAATGACTATTTTGATGGACTTGCGTTTCCGACGTTAGAACATATTTTAAGAGCCTCAAAGTATTTCGATGTCCCTTTGGCATTCTTTTTCAAAGCCTCCTATATGGGAAGAGGTCCTATATGGGATGAAGCTTTAGTTAATTTCAGTATAATACAACATGTTGTACAAAAAAATGAACTTTTTACAATGGACTTAGGTCCATTCTTTTCTAATGTACTTTGGGACATGGCTAAAAATATCTGTTTATTCGTTGAATGGATGGGAACAGATTATAATGATTATTTAAAAGCAAGGGAATCTACTGATATTTTTACTATTAAACCCAAAGCATTTGAGCTATATGATTATTTGTCTGATATGTCTCGGGAGGAAGTAATAGACTTTAAAGATTCTTTAAGTGTTCAACACTACAAGATAATCGAAAAAGTATATCAAAAAGAGGATCGTACCTGGCTTCCAGAAGAACACTTCTTATTTAGTTTAGTTGGATTTGGAAAAGAGTTAGTTTGTCGTCTAATAAATGAAAGTATCAAATCAATTGAAATAACAGACGGAAGTATAGAAGTGAAATATCATTTTATCGAAGAAATAAAAGCTAAAAAAATTAATGGAAGAGAATACAAAGAGAAAGATTTGAAATTAGTAATCCATGAGGAACGAGTGTAGAAAACTAAATTATTTGTATCAGCAATAATACTCGAAACGTACGATTAACTGCACACTAAATGAAATACATCACATAAAAGATCACAATCTCTGCGAATAAGGCCAGATATAAATGACCTTTCTTTGGATAAAACTCAGATGGAAAGCAATAAATCAGCTTGTACAACTACAAACGTATGTGAGCGAAAAGAGCAGTAAGATGGACTTGATGTACGCTTAGATTTAAGAGTGTAATGTATACCGTGTTCTGAATATCGAAGTTAAATCATCGGGGAACGACTCCAAATGGGGGCGTTTCTTTTTTTGGTATTTTAAGTTTTTATAATAGTAGTTCATATATTTACCTGGATATCCAATGAAACTAAATGGTTAAGGGCAGGGGAATCATGCAAATAAAGGGCTACTCTACCATGTAAATAGCCTCTTTTTCCTAAATATAGGTTGTAGTTTAGTTGAATATGGTTTTTCGTCCATACACCAAACTAACCACATACGTACGTTAAACTATGTCTATAGGGAGGTGTCCACACGATGAGCAGTTCAGAAGAGAAGAAGCGATCTAAGAGAAAAAAGGTAACGGTCTATCCTTGCAAATCTAAAAGAAAAAATTGCAAAATGAAGGTGGCAAAGAAATTAGTTCAGGTAAAATGTCCGCCATCTAAAGTGAAAATTATTACGCCTACGGTTACTGGTCCAACAGGACCACAAGGTATTCAGGGAGCACAGGGGATTCAGGGCCAACAAGGGGTACAAGGGGTACAAGGGCCACCCGGAGCTCGAGGGCCTGCCGGAGTTCAGGGGCCTGCCGGAGGCCCTCCAGGTCCACAAGGACCACAAGGTCAACCTGGACCAGCGGGAGCCATGGGTCCACAGGGACTGGCTGGCCCAGCCGGACCCATGGGCGTGCAGGGTATTCCTGGGGAACAAGGACTTGTGGGTCCACAAGGGCCGCAGGGTGTGCCGGGTCCAGTTGGAGCCATTGGACCGCAAGGCTTTCCCGGTGCGACTGGGGCCACGGGTGCTGCAGGAGCGGCAGGTCCGGCCGGAGCCGCAGGGGCCACGGGTCCAGCGGGGCCAGCCGGGGTGGCAGGAGCAGCTGGTCCAGCAGGTCCAGCGGGAGCCACCGGAGCCACGGGTGTTGCAGGAGCGGCAGGTCCAGCGGGGCCTACCGGAGTGACAGGCGCTGCCGGAGTGGCAGGTCCAGCGGGTGCCACGGGTGCCACTGGAGCTACAGGTGTAGCCGGGGGCGTTCTGGGATTTGCTGATTTCTTTGCGCTGATGCCTCCAGACAATGCTGCAACGGTTGCTCCGGGCACGGATGTAAGTTTTCCGCAAGATGGCCCTACGAGCGGAACAACAATTACTCGAACAGGACCTAGCTCATTCAATCTAGCAGCAATAGGCACTTATCAGGTGCTGTTTCAAGTGAGCATAAATGAAGCCGGTCAACTTATTCTAACCCTCAATGGCGCTGATCTGGCTCCCACCGTTGTTGGCAGAGCAACAGGAACGTCTCAGATTGTAGGGGTAGCCTTAGTACAAACGACCGTTATTAATTCAATCCTGACCGTACGGAACCCTGCCGGTAATTCAACGGCATTAACGATTACACCGCTTGCAGGCGGAACACGACCAGTATCAGCACATCTTGTCATCACACAATTAGCATAATCGGAAGCTATATTGTTTGTCTGGGATCTACTTAGATCTGCCATGCTCTCCCATTCAATTTCAATCCCAATAACAAGTTCCCTGTTCATGCGCATATATATTACAGGAGACGGGTCAAGACTCCGGCTGTCCTAGGTTTGATGAACGGAGGGGAGAGACATGGGCATTGAATCATCCTGGATGTTTGATTTTTTTGGAACCGTCTTTCCGGTAGTATTTGTCCTGATTATAGGTATTGTTCTCTTGTCGGTTGGGAAGGAAGTATGGAGGTGGGGGCGAAACAACTCGGAGCCGCTCCTAACTGTACCTTCACGAATTACCAGCAGGAGAATGCAGATGAGTCAGTCGCACTCCGAACCAGGAAGCACAGCCCGTACGCTTTATTACATCACTTTTGAAGTAGAGAGCGGGGACCGTCTCGAATTCAAAGTGAATGGTGATGAGTACGGCTTGTGCGCCGAGGGAGATGAAGGTCGACTCTCTTTCAAGGGAACGCGTTATGTAGGCTTTGAACGCTACAATCGTTTGTATTCAGAGCGTGTACGCGGATAAGCCGGCTGGCTTGCGCCACTGTGGCGTAAGCTTTTTTTGTATCTTTTGTGGACAAGCGTTTCTTAATAGGGTTAACGTGTTTCTATATAAGAAGAGACTTTATTCATTCTATGGTCGTATTCAGCGAGTTGTATGTCGACTTATGTGATGAAGGACCATCCCCATAGAGGAGGTAATAAAGATGTCATTTACTGATCAAGTCGTGGTTGTAACGGGAGCCGCTCAGGGTATCGGACGGAGTGTGGCTGAGGCCTATGCGGTTGCAGGGGCTAAAGTCGTACTTGCCGACTATCAGGAAGCCGAGGGGGCTGCAGCAGCAGCTTCCATTCGCAATGAAGGCGGTGAGGCCATCTTTGTCCCGTGTGACGTTCGCAAGGAAAAGGATATTTCGAATCTCATCCAGACTGCGATAGAGGAATTCAAGCGGATTGATATATTGGTCAACAATGCAGGGGTTGCGAGATGGAAGTCGCCCTATGAGCTAACCCTGGAAGAGTGGGACGATGTACTCAATACGAATGTGCGAAGCTGCTTTCTCGCAAGCAGGGAAGCGGCCAAACATATGAAGCATAATGAAGACGGTGGAGCGATCGTAAACATGGCCTCTACGCGTGCCTTTATGTCTGAGCCCGAAACAGAGGCTTACGCTGCATCCAAAGGCGCTATCGTGGCGTTGACGCATGCAATGGCGGTCTCCCTGGGCAAGGATCAAATTCGGGTCAATTGTATCAGTCCGGGATGGATTGAGACTGGTAATGTCGAGGAACTGAAGCCGGAGGACCATGAACAGCACCCAGCAGGACGTGTAGGTGTTCCTTCGGATATCTCCCGCGCATGTTTATATTTGTCCGATCCAAGCAATACCTTTGTCACAGGGACCAACCTGATTATTGATGGGGGCATGACCCGAAAAATGATATATGAGGACTAGTACCGGGATTTCTCCAGACGATTGTAAACTTTTGAAAACATAGCAGAAATAAGCCCAAGTTAAGCACTTGGGCTTATTTGTTTTTGATAACTCGGTTGCTATAATGAATGTGATTTACCACAGTACAGGAATGGAGGGAGAATATGTTCGGGAAACCATCCCGGAAGGTGTTTTGGCTATTATTGGTGATTGGAGGGATTATAATGACAGGCTTCGAATCTACTGCAAAAGCTGATGCAGATATACGAGCAGCCTGGGTATGGCAGGCCAAGTCTGTCAGTGACGGAGGAGATGAGCTGCTGGACAATGCAGCTAAACATAAGATCAACAGACTATATGTGAATGTGGATATGAATCTGTCAGAGGAGGTCTATCACACATTTATCGCCAAAGCCAGCGAGGCTGGAATTGCCGTGGAAGCTCTTGGCGGAGATCCGTCATGGGCTGTGAAGGGTCGTGAAGGACCGATGCTCAAGCTGGCATCCTGGGTCAGCAATTATAATCTGGCTGCCGAGCCGAATGAGCGATTTGACGCCATACACCTGGATATCAAACCTTATGTACTGCCACAGTGGAAAGAAGATGCCAAGCCGCTGGTTCAATCCTGGGTTGCCAATATGAAGCTATTGCTGGAACAGGTGAAACAGACTGGGGCAGTCGAATTGAATATTGACTTGCCTTTTTGGTTGGACTCTTACACCGTGACAGGCAGCAGAACTGCTGAAGATGCGGATAACGAGTCATTGTCACACTGGTTTATCGGACAATTTGATCATATTACGCTGCTCGCTTACCGTGATAGCGCCCAAGGAAACAATGGAATTATACGTTTGATTGAACAAGAAATGATATGGGCTGACGCCAGAAATGTGTCTGTTACCATTGGAGTCAACACCAAGCCTATGCCTGGCGAAGAGTTCACCACATTTGCCGGGAAAGGTACAACACAACTGGAGAATGTCATAAATGAAGTAGCATCTGCATTCACGGATCACACTTCCTACGCAGGCTCGGCCGTACATGACATTGTCTATTGGGGACAGCTGGAGCCGGATGACCAGCCTTTGCCTGAGAATCCAGCCAATCAACCAGGAATTCGGGGTACGTATATCTGGCAGGCCTCTGAGGTTACGGATGATGGAGGAGATCACATTCTGGAGTTTGCGAAAGAACAAAAAATTAACTGGCTATATGTCAGGCTTGATTTGGATCAACCATACTCCAGCTACCGCAGTTTTGTGAAACGTGCTCAGGCTCAAGGTATTGAGGTTCACGCCATGGGCGGCCATCCCATCTGGGGGAAAAAGGAAAACCGTCCACGGATCCAGCGATTGATCGATTATGTGAAAAATTATAATGCCGAATCTGAACCAAATGAACAGTTCAAAGGGATTCACCTTGATATTGAACCCTACACCTTGCCGGAATGGGAAAATAATCGGGATATGCTGCTGACCGAATGGGCTGCGAATATTGCTTATTTCCAGGAAGAGACGAAAAAAGATAGCAATTTGGAAACGAGTGCAGATCTGGCTGTTTGGCTCGATACGTTACCGTTACCCGGAAGAGACATGTCTGTCAGTGAATACATGATAACGACACTGGATCACGTATCCCTGATGGCCTTCCGCAACATTGCCGAGGGCTCCAATGGTATCGCCAACGTTGTCAGTCAGGAGATGGCTATTGCTGATCGTCTGGGTAAACAACTGCTCATCTCGGTGGAGATGAAGGAGAATTTTGAAGGGAAACATATTTCATTTTATGATAAAGGAGCAGCGGAGATGGAACGTCAACTGGCTCTCCTTCCAGATCTTTTAAGTGAATATAACGCCTATAAAGGCAATATCGTCCATGCTTATGATTATTGGATTGAAGCCAAGCCCTGAATAGTGGGGGATATAGGAAATCATTTTTCTCGGAACTTCATCTGCAGTGAGGTTCCGGGCTTTTTTTTACGCCAAAATGCGAAATTGTGTCACCGAATGGGCGTCTGCACAATACGATGTACGGTGAAGAAGAGGTTCAACAAGGGAGGAAACAGGATATGGCTGTTATTAAAGCCAACTCGGAAGACGTCAAGCTGCTCGCAAGGCTGATGAGGGCCGAGGCTGAAGGTGACGGCGAACAAGGCATGCTGCTTGTAGGCAATGTGGGTGTAAACCGGGTGCTGGTTGATTGCCTGGACTTCGGCGATATTCGGGACATTAATCGAATGGTCTTTCAGAATCCCGGTGGCTTTGAGTCCACGCAAAAAGGGTACTTCTACCAACGGGCAAGACAATCGGAAATACGCTTGGCGCAGCGTGTCATCAATGGTGAACGGATCTGGCCGGCCAGCAATTCCCTTTGGTTCTTCCGACCTGTGGGCGACTGTCCACCAACGTGGTATAACCAGCAAAATACAGGCCGTTTCAAGGCGCATTGTTTCTTCAGTCCGACAGGTGATGACTGTCCGGAAGTTTATTAAAATTGGGGAGGAATTACAATGATTAACCAACCATATCAACCAACAACGCAGGCACTGGGTCAACAGGCCAACTCGCAAGTTCAAGGAACATCTTACAAAATCGGTAACGGAATGCCTTCGATGTCGCCAACACCAGGCATGGTTTCACCAAGCTCCACAAGTGTACCTCCACTCGTATCCAGTGGCAGTCC
This sequence comes from Paenibacillus pabuli NBRC 13638, assembly GCF_001514495.1. Taxonomy (GTDB): domain Bacteria; phylum Bacillota; class Bacilli; order Paenibacillales; family Paenibacillaceae; genus Paenibacillus; species Paenibacillus pabuli. The sequence continues at coordinate 726,156 of NZ_BCNM01000001.1, forward strand.
AATGACGCCAGGAGGTGGCGTTGTCACAACAACTGCACCGCAGTTTGAACAATCCTACATTGAAAACATTTTGCGTCTGAACCTCGGTAAATTCGGTACGTTCTACATGACTTATGAAGGTAACAAAGAGTGGAATGCTCGTATTTTCCAAGGTATACTGGAAGCAGCAGGTCGTGACCATATCATTATCAGTGATCCCAATACCGGAAAACGCATCATTCTGCTGATGGTCAATCTCGACTACGCTACATTCGATGAGCCTTTGTTGTATCAATATCCAGGTGTGATCGGGAACTATCCGCAGCAACCAAGCAGACGCTATTCTGTAGGGAAAAAGAGAACATAATATAATACGGCCATACACAGGCTGTCTCGAATGCGGATCTTATTCTGCAAACGGGGCAGCTTTTCCTATATTATGATATAGAGCATAAACAAATAAAAAAAGAACATTAACAGAAGTAACCTTTTCCTCAAATCAGGGCACTTAGAAATAAATACATCATGCAGCAAGCGCACAGGAAGGAGCCAGACAATATTGAAGACATGGATCGATGGAGCAATTCAGGGGGAAGCCGAGGCTTATGAACAGCTGGTGAAGCATTTTCGTGGGATGGCACAGGCAGTAGCCTATCAAAAATTAGAGGACACATTCCTGGCCGAAGATGTGGTTCAAGAGGCGTTCACCGAGGCCTTTGCCAATCTGTCGAAGCTGGAGAATCCCGATGCTTTTCCCGGGTGGTTCAAAGTCATCGTGGAAAGACAATGTTACCGTCAAATGAGGCGTAAGCAGCATGCCACCGTTCCAGTCCTGGAAATTCAGGATCTCATTCAGGAGGAGGATGAAGCTCACAATCCTGAAGAACAGGCTTTGAAAAGAGAGGTCCGTCGTCTCTTACGAGAGTCAATTGCCATTTTACCGTCTTCCATGCAGCTTGCTGTGGATTTGTTTTATTTTCAGGGCTATTCACTTAAGGAAATGTCAGAGTTCCTTGGTGTGAACGTTCCGGCACTGAAGAAACGCCTGTATGATGCCAGGTCCAGACTCAGGAGATCACTTCCTGTGGCGGACGTCATCTCGGTATTTAGTGATCTATATGAAGGAGGAAAAGGAATGCTACACATTATGAATGGTGACCATGCGGCTGACCGGTTAAGACAAAGCGGGATTCAAGGTGACATTTTGGTCTGGAAAGAACTGTATACCTTCGGACCGATAACGAGAAATATGAGGAATGAGAAGGCGCGAAGTGCACGTGCACCATATTTGGAGCAGCATTTGAATATTCCGCAGACAGAATATTTGAAAATTAAAGAACTGGAGCAGAGGTTAAGCTCATTCCATCCATACAAAGAGATCGTTCTGTGGTTTGAGTATGACCTCTATGATCAGTCGATGCTTTCATACCTGCTGGATTATTTCAAGGAACAGGACCTAAAGGATACGAAGTTGAATCTGTTATGCATTGATTCCTATCCGGATATTGAGCATTTTCGGGGACTAGGACAGCTTACCCCTTCGCAAATAGGACGATTGTCAGGTACTTGGCATGTCATGGAATCAGAGGAACTCCAGGCTGGCAGCGAGTTTTGGGCAGCTTATGCATCATCTGACATTCAGGATCACCAGGACTATTTGCTGGAAAATGCATCCGTGCTCCCTTTTGCACACGCTGCATTCAAGGCCCATCTGTCCCGTCTGCCTTCCGTATTCAATGGACTGAGCATCATTGAGCAAACCACACTGGAGGCTGTAAGTGAGGGCGTGGATCACCCCTATCCATTATTCAAGCATGTCGGAAACAGGCTGCATCTCTTGGGGATGGGGGATCTGGAGTACTGGGCGCATCTGAAGAGAATGACGGAGGAACCTCATGCCTTACTTCAATTGAGCGGTGTACAAGCCTTTCCTGATTTCCAGCAGCAGCATGACGATTTCCGTAACGGTGTCCTATCTCTGACCAAACTAGGTATTCAGGTGCTGAACGGAGAAGCAGATTGGGCGCTGTTACGAAAAGAAACATCATGGATTGGCGGTCTTCAGATTGGGGAAGGGGAAAACACGTCATGGCGCTGGGACACCGTTAAAGAAAACGTAGTGATCCTATAGAGAGTGATCGTAGCGGAGGCAGAATAAAGCAGTAGAAACAGTTGAGCGTAGATCGGCGTTATTCAAACCTTATTCATAAAATCGCGTAAAAAGAGTATCCTGCCATGTCTCAACATGAGCGAGGATACTCTTTTGTTAGTCAACCGTTATTCTATTTGGACGCATCCAATTTCAATGCAGTTACCATCTTGCGGAACACATCCGTATTATCCAGATAACCGGAGAACAGGCGGGACCCGGGTCCTGAGGCATTGATTGGTACATCGTCGAATGTGTGGACTTCCTGGCCTTCATCATGAGGCAGGTTACCCGTATAGTGGACACCGTCCGGATCTTTATCCGGGTTAGCGATATACCATGTTTTGTCCTTCACATTAGGATCCTGAATGGTAGGGCTGATTGGCACCGGATTAGAAAGATAGTCCTCATTATTGTCCGGCATATTGCCCCAGCCGACAGCAATCTTCCACTCCGAATCCGGGTTGTCCGGGAAGCCATCCCCGTTTGCATCCACATACGTCGGGAACTTGGAATCAGCATAGGTACCGATCAATTCACGGAGTTCGTCGCCCGATTTACCTTTGGCGGCTTCCGTGTTATATGTTCCGTTGAGGGTAAGAGAATGACCATGGTCGGATGTGACGATCACGAGTGTATCCGGGTGTTCCTTTGCATATTCCTTAACCCGACCCACCGTTTGATCGAATTCAATTGCATCCCATACGGAGCGTTCAAAATCCATGGTATGAGCCTGTTTATCAATCGATGCGCCTTCAACCATCAGGAAAAATCCATTCTTGTTCTGTTCCAGCACCTGAAGGGCTGTGTCGGTCATTTCCATTAACGTTGGCTGATCGGTATCCGTGCCCACAATTTCGTTGTTGTTAGGCTGAGTATATTCCCGGTCATAATATACGTTCATGTTGCCTTTGCGAAATAAACCGAGCAATGATTTGGTAGAGGCAGACTTATCCAGATTCGTTGCATCAGTAACGTAGGTATAACCTTCTTTTTTGAACTCCTCCACAATATTGCGTCCGTCTTTGCGTTTTCCACCATCCTTCGCCGGAAGGAACCACTCCAGTCCACCGCCCAGAATAACATCCGGTCGATTGGCTTCATTCAAATACATGCTGGCAATCGCTTCTTGCTCACCACGCTTACGCGTGTGGACAGCCATTGCAGCCGGCGTCGCATCCGTTACATCCGCAGTCGTTACAAGCCCAGTAGCCATGCCACGCGTCCGCTTGACCAGCTCAACGATGTTTTCCACCTTCGGATCGTCAAAAGGGTCTGGTGTATTATCCGGGTAGACCCCCTCGGCATTGACGGCCGTTTTGTGACCGGTTGCATATGCGGAAGCACTATTGGCCGAATCGGTAACGATGGAATCCATGCCAGACGTGGTGACCATGCCCATGGCATCCATTTGTTCCATCTCCAGCCAGCCATTGAATTTGCCTTCGTGAATACCCTTGGATACAACGCGAGCGGCGGTGCGAATATTGGCACTCATGCCATCGCCGATCATCAGAACGACATTTTTGGCTTGCTCACCGTTTGTCAGTATGGCCGTGTCTTTGGAAGGATTGAACACTTGGTATACGACCCGCGAATATGTACGCTTGCCTGTAGCCGTTGTTTCGGCGGTTACCACGATGGAATCACTCTCTTTGAAGGTAACATCCCGGATGGTGTATTCTGTGCTCAGATCACTGCTGCTTGTCCAGGTTCCGGATTTGCCAAAATATTTGTCCGGTGACAAGCCATTAACCTGGATTTTGATATCTCCCGATTGGAGCTTGGCACCGTTCAGTTCAACCCGAAAATCCAGCTTTTGGCCAGCCAGAATCTGAGCGCGATCGATAGGTAAAATGGTAAATGCGGCCGGGGCCGTCTGGTGCTGGGCAGATACGGGTTCAGCATTGGCCTGCCAAGGCACTGCTGTGATCGCAACAGCCGCGCTGAGTAGTAGAGCATTCCATTTCATAGCATGATGGCTTTTCAATGTACATACCTCCGGAATCGAAAATTGTTGTTCTATTTGGAAGTATATAGCTGAATGATTAACTGAGCGTAAGAGAAAAGTTAAACCGTAAGTAAGAAGATGCATATATTTGTTAGTAAAACGTAAAAAAAACAGCGTATTCGGTACATTTGTTAACGAAATAGCCCGTATGCATCATTTCGTTGTCATAGGACACGGATTGACTGTGTAGTGTAGAATTATATAATAAAAGAAGCATATCCTTGTTATTCGACAGAAGAAGGTGGAGGTGAACGCATTGGGAAATTGAAACTGCATATGAGCGGCAGAATAGCAAATATCCTACATTTTCGAAGGAGGTGGACCTATTTGCCGAAGAATGACGGCGAATAGGATGATAATTTGAGTGACCCCTTACCGAGTATATTGAATTTATTTTTAATTGCTTTGCTTGTATTGATGAATGGTTTCTTTGTCTCAGCAGAATTCGCGATGGTCAAAGTTCGTGGCAGCCGGATTGAAGCTTTGGTGGAAACAGGCAATAAAAATGCGATGTATGCTTCCAATATTGTACGCAACCTAGATGCTTATCTATCCGCGTGCCAATTGGGCATCACGCTCGCTTCACTTGGACTCGGATGGCTGGGAGAGCCAGCGATTGCTCACCTGTTAGAGCCCATGTTTACTGCATTAGGAATGGGACCGGTATATGTACACGGAATTTCCATTGCGATTGCTTTTATTATTATTACGATTTTGCATATTGTACTCGGGGAACTTGCTCCCAAGACGATGGCCATCCGCAAATCAGAGACGATTACGTTATGGTCTGCGGCGCTGCTTACGTTCTTTTACAAATTAATGTATCCCTTTATCTGGGCCCTGAATGGAATGGCGAACAGCCTGCTGAGAGTGTTTCGCATGGCACCGGCCTCGGAGCATGACTCGGCGCATAGTGAAGATGAAATACGCATTCTGATGAAAGAAAGCAATAAGAGCGGTTTAATTGACAATACTGAATTGGCGCTTGTTGATAATATATTTGATTTTACGGCAACGACCGCCCGTGAAATTATGATTCCGCGGACGGAAATGATCTGCCTGAATGCCAATCAGTCCATGCTGGAAAATTTGGAAATTGCCAGTGAAAGCATGCGCACCCGTTATCCGGTTTATAACGGTGACAAAGATCATATTATCGGTTTCATTCACATCAAAGACCTGATGCGGTCTCAGCTTACAGATACAATCTCGGTGATCCGGCCGATTCTCGCCGTACCCGATTCTACCCCGATCAGTGACCTGCTCAAGCGGATGCAGCGCAGCAAGACACAGATTGCCATCCTGATTGACGAATACGGGGGCACATCCGGTCTTGTGACGCTTGAAGACATCATGGAAGAGATTGTAGGCGAGATTCAGGATGAATTTGACCAAGAGCGGCCAGCGATTGAGAAAGTGGATGAAATGGAATACTCCATTGACGGCCTCATGCTGATTGAAGAGGTTAGTGAGCGCTTTGGTCTGGATATGGACCGGGCAGACTATGACACGATTGGCGGCTGGTTATACTCCAGAGTAGAAGCCATCCCACCAGAAGTGGGGCAATCGGTAGAGTATGGTGGTTATGTCTTTGTTATTCAAGAGACCGAGCATAAGCGGATTTCACGTGTAAATGTGATTAAGCTTGATCTGATGGTAGAAGGCGAAGGGGCCTGATCCAAGGTGTTATTTATGGAGAAATGAGATCTGGTCTATAGAAAGGCCGTACGGTGGATTAATTCACTGTGCGGCTTTTTGTGTTTACCCTATAAACGTAGCTCGCACGGCTGTAAACAAGGTATAATGGAACGACTTTGCAAGATAGGAGAGGTTGAGATTGAGCTATCGCATTGAGTTTGGATTTACGCCTGTATTTGAATTCATGGCCAGTTTGCATACATATATTTGCCGGAAATCGCATAAAAAGATTGATTTATCCATAGCTTGGGCGCAAGGTACAGAAGGGCAGCTAACCCCTGAGCTTGCTGCTGTTTTGCAAAATATGAACGTGGATGATGATTGGAAATGGATGTATTTACTTGTCTGTTTGCGAGTGGAAGCTGAGGAGCCGGAAGATTTTATTGAATGGTTCAGCCAACGAACAGTGCTTGAGCTCCGTGACATTTTTGCCCGGTACAGTTTCCCCTATACGGATGATATCGCTGCCTTTCAGACCAAGATGACCTATGTCTTGACCGGATGGAACGATCAATATTTTCGCTTGCTGGATCCCGTAATCTTACAACATCAGCGCCACGAGGTTATGAACCGTAAGAAGCAGTTAAATCAATCTCCCCAGAAAGAGGTACTCGACGATGCGACCAATGGGTTGATGTTCCGGGATATGAAAGGGCTGGAGAGACTGCTGCTTGTGCCACAATTTCATTTTCAGCCGTTAAATGTCATCCTGCATTTTGGGGATACCCTGCTGTGTCATTATTCCTCCAGATTGTATATGGGAGACCATGAGTATATTCCGACCCATCATTTACGCGTGATCCGCAGCTTAGGAGAGAAGAATAGACTGAAAATCATGCGTTTTCTGCATCAGGGACCGCATTCGTTTATAGAGATTGTTCGTCACTTGAAGCTCTCCAAAGGAATTACTCATGATCATCTTTCCAAGCTTCGTGGAGCAGGATTGGTCTATGCGCATTTTGAAGGAGAGAGCCTGGTAGAGTATTCACTTCGTCTTCATGCACTGGAGCAAATTTTGCCGAATGTCATGAATTATTTGGAGCAATAACGTTTATCAAAATGTGGTTTTTAGAAAAAAAGTTTGCCTCTGATCCAGCCGTATGTTTGTTGTGGTCGAACTGAAATTTATTCAGGAAATCCGCACTAAACATACGGCTATTTTATCGCTTTAAAGTGGATATTAATGGGTTTAATATAAATATTTTTTTGTGGTTCTCTATTTACAGAACCAAATGCGGTTCTTATAATAGGGCTTATCGAACTTATACCTTACTAATTTCATAGGAATTATATATATATTCTGAATTATTTCGGGAATTAGGAACGGCTGAGCGAGAAAAATATGGACTATTTATGAATTGGGGAGGATTTTATGAGATTGAAAGGTTTATCTGTGGCATCGTTAATGATCAGTAGTGCAATTGTGTTATCTGCATGTGCTGGTAGTGGAGGAACAGAGAGCACTTCTTCTGGAAGTGGAACAACGAATTCGGGCACAAAGGCGACTCCGGTTGCTGCAGCACTGGATGCACCCTTTCAGGCGACGGACCTGAATCAATTACCTGAGACCGCAAAAAAACGGACGGATACGGTTATTGTGGGACTTACGGATCCCAGCGGGGCTTTCACACCGTACTTCCACCAGAGCGGATATGATGGCAACGTTGCCTCATTGCTTTTTGCTTCGCTGGTTACTGTGGATGAGAAAGGACTGCCTGTGGCGGACCTGGCTGAAAGCTGGGACGTATCGGACGATCAGCGTACATACACGTTTCATCTGAGAAAAGATTCCAAGTTCAGTGACGGCTCGCCGCTCACCGCTGATGATGTTGCTTTTACCTGGACCATTCTGCACGACAAGTCGTATGACGGTGGATTTGATATTTTCTCCACCAAGGTTAAAGGTGGCAAAGCGTATACCGAAGGAAAGGCAGATCACATTGAGGGTATTAAGATCATTGATCCGTTAACGATCTCGGTCACTCTGGAGCAACCAAACGCGACTGCATTGCTTACACTGGGCTCTGAAGTATTGTCCAAAGCCTACTACGGCAAAGACTATCAATTCGGGAAGCTCGAATACATTAAAAATCTTCACGCCACGCCTGTAGGCAATGGCCCTTACAAACTTGAAAAGTTCATTCCGGGTCAGGAAGTTCGATTCGTTGCGAATGAATTCTACTACAAGGGCAAACCGAAAACGGAGCATTTCATATATAAAACATCGGAAGGAGACACCTGGCAGTTTATTGAGACCGGAGAGATCGACTTCACTTCGTTCACGGCTACTCAGGAGAATATTGATAAGTTGAAAAATATCCCATACCTCAACCTTCTGCCTTACACACCAAGTACATACGGATATTTACAGCTCAATCTGGAACATGAACAGCTTCAGGAAAAAGAAGTACGCCAAGCCATCACGTATGGCCTGGATCGTCAGTCCATCTATGTGGACGCTAACCAGGGGGCAGGCGCTGTTGCCAACATTCCGACTTCACCTATTTCCTGGTCATATACGGAAGAAGGCATTAATCCATACGCCTATGATCCGGACAAAGCCAATCAATTGCTGGACGACGCTGGCTGGGTGCCTGGAGCGGATGACATCCGTGAAAAAAACGGGAAGAAGTTGTCCCTGCATTTCCTCGGAACGAAAAGTCCGGCCACGGATATCTTCATTGCAGTTGCCAAAGAAAACTTTGAAGCGATTGGCGTGCAGTTCCAGCCTGAAGTCTTCGCTGATTTCAACTCGCTTGTCTCCAAAGTGGAGGGCGGCGATTACGACATGGCTTCCTTCTCCACCGCGATGCTAACGGATCCTGCGGACGGGGTACTGCAATTTGTGGATGGTGAGCTGAAAGGGTACGACAATCCCAAGGTGAAAGAGCTTTTCAACAAAGGCCTGGCTACGACAGACATTGAGGAACGCAAGGCAGTATACAAAGAGCTGTACCAGTTGCTCAATGATGAGCTGCCTGTCATTTTCACCAGTTACAAAAAAACAGTCTACGCCTATAACGGTCGGATCGATGGGCTCTCTGTCAGTCCATATCGGGGGATTGCAACCAGCTTGCCGGAGTGGTCTCTGAAATAAGCGGTCGTACGAATCAAGAGCATAAATGAGAAATAAACAAAACGTCCCTTGCGTTTGCGATATCGCAGATGCAAGGGACGCATTGATAAGGAGCCTGATATGAGCACTTACATTGTGAAACGGATGACATATATGGTTCTTATTTTGCTGGCCGCCTCCGTTCTGATTTTCAGCCTGTATGCACTTACACCTGGAGACTACATCTCCAGCAATATTAAACTGAGTCCTGAGCGTAAGGCCGAACTGCGCGAATTGTATGGACTGGACAAGTCGGTTATCGAACGGTACCTCATCTGGATGAAAAATGCTGTACACGGAGACTTCGGATATTCATTGGCACAACAAAAGCCAGTGCTCGCGCTATTCAACGAATATATCTGGAATTCATTCCTGTTAGCTGCTGTGACCACATTCCTGACCTGGTTCATCGCGGTTATTATCGGTGTGATTGCTGCCTATAAGCAGTATTCGTGGTTCGATACCTTTGTGATGATAGGCATCTTTGCCGCCATGTCCGTGCCATCCTTCTTTATCGGATTATTTTTGATTAAACTGCTGGCGGTTGACTTAAAATGGTTGCCTCCAGGCGGCATGATGACCACAGGAAGTAATGCCATCGGTCTGGCGTATGTTAAAGAGGTAATTCAACATATGACCTTGCCTGTAATTGTCATGACCCTGCTCGGGGTAGGCTCACTTACCCGTTACTTCCGCAGCAACATGATTGATGTGATCAAACAAGATTATATTCGAACGGCACGAGCCAAAGGATTAAAAGAAAGCAAAGTGTTATATACCCATGCCTTGCGCAATGCTCTGCTGCCTGCGATTACACTGATTGGGTTCGAGCTGCCATCCTTATTCGGTGGTTCATTGATCATTGAGAAAATATTCAGCTGGCCCGGTATCGGTCAGTTATATATGCAGTCCTTCTCCCTGCGGGATTATCCGCTGCTGATGGGCTTTACCATGTTCATCGCCATCCTGACCGTCATTGGAACGCTGCTGTCCGATGTGCTCTATCACATCGCCGATCCGCGTGTCCGTTTGCAATAAGGGGGCTATGAACATGACAATCTCTTCATCGTCTGTAACGAGAAATGCCCCAGAATCTGCCTTGCCTTTAAAGGTTCCTGCCAAGTCTTCTTTATGGAAATTGTCGCTGCGAAGACTGCTCAAAAACAAACTTGCCGTTGGCGGATTCATCGTGGTTTTGTTGATGTTTGTGGCCTGTTTCATTGGACCGCTGTTCTCACCTTACACCGATAACAAGATCAATATGGCAGCAATGAAACAAGGTCCAAGCATTCATCACTGGCTTGGTACGGATGCGCTCGGCAGGGATGTGCTTACCCGCGTGCTGATGGCTGGCCGTATCTCGCTCACCGTTGGTCTGGCCTCCATGGTTCTATCCGTCTTTATCGGCTCCTTGCTTGGAGCCATCGCCGGATATTATCGCGGCATTGTTGATCAGGTCATTATGCGGATTGCCGACTTGCTGCTTACCATTCCCGGACTGCCGCTGCTGTTTATTTTCGGCGCGTTGTTATCGGATTGGAAAGTTCCGCCAGATTCCAGAATGTATATCGTCATGCTGATGCTCAGCTTTGTCAACTGGCCCGGTATGGCCCGAATGGTACGAGGACAGATGTTAAGCTTGCGTGAGCGGGAATTCATGCAGGCTGCTGTTGTTCTTGGCTTGCGTGACCGACGGAAACTGTTTCACCATCTTCTGCCCAATATCGTTCCGCTTCTCATCGTCATGGCGACTCTGAATATCGGAGGGTCCATTCTCAGCGAATCGGTGCTCAGCTTTTTTGGACTGGGTGTCATGCCACCAACGCCTACATGGGGCAATATGATCGATGCGGCCAACAACATGATTGATTTTCAACAGCATCCGTGGTTATGGATTCCGCCAGGACTGTCCATTTTCGTGACCGTTATTGCGATTAACATTTTTGGTGATGGTCTTCGAGACGTATTAGATCCCAAACAGAAGAGAAGGTGAGCACCTCATGCAAAATATGATTGAAATTGAACAACTTGAAACTCATTTTTATTCAGAAGAAGGCCATGTCAAAGCTGTGGACGGCGTAAGCCTCAATGTACGAGAAGGGGAGACGGTGTGCATCGTTGGTGAATCAGGCTGCGGCAAAAGTGTAACCGCCATGTCGATTATGGGTTTAATCGAAGAACCGGCAGGCAAGGTGGTAGGCGGTGCAATTCGTTTTGGAGGGCGGGATCTGCTCCGTGAAAGTAAATCCTCGCTGCGTGCCATTCGGGGCAATGACATCTCCATGATTTTCCAGGAGCCGATGTCATCTCTGAATCCCGTTCTGAAAATCGGTGAGCAATTGATGGAGCCGCTGATTGTACACTTGAAAATGAGTAAAAAACAGGCTCGCGCAAGAGCAGTTGAGTTGATTGCCGAAGTTGGCATTTCACGACCGGAACAGATTGCGAACAGCTATCCGCATGAGCTGAGTGGAGGTATGCTGCAGCGCATTATGATTGCCATTGCCATCTCATGTAACCCGAAACTGTTAATTGCGGATGAACCAACCACCGCACTGGATGTGACCATTCAAGCACAGATACTGGATATGTTGCAGCACATCAAATCCCAGTCAGGAACCTCCATTCTGATGATCACACATGACCTTGGAGTTGTAGCCGAAATGGCGGATTATGTCGTTGTGATGTATGCAGGCAAAGTGGTGGAGGAGGGGGAGGTTGTGCAATTGTTTGAGTCTCCCAAACATCCATATACCCAGGGATTGCTCCGTTCCAAGCCGATTATCAATCAAAGGCAGGATGAATTGTATTCTATACCCGGACATGTACCTGATCCGTTATCCTTAAAAGATTCCTGTCATTTTGCTGATCGTTGTGAGCACTGTATGTCGATATGCACCACACAAATGCCGACGCTCAAGCAGCTTGGACCTGGACAGAAGGCTGCATGCTGGCTGTATGAGGAGGCATTAAGTCATGTCTAAACCTTTATTGGAAATTGAACATCTTAAAACCTATTTTCCAGTGCGCAAAGGCTTATTGAATCGTACAGTAGCCCATGTGAAAGCGGTCGATGATATCAGCATCACGATCCATGAAGGAGAGACGTTTGGATTAGTGGGTGAATCCGGAAGCGGCAAGAGCACTGTTGGAAGAACCATCGTACGCTTAACAGAGAAAACAGAAGGACAGATTCGTTTTCAAGGTGTAGACTTGCATCATTTGTCTATGCAGGAAGTGCGGAAGATCCGTCCGCAGCTTCAACTTATTTTCCAGGACCCATACAGTTCACTGAATCCGCGCATACGTATTGGTGATGCAATCGGGGAGGCTGTACTGGATCACGGATTGGCGACCGCAAGCGAGGTGCGCGAGCTCGTCAAGGAGGTACTCGGAGCCTGCGGATTGTCATCCTACCATATTGATCGTTTTCCCCATGAGTTCTCTGGGGGACAGCGACAGCGGATTGGAATTGCACGTGCTTTGATCTTAAATCCAAAACTGATTATCGCAGATGAACCGGTATCTGCATTGGACGTGTCTATTCAGGCTCAAATTATTAACCTGTTCAGACGGCTTCAGCAAGAGAGGGGCCTTGCTTACTTGTTTATTTCGCATGATCTGAGTGTGGTGGAACATCTGTGTGACCGCATTGGAGTAATGTATCTGGGCTCCATGGTCGAGACGGCTTCCAGAGATGAGTTGTTCGGCAATCCTCTGCATCCGTATACGAAAGCCTTACTATCAGCCGTACCTGTACCGATTCCCAAATTGAAACGGGAACGAATTGTGCTTAAAGGGGATATCCCAAGTCCAGTGAATCCGCCAACAGGCTGCAAGTTCCATACGCGTTGTCCATGGGCAGAAGATATCTGCAAGCAGCAAACGCCAACATATCGGAACATAGGATCGGATCATTTTGTAGCCTGTCATTTGGTCTGAGGCAGGTGAGAATAATTTCATATCAACGTTATCTTATGAATACGGAATGGAATTATTTAGGTTCCATCCATTCTGTATGTATTCACCCGAATGCATCAAAGGACCAAAAGACGCTGCCGACATGTAAGTCGGTGCGTCTTTTATTTTTTTGAAACCTTCAAACCACTACATCCGTTTAATATTTACACAAAATCAAAATTTGGAAAATGAAAGGTGGATACATATGCGGAAAATGAGAATAACGTCCATGCTGAAAGTCATGATTGTTGCAGCGCTATCGGCACCAATAATTCTTGCTCTACCAACGGCTGAGGTAGCTGTCGCCAGTCCAAGTATCAAGCCTCACGCGCTTACTCCACCACCACCGCCCTTGGAACCAAGTGTTCATGCATTGACATCCCCGAAATATATTTATCAGGCAGTCGGAACGGTTACACCTGGAGGGGGGCTGACTGCGATTGTAAATACAACGACAACAACCTTCTCGGAAATGAAATCACTGCAAGTCGATTATCGACTTGAACGCTGGACGGGATCGGCCTGGATACTCTATCAATCCGGTTCCAAGAAGAAAACCCAAACGCAGACTCTTAATGCCCAATCGAGCTGGACTGTTATAACCGGATATTACTATCGAGTCGTCAGTCTTCACACGGCCGACGACGGGGTCAAACCTGAGACGACAACACATATTTCAAGCAACGTATTATTTTAATTTATTTTAGGGTACTACCTGGAAATTTTTGTTCCTGCAGGTCATTGGCAATAGCAATCATCTCTTCTTCCGAGACGGTTCCGAATAAGCTCATGTTTACAGAACCCATCATCCATTGAAAGGTATTATAGGGGGGTCCGAGGTACATAAATGCCTCGCTGCCATCAGCCAATTTGACGATACTTGTTTCGCGAAGCATGGGCCCCTCAATGATCTGACCAGGCGAAACATAGGCATAATCAAACTGAATGACTTCTTCTTCACCATTTTTGCCTTCTCCGCTATAACGAACCCTCATTCGTTGAGATTCGTAATAATCTTCCGGATTGACGGGATTGAGGGTATCCAGCATGAGCTCAAATTTGATCTTTGTAAACCGCTCGGGAATAGCTTTTGATAACAAAAAATCACCTTTAAATCCCGAGCGTGCGATATCCTTTGTTACGATAATAGGTTCAAGTAAGTGTGACGTCTCATAGAAGGGGAGCTTAATCTCTCCATCTGCTTCTACAGGTGGTTCATCTCCACTGGAAAATGTGGGAGCCTCATTGATTCCTCGTTCAGGAGGTGGAGGTGTCTTGGCTGTCGACGGATCAGCGCCTAGATGAGTAGTACGATCCTCAATAACGATGGATTTCATACCATTGCCCCAGTCCTTGATTGATTGTACAAAAGGAGAGACGGCTTGCGTCCCAGTAGGCATACTGAAGATAACGGCGCCGATGGTCACAGACGCTGCCACAATGACAGATAAACGTATGGTGCGCATTCTTTTCTTGCGTACGCCAACCCGGGCAATCTCCTTTTGAACGTGGAGCCAGGATTGACGCATAGGTTCGGTGTTGGAAGCAGGGAAGGCAGATACAGCCTGACGGAAGGCTTCGTCAAAAGCCGTATCAAACGCGGCATCAAAGTATTCATCTTCCAGCTCTGGATCGAATGAATCAATCTGCTTATCGGACTTGCCTTTGCTCAATGCTTCCACCCCATTCCTTATGTAATTTCTTCTTTATACTTCCCCGGGCTCTGAACAAACGTTGCTTCACAATTTCTTCGGATGTATCCAGTAGATCAGCCATTTCCCGATAGGAAAGACCCTCTTTCCAGCGCAGTTCCACGAGTACACGGTATTCTGGCTTAAGCTGTTCCAGGTAGAACTCGATGGATTCCTGCATCATTTGAGTCTCCACCGTGCTCTCCACGGAAGCTGCCGTCTGATTCATTGTCTCCATATCTATAAAAACACTATCCGTATCCAGTTGGTTACGGTTATTTTTATTTTTTCTCAGATAATTAATGGCGGTATTCCGTGTGACTACCTTCAGCCAGGCTTTCAGTTTGACCTCGTTGTCGAAGAGAGGTTTGTTTTTAATGATTTTGATAAAAGCTTCCTGGATAACATCTTCTGCTGCTGCACGTTCCTTGATGATGTAAACGATGAGACCATGTACCATATTATAGTATTCGTAGTACACTTCTTCTTGAAGCTGCGGGCCCAAATTATGGAAATCCGAGGCTAAAAGTAATTGGAGCCGATTGGCCATGATGTTCTCCTTTCTGGTGAACAATCCACAAACATTGGTATCATTTCATTTTACAACATTATATGGAAGCGATACAATGGGAGGTTAGCCCGACAGAATAAGGAAAAGTATATTCTGAATTAGAGAGAGGCCGCCTCATACTAACCAGTAAATGATGGTCAGTAGGGCAGCCTCTAAATGATATTTAATAATTATGGAATTTTATCAGTTTCAACTAGCTTCAGAAAGCCCAGTCACCTTTTAGGAAGATGGCTTCACGCTCGCCATTCGCTGTCACGCCGTATATGTTCGTTTCCGGCGATCCCATCATGAAGTCCACGTGAGTAATGCTGGAGTTCATGCCGCGAGCTGCAAGCTCCTCGGTTGACATGGTTTTCCCACCATCGATATTGAAGGCATAGGAACTGCCGATAGCGAGGTGGCATGAAGCATTCTCATCATATAGCGTTGTGTAATAGAGAATACCGCTTTCCGAGATTGGTGAATGGAAGGGCACCAAAGCAACCTCACCGAGGTAATGGGACCCTTCATCCATGTTAATGAGCCGTTCGAGTGTATCCTGACCTTCTTCGGCATGAAAATCAATGATGCGTCCCTTCTCAAATGTTAGGGAGAAGCGATCAATAATACTTCCCCCATAACTGAGTGGTTTGGTACTGGACACTTTACCGTTCACGCCGTATTTGGCTGGGGCAGTGAATACTTCCTCGGTCGGAATATTGGCGACAAAACGAGTGCCTTGTTCATTAACACTACCAGCCTGCGCCCAGATATGTCCTTCAGGAAGCTCAACGGTAAGGTCTGTTCCAGGTGATACAAAATGCAAAGCTTTATATTTTTTGCTGTTCAGGGCAACTGCTTTGTGCTCCAAACGCTCAATATGCTGCTCCCAAGCTGCTACTGGATCATCCAGATCGGCTCTTACAGCAGCAAAAATGGCTTCCCAGAGCTGATTCATCTGCTCGGCAGCTGGAAGGTCGGGAAACACTTTGGCGGCCCAATCCGGTGAAGGACAGGCTACTCCTGTCCAACTCATTTTGTCGGCCTGCTGATATTGACGGTATTTGGACATCGCCTGACCGTATGTACGCTGATGGGTGGAAATGCGTTCTGGATCGATTCCTTTCAATAGGTCCGGGCTGGATGACAATACGGTCAGGAATGCAGCATTGTTCGCTGCCAGCTCCTCAAGTTCAGCGGCATGCCATTTCGGTGGGTCTTGAAAGGAATCCTCAGGCGCCATTTCAAAACGTAATCGATTGACCGTCTCGTCTCCGTATTTGACGATGACATTCTTAGCTCCGGCCTCGTAGCCTTTGCGCACCAACAAACGCACGAATTCAGCTGTATCAATCATGGCGCTGATGACGAAGATTTGTCCGGGCTGAACGTTGGCTCCAACTTTTACGGCCAGTTCAGCATAATGATCCAGTTTTTGTTCAAAACTCAACATATCAAGTTCCTCCATATCATGAATGCCCCGCTTACGCAGGAAAAGAGAGGAATGACCCTCTCTCTCATCTACACCGTTTAAATTAGAAAGCCCAGTTGCCTTGCAGGAAGATCGGTTCTTCGCTGCCTTCGGAAGTGACACCGTGAATGTTCATTTCTCCTGATCCAATCATGAAGTCCACATGAGTGAGACTGGAGTTCATGCCATGGCTGACCAATTCATCCTTGGACATTGTTTTGCCACCTTCCAGACAGAAGGCATAAGCGTTACCGATCGCCAGATGGTTGGATGCATTTTCATCAAAGAGGGTGTTGTAGAACAAAATATTCGTATCGGAAATTGGCGATTGATGCGGAACGAGAGCTACCTCGCCCAGATAATGGGCGCCTTCATCCATTTCAATCAGGCTTTTCAGTGTATCGAGTCCTTGATCGGCAGTATAGTCAACGATCCGACCATTTTCAAAAGTCAGGGAGAAGCCGTCAATCAGGTTGCCGCCGTAACTCAGAGGCTTCGTGCTGCGTACAGTGCCATTAACTCCGGTTTTGAGTGGAGCGGTGAACACTTCCTCTGTAGGCATATTGGCAACGAAGACATGTCCTTGTTCATTGATGCTGCCACCGGATACCCATATATGACCTTCGGGAAGTTCAATCGTAAGGTCTGTGCCAGGGGCCGTATAGTGAAGCTTTTTGTATTTTTTTTCGTTAAGCAGATCGGCACGAGAATCGAGATTCTTCAAATGCGTTTTCCATTCTGCGACAGCATCCTGTTCTCCAATGCGAACGGTTTTGAAGATAACATCCCACAATTTATCGATTTGCTGCTCTGCCGGAAGATCAGGGAATACTTTGGCTGCCCATTCAGGAGAAGGAACGGCTACGATGGACCAACTGAATTTGTCTGCCATTTGATAGGAGCGATATTTTTCCAATGCTTTACCGCGAACTTTCTGACTTGTCACGATCCGTTCCTGAGGAACACCAGCAAGTAAATCCGGGTTTTCTGCGATAACATGCAGAACGGCGGCGCCTTCTTCAACAAGTTCGGTCATTTCACCTGCAAACCATTTCGGCTCAATGGAGAATGATTCTTCTGGTGCCAGATCATAATGAAGACGTGTGATTACCTCATCACTCCAGTTCACTTTGACCAGTTTGGCACCTGTCCCATAAGCCGCTTTGACGATCAAACGCACAAAATGTGCTGCCGAGATGGGTGCGTTCACGACAAGAGTCTGCCCCGGATGGACATTGACACCAACTTTGACAGCCAGTTCGGCATATTGCTGTAAATTCAATTCAAAATTGTTCATGCTATTTTTTCCTCCAATTTGGTATAATGTCGTAGCTGTTTGTTATTATAGTCCTCATTACAAGTATGTAAGGAGTTAGTATGGTTCCCTCATTGAATAAGGTATACGTTGCTACAATATATATTGTACAATTAACCAATAATAATTACCAAACTAGGTTTACCATAAATTGTGGAGACCCGCAACAGTTGAGAGATAAAAGGAGAGAACGATTGTGAATATTGAGATTATTCGTGCAGAGATGCGTCGTGAAGACGAAAAAAATTATGTAGGGAATACGGTTTTTCGTGCAGAAGGCGAAAAGTCAGTATATGAGATTACGTTCATGAGCAAGAACGGCAAGGATTGGGATTATAGTCTGCATTTCACCGAACAGTCCGGGGATGAAGAGGAATTGCTGCGCATGGACGAGCTGCTGGAAAACGACGACGATATGTACAATCAGCTGCTTGATGCGGCGCTGGATGCTTACCCGGCGTAATATGTCCGAGATTCCTTGTTCTAATATGGGATGTAGCTGATTATACTAGACGGTGTATGCCTGAAACAGGGTGTACACCGTCTATTTTATTGGATGTAAGGAATAGATACTCCAGAAAAGGGAAGTCTATGACAGATGAATGGAACCAGAGAGACAATCCGCCTGAATGGGAGGTAACCGTGAATGGCATCTGACAATCTGATTACAGCAGGGATGACGGGACTCGAAGAAGTCGCGCACGATATCCTCAGTCTGCGTACACTGTTCGTTAATGTTGTGTTTATCGGTGAGCCGGGAAGCCGAAACTGGGTGCTCGTGGATACAGGAGTAGCGAGTTTCACCGATCAGATCCTTCATGTTGCAACTGAACGCTTTCCTGGTCCTCCGTCTGCGATTATATTGACACATGGTCATTTTGATCATGTAGGGACCGTCATCGAATTGGAACAATTCTGGGGTGTCCCGGTGTATGCACACCCGCTTGAACTGCCTTATTTGACAGGTGTGAAGGATTACCCTCCGGCGGACCCTACCGTAGGTGGAGGTTTGATGGCACGGTTGTCATTCACGTATCCCAATGAAGCCATCAATCTGGATGATCGGATATTCAGTCTGCCGGATGACCATTCCATTCCAGGAGTTTCGGCTTGGAAATGGATACACACCCCTGGTCACACGCCGGGGCATGTTTCACTATTTCGTGAAGAAGATCGTATCCTGATTGCCGGAGACGCGATTGTCACGGTAAAACAGGAATCGCTCTGGAATGTGCTGCTTCAGGACAAACAGTTACACGGTCCGCCCGCATATTTCACGACAGATTGGCAAGCGGCTCATCAATCAGTACATCATATTCGCCAATTGCAGCCGAAGGTTGCTGTTACAGGGCATGGACATACCTTAACCGGCGATATGTTGAGGGATTCGCTGAAGCAACTCGATCTGGATTTCGAAGAAACTTCCGTTCCGGATCATGGCAAATATGTGGACTGACTGAGCCGGGGTTAGGAATACATTCCAAAGAATTGTGGAAGGGTTCTATTATGGCACATGAGCCTATAGAGACAGCTGCGAAGCGCCGCGGCTGTCTTTTTTGTCTTTCCATGATGAATTTGTTCTCTATCATAGATTGGTATTTTGTGCCCGGGCATGATATAGTCGAGCCGTATAATATAACCTTAGTATGCAGGAGGTACATATAACGATGACACAGCAGAATGCAGCTTTTGAAGAACAATTTGGAGGTATACCGGCTGTCTGGCTTCGCTTTGATCAGTTTGAAGCAGCTGTCATTCCAAGCGTGGGTGCCAACCTTGTCGCTTTCCGCGATACAGAGCGGGGATTCCGCTATTTGCGGGAGCCGGATCAGGAGCATATGGACGATTTTATGGCTGCTCCTGCCGTATATGGAATTCCGATTCTTTCTCCACCAAATCGCTATGAGGATGGTCAATTTCCCTGGGATGGCAAAGTCTATCAATTGCCTATAAACGAACCAGCTACAGGCAACCATTTGCATGGGTTTTTGCACAATGTTGAGTGGAAGGTTGAGGGTTATGGATCTGATAAGCTGGAGAGTTATGTCGTACTTAGTCAGGAAGTCAAGGAAGGACATGTGTTCCATCAATACCTGCCATTCACATTTACTGTGACGCTCCGTTATTCGCTAAGCAGCCATGGACTTCAACAGCAATTGAATGTCCGCAATAATGGTCAGGAGCGTATGCCGAATCTGTTTGCATTTCATACCGCAATCCGTGTTCCATTTGCACCGGAAAGCCAAGCATCCGATTATACGGCCAAAGCAACAATTGGACAACGCCGGGAGTTGAATGAACGTTCCTTGCCTACGGGACAATTTCAACCGCTTACACCAGAAGAAGAACAATTAAAAGGTGAGGGTGTCAGTCCGTTTTTTGCAGCCATGGATAATCACTACACGGCAGAACCTCAGAATGGGCGTAACTATATGGAACTGACTGATCATCGTACCGGCGACAAGCTGGTGTATGATGTAGGGACTTCCTACAAGCATTGGATGATCTGGAACAACAACATGGCGGGCGACTTCTTCTGTCCTGAACCACAGATGAACCTGGTTAATGCTCCGAATGTACAGGGCGTTCCTGCTGAAGAGATCGGTCTTATTGGTCTTGAGCCTGGTGAAATATTCGAACAATCCAGTCGTTTGTACCCAATCAAGCCACAAAAATAAACATTTGCACGTTTTGCGTCACGCTTACAATTTTGTCGAAAAGGTGAAAACCTGGCAGGCAATCATGTATAATATGACAAGATACACAAGCTTTGCTCATAAAGAGCATTTTGCATAAATCCCCAGCGATCACTTTGGAATCAACAAATGCAAGATGCTGTGAACAAAAGAATGTATACGTATTTTGTAGAGACACAAACCATCTTTTTGGAGGAGGAGAAGCAAGTGGAATACCGCATTGAGAAAGATACGTTAGGTGAAATGAAAGTACCAGCCGACAGGCTGTGGGGAGCTCAAACGCAGCGCAGCAAGGAGAACTTTCCGATTGGTCGCGAGCATATGCCGATGGAAGTCGTACGTGCTCTTGCCATTTTGAAAAAAAGCGCTGCTGCAAGCAATCATAAATTGGGTAAACTATCGGCTGCCAAATCAGATGCGATTGCTTATGCCGCTGATGAAATTATTGCTGGCCGGATTGATGATCATTTCCCGCTCGTGGTATGGCAGACGGGTAGCGGAACACAGTCTAACATGAACGTGAACGAGGTCATTGCCAATCTGGGTAACCAGTTGCTTGAACAGAAGGGCAAGGAAGAACGTCTGCATCCGAATGATGATGTGAACATGTCCCAGAGCTCCAATGATACATTCCCGACGGCTCTGCATGTTGCGGGTGTGCTTGCGGTTGAAGATCAGCTCTTGCCGGCAATCGCAGTGCTGAAAGCAACTTTTGCAGACAAATCGGAAAAATTCAAAGATATTATCAAAATTGGACGTACTCATCTTCAGGATGCAACGCCAATTACACTCGGTCAGGAGATCAGCGGCTGGGAAGCGATGCTCGATAAGAGTGAACGCATGATTCGGGATAGTGTCAACTATATGAAAGAACTCGCAATTGGTGGTACGGCTGTTGGAACCGGAATCAATGCACATCCCGACTTTGGTGATTATACAGCCAAGGAGATTGGTAAACATACAGGTAAGGATTTTGTATCCGCTCCAAACAAATTCCATGCACTTACGAGTCATGATGAAGTCGTTTATGCTCACGGTGCTGTTAAAGCGCTTGCAGCTGACTTGATGAAAATTGCCAATGATGTACGCTGGCTCGCGAGTGGCCCACGCAGTGGTCTGGGAGAGATTCGTATTCCAGAGAACGAACCGGGCAGTTCCATTATGCCGGGTAAAGTGAATCCAACCCAGAGCGAGGCGATGACCATGGTCGTTACGCAAGTGATGGGGAACGATGCAGCGATCGGCTTCGCGGCAAGTCAGGGTAACTTTGAGTTGAATGTGTTCAAACCTGTTATTATCTATAACTTCTTGCAATCTGTTCAACTTCTTGCGGATTCCATCGTTGCGTTTAACGATAAATGTGCAGTCGGCATTGAGCCTAACCTCAGCCAGATTGAACACAATCTGAATAATTCCCTTATGCTGGTTACTGCTCTCAATCCTCACATCGGTTATGAGAATGCAGCCAAAATTGCCAAGCTTGCACATAAGGAAGGGCTGTCTCTGAAAGAAGCTACATTACAGACAGGTCTGCTTACGGAAGAGCAATTCGATCAATATGTGGACCCAGCGAAAATGATAGCTCCGAAAGCCTAATTCCATCCGAATTGGAAGCATCGTAATCCTTATGAAGACGACCTGCCCGAGCAGGTCGTCTTTGGATTGGGACAATGACCATATATATGCTTGTCATACTATACGTATACGTATAAACTACATATGCAACTCTTTATTAGGTATGGGAATTGTTTATTTCATTGGAGGTTTCAGCGTTGTCGAAAAAGAGAAGATTTACGATACGCTCCAAAATTCTATTGGGCTATCTTATGGTGGTGCTATTATTTGGTGCTGTTTTACTGATTCTATCAGCTCAAATTAATGTATTGCAAAAAGAGAATGATTTTATCAGCCACCATGACCTAGAAGTGCACAACCTGACCAACACGATTGAGAAAAATGTGCTGAACATGGAAACAGGACAGCGTGGATACATGATTACAGGGGATGAAAGCTACCTTGAGCCATATAGACAGGGGCTCGCGCAGTGGAATTACAACTATGATCAGTTATTCGCATTGATCAGTGACAATCCTTCTCAGCAGCGGAGTTTGCAAAACATCAAAACACATATTACACGCTGGATTGAGATTGCCGGAGAACCTTTGGTAGAACTGAAGAAACAAGGGGATCAAGCGAAAGTGATTGCGTTTTTTCAATCCGATCCAGGCAAAAATGAAATGGATTTGTTGAGGTCTCAGCTTGATTCCTTTCGAACCACAGAGATTGCTCTGACCGAAACAAGAGTAAATGAACTGGCTTCACGAAGTTCAACGTTACTTACAGTCATGTACACACTATGGGGAATTATTGCTGCATTGTCCATTACGGCTGGCTTGGTTGTATCAAGCAATATTGTCAAAACCTTGCGAGATGTAATACAAACGATCACGGATATATCCAGAGGGGGAAATTTAACGCAGCGGGTTCATGTACGAACACATGATGAAGTAGGTGATCTTGGGCAAGAGACCAATCACCTGCTTGATACGGTACAGGAACAGAATCGATTGAAAAGCAAGATTGCCGATATAGCCACTCTGCTGCAAAATCCAAATCATTTGGAGGGACTGTCACGGCTGTTCCTGAACCAAATCGCGATTCTGTTGGAAATTCCTTATAGCGTCTTATATTATTGGAAGGATAATCGACTGATTCGTATTGCGGCATATGCAGCTGACGGAGAAAATGAACGTTCACTTGGTAAAGTATCCATCGCACCAGGTGAAGGTCTTGTCGGTCAAAGTGCTATTGAGAAACGGATTTTGTGTATGAATGACCTGCCGCAAAACTATATTCGCATTTCCTCAGGTCTTGGATATGCATCCGCTACTTCGGTTACGGTTGCTCCAGTCATATTTGAAGGTAAAACAATTGCTGTGATTGAACTCGCCTCTATGAAATCATTGCAGGAGAATGATATGAAGATGCTTGGCGAATTGATTGAAATTTTCAGTGTCTCCCTGCATTCGACTGCTACACGTATGGAATTGCAGCAATTATATGATGAATCTCAGGTACTCAATGAAGAATTGCAGGCACAGTCTGAAAAACTCCAGCTTCAAACCGAAGAGATGGTATCTCAGACTGAAGAGTTACATATGCAGACAGAAGAGCTGCATATACTGAACGAACGTTTGGAGATACAGAAAAATGCAGCAGAAACCTCAGCCAGCGAACTTGCAAAAGTAGCGGATCAGCTGCGGACCAGTTCCGGTTACAAGTCTGAATTCCTCGCGAATATGTCGCATGAACTGCGTACTCCGCTAAACAGTATGCTGATTTTATCCGAGATTTTGGCTGAGAACAAGCATCAGAACTTAAACAGTGAAGAACAGAAATATGCTTCGGTGATTCATGCATCAGGCAAGGATCTGCTCAACCTGATTAACGACATTCTCGACCTTTCCAAAGTGGAAGCCGGAGAGATGGAAGTGGATTTTGATGATGTTTATCTTGAAAGCCTACCCGAAGTGATGAATCAATATTTCCTGAAGACGGCTGAGCAAAAAGGAATTGATTTTCGGATTCAGCTCCAAAGCCCTTTGCCGGATACGATTGTTTCCGACGAGATGCGCTTACACCAGATTTTGCGGAATTTGCTCTCCAATGCATTCAAGTTTACCCATGAGGGCGAAGTGGCCTTAACGATCTCCAGAGTGAGTCTGGCCAGTCCTGAAGGGAATGAGATGGAGATGGATGCTATTGCCTTCTCGGTTAGTGATACGGGAATTGGCATTGCTGACAACAAACTGTTACAGATCTTTGATGCGTTCAAGCAGGCAGACGGAGCCACGGCCCGAAAATATGGCGGAACCGGACTGGGACTGTCGATCTCTCAATCCCTTGCCAATCTGTTGGGCGGATCGATCTCGGCCACAAGCCGTGAGGGACAGGGAAGTGTCTTCACGCTGTTCCTCCCGCTGAGAACGGAAGAGCCTGAGGTTATGCAGACCTCCAGATTGTTCTTGAATGAGGTTGCCGTCACGGCTCCTGAAGCAACCATAACTTCAGAAGTGAATTTAACAAACATCGAGACGCTGCTGACTCCACTGGAAGAATCGTTATTGAACGGGCGCCAAGTGCTTGTGGTGGATGATGATATTCGGAATGTATACGCCTTGGCAAATGCCCTTGAGCAATATGGCATGAATGTGATCACAGCACAGAATGGATACGAATGTCTGGAGATGCTGGAACGTGGGGAAGCGAACCCGGATATTATTATGATGGACATCATGATGCCAGAGCTGGACGGGTATGAAACCACTCGCCAGATCCGGGAGAGATTGAATCTCAAGCAGCTCCCTATTATAGCTCTGACTGCGAAGGCCATGAAAGAAGATCGTGACAAATGTATTGCAGCAGGAGCATCGGACTATATTAGCAAACCGCTGAATATGAAAGAGGTACTGTCCCGAATGAAACTATGGCTGAGTCATGAAACATTGGGAATCTGATCTTTCATCACCCAGATGAACCATATTGAAATTAAAATTGAAACCTATGCCAGTTGCGCAATGATTGCTGCAATTGTGTCATAGGTTTTATTTTTTTCTCATGTAAGCTTTTCAAATCAAAATGATGTTATAATACTTAACAATATTCAATGTAGATTTCAAAAATATGGACAAAAATGAGTATTGAACCTTTGCTTCTGTCCAAGTCAACCGCTATTTGCGTTATATATATGGGAGGTAATGTCCATGCAGCTTACGGTTAAAGAGGCTTTAAAGGTATACCCATTGTCTGAGGCCAGACTAGTTGCAGGTGGGGAAGGGACTTCGCGGATGATGAAATCCGTTAACGTCATGGACGCTCCAGATATAGCGGATTGGATCAAATCCGGAGAATTGCTGTTCACAACAGCATTTATTATGAAAGATAACGAGACGGATGCACTTCGTTTAATGCGCCGCCTGAATGAACGCGGTTGTGCCGGACTTGGCATTAAATTGGGCCGCTTCTGGCAGTCCATTCCGCAAGGAATCATTGAGGAAGCGGATCGATTGAGGATGCCTCTGCTCGAACTGCCGTTCCAATTCACGTTTTCCGACCAGATGAATGCGTTGTTCAAGGCCGAACATGAACGCAGCAATCGGTTGCTCCATGAGGTGGTACAGAAACAGAAAAAATTGATGCAGTTTGCATTGCAACAGCAGCTGCATCGGAATGTATTCGCTGAACTTGCTACCGTGTTGAATTACCCGCTTGCGGTGATTGGCTCCCGAGGACATGTGCTCTATGGAAGCGAAGGTATTGCCGGAGATGCGGTTGTACAGGGTTGGCCCTGGAAATCCGTCATGCACCGGGTGAAATGGAATCAGGGTAGTTGCCATCGGGTGCCCATCAAACAGAATGATGAAGAATACGGATTCTTGCTCGTCTTTACAGACTCTGCCCTGTCTCTTAGAGCGGAGGAAGAATTATTCCAGCAGGCTGCGGATGTCCTGGCATTCTATATGGATATGACCTATCGGGAACACATTAACCCGACCGTTCAGGATGACATGCGAACACTGCTGACCCAATATTTGGATAACAAAATGACATCGGATGAACTAACCAGGCTCAGTGAGAATAAAGGTATTCACCTGTTCCAGGGGACCTATCAGTGCGTGTTGATCACACTGGAACCGTCTGTTTTTGCGGAAGGAAAACTACTGAAGCAGATCCACCGTGAGTTGCAGTACAATCCGCTTATGCAGTTCACAGCCTCACAGCATTTCCAGATCGAAGATGGCTTATTATCCATCTATACCTGTCCAACGGGGCGGGATTATGGAGAGGAATTATCAGCTTTCCTGCTGAATCGATTCGGTGATGTTCTCGCGGCACAGGAAGCCAAGGGAGAATCTGCTCCGCGGTTCTGGATCAGCAAAATGAAGCATGAGCCGAAATCGCTGCGAGAAGCGTATCAGGAATGTCTGGATACCCGGAAGCTGGCTCGTCGATTCGGCATGAAGGATCGTGCTCTCCAGTTCGAGATGTTGGAATTCGCCTATGTGTTTCAACATGTACCGGATAACATCATGGAGAATTACTGCAACAAAGTACTTGAGCCATTATTGGCCAGGGATGGTGACCCCAATCAGGTGCTGATGAATACGCTGGAGTCATTTATCGAAAATGATGGACTCATTAACGAAGCTGCCAAACAACTGTTTGTGCATCGGAACACCGTCACCTATCGGATGGAGAAAGTCGGAAGTTTGCTGCAGATGGACTTTAAGAAGACGAATGACCTGTTGAAATTAAAGCTGGTGTTCACCTTCCGTAAGTTTGTTCGTGACAAAACATCGGCAAGAACACATTCGCAGCAGCATTAATCTGACGGTGGAACCGTATATTTATATCCTTTTAGGATGATAATCAGTATCCTAATCAAGTGTTGTGCAGCAAGACAACGGAGCAGCCGTGTCAGATAAAACCGTATTTCCCTTGAGGGAATGCGGTTTTTTTTAGGTTTTTATTGCATTGGATTGATCATCTCCCGTGCATTGCTAACAAATCACATAACTGATGTTATGTTATATTACAAATTTACGTGAATATTGTTGTCGCAGCGCAGAGGGACACTTAAAATGAAGAACAACAATCCACAGAAGACCGGAGGTTCTAACATGGCTGACTTCATTAAACTCGTTAACAACTGGTCTGTCACACAGTTCGTGCATACGTTTGGCGGGCTATTCGAAGAATCACCCTGGGTAGCAGAGCGTTCCTGGTCTTCACGGCCTTTTGACTCTTTTGAACACATGATGAATGTGATGAAAAACGTGGTCCAGACATCCGATGAGAAGGTCAAGCTGCAACTGCTTTGCAATCACCCGGATCTCGGGGCACGGATTAGCATGAGCAGCAATTCCGTTCAAGAACAAACGGGTGCAGGGCTTAATTCCCTTTCGCCGGAGCAATATAACGAACTTAGCAAGTTAAATCAGGAATATACAAGCCAATACGGCTTTCCTTTTATATTGGCCGTGAAAGGTCACACGGCACAGTCTATCCTGGAGTCCATGCGGGTGCGCAATCGGAGAGGCAGGGAGGAAGAATTCCAAACCGCCCTGAAGGAAGTGTTCAAGATTGCTTCCATTCGATTGGAGCAGTGGCTGGTGCAGATGGGTCATGAACATGAATTTGCGTTTAAGCCAGTCGATGTAAAGCAGCGGACCATGTATTACGGCAAAGGGGACGTATGGATGTACCGTTCATACGTCAAACCGTTAACGGGAATCCAGTCCATTCCGGAATCTCCGTTTACTGGACGCAGTAATATTCTGTTCGGGCTGAACATTAAAGTAGCCGTACAAGGCGACGTATTTCTGCCTTCTTTTATCGAAGGAGATAACTCTCGCGTCGTTCCAACAGATTCAATGAAGAATTTCATTCTAAAACACGCCGCGGATTACAGTGGAGCTACCGTTGAAGGTTTTCTTGCTACCATCAGCAGACGCTTTCTGGAAACATACCCACAGATGAACAAAGTCCAAATGACTGCAGATCAGGTTCCTTTTGAAGATGTACCTATTGGCGGGGAGGGGGGCTTTCGTGCAAGTGAGCTGGTATTCCGTTATTCCCAGAATGAGCGGGCGATGGCAGCGGTTGAAGCGGAGCGGAAAGGAAGCCAGGTCGAGCTGAGCAATCATTTCAGTGGTGTCGCGGATATCAGACTGATAAAGGTCAAGGGCAGTGAATTTGCCAGTTTCGTCAAGGATCAGTACACAAGCTTACCAGAGACGTGGGACCGTCCGCTTTTCATTTTCCTTAATATTAACTGGCGTTATGAAGATCCGAGGGATGGTATGGACGATCAGCGCGGGCGTTATGTAGCGGCAGAGCAGGTAAGGGATGTAGCTGCTGCGGTATTTCATGCATGTCGTTCCGCCTCCATTCAACATCTGATTTATCAGATCGGATTAAGGCTGCTGAAACGATTTGGACAGCTCAGTGAAGTGTCCTTCGAATCCAATAATCGGACTTGGGAGACGGTGCTGGATGAAGTGAAAGAAGGAGAAGGTAAAGTATTTACCGAGCCCAGGCCTCCTTATGGATTTCAGGGTTTCTCAATGACTAGGGACGATCTAGAGGCTGACAGCAGTCGCATGAAGAAAGAAGGGGATGCATGATGTCGCTGGTTGGAGGACGGATTACTACGCATGTGTTGGATACATCCAAGGGGGTTCCTGCTGCAGGCGTACGGGTTGAACTGTATGTACTGCACCGAGACGGCGAGAAGGAAAGTAAAAGGAAAGTTGCTGAATCGGTGACCAATGGGGATGGGCGTCTGGAAGCACCGTTGCTTGAAGGCGGGAAGCTGGAGAAGGCGGTCTACGAGCTTCAATTCAACGTTGAGGGTTATTACGCACAGCGATCCTTTGAAGAGTTGGGGCAGGCGTTATGGACAATGGTACCGATTCGTTTTTCCGTATCCGATGCTGCAAGTCACTACCACATTCCTTTATTGATTGCTCCAGGAGGTTACAGTACATACCGGGGAAGCTGAAATACACAGAATCCGGTTCTGATCAGGGGAGGGTCATCCATATGACAAGATTAGATACGATCATCCGGGGGGCCCGGGTTGTATTGAGAGATAGCATCGAAGAACTGGATATCGGGATTACAGGTGAAAAAATAACAGCTTTGTCCTCATTGCTGGTTGGTGGTGAAGACACTGAGATAATAAAAGCAAATGGCCTTACCGTGATGCCGGGGGCAGTGGACATTCATGTTCATTTTAATGAACCTGGACTCGCGAGTTGGGAGGGATTCAAGTCAGGATCAGCATCACTGGCTGCTGGCGGAATTACGACGTATGTCGATATGCCGCTCAATGGCGTCCCCCCAACAATTAGACCGGATGCGTGGAACCTGAAAATAAAAGCAGCCGAAGGTCAATCCTATGTTGATTATGCGTTCTGGGGAGGGCTAGTTCCCGGCAATCAAGCTGAGCTTGGGCCATTAGCCGATAGGGGTGTGGCAGGATTCAAAGCATTTATGTCTGAACCCGGCGGAGAAGGGGAAGATATCTTCGCGAGAGCCGATGACGATACACTTTTGAATGGCATGCAAGAGATTGCAAAGCTAAACCGTATACTGGCGCTTCATGCCGAAGACGAGGCAATGGTTGCTGAACTTGGGGCCAGAAGTATGGCAGCCGGACGAATCGGCCCGATGGATTACGTACAATCTCGCCCGGCAGAAGCTGAAGTTAGCGCGGTATCCCGAGCATTGGAATATGGAGAGCAGACCGGATGTGCATTGCATTTTGTTCATATCAGTTCACGGGAAGCGCTTGATCTGATTGCAGAGGCGAAACAGCGCGGGCAGGATGTCACTTCTGAAACATGTCCGCATTACCTGACTCTGACAGATGAGGATGTTGTTCGGCTGGGGGCCGTGGCCAAATGCGCGCCGCCATTGCGAAGTCAGGCTGAGCAAGATCAGTTATGGGATGCGCTGGAAGCAGGTCTGATTGATATTATCGCATCCGACCATTCTCCTTGTCCGCCATCAATGAAACAATCTGATAATTTCTTCGAAATCTGGGGTGGCATCTCCGGAGCGCAAAGTACGCTGCTGCTTATGTTGGAAGAAGGACATCTCCAGCGAAATATAGCCCTTCCATTGCTCGGAAGAGTCCTAGCCCTGCAACCAGCCAGAAGGCTTGGGCTGGAGAGCAAAGGTGAAATCGCCATCGGCAAGGATGCGGATCTGGTACTGATTGATTGGGAGAAGAGTACCACCTTGAATACGAATGACTTGCTCTACACACATAAACAGAGCCCTTATGTAGGACGAACGTTTTCCTCTAGGATTACGGACGTATTCTGTCGGGGCGGGCGAGTATACAGCTCAACAACAGGATTATCGGCTGAGCCCATCGGACGATTTGTCCATGCCAACCCATCTGTTCAATCTGTTGTTAAAGGAATGGAGGGGGAATATGACCGACTTTGAAGTTCATGCGCCTTCTGGTATGGAACATCCCATCCAGCCTTTGCCTCAATTGGAGCAGGTGGAACTGCAAGCATTTCTTGACTGGTTGTCCACTTATGGAGCGGATGCCCAGGGGGGTGTGACACGTCTGCTGTATGATCAAGCATGGTGTGAAGCACAGCATGCACTTGCGGCTAAAATGCAGGAGAAAGGGCTGGCTCCTGAATTTGATCAATCGGGCAACCTGTATGGCACGCTGCCCGGTACGGGGGCGGGAAAAGGAACAGGTATGGAAGAAGCGCCGATTGTTACAGGGTCCCATATTGATACGGTCGTCCATGGTGGAAAGTATGATGGTGCGTACGGCGTAGCTGCGGGAGTGCTTGCACTGGCGTATCTGCAAACTCAATTCGGGGCACCAAAACGAACACTTCAGGTAGTATCGCTCTGCGAGGAAGAAGGCAGCCGATTCCCCTTCGCTTATTGGGGATCACGGAGTATAACGGAAGTAACCCGCCTGGAAGAAGTCCAGCATTTGAAGGATCAAGAGGGAATTACCTTAGCAGAGGCGATGCGAGATGCAGGCTTTGGATTAGATTGTAAATATAGACCCGCAGCGAAAAAATACGGAGCCTTTATCGAACTTCACATCGAACAGGGCCAGGTCCTGGAACGGTTGGGGCATTCCATTGGTATTGTAACGGATATTGTCGGCCAGAAACGTTTCAGCATTACAGTAAGTGGCGAAGCCAATCATGCAGGTACTACACCGATGTCCTGGCGCAAGGATGCACTTGCAGGTGCAGCCGAGATGATTACAGTCGTCAGAAGCATTGCGCTGGAAGCGGGAGAACCACTTGTAGCGACCGTGGGACGAGTAACCGTTGATCCGGGCGTTGGCAACGTTGTTGCTTCACGGGCCGTATTCTCACTGGATATCCGGCACATCAGGCAGGAAAGCATTGACCGATGCTGGCAGCAGTTGCTTCAGGAATTTAGCCGAATTGCAGCCGAGCAGCAGCTCGGACTGAACTGGGAAGAACACTTGTCTGTTACACCTATTCCGATGAACGAGCAGATTACATCCGACATTCGTGATATCTGTGAAATGGAGCAGCTGTCCTATATGCATATGCCAAGCGGCGCAGGACATGATTCCCAGATCTTTCAGAAGGCCTGCCCTACAGCGATGATCTTTGTGCCCAGCCAGGATGGCATTAGCCATAATCCCCTTGAATATACAGCTGAAGAGGACCTGATGAATGGTTTCCGGGTTCTGGTCCAGTTACTTTATAAATACGGTTACGGGAGTTGAGTGGAGATGTCCAACTATAAAGAATTGTCCCCTTCCTTGCGGACGATCATGACACCAGGGCCTGTTGAAGTCGACCCAAGAGTGCTGAGGGCATTATCCTTCCCGATCCTGGGACAGTTTGATCCGGAGTTCACCTCCCTGATGAATGAGACGATGGCGATGCTGCGTGAACTATACATGACAGATAATGAGTGGTGTTATCCGGTAGATGGCACATCCCGCTCAGGTATTGAAGCGGTACTGGTCAGTCTGATCCAGCCTGGGGACAAGGTGCTGGTTCCGATCTATGGACGTTTCGGGCATTTACTTGTGGAAATATCGGAGCGATGTGGTGCCGAGGTTATTTTTTTTGAAACAGCGTGGGGGACGGTATTTGATCCCGAAGAGGTAATTAAGGCCATCCATACCCATAAGCCGAGTCTGGTCGCAATGGTTCATGGCGAGACATCAACCGGGCAAATGCAGCCTCTCGCCGAGATTGGCAAAGCCTGTCGTGAACTCGATATTTTACTCGTGGTTGATGCGGTTGCCACCATAGGCGGAACACCTGTGGAGACGGATGCCTGGCATCTGGATGCGGTAATGGGCGGAACGCAGAAGTGTTTATCCGTTCCATCCGGGATGGCGCCTTTGACCTATAACAGTCGGGTAGAGAAGAAACTGATGAGCCGTAAAACCGTCGAACGCGGGCTTCGGGACGCGACAAGTGCCCGAGCCGAAGGTCATACGATTGCCAGCAATTATTTTGACCTGAGCCAATTGCAGGATTACTGGAGTTCGGCACGTTTGAACCACCATACGGAGGCCACCTCCATGCTCTACGGCCTTCACGAAGGACTGCGGATTTTACTTCAGGAAGGGCTGGAGGCCCGTTTCCAGAGACATCGGATTAACGAACGAGCACTGGTGGCGGGGATTCAGAGTATGGGACTCCAATTGTATGGAGAATTATCCAGCAAACTTCCGGTGGTCACTTGTATCAAAATTCCAGACGGTGTGGATGGTGAGTCGGTACGCAGCATGCTTCTGAACGACTTCAGCATTGAGATTGCTAGTTCATTTGGACCACTGAAAGGCAAGATTTGGCGCATTGGTACGATGGGATTCAGCTGCCAGCGCAAAAATGTACTGCATGTGTTGGGCGCACTGGAAGCTGTCCTGTTGCGCCATCGTCACGCCTTGCCAGCAGGGGAGGCGGTACAGGCAGCGCTGGATGTGTATGCCGGGAAGGAGGGCGTCTTATGTTAAACCAGATGCCAATATCCAGAGAGGTGATGGTTACCTCTCCTCATTATTTGGCGAGTGCGGTTGGCAGTGCAATCCTCCAGCAGGGGGGTAACGCTTATGATGCAGCGGTTGCGGTTAGTGCAGCACTGGGTGTAGTGTACCCACACATGACAGGGCTTGGCGGCGATGCGTTCTTCTTGATCCACGATGGAGCAAGTGGTGATATAACCGCCTACAACGGCAGCGGTCGTTCAGCTGCGGGAATTCATGCCGATACGTTCAAAGCGATGGGCATGAGCACCATTCCTCAGCGGGGTGTGTTGAGTGCCATTACCGTCCCAGGAATGGTGGATGCGTGGTGGGAGGTCTGGTCCCGCTATGGCAAGTTGAAATGGGAACAGCTGCTTGAACCTGCAGCCCAGTATGCAGAAAAGGGATGCCCTGTATCCCGGAATCTGCGTCTATGGCTGGAACGGGATGAGGATTTCATTATGGGGCATACGCCGCTTCGAGCGTTATTTGCCCCTTTTGGTACACTTTTGCAGGAAGGCGAGCTGCTGCTGCAACCGGATTTAGCCGGATCTATTCGCCTGATTCAGGCGGGAGGACGGGATGCTTTTTATACAGGAGAGCTTGCGGATCAACTGACATCGGCTATTCGTGAAGATGGCGGCATGCTTGCACCAGCGGATTTTGCGAGTCACAAAGGGGAATGGGTGAAGCCGGTCAGCACGGATTACCGTGGATATGAAATTCACCAGATGCCCCCAAATTCCCAGGGTTTCTCGATGCTGATGATGCTTAATATGCTGGAGCATATTAACCTGTCCGCTGTGGCCCGTACGTCCCCCGAGTTCTACCACCTGATGGCTGAAGTCGTGAAAAAAGCTTTTCGCGATCGTGACCGTTATCTCACAGACCCGGAATTCAGGGATATTCCAATAAACCATCTGTTATCCAAGGTGTATGGAGATGAATTGTGGAATGAGATTCAGTCTGCTCCACCTGTGGCGCAGCCTTTTCTGTCCAAAACGATGGGGCAGGATACCGCTTATGCTGCGATTGTGGACAATGAAGGCAATGCCGTTTCATTTATTCAAAGCCTGTATTTTGATTTTGGCGCAGCCTATGTGCCTGGGGATACGGGTGTAATCATGCAAAATCGGGGTTCCTTTTTCTCACTTGATCCGAAGGACGCCAATGTGCTGGAGCCGAATAAACGCTCTTTCCACACGCTGATGCCGGGTCTTGTCACTCGTAACGGAAAACCTTATATGCTTGTCGGCACGCAAGGTGGAGAAGGCCAACCCCAGACACAGTTATCGGTTCTTACCGGTGTCCTGGACTATGGTCTCAGCATTCAGGAAGCGATCGGTCTGCCGCGTTGGGTGTATGGACGCACCTGGGGCGAAGAAGGCGACACGATGCGAGTGGAAAACCGTTATCATGACGACGTATGTGACACGCTTGCCCAATGGGGGCATAACGTCGAAGCCAGAGCGCCGTGGGATGGGATTATGGGGCAATCACAAGGGATCGTCATCCGTGAAGATGGCATGATCAGTGGTGCAGCAGACCCCAGGGGAGATGGCATGGCTATCGGGTGGTAGTGTGAGCAAAAGGTCATGTGCAGGATCAACGAAATAGTTAAAGGCACACAGATAGATACGGATAGGGGAGATTAGGATGGGAACGATCCTGCTGAAAGGCGCACAGCTCGTCACAATGAATGCAGAAGAGGATGTATTTACCGGTGATCTGCTGATCGAGGATAACAAAATTAAAGAGATTGCAGAGCATATCGACATTCAGGCAGATCAGGTCATTGATGCTCGGGGCAAGGTGCTGCTGCCAGGTTTCATCCAGACACATATTCATCTGTGTCAGACTCTTTTTCGAGGACGTGCGGACGATCTGGAGCTGATGGATTGGCTTCGTCAACGCGTTTGGCCGCTGGAGGCTGCACATGATGAGGAATCTGTCTATTACTCGGCAATGCTCGGCTTGGGTGAATTGATCTCTAGCGGGACAACGACCATTCTCGATATGGAGACGGTGCATCATACCGATTCGGCTTTTCAGGCAATGGCACAGAGCGGGATTCGTGTGATTTCCGGTAAGGTGATGATGGATCATGGGGATGAAGTTCCTGAACCGCTGCGTGAAAATACAGCAACCTCGCTGCAACAAAGTGTAGACTTGCTGGAAAAATGGAATGGATTCGGCGGTGGCCGTATTCAATATGCGTTCTGTCCGCGCTTCGTCGTCTCGTGTACAGAGGAATTGCTGGTTGAGGTGCGTGACCTGTCGAATAAGTATCATGTGAAAGTACACACCCATGCCTCCGAAAACCGCGGCGAAATCGAACTTGTTGAACACGAGCGCGGCATGCGCAACATTGTCTATCTGGATCATATTGGCTTGGCAACCCCAAGACTGGTGCTTGCCCACTGTGTATGGCTGAGTGAGGAAGAAAAGGAGATTATTCGCAAACGAGGTGTGAAAGTCACCCACTGTCCTGGCTCGAATATGAAGCTTTCCTCCGGTATAGCGGATATTCCTGATCTATTGAATCGCCAAATTGCAGTAGGGATAGGAGCTGATGGCGCGGCGTGTAACAACAATCTGGATATGTTCCAAGAAATGCGTCTGACCGCTCTTATGCAAAAGGTGCCGCATGGCCCAACCGTGATGGATGCCCGAACGGTCCTGCGCATGGCGACAATGGGTGGAGCAGAAGTGCTCGGACTGTCCAAGGAGATCGGCAGTCTCGAAGTGGGGAAGAAGGCAGATATGCTGCTGCTGGATCTGGATGATTTCCATACGTATCCTTCCTATGAGACGGATGTATACTCCCGTGTAGTCTACTCTGCAACTCGCAGCTGTGTGGATACCGTTATTATTGATGGAAGCATTGTGCTCAATAACCGGAAGATTCAAACGATTGATCGTGGCATCGTACTGCGTGAATCGGATAAAAGTATTGCGAGATTGATGAAACGCATCTGAATCCCTGAAAGGATGGAGACAACTATGGAAATGCATGATCTGTGTGCAATTGCAGCGCGAGAACCACGCTGTGTACTCGCAACAGCGGTCAAGGTAGAAGGTCATGCTTACCGTAAGCAGGGAGTCTCCATGCTTTTGACTGAAGAAGGGGTGAGGTATGGCAGTATCAGCCCAGGCTGTCTGGAGAGTGATCTGCAGGCCAGAGTGGATCGGGTGCTGGATAAGGAGCAGCTGGAATTCGTGGAGTATGATATGCGACCCGCAGATGATCTGTCCTGGGGAGAAACGATTGGCTGCGGCGGATTGATTATTATTCTGCTTGAGCCGGTTTGTGGCGAACTCAGGTCGATCTTGTCCCGTATGCATACCTATTTTCAATCTGGATCACCTGTGGAGCTAACCCGTTCCTTCTACCATCAATACACAAGGATTCATTATGTAATTAAGGTCGTTATTCATCCGTCTGGATCTGGTGCTGCCGCTACTGATTCTGATTCTGGGAAGAGTGTTTCTCAAAGGGAGGGGAGGTCAGAGCCAGAGAGTCGGGATATTCCGCTACAGATCTCAACAAGATATGTGCCCAAACCCCGTCTGATTATTGTCGGAGCCGGAAATGATGTGATTCCAGTAGCCCGTCTGGGCCGATCCGCAGGCTTTCGCGTGGTAGTAGCGGATTGGCGAGAGAATTTATGTACCACTGCACGGTTTCCGGGTGTTGAGCTTATCCGGGGTTTCCCTCATGAGATCATCCCTGTACTGGATATCCAAAGCGGGGATTATATCGTATTGATGAGCCATCAATTTCCGAGAGAACGGGAATTTCTTGAATTGCTCGAGGATCGGAATTATGCATATCTTGGCATTATGGGGTCCAGAACACGGACAGCACGTTTGCTGAACGATCTCCCTCCACTGAAGCATGTGCATTCACCCGTCGGCCTGACCATTGGTGCAGATGGTCCGGAGGAGATTGCGATCAGTATCGCAGCAGAACTTGTTGCCTGTAAGCGCGCGGCGGCTGTCACCGAGTGTCTCAACGTACAGAGGGGGATTACACATGCAACTGACGGGTATCGTGCTAGCGGCAGGTAAGAGCAGCCGACTGGGCCGGGATAAACTGTCTATCGCCATGCCTGATGGAAGGTGCTTAGCCGCATGGGCCTTGGAAGCTGCCTTGAATTCCGATTTGGAGCAGGTCATCTGTGTGGTCAAACCTGAGGATTCATTGGCGTGGATCCCTGCCGAACACCTCAACGCAGCTTCTTATAGCAGTACTCCAGAAACGGGGACGAGGCTTCAGATTGCAATCTGTACCGATTATGCATATGGCATGGCCATGTCTCTTCAATGTGGCATTCTGACTGCTATGCCTCACCACCCAGAAGGTGTGATGATGATTTTGGCAGATCAGCCATTATTGCAGGCACGGGATATCAACAGGGTTGCCGAGGCCCTAGCTCCCAACAAACTGTGTGATTATGCAGCAGCTACGGATGGCCGTGGAGGTAAGCCCCCTGTGGCTTTTCGGGAGCATATGCTAGGGCCTCTTTTGTCACTCAGCGGAGACGAGGGGGCGCGAAAGATCATACGCAATGCCAAATATGCAGGAACGCATGTATCCTTGTCTGATTCCTGCTTCTGGGATGCGGATACCGAACCAGAGCTGGAGCGCATTTTGAAATATGTGAATGGGTTAAGATAAATGAAGATCACAGCAAAAAGAGCGTATCGCTTATGTATCGTTTTTTGATGTAATCAGGTCAACCAGACCGTCTGGTTGGCCTTTTTATCGTTTTTTGACGTGGGGAGTGAATTAGCTTGTGTTAGCTTTGGGTCGTAATTAATGCATCAGGCACAAATCAAACGGTGTATTTATACATTTAACCAAAATGGTGTGAAGATAATTGACGTTACTCTTGCCGTCCCATATGATTTGAAGAATTATTTGGATCATTCGGTCATATCCAACGCCCCGCAGATTCAAGATGGAGAAGGGAGATGAAACGATGGTCATGCTGGCATATGGGTCTGGAGCGCAGCCAACGGTTTGGCAGCCCGTTAATCTGGAGGAACTTCAAGCTTTGAAGGGTAAACTGTTCGGGAAATATTGTTATGCAGCAGGGGCGACATTATTGCGTACTCAGTGGGAAGGTGGACTTGTTCCAATGCCGGAGCATATGGTCAGCCTTGCTCGTATTCCAGAAGTAAGCGGCGTGTACGTGGAAGAAGATGATCTGGTCATTGGAGCACTGACACGATTAAGCCATTGTGCCACAGACGTTCAGCTGCAACAACGGCCCTTATTACAGTCGGCAATGAATGCCATAGCTGCTCCTTCCATTCGAAATGTAGCCACAATTGGCGGAAATATTGTATCCGGCGTGGGGGACTCCATACCCGCACTGCTGGTCTACGATGCGCAGCTGCGCTGGATGACGGACAGCGGCATGGAGCAGCGCAGTCTTTCGTCCTGGCTGAACGGTGGTCGTGACGGCAGTCGCAAACCGAATGATGTGTTAATTGCTATTCATATTCCAATGGCGGACACCGCTTTGCCGGATTCCCGCAGCCAAGAGACCTTGGGTGCGCGTGAGGTTTCATTTTACCGCAAGTTGGGTCGTCGGGAGACCTTCACGGCCTCGCTGGTGACGATAGCTTTTCACGGAGAACTGGGATCGGATGGGCGTTGGAAGAAGGTAGCGATTGCCGCAGGGGGAGGTTCAGGGATGGCAATGCGACTTCCCGAAGCGGAAACGTGTCTTCTTGGCAGCGCAGCTTCTGCTATGCAGGCTTCAACGCTGGCTGTTGCGGTCAGTTCGGAATTCGAGACTTATAGTGATGCATTCGCTTCAGAACAGTACCGGAAACAAACAGCAGGTAATATGATGGGTGCCGGACTGTGGGAAGCACTTCGCTCATAGAAGTTTACAGATGAAGAAAAGGGGAGAGAGACCATGCTGCTGAATCGGGAACAAAGCGGAAAACGCTGGCACCTGCGGCCGGATGGGGTGGGCAAAGTGACAGGGCGACTTCAATATCTGACGGACATGACTCTGCCTGGTATGATCTATGGAAGAGTTTTGCGCAGCTCCTATCCCTATGCCCGTATCGTATCTATCGATATTACCGGAGCTGAGGCCATGGAAGGTGTATTTGCCGTACTCACCTCCAAAGATGTGCCTGGATTGAATCGCTTCGGCATTGCAACTCCAGATCAGCCTGTATTTTGCGAGGATGTCGTTCGTTATGTCGGTGATGCCATTGCGGCGGTTGCTGCGGATACCCCGGAACGTGCGGCGCTCGCTTTGGAGCTTATTCGGGTAGAGTATGAGGAATGGACTCCGCTGGACAGCACTGAGGCTGCTTTGGCACCTGATGCACCGGAGCTCCATGAACATGGTCCCGGAAATGTGCTGCACCGTACCGAAATCAAGCGTGGGAATGTAGATGAGGCTTGGGCTGCATGCGAGTATATCGTGACGGAAACGTATTATACTCCTCGCCAGATGCATGCATATATGGAGACAGAAGGTGGGTTGTTTGTTCCAGAAGAAGACGGAAGACTCCATATCTATGCGGCTACACAGCATGGTTACAAGGACAGAATGCAGCTCTCCCGAATTATCGGGTGCTCCGAAGAGGATATTAGGGTGGTCTCCTCTCCGATTGGCGGTTCTTTTGGCGGGAAAGATGAACTGAACGTACAGCCTTACGGCGCACTTCTTGCTTTGAGAAGCGGACGCCCCGTGAAAATGCACAATTCACGCAAAGAATCTGTACGGGCAGGACTGAAGCGTCATCCGATGAAAATTGAAATGCAGACCGGCATCAGCCGTGAAGGCATGATTCAGGCTCACCGGGTTCGCATTACCGCAGACACAGGGGCATATGCCACGCTGGGAGCGCCTGTTCTGAACTTTTGCACAGAACACTGTCTCGGGCCCTATTCCATTCCTCATGTAGATGTGGAGGGCATCTCGGTGTACACGAATAATGGGGTGTCGGGAGAGTTTCGCGGATTTGGCGGTAATCAGGCAATCTTTGCGATGGAGGGTCAGATGGATCGACTCGCAGAATGGATGAAGATGGACCCCTGGGAATTTCGGAGACGCAACATGAGGGAAAAGGGTGATCCTGGACCACTGAATCAACGGATCCTGGTCACGGATGGACTGTCGCGAGTATGGGAGGCGATGGATCGTTCGGAGTTATGGCAAAAACATCAACATCCTCCGGCATATCCTTCTCAGCCTCCCTGGATTAAACGCGGTGTTGGTGCAGCCATCGCTATGCACGGGGCGGGGTTAGGATATGGCATTCCTGATCCGGCGGGGGGCCGCTTATCCCTGAATGCCGAAGGCAAGATTGAAGTGGCATTCAGTTACGAAGAATTCGGTCAGGGTCTCATTGCTACTCTGGAAATGATGCTCTGCGATCTGTTCCTGTGCTCCACATCGGATCTGAGCATTATCATCGGGGACACGGATCGAGTGCCGCACAGCGGCTCAAGCACCGCTTCGCGTTCGACGACGATGGCCTGGATGGCTCTTCAGCGATTACAGGTTCCATTCCGTTCCAAAATCTTGTCGGCAGCCTCTACCTTGTCCGGAATTCCGGCTGACGAACTGATTACTGGAATAGGGGGAGTATGGCGCAAGGGATCGCTTTCTCCAGAACGTACAACGAATGATACGGCGAGTAATTCCACAGTTGTCGTTTCTTACGTTGATCTGGCGAAGCATGGTGAAGCGGAAGAATGGACTTTTGATACTCATTTCGAATATCCGACCACACCGGACAATGTTGTAGGCGGGCATTATCTATATACGTATGCGGCAGTAGCCGCAGAAGTGGAGGTAAACACACTAACTGGAGAAGCCAAATTGCTGGATACGAAGCATGTGGTGGCTGCTGGTCCGGTTATCAATCCAATGGGTTTTATCGGACAGATCGAAGGTGGTAGTGTAATGGCTCTGGGTTTTACATTAACCGAAGACGCCGTCATGCAAGACAGTCGCTATATGACAACCAATTTGGACACCTATCTGATCCCGACGATTCAAGATATTCACACCAACCTAGAAGTGGAGGCGATTGAAGAGCTGCCAGAGGGTGATCCGTTTGGACCTCGGGGAATTGGTGAGATTGGTTCGGTGGCGCTTGCTCCGGCCATCACCGCTGCGATTCATCAGGCTACAGGGGTATGGGTGAATCGTTTGCCCGTTCCGCGAGATCAACTGATCAAACCACTAGACGTACCGCTTAAGGAAGGAGTGAGTCCCTCGTGAGTGAACCTTTGGAGAACCCGTGGATCGCTGTTGTAAATGGTGAGGAGCAACAATTGCGGATTGCCCAGACAACCCGTCTTGTGGATGTATTGCGGACGCATTTGAATCTGACCGGAACGAAAGTGTCCTGCGAAGTGGGCCGCTGCGGCGCTTGTATGGTACTGATGGATGGAGAGCCAGTCAATTCCTGTCTTGTTATGGCTTATCAATGTGCCGGCAGTGAGATAACAACCATAGAAGGGTTACATGGTGAAAAGGAAGGCGAGCTGCATCCAATTCAGCAGGCTTTTGTGGAAGAGGGCGGCTTCCAATGCGGATACTGTACTCCCGGAATGGTGATTTCCACCAAGGCGTTGCTGGATCGCTATCCACAGCCTAGTCAGGAACAGATAGAATCGGGTTTGTGCGGCAATCTGTGCCGCTGTACCGGGTATGGAGGGATTATTCGAGCAGTTCGAACCGCAGGAGAAACCTATGCATCCTCCTTCAGCTTAACCACAGGAGTGAAGAAAGTGAACGACTTGTAACTGAACAACTGGATTAAAGAGGACCGGGCACTGGAGTGCATTATCTCCGTTTCGCCCGGTCTTTATTAACGATTAATATTTGATAATGTACCAACCGCCCCAAGTCGAATAATTCAGGCCATTTCCATAATTACGATCAGCTGTTTGTGGATTACGAATCGAATTGCCGCTGGCATCTCTAAAATCAATAGCAGTTAGTCCACGTTTATGTGACCAGCCACCATCAGCATCCTGTCTGTACCAATGATAATCATAGTTTGGTGCAATAACAAGTGCTACCTTATACTCTCTGTACCCCGGAACTTCACTATATGAAGAAGTCCGTAAGGATTTATTTAAATATGGCATGTCAAGCTTAGAAGCACTAATGATGCTCGAAGAAGTTAAACTTGTAAATACTTTTCCGGCAAGTTCACCGGGTTGTAATTTATGTCCAGAATATGTGGATGTATTTAACATGTACGCATAACAATTAGCTTTATCAGTC
Source organism: Paenibacillus pabuli NBRC 13638 (assembly GCF_001514495.1). Taxonomy (GTDB): domain Bacteria; phylum Bacillota; class Bacilli; order Paenibacillales; family Paenibacillaceae; genus Paenibacillus; species Paenibacillus pabuli. The sequence goes on from NZ_BCNM01000001.1 coordinate 768,643, forward strand.
AAATTTTCCCATGCACTTGTTGAATATGGGTGTTCATAACCACCTGTAGGCATTGTTTCAAGAGCTTGAAGAGTTAATTGATCATTTGAGTTTGTTTTGGAATCGATAGTCTGGTTATTGTATTGGGTTTCATGAATAGTGACTTCTGTTTTATTCAATGTGGCGAATTCAGCAGGTCGGTAATTTACCTGTAATTGTTGTTCTTCTGTTAAACTGTTGAACCAATTCAACCATTCTTTAGTATCTGGAGCGAAAGAAGCTAATGGATCTACATTGGATAACGTTAAAAGGGCATTCTCGTCTACAGATATTAATTCAGCAGGTTTGTAATTTACTTTTAATTGATCTTCTTTAGTGAGTTTTTCAAACCAATTCAACCATGTTTGAGTTTCAGTTGTAGGAGAAGTATCCTTTTTGGTAGTGTTTGATTCAGCTAATACAGGTAACGCGAGTGTGAATAACAAGATCACTGCAAATAATGATGAAACTAATTTTTTCATTGTTACGTTCCTCCTGAAATTTGAATATAAATTTTTTTGATTACAATGGCGATAAACTTTGTTTAACCAACTAAAATCCTTATGATTGGTGATACCCCCTCGAATTAAATTCAAAAAAATGTAATATACGGTAATTATGCTATGATATAATGGTGATAATTGCAAGATAAAAATTACAACTAATTCCATATTTGATTTTAAGGAGGAAGCCTAGTGTCAAAATTTATTCCTAGTAAACTCGGCTTAGTATTGTTACTTTTGGTTACATTTTGTTCAGGTTGTCAGACAAATAATGGTCAGGAAGAGTCGAGTTCATCCATTCCATTAAAGGAATTGAGAGCTCTGGCTGAGAAAGGAGGAAGCCTTTCATGGAATGATTTTAAAGCGTACCCTTATGAAGATGAAGGATCAGGACTATACATCCGGAAATACAACGTGGAAGGGGGACACCAATTGATAATTAGTGGTAAAAGCTTAGACAAAAAGCCAGATCATATTTATGTAGTGAATAAAGATGGAGAAAAAATTGACCTTTTAAAAGAAAATAGTAAAGATTTGAATTTTTGATTACGTAATAATTATTATGTAAACTTATTATTTTCGATGACTTCCATAGCTGTATCTATATTGCTTGCTAAACTATCTCTAAGGGGCGGATAGAGCAGGATGATTATAACGACCCTATTATAGATCGTTAGTTACATTGAACAAAAACATGTTGAATCTGGCCGGAACGAAAGTTTCCTGCGGGTCGGTCGCTGCTGTGCTTGTATGGTACTGATGGATAGAGAGCCGATCAATTCCTATCTCGTTATGGCTTACTAATGTGAGGGCAGTAGAGGGGACTAAGATTGTCTCTGAATTTCAGAATCATAAGAATTTTTATAGACCAACTTATGCTCTGCGGGTTGGTCTTTGTTGTTCAATGAAATATCTTACGAAAAGAGTGGACACGGGCACAGTGAGGACTTGTTCGTCAGAATGCTTTTCATTTGTCCATATGTTACTTATAATAAATGTCCAATGAAGATTCGTGTATTTGATATTACATCAAGGAGGGGTGGTTCTTGAACAAATCAGATCGTATGCTGGCCATCGTACTTGAACTGCAGCGGGGGAAGGTTCAACGTGCGGAAGATTTAGCCCTCTTGTTTGAAACAAGCGTCCGAACGATATATAGGGACATTCAGGCGTTATGTGAGGCTGGTGTTCCTGTCGTGGGAGAACCTGGCGTAGGGTATTCACTTATGGAAGGTTACTTTTTGCCTCCGATCAGCTTTACCGCTGAAGAAGCAGTTACACTTTTGATCGGGCTTGATTTTGTAGAACAGCGCTTCGATCACTATTACAAGAGTACATCTCTTACGTCCCGTTCCAAAATTGAAGCAATCCTGCCTGGCCCTCTTCGGGAAGAGGTGGGACAGATACGACAGGGTATCCGTCTCCTTCGTTCAGCGGACAGTGATGCACGTGAGCGAGAGATCGAACACATGGGTGTCATTCGAACCGCAATGCAGCGTAAGCTCAAAATCCGCTTTCATTACCATAAGCCTGGAACGGTTAATGAAACCGTGCAAAAGACCATTCGTATGTCCTCTCCTTACGGGATGCTGTGGATGCAAGGTTCATGGATGCTGATTGCCCGATGCGATTTGCGGCAGGAGATTCGTCATTTTCGTATATCCCGCATGAGTGATCTGGAGATTAGCACAGATCCGTACGAGCTTCCTCCCGGTTTTAATATTCATAGCTACTCCCCACCTGACAACCGTGATGTTTATGTCCGTGCATGGTTTCATGGTCGAATTGCAGACAGAGTGATTGAAGCGAATAATTACTACATGGAGAAAGCAGAATTGCAAACCGATGGATTATACGCAGATTTTCGTGTGAGGCATCCAGAGGACGTGCTGCAATGGATGCTTGGCTGGGGAGCCTCGGCTCTGGTTTTGGAACCCGAATCATTAAGAAACCGGATTCGCGAGGAAGCAAGCAATCTTCTTAAACACTACTGACATAACGCTGTCAGTAGTGTTTTTGTATGATCGGTTTATAACCGATTGAAGGAGCTGTGTATTGGTATGGAAACGACAAGAACAAGGAACCATCATGAGATTAGACGTGATTTTGAACTAACGCTGGAACGTTATTTGCAGGAACTGGAGCTGATGAACGATGCTCAGTTAAGCTACAAACCCAGTGAGATGGACTGGTCGGTGGGCCAGATGTACCAGCATTTAATTCAGTCTGCGATGAAATTGCATTTAGCCAATGTTCGGCTTTGTATAAGCGCAGACGAGAAGACAGTCAAGAAGACAGATCAGGGCAAAACAGAAGCGGGTGAAGTTATTTTTGCACAAGGAAGTTTTCCACCGATACGTATCCAAGTACCTGCTTCTCCTGAGTATACCCCCCTTCAACCGAATGGAAGAGAATCCATAATACAAGGATTCAGTGAGGTACGGGATGAAATGCGGAGAATGGAAGTCCTTCTTCAAGGAACAACGCTGGAATCTACGCTGCCACATCCCAGGTTCGGCGGTTTGAACGCAGAGGAATGGTTTGTGTTGGTGGAGATGCATTATCGTCATCATTTGTTACAGCTTGAGCGTCTGAAAATGGCATGGGAAGAACGTGAGCAGAGATGAATGAACAGGCAGAACATGATTTGATGGCAAATCGTAAAGACATTCAGCAGATTCATACGAGAGAGCTCCTGGCCCATCAGTTAGATATCGAAGCAGAATCGGAAGAGGGAAACCGCTACTGGATCGGCGTCGTGTCAGCCTCACATGTAGATAAAGGGGTAGAAGGGGGCTTCGCCCAGCTCTGTCACGGCAAGGCAGCTTCTCTGCGCAAAATGAATGCAGGAGACTGGCTGATCTATTATTCGCCGCGAACAAGCTTGCAAGGGGGCAAGGTACTTCAAGCATTTACTGCGATAGGACGTGTAGTAGACCATCAGGTGTATACGTTCCACATGTCAGATTCCTTTATACCGTATCGGAGGAATATCCAATATTTTTCTTGTCAAACGGTGAGGATCGCCGATTTGCTGGATCAACTGACCCTTACTCGGGGACAGCCACGTTGGGGATATCGCTTTCGATACGGACATTTGCAAATTCAGAAAGAAGATTTCTTGAAAATTGCATTTGCCATGTTGGGGGCCGAGATTGAAAGTCGCTAAATTGCAAAGTTTGGACAACAAGCAAGACATACTTATGTGGTGAATACAGATAGGAAAATCGACCTTTTAAAAAAAATATAAAAGAATTGAAATTTAAGTAACGTAAAATTTATTATGTAAACTTATTATTTTCGATGACCTCCATAAGCTGCATCTATATTGATAACGATGTTAAGGGGTGGACAGTTCCGGATTTAGGTGGATTTTCAGCTTGGATTTTCGAAAGTAATATCCTCTTATAATGTCTTCAATATTGTTCATTTGGCGGTGAAGTGCAGCTCAACGGACCTGGTTGTAAATCGTTTTCGATAAATGTGAGAATGAACCGAATATTTCTTTACTGAAGCAGGTTTAGTATTGTATTAATATTGTTATAAGAAATAAAGTATAGTAGCATGCCCCTTTTACGCTATCAACGCAAAATAATGGAAGCTTGAAAAATATAAGATGATAAAACTGTTCAAATCAGAAATAATTCGTTGAAATAGATCAATAAATGAATGCCTTAAAGCTGTGTAAACTTATTCATTTGGAGATATCAATAGGAATGGATAAGATTTCCAATATAGAACCAATGCATCTGTTTTAGATCAATTTGATATGGATTTGCGATGGATTTAGTACCGCTTTCAATGTATGCTTTTGGAAACTGGAAAGGAAGTGGGAAAAATGGAACGCGAACTGGCGTTGGAAATTGTCCGAGTAACAGAATTGGCTGCGTTAGCTTCAGCACCCTGGATGGGGCGGGGTGACAAGAATAGTGCAGATGAGGCGGCTACTTTGGCTATGCGCGCCATGTTCGATTCCGTGTCCATTCGCGGCACGGTGGTAATCGGTGAAGGAGAAATGGATGAAGCACCCATGTTGTATATCGGGGAGCAAGTTGGGAACGCTGAGGGGCCCGAAGTTGACGTGGCTGTAGATCCATTGGAAGGTACAGAGATCGTAGCCAAGGGCCTGAACAACGCTTTATCGGTTATTGCAGTGGCGGGAAAAGGCAACCTGCTCCACGCACCGGATATGTACATGGAGAAGCTGGCTGTAGGGCCGGCTTTGGTGGGCAAGGTCAGTATCGAAGACCCGGTTGAGGTGACATTGGAGAAAGCCGCTGAAGCATTGAACAAAAATATCTCGGATCTAACGGTCATGATCCTGGACCGCGTCCGGCATGAGAGCACGATCAAAACACTGCGCAAAGTTGGGGTGCGGATCAAGTTCCTCAGTGATGGTGATGTTGCGGGCGCAATGGCACCTGCCTTCCCGGAGGCGGGGATTGACCTGTATGTCGGATCGGGAGGAGCACCGGAGGGTGTGCTTGCTGCAGCTGCACTGTCCTGTCTGGGCGGCGAGATTCAAGGCCGTCTGATGCCCGCGAACGCAGACGAATTCCAGCGCTGTTTGCAGATGGGAATCGATAATCCCTACAAAGTATTAACGATGCAGGATATGATCGGCACGGAAGATGTTATTTTTGCAGCAACAGGTGTTACCCCAGGGGAAATCCTTGGCGGTGTGCGTTACCTCGCAGATGACCGTGCAGAGACCGATTCCATTGTCATGCGTGCCAAAACCAAAACCATTCGTTTCATCCGTTCTCAGCATTTCCTTCCCAATAAGGAAGTGCTGCATAAAGTGCGGCAGCTTCAATCGACACCCGAGCCTTCGGATCGCATTACAGGCCAAGTTCCCATTTTGGAACAGGCTGAGTTCATTCAATCATCTGTCAGTAACAAGGTGACGACTTAAATTAAGGTCAGCCTGTTGTTGGTTTGGCGGGTCCGTTCTAACCTCTGGGTAGCCAACTGAATTAACAGGTATCATTGGACAAGTTACAAGCAAATGGCGTACGTAAAAGATGAGGGCTTTGTTTACACAAATCCTCATCTTTTTTTGTGTTAAAAGCATTGACAACGGTTACAACACATGAGAAAATGTACGCGCGTACATAAATATTATTTTTTAAACAATTGCATCTGTTGTGCATGTGTTCAGGGAATGTGAAGGAGGTGAATTCCATGGCATCCCGTAAAGAAGTGGCTGACCTTGCTGGTGTATCCGAAGCTACAGTGTCACGAGTACTTAATGGCGTTGGTCCTATTAAAGAAGAAACACGTCGTAAAGTGCTCGAAGCTTCCGAGCAACTGGGGTACGTGCCCAGTGCACTGGCCCGCAGCTTTGCGAGAAGTAAAAGTGGTAACCTCGGCGTCGTATTACCCTACGTTCCGAAAGCGCACTTGTTCTCGGCGTATTTCTTCTCGGAAATGCTGAGCGGCATTGGGAGCAAAGCCAGGGACAGCGGCATGGACCTGCTGGTCATGTTCAGTACACCGGGTGAAGTGATGAATTATACGGATCTGTTCCGCCGTCAAAAAGTGGATGCTTGCATCATTCTCGGCGCGCGAAATGATCATGGGGAAATTGCAGCCATGCAGCAGCTTCAGCAGGAAGGACATCCATTCTGCATCATGAACCAGCATTTTGCAGGAGAATCATTCATGGAAGTGGATGCCGATCATGTGGAAGGCAGCAGGCTGGCAATACGCCACCTTACCGATCAGGGATACCGAAATATTGCTTTTCTCAATGGACCGGACAGTTATTCCAATAGTCAGGAGCGGCTTCAGGGGGTTCAGATCGGATTGAATGAAGCGGGAATGCAGCTGGATTCCAGCCTGATGCTGGAGGGGAATTACAGCAGACGAAGCGGAGTGGAGGCGGCAGCTACCATCGCGTCTCGGATTGACGAGATAGATGCTGTATTTGCAGCAAATGATCGGATGGCGATCGGTGTCATGCATGGCTTGCGTGAGCGTGGTATCAAGGTTCAGAACTTCCCCGCGTTTGTGGGTTACGATGACTCCGATGCGGCTGAGATGGCGGTTCCACCGCTGAGTAGTGTCAGGGTTCCTTTTTATGAAATGGGAGAACTGGCAGCATCCAAGCTTATCCATGAATCATTGGGAGCATCCGCTTCCATTGTGAAAGCTGAAGTCGCCTTGGAAACGGCAAGGCAGTTGCTGCCTACAGAGCTGATTATCCGTGCCTCTTCAATCCGTAATTAATACATTAGCTAGTTATATTCCAAAGGAGGAAATGACCATGTCAAATCGTCTTCGTGTCGGAATGGTTGGATACAAATTTATGGGAAAAGCTCACAGCAACGCTTATCGAAGTCTGCCTATGTTTTTCCCGTCAGCTCCGTTACAGCCTAAGATGTCGGTAATCTGTGGACGTAACGAGAAGGGAGTCCAGGAAGCCGCCAGCCAGTTCGGCTGGTCTGAGAGTGTAACAGACTGGCGTGAACTGGTAGGGCGTGATGATATCGATCTGATCGATATTAACGCGCCAAGTGATGCCCATAAGGAAATCGCACTGGAAGCTGCGCGTCAGGGTAAACATCTGTTCTGCGAAAAGCCCCTGGCTCTATCGCTTGCTGATTCGCGTGAAATGCTACAGGCTGCGGAAGAAGCAGGCGTCGCGCACATGGTCGGATTCAACTATCGTTTCTCTCCGGCTGTACAGCTGGCCAAAGAATTGGTACAAAGCGGCCGTCTGGGCAAAATCTATCATTTCCGCGCATTCTTCCTTCAGGACTGGATTATGGACCCTTCATTCCCGCTGGTATGGCGTCTGCAAAAGGAAGTGGCGGGTTCCGGCTCGCATGGTGACCTTGGCGCACACCTGATTGATCTGGCACGTTTCCTGGTGGGTGAATTCAAGGAAGTGATCGGGATGAGCGAAACGTTCATCAAAGAGCGGCCGCTTGCCTCGGAAATGACTGGACTTAGCGCCAAAGGCAGTTCGAATGCTGATGCGCCGAAGGGCGAAGTAACAGTAGATGATGCTACGTTGTTCCTCGCACGGTTTGCAGATGGTGCATTGGGAAGCTTCGAGGCTACACGCTTTGCAGCAGGTCACCGCAGTACGAATTCGTTTGAGATCAATGGCAGTCTGGGCAGCGTCCGTTTTGATTTTGAACGAATGAACGAACTGGAAGTGTATTTTACAAAGGACGAGGAAGACGTACAGGGTTTCCGCCGTGTTCTGGCGACGGATCCGGCCCACAAATATGCTGAGGCATGGTGGCCTGCGGGGCACACGATCGGATTCGAGCATACGTTCACACATGAAATGCTGGAGCTGGTTACCGCCATCTCTGAAGGTCGTCAGCCACAGCCGAATTTCCATGATGGCGTTGCCTGTCAAGCAATATTGGAGGCAGTGGAACGTTCCGTTACAGAGCGTCGCTGGGTGTCGCTGGAAGAGATGTGAGTGTTCAATCACTTGAATTGTGACGTGGACATTATGTGGCCACTCCATTTGAAATATATAAAGCTGGATACAAGCTGGGATGTAAACCTTGGAGAGATCTTGAATGTTGTGTAAGGTCCGACAGATTGACAATAACTTAACTTTCGGAAAGCGAGTGATGGGAATGAGCAAGGCACTAATTGTATGGGGCGGCTGGGATGGACATGAACCGGAGCAGGTAGCAGCGATTTTTGAACGCATTTTGAAGGAAGAACAATTTGAGGTTGAAGTATCAGATACACTGAATGCTTACGCCGATGCAGAGAAACTGTTGGGTCTGGACCTGATCGTTCCGCTGTGGACGATGGGGCAGATTGAACAAGAGCTGGTCAATAACGTATCTGCGGCTGTTCAGAGCGGCGTGGGTCTTGCGGGTCTTCACGGCGGGATGTGTGATGCGTTTCGCAACAATGTTGACTGGCAGTTCATGACGGGCGGACAGTGGGTTGCTCATCCGGGGAACGACGGCGTGGAATACACGGTGAACATGAAGCGCGGTTCCAGTCCGCTCTTGGACCATATTGAAGACTTCCAGGTGAAAAGTGAACAGTACTATCTGCACGTGGACCCTGCTGTGGAAGTGCTGGCAACGACACGTTTTCCAATCGTTAACGGTCCTCATGCAGCGAATGGCCCAGTGGATATGCCAGTCGTTTGGACCAAACGCTGGGGAGCAGGCCGTGTATTCTACAACTCGCTTGGACACCATGCAGATATTGTGGAAATGAAGCAAGTGACCGAGATGATGCGTAGTGGATTTAAATGGACTGCCGCAGGCAAAGCGCTTGCGCAGAGCCGTACGGACGCAGTGACAGAGGTTTACACAGGAATGGCAGATAATCAGAATCATTAATTCATTTTAATGTAAAGGTTGTTCTGAAAGCGCTATATCAAGTTGGAATACGAAGGGAGCCCAGGCATGAAAACAATGAAAGTCGGCATTATTGGCTGCGGTAAAATCAGCGGAATTTATATGGAAAATTGTCACCGGTTTGAGGTGCTCGATCTAGTTGCGGTTGCAGACCTTGACCGGAGCAGGGCAGAGGAGCAGGCGGCGGCCTACAATGTTCCTAACGTATATTCGGTAGATGAAATTTTGGCAGACCCCGAGATAGATTTAATTATCAATCTGACGATTCCTGCCGTTCATGCGGATGTATGCCTGCGGGCACTTGAAGCAGGCAAGCATGTCTATGTGGAGAAACCACTCGCTGTCACACGAGAAGAGGGCCAGGCTGTGCTTGAAATGGCTAAACGCAAAGGTTTGCTCGTAGGCTGTGCGCCTGAGACCTTCTTTGGATCAGGCATTCAGACTGCGCTCAAGCTGGTGGAGGATGGTGTAATTGGTAAACCAGTGGCAGCTACCGCATTTATGATGGCTCGTGGGCATGAACACTGGCATCCTGATCCGGAGTTTTATTATGCTGCTGGCGGTGGGCCGATGTTCGATATGGGGCCTTATTACCTCACCGCATTGGTACAATTGTTGGGACCTATCCAGGCCATTGCAGGCATGACGGGCAAAGCCATGGAAGAACGAACCATTACCAGCGAGAAAAAGAGAGGGCAGACTATCCCTGTCGAAATTCCAACGCATGTGGCCGGTTTGTTGCAGTTCGAACAGGGTGCGATCGGTACGCTGATTACGAGCTTTGATATTTTTGGCGGAAGTACTTTGCCGCCGATTGAGGTTTATGGCACACATGGCACACTGCAGGTGCCTGATCCCAATACTTTTGGCGGACCGGTTCGATACCAGTTAATGGGTGAACGGGAGTGGACCGAAGTGCCTCTTCTTCCAGGGTACCAGGAGAATACACGTGGCATCGGCGTTGCGGATATGGCTTATGCGGTGAACAGTGGACGCGCTCACCGGGCGAGTGGAGAACTGGCCTACCATGTGCTGGAAGCCATGTGGGCATTCCATGATTCGTCGGATGAACAGACATTCTATAAAATGAAGAGCACATGTCAGCGTCCTGCTGCATTGCCGGCCGATCTGCCACTGTACACACTGGATCAGTAATTAATAAATCTCTACTGTATATAGATATAGCCCTGACTCCCGATATAAGGGGAGCAGGGCTATTTCATTTTTGGCACAAACATGATTAGGGTTCGAATCCGGCTTGGCTGATCCAGATTTCATTTTCCGCAAAATGTGCTTTCATTCGCTCGGCTACCCTTTTGTACGCCTCTGGGCTGTACCAGTCTTCCTTGCCTATTTGCTGGTAGAGCGATGCCATGCCAAGTCTCCGGGTGCGCTTGCCCTCACTGCCATCTCCCATGAAATAATCGTCAATGCATACCCGCTGGACGAGCGGTCTCAGGACGGCTGCAAAATTTTCGCTGCTGGGCAATACTGGCGCAATAGCAGCCTGTGTGGGGATACCCGCATCCCGCAGTTGTTTCAATGCTCGCAATCTGCCAGCAATTGGTGGAGCTGCAGGACTGAATTGCTTGCGGATCTCATCCAGATCCGTTTCCACAGTCATGCTGACACGCACACGGTTACCCAACTTTTGCAGCAGATCGATATCTCGGGTCACCAATGGACTGCGGGTTTGAACCAATACGAAATCGGGTGGATGCTGGGCCATGACTTCAAGCAAAGATCGCGTAATCTGCTCCTTATATTCGACGGGCTGATACGGGTCTGTGCTGGATGACATAAAGATGGTGACTTTCCCTTTCGTTTTTGCGCGTTTCAGCTCCTTCGCGAGCACCTGGGATGCTTCCTGCTTCACATCAACCCAGCTGCCCCAGGGCTCTTGGCGAAATAAAGATACTGGCATCTGTCTTACATAACAGTAGGAGCAGCCAAATGCGCAGCCAGTATAGGGATTGAGGGTATGTGTATAGCCATCAAGGAATCCGGTTCCTTTGTTCAGCAGCGTTTTCGGTACTTTGTGTACCAGGCTGGTCTTCATGATTCATCACGCCTTTGTTCACGGTAATTGGCAGGAGTGCATCCTGCATGCTTTCGAAATACAGTAATAAAATAGGCCGGATTGACTATGCCAACCTGACGGCCGATATCTGATACGGTAAGCCCCGTGCTTTCGAGCAATTTCCGGGCTTCGGTGATTCGTTTTTCCTGGATATACTCCACCGGAGTTAGGCCGATAATCCGTTTAAACACCCGATGCAGATGGTATGGACTACCGTGACTCACATTTGCAAGAATATCAAGTGTTAGGGGCTCGGCAAAATGATGCTCTATATAGTCGGTTACAACAGAAATCCATTCCTGATCAGGGACTCGCTCGCCCGTTGGTTTGCAACGTTTGCATGGACGGAAATGTCGTGCCAATGCTTCTTCGGGGTTGTTGAAAATAGAGACATTCTCATATTTGGGTGCTTTTGACTTGCAGGAAGGTCGACAAAAGATACCCGTTGTCTTGACTCCGTAATAGAATTTACCGTCAAAGCTGCTGTCGTTGTGGATAATGGCATTCCACTGTTGTTCATCTATAAGTACAGAATCTGTTTGATAGGGGTTGTGACTTTCCAAAAGAATCACCTCAAGTCTCATTATACCCCTGATTCATGGAGATCGACGAAGTTTCAAGCAAAAAAGCAAGATATCAATATGTTGGAAATGGTCTTCCCTTCAATCTGAATGAAATATAGGCTACAATGGACAGGATGGCAAGCTGTTTAAGCGTGAAATTTATTTATGAAAGAGGTAGATTGCATGGTTCGTTTTGGAGTGGTAGGTACCAACTGGATTACAGAGAGGCTTCTTGAGGCTGCTGCACAAGTCGAAGGATTCGAATTGACCGCCGTGTACTCAAGAACTGAAGATAAAGCTAATGCATTTGCAGATCAGCATCAGGCTGCACTTCGATTCACTAACCTGGAAGAGATGGCGACGAGTGATGGGTTCGATGCCGTGTACATTGCTACACCGAATACTTTTCATGCCGAGCAGGCAGAGTTGTTTCTGAGAAACGGCAAACATGTACTGTGCGAGAAACCTATGGCTGCCAATGGGACAGAGGTTCGTCGGATGATTGATACAGCGAAAGAACATGGAGTTCTGCTCATGGAGGCTATGAAATCGACCCTTGTGCCCTCGTTCAAAATGGTACAGTCTCACCTACATAAAATTGGCCCGGTACGTAAATATGTGGCGAGTTACTGCCAGTACTCTTCCCGGTACGACAAGTATAAAGAAGGAATCGTCCTGAATGCGTTCAAACCGGATCTTGCTAATGGAGCGTTAATGGATCTTGGGGTGTATTGTCTCTATCCATTGATTACGCTGTTTGGCGAGCCCAAACAAGTTCAGTCCCAGGCAATGATGCTGGAATCTGGGGTAGATGGACAAGGCAGTGTCATTCTGAATTATGATGAGATGGAAGCGGTAGTGACGTACTCCAAAATTTCCAACTCTCATGTTCCAAGCGAAATAATGGGTGAACGCGGCAGCATCATCATTGACAAAATTGGTTCACCCGAACAAGCGGAGATACGCTACAATGATGGAACGGTGGAAAAACTCACTGTCGAGCAAATTCACCCGTCAATGTATTATGAGGTGGAGGAGTTTGTCAATCTGATTCAGCAGGGCAAAAAGGAATCGGACATGAACACATATGAACGTTCCTTTGTTACCATGCAGGTGATGGATCAGATCCGGCAGCAGATTGGTCTTGTTTTTCCTAACGATTAATTCTGGAAAGTGAGCTGAGACGAGATGAGCAGAGATGAGCAGAAGAGCAGAGCAGCCGGCCTGGAGCTGGCACAGATTATTTTTATCGGGCGAACCTTCGAGGAATATATGAGGATGTTCAACCTGACTGAGGAAGAAATTAAAGGGAAATCCATTCTTGATTGTCCAGGCGGGGTTTGTTCATTCAGTAATCATGCGCGGGAGCGGGGTGCAGATCCCATGGCAGCAGATATCGCCTATGAACATGAGATCGGCCAATTGGAAGTGAAGGGACTTCTGGATATTGAACATACGATGAAACAAATGGAACAGGTACAAGACAAATATAGATGGGATGATTTCGGTTCGATCCTTGGCTTGAAAGAAGAACGTAGACGTGCAATGACCGACTGTGTAGCGGATATGAGACGTTTTCCTGACCATTATGTGGCCTCTGTACTGCCGGAGTTACCTTTTGCCAATGAACAATTCGATCTGACATTGTCTGCGCATTTCCTGTTTACGTATGCAGATCGCCTGGATGCGGAGTTCCATCTTGAGACGATCCTTGAGTTATTGCGTGTGACCAAGCGGGAGCTGCGGATTTTTCCTACGGTAGACTTGTCTGGCAAACGTTATGAGCATATGGATGAACTAAAGGCTATACTGGAAGAACGCGGATATATCACATCTGAAGTGAAAACTTCATACGAATTCCAGCGGGGAGCACACACGATGCTCCATATTGTGAAACCCGGTAAAAACACCTGAGTTGCAACAACTACAGGCAGCACTTCATTCATGAAGGTTTAAATAAGGTACGTAAGGTACGCATGACCAAAAGAGGTTAGGAGGTTTTATCGGATGAAAAAAGTACTTATACTTGGTGGGACACGTTTCTTCGGCAAACGTCTGGTTGATCATTTGCTGTGGGAAGGTAAGTCTCAGATCACGATCGCAACTCGTGGCAAAACGGATGTAGACTTTGGACCCGAGGTTAACCGGATTAAGATGGATCGTGAAGACCCGCAGTCTCTTGCCGATGTGGCGCAGATCGACATGTGGGACATTGTCTATGACAACATCTGTTACTCGCCGGATGCGGCGAAGTCTGCATGCGAAGCTTTTGCCGGGCGCACCCAAAGATACATTTTGACATCAACCCTCTCGGTATATGGTGAACCCAAACCTGGATTTAAGGAAGCGGATTTCGATCCGTACACCTATCCTCTGCAATATGGAAGCCATGAGGATTTCGACTATGGAGAGGGTAAACGCCTCGCAGAAGCTGTATTTTTCCAGGAAGCGGATTTCCCGGTTGCAGCAATGCGCATTCCCATTGTACTTGGAATAGATGATTACACGCGAAGACTCCATTTTCATATTGAACATGTGCAAAAAGGAAAACCCATCGGCATGCCAAATCCAAACGCCGAGATTGGTTTCATCAACTCCACAGAAGCCGCTAGATTTCTCGCTTGGCTTGGACATTCTACTATTACCGGCCCTGTGAATGCTGCTTCCAAGGGGGCTATCACACTTGCTGCGATGATGAAGCTGATTGAAACAGTAACGGGTATGCAGTCCCAGGTACTGACCGAAACAGTCAAGGAAGACATGTCACCCTTCGGAATTTCCGAATCCTGGACCATGGATACGTCCAAAGCAGAGCAGGCGGGGTATACATTTGAAGCGCTGATGGACTGGTTCCCGGGTCTGGTTCGGGAAGTCGCTTTGGCACTTCAATCCGAGAGATAGGATTCAAATGTATATTTGAGTCTCATTTCAAACAAACAAAACAGGACGCAGTCAGAGAGATATTCTCCGATGCGTCCTGTTTGTGTATTTGCTTCAACAAAACAGTTTCTCTAAATTTAAGGTTGATCTTCAATTGATTTTCCTGTTTATTCGCTAGGTACAGAGGCCGAAGCGCGAATACAAAGCTCAGATGGCATAATGACGGTTTGCGGTTCCTCAGGTGCCTTGCCTTCAATTCGATCGATTAGCATTTGCATGCCGATGGCACCGAAATCATAGGCGGGCTGTGCAGCAACGGTGAGAAAGGGATCAAAGGCAGAAGCCAGATCCAGATCATCAAAACAGACGACCGAGATGTCTTCAGGAACACGCAGCCCCCGTTTACGCAAAAGTCGAATGACACCGATGGCAAGCATGTTATTTGCTGCAAATATGGCTGTAGGCTTGTGCTGATGTGCAAGCAATTGGTCAATACCCACTTCATCGCTGAAATCCCGATAGCCTGTTCGAAGGATTAAGCCTGTATCAAAAGGAAGATCGGCTTCCCGAATCCCCTCCATATATCCTTCTTCGCGTAGTCGTGCAGTCGAAACCTCCGACGAACCATTAACGAGAGCAATGCAGCGATGCCCGAGTTTCGTCAAATATCGAATCAATTGCAGTGCACCGTCCCGACTGTCCCCGGCAATCACGTCAGATATGATTCCCGGGACAGTGCGGTCCAAAATGACAAACGGAATGTTGCGTTCCTGAAGTTGCTTCAAGTGATTCAGCGAGCGGTCTCCTGCAGGCGCAAACAGCACGCCATCGACGCGGGTAGACAGAATGGTTTCCACATAATTTTTCTCCTTGTCATAATCCTCGTCGCTATTGCTGAACAAGAGGCGATACCCGCGCTGATTGGCAGCATCCTCAGCCCCCCGAGCCAGCGTGGTATAGAAGGGGTTGGTAATATCCGTGATCAGCAGTGAGAGCATCTGAGTCCGCTGCAGCACAAGACTGCGTGCATTGGAGTTGGGAATGTAACCAAGTTCTTCGATGACCTGTTGTACACGCTCACGTGTAGCCGGACTGATGCGGCCTGTTTGATTAATGACTTTGGAGACGGTCATGGCAGAGACGTTGGCTTTTTTGGCAATATCATAAATGGTGATCAATGGAATCTAACCTTTCCGCAACATAGTCTTTCCATTCTATAGGATAATGCCGATTGACAGCAACATAGGCTCATGCTATGTTAGGGTTACCGATAACCCTAATGATTTTCAATTGATTTTTTCAGTCTAACCGCTCTTCATTCTTGCTCACATTCGCTGCCTCCATAACACCCATCAAAGGACAGCATAACGGAGTTAATAATATAGAGCGGTTTATTTAATTGAGTATTTGTAAACGCATTCATTATAAAAAAAGAATGGTTCTAGGTTTGAAATGCTAGTGTTTTCCCTCGGGTATCGGTGAAATGCAGGGCTAAAAAGAATCAAAAAATCTGGGGATAACAGCGATCGGAAGGTTGTTCTGTCATCGGAGTGTCAGTGTAAATATTCATTTGTTGAATATATATATCCCCATCAAACTGCACACGGACAAGTCACAAGTAATTCGTACCTATTCTATGAGACCATTGAAGGAGGACGTTTTCGTATGACACATCAGGATTACCGTTATAAACAGGCATTTTCCAAGATTGGTATTCGTCCCACGATTGACGGAAGACGCAAGGGTGTTCGCGAATCATTGGAAGAGCAAACGATGCGCATGGCGACGTCGGTTGCCGAGCTGATCGCAGCAGAACTTCGTTATCCCGATGGATCGCCGGTTGAATGCGTCGTTGCCGAGTCCTGTATTGGCGGCGTGAACGAGGCAGCGGCAGCAGCGGAACTATTCAGTCGATCCAATGTGGGCGTGACCATTACCGTTACACCTTGCTGGTGTTATGGGACAGAAACGATGGATATGTCCCCTTCCATTCCTACGGCAATCTGGGGTTTTAACGGAACTGAACGCCCGGGCGCAGTATATTTGGCAGCAGTACTCTCTGCTCATGCACAGAAGGGGATTCCGGCTTTTGGTATCTATGGTGAGGATGTTCAAGATGGAGGAGATACGACGATTCCTGATGACGTTCGTGAGAAATTGCTGCGCTTCAGCCGTGCGGGTCTTGCCGCTGCGACCATGAAGGGACGTGCCTATCTGTCCATTGGTTCGGTATCGATGGGCATTGCCGGTTCGATCGTTAACGATTCTTTTTTCCAGGAGTACTTAGGCATGCGGAACGAATATGTAGATATGAGTGAATTAACTCGTCGTATCGAAGAGGAAATATATGATCCCGAGGAATATAAGCTGGCACTGGCCTGGGTGAAAGAGAACTGTAGTGAAGGACCGGATAACAATCCTGCCCATCTGCAGACAGACCGCAAACGCAAAACGTATGAATGGGAAACGGTAGTGAAAATGACCCAGATCGTACGTGACCTGATGGCGGGCAATCCGAAGCTTGCGGAACTCGGATTCACAGAGGAGTCCATGGGCCATCACGCAATTGTCTCCGGGTTTCAGGGGCAACGACAATGGACAGATCATTCACCTAACGGAGATTTCCTGGAATCCATCCTGAATTCGTCCTTTGACTGGAATGGCAAACGCTCGCCTTATCTCGTAGCAACTGAGAACGATAGCCTGAATGGCGTATCGATGTTATTTGGTTCCCTGCTTACGCATACCGCCCAGATCTTTGCAGATGTACGTACCTATTGGAGCCCGGATTCGGTAAAACGCGTGACAGGACATCAGCTGGAAGGAAAAGCTAAGGATGGTATTCTGCATCTGATCAACTCCGGTTCTGCCGCATTGGATGGTACAGGGCAACAGTCAAGAGATGGTGAGCCTGTGCTCAAGCCTTTCTGGGAAATTACGGACGAAGAAGTTCAGGACTGCCTGAAATCAACCTCATGGCGGCCGGCATCTGTGGAATATTTCCGGGGCGGCGGCTACTCGGCTGATTTCCTGACCAAAGGCGGCATGCCTGTGACGATGACACGTCTGAATCTGGTTAAAGGACTCGGTCCGGTACTGCAATTGGCTCAAGGTTACACTGTTGATCTGCCGGAGGATGTGCATGATACGCTGGATCAACGGACTGATCCGACTTGGCCATCCACCTGGTTTGCACCTGTTCTGACGGGATCAGGGGCTTTTACTTCCGTCTATGAAGTGATGAATCAGTGGGGTGCGAACCATGGATCCATCTCTTATGGACATATCGGAGCGGATCTCCTGACTCTGGCCTCCATGCTTCGCATCCCGGTAAGTATGCATAATGTGCCGGAATCCGAGATTTTCCGTCCGCGTGCCTGGGGACTGTTTGGTACAAGTGAACCGGAAAGTGCCGATTACCGGGCTTGCAGCGTCTTTGGACCTTTGTATCGTTAACTTCCAAACGGCTTGTTGCAGAAGCGAAGGAGGCATGGAATGGGTACTCAAACAACACATGTGCTTGCTGCCGATTACGGCGCCGGAAGCGGTCGGGTGGTCCGGGGGACTTTTGACGGGAGCAAGCTCTCGTTACAGGAAATGCATCGATTCAGTAACGATCCTGTACACCTGGGGGATGGATTGTACTGGGATTTCCTGCGACTTTTTTACGAACTAAAACAAGGGATTATAAAGGGCATGCAAGGCATCTCCCAACCGGTCCGTTCCATTGCTGTGGATACGTGGGGAGTCGATTATGGATTGGTGGACGGGGCGGGAAGGCTATGCTTCAACCCCCGCCATTACCGGGAATCGCGTCATGCGAAGTGGATGGAAGAAGTCCTGCGCATAGTGAATGAAGAAGAGCTGTATTCCATGTCCGGCGTTCTGCCGCAGCAGATCAATACCGTATTTCAACTGCTTGGAAGTGTGCGCGAGCACTCGGATGGTCTGCGGCCCGATGTACGCATGTTATTGATGCCGGATTTGTTTAACTATTACCTGTCTGGCCAGCAGGCCTGCGAGTATACCATTGCCAGCACTAGCGGACTGTTGCATGCCGGAGAAGCTCGTTGGAATAAACCGTTGATTGGCCGTCTGGGTATCCCGGAGACGCTGTTCCCACCTCTCGTACAGCCAGGCACGGTGCTGGGACAGTTAACGGATGACTTATATGCAGAGTTGCAGACAGGTCCGATGCAGGTGATATCGGTAGGATCACATGATACAGCATCTGCATTGGCAGCCATTCCTGCAACAGATTCGGAATTTGCATTTATAAGCTGTGGCACCTGGTCACTCATGGGGGTGGAACGCGACAGTCCTGTATTGGATAATCGTAGTCGTCAACTAGGGTTCACCAATGAGGGCACGGTAAATGGCAAAGTGCGAACCTTGAAGAATCGATCAGGCCTGTGGTTATTGCAGGAATGCAAACGACAATGGGAACGAGAAAAACAACATTTTACCCACGAGGAACTCGTCCAGCTTGCAGCTTCGGCAAACGCTCATCAATGTTATGTATTGCCGGGAGATGGAGTGTATTTGGCACCAGGAGACATGCCAGGACGAATCCGGCAACAGTGCAGCGCCAGCGGGCAAACCGTACCTGAAACGATCGGAGCAGTTGTGCGCAGTATTCTGGAGAGTCTGGCGCTGGAGTTCAGACAAACTCTGGATGAACTGGAGCTAATTACAGGAGCACGGCCTCGTGTGATCCATATGGTCGGTGGCGGTGTGCATAACCGCTTACTGTGCCAATTTACGGCAAATGCGGCCGGTGTTCCCGTGATCGCTGGCCCAGCAGAGGCAACTTCAGCGGGCAATTGTATGCTGCAACTCTTGGCATATGGCGAAGTGAGCAGCCTGTATGAGATTCGGGAAGTCATGAGGTCTTCGTTTTCTCCCGATATCTATGAGCCAGAGGATACCGCAAGATGGCAGGTAGCCTATGAAGTCTATCAAAACCTGAATCAAAATTTGGCGAACAGAACCAATTAGATAAGCTTTGCACTTGAGCAATCAACATCGAATTCTGTACTTGCTGAAATAGATACAGTCTAAGGAGCGGAGAAGATCATGTCTGAACAACACGTAAGAGAAGAGTTAACGAAATATGCTCGAAGAGCAGTTGCCCAAGGACTGGTGGTAGGACCAGGTGGGAATCTGAGCGCACGCTTCGAAGGTACAATGCTGCTTTCGCCGAGTGGTTATGCTCTAGAAGATCTGGAGCCAGACGAATGGATTGCGATTGATATTGCGACAGGAGAGACACGTGCAGGAGCGACACGTCCTTCTTCCGAAGTTTTAATGCATCTGTACTGTTATCGAGTACATCCTGATATTCAGGCTATTGTTCATACCCATCCCGCATATACGATCGCACTGAGTCTCGTTTTCGATGAATTGCCCCATCTGTTCCCTGATCAGTCGGCACTTGTAGGCGATATTGGTTTTGTTCCCTATGTTCTGCCTACGACCAAACTTCTTGCCGATGCAGTAGCTGCCAAAGTTGAAGAACATACGGCGCTCATTCTGGTCAATCACGGATTGGTCACCACAGGTAAAAACTTGCGGGAAGCTTACTACCGCACCCAGGTGGTGGAGGAAAGCGCCAAAGTGTATATGATCGCCAAGGCTGCAGGGGAGCCCAAAGTCCTTACTGCGGAAGAATACAAGGAGATCCAGTCTCTCGAAAGTGAAGCCTACCGCGTTCAGCTGCTGCAACAACTTAAGTCATAAGTCTATCGGAGCACGCGTTCGTTCATATCTCGGGCAAAACATATGTAGTGGTTAGTTTATTTTCAAGCACTTATTTTGACCCATAATCATCCAAAAGTCCCTGATATAAAAATCAACTTTTTCCGACAAGTATTGCATATCCTGAATTACCGAGTATAATACTGGGTAAATAGATGCAAAGGGGATGCAATAAACGATGAAAACACATGCTGAATTGAACTCACTTCTTGTTGACGATTATCTGGATCTCCTGAACATAGCGAAACAGCTGGGTGATGAGGAATGGAAACAGGCCCTTCTGCAAGCATTGAAAGAAGAAGTGGATGCTAATCATCATCTGGATTCAACAGAGGTAAGGCAGGATCTTTGGAGTCAATTTGAAGGTATTAACGAACAGATGCATGATCTGTTAATGCAACTGAAGTATGCCGATAGTTCCGAAGAAAAAGAACAGATTATTGAAGCCATATGGGGACTGAAAGTGGACCGTAATGCAATCACCCGCAAACTTGAAACCATGAGCCGTGCCAACGCTGGACAGCAATAAGCTCGTTGGTTGATTATACAAAATAAAACCCGCGTGCTGACCTAAGATATGATCTTGGGACAGCCTGCGGGTTTTGTGTTTGTTGCTGTACCCATTTATTTATTGATTAAAACTGTTTGGCGAGTGATCTTGCCTGTTCAATGGCTTGTTGTTTGATCTCATCTGCACGTTCCTTATATTGGTTATGTCCTTCCACAAAAATGCCTTCAAGCTTCGGCACACCAAGGAAAGACATGATAATGCTCAGGTAACGATGTCCGGATTCCATCTGAGCCGCAGGCCCTTCGGAATAAATTCCGCCACGAGCCTGAATATGCAGTGCCTTTTTGTTGGACAACAGTCCGACCGGACCCTGTTCCGTATAACGGAACGTTTTGCCAGCCACGCAGATGGAGTCGATATAAGCTTTCATAATGGGCGGAAAGGAGAAGTTCCACATTGGTGTCACAAAAACATATTTGTCGGCAGACGCAAATTGATCGGACAATTCATTTAAACGTTGTACTTTGGACTGTTCTCCAGAAGTCAATTCGCTGCCAGATTGAAGTTTGCCCCAACCGCTGAACACATCAGCATCAATATGAGGAATGTCAGAGCGATACAGATCCAGGTGAACGACCTCGTCCGAGGGATGACTTTCCCGATATGCATCAACAAACGCTTTGCCAGCAGCCATGCTGAAGGAGGTTTCATGATCATGTGGATGGGCAGTAATATACAATAAAGTAGACATGCTTTTCTTCCTCTCTATGATGTTTTTTTGCAAAGAAGGTCCCACATTAGTAAGCGACCGCTGTAGTATGCATCTTTTATAACGTTTTATACCTGGATAGTGACCTGGTACTCAATCATGTATAATACATGGATGTAAGATGAATTCGAACGATAACAGGAATGAGTGAGATGAGCGCATATGGGAATGGATCTGGAGAAACAACGATTAAGCATTGAAGCAGCGAAATTGTATTATCAGTCGGATTACAGCCAGCAAGATATTGCGGTCAGACTTGGGGTGTCGCGTCCAACGGTATCGCGTTTACTCCAGTATGCGAAAGATCGTGGATACGTTCGTATTGAAATTATGGACCCGCTGGAGGATATCGACATTATCGCCGGGGAGCTCAAGGCCAAGTATAATCTGGATACTGCGCTTGTCTGTTTTGCCCCGTTGAAAAGCGATGAAGAGATTCTGAAACATATTAGCAAAAGAGCGGCAGATTATTTACAGGATACGGTTCAGGATGCGGACATCATAGGTGTGACTTGGGGAACAACGATGAATGCCGTAGCCCGTCAACTTCGTCCGAAGCAAGTCAAAGGAGTCGAGGTCGTTCAATTAAAGGGAGGCGTAAGCCATTCCCATGTAAATACGTATGCGGCAGAGATCGTTCATTTATTTGCTGAAGCTTTTCATACGGTTCCCCGATATTTGCCTCTGCCTGTGATTTTCGACAATATAGAAGTCAAAAAAATGGTGGAAGCAGACCGACATATTGGCAGAATCGTCGAGCTTGGGCGACAGGCTAACATTGCGATGTTTACGGTAGGCACAGTGAAGGAAGATGCACTTTTGTTCAGATTGGGGTACTTCAATGATGAGGAACAGCAATTGTTGATGCATTCAGGTGCAGGTGACATCTGTTCACGTTTTTTTGATGCTGAGGGCAAGCTGATCAGTGATGAGATTAATAACAGAACAGTCGGAATAGATTTGGCAGAGCTGCGAAATAAGGAAAAATCCATCCTCGTGGCTGGTGGGCAGCGCAAAATAGAAGCCATTCATGCCGCACTTAAAGGACACTACGCGAACATTTTGGTTACAGACCAATACACTGCTCAGGCTCTACTACGATTTTAATTGGATTGCATGACAACATCTGCCACGTACATGGGCGGATGTTTTGCTTTCTTAGGCAGAAAATATACTAATTTCCCTGAATTGCATCATGATTCAAACTTGAACAAAAGTTCATATTGATTTTTACATATGTTCATGTTAGGGTAGGGATATAGAAAATAACTAGTTCAGATAAGGGGAGATTCAAATGACTACACCACAATTAGCCAAAATGATCGATCATACCTTGCTTCGTGCAGATGCAACACAAAGTGAAATGGCCAAATTGACCGAAGAAGCAAAGCAATATCAGTTTGCTTCTGTATGTGTTAACCCGGGCTGGGTTGCTTATGCAGCTGAACAGCTTCAAGGTACTGGCGTAGATGTTTGCACCGTTATTGGTTTCCCTCTGGGAGCTTCCACTACCGAGACCAAAGCGTTTGAAACCAAAGACGCTATTGCTAAAGGTGCTACTGAGGTGGATATGGTCATCAACATCAGTGCTTTGAAAGACAGCAAAGATGATGTTGTGGAACAGGATATTCGTGCAGTTGTTGAAGCTGCAGCAGGCAAAGCATTGGTGAAAGTCATTATTGAAACTTGTCTGTTGACGGATGAAGAGAAAGTACGCGCATGCCTGGCAGCCGTGAGAGCGGGAGCTGATTTTGTCAAAACGTCCACAGGTTTCTCTACAGGCGGAGCAACACCAGAAGATATCGCTTTGATGCGTCGCACTGTAGGTCCTGACATGGGTGTGAAAGCTTCTGGCGGTGTGAGAAGTCTGGAAGACATGCAAAAAATGATCGAAGCAGGAGCAACTCGGATTGGCGCCAGTTCTGGTGTGAAAATCATGCAAGGCGGGCAGTCTACATCGACTTATTAATCCAGAGTTGTTGGATGGTTGCGGTGATTTAAAGATCTACAGGAAGGAACTTGTTCTTCATATCCCTGGGAAATGGAGAACAAGTTTTGGACCTGAAGATTCCAGTACGTCCTTTTTTTAACAATAAATATCCACTTAAAAAACCGAATTTATTGTAAGCGCTTCACTCTTTTTCTGAAAGGATAATTCATCACATACATGGTAAACCTTTGAGCTGAATGAACATCCGGCTTAACTACCATCAAAGGAGAGATCAAATGAAATTCTTAATTGCCCTTCTTGGTATCCTTGTTGTCTTTGGACTAGCTTATCTGGTCAGCAACGGTAAGAAGGAGATCCGATATCGTCCACTAATCATCATGGTTGTTTTGCAAGTTATACTGGGATATGCATTGTTAAACACGGAAGTGGGTACCTTGTTGATTGGCGGTTTCGCGACCGTATTTGAAAGTTTGCTTGGCTATGCGAATGAAGGTATCTCATTTGTATTCGGTGGTTTGACTACTGTAGGTGCAGAAAGTGGGGGGGCGCCGTTCTTCCTCAGTGTCTTGATGCCAATCGTCGTCATCTCAGCGCTCATTGGGATACTGCAGTATATCCGAATCTTGCCTTTTGTTATAAAATATATTGGTCTGGTATTAAGCAAAATCAACGGAATGGGCAAACTGGAATCATATAACGCGGTTGCTTCGGCTGTATTGGGGCAATCTGAAGTGTTCATTTCCGTGAAAAAACAAATTGGGTTGTTGCCTAAACATCGGCTGTACACCTTGTGTGCCTCGGCGATGTCCACGGTATCGATGTCGATTGTCGGTGCCTATATGTCCATGATTGATCCAAAATATGTGGTTACGGCTCTCGTGCTGAACCTGTTTGGCGGTTTTATCATTGCTTCCATCGTGAATCCTTACCAGGTAACGGAAGAAGAAGATATATTGGAAGTACAGGAAGAGGAGAAACAGTCCTTCTTCGAAATGCTGGGCGAGTACATCTTGGATGGATTCAAAGTTGCCATCGTTGTTGCTGCAATGTTAATCGGCTTCGTTGCCTTGATTGCGCTCGTTAACGGAATCTTCAGTGCGGTGCTCGGCATTTCGTTCCAGCAACTGCTTGGTTATGTGTTTGCACCATTTGCTTTCATTATGGGTGTTCCTTGGAAGGAAGCGATTCAGGCGGGAAGCATTATGGCTACCAAAATGGTATCCAACGAATTCGTCGCTATGCTTGATCTGACCAAACAGACTGCATTGTCTGCCAGAACAACAGGAATCGTATCCGTCTTCCTCGTGTCGTTCGCGAACTTTTCCTCCATCGGTATTATTGCCGGTGCGGTTAAAGGACTCCATGAGAAACAGGGTAACGTGGTGGCCCGCTTCGGTCTGAAGCTGCTTTACGGTGCATCGCTTGTCAGCGTGCTGTCTGCGATCATCGCCGGACTGTTCTTATAAGCCGGATTATTGGAAGGAGTGCTTAAGTTATGTCAACTTTTAAAAGAGTACATCTGATTGTTATGGATTCTGTAGGAATCGGTGAGGCGCCGGATGCGGCGGAATTCGATGATTTCGACGTCGACACTTTTGGTCACATTGCACGTGAACGCGGAGGGCTGAAGATGCCTCATATGGCCAGTCTTGGACTGTCCAATATTAAGGAAATAGAGGGTGTCCCTGTAGCGGATGCACCAAAAGCCTTTTACACCAAGATGCAGGAAGCATCCCGGGGCAAAGACACCATGACAGGCCATTGGGAGATCATGGGACTTTACATTGATACGCCTTTCCGCGTATTCGAGAACGGCTTCCCGGATGAGCTGATTCAGCGCATTGAGCAAAAAACAGGCCGCAAAGTGATCGGGAACAAACCGGCCAGCGGCACGGAAATTATTGATGAATTGGGTGAAGAGCATGTGAAAACAGGCGCCCTGATTATATACACATCGGCAGACTCGGTTCTGCAGATTGCAGCTCACGAAGATGTTGTACCTTTGAAAGAACTGTATGAGATCTGTGAGTTCTGCCGCGAAATTACACTTGATGATCCGTACATGCTGGGACGTATCATTGCCCGTCCATTTGTAGGTGACGTCGGTAACTTCAAACGTACAGCCAACCGTCATGACTACGCGCTCAAACCGTTTGGACGCACTGTGATGAATGAACTTAAAGATGGCGGTTTTGATGTAATTGCCTTGGGTAAAATCGCAGATATCTATGATGGCGAAGGCGTAACCAAATCCGTGCGTACCGTCTCGAATATGGATGGTATGGACAAACTGTCCGAAACGATGGATGAAGAGTTCACGGGACTCAGCTTCCTGAACCTGGTTGACTTTGACGCTCTGTACGGCCATCGTCGTGATCCACAAGGCTATGCTCAGGCGCTTGAAGATTATGATGCTCGTCTGCCTGAGATTTTCAGCAAAATGACCGATGATGATCTGCTGCTCATCACAGCTGACCATGGTAATGACCCTACGTACCGCGGTACAGATCATACACGTGAGTATGTGCCACTGCTTGTGTACTCGCCACGATTCAAAGAAGGTAAAAAACTCGAGCTGCGCAGCACATTTGCAGACCTTGGAGCTACGGTAGCCGAGAACTTCGGTGTGAAACTGCCGGAATACGGTACAAGCTTCCTGAAGGACTTGAAATAAGATACACGCCATTGAACGGCATACGGGGAATAGAAGTTATTTTTAAAATGAAAAGTAGGACAGGATAACCATTGGGGGCAGTGCATGCTGCTCCATCTCCTGACCTTCATTAACCTAATGGATAACTGGAGGAGATGTAATTATGAGTACACATATTGGAGCAAAACCCGGAGATATCGCAGAAACGATCCTTTTGCCTGGAGACCCGTTACGTGCGAAATTTATTGCGGATACGTATCTGAAAGATGTCGTTTGTTACAACGAAGTTCGCGGAATGCTCGGATTCACGGGTACATATCAAGGACACCGTATCTCGGTGCAAGGTTCCGGCATGGGGATTCCTTCATTCAGCATCTATGCCAACGAACTGATTAGCGAATATGGCGTAAAAAACCTGATTCGTGTAGGAACTTGCGGAGGCATGCAAGAACACGTTCGTGTTCGTGACGTCATTCTGGCTCAAGCTTCCTGTACGGATTCCAGTATGAACAAGCTCGTATTTGGCGGATATGATTTCTCGCCGATCGCTACATTCTCTTTGCTGAAAGAAGCATATGATCGTGCAACGGCTAAAGGCATGAAAATCCATGTCGGTAACGTATTCAGTTCCGATTCCTTCTATCGTGACGATCGTTCCGTGACAGAGAAATTGATGCAGCACGGCGTACTGGGTGTTGAGATGGAAACCACTGCACTGTACACACTCGCAGCCAAATTTGGCGTAAACGCACTGACTATCCTGACTGTAAGTGACCACTTGCTGACAGGTGAAGAGACTTCTGCCGAAGAGCGCCAAAAAACGTTCAACGACATGATGGTTGTAGCACTGGAAACAGCAATTACACTGTAATTTATTATTAATAATCAAATGATTTTGATCGAAACTTTTGTCTTTAGCACGTAGTGGAGGACCCGGAATCGATTCTGTAGAAGCAAAGCGTTCGCCTAAAAGCTTTCTGAAAGAAAGCTGCTTCGGAAGGTTATGCTGTCTCCGAATTTCAACCTTATCAAAGGTTATTCAAAGAAATTCGGAGACAACAGCGATCGAAAGAACGATCCGGGGCCGGAACGGACTAACAACAAAGTGTTCTATACAAATCACTTACCCGAGGAGAGATCATCATGAGAATGGTAGACATTATTGCTAAGAAACGCGATGGAAAAGAACTGACAACAGCTGAGATTGACTTTGTTGTTCAAGGATATACACAAGGCGAAATCCCGGATTATCAAGTCAGCGCTTGGGCGATGGCCGTATTCTTCAAGGATATGACCGACAAGGAACGCGCGGATTTGACCATGTCCATGGTAAACTCAGGCGAAACAATCGATTTGTCCGCAATTGAAGGCATCAAAGTAGACAAGCACTCCACAGGAGGCGTAGGCGACACAACAACTTTGGTATTGGCGCCCCTTGTAGCAGCTCTGGATGTACCGGTTGCCAAAATGTCCGGACGTGGACTAGGTCACACAGGTGGTACGACGGACAAACTGGAATCCGTTGCAGGCTTCCACGTGGAGTTGGAAAAAGAAGAGTTCATCCGCCTCGTGAACGAACATAAAGTTGCCGTTATCGGTCAAAGTGGTAATCTCACGCCGGCGGACAAAAAGCTCTATGCACTGCGTGACGTTACAGCTACTGTAAACTCCATCCCACTAATCGCCAGCTCCATCATGAGCAAGAAAATTGCAGCTGGCGCCGATGCGATCGTATTGGATGTCAAAACAGGCGCTGGTGCGTTTATGAAAACGACAGAAGATGCGAAAGAACTGGCACATGCCATGGTAAGCATCGGTAACAATGTGGGTCGTAAAACAATGGCTGTCATTTCCGATATGTCCCAACCACTGGGTCTGGCGATCGGTAACGCGCTTGAAGTGAAAGAAGCCATTCTTACACTTCAAGGTAAAGGACCGAAGGATCTGGAAGAACTCTGTCTGGCGCTTGGACGTCAAATGGTATTCCTTGCTGGCAAAGCAGACTCCCTGGAGCATGCTGAGGAGAAATTGAAAGAAGTGATCCAGAACGGTAAAGCGCTGGAGAAATTCAAGGACTTCCTGGCAAATCAAGGCGGAGACGCTTCGGTTGTAGATCACCCGGATCGCTTGCCACAGGCGAAATATCTGGTTGAAGTACCAGCGGATAAAGACGGTTATGTAGCTGGCATCGTCGCTGACGAAATCGGTACTGCGGCAATGCTGCTCGGCGCTGGCCGTGCAACAAAAGAATCCGAGATCGATCTTGCTGTGGGCTTGATGCTCAACAAAAAAGTGGGTGACCAGGTTAAAGCTGGCGAATCCCTCGTAACGATCCATGCGAATCGTGAAGACGTAGCAGACGTAATCGCGAAGATCAAAGAGAACATTACCATCTCAGATCATGCAGATGCTCCTGTATTGGTTCATGATATCGTAACGGAATAATATATCAGGCAAACCAGGTTTGACCTTATGCCTGAATTAAATCTAAAGCCCCGAAGTTATGCATTCCATAGCTCCGGGGCTTTTCTTATTTATTTCGCAATTCATCATACGTCATAACTGAATCTGCACTGGTGTAAATGTAAGGGGTGGATGGCTGATCGACCGGCGTTACCTTCGTCGCCCGAATCTCAATCGTATCCTCGCCATTGACTTGAGCCGATCCAATTGTGCCATCGATTTGTACCCAACTGTCTGTAGGAAAGCTGTCTGCATTCGGGACATGAATCATCACACCAAAGGGGGCAGCGTCTGCGGGACAGCACATCACCAGAAATCGTCCCAGTGCAAAATGCGATTCATGATCCATGCTTTTGTCTCGATATACAAACCCGGTCAGAGAGATATCCTTACCTGCAAATTGTCGTTGGAACATGTCGATCGTACCCAAGGTCTCGGAGAAGATTTCCGGGTGTACCTTAATAACCGACTCAACATATAGTTTCTCTGCCAGTTCCGCAAATTCACGACTGTACTCATCTGGAGGCACAAATTGTACTTTCGTGGCAGGGACGGATGAGTCAATAGTAGCGTTTTTTTTGAACAAATCTTTAACGTCCAGTTCAGCTGTATCTGGTAAAGGTTCCTTTCGACGAATCTCCGGAGGTCCATAGGATAGGGACATGCCTTTCTGACTGGCCATGGAACTGCCTAGTGCCTGATCTGGCAAAAGAAAACCAAGTACTAATGGAATGGCAATCAATCCGTACATCAGCGAGCTGCGTACCCATCCCGATGGGGGCGGATGCTCACAGTTGCAATGGAGCTGGCTATTACCGAACAGTCCGTGCCAGGCCATGATGGCGGCAATAAACAAAAAGGGTATTGGGCAGCAGAGAAGCAATCGCTGCATCGTCGGCGCCAGGTAATAATGAAGTGAATCACTTGCGTTCAAGTGAATGATGTATACAGCAAGCCCGCCGATCCACAGCGCACGAATCAGGTTATGCCACTGGATGGTGGAAGATTTTGATACCGGAGCTTTGGTCATTGTATAACCAGGATAGTTCATGTATTCACCTCTTTTGTTCAGATCGTGACTTTGCAATGGCTTTCTCGAATAAACAGGATAATGATCATGCCAAAAGATTAATCAACCACGACCCTGCGAAAACCAACACAATAATGGCCAGGCTCAAGCCAATAACAAATCGGGTGCGGAAGGTGGAAAGCAGCATCAGTGTGCTTTTGAAATCAAGCATTGGACCGAGAACGAGAAAGGATACCAGCGGTCCCAACGCAAACGTGTGAGAGAAGGCAGAGGCTACGAATGCATCCGATGTCGAGCAGAGAGACAATACATACGCAAAGCCCATCATGAAGGCATAGGAGGCGACAGGCCCATTACCCAGAGAAATGAGATCACTGCGGCTGATAAAGGTTTGAATGCAGGCTGTAATGAGAGCGCCAATCACCAAATATTTGCTCATATCGACAAATTCGTCACCGGCATGGATGAAAAAGCTGCGCCAGTTTTTATCATGCGCGTGATTATGATCAGTAGAATGGGAATGAGGCTGTGCCATTTTAAATCCGGGATGTGTCTTGACCTCCGTCACTATAGCCTTCGGTTTGCGCAAAGGATTCTGGCGGACGAACATATACACAAGACCACCGATGGCAGCTGCTACAGCAAAGGCCAGTCCCATACGGGCAATCGTAATTTCGAGATGGGAAGGAAAAGCGAGCAGGGTCGCAGTAAAGACAATTGGATTTACAACAGGGCCGCTAAGAATAAAGGTCACCGCGATATAGGGCGGCATGCCTTTATGCATCAACCGTCGCACGACCGGAATCATGCCACATTCGCAGATAGGGAAAATGATTCCCAGCAGACCCGCTACCAGAACACCTCCGACGGGATTCTTGGGCGTAAGTTTGCGAATCATTTCCTCAGAAACAAACCATTGCATTAGCGAAGACAACAGCACCCCTATGAGCAGAAATGGAGCGGCTTCAAGGAAAATGCTGATGAATATCGTTTTCATATTTTGTAAGGCTTCACTATTCCATGCTTCTTTCAGATTGGGAGCCATCGTGATCAACACGGGAACAAGAAATGCAGAGGGAATCAGGAATGACAGGAGCTTAAGATTGGCTGCCATTTTCATGGGATAGACCTCCAGAACCGGGACTTTGCTAAAATATATGCTTGTACCGGCCGCAACATACTCGCCTTTGCTAATTAATCAACATTTTTACGATTTACATGTGTGGGGGATGTCTGTACCTTAGAAGGAGTTGACAAAAGAAAAAGCATAGGATAAACTCATTAAATAGTAATAATTACGATTAATACAGAGGAGGCCATTTCCATGAGAGTCATTGTAACCTTAGCCTGCACCGAGTGCGGAGATCGCAACTATACAACAACCAAGAACAAGCGTAACCATCCGGATCGGATCGAATTGAAGAAGTATTCACCACGATTGAAGAAGATGACCATTCACCGGGAAACAAGATAAATTTTTTTGTTGTTTTTACATCGTAATATTTACGAAAAGGGGAAAAACCATGATTCTATCTTCCATGCATGAAGTGGTATTCGGATACGGTAAAGAGCCGGTCATTGACCAACTGTCGTTGGATATCCATGTAGGGGAGTTTGTGGGCATTACAGGACCGAATGGGTCCGCGAAAACAACCATGCTAAAATTGCTGCTGGGGCTGTTACAGCCCTGGAGCGGCACAGTACATATGAATGCACAGTCTGCACGCGGCAGCAAGCTGAACATCGGATATGTACCCCAACAGGTAGCATCATTCAACAGTGGGTTTCCCAGTACGGTGATCGAACTGGTGCGATCCGGATGTTACCGCAAACTCGGCTTGTTCCGCAGATTCACATCCGAGCAGGAAGCCATTGTGGAACGCAGCTTGCGGGAAGTCGGCATGTGGGAATACCGCAACGCCCGGGTTGGCGAACTGTCTGGTGGACAAAAGCAGAGAATCTGCATTGCCAGAGCTTTGGCAGGCCAGCCGCAGGTACTTGTACTGGATGAGCCGACTACAGGTATGGATCGGCGCAGCCGTGAAGGGTTCTATGATCTGATGCGCCATTATGCAGACGTCCATGGACTGACCATTATAATGGTCACCCACGGATTGGAAGAGATGGGCAGCCGATTGGACCGGACGATTACCCTGGAGCGGCAAGAAAGTGAGGAATGGCAGTGTTTGAGTACGAATTCATGCAGCGTGCTTTCTGGGCAGGCGGACTGATCGGAGTCATTGCTCCAATTTTAGGAGTTTATCTGATGCTGCGACGGCAGGTGCTGATGGCGGATACGTTATCCCATGTTTCATTGGCAGGGGTTGCCCTGGGTTCTGTGATGAACCTAGATCCGGTGATCTGTGGATTTGCGATTGCGATTATCGGCGCATTGCTGGTGGAACAACTCCGGCGAAATTACCTGACATATAGCGAAGTGCCTGTAGCGATTATTATGACGTCTGGTCTGGCCCTTGCTGTGGTGCTCATGAGTCTGAAAACCAATCTGTCCAAGACATTCAGCTCCTATTTGTTCGGTTCCATCGTTGCAGTCAGTGATATGCAGTTGTGGATTATGGCGGCTGTGTGTGTTATCGGACTGATTTTTTTCATCGTGCTCAGAAGGCCACTGTACAATTTGACGTTTGATGAAGAGACAGCTTCCATCGGAGGCATTCAGGTTAAAGGTTTATCGTTTGCATTTGCCATTCTGACAGGAATGACTGTAGCTTCCGCCATGCCGATTGTCGGCGTATTGCTTGTGTCTGCTTTAATTGTACTGCCAGCTGCCCTGGCCCTGAGATTGTCACGCAGCTTTGCAGCAGCGATCCTTATTGCAGTCGTCACCGGATTAATTGGTATTTTTAGCGGACTAACAACCTCTTACCATCTAAACACACCACCGGGAGGAACGATTGCTCTCATCCTGTTGGTCTTTCTATTGATTGGAATATCAGTGCAAAAGCTGATTGGACGATATAACCGCAAACGTCATCGTAAAGAAAGAAAACAACAACGTGCAACTCTATTCATACATTCAAGGGAGAATACGCCACATGAAATTCAATAAAAAATCAGCTCTTGCATTATTATTCAGTCTTACACTTATCCTAGCCGGTTGTGGACAAAATCAGTCCGCTTCCGATTCCAGTACCAGCTCGGCCAACACGCCGGTACCAGCAGAGACTCAAGAAGCCAAACTGAACGTTGAAGTCAG
This sequence comes from Paenibacillus pabuli NBRC 13638, assembly GCF_001514495.1. Lineage (GTDB taxonomy): Bacteria > Bacillota > Bacilli > Paenibacillales > Paenibacillaceae > Paenibacillus > Paenibacillus pabuli. Next base: position 801,389 of record NZ_BCNM01000001.1, read on the forward strand.
CTTTTATCCGATGTACGAATTCACCAAAAATGTAGCGGGCGATCTGGCTAATGTTCATACACTCGTTCCTGCGGGAACGGAGCCGCATGATTGGGAGCCGACACCACAGGATATGGCAAGCATCGAAAAAGCGGATGTGCTTGTCTATAATGGGGCGGGAATGGAATCCTGGATCGATCAAGTTACGGATAGTCTGAGTAACGCCAAACTTATTCAAGTGGAAGCGAGTCATGGGATTGATCTGCTGGAAGGATCGGAAGAAGATGAGCATGATCACGAACATACCGATACAACGGACACGCATGACCATGCGGGTGAAGCCACAACGGAGGAGCATGATCATACTCATGACGCTGAGGCTGAAGAAGGACATACACATGATCATGATCACGGTGGACTTGATCCCCACGTTTGGCTGTCACCTGCGCTTGCCGTGAAGGAAGTACGGAATATCGAGGCTGGACTCGCGCAGGCTGCGCCTGAACATGCAGAGCAATTCAAACAAAATGCCGATGCCTACATTGCCAAACTGGAGGCACTGGATCAAGATTTCAAAGCAGCTGTAGCAGACAGCAAACGTAAAGATTTTATCACACAGCATGCTGCATTCGGCTATCTTGCACAGGAATATGGTCTGCAGCAAGTACCGATTGCCGGTCTGTCTCCTGAACAAGAGCCTTCCGCAGCGCAAATGGCATCTGTTATTGATTTTGCCAAGGAACATCAGGTGAAGACAATTTTCTTCGAAACGCTGGTTTCATCCAAAGTGTCAGAGACTATCGCCAACGAAGTAGGAGCTAAAACGGCTGTGTTGAACCCGATTGAAGGGTTGACGGAAGAGGAGATCGCAGCAGGAATGGATTACATCGGCGTAATGCAGCAGAATTTGGAGGCACTGAAACAGGCACTGAATGAATAGCGTTTTTGCCTCTTTAGCAAGTTGATTTACGAAAAAAGAAAACCCATTTGATGCCTGTCATCGAAAAAGGTACAATAATACAACATGCTGAGGAATGGCTGTGCCATTCCTTTGCCTTTTGCCACGCGAGAGCACAGGGATGTGCTCTTTTCGTTGTTCAAGATGACCGGAGAATACGCAGGGAACGGGAGGACGCGCTTATGGATTTAAATGAAGAACAGGAAGTGCTGTTAAGCCAGCAGCCTGCCCATCTATGGAGAAGACGGAAGCTGGAGTTAATGCACTGGACGGAACGCGATAAGCAGACGGTTGCAGCGAAGAGAACGAAGATTTGGAACGGTGTGGAAGTGGATGCTGAGCTTGTCGATGCTTTGATCTTGCTTCAACGTGCCGGCGTACGTACCGAATTTTCTTGTGCAGGCGTAAGCCCGCTGGACGAACCGATAGATCATTCCCTTTATGCCTATGTCACACTCATTCAAAATGACGCAGCCGATCAATTTGTGACCTATGCGCTGTCGCAGATGCGCAACAGATTGCTTGCCACACTGGAGACAGGAACGGGTCGGTATGATTTGTCTTCTTTTTTCATCGGCCATAACCGGAGTTTCTGCTGGTGGATACAGTATTGCGCCGCACATTTCACGGATCGAAACGATTATAGTGTAGCCACGTAGTATACAGACAGGTAGTTTTACTTGATGGCAAGGGAGGTGGGACCGAATTGAATAAATGGCTCAAAACCATACTGTTTCTGATGGGTTCAGCGATACTGACCCGTTTTATCCCGTTTTCTTCATTGTTTCGTAACTTGGATACGATGATTCACGAATTTGGTCATGCGCTGGTGACATTGTTGTTATCCGGCAAAGTATTGCGCATTGAATTATACGCTGATCACAGCGGTGTAACCTATTCGTCCATGCTGACACCAGGCAGATCCATATTGGTTTCCCTGGCGGGTTATATCACCGCATCCCTCTTTGCATGGCTGCTATTCTATCTATACCGGAAAGGACGGCACATGTGGGGACTCGGCATCATGACAGGTGTAGCTCTTGTGTCGCTTCTCTTCTATGTAAGAGGAGAGTTCGGCATGTTATGGCTTACAGGTTTTAGTGCCCTGAATGTCGTAATTATGATCTTTGGTGCCAAAATTGCGAAATTCTATTATCTGTTATTGGCTTTTCTCACACTGGAAGAATCCGTAGTTAGTGCCATGTACGTTGGACTCATGTCTTGGACACAGCCGTCACGAGCAGGGGATGCAGCCAATCTGGCTCAGCAGACATTCCTCCCAGCGCTGTTCTGGGGAACGTTATTTGCACTGTTTGCGTTGTGGTGTGCGAAGGGAGCAATTACGCTCTTTTTCCGAAAAGAAAGCACAGCCCGCACGTCAAAATCTCGTGGATTACGTGGGCGTAACGTTTAGAAAACAGAGAAGGCACTTCCTTTATATATTAAAGGAGAGTGCCTTTTGTTTGTCCCCGGGTCAGTCACCAAGATTGTCCCATAAGACATAAAAGTAATAGATTTCTTCCATAATCGCCTTATCATCTTCTGCGGCAACGCCGCCTTTCATCCTTGCCAGGGTACCGAGAATATCGTAGATCGTCTCACGCTCTACACTGAACTGGATGCGATTTACAATTTTCTTCCAGGCATTCATTGCGTAATCGACTTGAGATTTGGCCTCTGTCCATTGTTTGCCTTCGACCTGCTTTTCCAGCTTGTGTATCGATTCGAGCAAGCGATCATCAGCACCAAAGGGTTTTTTGAGAAAGGTCCCGCTAGCCATAATCGCTATGAACACAAGCAAGAGGCAGATCGGAAGCACATACAGCAACCAGAAACGTGTTTTCATTCAACCGCCTCCTTCATCTAAAGGGTTAGAAAGGCCCCTCATAATCGCCCATATCGGTTTTATCGGTGATCTTATCCTTGAACAGATCAATATACAATTTGTCGTTAGGCAATATAGCGGCAAAAGCAATATCCTGTACCGTCACTTTTTGCTTCTTAAGCTGTTCGCTAAGCCAATTCGTATCCTTGTTCCGTTCCTGCAGATTTTGCTTAATCAGCACGCCATCAATAATAATTTCGGTCATCAGCTTGCTCTTGGCAGGATGCATATGCATATCTTTGGCTGTTACCGGTTGGTTTTCCGGTTTCAAAACCACAGAGAGACTGCCGTCCGGTTCAAGAATGGCATAATCCAGCGTAGTGATGTCGAATACATCCTTTTGTCGCAGCATCATGGTCAATTCGTCGAATTTCACACGCATTTTATGCAGGTTCTGTTCAAGAATTTTACCGTTCTGAATGACCAATGTAGGATCAGAGTCCATCAGTTTGGAGATCGTGCGATTTTTCAGCGTAATATACTGAAAGACGATCGTGATGATTGTGAAAATGGTCAAGGCTACAAAATGAATCCACGCTTTGGAAGATAGATCCGTCGCAAATGTACCTGCAAGGGAACCGATCGTAATGCCGTTAATGTAATCAAAATACGTCAAGTTTCCCATTTGCTGTTTGCCCAGCACCCTTGTATAGATGATCAGGGTCAAAAAGGCGAGAATAGACCGTACAGCAACAACCCATGTTTCTTCCATCATGTATGTATCACCTTCCTTCACTTCGCCATGCGATATGTGAGATCATGACGCCCGCGTCCAATCTTTCATGTTGTAATCCGTTTTAACGGACTATAACAAGCTTTTCCTTTGCTGGATATTCTTATTCTTGAACACAAAAAAACCGAAACCTGGATAGTAACCCAGGCTTCGGATGATGATGATGAAGTCCATAGAATTGGTTTGAATGATTCATGAAAATAGAACAGAGGTCATACTCCTGAGTAGGCCATAAACCCGCCATCCACAGGTATTACGGTACCTGTAACAAAACCGGATTGCCGTTCATCAGCCAGCCACATCAGCGTACCCAGCAGATCTTCAGGTTTGCCGAAACGCCGCATAGGCGTGTGCGCAATGATTTTGCTTGAACGCTCTGTTGGCGAGCCGTCTGGCTTAAGCAGCAGATTACGATTTTGCTCCGTCAGGAAAAACCCTGGTGCAATGGCGTTAACCCGGATTCCCGATTCGGCCAGATGTACCGCCAGCCACTGCGTAAAGTTGTTAATCGCGGCTTTCGCTGCACTGTACGCAGGAACTTTGGTCATGGGCGAAGGGGCACTCATCGACGAAATATTAATGACGGTAGCTGGAACATTACGTTCAATCATTTGTCTTGCGAAAACCTGGGTAGGGATAAGCGATCCGACAAAATTCAGATCCATCACTTGACGGAATCCCTCCACACTTACATCAAAAAAAGTAGTGATATCCGGTTGATCCAGATCTTCCTGTCTGAATATTTCATTCGTGGTATTGGCGCTGGCATGGTTGCCGCCCGCTCCATTAATAAGGATGTCGCAGGAGCCCAGCTTATCCTGAACCGTTGCAGCTGCCGCGATAACGCTATCCGCCTGGGTTACATCACAAGCTACAGCAATCGCTTTGCCGCCGGCAGCTTCGATTGCCGCAGCGACTTCTTCTCCTTTGGATATGGTACGGTTCAGAATCGCTACACTTGCACCATGCCGCGCGAGCTCTTCAGCCATGGAACGGCACAGAACGCCTGCCCCGCCCGTGATTACAGCTACCCTGCCTTCCAGACGTGTCGATCTTTCTTCAGCAAAGTTATTCATGATTTTGACCTCCTTTGCAGGGAGTCCCAGACGCCCCACAGATACATAATTCCCAGAGCCCGGTCATAGAGTCCATATCCCGGTCTGCACTGCTCACCCCAGAGATGTCGCCCGTGGTCTGGCCGTGCATAACCTTCATATCCAATATTGTGATAAGCCTCAACGACACCAGCAATATCCACGTTTCCATCCTGACTGCGGTGGGAGGTTTCGATAAAGTCACCATTATCGTATACTTTGACATTGCGAATATGGGCAAAAGGGATCCGGTCCTTGAATTCATGAATCATGCCGATAATATCATTAGCCGGATTGGCTCCAAGAGAGCCGCTGCATAGGGTTACACAATTGTAAGGGCTGTCATAAAGGTTTAAATATCTGCGAACATTATCCTGGTTGATAATGATTTTAGGTAAGCCAAAGATTGGCCAAGGCGGATCATCCGGATGGATAGCCATTCGAATGCCGAGCCGCTCAGCGGTAGGAATAATCTCCTGCAGGAAATAGCGGGCATGCTCCCACATATCTTCCTCTGTCACTTCTTTGTAGGCTTCGAACAGACCAGTTAAATACTGCAATCGCTCCGGTTCCCAGCCTGGCATGGTCAAAGCGGAATTTTCGGTAATGCGGCGAACCAGTTCAAGCGGTTCAATATCCGCAATTTTGCTGCTTTCGTAAAAGAGGGCTGTAGAGCCATCTTCCATTTCCTTATGCAGATCGGTACGAAGCCAGTCGAAGATCGGCATAAAATTATAACAGATGACTTTAACGCCAACCTGGGCGAGTTTTTCCATCGTTTTTTTGTAATTGGCAATGTATTTGTCCCGTGTAGGCAGACCGAGTTTGATATCCTCATGGATATTGACACTCTCAACCACATCCAGATGCAAACCGGCCTGATCTGCAGCGGCTTTGACCGCCAGAATTTTGTCCATGGGCCATTCATCTCCTGCCGGAACATCATGAAGGGCCCATACAATACCTTCGACACCAGGAATCTGACGGATGTGATCCAGCGTTACGGTATCATTGCCTTCACCAAACCAGCGAAAAACCATTCTCATCACGTTCACCTCATCAAGATTAGTATTAAAGTGCGTGTTCAAAAAGACAGGTTTTCAGTACCGAGAAGATGGGATGAAGCTAGAAATGGAGTAGCGGAGCGTAGGGAAAACTACGTGAGCAACTACAATGTTTTCGAAGAAAACATACGTCGCAAGCATCCGCTTATTTCGGCTGAATTCCATATTCGATGCTGATGATGCCACTAGGCATCCTTCGTAATCAAAAGCGGACTTTTTGAACAACCTCTTAAAAAAACAGGTCTATCCATCATTGAAAATAAGAAGGGTATGTATCCCGCAGGACAGCCAGATCCGTGACGGTTAAGTGCAGATGTTCCTGCATGATGTGCTCCGCCGTTCGGGCATCGTGCTCCAGTATGGCTTGAACCATGGATCGATGCTGTTCAATCAAGTGATCCCAATGATGATCCGAAGAAAGGCGGAGCATCCGGCTCCGGTTCAGATGCACGTTCATATGCTGGATCACGGACCAGGTATTACTTTTGTTGCAGCCTGCAAAGAGAGTACTATGGAATTCCTCATCCAATCCGAACATTCGTTCATCATCCGGTTCAAGTATGCATTCCTGCTGCTGTGAAAGATTCTGCTGCAATATCTTCAACTGTTCATCCGGGAACTGCACACAGGCAAGCCGTATAACGGCACGCTCAAGCTGTTCACGCATGAATCGCGCTTCTTCCACAAGATCAACCTGAATCAGAGATACATATGTCCCCCGCTGCGGATATACTTCCAGCAGACCTTCCTGTGCTAGTCTGACAAAGCTTTCCCGAACAGGGGTCCGGCTCACATTGAACTCCAGTGAGATCTCTTTCTCCGAGATAGCGGTCCCGGGAGGCAGCTTCAAACTCAAAATTAACTGCTTCAACGTCGTATAGACCGCATCACGCGAAGAGAATGTCGGCTTTTTCAGAGAAGACGGGCTTATTAAGGATGATAATAAATCGGCTTTGGACGAAGACCTAGGGGGATATTCCATAACTTCAACTCCTTCAATGATATACTACCATACTTGTATGGTAGTATGGAAGCGCTTTATATAACTCGTTATCTTATTATTGTGCGCGAGCTTGCTGTTGACAGGGGAGTGGAGTAGAATACAGTTATTAGGTTTAAATGTTTAAACCAATAGACATGGCAGATTTATGGTCTGCAGACTGCATAGAGGTGAAACCAATGGGACAAAAAGCAATATCCATTTTTCAAACATGTATCCCCTTATTTCAGGTACTTAGTGACAACCATCGTCAGGCTATTTTACTTGCTCTCAGTGAGAAGGGCAGCATGACGGTTAATGAAATTACAGAACAGTTCAGCTTATCCCGGCCTGCAATATCCCATCATCTCAAACTGCTGCTTGAGAAAGGACTCATCTCCGTGGAACAAAAGGGAACGCAGCGATATTATTCCGCTTCATTAAAGTCCTCAGTGGAATTATTAAAGGAACTGGTGGCTGCGATGGAAGAGGAGTGCTTATAAGCAAGAATGGTTTACATGCCTTGGCATGTGGGCTATGCGGGCTATATGTTCGTACGTTTAAACGAATCATCATTAATTCGAAGAGGAGTTGGATTAATTGAGTGTCATGCAGGAATTAAGCGAACCTGAAGTTGAACAGATTTTACGGCGGCAGCGGCAATTTTTTCGAACAGGAGCTACGCGTTCGCCTGAGGCTCGCATTGCACATTTAACCCGGTTGAAACAGGCGATTCAAAAGTATGAGATCCGTCTTACCGAGGCGCTCTATCAGGATTTGGGCAAGAGTGAGTTCGAATCGTACACCACGGAGATTGGATTCATGCTGGATAGTATCACGCATACCATTCGGCAAGTGAGAAAGTGGGTCAAACCGGTCAAAGTTAAAACCCAATTCGCGCTGGTCGGGTCCAAAAGTTATATCATTCCTGAACCTTATGGTGCGGTATTGATTATTGGGCCTTTTAACTATCCCTTCCAGCTGTTAATTGAACCCTCGTTGGTGCGTTAGCGGCAGGAAATACGGCGGTCCTCAAAGCATCAGAGAACACACCGGCTGTCTCCGCGGTTATTCGTGAGATGATTAGCTCCGTCTTCGAACCTGCTTACGTTCACGTGGTAGAAGGAGCCAAAGACACAACCACATGGCTCATTAACGCGTCGTTTGACTATATCTTCTTTACAGGCAGTGTACCGGTGGGAAAAATCGTCATGGAGGCTGCAGCCAAAAATCTCGTTCCGGTTACGCTGGAGCTTGGCGGTAAAAGTCCGGTTATCGTGGATAAGCGCGCAGATCTCAAAGTGGCTGCGCAGCGGATTATATGGGGGAAACTGCTCAATACGGGTCAGACCTGCATCGCTCCGGATTATCTGCTTGTACATGAACAGGTGAAAGATCTCTTGATTTCTGAAATGAAAGCAGCGGTCGAGTCCTTCTTCGGTACGGATATTCAGCACAATCGGGATTATGGGCGAATCGTCAACAAAGCTCATTTCAAACGACTTACAACACTTATCGAGCGCGATCAGGCTCATGTCATATATGGTGGTCGCTCCGATGAGGAAGATCGTTATATTGAACCAACATTCATAGATGCGGAATCCTGGGAAGCGGCATCCATGGAGGACGAGATTTTTGGTCCGATTCTGCCCATAATCAGTTACACTCATATTGATGAGGCGATTGATGGCATTGTAAAGCGGCCCAAACCACTGGCGCTGTATCTCTTTACATCCGATACACAGCTACAGGATCAAGTGATGCGCGAGGTTTCTTTTGGAGGCGGATGCATTAACGATACGATCACCCATGTGGCTAATCCGCGACTGCCATTTGGCGGCGTAGGACATTCAGGTGTGGGCGCTTATCATGGGCGTTACAGCCTGGAGACCTTCTCCCATATGAAAAGTGTGCTCAAAAAGAGCACCAGATTAAACTTGTCGATTTTATATCCGCCTTACGATAATAAGCTGAAGACGATTAAACGTCTGCTGAAATAAAGAACGACGTTTAATCGTATCCCCATTCATATGCCATACTGGAATGCTGTTCAATGAATTTAAACTCATTCGGGAGCAGGCTGTTCCTGTCTGTAGCGTGATGGGGAAATACCGGACCAACGCTTGAATTGACGGCTGAAATGGGCAATATCCTTATAACCAAGCATGGAAGCGATGTTCTGAACCGATAGTTCGGGATTACCCAGCAGAACTTTGGCTTCATGCAGAACCATCTCGGACAGATAGACACGCGGAGACTGACCATACACCTGACGGAATACACGGTTACAATGGGAAGAACTGATCCCCAGCTCGGCTGCAATATCATCAATGCCATAGTGGCTGTCGGACTCACGTCCCTGCTTGAAATGCTGACTCACCAGTCCTTGCAGCCGATTACGAATTTGGTGAGCCAGCTCGATTTTCTCATAACCGTCCGTGAACAATTGAGCAACCTCCTGAGAGACCGCTTCCCACAAATGACCGAACAATTCAAACACTGCCGACTGCAGCTGCATACGCTGTACCATTGTACTTGCCGCCTGATTATCAGCAGAAGACATTAATTTTCGAAGTACAGGCTCGATTTGGCGGGTAACCGGACTATCTGCATCGAACAAAACTTGCTTGATTCGTGCAAGCAAAGAGAGAAATAACTGATCGTCGATATCAAAATGCATGCAAAAATAGGTGAACCCCTTGCCCTTATGACTATGGCTGGAATGAATGCTTCCTGGAGGAATCAGGAGCAATTCGCCAGCCTTTTGAATATACACCTTCCCGTTCACGGTCATGCATTGTTCGCCTTCTGTCACATAATTCAACTCATATTGCGGATGTTCATGTGCGGGGTAATCCCAATCAGCCCCGACACCTCGCAAATGAATGGCGAACAGATTCACCGTTGTTTGTACATCCGGGTAAAACACTTCATGCACACTTTCTCCCAAAGCGGGAGGCAAATAGGTGGAAGACATGGAAGACCCCCTTTATCATCTATGGCTGCTCCTGACGTAATTGATGGAATTCGATAAAATATAATCCGTTGTAACCGCTTCATTATATTATAGTCTATCAGCTTGATTTGGGTAAATATCCGATTGATTTGACCATGGTCTATGGTGGAATGCGCATGTTAGGATGGGGCTAATGAAAACGCATGCAAACCATTTGAGAGGGGTCATCATTTATGAGTACATCCAAAAAATCCATTTTTTATAATGCCCATCACTCACCAATCGGAGCTTTCGCCAGTTTCACACTAGGTTACAAAGGAGCCAAAGGCGGACTGGGACTGGAACTTGGCAAACCAGCAGATCAGAATATATATATCGGTTTACAATCTCGCGACGGTGAGAATTATGAAGCATTACCCTTTTTCGAAGCCGTTGAGGATGCAAGCGTTCGGTATGATGTCGAGAAAGTGGAACATTCGGATCCGGATCAGACCTCGTCGATCTCGACGGGAAGTGGAGCGAGCACATCAGCAGGAGTTGGAGTACAGAAGTCCGGTTCGTTGATTTCAGCGTTTCGTGATGAAGATATTACCCGTGAATTCACTTCGGGCACAGATACGTGGACGGCTGGTGATCTGATTTTTCGCATCTACTCACCTGTGCGTCCTGTACCCGAACCGCTAAGTGGCGATCGTCAAGCATTAATGGATGCGCTTGTGCCTGCGGTGCTGGTAGAGATGACGATTGATAACACGCAAGGACAGCAGCCGCGTAAAGCCTATTTTGGTTATCAGGGTAATGATCCTTACTCCGCCATGCGGATCATCGGAGGACCAGAGGGTGGATCATTAACGGGGGTTGGACAAGGACGCTTAACCGCCATTTTGTCTACGGATGAGGGACTATGGCCTGCGCGCGGATTTACACTGGAGAAGATATTACAGGAGAAGCATCGTGAGAATCTGGCTTTCGGATTGGGCGAAACAGCTGCATTATTGATGGACGTTCCAGCGGGAGAGAAGCGTACGTTCCAATTTGCCGTATGTTTCTATCGAGGCGGGATTGTTACTTCGGGTATGGACACGACCTATTGGTACACCCGTTATTTTGCGGATATCCTGGAAGCTGGGAAATATGCACTTGACCGTTTTAGTGAGTTGACTGCTTCCTGTAAGGAAGTGGAGCAACGTCTTGGCGCAGCTGTATTGAGTGAAGATCAGTACTTTATGCTTGCCCATTCCATTCACAGCTACTATGCAAGTACGCAACTGCTGGATGCCGACGGCGAACCGTTCTGGATCGTAAATGAAGGCGAATACCGAATGATGAATACACTGGATCTGACCGCAGATCAGCTGTATTTTGAATTAGCATTGAATCCCTGGACCGTGCGTAACGAGCTGGAGTGGTTTGTGAAACGCTACAGTTATACGGATCAAGTGCGTTTCCCGGGAGAAGAGAAGGAATATCCGGGAGGCATTACGTTTACTCATGATATCGGCGTAGCCAATGTTTTCTCGCGTCCGGGACACTCTGCTTATGAACTGGTAGGCATTGATGACTGCTTCTCGCAAATGAGTCACGAGGAACTGGTCAACTGGCTCTGCTGTGCAACAGTATATATTGAACAGACGCAGGATCGGGAATTTGTTAAAGAGATGCTTCCTGTTATCCGTGATTGCTTCGAAAGCATGTTGAACCGTGATCATCCGGATGAACAGCAGCGCAATGGCCTGATGGGTCTGGATAGCAGCCGTACCAAGGGCGGAGCCGAGATTACCACGTACGACAGTCTGGATGTGTCCCTTGGACAATCCCGGAATAACATCTATCTGGCGGGAAAATGCTGGGCCGTTTATGTTGCACTGGAGAAACTATTTGCTGCAGAGAAGCTGGCTGAACTGTCTCATCATGCAGGCCGTCAGGCGGATCGCTGTGCAGCCAGTATCGCAGCCCAGTTGACCGATGGTGGTTACATCCCGGCAGTTATCGCCGAAAACAATGATTCCCGCATCATTCCAGCGATTGAAGGTTTGGTGTTCCCTTACTTCACCGGCTGTGAAGGTGCGCTGGATGTAAATGGCCGTTTTGGTCCTTATCTGCAAGCACTTCGAACTCATCTTAAAACCGTTCTTGTACCTGGTACCTGTCTGTTTGAAGATGGAGGCTGGAAGCTGTCCTCAACAAGTAATAACTCGTGGCTCAGCAAAATATATCTGTCCCAGTTCATTGCGCGAGAATTACTGGGCGTGGATTGGGATGAAACAGGGAAGGCTTCTGACGCTGCCCATGTAAACTGGCTGCTGCATCCAGAGGAGTCCTACTGGTGCTGGAGTGACCAGATCCTGGCGGGCGTCGCGGTCGGAAGTAAATATTATCCGCGCGGTGTAACATCGATTCTATGGCTCCTCGAAGGCAAAGGTACTCGTCTGGAGCAGATCTATGCCAGCAAGGAGGCGACGGTGCAATGAGCAACACCACCCTTAAAACTCATATTACCGGGCCGCAATATGATGCATGGCTTGGGTATCTCCAAGGTCAGTCGGGGGTGAAGGGAGCTGCCAGAAAGGCGGCTCCAGTTTGGAGTCATACCGTGTCGGTGGAGGAAGATCAGGAAATTCTATCAACAGCCATAGCGGAACTGGCACAGGGGCTCGATAAGCTGTTTGGGATCAAGCCAAAAGTTAGTCATGCAGACTCCAGCCAAACGAGTGAGCCCGGTTTGGCTCATCATGCGGCACAAGGGATCTGGCTTGGTACCTGGAAGGGCTCGGAAGCCGTAGCTCAAGCATTCAGCGACACGGAACGCTCAGCTGTGCATGGGGAAGGCTATATTATTCGTCAAGATCAGGAACGCGGCAGGCTATTTATTGGTTCTGAAACCCCTCAAGGTGTTCTGTACGGTACTTTTCATCTGTTGAGGGAGCTGGTGCTGGACCAAGCAACCTCAATCGAAGCGGATTTTGCTGCGGAAAGACTAAGCTATATTACCGAGCAACCCGTTAATGCATTACGCATGATCAACCAGTGGGATAACGTGGACGGTAGCATCGAGCGCGGTTATGCCGGCGAGTCCATTTTCTATGACAACGGAGAATTCACGAAGGACCTCGGGCGCATCCGGGACTATGCCAGACTGCTTGCTTCCACAGGCATGAACGCGATCTCAATCAATAACGTAAACGTGCATCAGCGAGAAACCCTGTTCCTGACGGAACGTTTTCTGGGTGATGTTGCAAAGGTTGCTGCAATATTCAGAGCCTACGGCATTCGATTGTTCTTAAGTGCCAACTATGCCAGTCCGATCGAGATTGGCGGGCTGCTTACGGCAGATCCACTGGACGAGCAGGTACGTGAATGGTGGAACGTCCAGACAGCGAAGGTGTATGCGGCAATTCCGGATTTTGGCGGCTATCTGATTAAAGCGGATTCGGAAAATCGCCCAGGCCCATTTACGTACAATCGGGATCATGCGGATGGAGCAAACATGCTGGCTGAGGCACTTCGTCCCTTTGGTGGACTGGTAATCTGGCGCTGCTTCGTTTATAACTGCAAGCAGGACTGGCGAGACCGTTCCACGGATCGTGCGCGGGCGGCATATGACCACTTCAAGCCGCTGGATGGCCGATTTGCGGATAACGTCATTTTGCAGATCAAAAATGGACCGATGGACTTTCAGGTACGGGAGGCCGTATCCCCTCTGTTCGGGGCGATGGAGCAAACAAATCAGGTATTGGAGTTCCAAATTACGCAGGAGTATACGGGCCAGCAGCGCCATCTATGTTATCTGATTCCACAGTGGAAAGAAGTATTGGATTTTGATACGTTTGCCAAAGGCCCTGGGTCTGAAATCAAACGAATTGCTGACGGGTCTCTGTACAACAGGCCATATAGCGGCTTTGCCGCAGTCTCCAATATCGGCGCTGATGCTTGCTGGACAGGACATCCGCTCGCTCAGGCGAATCTGTACGGATATGGAAGACTTGCCTGGAATCCGGAGCTGTCATCGGAAGAGATTGCGGAGGAATGGGTCCGACTTACATTTGGACATGACGAAGAGGTGGTTCGTTTAGTCTCGGGCATGCTTCTGAACTCGTTGGAAATCTATGAAAATTATACGGCTCCGCTTGGGGTAGGCTGGATGGTTAATCCGGAGCACCATTATGGACCTAATGTGGATGGCTATGAATATTCCAAGTGGGGGACATATCACTTTGCTGATTGCGATGGCATAGGTGTGGACCGAACCGTGAGTAGTGGTACGGGGTATACTTCGCAATACCACCGGGAAAATGCCGAAAGATATGAATCCGTGGATTCCTGCCCGGACGAGCTGCTGTTATTTTTCCACCATGTCCCGTATACCCATGTCCTGCATTCAGGCAAAACGGTCATTCAGCATATTTATGATACACATTTTGATGGAGCAGAGCAGGCAGCGGCGTTAGCCCAAACCTGGGGACAGCTGGAAGGCAAGATTGATCCGACTATATTTGATAAGGTCGCTTCGTTACAGGCAGGGCAGGCGGAGCATGCCAAGGAATGGCGAGACATGATCAATACGTACTTCTATCGCAAAAGCGGTATTGCAGATGAACAAGGAAGAACGATATATTAGTCTGGATACGAAAGGGATATAAGTTGGAGTTGAACATTTATATGGAATAGTCCGATCTTCTTCGGAGGAAAGTACAACGTTGGCATACATGAGAAGGAGGGCACACATGGGACATCATCAATTACCCGCGACCATGAAGGCTGCTGTCATGACAGAGCCTGGGCACATTATCATTGAGGAGCAGGCTGTACCCCGGCCGGCTGATGACGAGGTGCTTATTCAGGTAATGGCGGTTGGCGTCTGCGGATCGGATGTGCATTATTTTGAACATGGCAGAATTGGCCGATTTGTGGTTGAGAAACCGATTATTCTCGGACATGAATGTGCAGGCATCGTAGCATCTGTAGGATCGAAAGTAACACGGCTGAAAGAAGGAGATCGGGTAGCGATTGAGCCTGGGGTAACCTGCGGGCGTTGTACGGCTTGTAAAGAAGGCCGGTATAATCTGTGTCCTGATGTGCAATTTCTGGCGACACCTCCGGTGGATGGGGCATTTGTGCAGTACATGACCGTTCGTGAAGATATGGTCTTCCCCATCCCGAATCATCTGTCTTTTGAAGAGGCGGCCATGAACGAACCTTTCTCTGTAGGCATTCATGCTGCAAGACGCAGTAAACTGGCTCCTGGAACAACACTTGCCATTATGGGCATGGGACCTGTTGGACTGATGGCTGTGGCAGCTGCCAAATCGTTCGGTGTGGAACGCATCATTGTGACAGATCTGGAGGAAGTGAGACTGGAAGCCGCTCGTCGCATAGGCGCCACCCATACCATTAATGTGCGGAACGAAGATGCACTGGCCGTGATCCGTGAGTTAACGAACGGTGTCGGTGTAGATACGGCGTGGGAAACAGCGGGTAATCCGAAGGCGCTTCAGTCTGCATTATATTCCCTCCGTCGCGGAGGCAAGCTTGCCATTGTAGGACTGCCTGCGCAGGACGAGATTGCACTCAATGTTCCTTTTATTGCCGACAATGAGGTGGATATATACGGGATTTTCCGTTATGCCAATACGTATCCGGCGGGAATTGAGTTTCTGAGTTCAGGCCAGCATGATGTAATGTCCCTGATTACTGACCGTTATTCACTTGAGGAGACACAACAGGCTATGGAACGAGCATTGCATAACAAGAGTGGAAGTCTAAAAGTAATGGTATATCCGAACGGGAAGTGAATTCATTTCAAAGGAGCCCTGATATTCAGGGTTTCTTTTTTTGTATTTTTCACCACAAAAGGATTAAACAAGCTTCCATAACGTGGTATAATGCTTGAAGATTTTAATATATAAAATTATACACACTAAATGGGTTAAATAGCATCTAGCGAAAGGAACTGAAGGTTGTGAGAACACATGAATTTAGGATTCACTCCGATTTCCACCGGGATGATCTGATGTCTGTATCTTCTCAAGCGGCGCGTTTTTCCTCGGATATATCACTGTCATTTACGGATGCAGATCATGAGCATCGTGTAGATGTCAAAAGCCTGCTCGGAATGGCGCTTCTTCCCATTCGACATGGGAGTGTGGTGAGATTGCAGACACGGGGAAGAGATGAACTTGAAGCATTAGAATATATGTTGAATGTACTGGAGAAAGGCATCACTTGAACTTTGAAATCCGTGCAGATCCGAGTGAATTGTAAAATAATTATCATTTCTTCAATTCCGACTGGTACTTCGTCCAAAAAAAGAGTATAATAAAATTTAGTTCTATTCTAGGAAGTACCCATATTAAAGGAGTGTAAATAGATTATGCCAAAAGCTGATATCCATCCAAAGACACAAACCGTAATTTTCTTCGATGCAAGTGCTGATTACAAATTCCTGAGTTCTTCGACTAAATTCTCGAACGAAACAATGGAATGGGAAGATGGCAACACTTACCCGGTAATCCGTGTGGACACTAGCTCCGCATCCCACCCATTCTTCACTGGTAAACAAAGAAACGTGGACATCGGTGGTCGTGTTGATAAATTTAACCGTAAATACAACATCAAATAGGTTGTCCATAGATTGCAAAGGAGCCTCGGGGAATTGTCCTCGAGGCTTTTTTGTATTTGCCTGCCAATAACCCATAGTTAATATGGGATTGCTGTCCAGATCGTAACGATAAATAAATAATTGCATACAATTATTGCGCTTACATATCAAACGGAGGTACACTAGGAAGCGGAGTGAAATCATACTTGAGGAGGAAATAGAGATGAGTAGCATCAAACATATGGTAACGTTTACACTTTACGCAGGCAAGGATACACCTGAAGCTGAGGCATTTTTGAAAGAAAGTGAGGCAGCTTTGGCGACTATTCCGGGTGTGGAGCAATTTGAGGTACTGCGTCAGATAAGCGAAAAGAACGAGTTTGATTACAGTTTCTCAATGGTCTTTGCTGATCAGGCAGCGTATGATACCTATAATGATCACCCTGTTCACCGCAAGTATGTCGAAGAACGGTGGGAAAAGGAAGTTAGTCGCTTTCAGGAAATCGATCTGATTCAGCACGAAAACTAATAGGCGGGCGATGAATCACATCGAATAAAACACAATAATTGCTATATACCGAAATCGTTTTCCGGTTGATTAATGACTCAAACCTTTGTGCAATCCTTCTTTGGTCTTTGCTAAATTTCGTGAATACTCATGTAGTTTAAAGGAGAGGATCTATCCCTATGAAATTAGATCTTACAGGTAAGACGGCTCTGGTGACTGGAGCAACCGGCCAATTGGGAAGAGTCATCGCTCGTACGTTGGCAGACTGTGGTGCAAACCTCGCGCTGCATTACATAAATAATGAAACGAAGGCCAGAGAGCTTCAAGGCGAGATTGAAGCAATTGGTCGGAAAACGGTCATTGTTCAGGGTGATGTCACCAAACAGGAAACGGCATTTCAGATGCGTGATGAAATTCATTCCAGCCTCGGGGCTGTGGATATTGTGGTAGCCAATGCGGTTATCCAATATGCCTGGACAACCGTGCTGGAACAATCACCGGACGATTATATAAGCCAGTTTGAATCCTGCGTGATGCAGAGTGTTTTTCTTGCCAAAGCATTTATTCCAGCGATGAAGGAAGCAAGATCTGGTCGATTTATCGGTATCAATACGGAATGTGCGATGCAAAATTTTGCTACCCAATCTGCATATACGGCGGGAAAACGCGGGATGGATGGGTTGTACCGTGTGCTGGCGAAGGAGGTAGGGGAATATCAAATTACGGTCAATCAGGTTGCGCCTGGATGGACGATCAGTGAGCGCGACCGCAACAGTGAGCCTGGACATGATGAGGGTTATATTCAAACGGTGCCGTTGAAACGTAGAGGTGAAGATCAGGAGATTGCCAATGCAGTAGCCTTTTTGGCATCCGACCTGTCCTCTTTTATTACAGGAGCTTATATCCCGGTCAGTGGCGGCAATGTGATGCCAGCTATCTAAATCTGCTTGTTGATGTGGATGTACTCAAGTATGAAGTAAACCGTATTATAAACCATAGTATAAACCATAGTAGAACCATGATCCGTTTGTCAGCCCATGACAGCGGATTTTTGTATTTTATATATATTCATAAATACATATGATTTGTTTCGGGTTTCAAAAGATTGGGGTATAAGAATAGGTAGTTTAACCCGGTGGAAACATAACTCAAAATAAGCGAAAAAAGGAGACCCGACCTGACATGAAAAAAACAATAGCAGACGTTCTGGTCGAAGCATTATTGAACGCAGGCATCAAACGCATCTATGGTATCGTTGGAGACTCCTTGAATGCGGTACTCGATTCCATCCGTCGTTCGGGTAAAATTGAATGGATTCATGTCCGCCATGAGGAAGTGGCTGCTTTTGCGGCCGGGGCAGATGCCCAAGTAAGTGGAAGTATCGCAGTATGCGCAGGCAGCAGCGGACCAGGAAACATGCACTTGATTAATGGTCTGTACGACTGTCATCGGAATCGTGTACCGGTACTTGCCATCGCTGCGCATATTCCCAGTGATGAGATCGGAAGTGAGTATTTCCAGGCGACTCATCCAGAGTATTTGTTTCAGGAATGCAGTCATTATTGTGAGGTGATTACAACGGCCAAACAGATGCCGCGTTCCTTTACCATGGCAATGCAAACTGCGGTTGCGCGCTCAGGCGTATCGGTCATTATACTGCCAGGGGACGTAGCGGCTCTGGAAGCGGCCGATCTGCCCGTACCGGAGCATGTGTATCATCCAACCCAGCCTATTGTACATCCTTCCGAACCTGAGCTGCGGAAACTGGCAGGGTTCCTGAATCAAGGCAAAAAAATTACTCTGCTGTGCGGAGCAGGCTGTGCTGGTGCGCGTGAACCACTCATGCAGCTCTGCGATCGCTTGAAATCTCCTATGGTTATCGCTCTGCGAGGCAAGGAATATCTGGAGTATGATAATCCATACTCGGTAGGCCTAACCGGGTTAATTGGGTATTCCTCCGGTTACCATGCCATGATGGACTGTGACGTGCTGTTGATGCTGGGAACGGATTTTCCGTATCGTCAATTCTTCCCTGATGATGCTGTGGTACTTCAAGTGGATATTCAGTCTTCACATCTTGGTCGTCGTACCAAGCTGGATTACGGGGTATGTGGAGACGTGAAAGCTACAATTGAAACTTTACTGCCTTATCTGACGGAAGAGCATAGCGACAAACATTTGCATAAAAGTGTGGAACGTTACCAGAAAGTGCGTAAAGAATTGGATGAGCTTGCCGTAGGAAAACCCGGAAAGACGCCAATTCATCCGCAGTACTTAACCAAGGTCATCAGCGATGCTGCAGCCGAAAATGCGATCTTTACCTGTGATGTAGGTACACCAACCGTTTGGGCAGCTCGCTACATTGAAATGAGCCGCAATCGCCGCTTGCTGGGTTCATTCAGTCATGGTACCATGGCGAATGCTCTTCCGCAGGCCATTGGAGCGCAGGTGTCAGATCCGGGAAGACAAGTGATATCCTTATCCGGGGATGGCGGGATTGCCATGCTGATGGGGGATCTTCTGACGCTTAAACAGCATAATCTTCCAATTAAAGTTGTCGTGTTTAATAACGGAGCACTCGGCTTTGTTGAACTGGAGATGAAGGCTGCGGGTCTGCTTGAATCCGGTACCGAACTGGTAAATCCCAACTTTGCCATGGTAGCCCAAGCAATGGGCCTGGAGGGAATTCGTGTTGAGGATCCGGCTGATCTGGAAGGGGCTGTAGCACGTGCACTGCAGCATGATGGTCCTGTACTGATCGACGTCGTGGTGAATCGCCAGGAGCTGTCCCTGCCTCCGAAGATTAATATGAAACAGGCCGAAGGCTTCACCTTATGGATGATGAAAGCGGTACTGAATGGGCGTGGCGATGAGCTGATCGAGCTGGCAAAAACCAATTTGCTAAGATAAGTATTAGGTTTGCCTTAGTAGTATTAATCGGACTTTGTTAAACTTTGATCTGACAATGTATTGTATGAAATTAAACTGTACATCTCACCAAAAAGAAGGGGAACGATACACGTTTTTATGAAGGAATACCCCTTCTTGAGGTGTCTAGTATGTGATGAATATTATAGTATGCACTCATATTATATGATTTGTTTTTAAATTGTAACTCCTTTAGAATAGGTAAGGTCAGGCAGGATTCAAGGCTTTTTACCCTACATATGTTGCATTCCGACGCAATACTGCTTCATATAGAATGAACCAATCCGATGACGATGACGAACACACATGGAGGAGATCAGAATGAGTCACAAAGGAAAAGTAGCAATTATCACTGGAGCAGGAAGTGGATTGGGCCAAGCGACCGCCCTGAAGCTGGCTGAGAAGGGCGCATCCATTGTGGTCGTTGATCTCGTGGCAGAGGCCGGCCAGGAAACGGTAAAACAGATTGAGAAGCTGGGCGGTAAAGCCATTTTTGTACAAACGGATGTAAGCAAGGCGAACGAAGTAGAGAATTATGTGAACAAAACGATCGAGGAATTCGGCCGAATTGACATGTTCTTTAATAATGCCGGGATCGCTGGTCCTGGTATTAAATTAATTGAGCATACCATCGAGCAGTTTGACCAGATCATTGATATTAACCTGAGAAGTGTATTTTACGGGTTAAAGTACGTGATTACCGAAATGCTCAAAACAGGTGGTGGTTCAATCGTTAACACGGCATCTACTGCAGGTATTGTTGGTGTTCCGGCAGTTGCACCCTATGCAGCAACGAAGCATGGTGTAGTTGGACTGACACGTACAGCGGCCATTGAGTATGGTAAGGAAAATATCCGTGTAAATGCCATTGCCCCAGGTACGATTGAGACACCAATGGTGGTTCAGTTTGGCAAGGATAATCCTGAAGTGTTCAAAGCCACCATTGACAGTATTCCATCCGGACGACTAGGCAAGCCTGAAGAAATCGCCAATCTGGTATCCTTCCTGCTTGGAGATGAAGCTCCTTACATTAATGGCGCTGTTTATCCAATTGATGGTGCGGTAACGGCACAATAAGGTATTATACAGAATGAATAAGGAAGAGAGGCTGCTGTAAAGTTACAGTGCCTCTCTTTTTGTTTGGTACTATTCTTTTTCTGAACTGACACGTCCTTATGCAACATTAGAAGAATCTGTCTGTGCTGCTAAGGTATTCGCCGGACGGTAGGCAAGAATAATAATGATCATTGCAATCACAACTCCTGCAGCTCCAATCCAGGTGATGGATGACAACGAAACTGCACTGACGGCAATTCCTCCTACACCGGCACCAGCAGCCATCGCCAGCTGCATAACCGAACTGTTCAGACTGAGCATAATCCCGGATGATTCCGGGGCCATAGTAACGAGATTATACTGCTGTGTTGGACCGGAAGACCAGGCGACGAATGACCACAGAACCAATACAATGAAGACGGTCGCACCTGAATGGGCCGTGACGTTCAGCATCATCAGGCTTATGACATGCAAGGCCATACCCAAGAGGAGTGTTCGCTTTACTCCCAAACGATCAGCACTGTATCCTCCGGATTTGGAACCAATCAGACTTGCGATGCCAAATGCCAGCAAAGCGGAGCTTAATAGCGTTTCGCTCATGCCCGCAATAGAGACCAGGTAAGGCGAAATATAGGTATAGGCAATGGAATAGCCTCCTAGCCAGAAAAAGGTGACAAGCAGCGCAAATCCGATGCGAGGTTGTTTAAGCAAGGCTAATTGTTTTTTCAAAGGAACCGGTGCTTCCCCTTCAGATGACGGGATCGTAGATGCGATAACCACCATGGCAATTACTCCCAAAACTGCGATGCCTGCAAATACAAGTTTCCAGTCCCAAGCCGCAGCAACCATTCTTCCCAGTGGAACTCCTACGATCAATGAGGCGGTAAACCCGGTAATGACTGTTGCGATGGCGCTGGCCTGTTTGCCTTCAGCGGCTATCTTGGCTGCAACTGTCAGGGCTGTAACAACGACGACTCCGGCTCCAAGAGCCATCAGGACTCGTGCAGCGATAAAGAGCCCATATCCGGGCAACAGGTAGGCCAAGACATTACCAACGACAAACAGACCTAGGAAATAGAGCAGCAGCTTGCGTCGATCCATGCGAGAAGTTAAGGCAATAATGATAGGTGTACCAAGCGCATAAACGAGCGAGAAAATCGTAATCAGCTGTCCCGCAGCAATTAATGAAATATTCATGGTTTCAGAGATCCGGTCCAGAATACCCGCAATGACATATTCGGAGGTCCCTACAAGAAAGCTGACCAAAGCGAGAACATAGATTTTCCATGTGTTAGACATGAGCAAAAAACCTCTTTCTGATTATTATTATATTTTTAAAAATATAGAAATAAAGACGAGAGAACGGAAGCACCAAGTAATTAATGCCACAATGATGCTTTATATTCCATGAAGTTGAATAGACAATACCAATATAATAACCATTGATTCTGTATTTCTAGTATTATCGAAATAAAGATCAAAAATTTTATTTACCGAACAAATAAGGGACGAATCTCTGTACAACATCCGTATTCAGGCTGTAGTAGATATACGTACCTTTCTTTTGAGATGTCAGCAAACCACAATCGGATAGCTGCTTCAGGTGATGAGATAAGGTGGAGAGCGCCACCGTTACAAGGCGATTTTCCAAATCAGCAGGACACAGGTTGCTTTCACTCGCAAGAATCTGAATGATTTTATATCGCGTTTGTTCACCCAGTGCTTTATGAATCTTGACGGCCTGTTCCGTTTCAATCGAATGGGGTTGCATCAATATCGCTCCTTTCGTCTTTATTTCTTATTTCTATAAATATTGAAATAACTTTATCATGCTCTCGGCAAAAAGTAAACTCCCCACATAGATCATTGCTCCCAGTCAGAAAACAAATCAACTGAAAGCATCAAACTTTGCAGGGAGTTTGGGGATTCTATGAACATTAATTATAGGCGTTCAAGAGACTCAACATAGTCCTTGGCATCTTTAAGAGACAGATTTTTGGCTTCACGAGCCTTCTTGATCGCTACTATTTTTTTGCCCTGTTGCGCAAGTGCCTGTAATTCCTTATCAAGTTCGGTCCAATCAGTCTGATTCGGTGAAGGTGGAGAACTATTCATGGAAGGAGAGCTATAGCTTAAAGAGGACTGTGCAGTAACACCTGCACCATTCTCCAAGCGCTCTACATCCCTTTTCAATTCATTCAGTTGGGCCTGAAGACTGGTGACCCGAACCAATAAGATAAGGATAAGAAGTAAAAATACAATCAAAACAATAGTGTTTATTTCCATCTAGTTGACTTCCTCGCTCTCTATAACTCCAAGTGAACACTTATTTAAGCCGGATCGGAATTTCCTTGACACCTCGAACAATCATGCCAGATCTCCATTCAAGTTCATTAACATCAGCCTGAAGCTGCATCTCGGGAAAGCGGCGAAGCAGCGTGCTGATGGCAATCTCGCCTTCCAGTCGCGCAAGAGGAGCTCCCAGACAAAGGTGAATGCCTTTGCCAAAAGCCAGATGCGAACTTTTCTCGCGAGTGATGTCAAAAACATCCGCATCCTTAAATTTCTCTTCATCCCGATTGGCTGAATCCAGCGCAACGATAACAAGTTCACCTTCAGCGATGTTATGTCCATGAAATTCAATGTCCTCTGATGCCCAGCGGGATGTACTGAATTCAACCGGACCGTTATAACGGAGCATTTCCTCAACAGCATTATGAATTAACTCAGGCTGCTTGAGCAGCAGGTCGCGCTGATCCGGGTGCTCCAAAAGGGCAAGTACGCCATTGCCGATGAGATTAACCGTCGTTTCGTGTCCGGCGATAATCAGCAGAGCCACAACACTAAGCAGTTCCTTTTCAGATAGCTGTTCCCCTGATTCCTCTGCCACTACGAGCTGACTGATCAGATCGTCACCCGGTTGCTCACGTACTTTGGCGAACCAGGCATTCAGGTAATCAATGAACTCTTGAGCATGCTGCTCAAACACATCATCATTCTCCGCACTTGTCGCATCGATAATGGTGTTGGACCATAACCGGAATTTGTCCTGATCTTCAAGAGGTACACCGAGGATTTCGCTAATGACAATAATCGGTAACGGAAAAGCGAACTCATCGATCAGATTCATCTTCTCCTCGGAATGGAGATTATCCAGAAGATCGTCCGCAATATCCTGAATATGGCTTCTCATGCCTTCAATCAATCGGGGAGTAAAAGCCTTCTGTACAAGTCCGCGCAAGCGGCGATGGTCAGGTGGATCCGCAAAAAGCATGTGATGCACGAAAATGCTCTGCTGATCTGATCCGTAACGTTTGACTATATCCTTACTGAAGCGATTGTCTTTCAATACTTCGACTGCATCCTCGTATCGTGTGATAATCCAGCCGAATTCGCCATGGGGGAACATGACTCGGAACACCGGATCGCTTTCTCTCAAGTTTTGATAAACAGGGTAGGGGTTCTGGGTAAATTCCTTGGTGAAGAACTCAGACTGTGAAGTTTCATTTGTGCTCAAATGGTTAATCTCCTCTCATCAAAAGCTCCTAATGTCATGCGCCCTTATCTAAGGGGTCATAGATCATATGTTAATTTCGGTGGCTTCATACGAAAAGCCTGCACCATCCATATATTCAATATTAGAATGATTGAAACATTGTTTTCAATAAACAAATATGATAAGAGAACCCAGTGTAACCAGAATGGCTTCAATTTAAAAATGAACTCGGGATAATATAGCAGGTAAATATAGAGACGGTAAAGAAGAAACAGGATAGAAAGAAACTTGAAAAATAACAAACCGAGGAGAGTGCACCATGTCCAAATCACAGCTGCCCCTGCACCACCATCAGATACCCGCAAGTCCGCTTGTACTTGGTTGTATGCGTTTCGGAGGCGAGTGGGATGGTCTCCCGATTACCGAAGATCTAGTACTGGAAGGTCACAAGGCTGTTGAGGCAGCCCTTGAGATTGGTGTTAACCATTATGATCTGGCGGATATTTACACACGAGGTAAAGCAGAACATGTCATGGGCCGCGTCTTAAAAGAGCGGAAGGGGCTAAGGGAACAGATCTTCCTGCAATCCAAATGCGGCATACGTCTCGTTGGTGATGACGAGGGCCCTCAGCGGTATGATTCTTCCGGTGCTCATATTCAAGCAAGTGTGGATGGCATTCTTGCGCGTTTGGGCGTGGAGTATCTGGACATTTTATTGCTTCATCGTCCTGATCCGCTTGCGCATCCGCAAGAGATTGGAGAAGCACTGGCGAAACTGCATCAAGCTGGCAAAGTCCGTCATTTTGGCGTATCCAATATGGGCTCCGAACAGATTCGTCTTCTTCAACTGCATAGCAGCGTGCCCTTGATTGTAAACCAGCTTGAGATGAGTTTGGATAAAATCGGATTTGTGGAGGCGGGAGTAACTGTTAACCGGCCCCAAGCCAAAGACAATGTATTTCCTTATGGGACGATGGAATATTGTCAGGCAGAGCATATTCAACTGCAGGCATGGGGGCCGCTCGCGCAGGGTCGATTTACAGGCAGGGTCGTTGAGGGACAACGCCCGGAAATCGAGCATACATCCCAATTGGTGGATCGGATGGCGAAGGAGCGAGGAGTTACCCCGGAAGTGATCGTATTGGCTTGGTTAATGAAGCATCCGGCAGGAATCCAACCCGTAATCGGTTCAATTCGTCCAGAGCGTATTCTGGCTTGTCGGGACGCTGTCAACACAGAGTTGACAAGGTATGAATGGTATGAGCTGTATTCCGCATCATGTGGAAGAAGAATGTAGGGCTATCGTGTAGATGCATGTGAAACACAGGTGCTAACCTGTGTTTTTTTTATGATTCAGGGCTTAATCTGCTTGAAACATCATACGAATCGTTTAATGAGCAATAGGGACGTAGGACCTGTAACCAAAGCACGTTTTAAACAGCAAAATGAATTTCAGTTCCATCTATAACTATATGTAAGAATAAAGGGAAAAAGAAGTGCACAATTGTGCTATGAACCCTGACCATGTGCTTATACGAAATGCTGATAAGAAGGACGTTTCAACCATTTTTATCGATTTCCGCATTCGTTATAAGACCCCTGTGATAAAATAGCACTAATAAGAACATACGATCTGTTTGTATGAGAGGAGAAACCTTGACGATGGAGATGCTTAAGCCACCCGCCGAGACATTATATGACACAGAATTAAGGGCGCTGCGAGAAGAAGATTCAGGAAAACGTCCTCCAAATTGGCTGCTGTCCCCGGCCTATGTCAGAGATTTTATTATTGGCAGAGATAAGCCCGCCATTCTGGACGGTGAAGAGGTTCCCATTACGCGGAAGTTTTATGGCAACGATGTACTGATTGAACGTGCTGTGGTGACCTTGGCAGGCAATCGGGGCTTAATGCTGGTAGGGGAACCCGGGACAGCCAAAACCATGCTCAGTGAATTGCTGACCGCAGCCATCTCGGGAACAAGCCTGAACACGATTCAGGGCACGGCAGGTACAACCGAAGACATGATCAAATATTCCTGGAATTACGCCATGCTGCTGGATAAAGGCCCCTCAGAGGCGGCACTTGTACCCTCACCGCTATATAACGGGATGAAGAAAGGGATTCTTACCCGTTTTGAAGAGATTACACGTTGCCCTGCTGAAGCGCAGGATAGTCTGATCAGTATTCTGAGTGACAAGGTGATGAGTATTCCTGAACTGGATGGCGGTGTGCTGTTTGCCAAACCAGGGTTTAACGTGATTGCTACGGCGAACATTCGTGACAAGGGTGTCAATGAAATGAGTGGTGCATTGAAGCGACGTTTCAATTTTGAAACGATCAAACCGATCGGTAATGTGAAAATGGAAGCCAAAATTATTGAATCCCAGGCACGCAGCCTGTTATTACATAGCGGAATAGACATCGAGATACATACAGATGTGGTTGAATTGCTGGCCACGACGTTTATGGAGCTTCGCACGGGAATGACGCGGGAAGGTTACAAGCTGGATACTCCCCAAGCATCCATGAGCACAGCTGAAGCGGTATCTGTATATGTACAGAGTGCCATGACTTCTTATTACTACGAAGACAAGGGAATTACATTAGATCGACTGGTGCAAAACATGCTGGGGACGATAGCAAAAGAAAGCGAGAAGGATCTGTCCATCCTCAAAACCTACTTCTCCAAGGTCGTGAAGGAGCGTTCCAAGGCAGAAGAGATTTGGAGGGACTATTATGAGGAGAAGAAATGGATCGGTTAACAGGAAAGGCTGAGCAGGATGTTGCCCAGTTACGGAATCTATTTGAGTCCCAGGTTTATAACCTGAACAACGGAACGCTTTATTTTCCCATACGCCATCATAGTCCGGTCTGTTCCTATCATTTGCTGCGATTGATTGAAGAATACAAGCCCGACATCATTCTAATTGAAGGGCCGGAGAGCGGGAATCCGCTGCTTGATGTTTTGGCTGATGAGGCGACACAACCTCCTGTCAGTCTTTACTACACCTATGAGAGTGAAGAGGAGAGAGCGGCCTGTTATTACCCGATGCTTCGGTACTCGCCTGAATATGTGGCTTTGAAGGAAGCTGCAAGATTGGGTACTCCAGCGCAATTTATTGACCTTGACTACCATCATTTCGCTAAGCCCAACAAGGCCGAACAACGGGAGATTTCCATTCAAGACGAGTCATTGCTTGCAGGCTCTGAGTTTATCCACCGATTATGTCAACAAACAAACTCTCGAAGTTTCGATGAGTTATGGGAGAACGTATTTGAGATTAGTGGATTGGAGAAGGCGACACAGGGATTTGTACAGGATGTATTCACATATTGCACCTTATCCCGGATGTGTTATTCAGCGGAGCAGCTGCACAGTACAGGCGATCTGGCCAGAGAAGCGCATATGAAGAAACGTATTGAACAAGCCGGACGGGAGTATGAACGTGTGCTTGTGATCACGGGTGGATTTCATACGTATGGTCTTCTGATGTCGGAGCATCCTGAACCGGACTCTGCAGGGATGACGTTGAACGAGCAAGTCCGGGATCAGAATTCGGTACATCAGCAGATGTATCCCATGGTCTACACGTTTGCCGAAGCGGATCGGCTGAATGGGTATGCGAGCGGCATGCCTTACGTGAATTATTACGAACTGATCTGGACCCAACTGCTTCGTCAAAAGAACTCCGTGTATAATGTTACCGCTTTGGACTTCTTGTCCCGATTAACCCACAAGGTGAGGGAAGGACATGAACATGTATCTACCAGCGACGCCATTGAGGCATACAGCATGGTTCAGGGCCTCGCAGGATTGAGAGGGAAAAGGGAAGGCGGTGTCTATGAGCTGATGGATGCAACCCTTTCTTCTTTTGTTAAGGGGGAACTTACGTTAGCTTCAGACAAACCGCTGCAAGAACTGCACCAATTGCTAACCGGGGATGTCATAGGAAAAGTAGCTCCCAACCCATTCAGTATTCCGATCGTTGAGGATTTCAAAGAACGTTGTACCGAGTCCAAACTTCAAATTCGTACTACAGGCCAACATAAGAAAGTACTTGATGTATATGCCAAACCAGATCATCGTCGGCAAAGTCAATTGTTTCAATGTATCGTTTATCTCGTTCCGGATTTTGCAAAGCGGCAATCGGGACCGGATTGGATTGCACAGCGAGACATGAACCTTGTTCGGGAGACGTGGGTATACACCTATTCCTCCAGAATTGAGGCACGATTGATCGAGAATTCACTCTATGGAGGCACGATTAGGGAAGCTGCTACGCGCAAAATGGAAGAAGAGATGAAGGAAATACCGGATCATCACAGCGGTGACCTGGCCAAATCCATGCTTCAAGCTCTGCTTATGGGCCTGCAGGATACAGCAATGAAGCTGTATGAACAAGTGAAGTCGGCGCTCCGAAAGGATGGAAATTTCCTGTCGTTGTGTGAAAGTCTTCATCTGTTGAACCGAATACAGCAGCATCGCAGACTTCTTGGGTTGTCTGAAGAAGAGCAGCTCCTTAACCTCGTATCCGAAGCCTATAACCATGCAGTTGACAAACTGATGCAGCTCTCAAGAACGAATCCGGACGAACATGAAGCGATTGTCCAGGGACTGAAGCTGCTTGCGATGCTGGCAGATTCGTCCGAAGAGCATTTTCGGGATGATACCTTCCGGGCACATTTGGATGAACTTCTGTCAGACAGCCAACTCCCGGCGCAGCTGGAGGGGGTATGTATTGCCATATCTTCAGGACTTGGGGACAGACTCAGGGAAGAGATTGTGGATCGGGCACGCGGGTACATTCGGGGATCACAGGAACAGACTCGGCAGACTGCTCTTTATCTACAGGGCGTGTTCTCTGTAGCCCGAGACGCTTTTTTGTATGAAGATCAGCTCTTATCGGAGTTGAATTATCTGATCGAGCAACTTGATTATGAAGAATTTATTCGAATGATCCCTGAACTTCGATTGGCGTTTACTTACTTCACTCCAATGGAGACAGGCCTAATTGCGGATCGGGTTGCGAACCTGCATCAGGTAGAGATCGAAGAGATGTCCTGGTCTTCCATTGACGAGCGAACGCTGATTCAGACGAAAACATGGGATGAAGCCCTTCGGAAGGAGTTTGACGCATGGAAACTGATCTGACTGAGCTGGATACAACCAAGGAAAATGTGGAAGACAAAGCAGAGCTTAACCGGGCGGAAACCTTAAACCGTTGGCGCCTCATTCTGGGTGAATCCGCCGATGAGGGGCTGTCCAATGCAGAAGATTACTCCCCTGATGATTTTAAATATACCGAAGTCGATGAGATTCTGGGATATCTGTATCATCGCGAATACGGGGAAGAGCAGGGTTACAGAAAAGGGGGAGGCCAAGGTCCTTCGAATCTGACCGTTCCCAAATGGCTGCATAAAGTCAGGGAATTGTTCCCGAAATCAACGGTTGAAATATTGGAAAAACAGGCGCTTGATCATTATGGGTTGACTGAATTGTTAACCGACAAGAAGCTGCTTGAGTCACTTGAACCCAATATGAACCTGCTTAAGAATATTATGCAATTTAAAGGGCGAATGAAAGGCGACGTGTTAAAGAGCGCCAAGGAAATCGTTCGAATCGTGGTTGAAGAGCTGCGACGCCAGCTGGAATCTCAGACCAGAGCGAGCATTACAGGGAAACGCAGCCGCTATGCATCCAGTTCGGTGCGTTCCTTGCGTAACCTGAATTTCAAGCAAACCATCACCAAGAACTTGAAAAACTATGACAAAAACAATCGCAGATTTGTCATTGAACGTCTATATTTTGACGGGAATATCCAGTCCCATAACAAGTGGGATATCATTATTGGCGTGGACGAAAGTGGTAGCATGCTGGATTCAGTCATCTATAGTTCGGTGATGGCCAGCATTTTCTATCGTCTGAATGCATTGCGAACGAAATTATTTATTTTTGACACACAGGTGGTCGATCTGAGTGACAGGCTGGAAGATCCGGTAGATGTGCTTATGAATGTGCAGCTTGGCGGGGGAACGCATATTTCCAAAGCACTCCGTTATGGTGAGACGTTAATCGAAAATCCAGCAAAAACGATATACATTCTCGTTAGTGATCTGGAGGAGGGTTACCCTATCCAGCACATGTATAAAGCATGCAAGGATATTCTGGATACGGGCTGCAAATTGCTGGTGCTGACTGCGCTCGATTTTAACGGAGATACCGTGTACAACAAACATGCTGCGCAGACGTTATCCAATATGGGTGCACATGTAGCTGCAATTACACCTAATGAGTTGGCGGATTGGATTGGCGAGATTATTACTTGAGCAGCGAGATAAGTCGAATGTTATAAAATGATGAATTCATTGGTTGTATACAAATCACTTATAAAATCATATCAAGGAGGAATGTGCAATGCTTACCGCAGACCGTGCAGTGGAAGCTTTGGTGGAGAAATTTGCAGAGGTATGTTCAAACGAATATTCGTTGAAAACGGACCGGAGTTCGGAAATCGTAGATTATGTAATGGGAACGACAGACAAATTCCCTGATCTGATAGGAAAATCCAGTCATTATGCGTACCAGACGATCGATGTGCTCTTGAAACTTGCCAAAAAGGATGACGGAGAACTCTTTTTTCGGGCAGGGGCTATTGTCATTCATATGGAATCCACTTATTCCAGAAGGAATTCATGGAGAACCGATGGACTTACGATTTGTCTTGGAAACGAATCTGAAGCCCGTGGATTGAGTTGGAAGAGCAAAAGCAATGATCACATAGGCGGGTTGTTGTCACGTTTGGAGAAAATCATTCAGTTTGCTGGAGAAAAGGAAATTCAGGAGGAGATCAAGAGCAGACTGAAGGGCAATTTCGAGGATGTAATTAATGGCATGCTCCTTCTTCGATTATATTCAGATCTAGGTGTTGAAGCTTCTCATCGGGCACAGGTGCAGCAGCTCACTCAATCTCTCCCTGCATTGTTCCAACATGTGATGACGAGTGAACCAAGTAAGCTGCAGCAAGAGCTGCATACATTGATCGAACCTCTCGCGGTTTGCAATTTCCAGACCAAACATAACAGATCTGCTTATGAATTGAAGGAGGAATTCCTTCAGGAGAAGCGGCAACAGGTGGTCGCTGAGAACTATTCGGATACGTCTCTTTCCAAAAAAGAGCAGCTGTCTTATAGTGTGTTTGAAAAGACAATGATCCTTGTGAGCAGTGCCTTGTTATATATGGTTAACATCAGTGGTGGCAAACAGCGTTTTCTCGAAAACAAAGGGGAGACCGGTTCAGTTTTGCTTGAAGCCATACACCAATTACATGAGATCTATCCACTTGAAGTTCGGCGTTACTTGTTAAGAATGGACCCAAGGGCCAAGAATGCCAATGAGCTGCTGTCCGGATTGGTGCCCTTAGATGAGCCCTATCAACTGATTGAAACGTTGCGAACCGAACTCGAAGCGTACACCATACCATGGCAATTTCTGAAATCAGCGATTGTGAGTGAACCGCAGCAGGCTATTCGTGCATATCACCTATTAAAAGCCCCATTCCTCAAATTGTGTATTCAAAAAATACTGGAGGACGATGGAATTGCTGTACCCGATGTGGATGAGACCGTTGAACAAGCTGTATTCAGTGCGCTTCGCCATCCATTAGATGGAGGAAGACAGGGGTTAGCCATTGCACGATATTTGAACGGAGAAAGCACACTTGAACAATACTGGGAAGACCCGAATAGTCGTGGGCTGTTTAATAATCTGAATCGGGACAAAAAGCGCGTCCATAACCTGATCAGCATTAGTTTCCTGCCGTTGGATTCGGAGGCAATGCGTCGATTCGTGATTCTGACCACGTATCCCGAGTGGACACTGGATATCGTTTCTGATATGTATCAATCTTATGCGTTTAGCGGTGAGAAGCTGCTTGAACGTTATGGTCATGATCCAGAGGTGCAAAAAGAGAAATTGCTGTCTAGCCTACTTTCGCTCAATGGCATGACCGATTACAGGTACAGATCAATGCCTCAGGATGAATATCGCCGAATCATTCAGCACAATCTCGATTATGCGATTGGACAGTACAAGAAACTGCCAACCGACACACGTATTCTTGTTTTGGAAATTACCTTTGAACAACGTCACGAACTTTCAACAAAACAAATGGCCGAAGCGATTCGTGCCGGGTTGCAGGATTCCTCCAAAAAGGCAAATGGAGTGGCGTTATCTGAATTCAATCGGACACCTGACCCAGACCTGTATACCGCCATATATCGTTCGGAGAAAAAAGTGGGTGTGAAAGAAATGGCATTGAGTGCCATTCGAAGTTTGGATCATAGCAAGGTGATCTATCGTGAGCTTCTGGATAGTGAGAAATCTTCAGACTGGAAGAACCTGATTCAAATTCTGCTGGATACCGCAGATCAAAGCCCGGAGTATGCTCATGCTGCGCTTGCAGATCAGGCAGATGCCAAAAAACTGGCCAGACTAAGCTGGTTGTCTCTGAACGATCTTCCTTCTCTGGTGCGTTTAGAGGACAAATCACCTTTGGATGATCGAATCAAGCAATATCTCTTGGTGCAATCAATAGATCATACATCTGCGCCGAACGAAAGACTGAATGAACTACGCGAGTATGTAAGCGAGGAATCGTTAGCACGTTTTGCTGGTGAGCTGCTCCAGTTGTGGATTCAGGAGGGTGCTTCCGCGAAGGAGAAGTGGGTGATGTATCTCTCTGCCCTCTTTGGTGACGTTCAGATTGTCAATATATTGGCTCCACAAATTAAGGAATGGACAGAAAACAGCCGAGGCGCCATTGCAGCAGATGCTGTAAAAGTATTGGCCTATCTTAAGGAACCATCCGCTCTCATGGCGATTGATAAGATTAAACGTAGTGTGAAAAACCGCCAGGTTAAAGGTGCGGCTGAAGAAGCGTTGCAGCTGGCAGCGGAAAATAGTGGACTTACCTCGGAACAGCTGGAAGATCGACTCGTCACCACACTTGGTTTTGATGAGAATGGAACGATGCAATTGAGCTACGGTGAGCGTTCATTCCTCATTAAAGTGAATGGAGATCTGCAGGTCGTTGTCCTGAATGAAGAAACGGGAAAATCGGTGAAAAGCTTGCCTGCCCCTGCACAGAAAGATGATGCTGAACTTGCCGCACAGTCCAAGGCTCGTTTCACTCAACTGAAAAAGGATCTCAAAACAATGGTTAGCATACAGGCACAACGTCTGGAGGAATCATTGTCCAAGCAACGTCTGTGGGCTGCTGAGGACTGGACAGCACTGTTTGTACAAAATGTAATTATGCAGAAATTCGCTGTAGGTCTGATCTGGGGTACGTATGAAGATGGCCAACTGGTCAACACCTTCCGTTATATGGAGGACGGCACGTTTAATACCGTCGATGAGGATGAATATGAACTTCCCTCAGGTTCGCTGGTGGGACTGATTCATCCACTCGAACTGGATCAGGCTGTGCTCGAAGGATGGAAAACACAGCTGGAGGATTACGAGATCAAGCAGCCTTTTGAACAGCTGAATCGTGAAATTCATGTGCTTGAGGAGGAAGACAAAAACAAGATTGAATATGATCGCTTGCCAGAATCTGAGTTCTCACCTACTGCCTTCCCCAAAGCACTGGAGAAGTACGGCTGGATCAAAGGGCCCGCGCAGGATGGCGGTTGGTATCATGAATTTTACAAAGAGTATGGAGATCTTGTCGCCGAATTGCGGTTCAGTGGTACGAGTATCACGTATTATGAAGGATTGGAAGAGATTACGCTGGAATCTCTGCATTTCTTTAAACCAGGCAGTCAGAAACACTATTATTATGGCGATCACAAGGCGATTGCGTTGGGTGAAATCGCGGGTCGTGTGTTCAGTGAAACCATCTATGATATTTTAAGAGCGTCAGGACGCTGATCACGTGAGTGAATTTGAACAGAAATTCGGAATATTTGCGAAGTTGTGTACTGAAGATTATCTGATTCGGTATGCCAACAAAGGATTGTATAAACGTTCTCTGAAAGAGTTGGATAACGGCGTTAGTGTGCAATACACCTGGGATGTAGCCTCTGTGAGTTGTCAGTTGAGCGATGGTACACAATGTACACTTGAACATACACTGGATCATTGGGAGTGTTCCTGCCCGGCAGACAATATTTGCAAACATGTCCTGATATCGATTTTATATTATCAACGGCAATACCAAGCTGAGGATCAAGTGAATCAGGCTGTAGACGCGTCATCTGAAGAGTTGGAGTCTGTGTCTAATGTCGATGATCCTAAGGCAGTGCAAGCTCCAGATAATCATCCTCTAGTAACGGAATCCCGATTCCACTGGATGATTGAAGCGGATATTTCTTCTTTAATTAAATCGTATAGTTCCTCCTTGATTGAAGAAGTTCTGTTCCGATTAAGATATCCGGAGCAGATTGAAGTAGTGGACGATTCTCTTCTAACGGTGCGTCTGGTGAAGCAAGAGATTGAGGTCTCGTTTACAGAAGAAGCGAGTCTGGCCAAGGCTCTGTGCAAAGTAAAACAAACGGCTGGCCATATGGCCAAGCTTGAAGCGCTGCTGCGGTACCGGATGCAACATGGTTTGAATGATACGGAAGACTTAAGCGAAAAAGTCCATGATGCCAAATTTTCAATTCAAACCGTGCGAGAATGTCGCTCCATGCTGACCGATCTGTTAAAGACGGGACTTGCTCGTCTACCACAATCGTATATGGCCCAATTGGAGACAATGGCCATTGCTGCTCATAGTGGTCAACTCCCTGACGTGGAGCGGAGTTTACGCGGGATTCAGGGAGAATTGCAGTTGTTTTTCAACAGACATGTACGTTTCTCCATGCAGTCCCTGCTTGATCGGGTGAGCAAATTGGTTCTTGCACTCCAGGTACTTGAAGAAGAAAAGGTATCTGCGTTAAAGCAGAGCCAGCTCATTGGCCGTTTTCGCAGTAAATATTTTACGGTCCCTGCACTGCATTTGTATGGTTTGGGTGCAGATGCGTGGGAGACGCGATCCGGTTACCGTGGAATTACTTATTATTTCTATTGTTTTGATGATCAGGAAATATACACCTACAGTGATGTGCGGGCTGTATACTATGAAGATCATCAGTTTTCATATACTGAGCATTACAGTTCCTTCACGCCATGGCTGCCCAATCTGAGTTTTCGTCAATTTGCCGGGGAAGAGGTGCAGTTTCGCGCGGTGAAAGTAAATGAAGAGCATAGGCTTTCCTCCGGAGAAAGTGCGAAGCTTACACTATTGTCCCGAACAGAAGTGGAAGCTGTGAATCTGGGCAAGTATATGCAAGATGCAGCCTCCCTACTTGATGAGCATTCACGACCGTTTGAGTTGTTTTCTGTTCCGAAAGAGCAACTGGCGATGATTAAGGTTGCTAGAATTGTAGAGAAGCGCTTTGATAAACAAGTACAGGACCTTATTCTTACGATAGAGAGTGAAAAGGGAGAGACATTGGACCTGACGCTTCCTTATTCTGCGGAATGGCAAACCCTGATCAAAAGACTGGAGTCGAGTTATGGTGCAGGGGCACTCGAACACTTCTATGCTTTTGTGCGTATAGAGCAACCACGGATATACCCGATCAGTTTCCTGAAGGGTCAAACGGTGATCAATCTGAAACTGGATACGGGCTATGGAAGGACGGAGAGATTTGGAAGACTATAGTCAGTTGATGCAGAGGATCAGCAGCTGGTCCGAAGAGTTGTTGCTTCGGGGATTATCCCAATTCACTCTGAGAGATATCGACATATTGGAGCAGCTGGTTACGGATACTTCGAGGTTTCAGATGAATTTCCTTCGTGAAGTGTTGGAACACATGATTGAAGAGGGCCGGAAAATTGCTTTGGGGAACAGTAGTGAAGAGCGTTTGCTGTTTCATTATTGCTGCCTCACACAGTATGTACAACTCAGCACTCAGGAATCATCCTGAATCGATATACCCTTAAAGAATTGCAGAAGCGAAAGCCTCTGCAATTTTTTTTATCGAATTTGAGTAAATTACGTTTCTGAAACGAATCTAATATAGAAGGGAGGGTGAGCATGAAGGAAGAACAGATCAGGAAAGCAGTTGCAAGGCGTGACCATGAAGCCATGGAATGGGTGATGGACCAGTATGCCGGATTGTTGTGGAAAATTGTTTATTCTATATTACATAATGTCTCTTCTGAAGAAGTCGAAGAATGTGTAGCAGACGCCTTTTTTTCATTTTGGCAAAATCCACTTTCTTTCCAGCCAGAGCGCAGTAGTTTGAAAAATTATTTAGCTACCATTGCGAAGAACAAGGCCATTGATCGTTACCGGAAATGGAATCGCAGAAGTGAAATTACGTATGAAGAGAGCATTCATTATGTTCAAACCGAGGACACACTTTCTCAATTGCTCAGTAAAGAAAGGCATCAAGAATTGGAGCAAGCTATTGAATCCTTTCCCGAACCTGATCGAGAGATTCTGAAGCGTCGATTCTACGAAGGGCAGAAGCCATTGGAAATCTCGGAAGCTTTGTCTTTGCACATCAGACAGGTTCACAACAAAATTTATCGTTCAAAACAACGACTGCGTGAGTGGTGGATACAAAAGAAATAAAGGAGGTGATCCCCATGTCGAATCCAGGAGATCATTTTACGGAACAGAACCTAAACCATATCAAGAAATTATTTAATGAAAAAGCAGGCCTTGAGGCAAATTCTCAACGTAATTCACAGCAGAATAGAACACGACAATATAATAGGAGAATCCTTAAGATAATCTATATTCCCATTGCAGCCATCTTGTCTTTATCTATTGTTACAGGTGCAGCAGCTGCCATGGGAGTGATTGACCTTTCAGCCATGTTACAATTTCTAGGCGTAGATCGAATCAACATTCTTCATCCCGTAAACAAGACCAGTGAAGATCAGGGCATACGGATGCAGACGCTTGGTGCTGTTCGAGACGGCAGCACAACTGAAATCTATGTAGCCCTCACGGATTTAACGGCAGACCGAGTGAATGCTTCGCTTGATGTCTATGATTTTCATGTATCAGGTGGTCGGGCAAATAACGCACAGTTAGTACAGTATGATGCAGCTGAGAGGACAGCAATTGTCCGATTCTTGGTGCAGGGAAAAAGGTTCAGCAATCGAATGAGCGTCCAGATTCGTTCTTTTTTATCAGGTGCCTCTAAAGAAGAGAATTATGATTCTGGGCTCAACCTCTCAGAACTCCTGAGTAATAAGCAGCAGAATGAAGTTGATACGCTTGATCCACTCGAAGACTGGATTAGCGGGTGGGGAGGTCCTTCCACTCTGGAATTAAGTGAACAGGAATTCATTCATGTCCTTCGTCAGGATCAGACCCATATCAAGTTGCCTGGGATCGATTGGATGTATATATCCAATATAGGTTTCGTTGATGGGAAATTGCATATTCAGATTAATCCAGATGACGAGATGGGTAGATACAATCATGGAGAGTTTTTCTTCACGGATGATCAAGGGAACAAGCAGGATATCCCCATGAACAGTGTCTCCTATGGCTCTTATACCAAAGGTGGTACTAGATACGGCGGGGATTATGAGGAGTATATTTTTGACATTTCAGATATTAGTCAACTTGATCATCTTCAACTTAAAGGAAACTTTACCAGTTACGATCAGTTCATTACGGGGCAATGGAAAACGACCTTTGATCTGAAGCAAGATTCATTAAGTAAAACTGGAGAAACAACGCTGGTGATGAATGAGGATATACGTACAGAGATTAAGGTCTCTTCCCTCGGTGTTACGCTTATGGGCAAAGGGATCGATCAAATCCTCCCTGAGAATCTTCATATAGAACTTTATCTGAATGATGGCACGAGCATTCTCGCCAAACCGGGGTTTCTGAATCTTGATGATAATTTGATGAAGTGGATCTCACCTCACCCAATACCAGTTAACGAAGTGAATTATCTGATGTTGAACGGCCAGAAAGTGAATTTACAAGAATAATTAGGGATACTTACCCAAAAAGAGCGGTTTTAACGACTGCTCTTTTTTTATGATTTTGCTATTAGATTCAACGATTTTCCTTCAAAGAAACGGTTAGTTTTGCTCAGATGTCATATCCTCGCTTATGATGCATACCCATACATTAGGCGAATGCTGTCTTAAGGAGGAAACAGGCATGTCCATGAGTGAACCTCTGTTAACGCAAATTGTCAATCAACATATCCCGGCTGACGCGACTATCGTCACCATTGATAAACCGGTCAAACATCCGGCGATTTACGCTTCTGATCTTACGGGAGACGGTATGCCCGAGATCGCTGCTGTGTATCAGCAGGGCGGAGAGTTAATGCTTCTTGTTCTGAAATTTTACCAAAGTCACTGGATCAAGATGTCTTTGACTAAAGGATTGGGTTATGGCGTTACCTTGCTGACAGCAGCATCTGTGACGTCCACGGCGAGGAATAATCTCATTGTTGGCTGGCAAATTGGTGCGATCTGGTCGAAGCTCGCGGTATACGATTGGACGGAAAACGGACTGACGGATCTGGCGCCAGAAGATCTGTATTACAGCCATGCAGAGATTATCGATATGCCGGGTCACCACGGCAGAGACGGTAAAGTGGAGATTGCACTCTGGATTCATGACACAGGTGAAGCTTATCGGGTCGAGATCATCCGCTGGCAAAATGGGAACTGGGTTCCCGCAACAGATGTATATCCGTATTACTTTCTTAAAGTCATACAGTATTACGAACCCTTGGTAGAACAACATCCAGATTACCTTTTCTATTGGTACTATCTTGCGGACGCTCAGTATAAAGCCGGCTTATTTCCTGCTGCACTCGTTTCTGTCCAAAAAGCGTTAAGCATCAACAAACCCTATCCTTCACGTGAGGTTCTGCTTGAGTTGGAAAAGAAGATCAGGCAAGCCATCGGCCCAGAGGGTCTTCCCCATGCACGTGAAACGACGTGGTTATTTCCCGTCTCGGTCAGAACAACAACTGGAATCCGGTGGGGTTATATGGACGCGCAGGGTCGTATTCGATTGGAACCAATACTTGACGATGCCCAGAATTTTCAGAGCAATGGTTTGGCTGTTGTAGTAAAAGACGGGAAGGCAGGCATTATCAATCTTAACGGCCAATTTGTCGTTCAACCTGTATACGATTCCATTAACTCTTTTGCAGAAGGTCGGGCTATTGTTATCGATGCTCAAGGGTTCAAGATGATCGATGAACAAGGTACCGTTCTGACCAAACGGGCGTATCCGTTCATTGCGAATGTAAAGGACGGCCGAGCGCTGTTTTACCTTTCAGACAGCAGTCAGGCAGGCGGGGAAGTCAGTCGTTACGGGTATTTGGACACCTCTGGAAATGAGGTAATTCGGGCGCAATTCGCTTCAGCGAACGATTTTCAGGATGGCAAGGCTGTTGTGCAGATCAAAGAAAATGAATATGCGTTAATCGACAGGAATGGTCAGCGGCTGGCGACGTATCCGTATGCCTATGTAGGACCTCAGGGTGACGGGTTACTTCCTTTTCAGAAAGAAACATCGGGTAAATACGGTTATATCGACGAAAGGGGGCATATCCGAATCCAGCCTAGCTTCACCTCGGCTTTTCCGTTTAATGGTGGGTACGCTATTGTGAATACAGCGAAGGATTACAATTTCATCTATGGCGTTATTAATACACAGGGCAATTTTACGATCCAACCCGCCTACAATGATATTCGAGATCTGGGAGAACATCGGCTGGCCCTGGGGCAAGCGATTGATCCGGGTCAGTCTTTTCTGGGTTCGGTTTATGCCATTGCAGAGGTCAGCGGCAGCAGGCTTTCGGATTTTGTATATACGGATGTAGCGAATTATAAGGGAGGACTGGCTTCAGCGACCAATGGAACACAAACGTTCTTTCTGGATCTAAATGGGCGACCTGCATCGGGATACCCCCGTGTTGAAGGTTCAGGGACATTGGAGGTAGTCGCTCCCGAGCTGATCAAGGCGTATGTCGACCAGCGTGTATCCTATGTAAACCGTGGGGGACAGATCATTTGGCGGCAAAATACAATCGTTCCGCTTCAACCTCCTTATCGAGTACGCGAAGAGAAATATAAACCCAATCCAGATTACCTCGTGTATTACCCGCAGCTGGAAGGGTTAACCGATCAAGCTGTTCAGCTTGCAGTAAACGCCAAGTTAAAGGCACTATCCCAAGTAAAGCCCATCCCAGCCAATCAGAAGCTGGATTACACGTATACAGGGGATTTTGATATTACGTTCTACCAGCAGCAATTGCTTCAACTCAAGCTAACGGGTTATAACTACCCGGCTGGTGCAGCACATGGCATGCCAACGATGATCTATGCGATTATTAATCTGAGCAGCGGTCAGATGTATGAGCTCAAGGATTTATTTAAGCCGAACAGTGACTATGTGAAGGTACTTAGCAAAATCGTAGGAGATCAGATCAAGAATGATCCGCAGTACGCTTATGTTTTTCCGGACACGTATGAGGGTATCAGCCCGGATCAGCCGTTTTTTGTTACAGCGGATGCATTGCATCTATACTTTAACCCTTATGATATCGCTCCGTACGCTGCAGGATTTCCGACCTTTACGATTCCTTTTGCCCAGATCAAGAATATCATTAATACAGAGGGCTCATTCTGGAAAGCTTTTCACGAGGAATCGTAACCCAATCCATTTTCCCCCGTAACCTAATGCCTACGAATGGTGTTTAGATAGGGGAGGGGATCTAGATTGTTGCTGAACGCTGTTCAACGTTTTCTGGTTTTTGGGGATTGAGTTTGTTATCGTGATCGTTGAGACATACCATCTGAACCGAACGACATCCATTTGGCTATTTGGTCTTGCAGGAGTGATTTACGCCATAGTAAAATATAGGGTTTTGCAAAGGTATAAGGTGAGCTGAAAAAAATCATCGAAGTCAGTAAAGAAAGTTTGGAGGAAACATTTTGTACAAAGCAGGTTTTTGGATAAGGCTCGGCGCCAGTTTTTTGGATGGTATTATTATTGCATTACCTTTAATGGTGATCGCAGGACTCATTACAGGAAACTTTGATAGTGATGAACCGATCGCGAAGATATTAAGTGCATTGTATTCCATTTTATTGCCCGTATTTTGGTATGGTAGAACGATTGGAAAACGCATCTGCGGAATTCGAATTCGAAAATACGATACGCAGGAGCCCCCGGGAATTGGAACCATGTTGATGCGAGTTGTTGTTGCAGGAATAGTGTATTTTATTACGTTTGGCATTGGTTTCATTGTAAGTGTCATCATGGTTGCTGTACGAGAAGACAAACGTACAATACATGATTTTATCGCAGGTACCGAAGTCGTCTGGGACTAAACATGAGAAGGCGTGCCCTGGCCAACATATTCAATGTATTCAAATCCACTCATATTCACTCACGTTACAGATTATGAACCTTGTTCATAGTCTGTTTTTTTGTGATGTCAGAAGTACGGTCACAAACCCGCGCCAACACGGCAAATTTAAAGCATTCCAGATGATTATATAAAGAATTCGTCTATCGTTTTGGCTAAATGATCATTTGGTTCTGACGAAATCAACATGTCATTTTATCTTTTGCGAATATCGCTACAATGCGCTCTCCCTTAATCTGAGGT
This sequence comes from Paenibacillus pabuli NBRC 13638, assembly GCF_001514495.1. Taxonomy (GTDB): domain Bacteria; phylum Bacillota; class Bacilli; order Paenibacillales; family Paenibacillaceae; genus Paenibacillus; species Paenibacillus pabuli. The sequence goes on from NZ_BCNM01000001.1 coordinate 843,291, forward strand.
AGAGCACAGACATTCCCAAAAGGTGGAGGATAAGGTCCATGAGAAGAAAAGTGTTAGCTACGAGTTTGATGATCCTGTTATTAGGTACGACGATCCTGGGGTGTTCGTCCGGAGACAGTAAAACGGGCGATGCTGATAAAGGGACACCAAGCGGATCAACGGAAGCAACTACCTATCCGATTCAAACGGATAAGACGCTTACGTACTGGGGTGAAATTAACGGAAACCTGATCGGGGTCAAAAATTCGCACAACGAAATTCCATTCTTTCAGAAATGGCAGGAAAAAACCGGCGTACCACTCAAATTCACGGCACCACCGACAGGGCAGGTCAGAGAATCCTTTAACGTGATGCTGGCATCCGGGGATTTGCCGGACATGCTGGAGTACAATTTCATCGGAGATTTCCCCGGTGGACCAGAGAAAGCCATCAATGATGGTTACATCCTCAAGCTGAACGATCTGATTGACCAGTATGCTCCGAATCTGAAGAAATACCTGCAGGACAATCCGGACATCGACAAGATGGTCAAAACGGACAATGGCAGCTACTATGTATTCCCGTTCGTTCGAGGAGATGAGTACCTGCGTGTCTTCCAGGGTCCAATTATTCGTAAGGATTGGCTGGATGAGCTGGGACTGCCGGTTCCGGAAACGATTGATGAGTGGACTACAACCCTGAGAGCTTTTAAAGAGAAAAAAGGCGCATCCGCTCCGTTCTCTGTAGTAAGTAAGCCACGATTCTTTAACGATTCCGGTAATGGTGCGTTCCTGGGGGCCTTTGGTGTAAACCGAGGATTCTATCAGGAAGACGGGCAGGTCAAATTTGGTCCTGCGGAAGAGGGTTTCAAAGAATACTTGGCGTTATTCCAGGAATGGTACAAAGAAGGTTTGATTGATAAAAACATCTCGACGGCTGATACCAAATCCGTTGACGGTAACCTCGCTTCTGGCGCTACGGGCGCTAGTGTCGGTAACGCAGGCGGAGGGATCGGCAAATGGCAGCCGCTCGTAGAAGCAAATGATCCGGATGCCGTTCTGGTCGCTGCACCCTATCCGGTGCTTAACAAAGGTGATATTCCTAAATTCGGCCAGCTTAATCAGGGTTATGCCTCGGAAGGGACGGTTGCCATCACGACGGCAGCCAAGGACCCGGAACTTGCCGTTCGCATGCTGGATTACGGCTACAGTGAGGAAGGGCACATGTTCTTCAACTTCGGTGAAGAGGGTGTCAGCTATAACATGGAAGGCGATTATCCGAAATTCACGGATTTGCTGCTGAAGAATCCGGATAAACTCGCTCCTGCACAAGCGATTTCATTATATGCCCGCAGCAGCTATAACGGTCCATTCGTTCAAGATAAACGGTATGCCGAGCAGTTCTTTGCATTACAAACCCAGCGCGATGCCATTGAGGTATGGAAGAATACACAGGCCGCCAAATATAATCTGCCTTCAATCACACCTACACCTGAAGAGAGCTCCGAATACGCGACCATCATGAATGATATCAACACACTCGTCGATGAGATGACCATCAAGATCATTCTGGGCAACGAACCGGTGGATCAGTTCGAGAGCTATGTCGCGAAAATGAAATCGTTACATCTGGATCGAGCGATTGAAATCCAAACCGCAGCACTCGAACGCTACAACAACCGGTAATTGTAAAAGGGGAGGGCACCAGCCCTCCCGATTGAAAAGAGGTGAAAAGGTACATCATGAGCAATCGTCAATCCTTTAGAAGCCGGTTCGTGCGGGACTTCATGATGAACAAGTATTTGTACATCATGATGATTCCCGTTATTGGATATTATTTAATATTTCATTACGGTCCGATGTACGGCGCAATTATTGCCTTTAAAGATTATTCTCCGATGAAGGGCATTTTGGGGAGTGATTGGGTTGGACTGAAGCATTTTGAAGAGTTTTTCAACAGTTATTATTTCTTGCGTGTGCTGAAGAACACCCTTCTTATCAGTTTGTACACGCTGGTCTTTGAATTCCCCGCACCGATCATTCTGGCGCTGCTCATCAATGAAGTACGCAAGCGCACGTTCAAGCGGGTCGTTCAGACGATAACGTATATGCCTTATTTCATCTCTCTCGTCGTCATATGCGGTATTATTACGGACTTCACGAACGCGGATGGTTTAATCAACCGTCTCATCATGATGCTCGGATACGACGGTCAGGCGATTCTGCAAAAGCCGGAGCTGTTCCGTCCGATCTATGTCCTGTCTGAAATATGGCAGCGGATCGGTTGGGAATCCATTATCTATATCGCTGCATTGATGAGCATCGACTTGGAGCAGTATGAAGCTGCAAAGATCGACGGAGCGAGCCGTCTCAAGCAAATGTTTCACATTACACTGCCCGGATTGCTGCCTATTATTACGATCATGTTCATTCTCCGGATGGGTAATATGCTGAATGTCGGGTTCGAGAAAATCATTCTCCTTTATAATCCGGTGACCTATGAAACAGCTGATGTCATCTCCTCCTTCGTATATCGAAAGGGATTGTTGGAGTTCGGATGGAGTTACAGCTCGGCAGTCGGTCTATTTAACTCGGTGATCAATCTCGTTCTTCTGATTTCGGCGAACTATATCAGCCGCAGAGTGAGTCAAAACAGCTTATGGTGAGGTGGTAACTTTGATTAAGGAAAGCGGTTGGTTTGACCGAGTCTTTACGATTTTGAATTATACATTTCTAATCCTGCTTGTCATCGTCACATTGTATCCGCTGCTCTACGTGTTATTTGCGTCCTTAAGTGATTCGGCGCAGCTGTTAGCAAACAAAGGTCTCCTGTGGAAACCGGTCGGGTTTAGTCTGGAAGCTTACAAGAGCGTACTAGCCAATCCAGGTATTGCCACAGGTTTCCGTAATACATTGTTTATTCTTGTGTTCGGCGTCATCGTCAACCTGTTCATGACTGCGCTTGGTGCGTATGTGCTCTCCCGTAAAAACGTAATGTGGAACAAGGTGTTCATGTTCTTTATCGTGTTCACGATGTTCTTCGGCGGCGGGTTGATTCCACTATACCTGGTTGTAAAAGGCGTTGGCCTGTTAGATACATTGTGGTCGACCATTCTGCCTTTTGCCATCAGCACATTTAACCTGATCATCATGCGAACGTCATTTATGGGCATACCGGACAGCCTGGAAGAGTCGGCCAAGATTGATGGGGCCAATCACTTCACCATTTTGTTCCGTATTATTATTCCGTTGTCCATGCCAGTCATTGCCGTGATGATTCTGTATTACGCGGTCGATAAGTGGAACGGGTGGTTCTATGCATCTGTGTTTATCAAAAGCCGAGAACTGTTCCCATTGCAATTGGTGCTGCGTGAGATTCTGATCGCCAATTCTACAGAGAGCATGTCGGCCGGTGCATCGGCTGGGGATCGCTTCCAGATCGGGGAAACCATCAAGTATGCGACGATTATGGTAGCGACGATACCAATCCTGTGCATCTATCCGTTTTTGCAGCGCTTTTTCGTGAAAGGTGTCATGGTTGGTTCATTGAAGGGTTAAACCAGAGAATCGAAGAACGGTAAGGAGGTATGACGTTACATGAGCGTATTAAATGAAGTGAACAAGGACGTATGGGATCAGATCAAGAGTAAAGCCGATCAGATGCTTGCTGCCATAGGTGAAAAGTCTCCGCATGTCGCTGGAGCAAATGGCATCTATGACGATATGAGAATTGATTGGTGGACCTCAGGATTCTGGCCGGGGATGTTATGGATTGTGTACGATATGACGGGTGATGAGACGTATAAAGAGGCTGCATGGAATTGGGATGAGCGGCTATCGGAACGGTTTCTCGAAAATAACTACTTTGATCACGACGTGGGCTTTCATTTCCTGCCTACGGCCGTCATCAAATACAAGCTCACCGGAGATGCCGATGCCGCAAGGCGTGCCTTATTTGCCGCGAACTTCCTGGCTGGACGCTTTAATACCAAAGGCAGCTTCATCCGGGCCTGGAATGGAGACATGCTGGGCTGGTCGATCATCGACACCATGATGAACCTGTCCTTGCTCTTCTGGGCATCTGAGGAAAGTGGAGATCTTCGTTTCAGCCATATCGCCAAAGCTCATGCGGATATGGTCATGAAGCAATTTGTGCGGGAAGATGGTTCTGTGCATCATATCATTCGCTTTGATCCCGAGACAGGTGAACGTGCAGAAGCGATAGGGGGTCAGGGAGCGGCGCCGGATTCGGCATGGAGTCGGGGAGCGGCGTGGGCTTTATATGGATTAACGAATACGTATCGATATACAGAGGACCCGGCTTATCTGGATGCTGCACAGCGCGTCGCGAACTTCTTCATTTCCAGCCTGCCTGAGGATCACGTTCCGCATTGGGATTTCCGTGCTGAGCCCGAGGAAGGGGAGGAGATTCCACGAGACAGCTCGGCTGGTGCAATAGCTGCTTCTGGACTGATTGAACTTGCAGATGTACTTCCTGAACCGGAGGGCAGACTCTATGCAACCGTAGCCAAACGTATCCTGAGTTCCCTGCGGGATCATTATGGAACCTGGGATCTTCCTGAGCACGAAGGTATGCTTCTCAAGGGAACCGGACATAAACCGGCAGGTCAGAACGTGAACGTCTCACTCATATACGGTGACTATTTCTACGTTGAGGCGAGTGCCAAATTAAACGGATGGAAGCATCGTATTTTCTAAAAATGCTCTAAGAAAATTTCGAAAACATTCTCATCTATTCAAAAATGAATTCAAATAAATACGCGTTTTGGCCCAGAATGCCCGGTAGACGAAAGTGGTCTATTCGGGCTATTTGCGCTTGATTTGACGGGGATCCTCAGTACTTGCCACCCTTTTTGTCAATCGAATTGAACTTTTTATCTATATCCCAATCGCGCTCTTGCCGTTATAATAAATTCCTGATCCAAACATAGACAATCTACGAAGAGTTGGGTGATGAGCTGTTGCTAAACATTCGATATTTGTGGCAAAAACGAGAAAGCATAATTGTGACCTGGCTTGTCTCTTACAGTGCTGTTTTGATTGTGCCGATTCTGATCAGTCTGGTTATTTACATGCAAGCGAATGAGACATTGAAGAGTGAAATACATCGGGCCAACGATTCCTTATTGAAGCAGATGCGATATACGATCGATACACAAGTTGATCTTATGAAGCGGTTAAACATGGAGATGACGTGGAGCCCAAATCTGCAAACACTGATGTATTCCAATCAGCCCGCCAAAGAGGCGCCGTACACGGCTTACCAACTGGTAAAGGAACTTCGTCTCTATAAAACATCATACGCATCCATCGATGAATTCTACGTCGTGTGGAAAAAAGATCAATCCATTCTCCGTTCAGGTAATATTCGGGATATGCGAACGGCATTTCATACCCTACATAACACAGGTGCAATGTCTTTCGAAGCGTGGCGGGATCAGATTGTGGGTGCAGAGACGAATCAATTCGTTATACTGCCACATCAGAATGCAGCTCCGGCGGAGTCTTCCATTGCGTACATTACACGTCTGCCTGATGATTTGAATGGTCAGGAGACCGGTACGGTTGTCGTCATGGCGGATACGCGAAGATTCCAGGAAGCAATTGAGAGCATTTCGGGTTTTAGTGATGCCACGCTGCTGATTCTGAACCAGAATAACGAGATTTTGATGAGCAATCATCCCGGATCGGAGGAATTGAAGCCATTCATGAATGGCAATCAGGTTCAATTGGATAACGCCAGGGTTGGCAAGTCGGAGATGTTCTACATGGACTCCTCGGCATCCGATCTGAAATACGCATTGATTATCCCCAGCAGTCTGTATTGGGAAAAGGCAGTGTATGTACGCAATTTTACGTATATCAGTATCGTGGTGAGTCTCATTAGTGCGGGTGTACTGACCTGGTTCTTCATGCGCCGGAATTACTCCCCAATCCAACAGCTCGTGGAATCACTAAAAGACAAAAATACGCAGAACGAACCCGCTGATCGAAATGAACTTCGGTTTATTCAGAAGGTCATCATGAACACACGATCGGAAAAGAACGAGATTGCCCAGCAGCTGCAGAAACATCAGCAGGTGCTGCGCTCCAATATGATTAATCGGCTTCTGAAAGGCAAACAGGATACGCTCGTGCCTTATGAAGATGCATTCCGTTCCTTTCATATGCCGCTCTATTCAAGTGAGTTTGCTGTTATCCTATTTGTCATCGAAAATGAAGAGAATCTCTATGGAAAGCTGCCGGGCATTGATATCAACGAACGAAACAAATTGATCCATCTCATTATTTCCAATGTGGTTGAAGAACTGGCTTCAGAGCGTCAGCACGTCGGATATGTCGCAGAAGTTGATGATATGATGATCTGCCTTGTAAATATGAAAGCGGATTCTTCGGATTGGAACCAGGATCTTCATCACATTGCGGCCGAAGCACAGCGCTTTCTGGAGCGCTATGATATGGAACTGACAATCTCTATCAGTGGACGCCATACGTCGTGGATTGGTATCGCAGAAGCCTACCAGGAAGCGGTAGATGCGATGGAATACAAAATGGTGCTTGGCAAGAAAGGCATTATTACTTATGGCGATATACGCAGCGAAGCGATGGGGGATGACCCGTTTGGTTATTACTATCCGCTTCAGGTAGAACAGCAGCTTCTTAATTTTATCAAAGCGGGAGATACCGACCAAGCCAGTGCTTATATGAATGAGATTACAGAGCGAAATTTTGTTAAACCGATTATGTCGCTTACACTCGCACGTTGCCTGATTTTTAACCTGGTAGGTACAATGATTAAGGCAATCAATGATCTGGGGGACAGAGATAATAACATGCTAACCCATTACCCGCATCGGATTGATGATATTCTCGCCGGGGATACCATTCAGGAGATGCAGGAGGCTTTGCAGAACTTGCTTGAAGAGGTATGTGCCTATGCCACCGACAAGCGCGCAACCAATGTGTCACAAGAACGCGAGGATTCCCTGCGTCATCTCAGCACCCAAGTGACTCAATATATTGAGAGTAACTATACGGACGTGAATTTGAACGTCAACGCAATTGGTGAACATTTTGAGCTTAAGGGCAGTTATCTGTCCAAACTCTTCAAGAATCAGACCGGTGAGGGGCTGTTGGACTGCATTCATAAGTGCCGTATCCGACAGGCTAAAGAAATGATTGAGCATAAACAGGAATCCATTACCGAAATATCCCGATTGGTCGGGTATAACGATGCAGCAACTTTCATCCGGGTATTCAAGAAATACGAAGGCATTACGCCCGGTAAATATAAAGAAATCAGTTGATTGGAAAGGAGACCGGAACATGAACGTAAAAAGGACGTTGGCATTTATAGCAAAGGTGACAGGATTCATCCTGCTGCTGGGCATGCTGGCTGCTTGCGATCAGAACGGGACCGATTCGGATACCAAGCTGGATGAACGTTCCGGCTCATCAGAGTTCCAGACCGTTTCAATTGCTGCTCCCAATAACGATGGGAAATTGACCTACTGGGCAGAATTGAATGGCAATGCAGCAAGCATTAAGTCCAGCTTCAATGAAGTTCCTTTTTTTCAGGAATGGCAGCGGAGAACCGGAGTCAACCTTCAATTCATCCGGCCACCCGCCAATCAGGCCAAAGAAGCGATTAATGTGCTGCTTACATCCGGGGAACTGCCGGATATGATTGAATACGAGTGGAGCAATTATCCCGGTGGGCCGGAGAAAGCGATCAAAGACGGATATATTTTGCGATTAAACGATGTTATTGATCAATACGCACCTCATCTGAAGCAGTACCTGACCGAGCATCCCGACATTGATATGCAGATTCGCACAGCGAGTGGAAGTTATTACGCGTTTCCCTTTATTCAGGGAGATGATAAGCTGCGAACCTATCAAGGGCCGATTATCCGAAAAGACTGGCTGGATGAGCTTGGACTCGATGTACCGACTACGATCGACGAATGGCATACGATGCTTCAGGCATTTAAGGACAAGAAGGGAGCTGAAGCTCCGCTTACTTTCCTCGGTGTTCCAAATCCGTTGTTTGGTATTGAAGGCGGCGGTTTTATTGGCGCTTTTGGCATTAAAAAGGGATTTTACGTGGAAGATGGCCAAATTAAGTTTGGGGCACAGGAACCTGAATATAAGCAGTTTCTTTGTTTATTTCGTGAATGGTATGCGGAAGGACTCATTGACAAGAATCTGGCTGCCGTCGATTCGGAGACTCAGGATACCAACATGACTACAGGACGCAGCGGCGCGAGTATCTGGAATGCAGGGGCGGGGATCGGCACATGGTTACCTATCTTGCAGGAGGCGGACCCTCATGCAAAACTTGTACCAGCACCATATCCTGTTATGAACAAAGGAGATCGCCCGAAGTTTGGTCAACTTGCTCCCGCAATCGGTTCCAGTGGAGTCGCCATATCCAGCAACAGTCGTCATGTAGAAGAAGCAGCACGGATGCTGGACTACGGGTATGGGCCTGAGGGACATTTACTGTTCAACTTTGGCATTGAAGGTGTCAGTTTTGAGATGAAAGACGGGTATCCGGCGTATACGGAAACTATTTTGAAAAACCCGGATAAGTGGTCCCCGGCCCAAGCGCTTGCGATGTACACCAGAGCGAGTTATTTCGGTCCTTTTGTGCAGGATACGCGATATATGGAACAATATTATATTTTGCCGGAACAGAAAGAGGCGGTGCAGTTATGGTCCAGCACGGATGCTGTTCTGCATCAGGTGCCGACTCTGCCCAAAACCGAGAAAGAAAGCACGGAGATGTCAGTCATCATGCAGGAAGTGAACAAAGTGGTGGACGAGATGTCGCTTAAAATCATTTTTGGTATTGAGCCGGTGGATGCCTACGATACGTACGTCGAGCAAATCAAGTCATTACAGATTGATCGCGCGATTGAGATTCAGCAGCAGGCTTTAGAGCGGTATAATCGTGCTGTATCCTCTAAATAAATCCTTATATTGTATAAAATGGGCATTAAAGTGTCGTTTTTGTTGATGTAATTTCGTTCCCTCATGCTCTACAATCGGTTATGACATGCTGAGTTGGCATGCACATAACTCTTGCTTGAGCAGGATCGGAGGTGACTACAGGGTTTCTTGAAACCGCTCACATACTCTGAAATCCAAAAGGAGGAGAACGAAAGCATGCGGAGGAGAAAATGGCCTTCTTTATTGTTGGCATTTACGTTGACGGTTGGATGGTCTGTACCTGGAACCCATGAGGTTCGAGCGTCAGAGGGTGACTCACAGCCATCTATTGATCGTGCGGGTGAGAATCTGTCTCTGGGTACGGATGGCAGAAGCAGGCTCTATCCAAACGATTGGTATCCAGGATTTAAAGATGAACAGGGAAGGTTTCTGCATGACTTTTCGTATGCCGGTTATCGGCGCGGGGAAACCGAACTACCGAAGACGGCAAAAAACAAACGTATCGACGTTACGAAAGCACCGTATTTTGCTGACCCTTCAGGAGGCCGTGATGCAACGCAGGCTATTCAAAAGGCAATTGATGCTGCTGTTGCGTTAGGTGGGGGTGTCGTGTATCTTCCCAAGGGTACATATCAGGTTAACCCTCAGGACGGCAAGGATTATGCACTAAACATTCCTGCAAGTCGTATAGTCCTGAAAGGTGACGGGATGAATATGACTCATATCTATAATGCACAGCAAAATATGAAAAACAAGGATATCATCCGGATCGGTAACGGAGATTGGAAGAAAACCGGAATTTCTACGAAACTTCGCAAATCCGTTACCGATCCAACCGTCCTGCTGCCCGTTGAGGATACAAGTGGGTTTGCGGTGAATGATTATGTGGTCATTTCATTCGAAACGACGCCAGGTTTCTTACGTGAACTTGGCATGCAAAACAAGTGGTCGTCACGTCTTGGTAAAGTAGAACCGTTATTCTATCGCCAAATCATAGGCGTAGATCCGGAGAACAAAACGATCACACTAGACATTCCGACGCGTTATCCAATGAAGCTGCGCGATAATATTACGATTAGTCAGACCGCAGATCCGATTGTCGAAGTAGGTTTGGAAGATTTCTCGATCGCAAACATTCAAAATGCGAAGTCAGGACTTGGTGAAGACGACTTCAAAGTCGTTGGGACTGCTGGATATGAAGCCGATAATGCCAAAGCGGTCAATGTGATTGCAGTGGCGAACAGCTGGATTCGAAATATTAACACCTATAAGCCCGCTGGCAATACAGATTACCATCTGTTATCCAAAGGTATTATTCTGGATCGTACGAAGAACGTCACTGTGGATCATGTAACCATGCAGTACCCGCAGTATCGTGGAGCGAATGGGAACGGTTATTTATATCAATTTATAGGCAATGATAATCTCATCAAGAACAGTAAGGCGATCGGAGCTAGACATAGCTTCACATATGCCAACTTCTCTGCGAACGGGAATGTGCTGCAAGGTGCGTATTCCGAGAAGCCTTCATTATTAACTGATTTTCATATGTACTTGAGCATGGCGAACCTGATCGATAACCTGGTCGTTAACGGGGACGGGATCTCTGCCATTACGCGTAACTATGGATCATCAGAAACGAATCGTCATGGGGTGGTAACCACGGAAAGTGTGTTCTGGAATACGACTGGTCAGGCGGCACACCCTAGTAAATCCGGCGTTATTGTAGAATCAGAACAATTCGGGAATGGATATGTCATTGGAACAAAAGGGAAGGACACCGGCGTGAACGTCAACATTGTTGGTTCCATTCCGGATGCGAATACGCAGCCATTTGATATGGCGGAAGGCATTGGGCAGGGCGATCGTTTATCCCCGCAAAGTTTATATCAGGACCAGAGCAAAAAGCGTATCAAAGATATTCATCTGGGACTTCAATCCCTGTTGGTCAATGGCGAAGCTATAGGGGGTATGCAGTTCCTAAGAACGGATTACGTTCACACTTTGCCTTATGATACAACCGAGACGCCGATCATCTCTGCAAAAGCTTTTGCAAAGGATGCAAAGGTTAAAATTAAGCAACCGCAAGGAACAAATGGAACCGGAGAGATCGCTGTAACGTATCGGGGTCACACCCAGAACGTGCGGGTGAATTTTAAGGTAGCGGATACACCCGTACTTCCAGAGAACATCTCCATAAGTCCCAATAAAGCAGTACCCGGCTGGAGAGTCGCAGGTAATGCGATAAGCGCAGGCGAAAGCGGAGAATTATCCTCGTTTCTAACATTAGATAATGGTGAGATCGTAAACATTGCAGAGTTGAACGTTCCTGTGACGTACACATCAAGTGATGATGCGATCGGATATACGGAAGGAACTACCTTCCATGCAGTAAAAGCGGGAAAGGTCGACATCATCGTGAGCTGCGTCTTTAATGGTGTAACGATCGAGGCACGGGAGAAATTTGAAGTCAAAGAGCCTATGGCCGAACCGGAAGGACCGTTCGCTGTCGTAACCAAGGTTACGGCAAGTGCAGATGATGGCAATCTGCCGATCCATACGATCGATCGTGATCCGGACTCCAGATGGTCTGCAGATGGAAAGGGACAATACCTGCAGTTAGAGCTTGAGCAACAAACCCAAGTAGGGCAGGTAAGCATTCAATTCTATAATGGACATACGCGATCCAATTATTTTGATTTGGAGATATCAACAGATGGTACTAATTACCAAAATGTATTAAGTAACGTCGCCAGTCAAAAACAGGCTGCCTATGAAACATTTGAATTTGAACCGGTTCAGGCCAAATTTATTCGTTATGTCGGGCAAGGCAATGAATCCAATACCTGGAACAGTATTATTAAATTTTGGGTGCACGGGAATTAAAAATGACTTAGGATAAAATAAAAAGAAGTCGATTCAGTTTTGGTATCAAATATAATATGCGCTCATTTTAAAGCTGGAATGAGTGCATATTATATTTGGATAGATTGGATAGCTGAATTGTGGAGATACGATATTAGAGATGTTGAATCACATATTTATCCATATGAAATTGAAAAATTCTCGGGGGTTATAAAAATAAAAAGCCACATTTATCCATGTAATGTGAAGTGATGTGATTTTGATAACGCAATAAAGGGTTTTCTTTAAAAATCAAACTACTGTTTCACAAAACTCGTATTTTGTACATATGTATAAGATCTGCATAGGTTCAAGTTGTTACACATTTTCTTATGTGTCGGAGGACAAAAACTTGTACCGTTAAAGGACAAGAACTTGTACCCATTAACGATTGGTTCTTCTCTTCATTCTAAATAAAAAAAACCCGTTAAGTTTTCATCAATCGAAAATTAACGGGTTTAAAAACTTAATCTTTTCACATATTTATCTACTGACTTTTGTAGCTTTAAGTTCTCCTCATTAGGGTTACTCATAACGAGCATTGCGATTTTCTGAGGTGTAAAAGATTTCATGGATTTAATCTCTTCTTTGTTACGCTCATCCTGATGCGGACATTTCCATTTAGATCCCGATTGAATTTCATCTAGATGATAAAACTCAATTGAGCATGATGAAGAATTTTCACATTTAATATATTTTATTGCTATGTTTGGGAAACTGTTATCTCTTAGTTGTTCAATTTCGTTCCATTGAGGTACACTGGCTTCCATACTTCTTTCGCCTGCAACTTTCAACCAATCAATAAAAAAGTTTGCACTAAATTTAGTTATTATCTTTTCTAATACCCAGAATAATACGTTTTGATTAATCCCCCCTGCACTTCTCATTTGATAACTAATGATTTGGTCCGCAAAGTATTCTAAGTGATCTCTTATGATCAATGGTCCTCTATAAAAAGAATCATTATCTACTGTTCTACACAGGGTATCACAGTAAAAATACTCTTTGTTCAACAGAGATTTTCTCCAAAATACATAGGCATATGCATATGTACATATAGTCGGGAAATCAGCTAATTCATCTGTTTTTTTGAGTTCCATTAGTTGAGAAATACAATGTCTATGTTCCTCCAATACAGTTGTTAGTAGTTCTTCTTCTACTCTCTGGTATGCAGCGGAACAAACACGTAATAATTTATTTTGGAATGGGCTGGAAAAATATTGATCATGCTGAATAGGGTTAGAATCGTCAAATTCAATAGTTTCCTCTGGAGAAGCTTTGATTAACGATTTTAAGTTGCAGTGTTGTGCATGAATGATCCATTTGAACTGATTTTTATTATCATCTGAGTTTTGAAGCCATCGGAGTATATTTTGGTCTAGATGGTTCGGTCCCATCCATTCATTCCAACTAGATGAATGTAAGTGTGCGAGAGAATGCCCACACTTACACATAAATGCATGATCCAATTGTTTGTTTGTTAACAAGAATGGTATTTTCCCTCTACATTTAGGGCATGAGTTAAGCAAATTACTCTTATGAAATACACATTCGTCAAAGAGTTTAAACTGATGAAACCAAGAATGATATCCCCCGCTTAAACAACGTTCACACCAATGCAGGTCTTTGTAAAACCAATGCTCCCAGGAACTATACAAACCATGAAAAGGCTTAATCAAGGATTGAATGATATGATTATTGTGTTCCTTTAGATTAATTTTTAAAGTTTGATATAGTAATTCTTCATTGAAACTTTTCAATTCCATAAGCTCCCTCTTTTTATCACCAACGTCATGCTTTACGTTTTTTATATTTTCATTTCCAAAATAACGAAGTAATTCGTTTCGATCAGCTAAGTTAACTAGAGTTAATTTCTCGAATACAGACCAGGGTGACTCATATTCATAAAGCCATTCTTTTCTCCAAATGACGTTCATTTAGTTAGCTCCCTTGTGTGCTAAAGCCATATAAATCTCAGATTCAATGTAACCAGAAAGCTTAATTGCTTCCAACCAATGTTGTGAAGTAATCCAATCTAACTGTTCGCCATGTGCTCCATAAATTTTCAACGCATTTTCAATGCCATAAGTAAAATATTCCATCGGAATTTCTAGATCAGAGGATACTCCATGTTCTTTTCGAAGCGACATAAATTGTTGATAAATTGTATCAGCATCCATCTCAAGTCGATAACCTTTTTGAAATCCCTCAGGAAAAAAGTAACGTGTGTAGCTCCATCCACTATTCTCTGGATAGCAAGATATTTCTGGTTCATCATAGCATCGCAGAACACGCTTTATTTCCTCAACGGAAGTAAGACCAAAAAAACGATGTTCATGAGTCATAAAGCGACCAATAATCTGTGACTTTTTTTGTTCGAGAAAGAATGTTCGTCTTCCCAACAGTTCCTCTTGCCCAACAGATATCACTGACATACTTATCTTCTCACGATCCAACTGATTATAGATATCCATTAACCAGTTATAATGGTACTCAGTTAGCCGGTGCGCTTCGTCCATGATAAGTATAATTCTTCTTAAACGGGACTTTTCAGCTTTCTCCATTAACAGATTGACAATTTGGTTTCGCAAATCGGATGGCTTTCTTCTATTTATAAAAGGAAACTTAAAATCATTTAACATGTCAACAAAAAACTTTTCTTCGCTAGGAACTTTATAGGAATTGGTATTAGCAATCAAGATTGGTAATGGAGCTTCGATGTATGTGGGGAAATTCTCAATTGCGAATTTTATAGCAAATGTTTTTCCTATTCTGGGGCGCCCATATACAATCATCCCAGGTAAGCGATTCATAACAATTTTTTTTAAACTTTCAATTAGTCGAAGAACTTCTTTAGTTGGCAGCAGATAGTGACCAATTTCAATCGGATGTGTTCCGATACGAACCGAAGGTTTGTTCATGTGAAAATATCTCCTTCATTAAAAAGATTTTGTTTTGAATTGTTTCAATAGTTGATCGTATATATCCATTTCATTTAATTTCTCTTTTTTGAGTTGCTCTTCTCTTACATTATCTAATAACTCGTTTTGTCGATGGGCTTCTTCCAACACTTTAATTTGTTCTTTGGGCGAATTAGAAGGTTCATATTTACTTACTTCATGAACTTGTGTAATTTTATTTGTCATATTCCTTGATTTTTTTGTACGCATGAGATAGTCAGTGTAAACGAAAATAGGATCATCCCAAGTAGTGTAGTGGAGTAGTTTTCTTTGAACTAGAGAGTTAATGGCCTTTCTAGTTTGTAGAGAATGAGCTGTAAGTGACCATCGGCCGGCTACTGTTAAATAACCAAATTCACTTCCATCTGGAAGAAAAGCCTTTAACGTTCGAATGTCATCCACGTTTACATGTAGCACAAGTTCTGTGTTTAACAAGTAAGCTGAGTTAGCAAGCCTTTCACTTCGATACTCAGCGCCCTCAAACTGGATGTACGGCTTCTTACCGGATTTCAAAGAGCCTCTTACAGTTCGTTTTTGAGTAGTCTGCATAAAAAGCAACTCCGATCGTTTGGCTTCTTCAAGACGTCTCGGCATTATTCCAGTTGTCGTCATTCTTTTTTCCAAAAGCTCGAGAGGTGTTTGGTGATAAATTCCACCATGAGGAGTGCCATTGTAGTTAGAAATCAGTACATCAATCAGTTGTTTTAAATGATCATAGGTAATGTTTAGGCGAAGAGCCTTCTGCTCAGGATTGTTTCTTCGTGGATCATTTGGCCCGCTACCCGTAGTATTTGGTAGACGATGAAATCCGTTTTCCTCCAGTGTTTTGAAGAATCTTTCAATGATGCCCCTTCTCATTGGTAGTGCTACAGGCCCTAAATTAATAGAACAACCAATTAAGTTGTCCAGTCGATCTTTTACCATTTTGGCATAATGTGATTTAGCATTATCTAAACAAATCACATCCCAAACTGCCCAGGTTAGTTCAGGAAACTTTTCTGAAGGGAATCCACCAACAGATTGATACGATAAACCAGGTATTGTCAGATCTAGCTGCTTATGTGGCATAACTGAATTACGAACGCAGTGCATGACATCACTGGCGCTATATTCTTTACTCAAACTTATGGAGTATCCCAGAATGTTACGAGTAGCCACGTCAATAATTGTTAGAATCCAAAAACGCTCCAGAAGCTTAGTTACCAGATCTCCATCAGGTGTAGTCAAATCTACTGCATAAAAACCATCGATACGATGAGCATCAAACTGAACTTCTTGGAATGGGAATAACTTTGAAATATGGTTTTGTGTTTCCTCTCCCACATGTCTTGCTTTTTGCATTGCATCATTGCCATGTCGAGCGACGGATCTCCTGAAATTCTGTAGAGCTAATTGCTTAAGGTAACGTTGTACTGCTTTATATCCCATCCATTCTGTATTAAGGGGATAATCTGAGTAAGTTACTCCTTTTGACCGACATTCTTCTATAAATCGTTTGTGGACGTGCTTTACTTTCATTACTGGCTCCAAGGAGCGATTCTTTCTTCCCAGATATAAATCTTCGATTAGTTCCTTAATATCAGGATACATATCAAGAAATCGATTAAATTCACCTGTTTTTCTATTGTTATTTTGATTTTTATTAAATACGTTAAGTTGGTACACTTTTACGTTTTTCTGTGGAATTAATCCCCGAAACCCTAAAACGACACCATCTCGATCATACTGCATGCAACGTTGAACTAACCTTCTCAAGTTTCGAGGAGAAACTCCAGTCGATTCTTGGATTTCCTCTAATCTATCTCTACTAAAGTACATATAAACGGCTTTTTTACGCTGAATGTAATTCGTACGCATCGGCTCCTTAATTGAACTTTCATCTACACTGAGCCAATGTACAGGATTAATTTGTTCCTGCTCTAATCCAGTTTTTTCATAGATACGTGCTCTACTCATTTTTACATACCTCCATTTGGCTTCCCCAAATTTGGTTTTCAATGTCTACTGTGAGATTGCCCGTGTAATATAACCACTTGAGTGCCAAATTTACATCTTCTGCTTTAAAACAAGATATCTCTTTGATGATTTCTTGAATCTTCTTGTTACGCACCGTTATACGAGCCAATACATCTGAGATACAAGCGGGCATTTCACTATTCAGAACTGCAGTGACAATGGATTTTCTGTTTTCTATTGAATGCCGCCCCCTTCTAATGGTTTTCTCAGTACGAACTTCATAGGCTTTGTGATTTAATCTGCACCATTCTTGTTGTGCCTCAATCTGACGTTTGGTTCGATCGTATTTAGGATGATTTGATGTGAGTTCTTTCTCATATTTGACTTCCACAAAGGTTTCCTTACCATCCTGATTCAAAGTCCACATATCAAATATGCTTGTACGTAATTGCCCCTTTAAAACATATGATATTTTCAAAGGTTGCTCACAATACGTTAGAACGTCCGGATTTGTTTCCACAGTAAGCCAGTGATCAAACTCCAAATCACTGTATAGCTCAATATTGCGTTTATTTACTTTGTTTCCACGTGAAGTCCAATAATTATTTCCATATTTCTTACTTCTTAAAATCTTGATAGGATGATACTTAATGCCTTGATTTTTCTCCACAAAGAACATCCCTTCATAATTTGTTTAAGTTATAAACAAAAAAAAGCTTTTTTATACCCTCTATGTATAACTAGTGCCTATCTATGAACATACTAAGAAGTAATAGAATTATAGATGGAGGGGTTCAAATGTCAGAAGAACAGTTCTATAAGTGGCTAGGAGAATGTCTAAGAGATCTTCGGAAATCGAAAAAGCAAACACAAGAAGAGATTTGTCAGAGTTACCCTCTTGCCCGCTCTTCCCTAGCCAACATTGAGCGAGGTAGGCATATGATTAGTGCATATAACTTATATTTGCTACTTCATATTCTAGAAATTCCTCTGGAATCTTTATTTAATAATCTATCGTATGAAGGAAGAAATAAATCATAAATGTATAAATAAAGAGTGAAATGGGAACACAGCCAGAAAAAGAATAAAGGATGTGTTTCAGGTAATGAAGGTACAAGAATTTCGTGATTTAGAAAAACTATCAGACATAGCAAATGAGCTGCCTAAGGTAGTTACTAACTTTATTGAGCAGAAGCTAGATGAGAACGTCTCGCCTTCAAGTCTATTAGAATACTCAAGGGATTTTCGTATATTCTTTAGTTGGATCAGACCAAAGCTTTGGCCATACGTTGCGTCTGAAAGTGAGCTGAAATTAGAGTTGTTTAATGATATTAAACGTGAGCATGTGGAACAATTTGTTAACCATCTATATGTTTCAAGAAATTTGCAATATAGCTCTATGTTGCGTAGGTTTAACGCATTACGTTCATTATTTAGCTTTATACATCTCGAGTTTGAGATCAAGGGGGTTCCAGTTTTACGCCGTAATTGGTTTGCTACATTTACAATGAAGAGGCCCAAAGGTCCAATGGAAGTCGCTCGTCAGATGCAAAACAAAGTTTTAAGATTTAATGAGATCTATCAATTTGTTCAATTCGTTCAGGAAGGAGTTTCTGAGCAGAATAACCTCCAAGCTCAGCGGTTCTATATTCAAAATCGAGCCAGAGATGTGAGTATTATTACATTACTTTTGGAATCCGGCTTAATTGTAAGTGATTTAGTTAATATGGACATAAATGATTTAAATCTGATCGATAACTATATCCTAATCACGAGACAACAAGCCAAAGTCAGAATGAGACATAAAGTTATGTTTGGAGAAAAAGCTAAACAATACCTTATTGAATACATGAATACTAGAACGAAATTTTATAATCCTCAAAATGAGGAAGAAGCATTCTTTTTAGCTAAGAGCAATGGTGAAGTACACGGGAAACGAATTTCTAAAAGGACTATTCAAGTTTTTGTTAAAAAGTATGCTTCAAAATTCGGTGCCTCTGAAGTGACTACTAGGCATCTTACCCATTCTTTTCGTCTACAGTATGCTGAAAAAAATACTGTGAGAAACACAAAGCAGCAATTGGCTCAACGTAATATTGAAGCAGTGGAGAAGTATTTAATTTTGTCTAGTATTATCAAATGACCATCATTACAAGGTGGCCTTATCTAAGCCAGATAAGGCTCTTTTGGTTTTTCAAATAAAGCTCCTAGTTGATCTGTTCAGTTGTGTTTTTCTTCAGTTCCTTTAACTGATTTAATTTCTTATGATAGTGTTCTACTTCTTTCAAATTCAAATCTCTAACATTAACCCATGTGGCTAGACTTACCTCCTGGTGTTTTAAAGAAATAATAATTATGGCTTCATGATAGTTTTGTAAGTAAATAACCGGTATCTTCCACTCTCCTTCCACTCTCGCTAATACAAACCATTTCTTTTTTATCACTGCACGGTTCGTGTACATTCTGTCGTTAAACAAAATTCCTTGCGCTGTTATGGTAGCAATTCCAACATCTGCTTTTAGGTGATTTGTCATCCCATCCACCTCCTTTATCATGTATGCCCAAACAAATTGATATATAAACGTATCATTATAATTAAATAATCTATATACATTAATGTATCGAAGGTTTCCCATTGTTTAGACTGAATTAGAGGTGTGGCAATGAACGAACCTGTTTTAAGATTAGTAGGACAGCGTGTTCGCGAATTACGGAAAAAACAAGGATATTCGCAGGAAGAATTAGGCGAAATGGCTGGTTTTCACTTCTCCTACATCGGGGGCGTTGAACGTGCCGAGAAAAATATTACCTTGTTAAATCTCCAGAAAATTGCGGATGCTCTTCAAGTCAATGTCCATGAACTTTTTTATTACAGCAAGTATGTTAAGACTGGAAAAAGTGATAAAGAGAAATTGCTAAACGAAGTCAATGAGAAGCTTTGGCCTATGAAATCTTCCGATCTAAAAAAGGTTAACCTGCTCTTATCTGAATTTTTTGATAGTTAAGACAAGAAAGGCCGATGTCATAGACATCGGCCTTCTTTGTTTCAAATTTATATTTCCCATGCTGCTTCACTTTGTAAGTTAATCCAAGAGTATCTATTATTCTGCTGAACTAATCCCTCCATCATATTTCGCTCACTTTTTAATGTTAAAAGCAAATATTTCGTTTGGATGTTCTCCACCTGTAGATGCTTATACACTTGTGACAATGAAAAGTATCCTCTAGCTGCATATAATCTTACTTGATCCATATTAATCTTTCCGCTTCGTTGTAGCAGCTTCCCCCCTCCCATTTTATATGCAGCATCGGTATCAATGTTTGGATCTGGAATTACTACACTTAGCTTCCCTACAGGTAAGGTTACTTTGTGCTGATTCGTGCTCAACATCTCCTTACATGCCAGATTACGAATAGATTCCCAGTGTTCAACAAAGTTAGAGTAGATCCTTTTATAATGCTTCCATTGGTCTAAGAGGTCATATATATTTTTGTTGGTTACATACTTTCTGTATACACTGTGTTCCTCTTCATTGTAGCCACCATTTCCTCTAATTGGAGTAAATCTTAAATATTCGTTGCCAACCGTACAGAATTCTTGAAGCGATAATTTCTCTGTCTCATTTAATTGTTTTAATTTAATCCGGACCACTTTAGACAGAACTCCATGATTCTCTAATAAGTCGAACAATTTTGGATTTTTCATATCATAGTGTTTATTTGCAATGAATTTTCCAACAACGCCATGCTCTGTCCATTCAAGTCGTTGAAGTCCCAGGGATGATTGATATTCACCAATGACTTGTCTCAGCAATTGTATTTTTGCACCTGTTGAGTTCATTTGCTCATAGTTTGATGATTGAACAAATTGAATGATTTTCTCTATACTCACTAATCTATTCTCCTTTGTGATCAGATTAGTGAGTGGTATTGACCATTGTTATTTGTTTTAAACAATGGATATTTTGAAAAAACAATGAAAGTATTATTTTTATGTTTAAAGAACCTCCCCTTAAAATAAGAGGAGGTTCCAGGAATTTAGATTTAATTAATAGGTGTACGTACTTTGTTCTTTAATTAATGACTAAGTAATCTATACAACAGAAACGTTACCCAAAAAATCCAACACCATTTAATCAGCTTCTCCGTACTACGTTTCATCATTAAACGACTCCTGTAATCCTGGGAGCACTTACACCTATATATGCATTATAATTAGAAACTTGGTTGATTACAACCTATCCTGTGGCTAGATATCGCCTTTTGACATATAATCCATCTTCTCTATGTAATTCTTCTAACATAGTAATTAGAAACTTGTACTTAAATATTTCGTAAAAGAAAGTACAAGGAGGTGATAATATGTCAAAGCCATTAAAGTCAGGTAATTCGGCCCCAAAAACAGGAGATTATAAAGTTCTTGGTCCGAGAGGTGGTACGATTAAAACCGGTGTTACTGTAAAGCAAGGTGATACGCTTCCACCAACCCCAAAGAAAAACCAAACATACAAAAAACAATAGTAATGAGAGGGCTATGCCCTCTTTTATTATAAGAAGAATAATTAATTTTAGTAATAGTATTTTAAAAGAACATTCTCTTTAGGGTAGTAAATAAAGAAGGAATCATTTATCTTTTCGAGCTTTCTAGATTCAGATAATACGTGTCTTTCACTGTCTAGCATATAATGAAAATGTAGTGTTTCTAATTCATTGGACGGATCAGCTATTACTTTTATTTTAAGTTTTTTAGACTCCTTCTTGTTGAAATATTTAAATAACTTAGGATAAATATCTAAAGTAAACGCTATGTAGGTAACAAGTACAGAGAGTACTAAAAAAGAAACGATATAATTGCTAAGGAGTTTGTATAATGCATCCATATTCAATGTTTTAATTACTTGAAAAGGCATAAAGATAACTGAAATGAAGTTAATAAAGACGAACACATTTAAAACCTTACTATGAAAACCTTTGAACATGAAACGAATTAAGTAAATGGTTATTATCAAACCACTAATCAAAAAAATAAAAACCGTAGCATAGAATATGAAATAGGCAGTAAAAGTGCTAAGTTCAACTATGAATATCGGTATTAGGAGTAAAACGACTAACACGAAAGATGTTAGAATATGTTCTAAAAACTTTTCCCATAGACTTATATTTATAACCTCCATAGTATAATCAATTATTGTTTTGTTGAATGTTTTTATGAAAGTTTTAATAAATAAAAAAAATACAGTCATAATTGATACGATGGTTGGAATACCACTTTCAAAGAATGAATTCATTATAATGCTCCTTACACTATGAAAATATATTACCATTTTGTAGGCGGTGCTTGAATTAAATAAGAAGTCGCAAAAATACGACTTCAAGCTGCAGACTAAAATCAAATATCGTGATTAAATTTCAATTTATCCCAAGAGATTCGGGCGTAGGGAAAGGAGAAATTATTAAGTCATAAGTTTCATCCTCTTCAATAACAATGCCCCATTGTACAAACAAATTTAGCATATCTTGAAGACAAACAGGATACTTATAATTTGCAGATTCTAGTGAATATTTTATTTTTGTTTCGCGTTGTCGATTTTCCCAAAACTCGAGTTGTTCATTCTTATCCTTAAAATCATGACGAGCGACAAAATAATTATAATTGTTGTCATCGGAATATTGTTCTTCTAAATAATTCAGTATTTCATTTTTATTCAGTCCTTTTGATATTGTAAGACATAAACCCATCAGTATAGGAGATGCAATAGATGGTGCCTTTGCAATCCATCCATTATCAATGAATCCATTAGGAATTATTGTATAGTTTTCTTCTACTACACCTTCTCTAATTAAACTGAGCAGAGTATCCATAGTAACTGCACCTCACTTTTATTTTTGGGGAATGACATATTGATCTGGCATTATTGCTGTGTTTTCCTCTTGTATTTCAATAATTTGACCCACTTGATCTAAACGATCATTTAATTTTGCTCTTTCTAGTTGCAATTTATCGTCCAGATATTTGTGCCTTATTTCAAATTCCGTAAAGATGTCTGCCCAGGTTTTTATATAAACTTTGAATTTTCCTGTTTTGAAAACTAGTCCTTTTGAACGCTCGCCATGGTTAGCAGCGTTTTCTAATAATTGTTCAATATAACCTGTTTGATCAAACTTATTTCCAACAAGCAGAAACTCCCACTGCATTTGTGATGAGTTGAATTCTTGTTGATTAAGAATTACCTGGAGGTAGTTAATAACTTGGTCATATTGTTTTTTTCCAAGACTAATCGATGGATGTTTGAGTTCAACAACAATATTGCTAATTCTTTCAACCTGCTTTTCAACCCGGACCATAAATATATCCATTTCTCTAAGCTTATCAGGATGATCTATTTTCCCTTCTATCTCAACTTTCGTTAGTAAATGTACGTATCTTCTCAACGCTTCCTCAAATTTGGGTTCGGCCGCTGTAACAAGATGATATTGTTCACCAAAAATCCAATAGTGCTTTTCAATAAACTTCTGTAAATGATCAACTTCATTAGCTCTTAAATCCTTTCGAAAGACCATTTCCTGTAGATAGTTTATTGCCTTAAATCGATCCTGAACCAAGCGTATAGTTTTAATAACATTTGATAAGTGATTCGTTTTAAGCATATCGGATAATTCTTTTCGCTCTGTGCTATCTAATTCAACAATTCCATTCAGAACATCGAACAGCTTCTCTCGCTCACCTGCATCCATAATTAGATCCAAAAATCGAACAAAAGTTTTTTTCTGTTCTACATTCAGTTTAACGAAAATTTTAGGCTCTACTTGGTATAATTCTCGTATTAAATTCTCAAGCTCTTCCTTACGAACTTCATCCCATGGATTTCCCCCGTATTCTGGAAATGCATTTACAGTCTTGAAATCTTGAATAACAACGTCAGTATATTTTATTAGAAATGGTTTCCTTTTTTCTCTAAGGTATTCGTTCAATCTCTCAATCATAAATTTATATTCATCTGATTCAGTGTTGTAACCAAAAATTACTTGTTGTCCATCTTGGATATCGTCAAAGGAAAAATCGTCAAAAATGTGACTTTGAATATAAATGCTATGATAAAATGAATCACCTTTATTATTAAATTTAGTGTTTATTTTATGTCTCTCGTTATTGTTAGAATCGATAAAATAATATTTAGAGTATTCATGATTCAACCGCTCATTCCATCGCACATATTTAACAGAAAAGGAACTATCTATCTGAGGAAACTCAAATGTATCAAATTCAATTTCACCTATAATGTTATTGTAATCTAGGAGCTCACCGTTTAGTTTAATTTTATACCCCTGCCCTGAGTATAATTCTAAATACCATCCAAATTCACGACAAAGAAATCTTTTTATTTCACTTATATCAATACTTGTTTCGTAAATCCCTCTTAGAATAACGCATGTACCGATATTTTCTTCCACTATATTTGGATTAGTGACATTGTAAGTGTCCAGACTATTCTCTTTTATATGTATTGAGTACTTCCTTTTTACTGATTCATCCTTATAGACTGTTATCCACTCGGCTTCGGAACAAAAACGATGAAATGTCAAACGCCCAATACCATTTTTTCCATGAGTAGCGGATAGCATGTTTCTTAATCTTAGATTAGGATCTATTGATTTATCAGACTCGAAGAAGGGGGTGAACTTACCCTCTAGATCTTGGATCTTTATTCCATACCCATTATCTATAATTTGAATTTCGTTAATAGAACCTAACTCGTTTTGGAATGTTTGGAGCTCAATTATAGTTGCTTTTGCATCAAAACCGTTCCAAATATATTCAGAGATCGATTGCAGGTATGTATATTTTTTAAGCGACTTTTTTATTCCTTTAGTAGAAATCTGAATTTTTTTCATACTCTCAATCACTCCCATGACATAAATTATGATTTAATTCTATTCCAATATTTTCTTTTTGTATATATTGTAAAATCAATCGTCCGCATAATCCCGCTATGTAGCAAATTTGCCGAGAATTAGTATTGAGATTAACCTTCATGTTAGACAGATCCAATCTTTGGTGAAGTTTGAACTGCTTATCCAAACAATGAACCTCAAAGATTTTTGTTCAATATTTCAACTTTTTTTGTACGAGTAGTTTCCCGTTCTAGATCCTCTTTGTCTAAATATGAGAAATTATGGATAAAAGCGCTCGCTGCGCCGTTAGCAAATATAAATTGACCTTGATTCTACCATTATGTAACTATTCGACATCACTATATAAATATTGAATACTACTACCCTCCTTATATCTAATGTTAAATCAATAAGTTAACTTTTATGATAAGACCAAATGACGAGCTTGAAAAATACTTGGAGGATTCAATAATCAACATGTGACAGAAGGTAATTTGCTGATTAATAATGAAAGCCACTATCAAGCTATAAGGTCGTGTTATCAGAACAAGCCTTTAAAGTTATTCATTTGAGAATATTGAGTGAAGCCGTATCTTTGAAAGAGCCCTTCTCTCGAAGGGCCTTATGTATACCGACTAGCATACCCGCTCGTTCAATCTTCTTTGTTGATTGTGCCTAGTTCTCAATCAAATTGGATGTTACAAGCCAAGGGCCTATTTATTTTTTATTTATTTTTTGTCTTAACTCTAGAGCTTTTTCTCTACGCTCCTTTAATTCTAGAGATGGATAACGTACGAGGCCCTCATCTAATATTGCTATCTCATTATCGTAGTCTTTCAATTTTCGATAGGACATTGCATACGATTTATATAAGGCTGGAGCATTGTATCCGTTATATCTTGCAATATTAAATAGTTCAATAGCTTTTTCGAGACGGCCCTCTTTTCTTTCTATTTCGCCTTCTTCCCAATATGAGAACCCTTCATCGAAACCTTTTTCCCAGTTATTCAAATGCTTAATATCTTGAAGCAAGACTCGATTATGGATTGGATATATTGGAATTTCTTCAACAGAATTTGTCTCCACTACATCCCATTTTTCTTTTAAAAGCTTCCATACATCTATAAGATGATAAACAGGAATATGTATCCCGAGCCTTTCTAATGCTTTCTCTTGATCTAAATTAACCCTGGATACACCTTCATCTCCAATATAAATCCACGATGTGACCGACTTTGCAAATTGACTTTTGAGTATTTTATTCCCACTGGTTGATAATAATTTCTTTGTTTCACTTATGTATTTGTCTGGATTACCATTATATATGATATTCAGCTCATTCCTCATATTTCGGGTAATAAAAACTACTGCTTTTAAGTTATCATATTCAACTTTATCAAATGGACGTGAGGTTATGTTGAAGTAATGTTCCTCAATCTCATTTGCATACTGATGAGGAGCTCTTTCAAATGACAGTAGAGGGGTATTAAGACTACGTTCATATCCATTACCGCGTTTAGTAAACAGCGGTATTATACGATTCGTTAATCTATCATTAGTATCGTTTAGAAGCCTAACCATTTCTTGTGTCTCTAGTTCCAATGCTTGTTCTTCTGTTAATCCCATACCAATAAATCGAT
This sequence comes from Paenibacillus pabuli NBRC 13638, assembly GCF_001514495.1. Lineage (GTDB taxonomy): Bacteria > Bacillota > Bacilli > Paenibacillales > Paenibacillaceae > Paenibacillus > Paenibacillus pabuli. Next base: position 869,598 of record NZ_BCNM01000001.1, read on the forward strand.
TTTCCGTATCATACATATTACGAATTCTTTCGGCTTCATATGCTCTCTGGTGGAAATCTTTAAACCGGTTACCGCGCCCCTTACCGACATAGAATACTTCACCTGTGCTCTTGATGAACCATTCATACACGTAAAAATCAGTAGCCGTATTCCCAGTAGGAACACCTACATGGGATGAGTATAAAGACAACCCCAGCTCATTCTTCATAGATAGTTCATAGGATACATCATTAGAAAGTGAACGATTCTGTTCTCCTAAAGACAAATCACCCGGATCTTTGAATTTTTTTGTATTATCATTCTGCTTTTTTGTTTTTTCTATACCAAAAATCCGTTTAATAAAATTCATTTTTATTCCCCCTGAATCTGTATCAATTCATTCTAAATAACAACTCAATTTCTAATGTACTGAATACCCTATAATTAAATTACTCTCAAAATATGTTTCCTTTAAATCTATTGTATATTAATGCATAAATATATAATTCTCACTAATTATGACAACACAAAACGAACACTACATTCGCACTTCTACGACATACTCCTTTTTCGCCGCAACGGGGCATCTAAATCGTCTTTTCATGAACACTCTCCTCATTTCATTTAGTGTATCTGAGGTGGCTTCGAGTGTCCAATCACTCTATAAACCCACTTTACGCTTTGTTATCAAATCGTAGACAGAAATAAGACGCCCTAGGGCGCCATCTGGAAAACAATTATTTTTGTCGTTTGACTGTGAAGTAGTGATGATTGTCCTTAAAGGTCAACTCGCCGTCTGAATATTTTATACGTTCGGGAAACTGACATAAATACTGAGTTCTAGTCCCTTCTGTCAGCTCCTCCAATGTAAACATAATTAGCGATGGCGTGCCTCCATAATTGGGAAGTGGCGCGACCTTGTATTCAACTGCCTTTATACGGCCTGAGCTGCGATCGTCAATGATACCGTTATGTGCTGTAATAGCGACTTTGAATAGAACAATGTTCTTGTCCTTGGACATCTTGCGACTTCAATGGAACCATGTTCTTGTGTCCCTCGACAGCTTATAACAAACATTTAAGTGTCATTAATCCAGTAACAGGATTCTCTTTTTCAGTTAACTTAGATTTTATTTTTTCTGAGTTACCTCGTGCAAATCTCATAAATTCATCTACTGATAGCTTAGATGTGCCACCATTATAGTTCTCTTGTTTTAGTATTTCAATTGCTGATTGCTCGTTGTAGTAGGAGAACATGGGATTATTATCAATTCCTTCTTTGTCTTTAAGATGGAATACTGAATCACTAGGACGCTCAATTTTACGCAGATGCTTAAAATAACTGGATATATCTGGTTTAGATGTAGTAAGCTCATTCTCAAATTCTTTATATGTATTAGTTTCTAAGCTATCCTGGTACCAGACAAGATCATAAATATAATCACCACATTGAACCCACGAATGAGCGTTTATTGAATATGGTGCACGATAATATTTATGTTTAAATTCTTGATTAGTGTGCGAACTTAAATATGTTGCAACTAAACTTGATGATATATGACAGCAGTTTGGATATGTGTGATGTTTGTACAGAAACTTGATAAAGGGCTCCTCTATTTCGTACAGAAATTCACGTATTTCCTTGTTCATTTTTATATCCTCCTCTTTTTCTTCGATCCCCATATAGTCCTCCAAATACTTTTTAAAGATTTAAACCAGATATGCTGCGACTTAGTTGTATCTAATGGATGTATTTGTCCACTTTGGATCACGATATAAGTGCTTTTTGGCATCCCATTCCATTGTAACTTCTAAGCTTTGATCTGCGGAAGTATCTCCTGGATTGCTTCCTTTTGAAAATAGATGTTGTTCAATCCAGCGGATTCTATCTTCAGAGATTATGGATTTTTCCCAGTGGTTCTCATGAAAGATTTGATCGAAGAAAGCAATCCGAATTTTTGTTGCAATGTGTTCAATGCTATTTTGAACGCCTGGGGGTCTATCTGAGGTGATAATAATGGTAACTAATTTTCCTTCTTTTGAATCTTCCTCTTGCCCGACTCTCATGACAACATCGCAGTCATAGATAATGACATTTCCTTCTTCATTTCGCACCATTGGACCTGGTATATACGGCCATCTAAACCGATAGATTCCTGGATGCATTACTAATTCTTTTTTCATACTCAACACGCTACTCTTTATTTAATTTTAATACCTTCCTGTTATAGTATAGATCATTCGATTTTAATCGAGTAATGATCGGAATTCATGTAGAATTTTCAGATTTATTTATTATTTTCTTTCATTTGTTTCTTCATTTGACTGATTCTGCCCTGGGATATGCCAAGAATTTCAGCCCATTATTGCTGTGATGCATTTGGGTATTATTCCATGACTTTCGTTAGTCGCATTTGAGCAACTTCACGCCGATTCTGCTTCTTGGTTTGTGATATTTCATTATGGTCGTAATATGTTTCGTCAGGTGGAAGTACTGGACGCTCATGATCCCTATCTAACGAATTTACATATGTAGGTATCTGATTAAGACATGTTCTGCAAATAAAATAATCTCTGAAATATGATACTTCCTCAATAGATGAACAAAACATGCATTCCTGGGATCGATATCTTCTTAGTATCAGTTTGTCGTCTGTTTCGTCCAGAAAATATTCAAAGGGATCGCCAACCTCAATCCCAAGTATTCGTCTCATTTCAATAAGTAGCACAATTCTACCTAAAAAGAGTCTACTTTACGAACCATTCCAGTGTTTCTATCTTTTTTCACTCAAATAGCACCTCCTACTCATTCCTTATTGTACCATATGGGGTTAACGGGTTATGTGAAAAGGTTTTATATAACGAGCTATTCTTCCACAACTTCAATGTTGAACATTGTCAGTATTTTGGATAGTTGTACACGGGAAGGGCCACCAAACTCATGAATTTTCATGATCCCTGTTCTTACAGTGAGTATCTCAGTTTTTAACACCGAAATCCATTCTCCTTTTTCTAGGCCGTTCTCTCGTAGTCGTTCAAATTCATTGGTTTCTCCTTATTTGTTATTATTAGATCATTTGAAGCAGAATATATAAAACTCCGGGGCTCGGCTGGATGTAGATGCCGAACCCCGGACAATTTATCATTTGTCTATGTGACTAAAAGTATTTCAGATTGCTTTAGATAATATATAACTTTTTGTCATGATACTCCTTGGCCATTCCCACTCTCGCCACATCCAAGCATTACATAGCGTTAGTTTGTGAATGCGACTGAGTCTATGAATTCAATTAACGGTTTGTGTTATTTATAAAGTTCCTCGTTCATCGTGTTGATTTTTTCAGTCAATTCTTCAAGACCTTTTTTTCCTACGCGATTCAATTCATAACTGAGAGAACTCAAGTCATTCCTTCTCAACACGAACTCATTATCGACTACTTTTTGGAGGAATGCGACCATAAACTCTAAACCAGAATTGTGCGTAATTGACCTTAAAAAGTCATCATTACACTCAATCTTTTTTAATACACTTTGAAGCGCTTCATCGCTAGAGAGCAGATGATTCTGAAACAGTTTCAAACTCTTTGTTATAGGCTCAAATCCATCCTCAATTAAGGCTAACGCAGAGTGAGACTTAAATTTACCACAAATTGTCTTATAAATGGCGCAGATCAACTCGATATGCTCTTCAAAAGTAATGAGCTCAAAGATTGATGAATCCAACTCTAATAACAAATCGATACCCACATTTTGGTCATTGAAAAAGGTACTTTTAATTAATTCAAAGATCTTACCGAAACAGATCCTCTGCAGTTCAGCATCAACATAATCACTCGAAGAAGCAAGGAATCCTCTTATTTGTGATGCGTAAGAGTAGCAATTATTTCCGTCAAGCTTGAAACTCAGCTGAGTAATCTCAGCAATGAGTTGCTCCGCTTCAACATTCATAGCCCTATCGAGTCTACTGAACAACATCGATGCAAAGTAAAGTTGTTCTAACGCTTCCTGCTCTGTTGGATGTATCGTATAGTCATGTGCTAAGACGTTCCGAATTCCCATCACAGCGCCAGAGAATAACCACATGGTACCTTGTTGTGGGTCATCACCGCCAGCTACCTTAAGAATAGTTGCCCTCTCAGTAGTCCCCTTCTTATTATTAATTGTAAAAGCTTTTTGCATTAGTTCTGTACCAACATGTTGTAGCCTACTTTTTAGCTGAACATCATTATCCAACGCTACATAAGTATCGAGGACAGCCGAACGATAATGCCCATCTTCGAAAAGCCTTTTGGCGACCCCCAACACTCTCGGATGCAAACCATCCAACTTACTTGGTTGAGTTGCGACTGGAGTCGGCTCCTCTATTACAGGAGCTTTAGATGCTGGCGATGGAGCTGCAGGAACTGCTTGATCCCTCAAGAGCGAATAGCCCTTTTCCAATAACGTAAGTTGTGTCGGGAACTTCACCTCACCAGTGACTAAGCCTTCTTCGACTAAAGTACGTACCATCATCAAGCTCGGCTGTTCTTCGTTTACCTCAGGGAAGAATACGGAGTAGTCCCTGCGTTCAATTGCTACTGCATCACCCCAATATTTCGAAAGAGCCTGAAGATTCTGCAGAGCTCTTATTTTGCGTTTCGGTACTGAGGGGAACTGATCAACGATTTGATGAATCGTATACCCCTCTGTATAGCCGTTAGGATTACCGATGAATAGTGTTGCTACCGGCTCTTTGTTGATTGTGCGGTATCAAGTGAATGCCGATACCTTCATCAACTGTGGTAGAAGTTTTCGTTCAGCAGGCAAATCCTCTAAGCACTCGTGGGTGATCTGGAAGTCACCACAATTCGGGCAGTTTATCAGGTAAACATCTGACCTGTCTTTCATTTGTCCTGCTTCATTACCGCAAAGCGGACAATTAATCTTCGATGTCATACGATCACTCCATACGTTGATTTCACATGCATTAGCATATTTAAATATTCACCAGAGAGGGACTTAACTCCTGCCCCGAAAGCAAGAACCGACAAGATCCACGCTCAATGGAAATAAAAATACGGCTACCTGTTTAGGACAGCCCCTTCTTGTGGTTCTCTAACTCACTCCACTTACATTAACTTTAGAAGCTCGGTAGTAATATCTGTTGAATATCGAACTTTATTTACAAGCAATTCCCGTGTTCCTGATTGCTTCTTACCTGGTTCTTGGATTGTGATTTTCCTACTTGTGACTCCACTAAGGTAGGTTAAAAAAGCAACCCTATAAGTAGGTTTGATTTTCCAAGCTTCCGCTGGATTAAGATCTTTATCTAGGTAAACAAAGTACAACTCTCTCCATTGGACACCTATCGGCGTGGGAATGAGGTCGTTTGTTCATGTCCCTCTCGGCAATCGGTACAAGTTCTTGTTCTCAACTGCCAGTTTCAGTCTGATATTTCGCTTGTTTAATGCCTAGCCGACCATGTTTAACCTCTCATCGTGTCAGTTTTCCTTTAACTATTTGAACATTGTTATGTATTATGGGTATTTAATGAACTTGTAAGTGCGTGTGCGTAATGTTTAGATATACACCTAATCGGAAATCGAACGATGTTCTTGTCCCTCGACAACTGAAGCATAAAACGACTGCATATCGAGAGGAGCATAATGGTTCGTTGCTTAGCCAACACTGAAATCACTCCTGTACATTTAAGAACGTATGTTTGTATATATTATAAAACGAACATACGTTCTTTGTGCAAGAGGTAAATATTTATATTAGGTATACGAGGAAGTGATGGATTCAAATCATACTAAGTCACCAGCTTCGCCATTATTTGAACTCCACCAGTAACAACTTCTTCTCCAGTAGAGATTTTAATTACCATAGCAAAATAACAAACGTAATAAGTCAAAATGCCTATCGCATAGTTGATTGTTGTTGTTATAAATAAATGTAACAACGTTTTATTAATTAGCCCCTTTTCACAAAAAAACCGTCGATCATTTTCAGATCAACGGTTTAACGGTTCAAGAAAATTTTATTCAATCTCATGTCTCGATAGTGAGTTCATACCAGCTTATACTCATCACATTTCCCAATAACAAACATTAAAAAGAATTGTTAATTGAAAGAAATACAAGCTGTTATACATTAAAGAAACCATATCTCCCTACTTCTTTGTTTTTTGTAAACTCAATGTAATTTATTTTTTTTAAAATAGATATTGGAGGTTTTTTATTTTCCAATATAATTACTTGTCGTTTTGTTTGAGCTAATTCTTCAAAAAATTTGTTTTGCAGTTCTTCAGGCGTCTTATCTTCGTTTTCATCTTGTTCCTTATAGGAGGTTACAGGGGAATCAAGGACAACAAATCCTGGGTGAGGCAAAGCGCTACTAATACAATATTCCATTAATCCTATAATAAAGGCTCCATAACTAATAGATCGGTATCCTTTTCCAAATAACCTCCTTGCTTTTCCTGATATAAGAACATCTTTATTTTTAGGATCAAAATCAACAGTAGAAGAATCCGGAAAGTTCCAATCAGTCAAAAATCTTTGTATATGCACACACAATTCAGCTATTAATCCAGTGTAGTCCATTTCAACAGTTTGATTCTGTTCGTCTACTTTTGTTAAAACTAATTTACTTGCTATTAATTCTCTTTCATTCATCAGTTTTTCAATCGATGATCGAAAACCAGAATATTCAATTATGTTTTTTTGCTTTTTTAGAAATGCTGTCAATTCCTCTTGAATGAATAGTATCTTTGGAGAGAGTTGCTCATCGAGTTTAATACTTATTTCTTCATACTTTAGATTAACATCTAAGGTTGATTCTAACAGTAAAGCTTTTTCACCTTCCATAGACTCAAGTGCATCATTAAGGTCTTTAAGATGACTATTTATTTTAAGAAGTTCTTTCGTATATGAGTCCTTCCTTTGTTTAATTTCTACGTGGTCGCAATCTTCTGTATTTGTAATTAGTTGATTACAATGAGGACACCTTTCAAAGTCTAACATCGAAAAGTAATGATCCCCTTCAATCAAGAATGATAACCTTTTAATGTCAGTCTCATATTGTTCTTTCAGGAGATAAAATCTCTTGATTAATTGATTAGTAGAGAGTAGCCTAGACTCATTACTTTGAATATTCTCCCAGAAGATCTTACGTTTTTCCGTTAATGTTTCGATTTCCGAACTTAATCCACTCCGTTTTAATAACAACTGTTCAATATCTTCAGATAAATTGTGGTCACTCTGTGGCAATTCTAATAATTTAATTTCCGCTTCTATATCCAAAATTAGTTTATTAATAATATCTATTTGAGCATTAAAAAAACCATTTTGGTTGTCAGTCTTTACTGTATTTCGTGTTACAGAATCATCTTTATTTGAGATGATAAGCTTAAAAATAGATTCCTCTGCGGTTTGGTTGTTATTTTTAGATTGAATTGGTGAGTTCTTTGAAATGATCTCAACCTCATTAATAAGAATATAATCGTTAAAACTACGGTAGCTGAACCTTTGAGTTTCCTTAGTTCCCTTGTTTTTAATTACAAATAACTCTGTGTTTATAAAGCCAGACAACTTCATGAGAAAACTGGATACGCTTTCTTTCTTCGCATGCTTTTGAGCTAATTCTGTAAATTTGCTATTAGATTCAATTTCCGAAATAGCTGAGTTATATTTTTTAACTTTTCCCCCTGTCAGTCCTCTCTCAAGAGTATAGACTTGGTTATTACGGCTGATTATCTCAAGCTGGACAGTGTGATACTCCTTAGCTTCATCGATGGGTTCAGGTAACTCGGTACCACCTAACATAAAGTTAATACATTCAAAAATATAAGTTTTCCCTGTATTCGACGGGCCTGCAATCACATTCAATCCACTCTTAAACGAAACCTCTGAAACTTTCTCATCATTCCCTATAATTCGGAGCTTTCTAAGTTCAAAGCCGTAAATCATTCAAGACCACTCCTTGTAAGAGCTTCGTACATAAACTCTCCTCCCCAACTTCCAAGTTTATTATCAATATATCCTTTTAGTTCTTCATCCGAGTATTCTGAAAAAAATTGACTAACCCAAAATGCATTGTTCCGTAATAACTTATAATACTCAGACTCAAAAAGATCTAGAAAAGCATTTGTTAATTCCGTGGCTATATAAGAAACACCATTTCCCCCAAAAACAATTTCTAATAAGGTTCTACTGTACATTAAATCCAACCCATCTTGCATAGCTTTCCTTCGAACAACAATTTCTCCTGAACGATGAGGAGTAGCAGGGTGAATTGAATCCGGTGAATTGGGATCACCGATATCCCTGGTATGTAATACTAAGTAATCGTAGTAAACCAATCTTTGCAAATCGAGATAAGCCGGCTGATTCACTGATAATATAATTAAAGCTCTTAATCCAATCTCCAATGGAGAATTAAAAGCCATATCATTCGCCGAATGCTCTGCCATTAGTTCACCCATTTCTTAATTTCGTCTTCATTAGCCAGATGATGGCATATCCCTGCCAAATCATTACCCTTCAGTGAATTGTATAGAGGGTAACTCGGTACATTTAGGTTTCGAGCTGCTAGACAAACTTTTTTGACTCTCTCAAATCCATCTTCATGTTCAGACTCAAGTATATCTATTATGCCATCGTAAACTTCTTCCTTCAGCTCTTTAAAAGCATCTACACCAGGAGGAAGTGTATCTCTTTCAAACCTCATTAGTGATTCAGCAGAATAAAAAGATTTCCTTTGCCTTTCAAAATGGTTAAAAAAGTTATGATGTTCAGGAAGCTCTTTAACAATAATCCGCTTTACTTTATGACTATCAGAATATGCCTCAAGGAGCTTCGTAATGTATAACAACTCATCTTCCGCAATTTGTTCAGGAGGAAGCACTGGCTGAGGCCGGTTCTTTTGAAGTCCACCAAACCTATAAGGGAAATATCTAGTTTGAGCATGTTGTTCGATTAATCTTTGTGGTTCAACACTATCAATAATAGTGAAATCGAAGGAGGAAACATAATCAGAGAAATCTCCTTGTAATTCAATATTCTGCTTAATGGTAATCTTTTTCTTACACTTTGTTTCCCAGTTTGCTATGAGTCCTTTCCTTAGAGATTCAGGCTCATCTATTAAATCTCCTAAAGTTGTAGATACACCTTTTGGGGCTACGAAGTAATACTTTCTAGGAACAGTATATTTACCAATATAAGTGTAGTAACAAAGTTTTCCAAGTTCTATCCAAATATTGCTGGGAGTAAGAGCATTATCGTAATGCTTGCATTGATAATTATCCCATATAAGTTGCTCCTTCTTGTCATAGACTGAATATGCAACTACATCTCTACCCATATCACCGGCTCCCCCACAGCGGCGAACCTTTACATATGTCTGAGCAAGATATCCTGTAGCCCATTCACAAACTAAATCTTCAAAGTCATCTTCGGAAATAACTTGTAATCTTTTAATCGGTTCAATAGTCTTTCCTAAGAGTAAATCAGCATTTGTGATTTTCTTCTGAATAACAGGAATTGGTATCTCTAATTCTTCCTCATCGTTCACATTTGTTCACTCCAATCTATACAATATTTAGTAAAATAGTACCACATGCAGCCAGTATAATCACCTAAATATTCCATCAATTGAGAGGTGGTATTATGATATTCGTAACACACAAAACGAAAAAGCTAAATTAAAGTCTGTTGTGTCTGATATGACATGGATTAAGGGGATTTCTCGAATCATATGTTATAAAACATGTTACATATTTGCAACTGACATTAACAGTACAAATTCTTATAATTCCTATATATAACTTGAGTTATATGTAGTTTGAGTTTTCAAAATATAAACAGCGTTTTAAGATAAACCCGTTAGCAAGATCTCCATAGATATCAACACCTGATTGCTTCTGACCCTGACTAACGTTTCCCGTTAAAGATTAAAACAAAAATTAACGTGAATAATCTCATCCTGCCAAGCTTTCTAACATCATAGAATAAAAATCAATGTTGAGGTTCGAGATTATGAAGAGTTTATACGTCCAGAGATAATCGATGCCGCGGATCTTATATTAGCTAACGCTGTTGTTGATGATAATTCGGTTATTTCTTTCATACGTCTTATGTTTGATGATCGTCACGTCGTACGTAGGCACCTATCCCCTGAGATTTATGAGCACTTACACATTCGATTACGTAAGATTGAAAGTGAGCCAGACGCGAACAAACGAATCCAAATGACCCAGGAAACGGAACAATGGCTCAGAAATACACGGCGGTTACATTAATGTAGTCCAACCCGGCTTTTCTCAACTGGCCGAAAATGACCTTAGTATCTTCCTCTCCGCCAGCCCATTTATGAGCATAATCTAGGTTGTTATCCTTTGTTTTACTTAACATAACCCCATAAAATTTTCGAAAAAAACCTCCTGGAAAGAGATCCAAGAGGTTGATAGTAAGATTCTTCTCAACAGTTATATTATATCTGGTTCTTCTAGTCTAAGTCCGAACCGTTTGATTCAATAACTTTCTTATACCAGTTAAAGCTCTTCTTTCTTATTCTTCTTAGAGTTCCTTGGCCAGCATTATCTTTATCAACGTAGATATATCCGTACCGTTTTTTCATTTCTCCCGTAGATGCGCTAATCAGGTCAATAGGCCCCCAGCTAGTATATCCCATCAGATCAACACCGTCTTGAATTGCTTTGGAAACTTGCAAGAGATGCTCGCGCAAATAGTCAATCCGATAATCATCATTAATGACATCGTTTGCTTCTACCTTATCTATTGCTCCCAGACCATTTTCCACGATAAACAATGGTTTCTGGTAACGATCATACAATAGATTTAGAGCAATTCTTAAACCAAGCGGATCAATTTGCCAACCCCATTCCGATGAAGATAAATATGGATTTTTTACTCCACCGAATAGATTGCCGGCCGTCGTTTCTTTCCCATCCGGATTTGCGCTAACTGCACGGCTCATATAGTAACTGAAACCAATGTAATCCACAGGATAACTCTTTAAAATATCATCATCCCCGGCTTCTGTTTCAAGCACCACGTCATTCTCTTTGAAAAATTGTGCAGCATACGAAGGGTATCCCCCTCTAGCTTGTACATCTCCGAACATCAGGATTTCCCGCTCTCCTTGTAGCGCAGCAAAAACATCTTCAGGGGCACTCGTTAACGGATATGCAGGAATATAGGCTAACATACATCCAATCTGAGCCTCTGGCATAACTTCATGGCATGCTTTAACAGCAAGAGCACTCGCAATGAACTGATGATGTGCAGCTTGATATTGAAGCTGTTTCTTATTTTCTCCTTCACGTGCGATGATTCCACCGCCTGTAAAAGGATAGTGAGCAAGTATGTTTATTTCATTAAACGTCATCCAATACTTGACTTTTCCCTTGAATCTTTCGAACAGAACTTTTGCATAACGTTCATAAAATCTAATGATCTTCCGACTTCTCCAGCCACCATATTTCTTAGATAGTCCTAATGGCATTTCATAATGAGAGATGGTAATGACAGGTTCTATGTTGTATTTCAGCAACTCGTCGATTAACCGCTCATAGAATTGAAGTCCTTCTTCGTTAGGAAGCGCCTCATCTCCCTCCGGAAAAATCCTTGACCACGCAATGGATGTACGAAAGCAGCGGAAACCCATCTCTGCGAACAGTGCAATGTCTTCTTGGTAACGGTGATAGAAGTCTATGGCTTCATGAGAAGGATATTTGCCTTCGGGCACTTCCAAGATTGGACCTGTAATCCCATGCGGCAATACATCTGCCGTGGACAATCCTTTTCCATCTTCCAAATAAGCCCCTTCGACCTGATTGGCGGCTACTGCGCCGCCCCACAAAAAGTTTTCAGGAAATGTGTATGGTACAGTTTTCAAAGTATTTCCTCCTCTCTTCTTGTTAGACAACAAGCGTTAGCAATTTATCTTGTGCTGTAACCGAAGAATTTGTTGTCTCAATAACGTCCAGGTAGTCGGCAGTATTCGAAATAATAATAGGGGTAATCGGGTTGTACCCGGCTTCCTTGATTTTCTCCAAATCAAAATCAATCAATAGATCTCCCTGTTTGACATGATCTCCTGCCTTCACTCGTGGCGTGAAATGTTGACCTTTTAATTGAACGGTGTTGATGCCTACATGAATCAATATTTCTCCCCCATTCTCGGACATCAGAATCACGGCATGTCCTGATTTGAGGACGGTGCCCACGGTGCCGTTCACTGGAGACAGTACTTGCCCAACGGTCGGAACAATAGCAATCCCTTTCCCCATAGCACCTTCCGCAAATGCTGGATCGGGAACTTCAGTCAATGATTTTACCTCTCCAGTTAATGGGCTGAGAAGCACTTCCTTTTTCAAAATCGGTTCAACAGGACTTGCACTTCCTTCAGATTGATCCATGTTTTTTTCATTTTCAGTAGTGTTCACCTTGACTTGTTTATTCGCTGCAACTTCTTTTTTGTCTTGATAACCAAAAAGAATCGTCAGAATCAAGCCCATTGCCATCGAAACGGCGATTCCAATTAAGTAGTAACCAACCGGTTCAAATGCACCAATGGAGAAAACATTCTGGAAAACAAAAGCTGTAGCATACGTATGGAATGCACCATTAATGGCCCCACCAATAGCTCCGGCAATAATGACATACGGGATTGTACGCTTGTAACGCAGTAATATTCCGTAGACCGTTGGCTCAGAGACACCGGCTAGCAATAAACTTAACGTAGAAGAACCGGCAATGGATCTTAGTGCCTTTTCTTTTTTAGACTTAAGGAAGACAGCAAGTGCTACACCAGCCATGGCAAAGTTGGAGGCTGCCCACATTGCAAGAATGGGATCTGTTCCATTCGTTAGGTTCGCTAGAACGATCGGAATGATGCCCCAATGAAGACCGAAAACAACAAGGAAAAAGATTAATCCACCAATGACAGCGCCTGTTAACAATCCACTTACACCCATAAGATAATTAATGGCATCTGCGATAGCGTTTCCGATGTACACTCCAAACGGACCAAAAATCATCGCGGTGAGTGGCACAATAATGACCATACACAACAATGGAACCAAAAACGTCTGAAGCTCTTTGTGAATGATTTTTTTAAACCATTTTTCGACGTAAGAGAAAATCCAAATAGCAACAAATACCGGGAAGACCGTTGCGGAATAATCCATTAAAACTACAGGGATACCCAAGAAGGATGAAGTATCTCCATTGGCCAATAACCCAGTAAAGTTTGGTTCCATTAACGATGCACCGATCACTCCACCGACGTAAGGATTAGCACCAAATTTGATGGATGCAGTGACACCTAGGAATATAGGCAAGAAATAAAAGACGGCATTCGCTGCTGCAGCCAAAATAAGATAAGTTCCACTTTCTGCAGATATCCACCCAAAAGAAATGAACAGAGTTAAAAAGGCTTTAAGAATTCCGGCCCCGGCCATTGCAGGCAACAGTGGAGACAAACTCCCGGAAATTACTGCAAAAATTCTGGACATCAACTTCTCTTTCGGTAGTTCCGCATCTGCGGAGTCAGAATTCCCATGATCCAAGTTGCTGGTCTTCTTGATCTCTTGGTATACATGTGAAACGTCATTTCCGATAACCACTTGAAATTGACCGCCACTTTCGACAACGGTCAGTACACCTTCCAGGCTTTTCAGCTTCTCTTTATCTGGCAATTGGTTGTCCTTAAGATTAAATCTTAACCGAGTTGCACAATGGACAAGATTGGATACATTCTCCTCCCCACCAATATTTTGCATAATGTCCTTTGCTAATTTTTCGTACTTCATCACATTGCTCCTTTTAACTTATTCTGGGTGTATATAAAATAAAAAAACCTGAATAGGTGAGGAAGCACACCAATAAAATGTACTTATCACTTATCCAGGCTTTGCCCAACGAATGGTAACAACCCTGATCTATATTGTAAATATTAGTTCCTGCTGGTCACGCGCCTGATATGGAGCATGAAATAAACCATTTCAGCTTCGGTCGTTTCAATCTTATACTCTTCCTGTAAGTAAGTTCTAACCTTCTCACTACAGTCAAAAGCTTCGGGATATTTGGAAACCACTTGTTTGTAGAGTTCATCATCTTCGCTCGGAATCGTCTCATTACGCATAGTGCGATACGAAAAATATCTCAAATGAGTCACAAAGCGACTGTAGTTTAACGAATTCTCATCCAATTCGATTCCGTAGTGAAGGGTCACTATATTAAGGATTCCCTGAACCATTTGGGTAACGAGCACGGTCTGTTCCATTTCCTGACCGTCCTGCTGTCCATTCACAAAATGCATGGCGATAAAACCAGCTTCATCAATAGGCAGCGTAAACCCGGTTTTGTTTTCGATAATTTGTAGAGCATGCAAAGCAGTTTGATACTCTTTCGGGTAAAATTTTTGTATCTCCCAGAGCAATGCATTTTTAAGGCTCATTCCCTGTGCAGAGCGAGTTATTGCATAACTAATATGATCGGTGAGAGCCAAATAAATATTGTTGCTAAAGGAAGTTTGCAGATCGCTCGCTGCGTATCGAATAATCTGATCCGTTAATTCCAGATGCTCTGGAGGAATTTCACTTAATAATGTTGAAAGCCGTTCAGATAATTCTTTGGTCTCCATTACAAAAGTTTTTTCAATTCTAGCCAGATCTATATCTTCACCTGGATTTTTATGGTATGCCAGTCCTTTCCCAATAACAATAACCTCGGATCGATTGGGTCCTTCAACTAGAGCAACATTATTGTTAAATATTTTTTTTATTCTCAAAATCTCGCCCACTTTGTTTTTTTTAATAACAAAAAAGCCTAAACAATCCAGAACTAAATATCACTTAGCACGGATTAGTTTAGGCTTTGCCTGCTGTGCAGTAACAACCCTAATATTTATTGTAAACACATTATATACGATTTTAAAAGCGCTATCAAGGGAAAATTCAAATATTTAATTGGTGCCTCATACTAAATGAGAGCGAGTTACTTTACATATCATTGATCAAACTCCCTACTTCATTGTTTTATTGAACAATGATTCAAGAAGTTCATCAGATATTATAATCAAGTTTCCGGTTCTTAAGATATGAAAATCCCCATACAACAATTGAAGCTGGGACTACACAGCATCTAGCAAGTCCATTGACCGATACTCCACAAATAACTGTTTAACGTTGATCCATAAGTTCCGCCGAAAAATGTGCTAACCATGAAGTCAGTATTAAGTCTACTTTTAGCACCTTTATCTAGCGAATAAATGCGAGTTAGATTCATGACTTGGGCGCCTTGAACGCCCAACTCCACAAGTATAATCCTCAAAATTAGAATGAGAACACTGACGATCCAGACAAATAAAGCAAACAAAAGCAAGAGAATTAATGTCATGATGCCGATGACCTGCGATGGCATAAACAGATCAATAAAGCATCCAATCCATGGCACACCCAAGGCTCCAACCACACCAACTAATCCAAACAGACAGTCTGACTCGAATAATGATAGGGATACCCTTCGAGCAAAAAAAGAGAAGTCCAAAATAGGCTAAAAGCAGCCCCTATAAAGTTACTCCTTTTCCGTCATATATATGTGTGTTAATTAAATAGTAAACTATAGGAAAGGAAGCAGATATAAAGAAATCGAAACAATAATATCGTTATTTTAAGCTTCACGAAAAAATACAGCAGACACTCTAAAGTGTCTGCTGATGTCTGCTTAATGAAACTCTTTTCACGATTTTTAAGTTATCTCATTGGTAAATGTTCGATTGACTTCCTGATTATTCGCAGCAAAAAACTCCGAAGCAGTCGTAGCGCAATACTATTTCATAACGGATATCTCCTAACCAGATATTTTTCAGCAGGTTTTTGTATACTCACGTTATGCTTACCGCTTCTGTAGTTCTTCGGATTGTTCGAATCTACGGTTAAACATTTAAGAGCCTTTTACTTTGGAATCCGAAGCACAAGTTTGGTATTTTGATTAGCCGCTGACCTCAGAACCATAGTTTATTTACCTATGTGGATGATTGCTAGGTAAGACATCTACTGTTTTTTGTAGACTTGTTTTACGTAGTAATCTTGGTGTCGCTCCATAATATTTTTTAAACATTCGACTAAAATATCCAACGTTTTCAAAGCCTGTTTGTGAGGCGATTTCGGTAACATTTTTTTCTGAATTTAAGAGTAATTCTTTTGCTTTTGATAATCGATACTGTATTAAGTACTCAACTGGGGTGATGTCAGCACCTAGTTTAAAACAACGTAATGCCTCACTTTTACTTACTTTCGCTGCATCTGCAATATCGGTAAGGCGAACTTTTCTTTCATAATTTTTATATATGAAATCTAACATCAGTTGCAGTCGGGTTTGAAGAATATAATAATTTGAAGAATGTGATGAATTTTCATAAGACTCTTGATGCAAGTACAGCGTCTTCCATATGGAAGACATTAATACCTGAAGATCAAGTTCTTTTGTCATATTCTTAGAATTCATTAATTCAAACACTATGTTTAAAGAATGAAGAATCTCGTCTTGCCATTTCACTTTTCTATTTAAGAAAAGTCCTGAAATCGTTGAAAACATTATGGGTTGCACAAATTTCTGAAAGACAAGATGATTTCCACCTGATATGAATTCCGGAGAAAAAACGATATTTGGAACCAACGCCCTTTCTATAGCTTCATAACCATGAATGACTCGAGTATTGACGAAAATCCCATCCCCTGCTTCAAGTGTTCGTTTGTTCCCACCTATCCAGTAATCAACTTTCCCTTCTTGAATGAGAGCAAACTCTAACTCAGGATGCCAATGACGGTTAATGGTTTGATTATGAAAATATAACGTATCGTCTAGATAATATTGAATGGGGAAATTGATTGAACCGTGAGTGGCAACTTCCCTATATTGTTCGTTAGTTAATATGGCCCCCTGCAATCCAAACACCTCCTGAAATTCGGCGATATTGTACTACAAATTCACTTTATACTGCAAGTATGTATTGAAAAATAGAGATAAATTAATAAAAAGAGTTTAGAGAAACAATAATTCTAATTATGAATGAAACGGAGGCAGTAACAAGGTCAAGGTATATCAGTAACGAATATCAGAATCAAAAAATACTAAAGATGAGGTACTCTTGTGGAACAATATAATAATAAAACAATAATTCTTAATATTAACAAGTGGAAAATTTCTTTGTTTGTTTTCTTTGCTCTGTCGGGAATGGCTTTTTCTTCGTGGACTTCGAGAACACCTGAGGTAAGAGATATTCTTCATGCATCTACGTCAATAATGGGCTGGATCATTTTTGGAATTGCGGCGGGCGCAATTGTTGGTCTTGTATCTGCAAGTTCGGTGATCCGTCATATAGGAGCACGAAAAGCAATTGCCTTAAGCGTTATCATTTTGTCTTTAGGATTGCTTATAGCGGGTTTTAGTATTCTATTGGCTATAAAGCTGCTTGTTTTCTCAGGTCTTGTTGTTTTCGGGCTTGGTTATGGAATTATAGACGTAGCTCAAAATGTGGAGGGAGCAGCACTTGAGCGAAGTACCAATAAAACATTACTTCCCGCTCTTCACGCATCATTTAGTGGAGGTACTCTCTTAGGAGTAGGCTTAGGCTCACTTGCCATATCGGTAAAAATTCCTGTCTTTATACATTTTATAATCATTGCTTTTGTGATTATCTT
Source organism: Paenibacillus pabuli NBRC 13638 (assembly GCF_001514495.1). Classification (GTDB taxonomy): domain Bacteria; phylum Bacillota; class Bacilli; order Paenibacillales; family Paenibacillaceae; genus Paenibacillus; species Paenibacillus pabuli. The sequence continues at coordinate 887,287 of NZ_BCNM01000001.1, forward strand.
GTTTGGAGTTATTTGTATAAAGTATTTACCGACGGCTACAGGAAAAGTAGACCTAATAACTAATCATCATTCAGTCAGTTCTCCACAAACCAAGGTTAGCATCTTCAAAGAGTTAAGACTAGTTTACATTGGTATTATTGTTATGGGAATGGCTTTGGCAGAAGGTACGGCAAATGATTGGTTACCCATTTTATTTGTAGATGCTTACCAGGTGACTCATGTTACAGGTACGATTGTATACGGTGTTTTTTTATTAGCTATGCTAATCGGCCGAATGTCCGGTGGCTTCTTACTAGACCGCTTTGGCCGAGTTCCAATATTGGTATCAGCTGCAATCATAGCCGTATCGGGATTAGCTGTTGTGATACTTGATATTAATTTCTACTTTGCTGCAGCAGGAGTTTTTTTATGGGGAATCGGTGCATCTTTAGGATTTCCGGTAGGTTTGTCCGCTGCTGGAGATAATCCCAATGGTGCAACAGAGAGAGTTGCTTTCGTTTCCACGTTAGGTTATTTAGCTTTTTTGGTTGGGCCCCCTTTCATTGGACTTTTAGGTGAATCAGTAGGGCTGCTCTATGCCCTGCTTGTAGTAATAATTGCTGTATTGATCGCTGGATTGTTCTCTCCAGCTGCCAAGAAAATTGAAACTAAATCCTCTTAAAAGTTAATATCTTAAATAATTATCTAGATAAAGACAAAAAAACTTCATAAAAGTGGTGACCTTTTCCCGAGTGGATTCCGGAAATGGTCACCACTTTTGGTTTATGAAATGATATTCTTCGTTTTTAGATGTTTCAGAAGATTTTTTTCGTTATGAAATAGCATTAACAATCTCATCTATAACCTGTTTGCAAGTTTTAATTTCTTTGATCCCTCCTGCCGATGGAGAGATGGAAATTGTACCAACCTCCAGATTTCCGTCAAGTAATCCCGTTTTAAATCCGTTTTTTATATAGGTTCCAGCTTCATCGTGTTTTCCTTCTTTAATAAGTTGAAAGGCTCTCTTACCTCCAATTGTAGGGATGGTTCGTTCATTAACTCCTTCAAGTCTGAGAAATTCATCACTAGTAACTTGAAGAATTGCTTGCTTGGCCGCATCACTGGCAGGATTCTCATGAGTCGCTACAAAACGAGTGCCCATGTATACTCCTTCTGCGCCTAAATCCATCACAGCTTTTACCCCTCTGCCATCGATAACTCCTCCTGCTGCAATAACGGGGATCTTCAAAGAATCTGTCGCTTGAGGGACAAGCGTAAACAGGCTAATTTCATACTGGCTAATATGGCCTCCTGCTTCATTTCCAGTTACAATAAGGGCATCTACTCCTGCAGTCTCAGCTTCAATTAAATTTTGAACTGTTGGGTTAATTGGGCGGTAAATTACTGTGAAACCGTGTTTTTTTAATTTTTCTATTTCGTTTCGGTGCATTATAACTCCGATTACTACAACTATCTTTACGTTCTCTTCAACTAAAACATCAAACAATGCGTTAGTGAATGAACTTGTACCATTAGCATCGAAGGGTAAAATGTAATTGACTGCAAACGGTCTATCCGTCAACTCCCTTACTTTCCTGATCTCACTTCGTACGTTCTCTACAAATTCATCCAAACTCCTCGCGGAGTTGTTTTGTCCAGCGTTGGGCCCAAGGACTCCCATTCCTCCAGCATTCGAGACTGCAGCAACAAATTTAGCCGAGGTAACCCAGCTCATAGCTGCAGATATAATGGGATACTTGATCCCCAGTAATTTGGTTACTCTATTCATAAAAAAACTCCTTTCATACCAATCCAAGATAATTACCACTAGCTCCCTACATACCATCGTTGAGTTAGTAATCGATGTTTCATATAATAAACACATCACTTTAACATTGGAAGTAGGCAAAAAAATGTGACCTAGTCACTTTTTTAGTACTAATGGAGAGAAAGGAAGATATACTATGGGCCGCATCTGTAAGGATGGTATCAACTCTGATTTAATCAATGGAGACTCAATTGTATATGGTTTAATTCATACCCAACATGTACTTTCAGGAAGATGGAAAATTATGATTCTTTGGCTTCTTTCAACGCAAAAACGACGTTTTGGGGAGATTAAGTCCACATTCACTAATATTTCACAAGGATCCTTAACTAAGCAACTAAGAGAATTAGAGAAAGATGGGTTTATCGAGCGCCATGTTTTCTCAGAAATTCCGCCCAAAGTGGAATATTCTTTAACCGAAAAAGGAATGGATTTTCTTCCTATATTAAAAAGTGTGGAACAATTTGGGGAAAAGTATGGTCAAAATTCTCTTAACAAAGAACCAACTGATGATATGACCTAACTTACCATCGTTAAGTAACAGCCTAGTAAGCACTATATAATCAATAGGACGTATAAATTTCCGGTTACGAAAACACCAAAGAAATTCACTATTTCACTATTTAAATTGGCGACTTTCTTAAACTTTAAGATGTCCTCCCCGTTGTCTTCTTTTACGATTACAATGGGTACATTTTAACTTGAGGTTGGAAAATCGGAAATAACGTTACTGGAAAAAATCGCTAAAGTGATGAGTGGTAAAACTAAATCCGCCACTATGTAGTTAAAAAGTCTACCAACAGTTTTAGTAAACTAATGGTAGACCCTAGATTATAATTGGCTTTGTTCGGTTCAAATGATTTTCAAGTCCAACACTAACTAGTGATTCAATCTATAATAGAGATCATTCCAGCGGATTTCATTCTCCAAGGAATCCAACGTGGTCGAAGTGTTGATAACTAGGCATTCAATTCCTGCCATGCGCGCCCAATCTTTAAGCTGCTCGCTCGTTACATGGAAAGAGAATCCAAAGTGATGTGCGCCCCCTGCAAGAATCCAAGCCTCTGCCGCTTTAGTCAATGACGGTTCGGGTTTCCAGAGCAAGCTGGCTACGGGAAGGTGAGGCATGCGTTTTTCATTCTGTACCGCATTCACTTCATTAACGATCAAACGGAAACGGTCACCCATGTCCACCACGGTTGCGTTAACCCCTTTGCCGCTTGCTCCATTAAAGATCAGACGGGCGGGGTCACCCTTACCGCCTACAAATAGAGGGTGCACTTCAATTCTCGGTCTGTCTGCTGCTAGTGTCGGGCATATTTCCAGCATATGTGAACCCAGTACCATCGCGTTACCTTTTTGCAAATGATACGTGTAATCTTCCATGAAAGAAGTACCTTTGTTATCGGCCATCATTTTCATCATCCGTACCAAGGCTGCCGTTTTCCAATCTCCTTCCCCGCCAAATCCATAACCTGCTGCCATTAGACGCTGTGCCGCCAACCCGGGCAACTGTTTTAAACCATGCAGATCCTGAAAGCTGGTTACAAACGCAGTATAACCACCTTCATTCAGGAATTCAGTCAGAGCAATTTCCATTCTTGCCTGTTCATGGATTGCCTCTCTTTCAGCTCCTTCAATACGACCGTTATCAGTGAAATCATACAATTCGGTATATTCATCCATCAGTTCCCGTACCTTGGCTTCACTCACTTCTTTAACGCGTTCGGCTAAATCACCCGCTGGATATCCGTTAATAGTCCACCCGAATTTTATTTGTCCTTCGACTTTGTCCCCTTCAGTCACAGCCACATAGCGCATGTTATCACCGAATCTGGCGATTTTCATAGTTTGGCTCTCGGTGTAACCAGCGGAGGTCTTCATCCATGCACCAATTCTTGTGCGTACCTCTTCATCTTTCCAATGCCCTGCAATAATTTTTCTTGCCGTTCCGAGGCGTGCGCCAATAAAACCAAACTCCCGGTCGCCATGCGCCGCTTGATTCAAGTTCATAAACTCCATGTCGATGCTGTCCCAAGGAATGTCCACATTATACTGGGTATGCAGATGAAGCAACGGCTTGCGCAATTGATTCAATCCAGAGATCCACATTTTAGCTGGTGAGAAGGTATGCATCCATGTTAGGATGCCCGCACAGTTTTCACTGGAGTTTGCCTCAAGACAAACACGGCGAATCGCTTCAGGAGTAGTGACTACTTCTTTGAATTGAATGGAGTATGGAAGGTTAGCCTCATGATTCAATTCAGCAATCATTTTTTTGGAGTTACTCTCTACTTTGGACAATACATCATCTCCGTACAAACCTTGACTTCCTGTCACGAACCAAAATACATAAGGTTTAGCATGCAACATATCGTTATCCTCCACTTAGTTAGATTTAAAATTTAATTCAATTTCATATTGAACGGTTTCTCCTGGCTGAAGCATCCTTAACGAATCGGTCTTGCGCTCCTCCGCTCTACCTTTGGTCCAGCAATTGGACGGTTCTATTCCCAGTACATGCTCACCAGCACCTGGCATTCTCCACTGTACCAATCTGGGTAACGTTACTGGATCCCACTTCAATTCCACGGTGAGACCCTTTGAGGAAGAATTAAAATCGTTTACAGGGAATGAAGGACTAATAATCTGGACACTGATCTTCTCTTGCTGCTCTAATGGTTCATGGTAGTAAACTTGTTCCGTAAAAAGAGGATCTGGGGCCTGCCACTCGTGTAACCTGGACATATCCATCCCTGCATCACGAGAGGTAGATTTGCTTTCCGGCAATACAATGATCGTATCTTCCATTAGTAGAGGAAAACCGAAGTTAAAATGATATAGCATCATGTGCGGCACTGGTATGAAACTTACATTTTCGACAGTATCCATAATCTTCAGACGGTTCTCCCCAAGCCTGCTTATGATTGTACGAGTTAGGCGAAGTGTATGGCCGAAAATCGATGTTTCCTCCAACACTCCGCGTGTGAACATCTCATAATCGGTTCCATGCCATTCTGCGTAATAGGAAGTCTGACGGGCTGGAGTATGATGAATTTGTCCGTGCAAGCCAAATGATCCATACTCATCCTGTCCCGATGCTCCTACCTGTGATAAGCCACAAGTCATCAGCAAACCGCCTGAAGCTGAACGTAGCCAGTTATTTCCTTCAGCGTCATAGTAAGAAGAATGGGGATTCCCATTGCTTGCAGACCAGCTAACCGGGATACCACAAAATTCAGCTAGCGAGATATCCATCCCTTTGCTGGGGTGAACCCAATAGGAGAGTCCAGCACCCGTACGCACTTGAAAGGCCTCTTGACCTGCCTCCGGTCCTTCCCTCATAACAAAACGCTGTACTCCACCAAGTTGATCCATTCTGCCAACCCTCGACTCCAATTCACGCCGGGTCCATTCCTTGCCATAAAGTCTTACCATCACTGTAGCTCCTTCAAATTTTGGTTGGTCAAGCTCTAGGCTTTTCCCGCACTTCCGAAAATTCTCATAGTTCGTACAATGTCCTCCTGAATGGCCTCCATGGCCCATTTAGAAAGATCATGATAGTAACTTTTTTTGTTTTGAGCTCTATTTTCATTCAATTTCGACTGAATTGTATTGGCCACCTCAAATGCCATGTTTGAATAGTAGTTAAGCTTGCGAATTCCGCATTGAATAGATTTCACATAGGCTGCTTCATCCAGTCCGGATCCTCCATGCATCACCAGCGGCATGCCGGTTATATCCTTAATCAACTGCAGACGGTCAAAATCCAGGACAGGTTCTTTGGTGTAGACGCCGTGTGCGGTTCCATAAGCGACGGCCAGAGCATCAATATTTGTATTTTCTATAAATGTCTTGGCTTCCTTTGGATTGGTGTAGATATCATCCGGATCATACTCTTCCTCTTCTTCCTCATCCCCGCCGCCCTCGGGGCGAAGTATCTTGCCAAGCTCGGCTTCAACTGAAACACCGAGAGCTTTCGCAATTTTGCTGATCTCATTCGTCTGTCTAATATTCTCTTCAAGCTGCAAATGTGCACCGTCAAACATGATAGAGGAAAAGCCAAGTTTCATCGCACGGATCAAAATCTCATGATCTTGCCCATGATCAAGATGCACAGCAACTGGAACCTTGGCTTTTCTCGCGGCTTCTAGCATAATCGGAGCAATAACCTCAAGCGGCACAAGGGGAATATGAACTTCAGCGAAGGAAAGAATTACCGGCGATTGTGAATCTTCGGCGGCAGCAATGATGCCCCGGATCAATTCCAGATTATTAACATTGTAGGCACCAACGGCGTAATTCTTGGCTTCAGCATCTTTCATCAGCTCATTTAGCGTAACTAAAGGCATTCTTATACATCTCCTGTCTACTTTTCGTTCAGTCAGAAATCTACCTTTCCATGGGTTCGTTTGACATTACTTCGTTAACCGCTTGATACAAGCGTTTATATTTGGCGTAATTCTCGTCATATTGCTTCCGATTTTTTGCTTGAGGATGAAATGTTTTATTCACTTTCACCAAACGTCGTGTAGCTTCCTCATAAGAAGAGAACTCACCAAGCGCTACTCCGCAAAGGATGATGGTGCCTAATATTCCTGCTTCATCTATATCAAGTGCAACGATCGTTTTATTCATAATGTCTGCTTTGATTTGTAACCACAGATCTGACTTGGCCCCGCCACCACAAGCTCGTAATTTATCAATCCGGATTCCCGCTTGTTCCAGGCATTCTATATTTTGCCTCATCTCATAGGTAACGCCTTCCATTAAAGCTCTAAATAAATCTGACTTCGTAGTGTTGAAATCAATCCCTAGTACAGCTCCTACTGCCAAAGGATTCATATACGGAGTGCCTGATCCTGCGAAGTGCGGCAGCACCAGAATATTGGTGGGTCTGTCACTAACGTTCTCACTCATAATGTCATATACACTTCGTCCCGTTAGATCCGCTTCCATTTTCTCTTCATAGCCAAACTGATCTCTATACCATTTGAGTAAAGAACCCCCCGTAAAATTAAAAGCGTAGGTTGCATATTTTCCTTTGATAAATGGAACCAGAGCTAGATTGCTGGATGCCATATCCTGTTGATTTATCGTCTCTTTACTAAAAACCGGTGTGATACACTCTACTGTTCCAATTCCATCAACAGCCGAGCCTTCTTCTGTTATCCCCGCTCCTATAGCAGCGCACACCTGATCATGCCCGCCTAATACCAGTTTGAAATCAGAAGGTAACCCGAAGTTTTGTGCTGCCTCCAGCGAAATCTGACCGACTACTGTTCCCAGAGCTGCAATCTCCGGAAATATCCTTTTGTGTAAGCCAGCCACCTCTATAATATGTTCATCCCACTGGAGCCTACGGACATCAAATGCCATTGTTCTGGAGGCCAAAGAATAATCCAGAATAGGGCCGGCACCCAGCTTGTAAAGAATATAGGAGCCAAAAGGAAGAAACGTATGAATCTTTGCATAAATATCCGGCTGCTCCTCCCGGTACCACATCAATTTAGAGAGCGTATACATTGAATGAGGCTTCAAGCCTGTTTTATGGATAATTTCATCCGCTTCTATTTTTTTGATAAACGCTTTTAATTGCTCATTTCCCCTGCTGTCGATATAAAGCAAGCTGTTCCCAAGCTCTCTGCCTTCCTTGTCGATGAAAACTGCAGCTTCTCCAAAGGAAGAAATTGAAATACCAGCGAGATGAGTACTCCGTTTGTTATACTCTCTTATTACAGAATGCATTATGGATTGAACTGCTTCCCAAACAATCTGAGGATTCAATTCAAAATAACCGCTTATCGGCGACTCCATACTGTATTCCTCATACGCTTGAGCCATCACATTACCATCAGAATTCGTAATTATGCACTTCGCTCCTGTCGACCCAATGTCCAATCCAATTAAATCCATTTCAGCCCTCCTTCGCCTCCCTACTACTCTATTTTAGAGAGGGAACAGATTGACTTCTTGCTATAACTTGCTGAACCATGTATTAAAAATTGTTTATTCTACCATTACCAGCCGACACAAGGCGGGAACACCCACGCAGTTACTTGACAAGCTTCATTGGGGATCTACATGTAAATGGCTATGCCGGCTATCATAAGTTGCAGCTGAAGAGAACGCAGCGGGGGAATTACCTACAGCTTGAATCAGTGGGAAAACAGGGAAACTTACAGTATTCATGAAAGAAGGACGGCTGGAAATCGACACAACGTAAAATAACCCACATCCTGGTAAATAGGTGTGGGTTATTTTACGCTTATTTTGATATTTGCACATCCTGCCAGTTAGCATTATTTAGAATCTCCGCATTTTTCCCAAGGAATGCCTTACCTGCTTCTTCATCTCCCTGCAGGTGGTACATCATCCATGCTGTCAAATATCCATCAGAGTGTACCAGCATATCTTCATGGTCAGCATTCACTGCCCTGGCTCGGACTTTCAAAACATCATTGGTAATCAAATCGTAGTTTTTAATAAGGGATGATAGCGGTGCTACTCCTATTCCGTTATCCTCTCCCGTATCATTTTTGAGAGTGCCGGCTGTCATAAAATAGGGGATGGTGATTTTACTTACATCGTAGTTCCACCCCAATGCTTTCGAGAGTTCAAAATTTGCAGCACTCCCTGTAAAAATTGTTTTGTAGTAATGACCGTTTTCTTGAGCGGTTACGGCGTTGATGGCTCCAACACCACCTTGAGAATACCCTGCTATCCCAATATTGTTAATGTCTATTTTCCCATAGAATATATTATCGGCATTTGAATTTAATTCGAGCATTAAGTCAAGGCTTTCTGCGTTAAACTTTCCACTACTAGACATACGGTCTTCATTCCCCACAACTACAAATCCCCATGTCGCAAGATGCTTAAAAAAGGGTTCGTATCTACTTGCACTCATGTCGCTAGCATTTGCAATCACAATTAGAGGATAAGTGTGATCGGTATTTGTCAATTCAGTCGGGTACCAAACTTTAGTCTGAACACCTTCATCATCATTTGAATCATATTCAATAGTAGAAACATCATACGTTCCCATTTTGATATATTTTTGTTCTAACGGACTTTCAGTCTTGTAAACATCAGAATAGCCTTCATCTAAAAGCGGCTGCGTCGATTTCCATTTACCATAGAGCGTCATGCTAACCACCACTAGCACTAATATTCCCAAGAGGATTAACAAAACTTTCCCTAACATTTTCAATAATCTCCCTGCTTTTTTCATAAACTGCTCCTTATCTGCTTTTCATGTAGGTATAAAATTTCGGAAGACTATCAATATTCTTTTTCTAATAATTCAATTCCATAATTATGGACATCACCATTTACTGCATCTAATATCCAATCACTTATGCTCTTCTTACCATTTAATTTATCAAACACATTACTTGAAATGATTGTGTGTTGTGTCAGGTTTAGCTTCTTGTTATAAGACAGGCCATCCCAGATGTAGATTCCCACGCCTGGTATATTGTTTTGAAGCCCTTCAACCATCGCTTTCAGATTTGACTGAAAAACATCACCACTTTTATCGGTTGCCGACATTTCTCCATGATCAAGATATGCCTGCCACTTCGCCAGCTCCCCATCTCGCACAGAACTATCAAACAATATTTTCACGCTATCTCCACGTTTGTCAGATAATGCCGTCAGGCTGTCAAGCACGATATTGTCCGTATTGAGACGTTCTGATATTGGTTGTGGGGATTTCCAGACATTCTCAGATATATCCTGCCAATCATCTGTGAGCAGCAAAGAACTGTCAACAGCAACTGTAACATTTGAGGTTGATGGATAATAATCAATAACATCATCTGCAAGTAGTGATGTTCCAAATCCCCCAGCAGAAAATCCAGTAACAAGGAGTGTATCCGGCGTGCCAGTATACTTTACTGCCTCCTTCATGAAAAGAGAGAAATTAGTATAGCCATAATGATATAACGTTTTTGAGTTCCCCTTGTCATCCGAATAGGCATATTCACCTGTTCCTGAATGAAAATCGCCTGTACTGTATGGAAGAACAAGGATTGTCCAATCTTTAAATGGGTTATCTTCTGTATCACTTGCAATTCCCATCTTAGCGACGAAATCTTGGTTTTTTACCACATCTGCATAAAAGTCTTTTGGATGCGCTGCAGTGTATTCATTTATACTTGCTCCACCACCAAAGAAATACACCATAACCTTATTTTCGCTTCCTAAACGAATGAATCCATTCCATTCGCTCCCATCAGACGATTTTGCCTCTTCCGGCGTAATAGCATACCACTCTCCTACTTCCGGGCTTCCCTTCAATTCCGGAAAGCTGATTAGAACGGAGTTTTTTAGCATAACAAAAACTACGATAGCCAAAACCGCAATTACTATAAAAATGCTTATCATTGTATTCCGCAGAATATGCCGTTTCTTTCCATTTGACTTTTCCATACATTACTCCCTTGACAAATTGAATTATTTATTATAGTCTTCTTCGATGTGACAATTGTATCAACCTAATTGACTGATCGTCAATGCAGCCACCAAAAATGAGACAAAAGCAAAGGAATGTATCATCATTAATAATCAACAGAAGAACCGATATGTCAAAGAACAGATTACGACTACACTCATTCAGCTTATGCAGAAACGTACTTTGTCTGACATTTCCATCAGCGAAATAACAATGAACGCTGAGGTTGGCAGAGCATCCTTCTATCGTAATTTCTCTGATAAAACAGATGTCCTCAGACAGCACGTTATGTATCTGACACAAAAATGGGGATCTGAATTTGAAAGTAACCCCAACTCCAATCCGCAAAACCTTTTTGGCAGTCTGTTTCAGCACTATAAGGACAACGACAATTTCTATCAGCTTTTGTACCGTAACCATCTGACAGAATTGATTCTTGATACCATTTTGGATATCTGCGGCCCCAAGGGTGAATCATCAAACATAGATGCCTATAGAAAGTCTTTCTTTGCCTATGGACTATATGGCTGGATTGTGGAGTGGATGATGCGGGGCATGCAAGAATCTGCTGATGAGATGAATACTTTACTTACAACTGCATTGCAATAGGCTCAAGAAATGACATAAGCCTGTGTTGCGTTCTATGGTGTGGCTTGCTTGAGTTTGAAGACGAGTCCGAGTAATACTGCTAAAATAAAGACCAACCTACAAAGTGAACTTTGGAAGTTGGTCTTACGTTTTACTTCAATAAATTAAGTGCCTGTTTAATATCTTCATCAACATATTTATGATCTTGAACTTTGTCATCGTTCTTCAACTCTAGCTTCCCATGCTTGGACTCTATTCTAAACTGTTTTGGTGTCATTCCATATTGCTCCTTGAAGCTGGAAGCGAAAATCTGGGAATTAGCAAACCCATTCATCATTGCAACGTCAATTACTCTTTCATTGGTGTGCAGGAGCATTTCATAAGCCTTTCTTAACCGTACATATTTTAAATAGGATTGAAAACTCATCCCCATCTTATTTTTGAAGAAATGAGAGAAATAATACTTACTTAGATACTCATGATTGGATATTTCCTCCAAAGTTATCTTCCTGTTATAGTTTAGATCGATATAATCTAGGATTCGTTCTAACCTTTTCAGATTGTCATTTGATTTTTCCAGATTTTCTTCATCAATCATATTTATTTCAAATTCTCTGATAAGACTGAGGATAATTTGCTGTAGGATAATGGAAATTTCAATAATAAATCCTGTCTCTTTAGTATGAAATACTCGTAAAATATTTATTAAAAAACTTTTTAAAGTAGCATATTTGTCCAGTGATTTTAGATCCGTAACACTATTACAAATAAACTCCATTTTCTCAATTTGGGGATGAAGATTCTGGAACATATTCATATCCATTTGTATGATCACGGCTAAATTTTGATAATCCGTACCCGTAAAGGAATGGACATTATTCGAGTTAATCAAGATTAGATCGCCTTTTTGCATACAATAGTCATGGGTTTCCGCATGAACTTGGAGATCGCCTTTAACTAACATGATAATTTCCAACTCTTGATGCCAATGTAAAGGAACAGTTTCTATTCGACAAACGTACATTTTGATGGACAGGTTATCTGTATATTTGATTAATTCTTTTTTGTATAAGTACTTCATTTCTCTCATCCCCTAAATAGCTTTTTCGGGAATATCTGTCGTTAAACCTGATGAATGTTATTTTATTTGGCTTAAACGTTCATCCATTTGATCCAAAATATGTGTAGGCAATGAATAGAACGCTGCCAAATCCCGGAGGGAGGAATTACCGATTGAAGCGCCCAAATCATCCGGATTGACTTTAACCTGTTCAGACATCATTGTCCGTATGAGCGGTGCAGCCTCATTGTGGTGCAAAAGTTCAATTAGTGGAGTTTTCGTGCTAAATATCCTCAAATAACTCTTGGTCGGAGAATAGCTGATCGAATAGCTTCCACTGAATAATTCCAATAGGACCTCTTCCTCAAGTTGTTCTCCGGTTATGTCAGTAAACTCCCAGGTAACACCGTTAATTTCTAAATCCTTTAAATGGGCATGGGGTAATCGTATACGGGCAGATGCATTGAAAGGAATATCAAAAGTAAAATCAAGCCTTCCTTCCTTATCAATCTCCCATCCGCTACGATAGGTGCCCGATGCGGTTTCAACTGTTGCTTTCACCCACTTCAGCCGGTTATCCGGTTGCGGGACGAGCTCCACGCGCTGGAAACCCGGGGCCTCCTCAACGGGATTAATTCCCGCCATGCAACGATACATCCATTCTACGATTGCGCCGTAAGCATAATGGTTTAAGGAATTCATGCCTGTACCGCTAATCGTTCCGTCTGGTAGAACTGAATTCCACCGTTCCCAAATGGTCGTTGCACCCAGCTTCACGGCATAAAGCCAACTCGGGTAGTCGTCATTAAGCAGTAAAGTATAAGCAAGATCATTACATCCATGATTTGTCAGTACATGATTTAAGTAAGGTGTTCCGACAAACCCTGTTTTCAGGTGATTACGGTCAGCTTTTAAACGCTTCCGTAGAGCCTCAACCACTTTGTCGATATAGTCTTTTGGAACCAAATCCATAAACAGCGCAACAGCGTATGCAGTTTGTGTATCGATCGCCAACCGGCCTGTTATAGTAAAAAATTCCTCCTGAATTGCAACTTTAATTTCCTTTGAAATACGCTCATAGTATGCCGCTTCTGCTTCCTGCCCTAATACCTTCGCTGCTTTGGCCACAATGTTTGTTGAATAACAGTAGTACGCAGAGGCGATGAAATCCTTATCGGTTCCGCCGAAAGGAGAATCCGGATTGCTGCTGTCTAGGGAAAGCCAATCTCCAAAATGGAACCCTACCGTCCATAGTCTACGTCCCCCTGAGTCCGTATCTTTTTTTATAATGTAGTCGGCCCATCCTTTCATGCTTTCAAACTGCTGCTGAAGAATGGTCACATCTCCGTAATGTAGATATACATTCCATGGAATAATTACGGACGCATCTCCCCAAGCGCTGGAACCACCCACACGAATATTAGCAGCAGGAACAACCACCGGAACCTCTCCTTGGTGTTCCTCCTGTTCACTTCCAAGGTCATAGCAATACTTGTTGAAAAAAGCATAGGAGTCCATATTAAAACAGGCGGTACCAGAGAATACCTGAGCGTCCCCCGTCCAGCCCATTCGTTCATCCCGCTGAGGGCAATCTGTCGGAACATCCAGGAAGTTCCCCTTTTGTCCCCACTTTGCATTCTGAAACAAGCGGTTGATCAGAGAATTGTCGGTCTCGAAATGCCCTGTATCATCAAGGTCCGAATAAAGAACACATCCAGTAAAATCCTCAGAATTCAATTGTCCGATCCAGCCTTCAACCTTTACATATCTGAATCCATAGTAGGTGAAGTAAGGACGAACGATCGTTTCCCGTCCATCTGCCGTAAATTGATGTTCCGCCATTGCGGTGCGCAAATTATCTCGGTAGAAATTTCCTTCCTGTAGCACTTCGCCGTATTGTAACCGAATGATACTTCCTTTGGGAGCGTTGGTCCGATATTCGATCCAGCCTACCATGTTCTGCCCCATATCCAAGACCGTCTCGCCCGCAGGAGTATGAATCACTTCGAGAGGCTTCCTTTTCTCCTTGATCACTACAGGAAGACTAAGCCTGGCCTTGAGTCGATCATAGCCAAGTTCAACTTCTCTAACGGGATAGCTTTCAGAGGCTTGAAAAGTTGCATCATAAATTTCACCGTCGTATAAATTTCCCGATATAATTTGACTTTGTTCCGCAGTCCATGAATCATTGGAAACAATGATCTCAGTTGAGCCGTCCCTGTATGTCACAACCATTTCATATAGAAGAGCAAACGTATTACCGTAGATCTCGCTCGAATGGCCGTCAAAACCAAAACGCCCTTTGTATAAGCCATTTCCAAGCCTTACCGATATCTCATTCTGACCTGTTTGCAGAAGTTCGGTCACATCATATGTTTGATATTGCAGCCATTTATGATAATTATTGAAGTTAGGTGTCAGAAATTCGTTTCCGGCTTTTAGACCGTTAATATATATTTCGTAAAGCCCCAGTCCACATACATAGACTCGAGCCGAAGCAACGGGGCCTTTCAGCAGTAACGATTTTTTTAAAATCGGATGAATGGTCTTATTGAATTTTGGAGTGATCCATGTCCCTTTCCATGCTTCGCTCAGCTTGGCTGTCTCAAACCAAGCAGTCTCGCTTGTGGCGTGCTCTCCATTATCCGCCCATACCTCTACACGCCAAAAATAGCGGCTTCGCGGCATCAATTCTAGCGGAAGCTCAAAGGCAAGACTGTTAATATCCTCTCTCGTTCCGCTGTCAAATACAACGTCTTGGAATTCATCATCAAGCGCCACCACATACCGGGCTGCCGCTTGCTTCTTGCCATTCGTGTCGATTACAGTGTATGAAAATCTCGGTTTGCCTAAATCAAAGCCCAATGGATTCACCACACGGTTGGTTTTTAAATGAATAATTTTCATGAGAACCTCTCAGAATTAGTTTTTTTAATATCCATCACACACATCACTTACCTAATTATAGATTGGCGCATTTAGGCGACGATATAGAGGAATACAAGCATACATATCGTATTCTTAATATGATTGGGTCAGCATAGCTAAAACAAAAAATGCTGCCGTCAATGGGTAATGGCAATTGAAACCGTCAACCTTGTATTCTTTTTAACGCTTCTAAAAAACTGTTTTCTGATCCTTAAGAAAACTGTAAAGGTTATTAAATCGTATGACAAAAAAACAGTTCCCCATCCGAATCATCTGGCGATCCAGGATGGGGAGCTGTTTTTGCTTATCGCTTACACTACAGGTATTTCAATCGTTACGCTTTCTGATTTCTCAGTGGAAATAATCAGCGTAGCAGTTCCTTTTTCCACACCAGCCCGAACGACGACCTGCATTCGACCGTTGTAAGTCTCATGCATCGAATCGAAATAGTTCTCTTCCGTTCTCGCTCTTCCCGTTCCACTGCCTTGAATGACGGCTGGTCCCTCTATGGCAACTGTAACTTTCCGCTGCACCGCCGTATTAAGGATTCCGCTGGCATCAACAAGTTCAATGTTAACGTAGCAAAGATCGTTTGACCCTGCACGCAGATCTTCGCGCTCCTTGGTCACTTTCAGTTGCGGTGCTCCGGCCGACTTCAGGTTGTAACGTCCGACTTCCTTGCCTCCGATGTAAGCAACAGCTTCAACTTCCCCTGGCTCAAATGTGGTATCCCACTTGCAGTAAAACTTCTTGAAATCGTCTCCAACCGTCTTCCTGCCTTGAGATTTACCATTGATAAATAGTTCTGCTTCCTCAGCATCCGAGTATACCTCAACTACGACTCCTTTGCCCTCCCAACCGGGCCATGTCCAGCTGCTTATGGAATCCGTCCAGCCCCATAGGCTCAATTTTGCATCTCGACCATAGTACTCAGGTTTCTGCACGGCAATGTAGGGCTTGTGACCGCGTCCACCCCACACAATCTCACGCCAATAGGAAATCGGAAGCCGGTGACCCGTAATATCGAAATCCCCGGTCTGGGCGGTAATCCATGGATATGGAGCATAGACAATGATGCCTGGGTCTCCTTCATAACTGACTTTGCCGATGCCAACCTCACCCAGGTAATCCCAAGCGGTCCACGAAAAGTCTCCCAATACAAATCCGTTATTTTTCACAATTTCCCATATATGGTCCAGTGCTGCCGGATGTGACTCTGCGCCAACAAAGGTTTTATTGTTGGACTTCTCGTGTTCAATGAGGTACCGTTCAGGTGAATAATTGTAACCTTCGATGTCTAGCACTCCCAGTGCTTCCTCGATCATGTCTTGAATGATGTTACTTGATGAAAATTGACCCATAAGCGGTCCCATCGCTTGCATAACCTGATTAATCTCACCGCTATCCAGCGAACTGCTTAATTCAGAGAATCCTTGGTCAACTGCGATTTCTTTGATCCTTCCCAAGGTGGTCATGATTGGATTCACGCCATTGGTGATGTAACGGGTGTCATCCAGTGAACGAATCTTCTCAATAATTTTTCGGCCCAGAATGTTACCATGTCGAGAACCAATTTCCGCAAGTTCATTACCGATCGAATACATGATAACACTAGGATGGTTGTAATCCTTGCCAATCATGCGTTCCACGTCCTGTTCCCAATGCTCTATAAACGTTGTGGCGTAGTCATAATCGATTTTGCCGTGCGTCCAACAGTCGGTCAATTCATCCATCACAAGCATACCGTGCTTATCGCAAGCATCCAACAGCGTTCTGCCCATCGGGTGGTGGGCAGCGCGTATTGCATTGTAACCTGCTTCTTTTAGCTTACGAATCCGGCGTTCTTCGGCGTCTTTGAAGGCAGCGGCGCCAATGACTCCGTTATCATGGTGAATGCATCCTCCTTTTAACTTCAACGTCCTACCATTGATGCGCAGGCCATGAACGCTGTCCAGCTGCAGCTTGCGTATACCAAATGTCGTGATGTCTTCGTCCACAACCTTGTCGTTCAACTTTATGACTGTAGTGCAAGTGTACAGATTCGGGTTATCCGTGTCCCAGAGTTTAGGAGACGACAGTGTTATTCTCTGCCAGGCCGATATCTCACCTCGGGATGCTACTGAGAATTTCGTCGCCTCCTCGCTTACTACTTTTTCTTCAGCGTCCTTGATTGTGGTGATTGCATAACCGGTGTGCAGTCCCAGATTCTCATTTTTGATCGCGATCTCAATTTGGAGTACGGCCAGATCCGGTTCTGCATCTACTGTTGTAATCCGAACGCCGTCCATGGCAATATAAATCGGTTCCGCTTTCATCAGCTTGACATTACGGTAAATCCCTGAGCCGGTATACCAACGGCTATTGGGTTGGGAGCCGTTCTTCACCACAACCTTAACTTCGTTCTCTTGTCCGTAGCGAAGAAAATCGTTGATCTGCACATAGAAATTCGTGTACCCGTAATCATTTTTACCTGCCAGATCACCGTTAACATAAACGAAAGTATTCATGTAAACGCCTTCAAATTCTAGAAAGACAACTTTCCCCTGATCCTCTTTTGGTAAAATGAGTTTCTTTACATACTCATAATTTCCGCCTTGAAAATATGCTCCTCCTGAACCAGCAGGGTTATCTGCTGAGCGCTCCGTCAAGATCATCGCATCATGGGGCAAATCCACATGGTTTAAATTTTTCTTAATACCCTTCGTAGAAGCTTCAATAATGCTTATATTATTTCCGAATGTCCAATCTTTGTTAAAATCCTGCTTTAACACTCGCTTCTCCTCCATTTCACTGAGAAAACTGCCTCAAACTTAATTACTAAATCTGAATTTATTATAGGCATCCCCTAGAATAGATTAATATAACGGAAATGAAACTCTGATAGCGCACTTTTAACTATTTCTGGTACAAGCCGCTGCCTTGTAATTTGCATATCTAGTACAAAGTGGTTTACCGACTTTTGTCACCACAAAAAATCACCTTACGGTGTTTTTCGGTTTAGTTAGATTAATTAAATGTATTAATTTCAGTATAGAGATCCAATTTGACCGATCCTCCAGCGGCAAGATACCGCAACTTTTCATCTACCATATTTTTATTTAAGAGAGTTTATACCTTCCATCGTTTGTTACTTCAAACGTATTTCTCTTAATTTTGTAAGTCGAAGCAATATAAAGAATATCAGATTTTCAATACCATTGATCCGTCAACACCAAAGCTTAAAGTAGCGTCCGGAAACAAAGTATTTGGTGCGCTTTTCAGAAGAAAGTCCTTACTGAAATGCTCTGAGCCTTCTGCAACCAGATACGTGAGTGTAAGTCCGCCATTGAACAGCAGAGTGACCATAAGCGTACGCTGCTTCTATAGCGAACTCCAAATGTTGTTCTTATTTTTGTAAACAGGATTAAAAAAACTCCCGGGAACTCGTAGAGAGCCCTCGGGAGAAGGAATTATGCTTCTAAAGGCATTACGCTGTCTTTGGCTAATAGGTCATTTATTAAATATACTTTGGAGCAACTCAATTTTATATTTTTCACCCGCTTCGTTATTTTCGATATCAGCTACACTAACAGTCTCGCCGTTTTCATCCTTCTTCTCTACTGTATATCCGTGATTAGTATCGAAGTATTTAATATTTGTATAAATGTCTTCCTTCTCCAATATCTTTGCATATCGTTCGCCCTGCAAATGAAGCGGGTCTTGCTTTCCAAGGATAAAATAAGCAGGGGGAAGCTTCTTGAGTTCTTCCGCTGAAGCATAGGGAGGAGATACAATTGGGTCATCAGTGGGAACATCAGGAAAGAAGGTATCATGGAGCTGTCCAATAAACCCACTAAAAATTCCTAAATCATCCTCTTTGGGTGCTGTAAAGTCAAGAAAGGGCATTTCAAGGAGTTGCGCAGCAACTTTAATGTTTTCTCTTGAAAGAAGCAGCGCAGCACCGGCAGTAATGTGTCCCCCAGCACTTCCTCCGCTAATGACAATATTGTCAGGTTGAACTTTCAAGGATTCTGCATTTTCCTGCAGCCATTTTACCGTATCAGCCATTTCTTCCTGTTGGTAAGGGAATGGCTCTGTTTGAAGCAATCTATAGTTAAGATTGACAACGACGCAGTTAGCTGAGTCTGCGATCTTTTTATTAAATTCATCTCCATCGATTGCATCAAAGCTGATCCACGCACCACCATGCGCATAGACAAACACCGGAAGATCTTCCGTACGTCCTTCTGGTTCATACCAGATGGCTTCTACTGGATCCTTACCATCTCGTTCAATAACTATTCTCTTACCCAAAGTATCCTTTTCATTCGCTTCTTTTCTGATTGTAATAGCGTTTTCCCTTATTTTCATAACGCCGAGCTTACTCACTTTCGTTCCGCCTGCGGTATTAAGCCAATAATACGCTAAAGCACCGATGCCCGCGATTGCAATAAACGCGATAAGGATAGCAACTCGGTAACGCTTGAAAAAGCTTTTTTTTTCTGAAGTATGTTCTGGAATTCCATTATTTTCACTCATGTAATAACCTCTCTTATTTTGTGAATTGACGATAACACTTATGCTTAGCTTGCAGTTCATTAACTCTCGCTTTAATCACTTTTAATTCATAGACAATCCTCCTAACCCTTTTAGTTTGATTTTTTCAATACGGTGTCAAATTAATTAATATATTGTTTCCGTATCTTTGTTCTTTCATATTTTATTAGTGGAAACTAAACTGAAAATAAACTGATGTAAAAGGGTGCAATTGATTCACAACTCATAGGGTATAAGTAAGACGCGGAAGACATAAGGGAATCAAGTCACCCTGACAAAAGGCAGTTCCCTTCTGAATTCAAGATAAAATCAGGATGGGCAACTGCCTCATTCACAAGTTAGCTCTTTAGTTTTAACGTCCATATTCCTTGTCATCTTTGTAAGCGACAGCTTCAATCGTACCCGTCTATGAGATCCAATGCTACAGGATGCGGTAACTACTTAATGTCATGTAACTCCGAAAAAATTCTAACGAGCACTCAACCGGACAGGTCCAAGAAGACCACTTGGGTCATGCTGTGCTACCCGGGAACAGAAATCCGTAATCTCTTTTGAAAGCGTATTGGTTACTTCAACAGAAATGGTATTTTCTCCTGATTGAATAAGCTTACTTACGTCAAAAAGGTAGGGTGCGCTGATCCGGACACCAGCGGATGTGCCGTTTATGAACACTTCCGCTGTTTCAAATACTTTCCCAAGATCAAGAATAAGTTGTTTTCCGTTAAGCCTATCGTAGTTCAAAAATGTTTCATATCGGAACGTCCCTGAGAATTCTGGTAGAAGACTAGGTACACTTAGATCGGTCAACTTTTGATGCTCGGCCCATGGGGTAAAGTGAGGATATTGTTCTGAGATTGCTGTCGAGATAGACCACAATGATTCAATGAGAATCTCCTCACCATCTCTTTTCAAGTCCGGCGCTGTCTCGAATGGTTCAAAGCAATCGCTTGATAGCACAACAATCGCCTCAAATGGGGACAGCTCGAGCGAGATTCGGGTAGAATCACCTTCCTGAACACTGCACGTATGGATAACCTTATTGGAATAAGCATCATAGAAGACAAGCGAACCCTTAACCGGTAGAATCACTTCCGTACATATATCCTGAATGGGGTGTTCATTGAAGAACATAAATACATCCATATCCTGATGCCGTACATGATAGTATCGCAGAAACGGGTAGCTGCCGTCCGTGAGGATATCTGTAAACCCGGAGCTTTTTAACTTCTGCGCTAAATCTTCAAGAGCAACTACTTTTACATGTTTGCATCGTTTTAATTGCTCTACAAGTTCCCCTTTCCCACCCTCGCTCGTTCTTGCTGGTAGCCCGCCCACAAAGAAAACCGGCAAACCTTTCTCCGTTAATTCAATAAACCGCAGCAATACTTCACTCGGAAGTGCTTCACTGTAAGGAACGATTAAACAGTCATAAGTTTCGCTCAACAACGTCAGTTTCTCGTTCTGAACTGCTGCATCCGCAATGATCGAATCACACGGCACGACATCGCAGTCAATCTGCGCACGCATTAGTTCCTTTACCGGTTTATGAAAATACATGTATTGTCCTGACCATTCTGCCTCCGCATGGTACAAAACCGCCGCCGATGCGATGTGCAATCCGCCGGTCAGGAGATGAGACATGCGATTAGTATAATGATTTAAATGTTTGTAATAACGATATTGCGGATTTTTACCTCGTGCATACATATGCGGCGGACAATCCGGATCGGGGAACTCCTTTGGAGAGAACGCATGAGGGACGAAGTAATTAACCCCACGTACGAGCATGTGGTCAGTCATCCACTTCATCAGCTTCAGACCTTCGGCCCAACCGTAAGCACCGAATACTTCAGCCATGGTTCTACCTTGCTTTTTCGGATCAAGATGGGACAGCGATGCCGCCATCTTGGCAAGACCATAGTTGAAAAACTCGTTGTCGGCTTCACCCGCAACCCATGCCGACGGGATTTCATCAAAGCCGGGATTAAGCTGCCACAGTACGACATCCAGCCCCGACATGTCCTGTCCCCCCAACGCTCTGAAGAAATGCCCGCTACCGACACCCAAACGTGCGTGTGTATTGTTGTCTTCGATTACATGACCAATATATTCGATTTTCCGTTCTCTACACCAATCACCGATTTGGTCGGTGAAGTGTTCGGCATATAGCATGCTTACCAGTTTCATATAACAATAGCGAGTCTTCGAAGTTGCCTCCTTGCTGCCATTTTGCCATAGCAAGGGTAAAAGTGTTTTATAGTCAGAGCCCAGTTCTTGCTCAAGCAGCCGTTCCATCTCAGGGCACCATGGCAAATCTGCCTTATCTTGCCCAACGGTAATCTCATAGTTGGTAATAATTGCATTCTTTCCACTGTAGAAGCCCGGCTCATCCGAAAAGAAGCCTGCAAAGGTATTCCCGAAGTATTCCTGGTAACGTGAGTAAAAGGCTTCATACACGGTATCGATCAAGACTTTGGTTGAATCCTTTATAAGCGGATTCAAGTAATCCCGCTTGGAAGGGTCTCCTCCGATGGCATTCTCAAAAACCGTAAATATTCTCCAGTATCCTTCAGGTACATCCCAATACAATCTGCCGTTCACCACCCGTGAAGTCAAATCAATAGCCTCGTCTAATAATTCGCCTGTAACAGAGTTCCGCTGAACCGCAATGACAGTCAGGTTGGACGAGGCGGCTTCATAAAATCCGGGAAGATTGGGAACGGCCACAGCAAATGATGAGCCCGCCTTTGGTCCTAGAGCATCAATATGCAGTTTAGATAGAAAAACGCGGCGCAATTCTTCCGGCGCGTCCTTTAACCGGCCGGCAGCGTGACCTGTTGGAAAGTGATCGTCATCGAGAACCCATACTCGCATTCCTCGTGTCTTGGCTTCTTCTATAATTATATCCATGTCTCTCCACCAGTTCGGTCCAAGAAAGTCGGGGTGCGGACGTGCTTCAACACATACTGCACCTATACCCGATTCGTGAATCCGGGCCATTTCTTCCCGAAGAACCACTTCATCTTCTCCATGCTGCCAAAAAAACGGCAAGATATAGTTAGCTTCCCTTCCGGATAGAACATCATTTAATTTATTTGGCACTACAAGACCCTTCCCTTCTATTTTTAACTCATTGATTTCGATTCGATGTAAATAAGTAATGATCTCGCTATGTTCTTTTTCTGAAAAATCGCAGTAGAGCAAGTTTTACGGTTTTACAGCCAGAACCTACTTGACAGACAATCTTCTGAATTACCTCCCACAAAAATTTCAAATTCTCCTTCTTCAATAACATAATTCATACTCATGTCATAGTAGCCCATTGCCTTATAGGGGACTAGAAAATCGACTCCGCTTTCCACTCCTGCCTGCAATGGAATCTTCGTAAAATCAACCAGCTGTTTTACAGGCCGCACACGCTTCGCCACGATATCGCGGATATAACACTGAATAATCTCAGTTCCATCGCGATCTCCGGTATTCCTTACCTTAACGGACACTCTGATTCCTTCATGCTCTTTCCTCACCTGCAGATCCGAATATAGGAATGTTGTATAGCTTAAGCCATATCCAAACGGATAAACCGGCTCAAGCGGTGTGTCTAAATATTTTGAAGTGAATTTACTCTTTCCTCCCGGGCGACCGGTATTAGTATGTGCATAGTAAACCGGGCATTGCCCGCTGGAATAAGGAAAGGTTGTGGTTAATTTAGCGGATGGATTTATTATCCCGAACAGTATATCTAAGATGGCATTCCCTGCTTCTACACCCGGATGCCATGCCTCGACAATTGCATGTACGTTGTCCGCTACCCATGGGATTGCTAGGGGCCTTCCATTAAACAGAACGGCAATCACCGGTTTACCTGTTTCTATTAATCTCTTCAATAAATCGATCTGTTCTGTGGGCAGCTCAATAGAAGCACGACTGGCCGCTTCACCACTCTGATTTTTGAATTCTCCAATAGAAGCGACATAAACATCACACTCTTCAGGAATCACTGTATCTTCAGCCATGTAAATAAAGTTAATTCCTTGAGCCTTGCAAGCATCGACAAGGCTTACACAGTCTTGTCCGTCTGCTTTGATGGCCCAGGCTCCTGTCATTTCCTCCCGGTTATTGGCCAGCTCACCCATTAACCCAAGCTTCACCCCATTTTTTAAAGGCAGCACATTATCGTTTTTCAGCAAAACGATGGATTTCTCTGCAGCTTCTCTTGCCAGGGAACGGTAGGCTGGCTTCAATATAGCAGCTTTCTCACGTGCTTCCGAAGTACGGTACGGTTGATCAAATAATCCCAGTTCAAACTTAATCCGCAGGATATCAGCCACAGCTCTATCCAGCACTTGTTCTTTCACACCACCGTTAGCAATCAGTTCGGCCAGCGTTTCACTGTAAGCATTCGAGGTCATATCCATGTCGAGTCCGGCTTCAATGGCCTGCTTAGCTGCATCTGCTAGGTTCTCTGCAATTCCATGAGTGACACATTCTGCAATGGCATTCGCATCGCTAATCGTCATTCCGTCAAATCCCCATTCACCTCGAAGAACACCTGTGAGGAGCCATGAATTCACCGTACATGGCATTCCATTAATATCATTAAAAGCGGGCATGACCGCTCTTGCTCCGGCTTTAATACAAGCCTTGAATGGCGGGAGATATTCTTCGAATAAACGCTGCATCGACATATCCACCCGGTTGTAATCTTTCCCCGCCTCCGCTGCACCATAACCGGTAAAATGTTTAACGCAGGCCACCATCGCGTCTTCCTTTGTCAAATCATCCCCTTGAAATCCATTTACTTTTGCAGCACCGTAAATGGATGACAGTAAAACATCTTCTCCTGCCCCTTCACTGACACGGCCCCATCTGGCATCCTTTGCTACATCCACCATTGGAGCGAATGTCATATGGACACCGCCTGCCGTCGCTTCTTCTGCCGAGATCCTTGCTGTTCTTTTCCATAATTCAGGCTCCCACGCGCAGCTTTCTGCAAGCGGAATTGGTGTTACGGTGCGATAGCCATGGATCACATCGTATCCGAACAAAAGTGGAATACCTAGACGCGTTTCAGTTACAGCTATTTTTTGCAGCTCATTAGCCTTTTTCGCATCATTTAGTCCATTATAGGAACCGATTTTGCCTGCTCTTAAGTCTTCCTCGCGAAAATCCTGTTTAGCTGTACTCATCATGATCTGGAAATCGGCTTTGCTGATCCTTCCGTCAAACACCATATTAACCAGTTCTTCGAAGCTTACATCAAATGCTCCTACCAAAGATGGTCCACACTGCTGAAGTTGTCCAACCTTTTCTTCTATGGTCATTTTAAGTAATAAGGATTGAATTTCATTTTCGTAATTCTTCTTCAATTTGATTCCTCCGGAAAATATAAATTAAATTTAGCTACCAGTCATTACTACATATACATTGAGTTTTTCAAATTATTTATAAATAACGACCATGCGTCCGTTTCCATCGCTTCCAGTACTGCTGATTTCTTTTTTTTCTTCATATGAACTTTGGCCCTCCCATTCCTGAATGTACTTACTCCTTCACAGCACCAATGACGATACCTTTTGCAAAGAATTTTTGGAGGAAGGGATAGATCAGCAAGATCGGCAAAGCTCCGATGAAGATTTGTGCAGAATTCAGGGACACGGCATTGAATTTCGCGGCCTCTTCTGCATTCTTGATATCAATATTCGGCATGGATATGGCAGCTTTCAAAAACGTACTCAGCGGCACGTTCTCCGGCTTCATATAGATTTGACCGG
>NZ_BCNM01000002.1 GCF_001514495.1 Paenibacillus pabuli NBRC 13638
GCCTGCCGTGGCAGAGCCGCCGGGCGCGAAGCACTGCCGCTGCCGGGCTTGCCGCGCCGGTCGCGGCTGCGCAGCTGCTGTTCCAGTGCCGCCGATGACAACGGCGCCACTTCCTCAGCCAGCAGCTTAAACCCTTCGTCCTGCTGCTGCACCTTGGCGCGCACGACGAGCAGTTCACCTTTCCCGACATGCTGCTGGCTGCGCCGCCATACTTCGTGAAAGAGAACCACTTCACAGCGTTCAATCTGGTCTTCCAGCTCCATGAACGCCATAGCTTTCCCCTGTTTCGTCGTAATCGACTTCACAGACACGACCATCCCGGCTGCGACCGCCATCGTATCGTCAGCCGCTTCCGTCAGCTCCATAATGCGATCTGCGCCGCTGGATTCGAGCACATCCTCATAATCATCCAATGGATGACCCGAGAGATACAAGCCTAACAGTTCACGCTCAAGTTCTAACTGCTGACCTGCGGAATATGGCGGAATTTCGGGGTATTCAATCTCCCAGTTCGGCGTCTCCACAAAATCAAATAATTGAATCTGCAGATCCTCACGCTCTTTCCGCCATTTCAGCGCCGCTTCCACGGTCTCATCCAGCATTGCCAGCAATTGGGCCCGGTGCCCTGGCAGCGTGTCAAACGCTCCTGCCTGAATCAGCGATTCAATCACTCGTTTGTTGCATACACGCAAATCGACACGACGACAAAAATCGAGCAAGCTGTCGAATGGTCGTTCCTGTCGAACGATCATGATGCTTTCCATCGCCTGGGTCCCGACATTTTTCACCGCAGCCAGCCCAAATCGTATCGCCCCGGCTGCTTTATCTAGATCCGAATTGTGATCCGACAATCCATCTTTCCCCTGTACATCAGACATTTCATGCTGTTCGGAATGCGAGGACTCCGCCTCTACAGTCCCCTGCAGGCGTTCGGCCGCAGAAACGGTCATCACGCCTGAATTAATCCGATCTTCGGACTGCTCTGATACAGCCGTCGCTGCCTGCCACTCGTATGCACCACCGTCTTCGTCTAGTGCGGGGCCCGGGTCATCTGGAAGAGGAGCTTCACCGTACTCCGCTTGTCCCGAATAATGCTCTTCATCATGTACGGCGTGTTCCAGCGTAGGACTTGCTGTACCATCTTCACCCTGCTCTCCCACTAAACGTTGGGTTTCCGCCGCTTGTCCAGCCCTGGTGCTGCGGGATGATGCAATCACAGGTGTAAACAGAATACCGCTCTCATTCACATCCGGCGGAAGTACTTCAATATCCATGCGACGGCATTCCACAACGTACTCCGCTACTTTCCGGTGACTGCCCATCACGGCTGTTAACATGGATGCCATAAAATGAATGGGATAATGTGCTTTTAGATAAGCCGTCTGGAAAGCCAGCACGCCGTACGCAGCGGCATGGGCACGTGGAAAACCGTAGTTGGCGAACTTGACGATCATGTCATAGACCAGATCTGCCTCCGCTTCGGTATACCCTTGCTTCAGGCTGCCCTGAACAAAATGTCCACGTTCCAGATCCAGTACTTCCCGTTTCTTCTTGGAAACCGCTCTGCGGAGCAGATCAGCTTCACCGAGAGAGAAACCCGCCATCCGGGAAGCAATCTGCATAATTTGTTCCTGATATACAATGATGCCGTACGTATCCTTGAGGATGGACTCCAGATCGGCATGAGGGTAGTCCACTTCGATCTGTCCATGCTTACCCTGAATGTATTTGGATATAAATTCCATCGGACCTGGACGATATAAGGCCACGACGGAGATTACATCTTCAAATACACTTGGCTTAAGCTCCTTCAGGACGCGGCGTACCCCCGCGGATTCGAGCTGGAAGATGCCCATGGTGTCGCCTCGGCCAAGCATCTCATACGTCAGTGCATCGTCGTCCGGAATATGTCGAAAGTCAGGAATTTCACCGTTTTCGCCAATCCAGCGCAGGCAGCGTTCAATAATCGAGAGGGTTCGCAGACCAAGAAAGTCCATTTTGAGCAATCCAATCGACTCCAGATTTTCCATGGAATACTGTGTTAATGCTGTTCCCTCGCTGCCCTCTTGAAGCGGAACGGCATCCGTCAGCGGATCACGGGAAATGACAACCCCCGCCGCATGTGTGGAAGCATGGCGAGGCATCCCTTCCACCTTCATGGCCATGTCGAGCAACTCACGTGTTTTCGGCTTGGTCTCATACAGAGCCTTCAGTTCAGGCGTGGCTTCCATCGCCCGCTGAATGTTAATGCCGAGCTGAGCAGGAATCAGCTTCGCTGCCTTATCCACTTCGCCGTAAGGCACATTCAGTGCACGTCCGACGTCCCGAACGGCTGCCCGGGCAGCCATCGTACCAAAGGTAATGATCTGGGCCACATGGGCCTTGCCATATTTTTGAGCAACATAGTCAATGACTTCATCCCGTCGTTCATCGCTGAAGTCGATATCGATATCCGGCATGGAGATCCGTTCAGGGTTCAAAAACCGCTCGAAGAGCAGGTTATACTTCATGGGATCAACATCCGTAATACGCAAGGTATAGGCCACAAGACTTCCCGCCGAGGACCCCCGTCCCGGGCCCGTAACGATTCCCTGCCTGTGGGCGTAGGCAATAAAATCCCATACAATCAGAAAATAATCCGAGAATCCCATACTGTCGATAACCCGAAGTTCATAATCCAGTCGCTGTTCAAGTTCGGCTCTGAGCTCTGTGTCCGTCCAGCGCGATGATGCAGTATAGCGCTCTTCCATTCCCTCTTCGCACAATTGACGCAAATATGCAGAAGGACTTTTCCCTTCAGGCAGCGGTCTGTACTCCGGCAAAATCGATTTGCCGAATTCCAGTTGCAGCTCACACGAATCCGCGATGCGAACCGTGTTCTCCAGGGCCTCGGGGACATGGGGGAACAATCGAGCCATCTCTTGTTCACTCTTGAGATAGAGCTGATTGGTTCCGATGCGCAGCCGATTCTCATCATCTACTGTCTTTCCTGTTCCGATACAGATCAATACATCTTGCAGCTCGGCATCTTCTTCTGACAGGTAATGGGCATCATTCGTGGCAACCAGTGGAATATCAAGTTCTGATGCGAGACGAATCAGCTGAGGGTTCACTCTTTTTTGCTCCGATAGCCCGTGATCCTGCAACTCCAGATAGAAATCGGCACCAAAGATAGTTTTGTAACGCAGCGCCGCACGGCGTGCTTCTTCCTCTCGTCCATGCAGCAGATGCTGGGGAACCTCGCCGCCCAGACAAGCACTTAGACAGATAATACCCTCGTGATGGGCAGCCAGACTCTCCATATCAATACGTGGTTTGTAGTGGAAGCCTTCCAAATGTCCTATCGAGCACAGTTTCATCAGATTGCGATAACCCGTCATATTTTTGGCCAGCAAAATCAGATGATGGATCGGTTGATCCTTGCGGCTTCCCCGTTCCTTGCGAGACCCAGCAGTCATATAAGCCTCACACCCGATGATCGGCTTGATGCCTCGCTCCATACATGCTTTATAAAAGGGAATCGCGCCATACATTACACCGTGGTCGGTCAGCGCAAGCGTAGTCATTCCAAGATCTGCGGCCTTATTCACGAGATCCGGTATACGCGCAGCGCCGTCCAGCAAGCTATATTCACTGTGAACGTGCAAATGCACAAAAGAACTCATGTTTTTTTCTTCCTTTCGCCGTGATAAATGCAGCACTATGCTTGTCATCAGTCGCCAAATGCTAGTTGCTGCACTATCTTCTTTCCGTATTTTCATCTTTCGGTTCCGACCGAAAGTCGCTTTCTAAATTCATTCCAGATTGCTTGTCCTGCCGAATGGCGAGTCGATTTCCCAAGGAACATAGGACATCTTATTTGGCTCCCATGCCCTCTTTTTTCCATCGTAAGGAACTCCGGACGCGTTATTCCCTAAAATTCTCTAAATTAAATGCCACAAACGGGCCAAAATTTCGAAATTTTCAGACCAAGTTTTGAAGACATGCTCTAATTAAGAATGCTTTATTATTCTATTTTATCATAACGTTCGGGGGCACGCCCATACAATAGAAGTACAAGCCGCTCCCCCTGTTACGGACCAAAGACAGGAGGTATGCTGCTGGGGTCTGAAAGGGGTGTTGCCGGATGAGCACATTTTTGTCCAAAGCTATTCTTGATTTCTTCATTGCGTTTGGAATCGTGCTGGGCGGCGCGATGATTGGAGGTATAGGAGCCGTGGTCTCTCTCCAGCCTCCGACACAGACGATGCTTGATGTCGCCGGAAAAATAAAAATTTGGGCGCTCGCGGCGGCCGTTGGCGGTACGATTGATCCCATGCGGGTGATCGAAAGCAACGTGCTCGACGGCAATCTGTCACCGGCGGTCAAACAAATTCTGTATCTGATATCCGCTTTTATGGGCGCCCACATGGGTACCGAACTGGTGAAATGGGTCTGCGGCGGAGGACGGGGTTAGCATGACTCCGGGACAGCGCCCATGAGGATTCCGCCTTTTTCACGTTACCGCCCGCTTATGCGCATGACCGCTGTCTTTGTTCTGGGAATGATCGCCGGCTGTGTCGTGTACAATGGTGTATTTCACCTGAGTTACAACGAGTTGTGGCTCAACAATCAGGAGTTGCAGCTCCAGCTGCATCAGAATGAGGAGGATATTAAAACGCTGAAAAAATACAGTAAACGCCAAACCGTCATCAAGGAAATCAAAGTCCGTGCAGAGGAATCCGACAAAGGTCCGGACGAGGCTTCACTGAAAGTGATGTTGCAGAAGCTGGGAGACGAGCTTGAGGTTCTCCGGGGCCGGGATGTCTTCAATATTGACGAGTACAGCAAAATGACACGGATCATGCTGAACCAAAAAGTGTACACGGTCAGAGAAAAGGAATATACCGTCCAGGTAAAAACGATGCTGGTAATGGAAGGTGTGCTGCAAGTTTGGGTACAGATTCGGATGCACGTTCCGGCTTAGAAAAGGGATGACAGCCCCCGGAAAAAAACTGCCCTTGCCCTCTGCCTGCATGGTACAATAAAGGCAGTAAATGCTTTCCAGAAAAGGAGCTGCGTCTTCGTGTTCATCGATGTACTCAAATACGCCCTGATCGCCATCTTTGCCCTGGCCATGGTCTGTTCAGCCTTGAACAGCATTCGTTCGCGCAGGACAACGAATCCCGTCTCCGTAGGCCTCTATCGTTCATGGACCAACATCTGGATGGGCGGCATGTTGATTATTCTTGCCCTTATCCTGATGTTCGTCTTTACCGGTTCCACCTTATCCGTGGTTGTGGAAGCGCTATTTCTGATTATGGGAGCGTATAACCTGTTCGCTGGGTTACGTAACCGCAGTTATTATGCCCGGCTTCAGCAGCATGCGGGTGATGGAACCAAAAAGGCATCCAGTCAATCGGCCTAAGACGCTTCAACCCATTTCCTGTCATCCCAAAAAGAGAGTATCCTCAACGATCGTACAAGCCTGACCCTCGTTCATTTTGGGTAGAGTGGCTGTGTCGATCAGAGGGTACTCTCTTTTTTCGGAACTCATCTGTCCGTCCGAACCCAAGGTTATCCATGTCTCTAGGCATGGTCAATGGATTGCAGCGTCATCACCGCTTTGCAGACCACATTCCCGTCACGGGTAATAACAATATCCATTTTGCAGGTCCGGCGACTCGTCTCCAGAATAATTGGACGAACCAGAATCTGATCTTCAATCTGCACGGGACGGACAAAATAGGTCGTCACATTATCCACCACATGGTCGTTACCTGTAACATCCCAGGCTGCACGACGTCCCGCCTGTGTCATTACATTCAGCAGAACCCCTTCCGAGATGGTGCCCAGATCTGTCGCCATCTGCGGGATGATGAATCCATGGAAAAACAATTCGTTATGCTCTCCGCGCTCTTCAGCGAACCCGTTCCAGATCAGATGGTCAAACGTTTCTCCAAGCTGTGGCTGTTTCTGTGCATCGCGCATGGCCTGCAGCACTTCCTTGCGTGTAACGGATGCAATCAGTTTACGGTTTCGATCCACAATGGGCAGGAAATCAATGCCTTCCCATGTCATGATCTGAGCAGCCGAGGCCAGAGAGGTTTGCAGCGAAGCCGTAATCGGGCGGCGAACAACACACTTCTCAATACTCTGATCTTCTTTTAATTCACTGACATCTTTCAGACTGACAATACCGATAACCCGGTTCCACTCATCGACTACAGGAAAACGATGTTCTCCCGTCTCCGAAACGAGCATGTGAAAGTCTGCAGCCGAACTGGTGACCTTTAGCACCTGCAGACGGGGCTTCTGCCCGATAATATCCTCAACCAGCATAATTTTTTTCTTAATCAGCCGATCGAAGATTGCCCTGTTGATCATTGAAGCCACCGTAAACGTATCATGTCTGGAAGAAATGATGGGCAGCCCGAGTTCATCCGCCATCAATCTCACTTCACGGCTTGTCCCGAAGCCACCTGTGATTAACACTCCTGCACCCTGTTCAAGCGCAAGGGAATGCGCGTTATCCCGGTTTCCAACAATGAGCAGACTTCCCGCGTCAATGTAACGCGCCATCGCTTCTTCTTTCATGGCGCCGATCACATATTTGTGAAGCGGTTTGGCCAGTCCGTCACTGCCGCCCAGCACATGGCCTTCAACGATGGTTACCACATCGGCAAAAGTCAGCTGCTCTGTCATGCCGCGGGGTCTTTTCTCGATCCGCACCGTCCCAATTCGTTCCTTGGTCACGACCAGGCCAAAGTTCTCTGCCTCTTTAACCGCACGATAGGCTGTCCCTTCACTTACCCCCAGCTCCCGTGCCAGTCTGCGTACCGATATTTTGCTGCCTACCTTCAGTTGTTCAATATGTTGAAGTAACTGTTCATGCTTTGTCACGTTTTCTTCCTGTCCGTCCATCTGTACCACCCCCGAAGATGCATCTGTACTATTCTGTATCTATTATATCACGACCTAAGGAAAATAACCCCATTCCCTGTCTCTTTCTTATCAGAATTGACCCAGTCAATCGTGACAAACAACATATCAGATGAACGATTCAATGAACGGCATAAAAAAAAGACCGGTACCTTTCAAATGAAAGGAAAACCGGCCTTGCTCAAACCTTATACAGACTTGCTCTGCTCCTGCTTGTCCAGCAGTTTCATCTCCCATTGCCGCAGCTTTGCCCGGCGAACAGCTTCCAGTGCACGCTTCTTCTCTTCATCTACACCTAGAATAAAATGAAGATGTGCACCGACGATCAATAACGAGAAAAGCACCCAGACGATGCCAAAAATATTAACCCAGTCCATTCCACCGGCGAACGAAATTCGCGGCAGTGCGATCACCAGCATAGACAGTGCAATAAGCAAATAGATTACATGTTTTGCCTTTTTCAACCTTTTCACCATTCACAGCTCCTTCGTTCTTGATCGACTCTATATGTCTAGTCTATGAACGAAGATGCGGTAATATGAAAGGTTCAGGTAAATAATCGGGACAGGTGTTTAAGCTTCTGCGCCACCATAGAGATGACCCAGGCTGTCTGCAATAATTTTGTTCACGTCTTCGATAATGACACTCAGACGACGCTCAGCGTCGAACAGACGACGAATATTCAGGTTCAAACTCAGGACCTCAAATAATTTTTCCATTTTCTCCATCTCATCCGGAGCAGGCATATCCCCGCTCATCATACGTTGCTGCAGCTCCATCTGTTGATCGCGGAAGTTATCCAGCATCGCCTTTGCTTCCGGGTCCGTTTCAATCAGCTTCATTGCCGAAGTAATTTCCTCCACCTCACTGCTTTCTCTCAGGGCTTTGGCCAAGTCATTTGCTTTGTCATAAATGTTCACTATTATTCCTCCTCGATATTGGGTTGTCATTTTTATCATTCATTTAATTCTCAGCGTAACGTTCACCCGTGTTAATACACGCATTTCGGTTCCATCAAACAAAGCTGGCGGGAACAGGCTACTTATCACCTGCCGTCAATTAATGCATTTAATCCAAATGGGTCAATCACCAAGGGTTATATGTCCTCATATGATGAAGCACATGCCATGTTTAGATGCCGTTCAACTTCGAGATCAGACATCAAGTTGCCGCCCGGAAGGAGATCCGTGATGTCCACTAAAAAAGTAACGATTCAGGTTACCGGCTCGGGCATCCTGCAGGACGACGTCATCATGCTGGGCGAAGGGGTACTCAAGGCCCTTAAAATCCCTTCGGGAAGGCCGCTTCAGCTGCAATTCGGCTCTTTCCGCCGTGAAGTCACAGTCATTCCGGTACCACGGTATGACGGGCTGCGCATTAATCAGACGGTCGCCAGCAAGACCGGCCTTGTTCCTCGCTCGGTCCTGAGGGTATCCTATCGTTCAGCCAGCCGTACGCTTCGCCTGGGACCCTACATCAGTGTAATGGTCAGCCAGGATTATCCCGATCAGACCGATCGGCCCTTTGGCTCCATCACGATGTTCTGTCAAGAACTGGTGCATGCCTGCCGTAAGCAGGGCGCCTATGTATCCTTTTTCACACCGGAGGATATTGGAGCGGTAACGGGTTATATGAAAGGCTGGGTGTATGATGACGGCTGGAAAAAGACCGTTCTGCCTATAGCAGACGTCGTCAATAACCGGCTGACGTCCCGTAAGCTTGAGAACAAACCTAGCGTACAGCATTTCATGAAAGAAGTAAAATCGCTCTATGGTACACAAACCTTCAACGAAAAATTTCTGGACAAAAACGAAGTATTCGATGCCCTAAAGTCCATATCGACGCTGAAGAGAGTCCTTCCCGAATCCCATTTGCTCAAAGCTTCGGCTATGCTCAAAACCATGTGTAACCGATATCCGGTTGTGTTTCTCAAGCCGGTTCGCGGGTCACTGGGCAAGGGGATTATCCGGGTCTCCCGTCAAAGCGATGGAAGTTTCCTCACCCTCGCCACTGCCGTTGGAGGTACCCGCAAACAAACGTATACCTCTCTGGATAAACTGTATGCCAGTCTGTCAGGGAAAATGAAAACGACGCGTTACCAGATCCAACAGGGTCTGACTCTTATTGATAATAGCGGCAGACCCGTAGATTTCCGTGCGCTTGTGCAAAAGAACCGTACGGGCAAATGGAGTGTGACCTCCATCGTCGCACGTATTGCAGGGGGCAGCCATTACGTATCCAATCTGGCAAGGGGTGGAAGTCTCAGTACCGTCAAGGAAGCTGTAGCCAAAACCCAGTTGTCCGGGTCAGCCAAAGCCTCGGCTTATGCAGCTCTGCATACGGCTGCTTTGGATATCGCCAAAGGCATTGAGGGAGCGATCCCTGCCCATTTTGGTGAACTCGGCATCGATCTGGCCTTGGATACTTCGGGTAGAGTTTGGCTGCTCGAAGTCAATTCCAAGCCATCCAAGAACGATAATACACCGCTTAGCGAGAGCAAGATCAGACCTTCGGTCAAGGCCATGCTGGAATACTCCACCTACCTGGCTGGCTTCTGAAGAGTCACCATTGAATGGAGGTGCAGAACGATGTTCCCACACACTCAGACCAAAACAGTAGCGATCCTGGTTCGGGCAACAGAAGACTCGCCTCCTTTCGCGGATGAACTCTTCTGTCGTAGACTCAGTCTGGCAAGTTATCGATACGGCTTGAATATCATCGTGCTGGCCGTACCAACTGATCCTCATGTATCCCCGTTGAAACAGGGTTATGCATACATTAGAGGGCAATGGGATACGGTGCCTCTTCCTGCAGTGGACCTGTTGATGGACCGCTGTCTGCAGCCGCTCCCCAAAACATTCAGACAACAACTTCAGGACCTGGTTCCTCCCGGCGGCAGACCTCGCCGTTACTGGTCTGCTTCCTTGCCTGGTAAGTGGAAAGTGCACCGCATCTTGTCTGGTGATGACAGATTGCGTGCGCTTCTTGCACCCACGACAATGCTTCAATCCAATACCTTGTGGCAACGCTGGCTGGAAGAATGGCCCCAAGGCATTTTCTTCAAACCTGTGTCGGGCACTCATGGTAAAGATACTTTTCGTCTCTATCGCGGAGACCATCATTCCTCCTGGATCATAGAGGGGAGAAATACACGCAATGAACTAATTCACCGTACATTTGATCGCCCTCAGGACGTATCAGCCTGGTTGGATTTACACAAGGCCGAAAAAAAGATGATTATGATGCCGTATCTGGAGCTGAGTCATCATGGACGACCGTTTGACATCAGAGCCTTGGTGCAAAAAAATGGGCACGGACGCTGGTCTCTAACCGGATGCATGGTACGGGAAGGACCCACAGGTTCACTCACTTCCAATTTGCATGGAGGGGGAAAGGCTCACCCTGCGCTTCCTTATCTGCTGGAACGCTACGGGAGCGTTCATACCAACGATCTGCTGGAGGAGATCAGGCATGCTGCAGCCCTCATCCCCACCCTGCTCGAGAGCCACTTCGGCAGGCTTGCTGAATTGGGGCTTGATTTCGGAGCAGATGTCCAGGGACGACTCTGGCTGCTTGAAGCCAATTCAAGACCGGGCCGCTCCTCATTTGCAGAGGCAGGTGACCGACGAATGCATGCTCTTACCTACACCCGGCCGCTGGCCTATGCCCGTTATTTGCTGCAACAACATGTTCTAACGGACGTAACGCGTCCACTGAAAATGCCGAATACATCCAGCAAAGCTGGCCTGAAACCCATCCCGATTCACGGCGGCTGAGGCCCGCATCGCCCTGCTTGCCATGGAACAAAGGATCTTTTCAGGATAGGAGGATAAATCATGAGTTTGACCTTTTGCAATCTGCATTTCACAAAGCAGCCGGATAAAGTGGTTTATGTATCCAACGCGTTAATGAAAAGCCTAAATCTATCCGGCAAAAAAACGATACATCTGCGGTTTGGACGTGACCGGGTACCTGCCACGATCAAACCAATCAAAAAAGCAGGTAAACATCTCTATCTCGCCTCAGGCATACGCAATCTGATGAACGTTCCAAAAAGAGGCAGTATCTACCTTCGCAACCTGCAGAATGATGAAGTTCAACTGGGGCCATTGATTGGCGTATTGTCTGACGGACCAGCTACTGGTACCAGCCCTTTTGGCTCCCGTACGGGTTTCATTAAACAGCTGCTCCGCGAAGGCAGCCGCAAATCCTATATTTATGCGTTTACCCCACGAGATATTAACTGGCAGAATGAAACAGTATCCGGCTTTTTTCTTAACGATAATGGAAGCTTCAGTCGGAAAACAGTACCTCTGCCCGATGTCGTGTACAACCGATTGCCCAGCCGCCGCTCCGACTTCTCACCAGCGATCAATCAACTGAGGGAGCGATTCATTCGACGTAAAATCCCTTTCTTCAACTGGAGCTTCTTTAACAAATCAGATATCTACAATTTGCTGGAGAATGACCCGGCAGCAGGGAGATATATACCTGAGTCCATCACCAATCCGACGGTGGAACAGATGAGAGAGATGCTCGATCGCCATCAGTTTGTCTACTATAAGCCTACAGCGGGCAGTTTGGGCAATGGCATCTACCGATTGACCTACTCCCCCAAACGTGGATATTTTGCCCGATATCGAAAAAAAAGCGGCAACGCACTTCTGCGCTTCGGCTCATTTAACAGCCTGATGCGCATGCTTCAAGGCAGACATGGCAAACAGCTTCGCGGTTATGTTGTTCAACAAGGCATCCGTCTTATCGAGATTGACGAGTGCCCCATTGATTTTCGTTTTCACATGCACAAAAACGGCAACAATCAATGGGTCGTCGTTGGCATCGGCGCCAAAAAAGCTGGTCGCGGCAGTGTAACCACTCATATCAAAAACGGCGGCTCCCTGATGACACCGGAGCAGGCACTCAAGCGCAACTTTGGTGAGCGCTCTGGAGAAGTGCTTCAGCATGCCAAATCTGTCGCAATAACACTGGCCCAGGCGATTGAAACCCAGCACCAGCATCTGATTGGTGAGATTGGCTTTGATCTGGGCATTGATCAGGAGGAACATGTATGGATGTTCGAAGCGAACGCCAAACCCGGCCGCTCCATTTTCCGTCACCCTTCGCTGCGGCTGGAAGGAAAATCATCGGTGGAGCACATCCTGGAACATTGCCTGTATTTGAGCAAATTCCGGAAGAAAGACGACATTTGATGGGATTGCAGGATGATTTCAAACCCGTTATTGCTATCCTGACCATGCATGATGATCGACGAATGTTCAGAGGAAACCATCAGAACTTCCTGGATATTGTGCAGACGGGTGAAACTATGGGATATGTGGTGTACGTCGTGACTGTCCGAGATTTAAATGTGAGCGGCCCCACTGTGAAAGGATACACGTACAACAATGGAAGCGGGAGATGGACTTCACAGTCCTTCCCTCTTCCCCATGTACTCTACAATCGGATTCCCAACCGGGAAGATGAACGAAAGCCTTCAGTACAGCGCAAAATTGAAGAATGCATGCGCTCTGGCATCGAGCTGTATAACCCTTTTTTCTTCAATAAATGGAATCTGTTTGAATGGCTTAAGAAATCCAAATCTACCCAGCACTTAATACCCTATACTCGCCGGATGCGAACGGCCTCCGCTCTGGGTACGGTGCTGAGATCATACCCTTACCTGTATCTGAAACCCGAGAGCGGCAAGGCTGGCAAGGGTATCATGATGCTCAAGTTCCAGGAAAGAGAGCGTCTGCCCTACCGGCTTAAAATACAAAGTACCCGTAAGAGTACCACATACAAAACAGCTACACTCGCCAAATTATGGACCCGAATTCGCAAGGAAACCGGCCACACGCCTTATATTATGCAACAGGGCATTGAACTGGCATCATCACACAAACGTCCATTCGATCTGCGAGTACTCGTACAAAAGAACAGCAAGGGTCAATGGAGCGTAACCGGCGTTGGTGCCCGTCTGGCCGGCTCTCGAAGCATTACCACCCACGTTCCGCGAGGAGGTACGGTGGAGGATCCGGAAAAACTGCTAACCGATCTGTTTGGGGAAGAAATGTCGGATTCATTGATGAAACGCGTGAAATCCACTTCATTGTTGATTGCAAGACAAGTGGAACGGGGCTCAGGTCATACCCTTGGCGAGATGTCCATGGACCTCGGCGTTGACGAACTTGGAGAGATCTGGTTCTTTGAAGCGAACGCGAAGCCGATGAAATTTGATGAACCGCAGATACGACGCAGATCTCTGGAACGCATTTTTCAGTACAGCGCCTACCTTGCCCGTCAGTCCAAACGATGATGAACAGGAATAACAGCAAAAGAAGGTGATTGTTTGTGTCCTCACCTGTTCTGGGCATTATGACGTTGTACTTAAATGAACATCGCGCTCTGGAAGAACGGAGTATATACCGCAGAATGATCCTTGAGGGGCGCAAGCGGGGACTCGATATCTATGTGTTCACACCTGCCGATGTACATTCAGGAGGCAAGCGGATTGAGGCTTTGGTCTTTCATTCGGAAAAGGGTTGGTCCCGGGAATGGCGTTCATTCCCGGATATGATCTTTGACCGCTGCCGTATACAGCGTAATCACAGATTCCAGCAATTGCTTGCCTTTCGGGAAAAATATGGGCACCTTCTCTTTTTGAACCGTCCACTACGCAATAAATGGACGATTCATCAGACGCTCTCGGGGAAATCAGCCTTTCGTGAGCATCTGCCAGATACCGTTCTGTTTCAGGATATGTCCGATGTGAATCGAATGCTGAAAGCCTCCTCACTCATCTATCTGAAACCCATTAATGGAACGGGAGGACGAGGTATTCTCCGTATCGAACGCAGCGGTAGCGAGGCTAACACGGTTCTAGTGCAAGGACGGGACCAAAAGCGCCGGATCATTACCCCGCGCAAAGTCCATCTGTCACGCCTTGGTTCACTACTCACGCATTGGAATATGAAAGATAAATACCTTGTTCAGCAAGGTATTCAACTTCAGCTTCCGAATGGTCGTGTTCATGATTATCGAATGCTGGTCCAGAAGAACGGTGAAGGGGAGTGGGAATTGACCGGTTGTGCAGGACGGATGGGCGCAGAGAAAAGTGTTACTTCCAATCTGCATGGCGGCGGCCAGGCTATTGCGATGCACAAATTGTTGAAACAGTGGATTACCGATGAGGAGGAACGGACTGAAATCAATGCCACTGCAGAGAAATTCGGGATTGACGTTGCCACATTTCTGGAGAACACCTATGGTGCCTTGTGTGAATTGGCTCTGGATCTGGCGATAGACAAGAGCGGACGCATCTATTTGCTGGAAGTGAATCCAAAACCTGCGCGTGAGGTGTTTGCCCGTATTGGTGAGCAGGATACCTACACCAAAGCTATTACCCAACCACTGGAGTACGCCTTGTGGGTGTACCGTAACCATCCACATTCGAATCGTCCCCCTCGCGGAGTAAAGGTAACCAAACCTGTCAAACGCGTAAGAGGTAAAGCTTCAACCCTCAAAAGAACCAGAAAACCACCATTATAATTGGCGGATAATTAACATTAAAACGAATTCTTAAACAAAAACCTACCACTCCACGTCCATGCGGACGTGGGAGCGGTAGGTTTTTCTATTCTGCTTCCCGATATAAACGAAGGAGTTCCGTAAAATCAGAGATCAGTGCATCCGATCCGGCAAGTTCTTCGTCCCGACCGAACCCCGCATAGGCGCAGCCGATAACGGTCTGATTGTTCATTTTGCCTGCCTCCACATCAGAAGAGCGATCCCCGACCATCCATGCATCCTGAATCCGATGCTTCTCAAGCAGGATTTGAACCAGGTTAACTTTGGATGGTGTCTTGTACTGTCCTGCACTATACACGCCTTCAAAGAGCGGCATGATCTCATGAGCAAAGGCTACGCCTTTGACATAATCCTCCAGACCGTTACTGGCAACAAACAACCGCACACCCTGTTCCTTCAATGCTTCCAACGTCTCTTTTACATGCGGGTACAACTGAGAGCTTCCCCCATCCAATCCCTCAATCTCCAACTGGAGCAACAGTTCGTCAGCACGTCGATGGGCCGCTACGGACGCTTCAGGCATAACCACTTTCCATATATCTTCAAGTAACATTCCTAGGCTCCCCAGCATCCGTTCTTCAGGGGGAGTCTCTCCCTCATAATGCCCCTCAGCTCGCAATGTATCGAACAACTGCTGATAGGCTGGAAGCAACAGGGTCTCAGTCTGAAACAACGTACCGTCCATATCAAATATCATTGCTTCCGGTTTACGCAATACCGTCTCTCTCGTCATGTCCAATGTTCCTTTCCGATTGGGATATGTATTCGGAATCGTTCCCCCTCCATGATAAACATAAACGTTTGCCAGTGTAAACCGCGCAATGTAAAACAATTGGTATCATCAACATTATACACAACCAACAAACCTGAAGTATCCGCTGTTGTTGAGAACACCGCATCAGCAACGGAAGAGGTATCGGCCATGACGGAGGAACAACTTGCTTCCTTGCGGGAAATATTGAACACAAGTCTACTTCGAGCGTCAGCATCATTTTAGGGACGGGATTGATTCGGGATTACGCAGCGCCTCAAGAACTAGTTGGGCCTGATAGCCATCGTTAAAATCGTATATTTTGGCAGGTTTCCCCTGAATACGTGCAATGACATGTTTGAGTACAGGCAGCTGACTTAAAGATTCCTGTACTTCAACTAGGCCCAGGGGTTGTCCAACAGGTCCGCTCCACAGCTGATCCCAGTTTTCTAGAGCAATCGTTCCTTCCGTGCCATATACAATCATGGAGACACGTTCCTCACCTGCAATATGGGCGATTCCGTTCAACTGGACTCGGGTTCCATCCTCCAGCTCCATTGCGGCTTGAATTTCATGTTCACATTCATCTGTGTTTTGAGGATACTGAACCTGACTGTCAATCACACGAATAGCTCCAAACACGGTTTGGATCATATGAATCCAGTGGATGCCGACTTCAAGAATGAAACCTCCCTGCTCCCGGCTGGTAATCCATTCATTCTGCTGCCACGCCCGTGGCCACTGGGGAAATTGCAGGATCAGATCCATTTTTCGAATCGTTCCAATCGTCTGCTGCTCGATCAACTGTTGCAGCTTCACAACGGATGGTTCATGTGGCATGGAGAAATGGATAGCGTGCACGACCCCTGCCTTCTCAGCTCCCACCAGCATCGCTCTCGCTTCCTCCACACTGTTTGCCAGCGGCTTCTCACAGAACACGTGAATCTGGCGCTTCAATGCCTCCATAACGACGGGATAATGAAATTTTGGCGGCACTGCAATATAAAGCAGATCAATCGAATGTTCATCCAGCATTTGCTTATAATCCGTATACATTTTTGTATCTGGATGAGAGACAGCAAACGTTATCAAATGTTCCTCACTTGAATCGCATACCGCTACGATCTCGACGTTTTCGGACAGCTCTGCCTGTTCCGCTTCCCGTATCATATGTAATCCCATTTTACCCAACCCAACAACAGCCATTTTTATCGTTGTCATTCATCTCACTCCAATCGGATTCCAGTATAACAGAAAGTTAATTCTTGCCAATCATTTGCACTGATGCGAAATACGAAACGTACGACTCTAATTGATCTACAGATGAAATAATTTATCAAATTATATATTTTTTTATATTTTATTCAATATTTATTTCTTCGTAGGTAATTTGTCGCGGGAATATATAACCCGTTTAATTTCCTATATTCAACAAGTCATTAAGCGCTTACAACCTAAGAATCAGGAACTTATACTCATAAAATGAGTTGACAAAAAACCACAAAAAAAGATACTCTTCCTAGTAACAAGGATCCATTTCCTTTTACAACCTTAGACAACGACATACACACCAAAAATGGAATCTGACCTGTGGGTCTAAAAACCTATTTTGTGAAGCGAGGTGTCCCGCATGAGAACAGTTGCGGACTATTTGGCAGAAGCTCTGCGTAATTTAGGCATTACTCATGTCTTTGGTATTATCGGAAAATCCATATGTCCTGCTGTCCTGAAAATGGTCGATTATGGCTTGGAATTCATTCCAGGCCGCCATGAATCCAGTTCAGGCTTTGCCGCCTCTGGTTATGCCCTCCAGACAGGGAAGCTGGGTGTCGCCTTTGCCACGTCAGGTCCGGGCGGAACCAACTTGCTCACCGCCGCAGCCCATGCCAAGGCCAACAACTTGCCTGTCCTGTTTATTACGGGTCACCAATCCATTCAGGAACTGGGGCTTCCACAATGTCAGGACTCCTCTTCCTATTTGGCCGATCTGGCTGACATGTTCCGTCCGGCAACGCTATTCAGCAAACTGGTGGAACGTGGTGATCATTTTAGCACCCTATTGAATCACGCCCTTTCCATTGCACTTGGTCCCAACAAAGGGCCGGTCCATCTCTGTCTTCCGTTTGATGTACAGACTGAAAAACTCGCTGATTTCCGGGTTGTCATCCCGGAGCCTGAGCCCCTGATTAGCGTATCCAACCTGAATCGCGTTCTCCCCTTACTTCAACAGTCCAGTCACCCTTTAATCATTGCAGGCAAAGGTGTCAGTCGCGCCAGAGCCCATGATGAATTGCTCCAATTTGCCGAACGTTTCCATATTCCTGTCATTACTTCTCCAGGTGGAAAAGGGACCATTGCTTGGGATCATCCTCTCTACCATGGGCCTTGCGGTGTTGGCGGCTTCCCTCATGCAGATGAGCTGCTGAATCAAAGTGATCTCTACATTGTGCTCGGTTCACGTCTAAGTGATATGACGATCTGTAATTTGAAACCTGAGAACCATCCTGCACATCTGATTCAATTCGACGCCGATCCTACATTCGTTGGTAAAATCCTTAAATCTCAAACCTTACATATCACCGGCGATTTGAAGGACAACATGCAATTTTTACTCGGTACAATGACAGACCAACCTGCTCTGCAAATGGAAACGACAACGGTTGATTACACCGTTCCCCTGCCGGATCTGCCGAATCTGTCTCTGGCTTCCGTGCTGGACGAGATGAGCGAGTTGCTGCCGTATGATCATAAGCTCTTTGTCGATGATGGGAGCCATGGTTTTCACGCGGTGCAGCGATATAAGGTTAAGAAACCCGGCAGCTTTGTGTTTGATGCGTACTTTGCCTGCATGGGTAATGCCATCGGCATGGCTATCGGAGCGAAAACTGCCGCACCGGAAGAAACCATTGTGTGTATCACAGGTGATGGATGTTTCATGATGCTTGGAACCGAGATCAACACCGCTGTCTGCCACAACCTGCCCGTCATCTTCATCGTTGTGAACAATAAACAGCTGGACATGGCACTCAAAGGTATGGAGAAAACAACAGGCAGAATCGATGGCACCTTGTTTG
The DNA here is from genome assembly GCF_001514495.1 of Paenibacillus pabuli NBRC 13638. Taxonomy (GTDB): domain Bacteria; phylum Bacillota; class Bacilli; order Paenibacillales; family Paenibacillaceae; genus Paenibacillus; species Paenibacillus pabuli. The sequence goes on from NZ_BCNM01000002.1 coordinate 18,334, forward strand.
AAGTTCCCATGGACGCAGCAAAATTTGCTGAATCTCTTGGTGCTGTAGCCTTTCGAGCAGAAACTCGCGACGAATTCGCCTCCGCTCTTCAGACAGCACAGCAGCTGAACCAGGTTACCGTCATTGAGCTTCTGACTGATCGCGACGAGATTCCGCCCACGGCTCACCGTACCGTGACTTTGAATTAGGAGGAGCAAGGCATGAGTGAACAAGTAACTCAAGGATTAGAGCGTTTTGCAAAGCTTTCCGGTGAATATGGTGCCAGAGCACTGGCACCGATAAAGGATCAGTTTCCTGAGCTCGCCGAGTTTATTATGGGAACGGCTTACGGAGATATTTTTCAGCGAACAACCATTACGGATCAGTGGAAAGAAGTCGCAATAATCTCTTCATTAATCACGCAGGGACAATATGAACAATTAGGCGTTCATTACACGATGGCACTTAGCGTTGGTGTAACTGTGGATCAACTTAAGGGAATTCTGCTTCACCTGGCACCGTGTGTGGGGGCTCCCCGTGTCATCAGTGCTTTTAATATATTGCTTGCTACACTTGAAGAAATCCAATAATTCACTCTTCTACATTTTTATACACGATTCGACTTTTTTATTGATCTTATTACATCTCTACCTTTATAATATGGTTAAATTATCCTTCGAATCCGCCTACATCTCAGAAGCAGTTGAACGAGGGCCTCAAGGCCTATGATTTGGTTAGCAGGATAGCCTTAACTCATTTAAAGGAGAGAGAACAATCATGGGAAGTTTTATACTGAAGACCGACGTTCCGAACAAGGTGCTAAACATTGAACTGGAGGGCTCTTTCTCTCAAGAAGACGGTTTGCGTTCCATCTCGGCATATCAGGATACGATTGCTCCGATTAACACCAAGGAGTATGCGTTGAATATTGATTGCAAAAGGTTAAATGTAACTGCTCCGGAAATTGTGCCTCTTCTCGAGGGCTGCCTGCAGATGTTTAAAAAAGACGAATACAAAAAAGTGGTGTTGACGCTTGAGAATAATGCCATTCTGAAAATGCAGCTGTCTCGTCTTGGGCGGTCTGTCGGACTGGACAATCTTGAGATCATCTCCACGGTTACTACCTAATATAGCAGGCGGACAAGCTGGGGGTTCACCCATCCGCTCAGGAGGAGAATGAAGATGGCAGGGATTCGTATTGTAGATATCGATATCTATCATCCAACGAACAAGGTGGGCAATGACTTTTACATTGAACATTTTGATGCGAGAGGTACAGATATTCGGGGATTGTTAAAGGCACTGGGACGTGATACACGTTACAAAATTGACAACGATGATGAAAATTCACTAAGCATGGCCTTTGAGGCGGCCAGTAATCTCCTCGAAAAGACCGGACTCACTGGTGTCGATATCGATTTGATTGCTTATGCAAGTCAAACGCCGGAATATATCTTTCCTACGAATTCCTTAATGATTCATCGCCTGATTAACGGGGCATCCCATACGATCTGTATTGACAGCAATGCCAACTGCGCAGGCATGACCGCAGCCTTTGAACAGGTAAGCCGCCAGATGCTGGGTAATCCCAGAATTCGTCGTGCTTTAATTATCGGCTCGGATTACGTGGCTCCTCATGCCAGTCCAGACGATCCCGTATACTTTGCCAATTTCGGGGATGCAGCAGCAGCTGTGATTGTTGAACGGGACGAACAGGCAGTCGGTTTTATTGACTCGATCTATCAGACCGATACCTGTGTGTATGGCAATTCCCTCTTCCCGGCAGAAGGTCTGGCAAAACTGGGCCAAAACGGCGTTGATGCTGGTGCCTTCCATGTAAAGTTCATACCGTTTGATGATTCGATCTGTGTAGGTGCAGCCTCTGAATCGATTCGCACTCTACTGAGTCGTAACGAGATTGGAGCAGAAGAGATCAAAGCCGCTTGCTTCTCCCAATTGTCCATCGGTAATATTCGTTCGGTATCCGAGAATATCGGCATTGCTGAAGATATCGCCGTCTACATCGGAGACGAGTTCGGATACACCTCAACCAGCAGTCCGTTTATTGCATTACATCGAGCGATTACGTCCGGACAAATTCAGCGTGGTGATAAAGTGCTGTTCTGGACTGTTGGAGCTGGGTGGCAAAATGTTGCCATGGTTGTTGAATATTGAGAGCATGATACACCGATTTCAAAGAAGCTGGACAGACCTTTTTACCCAAAAGGATTGTCCTGCTTTTTTTTGTAATGCTCTGGAATGGTGACTTTCACGGAAATAAGACAGATCCATGACAAAAACCGCTCTCTAGGAAGAGAACGGCAATAAGAACGATATGTGGTCCTTTTCAGAAAATTTTCTTCGTCTCCCGATCATCCTTCAGAATCTCTACTGCCTCCCGGAAACGCAAGGAATGCACAATCTCCCGTTCCCGCAGAAACTTGAGACTATCCTGAAGATCAACGTCATCCGTCAGATCAATTAACCACTGATATGTAGCTCTGGCCTTCTCTTCCGCTGCAATATCCTCGTACAGATCAGCAATGGGATCTCCCTTCGCTTGAATATAAGTTGCGGTGAAAGGTACACCCGAAGAATTCGTATAAAACAGGGCAGAATCGCGCTGTGCATAGTTCGGCCCAAGTCCCGCTTCTTCCAGCTGTTCCACTGAGGCATCCTTTGTTAGCTTGTAGATCATCGTGGCAATCATCTCAAGGTGTGCAAATTCCTCCGTACCGATATCATTCAATAGCCCGATAATCTTGTCCGGAATCGTATACCGCTGGTTCAAATACCGCAAGGCAGCCGCCAGTTCTCCATCTGCGCCTCCATATTGTTCCGCCAGCAATTTTGCCATATGAGGATCACATTTGCTAACCCGAACGGGATATTGCAGTTTTTTCTCATACACCCACATACAGACGCCCCCTTTAGAATTTAAATTAATCTGCTTACGTTTCCCCGAGCTCCCGTCAGGATAGCTTGCAAGGAAGCTCAGGGCTGTTACTCACACTTGCCAAGGCCATGGTGTCTGAGACCACTCCCAAGGATATTTGGAGAACGCATGACCAAAGTTCATCAGCGGTCCGTACAATTGCTGAAACTCATGCGCCACTCTCATGCGCTCCTGGCTGAATTTGTTATACTGCTCAATGCTCTGATAGTCACCCGGATGGGTGTCCAGATACAGGTTCAGCTCAACCAATACAAAATCCAAGGCCTGGAGTTCCTCCAACAGTTCATAGTATTTTGCATCACAGACTTTTGGTGTTTCAGGTTCCATCCGCTTCCACCTTCCTCCCCTTCGATCTCGCAGGTGTATATGGACTGTACAAAGCAGGCCACAACGTTCCGATTCTCAAGGCTTCCGCTGGACTGTATTGGGGCCAGCCCATCGGCTGAAATGGGATAAATAATTGCGGAGGAACCAGATAGGTACGGATTTCAATCGGTTTACATGGATCAAACGGCCCCACAAAAGGGGCGTACGCTCGAAGCTGCGGATCTTTCATTAGAAACGCCTCCTTCATCAATGAAATGATGCTTCCCAACGACACATTCTTGTCATCGCTTTCCCGTCTCTATATTCCTATGTTTTAGATTTTGCAGCTATACGCCTTCCCAATAAAAAAAGACCTTTGGAAGGAACCACTCGGGCCGTTTCCAAAGGTCTTACTTTCTTCTGCATACAGAATAGCTTGTATTCAATTCACCTGTTCGTTTCATCATCATTCTGCAAAGAAGGCAGCTCGGATAATTCCTCTTCGTGATTATTCTCTTGAGGAATGGTCTGCTTGTATACCTTCACTCGGGTAATCCGCAGACGAGTGGATTCCTCCACTTCAAAGACATATCCGTTCTGTTCCCGTGTTTTGCCTTTGGCCGGACTGCCTTCAAGCTCCTTGAACAGCCAGCCACCAATCGTGTCGACTTCCTGATCCTCGATGATCGCTCCGGTCCATTCATGAACCTCTTCAATCAGGGAACGTCCATCAATGGAAAAGGCCTCTCCGCTGCGCTCCATATGAGGGCGCTCGTCTTCAAACTCATCATACAGATCGCCAACGATCTCTTCCAGAATCTCTTCCGCAGTCAGCAAACCCGCTGTGCCGCCGTACTCGTCAACCACCAGCGTCATCTGGGAATGTTTCTTCTGCATGAGACGCAGCACATGACTGATCTCCATTGATTCTGGGACGTTCAAGATCGGACGAACAAGTCCAGCGAGATTTTGCTGCTGTTCCGGTTCAGCAAGAAGCAGATCGGTAATATGGATGAAGCCGATGATTTCATCCTTATCCTCTACCGCCACAGGATAACGAGAATGCTTCGTTGTATTGATAATTTTCAGATTTTCTTCCAGAGACATGTGAGTATATAGACAGTCCATGTCGGTACGCGGCAGCATAACTTCACGTGCCAGCATGTCCGAGAAATCAAAAATATTGTCCATCAGTTTGATTTCGTCCTTGTCAATAACCCCACTTTTGGCGCTCTGCTTCATCAAAATACGAAGTTCATCTTCCGAATGGGCTTCTCCTTCGCCGGCCGGTTCAATACCTGCCATTCGAAGCAATGCATTGGCCGACGCATTTAATACCCAGATAAACGGGAAGAAGATTTTGTAAAATAACAGCAACGGTGCCGACAGTAACAAGGCCACTCCGTCTGTTTTTTGAATCGCCAGAGATTTGGGCGCCAGTTCGCCTAATACAATGTGCAGAAACGTAATGATACAGAAACCGATGATGACCGACACCGTAGATATAAGCCCCGTATCCGCCACACCAAGTTTGAACATCAGCGGCTCCACCAGCAGTTCGGAAATGGCCGGCTCACCGAGCCAACCAAGGCCCAGCGATGTTAGCGTGATCCCGAACTGGGTTGCCGACAAATAAGCATCCAACTTCCCATTCACCTTCAATGCATAACCAGCCAACTTATTCCCTTCACTCTGCAATTGAGTCAGGCGAGTCTGTCTTACTTTAACCAGGGAAAATTCCGCTGCGACAAATACGCCGTTCAAAAATACGAGCAAAAAAACACAGACCAGATTAAATACCAACTGCCCGAGATGAAATTCGGTATGAATACCCAAGTCGAAACTCCCCTTTTTGATCTATTTCAGGAATACACCTGGAATATCAACGTGTGATTGCTTTTCTCGATTTGAAATCCACACCTTTGTAATACATATCTGCCACCAGCAGATTCGGTCCGCAGCAGGATGCAGCATCACAATGACAGTTCACGGTCTGATTCAAAGGATGTTCCGCCGACCATTCATGGAACACATCATCCAACTTTCGGTCACGAATGTTGCCAAACGCCGGGATATCCGCAAAATCGGTCACATACACGTTACCTGTAAACATGTTGACGTTCACCCGATTACGACCGTCAGGATCGTTACGTACAGTTACATTAGGTTCGTTATACAAACGATTGATCAGTTCTCGATCCTGATCGGCAGCACTGCATGCAAAGAATGGGAGTGTACCAAACAACATCCACATGTCTTTGTCACGCACATCCAGCAAACGATGAATAGCCGCTCTCATGTGATCCAGAGAAAGCACGGGCAGCGTAGAAGCAAAGTTCGAATTATACATCGGATGTACTTCATGACGCACACAGCCCATCTCACGAATCAATTGATGAATGCCCTCAAGCTTGTCATGGGTACGGAAGTTAATCATGGACTCCGCTGAGATAAACATGCCCGCTTCGCTGAGTTTGCGGGAATTTTCAATCATTTTCTCGTACATCTTCACTGCGACTTCACGTTTTACCGGTCTTCCGCTGTTCGCAAACCCGACTTGGTGGAAGTCATCGGCATTCAGATAGTTGAATGAGATATGCATCACATCCAGATAAGGCAACAATTGCTCGTAACGATGGATATCCAGCGTCAGATTCGAGTTGATCTGGGAACGAATTCCCCGTGCCTTGGCATATTTGAGCAGCGGAATGATCATCTCGTCCACAGTTTTCTGGCTGAAGCTCGGCTCCCCGCCAGTCAGACTGATCGTCTGAAGATGCTCTACCTCGTCCAGCCTTTTCAACATCAACGGCAAAGGAAGTGCAGGTGCTTCGCGCATCGTCAGCATATCGCCTACCGCACAATGCTCACAGCGCATATTGCACAGATGAGTCACAGTCATTTCTACACTGGTCAGCACATGGCGTCCATATGTACGCAAAGAGCCGATCGGATCCCAAGGATCATTAGTCGGCGATAAAGGCATCGGCTGTACCGATCCTGAGTTTAGCATGGTCATTGTTCTTCACCTTATTCCTTTTATTAACCTAAAAAGTTTATTTTACATCATACTCCGTCAATAATCTTTTTGGAGTTATCTTTAATCATAGCACAATTCCCTGTGCTCTGGCATGAACATGCTCTGTCCATTACATGACAAAAAAACGCCCCCGTAATCTGCGAGCTTCACGGACCCACAGATTACGATATGAGCGCTGACTTAGGTTAAGATAGACGTCAGCTATCAAAAAATTCACTTCTTGCTTGAGTTGGCGGTAAGTCTTCAACACCTTCAACACCTGTAATCATAGTAGACAGGGCTGTAGACAAATCGATCTCATAAGGTGCGCTTAGCATCTGCCCGTCAGCATCCTTGAGAACACGAATACGCGGACGCTGCGGAATACGTGAATGAATGTCTGCAACTACCCCGATCTCTCCCGTACTCAACGTGACAGAAAGGCCAAGAGGGTAGATTGCTACACAGTCTCGGAACTTCTCCAGCATCCGCTGTTCATACAGTGTACCTGAACCCGTGTATAAGACTTCCACCGCCTGATGTGGCAGCAAAGCTTGTTTATACACCCGATTGGTCGTCATTGCATCATACGAATCGGCAAGAGCCAGCCATTTGGCATACTCATGAATTTCATTGTCTTTCAACCCAAATGGATAGCCGCTGCCATCGATTCGTTCATGGTGCTGTAATGCGCAATGTGCAGCAAGGAGCGGTATACCCGGTTCATCTTTGAGAATACGATGTCCATATGTAGTATGCTGCTGTATGATTTTAAATTCCTCGTCGCTCAATCGGGCAGGCTTGTGCAAAATCTCTGGAGCGATCTGCGTTTTACCGATATCATGCAGTAAAGCTCCCAATCCAATCTCCATTAACTGCTGCCGAGTATAGCCCGATGCCACACCAAGAACCAGTGTATATACACATACATTGAGAGAGTGATTATACAAGTCAAAATCACTGGAGTTCATGTCCATCAGCATAATCATGGCTTCCTTCTGACTACCAATGTCCTCCAGAATCGTATTCATTAACCCACTGAGTGCTTTACCAAAGTGCGGCATTCGACTTTTGGTTTTTAGACCCGACATGCTATGGAACTGCTGTTTGATCTCAACCAATGCTCTGCGCCTGGTCTCTTCCCGAAGCATATCCGGAATAATGATATCTTCTGTAGCTGCATCATTGACATATACATATCCAATCCCCAAATCCTTCAAACGTACAATCAACCGACTGGTCAGTTCCACTCCCTCACTGAGCAGAACCAGACCCTCTTCACTATAAATTCGTTTCCCCAGCTTCATGCCAGGCTGCAATAGGTTTATATGTACTAAACGCACAGCCTATCCTCTCCCGCTCCGTAGATGTAATTTCCACTAGCCGCCGCTTCAGCAGAAGGCAAGTACTTGTTATTTTGCATGCCAGCGGGATCGCAGACTGTCATCGAGCGCCCCTGGTCTTTTTAGTTCTATTTCAAGCAGATCACGTATGAATTCCGGTAGACGATAAGAAGTGCCGGTTCCACGTGCAAGTGAATGATAACCCACATTAAACGTAAACATGTCGAGAGTCCCAACAACGTATTCATCTTCATCATGAACCCGCTTGCCATCTATATACATGGCACCAATCTTCTCATACGCAGGCAAATGTGGATGATATTCAACCTCCATCCCATCCATGCACAATGTTCCAAGAATGTCCCCCCGGAATCCAAATCCGATAATGGGTTTACGTGAAAACTCTGGCAACAGGGACTGTTCCAGTGCTTCACGAATTTGACTTCCATTCAAACATATTGTACAGGCATTAATTGGAGATGGACATAGGGAATGTAACATTCCTTTTGTAATATCGCCCTCCGGTAGATCTCCAAGAAGCTGCCCGGCATTAACAAGTGACACTTGTGCGCCCGTAAACCGGCGAACCGCCTGGGCAAGCAATGAAGCAAACGGAGATTCTCGATCGTAATCTATGGTTAGGGTTCTGTCCGTAATAACAGCTGTCTGCCCAAGTGAACGTGCGGCTTCAGTTCGGTGTGTGGCTATAGCCAGGGAAACCTGTTCTTCAAGCATCACGTTCTGGACAGGAACACAACCACTGCTCACCAGTCTAACTTCATTGGTTCCACATTCCCGCTCCAATACCACTTTACCGAGCCACTGGCCAAACTTGCCTGCTGCTCCAAGAACCGTTTGCCCAATAACGAATGGTTCTTCGAGAACATGATGTGTATGTCCGCCAAGGATGACATCTATGCCAGGGATCTGTTCAGCCATTCTTTGATCGGTTGAAAGCCCCAGATGTGATAAAACAACCAGTACATCCACCTGAGGGCGCAAGGCTTCCACTTGCTCACGCAATGTCTCCACTGGATCCAAAACATTCCATCCCAGCAACTCATAAAAAGCGGTAAAGGGCGCTGTAGACCCAAGCAGACCGATACGAAATGCACCCTTTTCCACAATAACAGATGATTTCATCCAGACAGGTGGCAGGCCCGTTGCCTGCTCCACAACATTTCCACATACCACAGGACACAGCAGACCCGCATAAGATTGGGACAGCTGCTCTGGGGTGAAGGTCAATCCTTCATTGTTGCCAATCGTTACGGCATCATAACCGGTCAGATTGAGTACATCTACATTGGCTGCCCCCAGAGTCCCTTCCGTCTCAACCGCCATCCGGTCCATATGGTCCCCGATATCAAGTACCAGAACATCCTCGGCCTGTTCCTTTTCCTGTCTGATCATGGCGGCGATGGAGCTCATGGTGCCAAAATGACTATGGATGTCATTCGTATGCAGAATTGTTAACGTTTGTGTCTTCATGGTACTCATCACACCGCCTCCTCCATATCCTCTTCTTAACGTACATTCCTCTAATGGATAAGCATAACATTTTCCGTGTCGTTATGATATATTTAAAGGGTTTAGAGATGAAAAAGAGGTGAGCTATTCGCATGAAATTGACCATTCAATTATTCGCAGGAATCGCTGAACGACTGGGCACATCCCAGCTTGAATATGAGTACCCGGGGACTGATCCGACCCCAGTACAGTTAAAAGAAAATCTGGGTGTCGCTTATCCTGAAGCGGCTGCTTTAATACGTGTTTCCTTTTTGGCAGTAAATCAGCAGTATGCTCCTGCCGATATTTTAATCAAGGCCCAGGACGAAATCGCTTTAATTCCTCCCGTGTCTGGAGGAGATGGTACTGATTCGAGCGATCATGAACATAGGTCTTCTTATCCGGAACACCGAACCGATGACGGATTATTTCTTATAACCCAGTCCCCATTGTCCGTTGAAGCAACAACCGGGCTCGTCATTACTGCAAACCATGGAGCGGCCCTTACGTTTGTAGGTACTACCCGTGAAATGACCGGAGAACAACGAACCGTCTATCTGGAATACGAAGCCTACGTCCCCATGGCGCTTTCACAGATGGCGAGGATTGGCAGTGAAATCTCCGAACGCTGGCCAGGTGTGCGCTGTGCGATCAGCCATCGAATTGGCAAGGTGGACGTGGCTGAGATCAGCGTCGTGATCGCTGTTTCCTCACCTCATCGCAATGACTGTTATGATGCAAGCCGTTATGCCATTGAACGACTCAAACAGACTGTTCCCATCTGGAAAAAAGAAATATGGGAAGATGGCTCGGAATGGAAAGGTCATCAGCTAGGACCCTGGAACCCCATGGACAACTGAATAATTAGTCATTAAACCTCTTGAAGTAGTGATGAAATTAGTAAATAAGTCGTTGTCAACCCATTTTTTTCTTGTTATTATAATTCTATGTGTCGATATTAGTCGAGGAAAAGGTGGTTTATACGTGAGAGTGCATGTTACTGATCTTAAACCTGGTGACCTGTTAAAAAATGATGTGTACAACCGTTCGGGTCTCCACATGCTGATGAAAGGTTCCACGCTCAGCGACGATGATATTTCCAAGTTGCTGCAGCACGGGATTGATTATGCAGATGTAGAGCATACAACAACCGACCTACACTCTGATGCACAAACCTTACCTTCCGATCAAACCCGTTTGTTAACGACCTTGTTTAACGATACGATCAAAGGTACCGAATCTCTGTTTCAACAAGCGATGGAGAAAGGTTTTATTGACGAGACTCAGGTCGATGAAATTCTGATAACCCTGACGGGACAGCTTGAAAAACAAAAGGATGTTGTCTCCTTGCTGCTGATGCTTGACGGGGACAATGATTATACTTACAACCACTCACTGCAAGTCGGAATGCTCGCTTTTTATATTGCTGGCTGGATGGGCTACAATCCTGAAGAATGTCTCAATGTGGCAAAAGCAGGATACCTTCATGATATTGGCAAGTCCAAGATTCCTCATGAAATATTACATAAGCCGGGGAAATTGACCCCCGAAGAGTTCGCAGAGATGAAGAAGCATACGTTCTACGGGTACGATATTATTAAGGAATCCACTCAGGATGAACTTCTCGCCAAAGTCGCGCTCCAGCATCATGAGCGAGAGGATGGAAGCGGTTATCCACACGGACTGAAAGGAGACGAGATTCACCCTTATGCCCGTATAACAGCCGTAGCAGACGTTTACAGTGCCATGACAACCAACCGGGTATATCAGACCAAACAGGAGCTAATCTCCGTTCTGTGCGAGCTGTACAGCCTTAGCTTCGGTCAACTGAACGGCGAGGCTACCCAAGAGCTCATCAAACATATGCTGCCCAATTTCATAGGCAAACGGGTTCTGCTTACTACGGGCGAAACTGGCCTGATTGTGATGAACAATCCCGCAGATTACTTCCGACCACTCGTACAGACCTCTACAGCCTTTATTGATCTAGCGAAGGAAAGAGACATCGCTATCGTTGAAATTTATGTACAGTAGCATGAGTTGCACAGTTATGCGATGTAATAGATATAGCATGTCAACGCTCAGAATACAGTATTGCGTTACTACATGTGCTAAAAAGGGGAGCCATTATGGCTTCCCTTTTGTGAATTCCTATTCCTACATTCCGGATTAAACGCAGAATGCTTTCGTGATGATAACCAACAGAATGAACAGTACCAAGATCGCACCAGTGTTTGTGAACATATTGTATCCACCAACGCCGCCTACATTGCCCCCACAGCCATATCCTACTTCGCTCATGTGATTGCCTCCTCTTTCTTCAGGTATACCCTAACATATGACGTTGGCCGTTTCGATGAACCGGGCGAAGTGGCAACATTCCATAAATGGTTGTCTGCCTGGTTTAAGACAATTAGTAAAGTGGTTATTCCTGATCCGCCAGCTAATTTGGGGAATTGGGTGAAACCTTAATTCCCTTTTCCTTGCGATACATAATGACAAGCATTCTCCAAAAATCATAACTGCCTGTGTCGTTCATCATAAACGACTGGTAGTGATGGTACGCTTCCTCTGCCCAAGGCGGGCATGCCATGTCGGAGGTCTTTTTCTGCTGCTGAATCCAAGCTGATTGGACTTCCAGTGTCCGTTCCATCGCGATAAAGCGTTTCTTCTCATCCGCCGTCATAAGCATCTCCTTCGTTTCTCCGTCAGCTGAACTATATGCAGATTGCAAGTAGAACCCTGGATCAACAACACCATTCTCACTAGCCGTATATCCATACGATGGTGTGCTGGACTTGCGTACCTCGTAGTGCACATGCGGCCCCGTACTTTCCCCTGTGCTACCCTGGTTGCCAATCATCTGCCCTTGTTTCACTTGCTGTCCGAGTTTCACTTTAATTCGAGAAAGATGAGCATAACAATGCAAGTACCCCCTATGATCCTCTATTGCAACAGTAAGCCCATAACCGCCGAATCCTGAGCCCGTAACACCTTCCGCAGCAAAACGTACGGTCCCGTCCATAAATGCATATACAGGGCCATTCCATGGCTCTGTGACCAGGTCAACGCCGCGATGGAACGTCTGCCCGCCAGAAATAGGATGAATACGATAGCCAAATGAACTGGTAATGCGATAGCCTTCAAATGGATTTAAGCTCATACATTCACATCCTTTTCTATCATTAGATGCGTAAGTCTAGCAAATAGCTTGTGCTATTGATCCTATTTTATTACAAAAAGCACTGCCCAGAATCGCATAAGGAAACCTCCTGGTCTCTCCACGCATATATACTAGACGGTGCAGTTACACTTAAAACAAAATGTTCTGTAAAGTTTAACTATATTCCTCCTTTCAACCAACCGCCTAAAATTGAATCTTCCAGCCGGGAGTGACATGAGAGTAAATGATCATAAAAAAAGATCGAGGGATTTAACTCCCTCGATCTTTCCTTGACCCTGTATAAGACTACGTGAAACGAATTGACGTAGAGCCAGCGTAATCAGAATCTACGTTTCCGAAACGGATTATGACAGCGGATTAACCGATACTGCCTTCCATTTCGAATTTGATCAATCTGTTCATCTCTACCGCATATTCCATCGGTAGTTCCTTCGTGAACGGTTCAATAAAGCCCATGATGATCATCTGTGTTGCTTCAGCATCGGTCAGACCGCGGCTCATCAGGTAGAAGAGTTGATCCTCGGACACTTTGGATACCGTAGCTTCATGCTCCAGCATAATGTTATCATTCATGATTTCATTGTAAGGAATCGTATCGGATGTGGACTCATTATCCAGAATGAGCGTATCACATTTGATATTGGATTTCGCGCCTTCCGCTTGGCGACCAAAGGAAGCCAGACCACGGTAGGTTACTTTACCACCATGTTTACTGATCGACTTGGATACAATCGTTGATGTTGTATCTGGAGCCAAGTGAATCATTTTCGCCCCTGCATCCTGATGCTGATTTTTACCAGCTACAGCGATGGACAGAACCGAACCTTTAGCTCCGCGGCCTTTCAGTACAACGGCTGGATATTTCATCGTCAGTTTGGAACCGATGTTGCCATCGACCCATTCCATCGTTGCATTCTCCTCCGCAACTGCACGTTTCGTAACCAGGTTGTAGATATTTGGTGCCCAGTTTTGAATCGTTGTGTAACGAACACGGGCATTTTTCTTACAGATGATCTCAACGACAGCACTATGCAGTGAGTTCGTGCTGTAGATTGGAGCTGTACAACCTTCTACATAGTGAACGAAGCTGTCTTCGTCCGCAATGATGAGTGTACGCTCGAATTGTCCCATATTTTCGGAGTTAATCCGGAAATAGGCTTGCAGAGGCACTTCACATTTTACGCCTTTAGGCACGTAGATGAAGCTTCCTCCGGACCATACGGCACTATTCAATGCAGCAAATTTGTTATCAGCCGGTGGAATAACGGTTGCGAAATATTCACGCAGGATTTCCGGATGCTCTCTAAGTGCAGTATCCGTATCCATGAAGATTACGCCCTGATCTTCCAATTCTTTTTGCATGTTGTGGTATACAACCTCGGACTCATACTGAGCCGATACACCTGCGAGGAACTTTTGCTCCGCTTCAGGGATACCCAGTTTATCAAAAGTTTCCTTGATTTCGGAAGGTACCTCTTCCCATGTTTTTCCTTGTTTTTCAGAAGGACGAACATAGTACTGGATGTCATTGAAATCCAAACCGTCGAGATCTCCGCCCCATTTAGGCATTGGCATTTTTTCGAACTGTTTCAGGGACTTCAAACGGAATTCCAACATCCATTCCGGTTCGTTCTTGATTTTCGAAATCTCCGTAACAACTTCTGCAGTCAGACCTTTACCGGTTTGAAAGATGGATTTGTGTTCGTCGCGAAAACCATATTTATACTCTTCCATTTCTGGTGCTTTTTTAGCCATCTTGCTCTACCTCCCTATCGTTATTGTACATTGTCCTCTTCGTCAATTCCTTTGCGTAGTGCATTCCAGGCCAATGTGGCACATTTGATGCGTGCAGGGAACTTGTTCACACCGGATAGGGCTTCGAGATCTTCATAATCGTCGAAATCGACTTCTTCCCCTTTCATCAGTGAGGAGAAACGGTTAGCCATATCGAGTGCCTGATCCATCGTTTTGCCTTTGACTGCCTCCGTCATCATCGATGCCGAAGACATGCTGATGGAACAACCTTCCCCCGTATACTTGGCTTCCTGAACGATTCCGTCTTTCAGCAAAAGTTGCAGTGAAATCCGGTCGCCGCACGTTGGATTATTCAAATTCACCGTGACAGCGTCATTATCAAATGTTCCGCGGTTGCGCGGGTTTTTGTAGTGGTCCATTATGACACGCCGGTACAGATCATCAAGTTGCATCGCCAAAATACTCCTTTGTCTGGATTAAGGCGCTGACAAGCCGGTCCACATCTTGTTCGTTATTATATAGATAGAAGCTGGCACGAGCTGTTGAACTGACTTCCAGCCAGCGCATCAGCGGCTGACAACAGTGGTGTCCGGCACGAATGGCTACGCCACTCGCATCCAGCACGGTTGCCACATCATGCGGGTGCACATCACCGAGGTTAAATGTAACCACTCCGACATGACGCTTGGCTGGTCCATAAATGGTCAGTCCGTCAATCTCAGCCATACGTTCCGTTGCATAAGCTGCCAGCACACTTTCATGATGAGCTATCTCATCCATGCCAATCTGCTCCAGGAAATCGATAGCAGCACCCAATCCAACCGCTCCTGCGATAATCGGGGTCCCACCTTCAAATTTCCAAGGAAGCTCTTTCCAATTGGATTCATAGAGACCAACATCATCAATCATTTCACCGCCGAACTCAACCGGTTCCATGGACTCCAGCAGCGCCTTTTTGCCGTAAAGTGCACCGATTCCGGTTGGTCCGCACATTTTATGGCCGGATAATGCGTAGAAATCACAGTCCAGATCCTGCACATCCACCTTCATGTGCGGTGTGCTCTGCGCACCGTCTACTACGATGACAGCACCATTGCGGTGTGCAATTTCAGCGATTTGTTTTACGGGATGAACAACACCCATAACATTGGATACATACGCAATTGCTACAATTTTGGTCTTGTTTGTAACCGTCTTTTCCACATCAGCAAGATCAATATTGCCATCTGGCTGAAGCGGAATGTATTTCAATGTCGCACCCGTTTCCTTGGCTACCTGCTGCCAAGGAATCAGATTGCTATGATGCTCCATCTGCGTAATAACAATTTCATCGCCTTCTTTGCATACTGTGCGTCCGTAGGACGAAGCCACCAAATTCAAAGCGGTCGTTGTTCCACGGGTGAAAATAATCTCCTGTGTGCGCCGTGCGTTGATAAACTTGGCAACTTTCTCACGCGCGCCTTCATAAGCATCTGTCGCACGACTTCCAAGCGTATGAACACCACGATGCACATTAGAGTTCTCGTATTCATAATAATGTTTAATCGCTTCGATTACAGCCAGCGGCTTCTGCGAAGTCGCGGCGTTATCTAGATATACGAGCGGGTGTCCGTTGATTTCCTGGTGGAGGATCGGGAACTGCTCGCGAATGGACGGGTTCATTGTCCCAGTTTCCGTTCGATGAGAGACTGCAATTGGGTACGCAGTGCTTCCAGAGGAATATCCGCCACCACCGGAGCCAGGAAGCCGTAAATGATCAGGCGTTCCGCATCCGTACGGTTAATCCCGCGCGACATCAAGTAGTGAATCTGCTCTACATTGACTTGACCTACAGAAGCCGCGTGACCTGCTGTTACATCATCCTCATCAATGAGAAGGATTGGGTTGGCATCTCCACGTGCTTTAGGGCTCAGCATCAGTACTTTTTCTGTTTGCTGTCCATCCGCTTTGGTAGCGCCTTTCTCAATCTTCGTAATTCCGTTAATGATGGCAGAAGCTTCCTCACGCATAACTGCACGAGTGATCATCTGGCTTGGCGTGTTTTTACCAAAGTGACGTGCTTCAGTAGTGTAGTTGATTTTCTGGGAACCGGAGCCTACTGCAATGACTTTGGAATCAGAGCTTGAGCCGTTTCCTTTGAGAACTGTCATCGTGTTGCTTGCCGTATCGCCGTTGTTCATCTCACCAACGATCCACTCAATCGAACCATCGTTCTCTACTACTGCACGGCGGAAAGATACGTCTGTAACACTCGCGCTCAACTGATGAACCGAAGCGAAACGAACTTTGGCGCCTGCTTTCACGAATACTTCCACAACACCGTTATGGAAAACAGGTGAAGACAATTCGCCGGATACGTAGTTATCCACATAAGTGACAGAGCTGTTTGCTTCAGCAACAACAAGCACGTGTGGAGCAAACGTTGCAGATGCATCATCGGTGAGGAGAACTGCTTGCAATGGAACTTCAATCTCTACGTTTTTTGGAACATAGAGGAATACTCCGCCGTTCCATAGTGCTGCGTGCAGGGCTGCAAGAGAATGCTCATCTGCTTTCACAGCCGTATTCAGATATGGTTTTACCAGATCGCTGTGTTCGCGAACGGCTGTAGCCAGATCCGTGAAGATAACTCCTTTTGCTGCAAGATCAGCAGACAACTTGGAGTATACAGTACCGGAATTGCGCTGGATAACCAGACTGCCTTCGGCTTGATCCTGAACCAGATCCTTAATGGATGCAGGCACTTCTTCCAAAGAAGTAATTGCTGCACTTGTTTTATATGTGCCATACTCGCTGACATTCCAGCGTTCGATTTTTTGTTTTTCCAGTTTGGGAAGCGCAAGCCCACTTGCAAGCTTTAGGGCTTCGAGCCGCTGCTCGGTCAACCAGCCGGGTTCATTGTTGCTTTCCGACAAGGCGCGAAGCGCTTCAGATTCAACCGGAAGAATTGTTTGTGTAGTCATTGATTATCCTCCTCCGTTTTGTCTTTACGCTTGACCTACAGTTTCGTCTGTAATTCCCAGCTCTTCCTTAACCCAGTCATATCCTTCAGCTTCCAGACGATGAGCGAGCTCAGGTCCGCCAGATTTCACGATACGACCTTGCATCATTACGTGTACGTAGTCAGGAGTAATGTAGTTCAACAGGCGTTGATAGTGAGTGATGATCAGGAATCCGCGATCTTCGCTCTTCATTGCGTTTACACCGTTTGCCACGATTTTCAGAGCATCGATATCCAGACCGGAGTCAATTTCATCGAGTACTACGATTTTTGGATCAAGCAGCATCATTTGCAGGATCTCGTTCCGTTTTTTCTCACCACCGGAGAAACCTTCGTTCAGGTAACGGTGAGCAAATTCAGGATTCATGTCGAGCTCTTTCATTTTACCTTCCATTTGGCGAATGAACTTGATCAGGGAGATCTCGTTACCTTCACCACGACGTGCGTTGATTGCGCTACGCAGGAAGTCAGAATTCGTTACACCAGCAATTTCACTCGGGTATTGCATAGCCAGGAACAGACCTGCACGAGCGCGCTCGTCTACAGCCATATCCAGTACATCTTCACCATCAAGTGTAATTGTACCGTCAGTTACTTCATATTTAGGGTGCCCCATAAGTGCAGAAGCCAGTGTTGATTTACCTGTTCCGTTCGGACCCATGATGGCGTGGATTTCTCCACCTTTCATTTCCAGGTTGATGCCTTTCAGGATTTCCTTACCTTCGATCGTCGCTTTCAGACCTTCAATGACGAAATTCGTAGCCATGTGTATTGTTTCCCTCCATTGATTAAATTGATGTTTACTGTCGAAAACGAAAAAGCGCCTATTAATTATCTGAACAGGGCTTCCCCTGAATTTCTCCTGTACTCCAATCTCCAAAGCAAGAATCACTTTAGAATAATTCTAAACTGATTCTCAATGATTATCAAGTCATTTCCTAAGAACTCTTTTGTCCCTTACAGGAAACATTATTCTATCTGATTCTATAATAAAAGACGGATTGAATCAAATGACAATGCTCTTCGTCATAAATAAACCGTGAGAAAAATCACAGTAATTCACTTTTTATCGAATCTGCTCCTCTCAAACCAAAAAAGGACTTATCCATCCACCGGACAAGTCCTTTCGTTAAATAACATTACATTTTGAGTGCCTCGTTAATTTTCTGCACCTGTTCGTCAAAATCCGCAACGTCCAACACCGGCGTCATTTCGCGCGGCACCGGACCATTCGGAATGGAAATCCATGATCGGCATCCGTTGTATTCGGGCAATACGGGAATTTCCATCGGTTCCTTCAAACGGTACACTCGAAGTATCAATACGTGAAGTGGATCTTTGCGTTTCCACTTCAGGCGGTATTCGGCAAAATCCGCCGTCCACATATGAAGTTCAAGAAGTCGATCCAGCATCTCCTGATCTCTGATCTCCAGATCCTGTGTCACTTCAGCATATGCCGTGAGACGGATCGTCGAAGCCTCCGGCACCCATTCGGCCAGTGATTCCTCAACATAGAAATGATCAGAGGACTTTACCAGTTCTTTACGCTGATGTTCGTAAGTCGGATACAGATAGAATGCTGGACTTTTCAACTCAAAACGTTTGGTTTCCTCCACAATCCCGCCTTTACGCATCACCATAATCTGGCGACCTGTTTCCAATGCCCGGATTGCGGAGGCCCATTCTTTTAATGCTGGTATCGTTGTGCCTAACATAAAGTTGTCCTCCCGAAATCAGTCTTGTCAGCAGTATAGTCGCTTGACGTTATTCTGACAATGTGAATGGGATAAAAGCAAATCTCTATTGGCAAGGCGACGAACCAAATCGACCGGTAAGACTGGAATTAGCCCAAGAAAGAGCGAAGCATCCACATATGTTTCTCCAGATCGGCTTTGAAACCTGTCAGCATATCGGATGTTGGTTGGTCTTCCGCAGCTTCTGCTACTTCAATACCTTCCTGATACTCGTTCGACAATGTCGCAAAATCCTCAATCAGGTTCTGCACCATTGTTTTTGCGTCTTCGCCACCTGCTGCTTCCTGGATGGAAGACAATTCAAGATACTCTTTCATTGTAGCCGCAGGGCTTCCCTTGAGGGTAAGGATACGTTCAGCTATTTCATCCATTTGTACAGTTACTTCATTATAGAATTCTTCGAATTTTACGTGCAGCGTGAAAAAGTTAGGTCCTTTTACGTACCAATGATAGTTATGGATTTTAACATACAGGACGTTCAGGTTTGCCACCTGACGATTAAGTACTTGTTCCACCGATTTTGCTTGATTTGTTTTGTTTTTTGTAGCCATCTTAATCCCATCCTTTTATTATAAAATTAGTCTGACATACACTTGAATCAGGTTCCCTGAATGTGAATGACAGAGATTTACCATTTCGGCACCACCTGATGGCGGAGAGCTTTGTCGGCGGTATTTCTATCAACCGTCCGGCCTATTTGTTTTTACCCTTGCACAGGAAGTTCGAAACAAGTCTAGTGTGGGTTGTCTCAAAAAAAGGGTACAATTCCCCAGCTATTTCCGATATACTGACATATACCAAGCAAAGAAGTGGGTTTTCCTGTTTCTTCATATATATGGAGGTGGCATTCTTGTCCCAATATCACCCTTTAACCCCCCAGGAAGCAATCGAACTGGCCAAAACATTACCGGGTCCATTTGCGGCAGATGCAAATCTGGCATGTCGTGAGGTTGGCGACGGCAATCTGAATTTGGTTTTCCATATCACGGACCAGAACTCCGATAGAAGTATCATTATCAAACAGGCTCTTCCTTATGCGAAAGTGGTCGGAGAATCCTGGCCGCTGTCTCTGGTACGTGCCAGAATTGAACGGGAAATCTTGCAGGAAGAGTATCGCCTCTGTCCGGGAATGGTGCCTGAAGTGTACCATTATGATGACGATCTTGCGTTAACGGTGATGGAAGATTTGAGCGATCATGTGATTATGCGCAAAGGCCTCATTGATGGCGGAACATATCCTCTCTTTGCACAGCATATAGGGGAGTTCATGGCAAGAACATTATTTTTCACGTCAGACCTTGGCATGAACCAGCAGCTGAAGAAGGAGAAACAAGGCAGATTCGTCAATCCGGATCAATGCAAAATAACAGAAGATCTGATCTTTGATGAGCCATATCGCATGGCTGAGAAAAACAATTATGAGCCTTCCATTGAAGATGAAGCGGAAGCACTTCGTACAGATGGAGAACTTCATCTTGAAGTAGCCTTACTGCGCGAGAAATTTTTGACTCATGGTCAAGCTCTGCTTCATGGTGATCTGCACACAGGCAGCATTTTTGTTACGCCTGAATCCACCAAAGTTATTGATCCCGAATTTGCGTATTTTGGTCCCATGGGATTCGATGTGGGGGCCGTACTTGCCAACCTGCTTCTCCATTACGCTTCCCTGCCAGGCCGAATTCAGGATCAGACGGCTCTTCTTGAACGTGAAATGATTTTGCTGGATATGGTTCATGACGTATGGACTGAATTCGAATCCCGTTTCCGCAGCCTGTGGGCTTCGGATCTGGTTGATCCCATGGCTAAAGCGCCTGGCTATGAAAACCTTTATATACAACAATTATTCAGAGATTCTGCTGGCTTCGCAGGTGCAAAAATGGTCCGCCGTATTGTCGGACTTGCACATGTCGCAGATATCGATACGATTGAAGAAGCGACAGAACGTGAACGTGCTCAGCGCAAAGCGCTGGCGATCGGTAAAGCACTCATCAAGCGTAATCGCACTCTGAATACTATCGGTGAACTCCTAGATACTGTAGCTACTGCGGTTACTACCCTCAAAGTGTAACTAAAGGAACTCATAAAGGCTTAACTCAAGGAACGGAGGAACATCCATGACAACCCCTGAACATCAGCCTCTGTCCTCCCTTATATGGAAAAAGGACAAGCTCGAAATGCTTGACCAGCGTCTGCTGCCTGAAACGATTCTGATGCTGAAACTGTATACACCCGAGGAAGTATGGGAATCCATCCACTCGATGAAAGTACGCGGTGCTCCCGCGATCGGGATCGCTGCTGCATTCGGCGTAGTACTCGGTGCCAAGGCATATGACGGACTAGCCGTACAAGGCTGGCTGGATCATGTAAAATCCATCTGTGCTCATCTTGCCACGTCCCGTCCCACAGCAGTCAACCTGTTCTGGGCGCTGGATCGCATGATGCAAAAAGCCAGTGACCTTGCTGAATCCGGTGCAAGCATTGAAGATAGCAATGCTGCTCTTGAAGCAGAAGCTCTCTTAATTCAAAAAGAAGACGAAGAAGTTTGCCGCATGATCGGTGAAAACGCTCTTCCTTTGTTCGCAGACGGAATGGGTGTACTTACACACTGTAATGCAGGCGGACTTGCAACCGCGAAATACGGAACAGCGACTGCACCGATGTACCTCGCTCACGAGCGCGGCATCAACCTGAAAGTATTCGCAGACGAAACCCGTCCTGTCCTTCAGGGTGCACGCCTTACGGCCTTCGAGCTCCAGCAAGCCGGTATTGACGTTACCTTGATCTGCGACAACATGGCAGGCATGGTGATGTCCAAGGGCTGGATTCAGGCCGTTATCGTTGGTACAGACCGCGTCGCTGCCAATGGGGATGTAGCTAACAAAATCGGAACTTACAGCGTAGCGGTCCTTGCCAAAGCGCACAATATTCCGTTCTATGTAGCCAGCCCACTGTCCACCATTGACCTGTCTACGCCATCGGGAGATCTTATTCCAATTGAGGAACGTGCTGCGGAGGAAGTAACCGAAGGATTTGGCAAACGTACAGCACCGCAAGGTGTGAAAGTATTCAACCCGGCTTTTGATGTCACTCCTAATGAATATGTAACGGCCATTATTACGGAAAAAGGTGTTGTTCGCGCTCCTTTCCAAGAGAATCTGGCTGCCTTGTTCTCCAAGGATGAAGCTTAATTCGCGAAAGCAAAGTACACCAAGATGTAGTTATGGTTGTAAAGTTCGTTTTCATTTTTGAAAGGATCGATAACAAGGGCTTCCCACTTGGGGAGCCCTTGTTCATCATTAATTATTCATGGACTAGATCATCTTGAGTAATGCTTCTACACCCGTCATGCCAACCGTTATGCCTATCGCTTCTGCTTCCGTTGTCACCGACTCCATAGGTGCATGCAGCAGCTGGTCCAATGTGCGCACGCCAACCGCCCGAGCTGCAATAATTTTGCGATCCCCAAGCTTCTCATTAAGTAATCCCACATCGAGTGCTCCGCACATGATATATCCTTTGGATGTATTAATCGTCAGTAATGTCGTTTTGGGCAGCTTCACCTCTACCCCGACCAAGACATGCTCTCCAACCACAATCGGCTCCATTGTCACCATAATTTCCCGATACACCTCCTCTTCCACAGGTCACGATAATTGTATGCCTGTTGCTGAATTGCCGTGTGGACACCTGCGGAAAAGGGATGGAAATGCTTATATTCTGCTTCAATTCGCCAATTCGGCTACTTATTTTCTATGTCTCCAGCACTATGATTATTGGTATTTTAATGATATAGTGTATTGAAGCGTTTTATAAGCTGACATATCTTTTAACGGGGCTGGGATGAATGAAAGAAACCTTATCCAACAAAGAAGAAATCGGCTTTTTATTTAATGTCGATATTCTTATTAAGAGCCGCTCGAATGCATTGGCACTGCAGTCCCTGTTGGAGTTCATAAACAAAGAGGAACAAATTGCAGACTTTCGGATTCAATCGGGCATAGAGCTTGGCAAAATTATCGAAGTGACACTCCAGTCCAAGAAGGACGCCTTCGCTTCACTTCATAAAGGACGAAAAAAATCACAACCTAATGAAGAACAGAAGACGTCTTCTCCAACACAAGCGACGGCTTCACCTGTTCCTGTTCCAGCCGCACCGCAGAACCAGACAGAAACACCTGCTTCCCAGAAAACGCCTTCGGCCGAACCACTCAACACTACCAACGGGAATTCATTCGACGTATGGATTGATACCCTGATCAAAGAGAACCGGCTTACACGGATTGTTGTGAACAACAAGAACGGCAAACATCAGAGCATTCCCTGTCGCATCTTGAATTTTGACCGGGAAAACAGTATTGTGAGCGTCTACCATGTGGATGAAAAACAAGTGTATTCGTTCCGAACCAATGAAATCGATGAGTTTCTCTAACTTAATCAGCATTTAACCAAAAGCAACTTACGAGGGAATTTCACACATTTCCTACGCAAGTTGCTTTTTCTGATGTTCTTTCATGTAACAACTAAATGGCACATTACAGGTTTTGCAGATACGCAGGCTTGAAGATGATTAAGAGCGATCTTTGCCCCGCTGCCATACGTCGATTGCCAATAACAGCCACCCAACAATAAAGGCCACTCCACCAATTGGTGTGATTGCTCCCAACATTTTATTACCTGAAATACTCAAGACATACAGACTGCCCGAGAAAATGATAATTCCGACGAACAGTAGGCGAGCTGCCCATTTAAGCTTGGCGGACGGTCCCAACTGACCTGCGGTTAAACCAATAATGAGCAGTGCGATTGCATGTATCATGTGATACTGTACTCCAGTTTCATACACTGCTATGGCATCTGCTCCAATTTGATCCTTGAGCATATGGGCACCAAATGCACCTATTGCGACAGACAGCATCGTCAATACAGCACCAACCATCATCCATTTCCGTTGCATGTGCTTCTCTCCCTCAATTCAATCTCTCACTATTATTTTAGCGAATCCTTGTCGTGTTTACCAGCGAGCTACCGTGTCTGAGCGCAAGCATATGTCTGCTTATATATAGTTTGTTCATCTTTTTCCTCGAAAACGGTGAAAACTGGCTTAAAACCTTGATTTTTATCGATAATTATGGAAAAGTAAAAAGGTGTGTCTACATGCTCTGATGAGAATCATAACATCCCGATGGGGTTAATTACATTCATGACAACAACTAAGGGAGAGATAAACCATTTATGGACAACCATCATAACCAGAATAACTACAATTCTTATCCATCCGGCTCGGGCTCAGATCATTCAGATCCCGACCATTCGTTTACGCCTTATCCACCAGCACCGGAAGATCGTTCTTTGGATCGGCTCAAGCATTCCGGCCCTGGCATTGCAAGCTTCGTGATTGGTTTGGTTTCAATCATTGGCTGCATATTAACTATCTTTATGGCTACTTTGGCTATAAACAACTCCATTGGCATTGTAACCACACCGATTCAAGTGGAAGAAATAGCGCTGCATCCAGCTGTCGTTCTGGCTTCACTCTCCATTCTTGTTTGTCTCGTGCTTAACCTGGCCGGACTCATACTAGGCGTGATCGGTCTTGTTCTGAAGAACCGGAAGAAGGTCTTTGCCATTATCGGAACGTTGCTTAATGGGATCATGATTCTGGCCACAGCAGGGCTTGTTATTGCAGGCATCTACATGATATAAAAGCTTATACAAATTTTCGTATCCAAAGGAGAATGACATGTCACGAATCAAAATTTTCACGGACAGCACAAGTGATCTGGCCCCAGCATGGATCCAGCAGCACGATATTGGTATCATTCCTTTATATGTCGTATTTGGTGACGAATCACTGAAGGACGGTGCTGAAATCAAGCCAGAGCAGCTCTATGAACGTGTAAGCAGGGACGGGCGTCTTCCCAAAACGGCAGCACCTTCCCCTGCTGATTTCCTGACGGCATTTCAACCTTACATAGAACAAGGACATGATATTTTATATATCAGCTTGTCTTCTGAACTTTCGTCAACATACCAAAATGCGATATTGGCCAGTTCTGAATTTCCGGAAGGACGCATTTCTGTCGTCGATTCTCTGAATCTGTCTTCCGGGATTGCTTTGATGGTGATGAAGGCTGTTCATGCAGCAGAAAAAGGACAGAGTCTCAGGGAAATCACCCATCTCGTTGAAGCGATTAAACCGAATGTCCGAACTGAATTTGTCATCGATACACTGGAGTATCTGCATAAGGGCGGACGCTGCTCTGGTATGCAGAACCTTATTGGCAGCCTGCTGAAAATAAGGCCGGTCATTCGGGTAGCGGATGGCAAAATGTCACCAGCGTACAAAGTCCGTGGCAAACGCGAAAAAGCTCTCGAACAAATGCTCCAAAACACACTTAGCCACAAGAAACAGATCGATCCAGATCTCGTTATTGTCGTCCATACCATGGCTGAGGAAGATGCGCTTGGTTTACAGAAGTCACTGCAGGAGCAGACAGGAGCACGAGTGGAGTTAACTACAGCTGGCTGCGTAATATGCAGTCACTGTGGTCCCAAAACGATCGGAATCATTTATAACACGGTTCTATAAGTAAAAGGGCATCCTGGGCTATAATAGCTCGGGATGCCCTTCTTTATGTTGAAGCCGTATATTAGTAACTTTTCGTTTTTAGATCATTCAAATTTTTGAATGCATATCCTTGTTTGCGAGCCTCATCAATAATGGAGCCCAAGGCCTCCGTATTGTCTTTCGAGACGGAATGAAGCAGAATGACTGCACCCGGATGCAGCTGTTTCAAAACTTGCTGACGCGCGTAGTCTGCCCCTCTTTGAACTTTGGTATCCCAATCTTTATAGGCAACGGACCAGAATACATTGACATAACCCTGGGCATGACTCTCCGCAAGCGTCCGGTTATTGAAAATTCCGCGCGGTGGCCGCAAAAAAGTCGCTTGCTGACCCGTCAACCGATTAACCTCTGATCGAACCTGATCAAGCTCTGTTCTCAATTTCTCATTGGAAACCCTGGTCATATCGGGATGGCTCCAGGAATGGTTACCTACAATATGCCCTTCTGCTGCCATTCGTTTTACCAGTTCAGGCTGATCCTTCAGATAATGTCCGGTAACAAAAAAAGCAGCGGGTACTTTCTTGTCACGAAGAACATCCAAAATGGCTGGGGTAAACCCGTTCTCATAACCATTATCAAATGTAAGGTACAATTCTTTCTGTTTGGTATCCCCCAGGAAGATGGCATCATTATTTTGTAAAATCTGTTTAAACCCTTCCTGATCAATGGAAGGCAACTGGCCGTTTTGACTTTTTTTGAAGCCAAAGTGATAAGCTCCGTTTATAGGCGATGCTTCAGTCTGTGCCGGTAATATACCGAAAGTCAATATCGCCAGCAACATGTAAAGAACCATTCGCTTCATGGCTATCCGCTCCTGTTCCTGAAAATTTCGGTTTGTCGTTTCCATCACGAACACCTTCAGGTAATATGCCACAGGAACAGCTGATGTATGTAATTTTGAATCACAAATCACTTCACATACAAGAACCCGTAGGCTCCCACTCCCATCTCTTCATTCAAAATCGCTTTTGGTCTCGTTCAGGATGATGAAACAATTCAAGTAATGTCTGAGGTTTGCCACTGGAAGCGAGCCACTCTCGAACCATTTCTATGGCGCGGGTCTGCCCGTCTCCGCTATCACGCCAGGTCAGCAGCTCAATAACCTTAATAATCAAGGCAGACATATTATGGTTATCGTGTTCAGATCGATCTGCCCGCAATTTGTGGTACAAGGCTTCTTGCTCCCAATCAAGCAAAATCTCGTCACCAATAGTAGGTTTCATCAATGTATATGCCCGGCCGCACTCTGAACAACGAACTGCACTGATTTGCTCCTGAGCAAAGCTTACTCGAATGTCCTGCCCGCAATCCGCGCATTGGAAATAAACCTGTATGTTGTGTATGTTATCGTCCATGTTGGTCTTCCTCCTGCTATGTATGTACTACATCTATACCCGAAATGTCGATGACTCACGCTAAAATTGTTCAAATTCACAAGGTGCTATAATCTTGTAAATATGTTAAAATATTATACATATCATGAGTAGGAAGAGGCGGGATATCCATGTCGAAGGAAGAACGTAACATTACCTGGCAGCAATCCAGCTTAAACAGACAGGATCGGGAGAAACATAACGGACATCGAAGTTGTGCCTTATGGTTCACCGGGTTATCTGGTGCAGGAAAATCCTCTCTAGCATTTGCTTTGGAGCAGTACCTGCACGAAAAGGGAGTTCATGGTTATGTCCTTGATGGGGATAACGTACGACATGGACTGAATCGGGATCTTGGCTTCACGGCGGAGGATCGGCAAGAAAATCTGCGCCGAATCGGTGAAGTATCCAAGTTGATGGTAGATGCCGGGTTATTTGTTCTTTCTGCCTTTATCTCACCTCATGCACAGGATCGGGAGATGGTTAAACAACTCTTTGAAGCTGATGATTTCATTGAAATCTATGTTCGTTGCTCCATTGAAGAGTGTGAGCGGCGTGATCCGAAAGGTCTTTACAAAAAAGCCCGCAGCGGTGACATTCCGCATTTCACAGGAATATCTGCTCCCTATGACATTCCGGAGAGCCCTTCCCTTGTCATCGATACCGAGGAGTTGTCCATTGATGAAGCCGTGCAGGAAATCGTGCAGCATCTGGAACGGATCGGGGCCCTTAAGCTAACAAATCCTGTAAGTAATGCTATGGTTCATTAAATCGTTGGTTACGGACAATCGTTACTAAAAGAGACATAAAAGGCGCAGCCTCAATGGTGCGCCTTTTTCATTTGTGTAATGCATTTTACAGTCCCGGATTAGCGGTGATGTTTCACTGCCCTACTACATCTGCCTGCATATTCAACAGTTTGCTGAAGGTGCCTACCGAATCAGCTGCCAACTGCTGATACCCCCCTTGTTGGATAACGATTCCCTCATCCAATACAATGACCCGGTCAGCTGTACGAATCGTGGATAGTCGATGGGCTATGACAATAATGGTAACTTGCCCTTTCAGCCGCTCCAGGGCCTCATGAATATGCTGTTCGTTCTCACTGTCCAACGCACTTGTCGCCTCATCCAACACCAGTACAGAAGGATTCCGAAGCATGGCACGGGCAAGCACCAGACGCTGACGTTCACCCCCAGATAGCCGGATCCCCCGATCCCCAATCAGGGTATCCAGTCCTTGTGGCAATTTGCGGACAAACGTGGCAGAGGAAGAAAACTGTAATGCTTGCCACATCTGTTCTTCACTGGCATCCGGATCCACCAGGCGCAAGTTTTCACGAATGCTTGTATGGAACAGGAAAGGATCCTGAGACACATATCCAATGGTACTTCTCCAGGCCAGCAATCTCTCCTCGGTCAAAGGCACTCCATCAATCAGAATCTGTCCACTTTCTGGACGTACAAGTCCCATAATCAGATCGATCATTGTACTCTTTCCGGCGCCCGACTTTCCTACAATGGCCGTCATGCCTTTTGCAGGAATGACAGCATTCGCTTCATACAACGAGTATGTATCGCTGCCTTCATATCGATAATTGACACGCCGACACTCAATGGATTCCTTGAAAATCAACGGTTCACGCGGACCAGGTGCCGTCAAGTCCTGATCATTTATTACATCGGAAGCCACGGCGTTACCACCAATCTCGCGGCTTTTCGCCGTCTCCATTTGCAGCTGCCTCACAATCCGAAACGCGGGCAGCATGGAACTCATATACTCCAGATTGGATTGAATGGACGTAAATCGTGGCCACAACCGGGAAAAAATAAGGATAATGAGCAGCAAACTTGCCGGAGGAACAGCGAGCACATGCAGGGATAAGTAGATAAATGCTGCAATAATGACAGCAGCCGATACCCGGTGAATCAGCTGTGTACCACTGTTTAGCTGACTGAACTGAATCACGTTACGTTCAATCTGCCCACATATGCGCTCAAACCAGCTAATATGTGATTTTTCGAGCATGTTACTTTTGATATCCTTGATCCCGTTAAAGTGCTCCGTAATGCCATTATAGTAGCTTTGGGAATATTCGGACGTCTGATCCCCGATTTGTTTTGCCTGCTTCACAAACTTTCTAAGGAAAATAAACAATGCCAACCCGCAGATCAGTACAAGCGTAGTTAACTTGGCAGACAACCAGAAAGCCAGACCAATTTGAATGCCTGTGAAGATCAAGGAAGCCGCCATTTGCAGCAAAATATTCGTTCCCTGACTAACTCGCGCAAGCTCGGTCGTTAATATATGATTAAAGTCGGATTTTCGTTTTTGGAGAAAAAAAGACCACTGCGCCATTATGATGGCTCGGTAGGTTTCCATGCGTAACGTTCGAACAAATTGCTGCTGGATCCGAGTGTTTCGAATCGTCTGAAGGCGTTGAAGCCACGCCTGTCCAGAGACGATGACTACAAAGGTCAGCAGCACTAACAACAGCCTACCGTTCTCGGGAATACGATTTAATAGGTCTGCAACCCAGGGTAAGTGCAGACTCGAAGAACCCATCTCAAAAACACCAATGAGACTTAACATCGGAACAAGCATATAAATGCCAATTCCCTCCATAAGACTAATGCAGATCATACCTAGAAGGTTCCAATATAACACTGGACCCGTTACCCGGTGCAGCTTTCGCATAAAAAATTGCAGTTCCGAAATCATGCGTTATCCTTATCCCCTCTCCGTCATCGTGTTCCTTTTTATTCGCCGCCAGAACCAGAGAAACGGACGTAATGGAAAATACAGAAAATGCAATGAACGTGGAAGCGGCAGCTGATCTACATCCCAGGTAGTTGGATATAAACGCTCTATGAAGAAAAACAGTTTCTGCCTTGTACTGCGCAGTGCAAACAAATAGGAACGATAACTCTTCACATCGGCCGGACTTTCAATCATCTCATTCATGAACAATACGCCGCGTCTGGCTAATTTCTCTCCCGCACGTTCGTGAGAAGACAACAAAGCCAGATAATTGGCATCCAGAGGGGTGTTCAACAATACCGAGGCAAGGCGAAGAGCTTGTGAACCGATGGGTAACCTTCCTTCTGCTTTCAGGCGTCGTTCCACTTTGTTCACGTCCAGGGGCATGCTCCGAATCATCTGGTCAATATCCAGTAACCAGCGCAGCCTGAACCATCCATGTCTTGCGCCATGCGTCACCAAGTATGCCCACAGATCCTCCCTTTCCAGCATACGGACGGGCGTTTGGGTGTAGGAACTGAATCGGCTTCGTTTCCACAATAGTTCAAAATCGGTTTCCCTTCCGGAATCCGGGTTCAGACGCCAATGAATCTCTACTTGGGTTCTCTTGACCGGGTGTTTGTAGCAAATATGATGTTCCCGCCATTTCGAGCTGGAAACGGTAGCTGTTCGCTTGCCTTCCTTGGATTCATAACCAAGTGATTCAAGGATCTCTTCAGCGGACTCCACGTCATTAAAGGGGATGAGGATATCCAGATCTTTCGATGTCCGCAATGAGATATCCCCGTATAGATCATGAGCCAGTGCAGGGCCTTTAAGTGTAATATTGCGAATGCCCCGTTCGCGGAAAGCACCACAAACCTGCTCCATCTCGGCAGTCAGATGTAACATACGGAACGTATTCGCCGTATATTGCTGCCTCAGGTTTTCTACAACAAAAGCGGGAATGATCGCTGAATTCCAATCTTTTATTTTCAGATAGAGAACAGAGTACAATCGATGATGATAGACAAGCCGCAAAAAGAGCTGCCAGTCTGTTCCCTGCAGTCGCGTTTTGACATCCTCAGAGGCTAGATCTGTGAGTTCACCTCTAATCATGCTCAAAATCAGCTTAAGCTCCTGCGGAAAATTGATTGTATAGTATTCAAATTCATGTGTCATAGACAATCTCCCCAGATCCCTTCTCAGGACATCGTTTGCCAAACACGCCGACAACCGTATATTGGTCCATAGTATCAGCTCCGGTCACGATCAATTTACCACTTCGCAGCCAGGCATGAGCCATCATTTGTCCAGTTTCATTCCGTGCAGTTCCCATATATAGAGTACTGTCAATTTTACGACGTTCCAGCATCTTCATCGCAGCAATAGCCATCACCAGACAACGGCTTTCCCATAATGTGTATTTGCTGGCTACCAGTATGGCTTTGGAGATATTTCGTATCGTCTTCACTTCATTTCTTTGAAGTCCACTCATCGGCGTTTCGTACATTGGTGTACCCAAACCTGGAGCAATCTTGGCAAAGGGCATCGCCTTCAGGATTCGTGCCCATCCAAGATGGATGTAAGCCTCCCACACCAATCCACGAATTTCACGTGGCAACGAGAAATAAGCTTTTATTTTACGTAACATCGCTCTATTCTCCGCGGGTAACTTCAATTAAACCTTCTTGCGTCAGATGCTCAAGAAATTGTACAACCTGATCCTGGCATACTGCTGGTTCAATATCATATTCAGAGGCTAACACCTCTACCAACTCAGCCAAAGTTTGTTCCTCACTCAGCAGATCCCAGATGCGTCCACCGGTGCTGCCCAGGTTATAGTACTTTCCGGTATGAATGCTCATCATGACTTTCTCTCCGCCCATATCACTGACCAGGTTGCCTTCCTTGCGCATTAAACAATCTTCGCCATTCATTGGTTTAGTTGTTGTCATTGTCCTGTATACACTCCTTTACGTACATGATCGATAATCCGGTCTGCCATCTCAAATGCAGTAAAATCAGGTCCTGATCTTGTGATTCTGAAGACTTCGATACTTGCGGACAAACGTGAAACCGTCTCAAATAACCACTGCGCCAGACCTTGTCTGGAGACAAGCCCACTACGGAAGGTATGAGAACAAAGCATATGCAAGCGTTCCAATCCGGCAACTGCCATCAGCTGAACGGGTATTTGTACTTCCTCCGGCTTTGGATCAAGCTCAAATACAGCAGCAAGCGGAACAGATCTATCATGAAAATAGTGCTGGACAGGAATCGCGTATTTCGTAATCTCCGCATGCACGGTTGCATAATCCTGTTCCTTCATGCCGAATCCGTCCAGGCTGGGCTGCCACAACTTTTGCTGCGGATACCCGGGCGATACAATCGCTCTACCGCCTGCATCCCACGTCAGTGCCACAACATCATCCGTCAAGAGCGGATAACCACGCGAAGCAAGTGCTGCGGATAATGTGGACTTTCCTGCACCGGAATGCCCAACAAATGCATACGCCCATCCATCAATGACCACTGCGCTTCCATGTAGAGGCAAAATGCTGCGCTGCATCATAATGACGGCCATACATGTGCCTAGGATAAATAATCGTACCTTTTTATTGTCAGCTCCCGGTTCAGGAGATACTATGATTCTATTTCCCTGTTCCATAAAAAAAAGACCGATATCCTCAATTCGAAAAAAAAGACTTCCATCCCGGGCAACAAAGTTGTCTTTCCCCACGTCCCACTCGTTCCAACGTGATGTTAAATCAGCTATCTGGATGTGTACATCAACAGTGGCAGCATCTGATTCTGTACCGCCCTGCACGATTTGGAGTTCGGGCAATGGAAATTGGCTCAGCCAACGCAAGCCATAAGCTTCATACTGCACAGGCAACAATGAATGACTCCTCCTTTGCAATTCTTCATGGATATAAAAAAAGCCCTTATATTCATATTGCTCAAATATAAGGGCGGAGGCGAAAAGATGGATTTGTTGCCTTTCCGCCCTTTAAGTATAATGGCACAGGTTAATGCTTAATTACTTAGGAAGTAGACGGATCGTAAATGTCAGCATCATGAACGGTAACCCAGTCGATTTGTCTGTAACCCGTTCCCGCCATAGTTTGGTTTACTTCCAGAACTTCCAGTGCAGGTGCTTGCCATTCTTTCTTTTCCATTTGCATTGTATTCACCTCCCTTCATGAGTCAACGGATTAATGAGCCATTATTTCAGTTCATGTCATTCATTCCACTTGTCATATCAAAACTTTCGTAAGAATCGATATACGATCAAGCTGTGCATCATCAACCGCAAGTCCGGGTGGGAAGCAAGCTCCGGCCGGGGATCGGGAAATTTGGACAGTGCTGATTGGATTCGCTCTGTGTTCAATATGCCAGCGACCCGGCTGTCAGAACATAACGTGCGCAATTCATCCGTAAAGGCATTCCAGTTCGGAATCATGCGATGCAACCAATCTGCAGGCTGGACTCCGCGTACTCGCTGATTTAATCTCACTTTATCAGGCAGCTCGGGTGAGGTAGCCCGACGAATTAAGGACCGGTCCGTCCCTTGACTCACATATTGTTCAATCGGCACGGACAGACAGAAGCGAATCACTCTGGCGTCACTGGTAGGGTCTCGCTCCCATGCTCGATAACGAAGTGAGCATTTGGTAGCTACTGCGCCGTTTTTGTTCGCGATAGCCAGATTGTTGAACTTCTCTGCTCGTACTTTGAGTGCATCGGCCTGAGCACCGCCTTGTAACACGATAATCGATTTGAGCCGATCCAACACACCCGTTCGCCTTGCAAAATCCGGATGAATGAGCTGCACAGATGCGGGCTGGCCGGCTCCTTTGGACATTGATTTAAACCATTCCGGATATGCTTTTCGTCCGGTAATTTTAGCAATACGCGAGAATTTCATCCCGGTCCGTTCACTGTACTGCTGCATTTCCCGAAGCCACCGGAACCAGCGTCCGCTTTTCAGCAAACTGGCATAATAGTCCAATGCAGGTCCCCATGAAACGGTGAAGTTGCCTCGTGCTCCAGTCAATAGAATACCTGCATCCTGCTGGCTCGCTTTTTCATAGAAACCGCGAATCCAGAACGAATTCTCAAAGTATTTGTAGGGCATTTCCATAATATCAAGCCAAGTATCCACTTCACTAAGAGGGCTTCTTCCCTCAAAATCGAGATAGTTCTCTGTAATATTACCGACATGATTAACCGTGGATTGAATAAACGGACGTTCATCTGCTAGCAGTGTTTTTGACGTATAATCCGTAAAATCAGGTACTGGAACGTAACTGTACGCATTTAACCTCTTTCCCTGGCTCCGCAATGTTCCAGAGGCAAATCCAACAACCGCTCCAGAGTCCAGGCCTCCACTTAATGCCGCAGATACCTGTCTATGTGTCCGCAGACGCGATGCGACAGCTTGACCAAATATCTCACGGAAAGCCTCCACATATTCCCCATCGGACTTGAGCTTTAGCGGCTCTACTTCATCCCAGCGATGGTATTGTTTCTGTTCCAGCCTTCCATCCCTGAAGCTAAGCGTATGTGCAGGAGGAAGCTGGCTCACTCCTCGATAGACGGTCGAATGAATATCCGCGGAATCATGCATGTCAGGGATCGCGAGAAATTCGGATAACCAAGTTTCATCCAATTCTTTATGTACGCCCTCCAGCTGCAGCAATGGCTTCATTAATGTACAGAAGGCAAACCTTGGACCATCGTGTCGAAAATAGAAGGATCTCATGCCTGTAATATCTCTGGCAGCAAAGAGTCTGCGCTTGCGATCGTCCCAGATCGCAAAGGCGAAATCACCAAGCAGTTTGTCTGCCAGATTTTCATCCCATCGTTGATAGGCTCTCAAGATCAGCTCACTATCCGACAACCCCGCCAATTCCGTTCTGGATATGGACAATTGGTCTGCCAGCTGTTCCCGATTGTCGAGAATGGCATCGGCCGTGATCGACAGACCGCTTACCTCATCATACAAAGGCAATTGCTCGCTGACCGACTCCGGTGTAATCCACTGGGCGTGGCAACTCAAGAAGGCTTCATTCCCCTTCCACACGCCCGT
Organism: Paenibacillus pabuli NBRC 13638; assembly: GCF_001514495.1. GTDB lineage: Bacteria > Bacillota > Bacilli > Paenibacillales > Paenibacillaceae > Paenibacillus > Paenibacillus pabuli. The sequence continues at coordinate 52,975 of NZ_BCNM01000002.1, forward strand.
TGTATCTGCCGGAACGTGTCCCAGACTGGCGTACAGCCGCCAACTGTCCTCCCATAACGCTTGCTGACCATCGGTATGAACAATTCCTGCTATCGCGCTCATGACTTTCCTCCCCGGAGTATCTTGCGCTGTGAAGCCCAGGCGCTGATCTGGTGACCGAACGGTATCCAGGATTTGATACGCTGAATTTTGCTGTGAGCAGATGCTAGCTGTGCCTTCAATCGTTCCCGCTCAGTGTATCCTCGCTCCAGCCGATTATCAGCTGCCCGCAGTGCAGCTTCCAGCTGCCTGATCGTTGCCAGTGCTGCCAGTGTCGGGTCAGGTGTTTCCGGTTCATTCATTGCTCGATCATTCCTGTTTCCGGGATGCTCGTTCCTTATGACCTCTACAGGCTTAATCCGGTAACCTTCCTGCCAATTACATCCGGTTGCTTCAGACAATTGACGGGTAAGCCGCTGTATGACATCCTGATCCGGGCTCGCTTCGTAACGGATACCGGTCCATTGCTCTGCCTCTTCCAACTGTTCACTGTATCCCAACCGATGGAACAGATCTGCACCGACTATGCGGCAGTACATTTCAACTTCCTGTGGATTAAGTATGTTTTTCCAGTTGTTAACAGAACCTTTATGTGCTTCCTGATGGGAAGACAAGAACGGGTCACCGACCCCCATACTGTAAAACATGTTGGATTTAGCACTATCCAGAAACCGTCCATATTGCTCTATACCTTGTTCATATCCGATGCCAAGAAATCCGCACAGTTTCTCCATTTCTTCCTGAGGGCTGGACACAAGCTGTTCATACTGTATTTCATAGGCATGCTCATGTTTTTCCGCAAAATAATCATTCAATCGAAGCATACCCAGCGTAAGATCGACTGCCTTCATATTGAGATTAGGACTCTGCAAACTATGAATCAGTTCAAAGCCTTCTCCTGTATGGCGATTTACCTTTTTGTAGGATGCAGCTATGGCAAGGGGATTACGCTGGAGATGAATACGCTTGGACTGTGGGAACAAGCGATCCAACCACTCCAACATATAATAGTAACGAGGAGATTTATCTACGATAAAGTCAGCACCGCTTCCTTCCAGAAATCCGTTATAAATTTCAAGAGCAAAGCTTCGGCAGGCCTTCTCAAAACCTTCGTCAGACACCATAGCGCTGTAAAACTGACGGATGATCGCGCTTCCGCCATAGGGGCGGGAATCAGCCTTTTGCAAATCTACAAGATTCATCAGAAACCACATTTCCTGCGTGGCAAAAATCCGGCTGTGATTTTGTAGCATCACGGTGGATAGCGAACTTCCACTACGAGGTACACAGAGTAAAAAGACAAGTCCGTTACCTTGAACATCTACCAATGGCAGCCTCTCCTCTGTAAAATTAAAATAAGCGTGGCACTTGGTAAAGCTATCTATAGAAATGGATTATATACTTTCGACAACTTTTAGATACGGTATGTATTCATAGTTTTACTCTATGATACAAAATGTATCATGTCAATCTTTTATTTTCACCTTTTCATAATATTTTTCTTTATACTCTATTCGGCTATCTGTCGTTTAAGCACTATATACATATTCGATTGCTCTTTGGATTTATGACAGGTTGCATAAACATGAAAAAGCCCCGAGAACTGTTTAACATTAACAGGCCTACGGAGCTTCTATTATTAATGAGGAACATTAGCTGCACCTCTATATGAACCACTTATCGCATTGAACTGACTTTTGACCCTTTTGATGAAATACGATACTTCAGATCCTGTTCTGCCTGATCTGCCTGAGTAGCATCGGACATTCCCTGCTGAACCTTGACGGTCAACAATACTGCAATTCCTGCAACGAAAAAGAAAATTAGAGACAGAATGCCCCACCGGGTTGAACCTGTGATTTGACCTACCCACCCAAATACAAACGGTCCAAAAATGGAAGAAAATTTCCCGGTAATATTGACGAACCCAAAATACTCTCCTGTTCTGCCGGCAGGCATCAGATTACTGAACAGGGAACGTGCTGTCGATTGACTTATGCCCTGTACTACACCTACCAGTCCGGCAAGCAGATAGAAATGAATGGCATCCGTCATAAAATAGCCCAAGATCACGATGCATATGTAGATGGACAAGCTCGCCATTAATATTCGCTTCGCTCCCGAACGTTGTGCCCATGCACCCATCATCAACGTGCAAGGGTAACCGATAAACTGGGTAAGCAGTAAAGCGAACATCAGATCGGCGGTCCCAATTCCAATGCTTGTGCCATAGATCGTTGCCATCAGGATAATCGTATTGATTCCGTCGTTAAAAAACCAGAAAGCGACCAACATACGCATCAATTGGGGAAAACGCCGGATCTGACTAAAGGTTTGGCGAAGTCTGCGCATGCCCACCCTCGCAGATCCTTTCCACGAACCGGGCATATCCGGTGCAGCAGGCCGACGCTCAGCATGGCGAAATATAGGAATGGAGAACACCAGCCACCACAGCGCGACAGAGATAAAGGCAAGTCTTGTTCCGGCAAGTGTACTGCCCATTCCAAACCAACCGGGCTGTTGAATCATCAGCAGATTGACTGCAAGCAGCAACCCGCCCCCCATATAACCATAGGCATACCCTTTGGATGAGATCAAGTCCCTTCGGTCGGGGGATACCAGATCAGGCAGCATTGCATCGTAGAAGGTATTGCCCCCTGCAAAACCGATCGTTGAAATGACCAGCAGAGCAGAAGCCAGTATATAGTCGCCCTCTCCGATAAAGCTGAACCCGAGCGTAGCGATGATGCCAATGATGGAGAACACTCGCAAAAAGTCGCCCTTGCGTCCCGATAAATCTGCTAAAGTTCCCAGCAAGGGTGTTAACAGCGCTACGCATAACATGCCCATGGAATGTGTATACGCCAGATACGATGCGGCAGTATCTGCATCCAGGGTGGCGGCGGCCACTGAAGCATAGAAGACGGGAAGAACGGCTGCAAGAACTGTCGTCGCATAGGCCGAGTTGGCCCAATCATACATAATCCATGCCTTAACTGCCCGATTATCCAAATGGTATCCTTCCTTTTGCACACATCCTTCCGAAGGATGTCAGAGTGAATGCCTGTCCCTATTGTAAAGGAAGATTGTCACAATTGTTCATTATTTCTGTAAAAAGTTCACGACTATCTCTACAATTCAGATGGCTCCAAAAGGGAAACTCGTGTAATTGTATCATTTTATCTACGCATGCATCACATATCGTCCCCGCCCGTGAATATACTTAATTACCGACAGGCCAAACTGTGCCGCGTAATCAATGGGGGGTGCCTATATGTCAAATTCACACCAGCCTTACTCGTTCGTCGTATCTCGGGAAGATTGGTCGCTTCACCGCAAAGGGTACCAGGACCAGCAGCGCCATCAGCAAAAGGTTAAAGATGTCATCAAACAGAATCTGCCTGATCTAATTACCGAAGAGAACATCATTATGTCTGATGGAAAACAAATCATTAAGGTACCAATCCGCAGCCTGGATGAGTACCGTTTTGTGTATAACTACCAAAAGCAAAAACATGTGGGTCAAGGAGATGGTGACAGTCAGGTCGGGGATGTCATCGGACGTGATCCCGCTTCACAGAAACCAGGCAAAGGCGAAAAGGCCGGAGATCAGCCAGGGCATGACATCGTCGAAGCCGAGGTGAGTATCGAGGAATTGGAAGATATGCTTTTCTCCGAACTGGAACTTCCGGATCTGAAGCAAAAAGACAAGGATCAGATCGAGACACATACCGTTGTATTCAACGATATCCGCAAAAAAGGCATGCAGTCCAACATTGACAAGAAACGCACCATTCTGGAGAATCTGCGTCGCAATGCCACAACAGGCAATCCAGGCATTCATCATATCAGTCCGGATGATCTGCGTTACAAGACATGGGAAGACAAAATCATTCCACAGTCCAATGCGGTCATCATCGCCATGATGGACACTTCCGGGTCCATGGGTTCCTTTGAAAAATATTGCGCCCGCAGCTTTTTCTTCTGGATGACCCGTTTCCTGCGCCGCCAGTATGAGAAAGTGGAGATTGTTTTCCTCGCTCATCATACCGAGGCCAAAGAAGTGACCGAAGAGGAATTTTTCACCCGGGGCGAAAGCGGGGGGACCATCTGCTCCTCTGTATATATGAAGGCATTGGATATTATTGACAGCCGTTATCCTCCTTCCAGCTACAACATCTACCCTTTCCACTTCTCCGACGGGGATAACCTGACCTCGGATAATGAGCGGTGTGTCAAACTGATTGGTGAGTTAATGAAGCGCAGCAACATGTTTGGATATGGCGAGGTGAACCAGTACAACCGCAGCAGTACACTGATGTCCGCCTATCGCCATATCAAGATCGACCAGTTCATGTATTATGTGATCAAAGAAAAAGGCGAAGTGTACAAAGCTTTGCGCAGCTTTTTCCAAAAACGGGAAGGAGGCAGCGTAGGATGACAGATGAAATCCGCGATCTTGAATACGCCATTGCTGAAATTATGGAGATTGCCGATGGATTTGGCCTCGATTATTATCCCATGCGTTATGAGATATGCCCCGCAGACATTATTTACACTTTTGGGGCTTACGGGATGCCAACCCGGTTCAGTCACTGGAGCTTCGGAAAAACTTTTCATAAAATGAAGATGCAATATGATTTTGGACTCAGTAAAATCTATGAACTTGTTATCAATTCGAATCCTTGTTACGCCTTCCTGCTGGATGGAAACTCGCTGATCCAGAACAAACTGATTGTCGCACACGTGCTGGCGCACTGTGATTTCTTCAAGAACAATGCCCGGTTCTCCAAATCCAATCGCAATATGGTCGAAAGCATGGCGGCCACCGCTGATCGGATCAGTAACTATGAGATGGAATATGGAACAGAGGCCGTTGAAGCGTTCATTGATGCGGTCATCGCCATTCAGGAACATGTTGATCCCCAACTGATTAAACCCCGCCATTTGGACAAACAACGCTATATGGAGATGAAAATGCGGGAACAACGCGGGGAGAAACCACCACGACCTGAAGGTCGCTATGATGATCTGTGGTCACTGGATGATGTCCAGAATGAAGAAACACCTGTAGAAGGAATTCAGGTACATCACTTCCCGCCTGAACCGGAAAAAGATGTCATGTGGTTTATCCAGGAATTTTCCGAAGTGTTAACGGATTGGCAGAGGGATATTATGAGCATGATGCGTGAGGAGATGTTATACTTCTGGCCGCAGATGGAAACTAAGATCATGAATGAAGGCTGGGCCTCCTACTGGCATCAACGCATTATACGTGAACTCGATCTGAACAGTGAGGATACAATTGAATTCGCCAAACTGAATTCTTCGGTCGTGCAGCCATCCAAGCAAAGTCTGAATCCCTATTATTTGGGACTGAAAATTTTCGAGGATATTGAACGTCGTTGGGATCATCCCTCCCGGGAGGAGCAGGAACGCTGGGGACGTCAACCGGGCCAGGGTCGTGCCAAAATGTTCGAGGTGCGCGAATTCGATTCTGATACCTCGTTTATCCGCAATTACATGACCAAGCAATTAACCGAAGACCTCGACCTATATGTATTCGAGAAAAAAGGCCCGGACTGGAAAATTACCGACAAGTCCTGGGAAAACATACGGGATCAACTTGTATTTTCACGCATCAACGGCGGTTCTCCATATCTGGTCGTCCAGGATGCCGACTATCTGCGCACAGGAGAACTCGTGCTCAAACATCAATATGAAGGCATCGAGCTGGATCTGAAATATATGGAGCGGACCCTTCCGTATCTGTATCGCCTATGGGGACGTACCGTCCATGTGGAAACGCGTGTTGAGGATAAGCCGATCTGGTTCACATATGATGGCAAAAAGCATCACCGCAAGTTTCTATAATCACCCTTTTCTACTCCTTTAGCATGCTCTCAGCATTTATAAAAACACCAAAAAGCGGCAAGTCCCTGACATATGACGGGGACTTGCCGCTTGGCATTTCATGCATTATTAGAGAACGGATGGAGTGCCGTGCATCCGAAGCGGCACGAAAAAGTCATGTTCCACTTCATTGGCCGGTAATGGACGACTGAAATAATACCCCTGGATTTCGCGGCAATCATTTTGCATCAGAATATCGAGCTGCCCTTTCGTCTCGATCCCTTCGGCAATCACGTCCATCTTCAAATGCTGTGCCATCGATATGATCGTCGCTACAATGGCCTGATCACTTCGACTCTTGGTAATGTCCGTTACAAAGGAGCGGTCAATCTTCAGCTTATGAATGGGGAAATGCTTCAAATAACTCAGCGAGCTGTATCCCGTCCCGAAATCATCCAGGCTGATTTTGACCCCGAGCGCTGTAAGCTCATTCAGTATACTTGTAGATACGGATGCGTCCATCATCATACTCTCGGTAATCTCCAGTTCCAGATAAGTGGCATCAAGTCCCGTCTCCGCAAGTGCATTTTTGACCTGCTCCACCAGGTTGGACTGATGAAACTGCTGACTGGACAAGTTCACCGATACCGGAATCAGCGGTCCGCCACTGGCGTGCCAAAGTTTCATCTGTCTGCATGCTTCGCGCAGCGTCCAATTCCCGATTTCGTAAATCATGCCCGTCTCTTCTGCAATTGGAATGAACACATTCGGAGCCAGAACACCCTTAAGCGGATGATTCCAGCGTATCAAAGCCTCTACACCGATCATACGGCTGTCTTCTGTACGAATCTGGGGCTGGTAGTACAGGACCATTTCATCTCGTTCCAGCGCTTTACGCAAATAACCCTCCAGTTCAATTCGTTCATATAATTCCGAATCCAATTGAGCGGTATAGAACTGATAACCGTTTTTGCCGTTTTTCTTGACTTCATACATGGCTGAATCGGCATGTTTCATCAGAGCGTCTGATCCTGTTCCATGAACAGGATACATGGCAATTCCGATACTGGCTGTAACGTAAAAGTCATTTTCCTTTAATCGATATGGCAGCTGAATGGCGCCAACAATCTGTTTCGCAAGTTCAGCCACCCGTATCTCCGATCCTTGCTCATTGGTTACAACCAAGGTGAACTCGTCGCCTCCCATACGAGCAAGCATGACATTATCTGCTGCTTGGGGATCGGATTCCTGTATGGCATCCATAATTCTGCCACTCACTTCCCTTAAGAACAAATCACCTACGGAATGTCCCAATGAGTCATTAATCATCTTGAAGCGGTCGATATCCATTACCATAACAGCAAATGAGGAACCTGCTGCCGTTGAAGCATGGATTGTTTCTTCCAATACCTCGTCCAGCTTGCGACGGTTCGGCAATCCCGTGAGCGGATCATGCAAAGCCTGGTGACGTATGCTTTCCTGAGCCTGCTTCTCCTCGGTTACATCTTTAATCAGAATGTGGCTTCCCTGATGTTTACCATCAATCAGTACGGGTACGACGGCAATACTCAGATCAAGATCATGACCCTGGACATTTTTCATTTTCCCCATAAAATGCTGCTGGTCGCGTCTATCATCATCCCATACCACACCATGCGTTTCAACCGTCCCATATATTTCAACATGCTGTGTAATTTCATCGATCGAACGATGTATAATCTCTTTCTCCTGGTAGCCCGTAATTCGTGTAACAGCAGCATTAATTCCCTTGATAGCCCCCTGCTTGTCCACTGAAATAATAGCGTCCGAATGGTTGTCGTACAGAGCCTGATACCACTGTTCATTTTCACGAATCCGCCGATCCTTCTGCGACAGTCGCTGATTAATAAATATGCCGAACAGGGTCAATCCCAAGGCTATAAAGGTGCCTGCTGCGATCAGATACGCCAGTATGGACGGCTCAATCTGCTTGATCGAACCTGCCATGGTATCATGTGTGCCATGTGCATTATGGAATTGAGCGGCCGACATTCCCATATAATGCATTCCCGAAATTCCCAGCCCCATAATGAGTCCACTGCCCATCTTATATATCCAAGTATATTGTGACTGACGCTGGCGAAAGTAAAACATGAGCCACAATGCAGCAAAGGAAGCCAACGCCGCAATCAGAATAGATAACACTACGATGCCTGGCTTATATGTAATCGGAATGGACATGGCAGCCATTCCCACATAATGCATACTGCTTATGCCTGCAGTCATGAGCAATCCTGCAATCAGGAGCTTGCTTATCTTCCCCGATTGCTGACCTGCAATATTTAATGCTACACCAGATGCGATAATTGCAAGCAGAACAGATAGAACAACCTCCTTAGTGGAGTAGGACACATGCATAGGAAGAACAAAAGCCAACATGCCCACAAAATGCATGGACCATATCCCCAAACCCATGGAGACTGCCCCGCAAGTTAGCCACACATTTCGGGACATGCCGTTCGCCAGACTCACCCGGCCTGCTAGGTCAAGTGCTGCATAAGAAGCTAGAGCTGCAATAATGTAAGATAAAAAAACCAGTTCCAAGTTGTACGTTCCATGTAGGTGCTCCACTCATTCTGTCCTTTCAACCGGGAAATGCCTTCTATGTAAGCAAAAATGTAAAAAAGAAGCGAGTGCGCTGTCTGGATGACAGGCACTCCCTCCGCATCATTTGTCTTGTGACCACTGACTTGTATAAGCCGGAGTCATACATCAGAAACCCGTTATTTTAGATGTATATAGTCTAAACGTCCCGGCATTTAAAATCAACACTTTTTCCCAGAAAAACGGATATCATATATGAACAAATTTCCTTTCAAAATTCACTTTTGATTCACTTATTTTCGGACCAGAAGCAAGTTACCAAAGCCGGATGTATTTTGATACGAATTGCCTGATTGATCACTCCAGATGGATACGTTGCTTCGTTGACCATTCCCGGCATGATCGTCGTTCACCTGCAGGTCAAATCCAATCCATGTATTCTTACCTGTAGGGACTTGATCCAAAGGAATCGCCGCCTCGATAACATATCCTCCACTTGTCAGTCGGGCAGCCGACTTGAATCGTTCCTTCAAGGCATTTCCTCCAAAGGAAGATTCATTATCAAAGTTAACCCGGTACTGCGCGTCATCCTCCTGGTAGTACGTGGTCTGATTGTGGTTGGGGTCGATAAACAGTTCGACGGAGTCCTGCTCATGTGCATTTTTGCTCACTTTACTTAATAACGGATCGTTGACATCTGCAAATACATACAGATAGTTCTCATCCCATAACAACTGGGCAGTCGCCGTTGCGCCCGAATTCCCAATTACCCAGACATCCGTCTTAACTGACGCTGTCTTCTCCCAGATGCCTTCCTTTTTCCCATCTACTACGGGTTTGCCATATGTGACCTTGGTGTGCTTCAGGGCAGAACCCAGCTTCAATTTGCCTCGATTGTCAGGCTTATCGGGCTGCTGGTTGGAAATATCATTCCAAACAATGGTGGCTGTCTGCCCACCAGCATGTTCATCCGTAATTCGGTAATCCAGGGACAGTACTTTCCCTTCGGTAAGTAAAGAGGCTGACAAAGGCAGTGATGCATATACGACATAACCCGTTTTGGTCTCCTGTACGCTGTATACCTTCTTATCCTTGCCTTTGCTGCCTTCACGTTTGAACGTATACTGACCATTCTCAGGTGATGGATGATTCTGCTTGGCAAGTGAAACATCTGCAGAGGTTTCAGCGACTGTATCCTTGGTGTCTTCCGCAAGGAACACCTGCACCTGATCCCCTTTGCGACGTGTAGTATCCTTCACTTCCACTCGCAGATTCACCTTTTTGGTATCCCACAGCACTCTAGCCTCACCGGTAACCTCTGATGTACCTTCTGCAAGATGATTAATATCAATCCCTTTCACAGCGCTCCAGAGAACATCTTCCTGTCCTTTGTGATCCGGGAATGAGGGGCTGGCCTTAAGCGCTGTCCATTCATTACGGTAGATCGGAAGGGTGGTAGGGTCCACCAATGCCCAATAAGCCGGTTTCGCTTTCAGTTTCCTGTCAAACAATAACGGTGCATCTTTGCGTCCTTTAACAGGATGGTTATCAAGCCATGTACCATCATCCGCAAGTCCCCAGACCGTAACACTGTCCATTACACCACGTTTCCCCAATTCATCGAACAGATCAAATAGTTCACGGTAGCGATAGGCCTGCTGCAGCATTATTTCATCCGTAACAGGCATCTCCTGCTCGGAAGAATTGGAATAGATCGAAACGTCCAGTTCGGTAACCTGTACATTCACACCAAGAGCCGCAACTTTGTTAAAGGCCTCACGAATCAGCTTCACATCCGGTCCGTACATGGACACATGCATCTGGAATCCAACCGCATCAATCGGTGTGCCTTTAGCCAGCAGTTTCTCTACAAGCTTCACCATATCATTCAGTTTGCTTGCACTGCCCTCCAGTCCATAGTCATTAATCACCAGTACGGCATCGGGATCAGCCTCACGGGCATATCGGAATGCCAGCTCAATGTAATCACTGTCATCTCCGTCGCCATCCACATCCCCAATGATGTCTCTCCACTTGGAACCACTTGCCTGATTACGCAAGCCGCCTCCGTCCGAGATGACTTCATTTACGACATCCCATGTATGGACCTTTCCTTTATACCGACTCACGATGGTCTGAATATGGGTTTTCATCCGTGCAAGCAGCTGTTCCCGCGTGGCAGGTTTCGATGCATCATTCGGATCAGTAAAGAACCAATCCGGTACCTGACTATGCCATAACAGCGTATGACCTCTGATCTCCATATCATTGGCTTCGGCAAAGTTCACCAGCCGATCCGCCTCTGACCAGACAAACTGTCCCTCCTGAGGCTGCATCGCATCCATTTTCATAAAATTCCCTGCTGTTATACTGTTAAAATGTTTGGTCAACAACCGGGAATGCTGGTCTTCCGGGTCCAGTGCAGACTGGTCGATTGCAGCCCCCAGTGCATAATGTTGTCCCACGATATCAACCAGACTCGGAATATTCGGCTCAATTTCAATTTTCTCAGCAACCGTAATCAGAACATCATCGATATAGAAGGAAATCGTATCTGCTGGCGTCACTTCCTCCGACTTTTTCCATGGGGTCTCTGCATACATCCGGAATCCGGTGATGCCGCTATTTTCGCCAGGGATGACCACATCGGCCTCGATCTTTTTCCACTGTCCTTTGTTCAGGGTAGCGGAGGCGAACGTGGCATACTCAAGACTCGAAGCATCTTTATTGTATTCTTTCTCCAATGAACCGTTAATGACCTGACTGTCAGGCCCCTCATCGTACATGGCCCAAAATGAAATATGAACCGTGCTGCCTTTCTGTACATGGTCCAGTACCTCAATTAAGGGTCCATGGAACGTTTCGGTACGAGATGAGGTTCTCAGACTGCGTGTACTGTCGTGACCCACTCCTGTCACAATATCGAGTTTTTCACTCGCGCGTGCACGCCATTTTCCCAATATACCGTCTTCAAATTGAGCCTCAAACAGCGCTTGATCACCATTCCCTGCCTCAACGTCCGCAGCTGCCTGTGCACGTGTCCCTCCTGCACCTATACCCGGCAACAGACTGAAGAGCAGTACAGCAGCTAACCCCAAGCTCCACCATTTTCTCTTATGCATCCGATCTCCTCCTTGGTTGTTTGTTAGACTAACCCCTTACTCCGTCATGTGTCAGCCCTTTACAAGATCGTTGTGCAGGATTGGATAGACTTAATGATCGGAAAATTTGTAAGCACTTTCATTATACGATTGCCAGCAAACTTTGTTTACCCGTTAAACTATAGATCTTGCTCCAAAATCTTTAGAGATTCTATTCCATTCCTGGCTCCTCTAATGGTATAACGATCTCCACACGTGTGCCTTTACCAAGGGTACTGTCGAATCGGATGTGGAAACGGTTATCATAGATCAACTTCAACCGATAGATCACATTTTGTACTCCCACACGGTCCCCCATCGAATCCTCCGTTTGCACATAAGCTAGCAGCTGTTTTCTCTTTTCCTCCGTCATACCTGCTCCCGTATCTTCCACAACACAGATGAGTTGATTCGCTATGCGTTTAATGCGAAGCCGTATCTCTCCCCCCTCCTTGAGAGGTTCAATGCCATGAATGCTGGCGTTCTCGACAAATGGCAATAGTGTCATCTTGGGAATGAAACATTGGCCAGCTTCCGGGTCCAGTTCAATGGAATAATCCATCTTGTGCCCGAACCGATATTTCTGTATTTCGATAAAACAGGTCACATACTCAAGCTCTTCCTTTACGCTAACCCTGTCACGATTCCAGGTCAGGGCATTTCGAAAAATTTTGGCCATATACTGGATAATTCTTGCTGTCTCATCCTCATCCTTCATCAGGCTTCGCATGCGGATGGTCTCCAGCGCGTTAAACAGAAAATGTGGATTAATCTGACTTTGTAACGCATTTAACTGGGCATGACGCCGCTGCAGCTCCAGATTTTTATGTTGAATATCTGCGACATACACATCATTAATCAAGCGGTGAATGGTCATCGTCATGCGATTAAACTCGGCCGTGAGCTGACCAATCTCATCCGATGTTTCCGGCTGTCGAATGGGCTCGAATCGTTGAAGCTTGACTTTTTTCATATGCTCCAGCACACGCGCAAGCCTCACATGGATGTTTCGTGTCGTCCAAATAATAATCAAGGTGGGCAGAATAATATTCAAACAAGCCAGCAGGATGACCAGATGAAGCGGTTGCCTCAGTTCTCTGTAAATTTCCGTTTCATCAAATAAACCAACTATTTTCCATCCCGTCAGTTCCCCGGACAGTGGATAGACCATCTCAAATTCATGTTTCCTTAATTGACTCCCGATGTCGCTGTACGCCACAGTCTGACTTGTCCATGGCACATCCGAATCGGTCGTGTAATCTACTGTGTCTGCTGAGTTGACCAGAAACAACCGCCCTGGAATCGTGATATTCGTGAAAATTTGGCGGATCGTTGACGTTTTCAGGTCCAGCCGAACGAATTTCTCCTTCCACCCAGGATTGGCAGCATAATAGTCCAGCTTGCGGAGTATGCTGAAGGTTTGCTGAGTTCCTCCAGGACTCCATCGCATAAAAATGGGGGAAAATTGCGGGCCGACTGTCAGCTGCCGATAAGCCTCGGATCGCCTTACCTTCTCGTCCAGAAACTCGACTCCCCCGGAGGGCAGCACGGTTGTATTATCTACATAGATGGTCAGTCCCTGAATCGAATGAAAACCAGAATGGTACGTATTCAGAATTTTGCGGAGATACAGAGCATAGGCCTCAACATACTGGATCGGATGGGCATACTCCGTGTCGAGCATGTCAGTCAACAGAATATCCGTGTACAAGCTGGATGAGATATCGACCGCATTGCGAATTTCACCAGTAAAATTGGTACGCACCTGCTCCATAGCCTTGGACAAATCGGACATGCGTTGTGATTTGACGTTCGCCGTCGTCACCTGATAGAAAATCACATTACTGAAAATGACCGGTATAAGAACAAAAAAGACATATAGAATCAGCATTTTGTCTCGCAGACGGATATTGCTGAGGAAATTCCGCTTCACGGCCGGATCACCTACCCCTCGCCCATCAAACGGTTCCGATATTCCGTAGGCGAGGAAGCCTCTATTTTCTCGAATTGAGTAGCAAAATAATCACTGCTCCCGAACCCCACCCGCTCGGCCACCTCATATACCCGCAAATCCGTCTGCCTCAACAGCCTTTTAGCTTCCTCTATGCGAAGCTGAAGCAAAAAGTCATTGAAATACATGCCGTAAACCTTGCGAAAGCGTTGCCCCAGATACACCGGATTCATGTAAAATTCGGAGGCAATACTCTTCAGGCTTATATTTTTGCTATAGTTTTCCTCAATGTAACTTTTGATCTTGGGCATGGCTCCCTTCTGAATCTGCAGACGCTGTTCAGCCAGCCGCCGGGCTGCTTCTTCCATAAAAAAATTCAGCAATTGGTGTGCATCCACCAGCCTCCCCCGCTCGGATTGCCAGTCCAGAACAGGTTGAAGCGTAGTCATTGTTTTCACGTCGGCCTGAATCGATTGCAGGATGGAGACAACGGAAGAGACCAGTTGATGTACAGCAGAAGTCACAGCAGCCGGGGCATAACAGGAAGCCCGCATTTCGGTGAACCAGTCACCAAGCGTCACTTCCATGGCCTCCATCTGCTGCTCTTCCATCAACCTTAGCAGCTGCTGCTGCTTTTCATGATCCGTATGCATCCATTGCACCTGTGCATGCTGTACCTCATCGAAGAGCACGACCCCATCGTCCTCTGTACTGAATTTGTAGGCGATTGCCTTTAAAGCCGTTTGATAGGCATGTCCAATGAGCAGAGGATCTTGACAGGTGGCACCTGCATAGATACATACTCGAATATTTTCCATTTCCATGAAGCTGGACTGTATTTTCTCTACGGTTTTTCGCAAATTGTTCGCATCAGTACACAGATGTTTGCCCGTAAGTAGGACTCCAACACGCTCACCATGCTGCTTCAGATGCATTAGCGAATCTTGCGGATACATCCGCTTGAGAACTGCTCGCACTATCTGATGAAAGCTACCGAGTTGGGCCACGTCTTCTTCTCCGGCACATGTGATTTTCGGTGCATCAGAACATAATCGCGGGTTGTACTCAAACAGCAGGTATGCCAGCATATCCCCTGATTGCGTATCCGTGAGTTCCAACCATTGCTCAGCAGCAGAAGAATCAGCCTCTCCATACATCAGCTGTTCCAGACACCGCATGTATTGCCGCTCCCGCTTCTCCTGCTCCGCAGATTTACGTTGCTTCAGCACTGCTGACAATCTACACAAGGTCGCCTCAAGTTCAATCTCATCAATCGGTTTCAAAATGTAGTCCTGTACACCGTACCGCACCGCCTGTTGTGCATAAGTGAAGTCATTATATCCACTCACAATGATAAAATAGGGCATTTTCCCGCCTATTTCATTTTGCTCCCCATCCAGGTTAGTCCGCCGAATTAATTCCAGTCCATCCGTCTCCGGCATTCGAATGTCGGTGATGACGACATCAGGTTGTAGCCGTTCAATCTGCTCGTAAGCCTCATCCCCGTCATCGGCCTCGCCAATGACCTCGAATCCGCATGCTTCCCAGCGAATCAACTTCCTAAGACCTTTGCGCGCGTATACTTCGTCATCCACCAAAAGCACCTGATGCATTAGATCAACCCCCTGATAGAATGGACTACACTACTTTCCTGAATATCGACCACTCAAAGTAAGCGGTTACAAAATATCATTTATGGTATTTATTGTTAGTTGGAAAGTGGCAAAAAGTCAACAGCTTTTCCTCTAACCTGAATGGCTCCGGTTTCATTCTAGCCCACCAACCATTAGGGCGGATCCGTAACGCCAAAAAAGCACAGCCTGTTAGCTGTGCTTCGTGCCATCGTCATTACACTTTCGCAGGTGCGGTTGTTTGACGGATCACCAGATTGGATGGCTCCGTAATGACTGGAGGCGAATATGAAGGATTCTCAATCATGGCGATTAGATATTCAATCGATTTGATCCCAATAGAATGAATATTTTGATTAATCGTGGTTAAGCCCGGTTTGAACACTTCAGCATAGTACGTGTTATCAAATCCGACAACCGAAACATCCTCCGGCACCCGCAACCCATGCTTTTCAATCTCGTGGATCGCTCCGAAAGCGGACATATCTGAAGCACAGACAATCCCCGTGGGTTGTTCCTTCAATGCAAGCAATCGGCGAGCTGCCTTACTGCCACCATCGAAAGAGTAGTCACAGACCTCCAGATACACGGTTGAATATGGAATGCCGCAGTCACGCAGCCCTTCCCGATATCCATCCAGCCGAAGATTCGCTACGGCAGGCCCAAGTGTACCTGAAATATAGGCAATTTTTTGGTGACCCAGCTCATGCAAATGTTTGACGCTCATGGCAATCGCATTTGCATTATCCGTCGTTATGTATCCTGACCGCTTGCCAAACAAGTCGGTATCAATGAACATCGTCGGAATCTCCGCAGTAACCAATTCCTGAATACTCTTGTTGTCTCTTCCTTCCCCGAATACAACGACGCCATCCACATTTCGGCTGCGGCAATGTTTAATAAACGAGTATGTTGGATCATCAAAACGTGTAGATAAGCGAACAAGATCGTAACCGCTGTTTTCGAGCGCTGTTTTGATTCCCTCAAGCAGCTCTGACACAAACGGGTTGGTAAAAGGTACAGTCAACAATACACCTACCGTCCAAGAACGGCGTTTTACAAGTCCACGTGCAACCACATTCGGTTGATATTTCAATAGTTCGATAGCTATATTGACTTTTTTGCGAGTTTTGTCACTTACATCGGGATAATCGTTCAGCACTTTGGAAACGGTTGCAACAGATACGCCCGCCTCTTTGGCCACATCATGAATAGAAGCCACTTGATCACCTCAACCTCTTTCAAATCCCCTGTCTCCGGCTGCAATCACTATGACATCGGCAGGTTTGTCTACCCATTATAGCTTAAAACAGCCCGAAACGGTATCAATGGTTCCAACCCGTGCTACAGCCTACGCTTGATGATCCAATTTTCTTAGATCAAGTGCCAGTTTCTCCATTGTCGTTGCAAAAACCGCAAGCTCTTCCGAGCGGGAAGCCTGACGTCTTGCCCCCGTGGCTGTGTGCTTGGATTCCTGTTGAACACTGCCCAGCTTCTTCATAATCTGGGCCAGATTCGTCTGGATTTTCTCTTGGGCCTCTCGGGAGCTGGCGGCAAGTTTGCGCACCTCACTTGCAACCACTTCGAACCCCCGGCCAAACTCTCCTGCATGTGCAGCTTCAATAGCAGCATTCAAACCGACAAGATGACTCTGATCCGAGATTTCTCGAATGAGCTCCCCCATTTTGCCAATCTGGTGTATTTCCTTGGTCAGTTCGTCCAACAGTCCATTCGCCTGATCTTGAGAGGCTGCCGTTTCCCTGGCGACATCAGATATCGCCTTTGCATTTTCGTTCAATTCACTAATCATGCCCGTCAATTGCTGGGTGATCTGTGTGATGGCCTGCAAGGTATGCTGTTGATCTTCGGCGAATTGATTTAATTTTTCCTTTTCTTTCTTCTCGTAAGCCTCCAAAACGAGCTGTGAATCGAGGTTAAACATTTTACTAAGCGCCTGGATAATCAGATGCCAGCCTTCAGGGATAACTTGCTGGAACATGCTTGTCGCAATATCAAGGTATACCATATAGGTACCCAGATAATAATCTTCGGACAAGCCAATGCGGGAATGAACCAGTCCGATCGCGATGCGCTGATCGATATATGCATCATCAACCACACCATCCGTCATGGATAGCCAGTATAACTTCTGTGTTTCTTTCAGACGATCAATGGTAGAGAACCGGGCAATCAGGTCGACCAAATCCGGATAATTTCCCACATGATTGTAGAAATGGTCCACAACTTCGTCAACGACTTTCACAAAAGCAGGTCGATGATCTGCGAGCAGCTGCAAATCCCCGGCGGTTAGTCCAATATAATCAAGTTGTTTTTGTCTTGCCAAAGCAATACTCATAACTAATTCTGTCAGCTCCTTAATAACCACAAAAAAGTTCAAATTGTAAATATCTGTATCGATTATAGACTAAATGGCCTAATTTTACATATACCATTCGAACTAATTTGCCATGGAATTGACTTCCTTGGTCAGTTTGGTGGAGAGATTTGTGTCTTAATGCATATAAAAAGGCCCCCAATCCTGCTGTGAAGGAGCCTCACAGCAGGATTCAGGAGCCTGATCCGGAATGGTTCGGTGCAGGTCAGCGATTCAACAAACTGCCCACATAACGGAGCAATTCATTCGCGCTGGCTGCGGTGTATCCATGTTCTTCAATTAACCGTTTAATCACTTCATTCATTCGTTTCAGTTGTGTCGCATCCGGTGTCTTGGTTGAGGTTGTGATCTTCACAATATCCTTTAAGTCAGTGAACAGCTTCTTCTCAATCGCTTCACGCAAGCGGTCATGGCTGCTGTACTCGAATTTGCGCTCCTTGCGAGAATAGGCCGAGATGCGGATCAATATCTCTTCCCTGAACGCCTTTTTGGCATTTTCAGAAATACCAATCTGCTCCTCAATCGAACGCATCAGACGCTCATCCGGGTCCATCTCCTCATCTGTCAGCGGATCACGGATTTTGGACCAGTTGCAGAAGGCCTCGATGTTATCCAGGTAATTTTCGAACAGCGTTCTGGCCGACTCTTCGAACGAGTAGACAAATGCTTTTTGCACTTCCTTCTTCGCCAGTTCATCATATTCTTTACGTGCCAACGCAATAAAGTTCAGATAACGCTCGCGTTCCTCTTTCGTAATTGATGCGTGCTGATCCAGACCATCCTTGATCGCCCGGAGAATATCCAGCGCGTTAATGCACTGAAGATTTTGCTTAATCAAAGCACTGGAAATCCGGTTAATGACGTAACGTGGATCAATTCCGGACATGCCTTCATCCAAATATTCATTTTGCATCTCTCGCAAATCAGCTTCTTTGTATCCTTCGACTTCTTCACCGTCATACATCCGCATTTTCTTGACCAGATCCATACCTTGTTTCTTCGTTTCTTTCAAGCGAGTAAGTATGGAGAAAATGGCTGCAGTCCGCAGGGCATGCGGTGCAATATGGACATGCTTCATATCACTTTGTTGAATGAGCTTGCTGTAAATCTTTTCTTCCTCGGAGACCTTCAGGTTGTAGGGAATCGGCATGACAATCATCCGGGATTGCAGCGCCTCATTCTTTTTGTTCGATATAAACGACTTGTACTCGGATTCATTGGTATGCGCCACAATCATCTCATCCGCGCTAATTAATGCGAATCGTCCTGCCTTGAAATTTCCCTCCTGGGTCAGTGACAGCAAATTCCAAAGGAATTTTTCATCACATTTGAGCATTTCCTGGAATTCCATCAATCCGCGATTTGCCTTGTTTAACTCCCCGTCAAAACGGTAGGCACGCGGATCAGACTCGGAACCAAATTCGGTGATGGTTGAAAAGTCGATACTGCCCGTCAAATCCGCGATATCCTGGGATTTCGGATCGGATGGACTAAATGTTCCAATCCCCACCCGGTTATCTTCCGAAATCACGACCCGTTCCACCTTCACCCGGCTAATATCTCCGCCGTATTCAGTGCGAAGCCGCATCTGGCAGGATGGGCAGAGGTTGCCCTCAATGCGGACACCAATCTCCTTCTCCACTTCAGGACGAAGCTCCAGTGGAATCAGATGGAGGGGCTCCTCATGCATCGGGCAGCCTTCAATGGCGTACACGGCCCCCTTCTCTGTACGGGAGAACTGTTCAAGCCCACGTTTGAGCAACGTCACGAGCGTCGACTTCCCTCCACTGACCGGTCCCATAAGCAGCAAAATCCGTTTGCGTACATCCAGACGACGAGCGGCCGAATGGAAATATTCTTCAACCAGCTTTTCAATGGACCGATCCAGCCCAAAAATCTCCTGTTCAAAAAACTTGTATCGTTTGTGCCCACCCACTTCTTCTACACCAAACGATTCGATCATCTGGTACACTCGAGCGTGAGCCGTCATTGCCGGAGTCGGGTCCTCTCTCAGCAGTGCAATATAATCTTCAAATGTTCCGTTCCATGTCAAACGGTCACTCTCTGCCCGATGTTCCGCAACGCGTTCAAAAATATTCATGCTTGGTACCTCCCATGGCTCCTTTAGTGTGATTGTCAACCATTCCGAATGGTATGAAGAAATCAATAGAATTACGGCTCCTGCTTGAATACCAATCTGCGGTCCGGATTAGTCCCGCCACCCTCTGTCCAAACAACTTGTATTGTTGTGAAAAGTGTATTACATACCTATGCGGGAAATCGGATAAGTTGACCTCTTTTTTTCAATCCCAAGGTCTTAATTTGAGGCTTTCCCTGTTCTATCAGACATCTTATGCCCTCAGAAAAAAAAGAACGGATATGATATAATGAAGGTTCTAAATTCGGAAAACGGGACAAAACATGGCCATAGACGGGCCACTTCAAGGAAGGAGCAGAAACGATGGCAGTGCAGTACGAAACAGAGTTATATTCGCCTGTAAAGGCTTTTTTCGAACGTCGCGGCTACGACGTGAAGGCTGAAGTCAAACATTGTGACCTGGTCGGGGTCAAACCGGATCAGAATGAACCACTCATTGTTGAAATGAAAAAAACATTCAATCTGTCTCTGCTGCTCCAAGGAATGCAGCGCCTGAAGCTCAGTCCCTTCGTTTATTTGGCTGTGGAGCGGAATCGTAGCAAACGCGGGGCGGTGAACCAGCGCTGGGGCGAATTGACAGCATTGTGCAGACAGCTTGGTCTGGGGCTCATGACCGTTACCTTTTACAAAACCAAAGCTCCCCTGATCGATGTGCTGTGCGAACCTGCTACCCAAGCTCCCCTGTCTGGTAGCGGCACCGGAGTCCGCAAGGGCGGAATCCGAAGACAACGACTGCTGCGTGAATTCGACGAGCGGAGTGGTGACTACAATACAGGAGGAAGCACACACAGGCAGTTGGTCACTGCATACAGGGAAAAGGCATTACGCATCGCTTCTGCCCTTCGTGCTCAGGGTGAATCTTCCCCGGCTTTTCTCGCCAAGCAGACAAGTGTCGGATCCGCTGCCGCCATTCTGCAAAAAAATTATTATGGCTGGTTCGAGCGGCTATCCCGCGGACGATATGTGCTGACAATTAAGGGTGTTCAGGCACTAACCGATCATGCTCACATGCTTGAGGATAATGATATGATTGAGCAAAGTATAAATGAACCAGAAATAGATATTTCCCTGATTCACGGTGATGACGATAGACTACAGCACATTGCGGAAATAGCAGAGCCGTACCTGCTCCCAAAAAGGAATGTCTGAGCCAGTGAGCTTGAAGTAAAAATGAAATGCAAAAAGCCTGTTATCTCCTTAAGGAAATAACAGGCTTTTTGCATTTCTATATATGCTATTAGAAGCTTGCTGCTACTTCAGAAGCCAATTTCAGACCTGCTGCCACGATATCTTGGGAACGGTCAGGGGAAGCGTTGTGGCCTTCAACGATAACCAATTCAGGGTTTTGAATACCCCAGAAGTTCAGTACATTCGTTACATATTTTACGGACATTTCAGCGGATGCCATAGGCTCAACAGAGTAAACACCGCCACGTGCGTTCAGCAATGCCACTTTTTTGTCGCCAACCAGGCCTACAGGGCCTTCAGCAGTGTATTTGAACATTTTGCCAGCTTGGCTCAGGTAGGAAATGTAGTTCACCAGTGGTGCTGGAACAGTGAAGTTCCACAGTGGGAACGCAAATACCACTTTGTCAGCTGCCAAGAATTGATCTTGCAATTGTGCTGCCAGTGCAGCCGCTTTTTGCTCTTCAGCTGTTGCTTCGATGCCGTTAGCTGCTTTGTATCCACCCGTAATTACAGTGTTGCCGTAGTAAGGAAGATCTGTATTGTAGAGATCCAATTCGGTAACTGTGTCACCTGGGTGGGACTCTTTGTATGCGCTCAGAAATGCATCGTACAATTGTACGCTGACTGCTTGATCTGCAGGACGGTCGTTTGCTTTGACAAATAAAATGTTAGACATGTTCGTTCCCCCGTTAGTTAAAATATATGAGTGCTTCTCCTGAACTTGCAATGAATGCAGCTTATATAAAAGAAACAACAACTCATTAATTCATATTATATATAAAAATGTTAGTGGATGCAATAACGTAATTACTTTGGGGGCAGCACATCTATTCCTAATCCAATTGCCTGGACCTTCCAATAGTCAAAGTTCCAGGCGTTAATTGAATTCAATCTTTATCTTCCTAAAAGCATTCTAGCTCCGGGCTGTAAACTCGGATATGGACTCACTGATCAGATTCATGCCCAGTAACAACTCATCCCGACCAGGGTGGCTGAAGTTCAGTCGGATGTACCGATGATCCTGTGTCCCTGTAGAGCACAGAGAACCTGGAAGAAAAGATACCCCTTTTAACAGAGCTGCTTTGAGCAGCGCTCCGCTGTCCAATCCATCCGGCAGCTGTACCCACAGATACATTCCTCCTTCTGGAATGCTGTACTGGCACCCCTTCCAGCCCGGACGTTTCAACAATTCGAGCATCAGTTTGAGTCTGGTTTTATACTCCCGATTCAGCATGGACAGGTGATCACTCCATTTAAAAGGAGAATGGGCCAGCAGTTGAAATAACAAGCGCTGATTCATCGGACTGGATTGCCCATCTGCTATCCTTTTCACTGAAGCCATAGCTTGGATCAGCGCAGGATGTCCGGCAGCCCAACCCGTACGCAGGGCTGGTGCTACGGTTTTGCTAAATGAACCAATGTAGAGAACATGTCCACCCTGATCCGCTGTATCCAGCGCAAAGAGGGAAGGATATCTCCGATAGAATTCCCCTGGCTCCAGACCATCGAAGTGCAGTTCGCCATAGGAATCATCCTCCACAAGCAGCACACCATAACGTGAGCACAGATCCAGCACTGCCTCACGACGTTCCATGCTCCACAGCACACCTGTCGGATTGGAAAAACTGGGTGCAGCAAAAAGCAGCTTCGGTCTCACCTGCTGCATGTGATGCTCCAAGAGGTCAGGCAAAATACCGTCGCCATCACCTGTCACTGGCACAATTTTGGCACCCTGCATTTCCAGAACCTCAAGACAACCAGGAGAGGTAGGGTGCTCAACCAGTACAGAATCTCCAGGTTCAAGTAACAATCGCATCACAAGATCGATGGCCTGCTGAGTACCTGTTGTCAATAGAATTTGCTCTGGAACCGTCCGTATGCCCTTGCGTGCATTCCAGTCTTTGTCCAGCCACTCTCTCAGGGGTCTGTACCCAGCCGGCTCACCATATTGTAATGCAGAAGGACCAGAACTAAAAACAGAGACCGCTGCTTCTTCCAGAAGTTTGAATGGAAATAGCTCCTCCGCAGGCAGTTCTTCTGCCAGCGAAATGAAATAATCCCGGCCAGACATTTCACGAATATCCCTCAGCGGTGATGACAGAAGCCTGTTTGTACGGGAGGCGAAGAAATATTTCATCGGTCCGTTCCCCTTTCATCCCTATTCGAACTGTGCTCGCAGTCCGCAGCCCCTACAACCTATTCCGGTTGGGCACTGAATATGACCTGATCGAACACCTGACGAGTCATTGTACATAGGGATCACCGGAACTATGCTCGTCAGGATACGGTTTTGGTCTGCCTCGCATATAAAGCGTAACGTTCAATGGCCTGTGCCCTGCTGCTGACATCCAGCTTCACATATATTTTACGCAGATAGTTATCAATCGAACGTCTGCTAACGTTAATCTCACTGGCTATTTTATCATAGGTTACGCCCTGTACAATTCTTTCCATAATAAAAGTTTCCGTTTCGGTTAATTCAACAATAAGCTCTTCTGCCGGAGATTCGACAGGCTGAGCCCACTCCGGACTGGCTAACCAGGATAAAGGAATGGAAACACATCCCTCACGAAGTCCGGAGATCAGATGGATCAGCTGGCTAGGGGAAGCCTGTTTGGACAGCATACCACTTGCACCAAGGCTGATTAGATGTCGAAATAACTTTACATTGTCTTCATCCGTCAGAATAATGATATGGCTATGCGCCGACAGATTTTTCATCTGTGCAATATACTGATCCGCCTGACCCTCAGGAAGCCGATAATCCATCAGAATCAGATCAGGCTGGTGAATGTTCACCAGCTCAAGGCCTTCCGACCCGGTCGAAGTCATACCCCTCACTAACAGATCCTGCTGCTCTTCCAAAATTAATTTCGTACCCAGCATGCTGGTGGGGTGGATATCTATGATGACCACCTGCCATACTTTTTTCATTGTTGTTCCCCCTGTTATGTATTGGACAAATTCCTTTTCTACTCTGAGCCATGATGATGCTACTCCCCCTGCGACAGTCCGTGTATAGAAGAAGCAAGAGTCGTATTATGTCGAAAAATAGAATTTCAGACGAGAAAGCTGTAAAAACAGCTCTATTTCTACTGTGTTTCGCAGTCGCAACATCAGGACTTTTGCCTTTTCAAACCAGAAAAGATCAAAACATAGTATAATTTTCCTGCATTACTATCTAAAAAAGTCGAAAAACTTGCCCAAAGTTCCTACTTATTGCATCTATAAGAAATTGTATCCTAGGACTTCCTTCCGATGCAATCTCTTTTTATCCTATTCTTTAAAGAATTTCATTTTTGCGTAATCAATAGTGGCATGATAGAATGAGGACTGGAAAATTTTTTGTACCTATAAATGACCAGGAGTGATGATATGAAACCTTCTGCCCAACCTTCTGACATCCATCACACCCGGAGCGCCAAAGGCAAGGCCGGATCTTCAGTCAAGCTGTTTCTGGTAATGTGGATCGTTCTCATTGCACTTGGAGTACTTGGAACCTACTATTATAGTAACCACCTCCAGCAACAGATGATAACTCAGCTTCAGACCCATAATCAGCAGCAGATTGCAGCACTCAAAGCCGACTACGAAAAGCAGCTAACAACGATATCTCAGGAAGTATCGGACCTGCAGGGACAGGTGCAGTCCTTTAATGAATTGCTGACTTTTACCAAGGATAATGCAAACGATAAAACCGACAACAGCAACAAATTGTATACCCAGCTGAGCGAAGTCAAAAAACAACTGGAAACACTCCAGAAAAAGATGGATCTGCTCAAATGATTACACCGGTAAAACAGGTTAATCGTTTATTTATGCTTGCACTTGCTCCTTTTGTTGGACTGATGTTATGCCTGCTGCTGATACGTCCACCGCTTGAACCTGCAAACTTCATCGAATCCGGTCTGGCTGAAGAGACCGTTACATCCCAGACCCAGGCGATTAGCCAGGAGCTTGCAGGGGCAAAAGAAGCTGCGGTTCAAACTTCTTCTTCTATTAAAAGAACAACACAACTGTACAATCAGACAACAAGCACGATGTCTACCCTTGTACAGAAGGCGAAGGTTCAAGCCGCTCGCCCGGAAACGATCTATAATCAACGGATCTCATCCAAATTGGGCGTTCCGTTTGAACGGATTAACAGTGATCGCCTTACGATTGAACTTTACAGAGTCAATCCAGGCTCCTATAAGGGCTATGCCATGAAAATCAAGCTGAAAGACCCTACCGCCATGAAAATGGCTTTAGACAGCGAGCTTGGCCGTTCTGAGACAACCATGCAGGCGGTGAAGCGTAATGGTGCCATTGCTGGCATTAATGCTGGCGGGTTCGCCGACAGCGGAGGTAAACGCTACCCGCTGAGTACAACGGTTATGGACGGCAAGTATGTGAACGGTTTTCAGGCCAGCTTTAAGGATTTATTTTTTGTAGGTCTTGATCATTCCGGCAAGCTGGTAGGCGGCAAATTTTTCGACAAAAGTTCCCTGGATCGCCTGCAACCGCAATTCGGAGCCACATTTGTACCCGTGCTGCTGAAGAACGGACAGAAGACGGTGATCCCGGACAAATGGAAAGTGTCACCCAAACGGGCTCCACGTACTGTTATTGGCAACTACAAAGATGATCAATTGCTGATCATCGTGGTTGACGGGTACAACGAAGCCGGCAGTTCAGGCGCCACCCTCGAAGAGCTGCAAGGCCGGTTGTACAAGCTTGGCGTCGTCGACGCCTATAATCTGGATGGCGGCGGATCATCCTCCCTGATCGTGAACAACCGGGTTGTGAATAATCCTTCGGATGGGAACCTCCGACCGGTACCTACTCACTTTTTATTTTACAAATGATGGTGTGAAGCATTCCTTTTCTTCATATAATGGTTATAATAGAAGTAAATGAGATTGTACAGGAGGTGCCATGTATGTCTTTTTCACTGACATTTTGGATTATTGCTATCGTATTGACTCTCTTCATTACAGGCATTCTCACTTCATCCTACAACAATGACAAAACAAAAGGCCTTTAGGCCCAGCCTCTCCTTTGGAGAGGCTTTTTCATTTTTTGTACGGATCAAATAACAAGAGACAAGGCTTAAAAGAATAAATGCTGCAATTCTTCTAAGCCTTGTCTCTTGCTGTACAGTCGTCGTTTGACACCTCATCCACAGGATAAAATAGGGGACGCCTAGTCAATAGCTGACCGCCTTTTCGCTTTGCGCTTGCACAAGACCCTCCTGAACCTGACGATTCACCGAACCACCTTCTACTAAAGTTACATAGATGCGCTCATGATCCACAGGCTCTCCAGCAATAATCTTAATTAATTGTTCAGCTGCAAGTGCTCCCCATTTTCTTTTGGAATAATCGATAGTGACCAATCTTGGCTGCACATATTTGCTGAGTTCGATATTATCAAATCCAATGAGATTAATCTCCTGACCAATAGTTAACTCACTGTCGGCGAGACGATCACACATGCCAATCGCCATCTCGTCATTCAGGCAGAATACCCCCACAGGCTGCGTATATTCCTGAATGATGCGCTCGGCTGCCCGTTCTCCGCCACTCTTCTCGAAATCTCCCGTAATCTCAATCCATTCCACATTTGCTTCCCGCTCCGATACCTGCCTCACAGCCTTCAACCGCTGAGCCGAGTCAAAGGAACCTTCCGGACCTGTCACGACATAGATCTTCGTGTGTCCCTGTTCAATCAAATGCTCCATTGCAAGTGTGGCTCCTGCTTTATTGTCCAGTAACACCTGATTAATGTTGGGATGATCCAGTTCCCGGTCCAGAACGACGATCTTGTGTCCTCTGTCCGCATATTGTAATAGTTCCTTGCTCGCAAATGTATGGTCGAGAATAACAGCACCATCAATCATTCGCTCTGGAAGCATCCGATGAGATTGTGTCCCGCTGCAGACGATCAGGTCGTATCCTTGCGCGTTACATACAGATTTCATGCCACTAAGCAAGTCTCCGTATACATCCCCGCTAAAATCCGTCAGAAATACACCTAAAATTTTGGATTCTCTCTTTTTCAATGTTCTGGCAGCAGCATTCGGAACATAGTTCAGCTCTTTGGCGATGGCCAAAATTTTGGAGCTGGTCTCATCTGTCACTTTGTTGCTGCCATTTAGCGCATACGACACGGTAGAGATCGAAACTCCCGCCTGTTTGGCGATATCCTTGATACTGACCACATTCTTCGCTCCCCTGTTATGTTCATCAGGCCCTTCAAGCCGAAGGACCTGACATCTTAAATATTCATGTTTCAATAAACGGGTTAAAATCTACACGATTAACTGTATATTTCGATCACGTTATTCTCGCTCAGGCTCTGTTCAAGAATCTTACGCGAGATACGCAGTCCGCCAAGGCGATAAGGTTGTTGCAATCTTGTTGTCTCCAGCTCATCGCCATTCAGCACTGCACGCTGCACGGGTTGTCCGCTGAGATGATAAACAAAGGTCACTTTCTTCCCATCAAATTGGAAATCAAAATGCATTCCATCCAGGCTGACAGGCAGCACAGGGTCCAGAACCAAATCTTCCTCCTCCTGACGAATGCCAAGTGCGTTCGAAATGAGCTGGTTCATATAAATTCCCGGTCCACTGGAATAGATTCTCCAGCCGCCTTTTACCTGTACCTCTCCGGTGCGGAGTTTGTCGAATTGCTCCTGTGCTTCATAGCGGTTGTTGAACTTGCCGTCAGAACTGCTGAAATAAGCATTGCTCTGCCGCAGATCAGCATTAGGTACAGCTTCCTGAATGCCCACCGGGTTAATGATGCTCAGACCATTCCACACCTCATCCGGATTGCCCAACTTCGCCATAGCTTCAACATAGCGGATGTGAGCATGAACATACTGCAAGCCCACTTCACGTCCGAAGTTGGATGCCTGCTCTGCACGTTTGAAATGAGTGCTGACGCCGCCATCATACTGTGCTGGACGATTCATCAATCTGACGCCATCCGGGCAGTACAGCTTGTCCTTGATCAGTTCATAATGGGATTGGGCTTGCTCAGGCTCCAGCAACTCGGCAATCATGCTGCGTGTCATGGGCAGCAAACGGTATTGAATACCTGTCTCGCTATCATCGGGATGCAGCATGCACTTTGCTTGTGCCGGATCTTCCATATAGACAAAGCCAGGAATCACATCGGTATCCAGCATGTACTTGCTGAAATCCCTTTTCACCCCGGTTGCCATGTCGCTTAATTCGGAAGAAAGCTCCGGTTTCACAGGCGCAAGCGCTCTGGCAAGCTGCTTCAACGTTTGATATGTGAGCGCTACTGTCCAGCTGCTGACCATGTACTGCTTCAACTGGGCATTGGCAGGCTGTAATGTATCGTCCCAGTCCCCATCACCATAGGAAGAGAGGAATGTATCATGCAGAAAATGACTGCGGATATACGCCAGTTCCTTCTGAGCATGTTCAAGCATGCTGCCTGTATGATCCGTAAAGTCAAAACCATGTTTGACGGTATAAGGCACTTCTTCATTCAGAATCGAATAATCCTTGGTGGCAATCAGATAATCACTTAGTACTTTAAGTGGCCAAACAATAATGTCTCCATGGCTTTCTTCCTGCTGCACTTTGAAATATCGATCGAACATGAACCATTGCGGCCAGTTGCCGTCATCCTCATACTGATGCGAGTACACCGTCTTCAGAATGTCTCGGACCTGCTCATACTTTTGTGTAGCCATAAAGTATTCAACCGGACCCTGGCAAACATCCCGTGTTCCCCAAGCTGCACCGCCATATTGCTCCAGACCGTGAGGAACAGAGTAATGCACCAGCATATTGTGGGTGTACCACCATGCAAGAGCATTGACTTTGAACAGCTCGTCTGCTCCTTGCTTCTGAGGTCGGGATAACTGGAACCCATTCATCACTTCAGCATAGAAAATTCGATAGGCAGCCACTTCTTCTTCGAAACTGCGTGTTGACGATGCAATCTGTCCACCTTCCAACAGACCTTGAATGGTCAATGTCCATTCAGCACTGCTGTCCAGCTTCAAAATCGTCAGTGAAGCGTCGCCGGCGTTTACTCCACTTGCCAGTTCAGTCTCATCACCAACCTTCACACCAGCTCCGCTTACCCGCATACGGTACTCCAGATTCGGATACACTTCGGCACTAAGGGAGCTACGATCTGCCTTGAAGCTCAATTCGCCATTCTGCTCAGTAACCTGAACCGGCAGCTCATATTCGTTCACATTCATCGTAATCTGATTGGTAATCAGGTATCGATAGGCTATTCCTTTTTTCGACTTCACATGAAGATGTACTTCAGGAGTATCCAAAGTTGTATAATTCGTGATGATCAGCGTATCCTCAGCTGTTTTGTAATACCAGCGAACATAGTTGAAGCCCATTTCGAACAGGGAAGGCATCGTAAGCAGGCGGAAGACTCCCTCCACCTCGACGTAGATCCGCTGACCGGATGATTTGGGTATATTAAGTGCACTACGTGCATTACTCATCATTTTATTGAAGTTCGTATTACCGACAACCACATGGGAGTTAAAAATACCATACATATAGGAAGAAGTCGTGATTACGTTCTGTCCCATCTTCACATTGTTGCCGCTCATCAGAATGTGTCCATGCGGACGTTCCACACGCATTTCCTTTTCCTTGAGCACAATATGCTCATACGTATCGGTAAAGAACGCCAGCAATTCGCCATCCGCGCGCTCTTCCTGATGTCTCTTCGAAGCCGGGAAGCAGGAATTGACTTCTTCTTCAGTCATCGATAACGTAGGCAAAGGCTCACCCATTACCGGATGGAGAGATACTTTGGGGAATACGTTGTATACTGCTTGTGCTGCGCCTGCATTCTCTTGACGCTTCGCTTCATACTCGTCCCAGGCCTGTTGGACAACATCCTGGTATTCGAGTTCCTTCACCGCATCCGCATGATTGGCCTGAAAGAGTCCATAGAACACAAAACGAGCTTCGTCATTCAGAACCACTTTCTCGGACTGAAGGGCTGTGTATGCAAATTCATACTGGTATACTTCATTCGCCAGTGTCTGTTTACCCAGACTTTCAGGCACATTCGTTTCCTTGTAACTCAAACCAAAGAACTGAAATCCATCGGTGGAGTAACCTGCTGCGCGGGTTAATGAACCCTGTTGAAGATAAGGAAAAGATCCACCTTGTGGCTGATTCTGCCGTGAAGCTACGATATATCCCAGCTTCTCATCCTCAAATACAGCATGGTCAATGTATTGCGACAAGTAAGCCTCATTGCTGCGTACTGCACCAGGATCGGCATTACCTACATCCTGACCATAGACGACGTCGACCTCTTCTCCATTACCGTTTACCGTTACGTCCCAGAACCATACACCTTGTGCTGTCGGAGCAAAAATGACTTGATAGCCTACACCCTCAGCGGTGCCTGACCATACCATACGACTGCCATCGGTGCTCACCTGGCTGTCGGATTCAATGCCAAGCATCGGAACAAAGCGGATACCGGATTCACTGTGAAACCGCAGATACAGATTGTTCATGGAGCCGTCCACTGGACTAGCCATCCACTGATTAATCATCGTTGTTCCGCTTACTGCTTTGAACAAATCACCGCTTTCCCAGAACGTAAAGATCAATTCACCGGCTTGCACGTTGATTTGGGATTTATTCATGGTCTTCATATCTCTTCTTATCCTCCTATCCATATGGAGCTGTTTCCCATTAAACCAGCTTGAATGCACTCTCCAATGTATCGCGGCTATTCGGACCTACGAAAAGCTGGAATGTTCCTCTATCACTGCGGTGACTCAAATCAGAATGATGATAACGAAGTTGTTCCTCGTTTAATGTAAATGTAGCCGTACCACTTTCACCCGGTGCGAGTGACAGCTTGACATACCCTTTCAGCTCACGCATTGGACGCACAACTTCACCGGTTACATCACGTACGTATAACTGAACCGTCTCCACGCCAGCACGCTCGCCAGCATTGGTTACACGCACTTGGATCGTCAGAGGTTGATCAGCAGTCATTTCAGTGCTTGAAACTTCCAGGTCACCATACTCAAACGAGGTGTATGACAAGCCGTAGCCAAACGGAAGCAGCGGATCATTCGGACTATCAATATATTTGGATACATAACGCTCTTCGGTCTTTTGTGGATTCAGTGGACGTCCTGTATTGAAATGATTGTAATATACCGGTATCTGACCTACAGATTGCGGGAAGGACATCGTCAAACGGGCAGATGGATTCACCACGCCTGTTAATACATCTGCAATGGCCGTTCCGCCCTCACTGCCCGGGAACCACGCTTCAAGCACAGCATCGGATTCTTCAAATACACCATGCAGGTCCAGAGGGCGTCCGTTGAAAATAACGCTGGCGATTGGTTTACCCGCTGCTTTGAGCTGTTTAACCAATTCCAGTTGGGCTGCTGGCAAACGAATGTCCGTACGCGAGCCGCCTTCACCACTCATTTCGGAATCTTCACCTAGCGCAAGCACGATCAGATCAGCTTTGCTTGCTACTTCAAGCGCTTCAGCAATCTGTTCTGCCGTGATGCTGTGAACATTGCTGCCTTGAGCCATATGGACCTTCCCGGCAGTAAGACGTTCCTGCAAAGCAGTTCCGAGTTTAACGGCATCCTCTTTGACACCTTCACAGGACCACCATCCGAGAATGTCTTCACTTTGGGCAAAAGGTCCAATTAACGCTACATTGGCTTCTGGCTTCAGCGGAAGAACGTCATTATCGTTTTTCAATAATACAGCGGATTTGGTTGCAAGCTCATACGATACCTGGCGATGCTCCTTGGAGAAGACAATCTCACGTTCACGTTCCGGATCAGCTGCACGCAGTGGATTGTCGAACAATCCCAACTTTTCTTTCAGTTGCAGAATACGCAGCACCGCTTCATCAATGAGCGTTTCTTCCACTTCTCCGTTCTTGATCAGCTCTGGCAGATGATGGACATAACAAGGTGTCATCATCTCAATGTCCACGCCTGCACGAATCGCACGATATGCAGCTTCACGGTCATCTTCAGCCGCACCATGGGCAATCATCTCGCGAATGGAAGCCCAATCCGAGATCAATACGCCGTTAAAGCCCCACTCATCACGCAAAATGTCGCGCATCAGCTTCTCATTTCCACTCGCTGGAATACCCTCTACCGTATTGAACGAAGCCATGACCATCTCGACACCTGCATCCAACGCTGCCTTGTAAGCGGGTAAATAATATTCACGCAAGTTACGCTCAGACATGTCAACCGTGTTGTAATCCCGACCACCTTCTGCCGCACCATAAGCAGCAAAGTGTTTGACACAAGCCGCCAGACGATCCGGCTCATCCTTCAAACTGTCACCCTGATATCCACGTACAAACGCAGCAGAGAACAGACTGTTCAAATAAGGATCTTCGCCTGTCGACTCCATCACACGGCCCCAGCGGGGATCACGAACGAGATCGACCATCGGTGCAAAAGTGACATGGAGGCCAGAAACTGCAGATTCACGCGCTGCGATCTCGGCACTTTTCTCAGCCAGTTCAGTGTCCCATGAACAGCCAATCGCCAGCGGGATCGGGAAAATGGTTTTAAACCCATGAACAACGTCCGCCATAAACAAGAGCGGAATGCCGAGACGGCTTTTCTTCATATAAGCTTGTTGCACATCAATGATGGCCTGTGCACCGGACAAACCCAGAATGGAGCCACTGGCATCCACGGACTGCTCCGTGATTCCCATCTCTTCCATCGGCCCTGTGATCTGACCTTCAACATTCGTTCCTTCGTAAAAGTTGGCAGTCAACTGAAGAAGCTGAGCTGTTTTTTCCTCCAAAGTCATCTGTTTCACCAGGTCTAGCAGCTGCTCATTATTCATAGATATTATCCTCCACTACATGTTGTTGAAATAAAAAACCCGGCTGCGTTCGGGGAGAGACCGCGCACCGGGTTCGAATGGACGTGACCGACAGAAAACTCTGTTATGTCTTATCCTGTTAATGACTGAATGCTTACTTGAATTTCTCGTTCAGTTCATCCAGATAAGGTTGAACCAGGGACATTTTACTGTTGACCCACTCTTTCCAGTTGGCCTCCAGATCTCCATTTTTAAGGATCAGGTTGGCATATTCATTCTGATAATCGAATGAAGCCTGACTTTTAGCTTTGGAATCGTACAGGTTAACATCCCAGTCGTATGTTGCGAGTGATTGACCTTCTGTACCGAGTTTTGCTTTTTCTTCGAACAATTTCACAGCTCTATCACGGTAATCTTTTTTGATAGCAGGGTTTACAACACTGAAGTCGTCACCCAGGAGATACAGACCTTCGAAGCGTGCTGGATATTTGTCTTCCAGGACAGTTCCTTCCGGCAGCAAGCTAACCAGTTCGTTGTTTTCATCATATTTCCAATCTTTTCCTTCAAAGCCCATGTTGATGAGCAATTGTCCTTCTTTTGTAGTGGAGTAGTCGATCAGATCCATGATCCGTTCGAATTTCTCGTCACTGATATCCGGGTTGAAGATCAATGCAGACCAGAAGTTAGCTTGCTCCATGTTACGGTATTTCCCATCATCGCCCAATACGATTGCTGTGTGTACCAGTTCATCACTATCTACACCCAGATTCTTTCTCATATCGGAATCCAGACCTTGTCTATACGAAGCCAGTCCGCCCAGACTTGTTACTGCAGCTGTACCGGTTACTTTAAAGTTATTTTGACCTTCATTGTTTTTCCATGTGTAGAACTCAGGATTGAGCAATCCATCCTTGTAGGCTTTTTGCATCAATTTCAACCCTGTCAAAGTCTCAGGGTCTGCTGGTCCCCAATGGAACTTGCCATCTTCACCTTTGTAGAAAGGAGAATCAGTCATGGCATGCACACTGTTCGGCATAATCATGTTTGTCATGGCATCTGCCGCATTATAGGACAGAGGTACAAGTTTGTTGCCCACTTTGCCTGGATCTTTTTCTTTCACAAGCTTAGCATATTCATTCAATTCGGATGTTGTATAAGCATCTTTCAGTTCAAAACCAACGGCTTCAGCCCAGTCTTTACGAAGCGCAATGACACCAATTTGGTTCGTCAATGGGTCAGCAGGTTTGTTCTCGAAATAGATTGGTCTAGGCAGGACGTATGTTCCGCCTGTCAGTTCTTCCAGCTTGTCTCCAAGACCAGTCAACTTGTAGGCTGCTGCCACGTTAGGCCAGCGTTCTTTCCAGTCATCCGGGAATTTGTAGAACAGGCCTTGATCGATACTGTTCATGGCATCGCCATGCACATAGTTCCATACCGCTACATCCGGCAAATCGCCTGAGTTGATCCACAGACGAAGCTTCTCGCCCCATGAATCCCAATCGATATAGTTGTAATCCCATGTTACATTGAACTTGTCTGTCCAGAACTTATGGAAATCATTATCCAGGTTCCCGTTTTTGATTTCTGTCAGGTTAGCTACAGAGATCGTCAGGTTGTCTTTGTAATTTCCCTCTGCATCTTTTTCGTTACCACCTGAAGCTCCTTGACTGGAACAAGCGGTCACCATCAGCATAACTACACTAAGCGTGATGGCAAAGAGAGCTCTTACTGACAACTTTTTGTTCGTTTTCATGCTTTTACCCCCATGTTTTTTAGTAGAATTTCAAGTCAAAATCCTATGCGTATAATCAGGTCTTGATAGCCCCTGTTAATACCCCTTTGGCAAAGTGTTTTTGCAGCATTGGGAAGAAACACATAATTGGTACCATCGTTACAAATACCGCCGCCATCTTCATACCCATCGAGAAATTGCTCACTTGGGTTGCATCTACGCTCGAAGCATTGGATGCGTTTGTCTGGGATGTGACAATAATCGCTCGCAATACATTCTGCAGCGGCAATTGATCCGCTTTTCGCAGGAAGATCATCGCATCATACCAACTGTTCCAATAGGCTACTCCGTAGAACAGCGTGATGGTAGCCATAATCGGTGTTGCCAGTGGAAGAACAACCGAGAATAGAATTCTCCACTCTCCGGCACCATCTAATCTCGCCGATTCCATCAGCGATTCAGGCAAGGTGTAGAAGTAGTTCATCATCAGAATCATATTGAAAGCACTGAAGCTTCCCGCCAGGATAACGGACCACAGCGTACCTGTAAGGTGAAGTGATTTCATGACCAGGTACAACGGTACGATACCACCATTGAAAATCATGGTGAACAGTACCAGGAAAAAGAGAAATTTCTTGAACGGGAAGTTGCTGCGGCTAAGGCCGTACGCCATGCTTGTTGTCAGGAACAAACTGAGTGGCAAGCCGATGACGAGCAAAATAATGGTGTTTTTGTATCCCGACAGAATCGTTCCGTTAGCAAACAGCGCTCTATAGGAATCCAGAGTGAACTCCTTAGGGAACATCAAAAATGGATTGTCAGCATATTCTTTTTGTGTTGCGAACGAGATCATGATGACATTCCAGAACGGAATCAGAATCATCAGGGCAAGCACAAGTAATATGGCGAAGATAATGTAATCGAGAAATGTCATTCTTTCTGTACCAATTCTCGGCTTTTTGTTAGCTCTCTTGCTCATTTCAATTTTCCTCCTCTCTTATCGGAACAAACCGTCTCCGCCAAGCCACTTGGCAAATCTGTCTGCGAGAAGCAGCAAGACCATATTCACGAGGGAACGGAACAAGCTGACCGCTGTCGAGAATGAGAAGTCCGTTGAAGACTGGAACGTAATCCGATAGATGTATACATCCAATACTTCCGATACATTTTTGGTTGCGGCATTCGCCAAGTTGAAGATCTGGTCGAAACCGGAAGACATCAATCCACCGACCGACAGGATAAACATGACGGTGATTGTAGGAAGAATGTTTGGCAATGTGATGCGGAACATCTGCTGCATACGGGATGCTCCGTCAATCTGTGCTGATTCATACTGATCCTGATCGATACCGGAAATGGCAGCCAGGAAGATAATCGCACCCCATCCACTGGATTTCCAAATATCCGTCAACAGCAGCATCGGTACAAAGTTGGACTCGGAACCCAGGAAGTTAATGGTTGGCAATCCGAGTAATCCGAGTGCGCTGTTCACCAGTCCGTCATAAGCCAGAACGTTGATGACTACCCCGGATACGATGATCCATGACAGGAAGTGCGGGAACGTAAGCACCGTTTGGAACCACTTTTTCCCTCTACGCATCCGTAATTCATTCAGCAACAGGGCCAGAATGATAGGGAACGGGAACTGAATAATCAGTTTTAAAATATTGATGTACAGCGTACGCCATACCGCGTCGATAAAGGTTGGATCACGGAAAACGTATTTAAAATTCTCAAATCCACTCCATGGGCTTCCCCAGATTCCCAGGTTCGCCTTGTAGTCTTTAAACGCAAGAGACAGGCCGCCCATTGGCATGTAGGCAAACAGGATCAGCCAGACGAGCCCCGGAATAAGAAGGGTGTACGTCATTCTGTGCTTCCAGATTTCACTCCAGAGCGAATTGCCTTTCAAGTTTCCCTTCAGCTTTTTGCTAGGTCCTTCGGCTGCAGGTTTCAAATTGCATCTCCTCACTCTACTTTGGTCTTGTCGTTATACAGAAAATCAAACATCGTTCTCAGGTGCTGCTCCCAAAATCTCCATTCATGCGTTCCCGGCGTCTCTACATACTGAAACACAAAATCCGTTTCATGCATGTATTCAGCGAATTGGCGATTCATACCCACGAAGGGATCAATGTCACCGCAACAACTCAGAATATCTGGTAAATTTCCACCTTGCTTCAGCAGCTTTGCAGCCAGTGCGTACAGATCCTGATCAGGTTTTACCTGTAACCGTTCTCCAAAAACCGCTTTCATTTCCTTGACCATACCTGATGGCATTTCCGGGTCATGAAGCCGGGTCTGAATATCAGTTACTCCTGATAAGGACACCGCCTTGCGATACCTCTCTGGATATGTCAGTGCACATTTCAATGCACCATACCCACCCATCGATAGACCGGCAATGTAAGTTTTGGCAGGGTCTGTATTCAGAACGAGCTGACGCCTACAGAATTCAGGCAGCTCCTGAGTGATGTAATGGAAGTAATTCAGGCCGTATTCCATATCGGTGTAATAGCTTCGGTTCGCTTCCGGCATAATGATGGTACAGCCATATTGCTCTGCGTACATTTCAATTGTAGTCAAACGTTGCCATGTACTTGCATTATCGCCTGCCCCATGCAGCAAATATAGCGTACCGCCTGAAGTGTCTCCGGAGTCACTGGACACTACGTGTATGCTGGTATTCATGCATAATGTAGGCGATCCGGTTTCGATCGTTATATGCGCCATGTGTAACCCCTTTCATCGTCGGCTGCTGTCTGTAATCTTCTGTTGCTCTGCCTTTTTGTCGCAACCCACCGTAATTCCCCCGTATTTCACTTGGTTATCGAAACGATTCTCTCGAATCGTTTCAAAACATAGCCAACGTTGATTTACATGGACTTGATTACAGCACTTTTTATGTGGAAGCGATTTCTTCGAATCGTTTCGAATAAATCATAATCCCGAAGTGCAAACCCTGTCAATAACCTTTTTACAAATTTCGCGCTTTTTTCTCGAAAATCTGCTTTTTCATGTGTAAATTTGCGCCAAAAGGCACTTTTATTGTGAAATAATGTACTTTACGTAACCTTTTGCGCATCCTACATTGACACTTGGCCGATGTTATACTAACATAAATTCTAATTTTTGATCCAGATTACGGAAACGTTTCACCAAAACCCATGAAGCACTTTTTTTTGCAGAAAGGATGGTTCGATGTCAAGTATTATTCATTCTTTTGTCCGTCATATGGAAGAACAGCAATTAAACGTTCATTCTGTTCGAGTATTACAGAAGGGTGATACTCTCGGAGCGTGGGATCGCACTACAGATATGCGACGTTTGCAGCATTCCGTCAGTAAATCGTTCACCTGCATGGCGATTGGATTGGCTATAGAGGCAGGCATACTTTCACTTGAATCCAGGCTTGGCGACCACTTCACTTCACCAACACCTGCTTCTCATTTAACCGCCTTCCCTCCTGAGGACCTCACCTTGTATGATTTGCTGCGGATGTCCTCAGGGCATGATGTCCCTGTGTTATGGGCAGAAGAGCGAGCCACGCTTCCTGAGAAAGACTGGGCCAAGTATTATATGTCGCTTCCTTTGGACAGAGCCCCTGGTGAAACGTTTACATACAGCAGTGCAGATACGTTTATGATCTCAGCCATGTTCCAGGCTGCCTCGGGTCAAACCGTGAAGGACTATCTGATTCCACGGCTATTCGAGCCACTGGGCATTTCGAATGTGGAGTGGGAAACTTCTCCCTTGGGCATTACATTGGGCTGTGCTGGCTTGCAGCTCACCAACGAGGAATTAGGCAGATTTGGCCAACTATTGCTTCAGGAGGGCCACTGGAACGGCAAGCAGCTCATCCCTGTGGAATGGATCCGAATGGCTACAACACAACAGATCCCAACACCAGGAGACGGTGACTGGGGACAGGGTTATGGATATCAATTCTGGAGATGTTCCCATAACGCTTACCGTGCTGATGGCGCCAATGGTCAGCTATGCGTTGTCCTACCTGAGCTGGAGTCGGTCGTTGCCATCAATAGTGATGAACAAAATATGCAAGCCATTCTTGACCATGTATGGTCAGATATATTACCTGTTTTGGAGGGGAATATTTGAATATTCGAACAGCAGTTGTTACAGATTACCCGGAGTTAAGAAACATTTATCTGGAGTCGCGTCGGGCCCGTTTTCACTGGACAACTCCGGAGGAAATGTCCTTTCAAGATTTTGACGCAGACACCGTGGATGAGCATATTATCGTGGCTGAACAGGAAGATGGACAGCTCCTAGGTTTCGCTTCGCTGTACCTACCTGATAATTTTATTCACCTTCTGTTTATCCATCCCGGTTTTATGGGTGGGGGCACAGGTTCGCGCTTACTTGATGCGTCGATTTCACTCATGCAGCAGCCTGTTCGATTGAAATGCGTATCTGATAATCATAAAGCAATTGGCTTTTACGAACGACAGGGTTGGAAAAAAGTCATTGAAGAGGGTGCACCCGGGGCGAAATATTGGGTGATGGAGTACAACACTAACAGCTGATTCCCGTTCATTTGATCCTGGTAAACTCTAAAAGTGGAAATGGTTCCACAAAAAAAGTATCATGACCTTCAGGAGGCCATGATACTTTTTATTTTACCCATGCTGTGGAAGCTGGGTCATTTCCTCTAAACATTGTGCGCATATGTAACGCTCTTTGAACTCATTGACTTCTTCCATCGATCCACAAAAAATACATTTTGGACGGTATCTCTCCAGAATGATATGGTCCCCTTGTACTAAGATCTCTACAGGATCTCCCTCATTCATTTGATACCTTTTACGCAAAGATTTAGGCAATACGATCCTACCCAATTGGTCAACTTTGCGAACGACTCCAGCTGGCTTCATAGCTACGGCACACCTCTCCTATCTTACTCTAAATTTCTAGGTACATTTGTACTATGTTTATTAATTCGCCAAGATTTTGTCGAATCCTGCTGGAAATAAACATTTTTTGTCCTTTTTTTTGAAAAATGTTTTTTTAGCGAATTCTAACCGTTATTCAAACGCCTCAATCGGCTTAATCCAGGCCAGGGAAATCGAGTTGACGCAGCGCCTCATATACAATGATTGCTGCGGAGTTGGACAAATTTAACGACCTGACGTCACCTGTCATTGGCATTTTCATACATGTATCGGGATTGGCCGCAATTAATTCTGGAGGAAGGCCTTTAGTCTCCTTACCGAACACCAAAAAATCTCCATCCTGAAATTTAAAATCACTATAACGGTTTTTCGCCTTCGTGGTTGCGTAGAAAAAACGCCCTTCAGGGTACTTTTCCTGGACCTCGGCAAACGAATCATGATATTCAATATGAACAGCACGCCAGTAATCCAGACCCGCCCGTTTCAGTGTGGCATCATCCGTACGGAATCCGAGTGGACGCACAAGATGCAAATGTGTGCCGGTAGCCGCACATGTACGAGAAATATTGCCCGTATTTGCCGGAATCTCCGGTTCAACCAGAACGATATGTAAAGCCATATGTGTTCAATCTCCTTTTCATTTCATATCAACGACAATTCTCTAATCTTAAAGAAAAGCCCTCCACACGTCAATGTGGAAGGCTCTGCTAGGCAGGATTGTGAGTGTTTGAATTCACAACTCGCTGCCAGGTTGTTTATCCATTTGTCTTCTGGAAGTGGCTCATGAAGTCCGTAAGTGCTTTAACACTTTCATATGGAGCAGCATTATAAATGGAAGCACGCAGGCCACCAACACTCCGATGCCCTTTCAGACCAACGAAACCTTCTTGTTCTGAAGCCTTGATAAACTGTTTCTCCAGCTCCTCGTTAGCCAGGCGGAAGGTCACATTCATCAGGGAACGATCAGCCGGGTCTACGCAACCACGGTAGAAATCCCCGGAGGAATCGATGGCATTATAGAGCAATTCTGCTTTTTTCGTGTTCTTTTGCTCAATCCCGGTGAGTCCACCCTGTTCTTCAATCCATTTTAACACCTCATTCACCATATATACGGAGAAAGACGGTGGTGTGTTATAAAGAGAATTGTTTTCCGTATGTGTGCTGTAACGCATCATCGTCGGAATTGTTTTTGGTGATTCGCTTACCAGCTCTTCGCGGGCAATAACTACGGTAATCCCTGACGGGCCAAGGTTCTTCTGTGCACCT
This sequence comes from Paenibacillus pabuli NBRC 13638, assembly GCF_001514495.1. GTDB lineage: Bacteria > Bacillota > Bacilli > Paenibacillales > Paenibacillaceae > Paenibacillus > Paenibacillus pabuli. The sequence goes on from NZ_BCNM01000002.1 coordinate 93,681, forward strand.
GCGTAGATCATACCGAATTGATTCAGATCAAACGGTTTACAGAAAATGTCACTCGACATGTCTGCAATAAGCGGTACAGAACCGGTATCTGGGAATGACTTGAATTGCGTTCCTTCAATCGTTTCATTCGACGTCAAATGAACGTAGGCTGTGCGGTCCGGCAAATTAAGATTCGACACATCCGGCAACTTCATGAATTTATCAGCTTCGGAAGATGCAGCGACCTGTGCTTCCCCAATAAGCTTCGCTTCAGACAAAGCCTTCTTGGCCCAGCTGCCTGTCATGACGTAACTGGCTGTCTGCCCTTCCCCGAGCAGGTTCATCGGCAGCATGGCGAACTGTGTGCTCGCTCCGCCCTGCAGGAAGAGCACTTTGTACCCTTTTGGATTGCCTAGCAGCGACAACAAGCGCTCCTGAGCTTCATTATGTACAGATTCATACACGGCTCCACGGTGAGACATCTCCATAATTGACATACCTGTGTTACGAAAATCAACAAATTCTGCCTGAGCACGCTCCAGTACCTCAAGTGGCAATGCCGCAGGTCCTGCATTAAAATTATACGCTCTCTTTGTCACAAAATTCCCCGCCCTTTCCATCCGTAGCTGACATATGAACAGCATTTTGCATAATTCGATTAGAATCGCTCACGGGTGTAAGAGTTGGACAGGAAGAAGCATCCTGACCCAACCCGCGTATAGACGAATTGAATCATTTCGATCTATATCTTACCTGTTGAAAGTCGCTCTATGGATTTATGCAAAATGCTCTCCCAAGTGAATATTATGGCTATGATATCAGTATTCCCTACCTGCTTCAAGGGCAATATGCACTGAAGCTGTGAATACAGGCTATCAAATTACTTTATCACCCTGCAAAGTTAACGCACTGCATTGTTTAATTCAAGGAAAAGCCTCCGAGAGCGAGTCCCGAAGGCTTTGAGTTGAAACAGATCATTCTGTTCTGTTTCCATCCCCAACTGATTAGCAGTCGAAGTAAAGGCTGTACTCATGCGGATGAATGCGGATTGCTACTGCTTTCGCTTCGTCACGTTTGAGGTTGATATAGTTATCGATGAATTCTTTGGTGAATACGTCGCCTTCAGTCAAAAATTCGTAGTCCGCTGCCAGAGCGTCAAGCGCTTCTTCCAGAGAAGCTGGCACACTGCGGATGTTTTCTTTATCTGCATCAGACAGATCATAGATGTTTTTGTCCAGTGGACCATATCCGAGCTCAGTTGGATTGATTTTGCGTTTGATACCATCCAGACCCGCCATCAACATTGCAGAGAATGCCAGGTAAGGGTTAGCAGTGGAGTCCGGTGTACGGAACTCGATACGACAGCCTTTCGGTGTCACAGCGGCAACAGGAATACGTACTGCTGCGGAACGGTTACCTTTGGAGTAAACCAGGTTAACCGGCGCTTCATAACCAGGTACGAGACGTTTGAATGAGTTCGTACTAGGGTTAGTCAAAGCGATCAAGGCTGGTGCGTGGTACAGAATACCCCCGATGTAGTGCAGAGCCATTTCGCTCAGGTTAGCATATCCCGCTTTGTCATAGAACAATGGGGAATCGCCATCGAAGATGGATTGGTGAACGTGCATTCCGCTACCGTTGTCACCAAACAGTGGTTTCGGCATGAATGTTGCTACTTTACCATATTGACGTGCAGTGTTGTGCACGATGTATTTGTATACAAGCAGGTTATCTGCTGTTTTCTTCAACGTATCAAAACGGAAGTTGATCTCGGCTTGGCCTGCTGTCGCCACTTCGTGGTGGTGACGTTCGATGGAAAGGCCTGCTTCTTCCAGAATACGACACATTTCGCTGCGGATATCTTGTTGTGTATCCACTGGAGCTACAGGAACATAGCCGCCTTTTGTGCGTACTTTGAAGCCTAGGTTACCGCCGTCTTCCTTACGGTTTGTGTTCCATGAAGCTTCTTCGGAATCTACGAAATAAGAAGAGCTGTTTGTGCCACTCTCATAACGTACATCGTCAAAGATAAAGAATTCGGATTCAGGTGCGAAAAATGCCGTTGTGCCCACTCCGCTTTCTTGCAAGAACGCTTCCGCCTTAACAGCGATACCGCGCGGGTCACGCTCATAGCGCTCGCCATCCGGAGTGAAGATATCACACATAACATTCAATGTAGGGTGTGCTGTGAACGGATCGACATAAGTCGCTTCAGGATCTGGAATCATAACCATATCGGACTCTTCGATTCCACGGAAACCTTGGATAGAAGAACCATCAAAGGCTACTCCATTTACGAAAGTATCTGCATCAACTGCTGAAGCTGGCAACGAGATATGATGCGCACGACCAGCCAAATCTACAAAACGAAAATCTACCCACTCGATGTTGTTCTCTTGAATTGATTTCAATACGTTTTCAACCGACATGTATTCGTCCTCCCAAATATTCCGAACATTAAACAACCCCGCTAAGAAAATGTCCATATTCGAATTTTTTTCTGTCGTCATTATAAATTCTTAAACATGACATCGTCAATACTTATGTAAGGTATTTTTTGCGACTATGTAAGCTATGCTTACATTTTATAAACCTATATATTTCACTTAACAACGAATAAAAGAAATATTTAACCGGTTTAATGCGGTAAAGTACCTATAGAATTAGCCTAAATTATGGAAAAAACATTACATCATAAATGTTTCTTATCACCCTTGATTAATAAATACGTTCAATGGCCCAAATAACATAAAAAACCGGACATTGGCCCTGGCTCCATTCTCACTGAACGAAGCCGTGGCCAATGCCCGGATCATTATAGGTCTCACATTATTGTAATAACTTATACGCCAACTCGAGCCGGGAAGAACGCTGCCGGTTGTTTAGTCGTGCTAAACGATTTACCCACAATCGGGGCCAACTTCTCGAGATCCAGAAGCAGGTTGGCAAATTGGTCAGGGAACAGTGATTGTACTCCATCCCCTGTCATCGAGTTATCTGGATCTGTGTGCATCTCAATAATCAGGCCATTGGCACCAGCAGCTACAGATGCCTTCGTCATTGGTTCAACCAGTTCACGGCGTCCAGTACCATGGCTGGGGTCCGAAATAACCGGCAGGTGGCTCAGAGACTGCAGGACAGGGATCGCCGACAGATCGAGCGTATTACGTGTGTAGGATTCGAATGTACGGATACCCCGCTCACACAGCATAACATTCGGGTTACCACCTGCAAGGATGTATTCAGCAGCGTTCAACAATTCATCGTAAGTCGCACTGAATCCACGTTTCAGCAATACTGGTTTGCCACACTCACCCAATTTGCGCAGCAAATCGAAGTTCTGCATGTTACGTGTACCTACTTGCAGAATGTCTGCGTACTCGGCACAGATATCCACATATTCAGGTGTCATGACTTCTGTGATGGTCAGCAGATCATGCTTCTTGCCTGCCTCTGCCATCATGATCAATCCCTCTACACCTGTGCCTTGAAAGCTGTAAGGACCTGTACGCGGTTTAAATGCGCCACCGCGGAGCACTTGTGCACCAGCAGCTTTAACAAGTCCGGCAATTTCATCAATCTGTGCTGCTGATTCAACCGCACACGGTCCACCCATAATCACAAGTTCTTTGCCACCGATGTCTACGCCTTTGATCGAAATCACGGTATCTTCCGGATGGAAGTCACGGCTTGCCAATTTGTAGGACTTCGAAATCTTGACGACATTCTCCACGCCCTTCATTTGACGCAGATGTTCAGCCATTTTCGGCTCAACCTTGCCAATCAATCCAATGATGGTCCGATCTTCTCCACGAGAAATGTGAACCTGAAGTCCTTCTTTCTCAATTGTAGCGACGATATCCTGAATATGTTCCTCCGGCGTAGCCTTACCTGCAATAACGATCATAATAATATCCACCCTTCCTTGTATGAGAGCACATTGAATATTCATTGTGCGTCTGATTCAAATTCAAAACTCTTCTACACTTAAACGCTTGTTCGCTTTTAAGCTTTTATCTACTAAAGTAAATATAACATATTCCCCCTTTTCCGTCAAGCCAACTCCACCCTTCTCAAAAAAAGAAACCTGCAGTCAGCACCGGATCTCGGTTCTGATCTGCAGGTCTTTTAGGTGGTACGTGTCTTCTCCCTCACAGGAGGAAGCAACTTGCTCATATTTACTGTACGCTTGATTTCCCACGTTTCCGGTTTATCATGTTCATATTGCTCCAGATAAAGGATGACTTCCTTCGTGATCGGCGTTGGCGTTGAAGCTCCTGACGTAACCGCCACCTTGTTCACACCTTTCAGCCATTCCTGCTGTATCTCTGCCACATCGGATACACGATATGCCGTAACCCCAGCAATCTCCTCCGATACTTGAGCAAGACGGTTGGAGTTATTGCTGCGAGGATCACCTACAACGATGACCAGATCCGCCTGCCCTGCCTGTTCAGCAACAGCTTCCTGACGAACTTGGGTAGCCAGACATATCTCATTATGAATCTCCGCGCCTGGATATTTCTCCAAAAGACGGCTCATAATGTGTTTGATGTCCCATTGGCTCATCGTTGTCTGATTTGTGATCAGGATTTTGCCTGGAGGTACGTGTAGTCCGTCGATCTCCTCTTCCTTCTCGATCAGATGAACATGATCGGGTGCAACGCCTATAGCACCCTCAGGCTCTGGATGATTCTTTTTTCCAATATAGATAATGTCATATCCTTCAGCCGTCTTCTCCCGAATCAGGTCATGGGTTTTGGTCACATCAGGACAGGTAGCATCCACTGTCGTCAGACCTTTATCACGTGCCATTTTGCGTACTTCCGGAGATACACCATGGGCCGTGAAGATGACTGTTCCGCTCTCCACCTGACTCAAAATATCAATCCGGTTCGGTCCGTCCAGCGTAATAATGCCCTCATCTTCAAATGAATCCGTCACATGTTGGTTATGCACAATCATACCCAATATATAAATAGGCCGTGGTAGATCCAGATTGCGTGCCGCCTGACGCGCCAGCACCATGGCATCCACAACTCCGTAACAATATCCTCGCGGCGAAATTCGCAATACTTCCACTTGGTTGCCACCCGCTTTCTTTCTCGGCAAGGTTGCCGATGTAATTGCAGTCCAGTCTATTATACCCTTATTCGATAGGCGGAGCAAAGACAACCGGCAACCAGATAATAAAGGTGGTCCCTTCTCCACGTCGGGTTACAACCTCGACAGATCCATGATGCTCTTCGATGATCCATTTGGCAATCGAGAGTCCCAATCCTATGCCCGGTGTGGCACCACGGGATTCGTCTGCCCGGTAGAAGCGATCGAAAATAAACGGTACCTCGTCCCGCTCCATTCCAATTCCCGTATCACTGATTCGCAGTCCTACCTGACCTTTATACAATATCGCATCAAGTGTTACCGAACCCTCCGGTGTATACTTGAACGCATTCTCGATAAAAATGAACAGCATCTGTTGCAGGTAATCTTTACTTCCATTCACATATATGCCATTCAGGATGGAAAGATCACCTGGACGCCAGTCTGCCTGGTGATCAAGGAATTGCGATCTGCGAGCCACTTCCTGCACCAGAATTTGCAATGGAATCGGATTCAGTTCAATTTTCTGTCCTGTATCGGCTCTGGCCAAAGACAGCATATCACTGATTAGCCTGCTCATGCGTTTGCCTTCATCCGCCATATCCTCGATCGCCTCAAGAGACATCTGTTTAACCGTTTCTTCATCCAGATTCGGCCGGTCGGTGCTTTCCTGATCCCAAAGCTTCTTCAGGAAGTCGACATTCCCACGAATTGTCGTCAGCGGTGTGCGCAGCTCATGTGAGGCATCAGATACAAATCTGCGCTGGGCTTTGTTGGTCTCCTCTAATCCGCGGAAGGAAAGCTCTGTTCGTTCAAGCATATTGTTCACTGTTTCAATCAAACGTCCTATCTCGTCCATGGGGCCCGTGTATTGAATACGCACACTAAGATCATCCCCGGACTGAATCTGATTCGCCGCATCAATAACGTTGACGAGCGGGCGCATGGATTTGCGAGCCAGAATAAGGCCCGAAGTAATCGCGAGTGCCATGGCCACTAACCAGCCAAAAACGAGAATATTGCGCAAAGCCTCCAGCAAGCGTTCTTGAGAGCTCACATTGGTTCCAACTTGAAGGAGCCCCCTTATTTCATTGGTTCCTTGCAAAGACAGGGGCTGCTGATTAACCAGAAAAGGAGTGCCGTTTACATAGATCTTGGATATTCCACGTGCCTTCTGAATCTCATTGGATTTCACCACAGGAAATTGTATTTGAAGCTTCTCCATATTTCCCGATATTTTGCCTGATCTGCTCTGGTAATCCCACAATTGGATATATATCTGGGCCTCCTGAAGCTGACTCTCGGTGAATGGGTCAAGATCCAGCGACTGTGAAAGAGGGTTGACACCAATTTGATTCGTAATTCGCTCACTTTTATCTTTCAGCTGCTGTTCCACTTCTTGATACGTATTAAAATAGACAAAAGCGTAAATCACAACACCCCAAAAAATAAGTACGGCTGCCAAGATGCCTGAGTACCACGCGGTTAATCTTAACCGAATGGACATGTCAGGAGTCACCTCTCAAAATATAGCCGGCTCCCCGGATCGTCTGGATCAAACGTTTGCCGCCGTATTCTTCGGTTTTTTGTCTGAGCATGGCAATATATACTTCGAGCACATTGGACTCGCCACTGTAATCATACCCCCAGATTTTGTCCATGATCAGATCACGGGACAGCACACGTTTGGGATTCTGCATGAACAGGTTCAGCAATTCAAACTCCTTGGCAGTCAGTTCCAGACGCTGACCATCACGCAGTACCTCACGGGAATCATTATCCAAAATAATATCCTCATACATAAGACGATTATCCGGTGTATCCGCTATATCGGCTTTACGACGAAGCAATGCACGGACACGAGCCAACAATTCTTCAAGTGCAAACGGCTTCACCAAATAATCATCTGCACCTGTATCAAGTCCTGTTACCCGGCTTTGAACTTCATCTTTGGCTGTCAACATCAGCACAGGTACTTTGCTCCCTGCTTCTCTAAGTCTGCGGCATACTTCGAACCCGTCAATTTGTGGCATCATCACATCGAGAATAACCACATCGGGTTCCTTATCCATTAGTTTACTAAGACCCTCAGCACCATTGGACGCCGTCTGAACCTCATATCCTTCAAATGCCAGCCCCCGGCGAAGCATGGACACAATTTTTTCATCATCATCAACAATCAATATAGTTGAGCGCATGGTCTTTCTCCTTTATCCCTCATGTTTTATTCCTATTGTAACAGGCAAAAGCGCAATCTGCATCTTCTCGAAATACCCTGTTCCATAATAGGACAACCCTATAACTTCATATAACTCTTCCGTGCAAAAAAAGCGGAAGGGCCTTCAAACCCTTCCGCTCTCCTATAACGTATTCTTCAACCCATTTCGTCTTGTATTATGGTTGCTGCTGCTGTTGATCTGTCGTTTGAGTTGTATCATAATCGTTTTTGTTGCCGATTTTGATTTTGACATCCATTTTTTTGCCGTCACGTACCACATTCAGTGTCACTTCACTGCCAATTTTCTGTTTCTTAATAAAATCGATCAGATCCTGACTTGTACTGTAGGCCGTACCATTGGCACCTGTAATGATGTCATAGGCACGCAGATCTGCCTGATACGCAGGAGATTGATAGATCGTGCTGGCTACAACGGAACCTTCGGTAATATCCGTTCCCATTTGTTTAGCCACTTCAGGAGTGAGGGCCATCAAAGATGCGCCGATAAATGGTACTGGCTCTTTGGGAACTTCTTTGTTTTGTTTCAAATATTTCACCGCATCCGAGATCACGCTCGATGGGATGGCAAATCCAATCCCTTGCGCATCTGCGCTAACCGCTACGTTCATACCGATAACTTCCCCATTCAGATTAAGCAGCGGTCCGCCCGAGTTACCAGGGTTAATGGATGCATCCGTTTGCAGCAAGTGACTGTATTCACGAGTTTTGCCTGTTTCTTCGTCGGGAATGCTGATAGTACGCTCTTTGGCACTCAACACACCTGCGGTAACCGTGTGCTCAAATCCCTCCGGGTTACCGATCGCAACAAGCCATTCTCCAACTTGTGTGCTGTTGGAATCACCCAGTGGAGCTACAGGGAAACTATCGTCACCGCTATTTTTCTCGATTTTCAATACGGCAAGGTCGAGATCAAAACTGCTTCCAAGCAATTTCGCTTCATACGGTTTACTGTTGTTCTCCAGCGTAACCTGAATGACATCTGCTCCTTGAACCACATGCTGGTTCGTCAGGATATAACCTTCTTTGTCAAAAATAAATCCGGAACCAATACCAAGCGGAACCAATTGATTGCTGCTTTGTTGCTGTTGATTTTGGCCCTGGTAACTATCTGTTCCGCCATTGCTTCCGTTACCAAAGAAGTATTGGTACAATGGATCACTCATCGTAGAACCACCTTGACTGCTGCCACGTGATGACTGTTTGGCAAGTGTTTCTATTTTGACTACAGCAGGACTTGTGCTCGTTACCACGGATGAAACATCCTCTTTACCGGTAGGCAGCAGCGATGCAGTCACATTATTGCCACCACCCGTGTTCGTGGACGTTGATTCCTGAGCAGAGCTTTGATTCTCGGCACTCGTCAGAGCTTCCTGCGGTGTAAACATATTTGTTCGATCAGCTGTATACATCAGCACTGTAATGACCAGCATCCCGGCGATGAAAGAGAACAGGAGCGATCTTACGGAAGAACGTGGCCGACGGTTATTATAATTCCAGTTGCCATTGTTCTTACCGCCGTTCCCTTGATCTCCTCCGTTGCCTGAACCATTACCGCCCCCTCTGGATGACGTATTGGCTTGATCAGATGATTCGTTGCTGTAGTAAGTAGGTACTGGCTTCACAGGATCCGGTCTTGTAATCTGTACATTTCCTTCTTCACGCTGATTATGTTCCCCATGGTAGCTTGCTGTATCTTCCTGATTCACGGACTGAAAAGGCCCATAAGAATAATAATAGGAGGAATCGTCCGTTCCCGATGTATTGCGATTCTCCGCTTGTTTTGTATCATTTTCCTCGTCTTGACGGTTCGCTCTGTAATTACGTTCGTCCATGCCTCTCTACCTCCCAATCTCTTGTTCGCAAGAGATATTCTTTAACTGTCCTTATTTTGTACTTTAAACCTTAACCGTACCTTAAAAACAATTAAAAAGGAGATAAAAGCAAGCCGTTATAGAGCATTTTCCCCGCCAAATCAGCATTCTAACTCTTATTTTTCACCCAACCCTGACGATGGGCGTATATGGCCAGTTGTGTGCGATCGTCCAATTCACATTTCATCAGCAGATTGCTCACATGGGTCTTAACCGTTTTAATACTAATATGTAATTCTTCCCCGATGTCCTTGTTGGTCTTCCCCTCAGCAATTAACAAAAGCACTTCTTTTTCCCGTTCCGTCAGGCCTGACTCATTCTCTCTTGCTGTACGCTGTCTGATGCCACGGGTCAATGCCTGCGATACATCGCCTGTCATTACAGGCATGCCTCGGTATGCTCCCTGCAGAGCATAGATCAGTTCTTCAGCAGATACCGTCTTCAACACATAACTGACCGCGCCTGCTTCAATGGCCTGAACCACCAGATCATCCTCAAGAAAACTGGTCAACATCACAATTTTCATTCCCGGAAATTCGGTCATAATCGCTTGTGTCGCTTCCGCACCATTCATCACAGGCATCATTAGATCCATCAGGATCAAGTCAGGCAGTTCACTCTTATCCAGCTTGCGCAGTCGGTCCAGTACATCCTGCCCGTTGCTTGCTTCCCCCATCACATGAAATGTGGGTTCCAGCATAAGATATGTTTTTAAGCCCATCCGCACCATATCATGATCATCCACAATCATTACATTCACTTTTTCGCTCATTCCATTTCCCCCTCTGGTTCACTCGGAAATTTCGGGATGAATACTCGCACCGTCGTTCCCGCTCCCGGCTTCGATATAATCTGAACCTGACCTCCAAGCTTCTCTGCCCGCTCACGCATCGTTGATAATCCGTATGAACCGGGACGTTCCGCTTGCTGCAAAAAACCTTGGCCATCATCGCTGATGCTCATGCTGATCTGATGTTCACTTTCGCGTATGGACAGGCTGACCAGTCCAGCCTCCGCATGTTTGACCACATTAGCAACGGCCTCCTGGATAACAAGAAACAGCTGGTGCTCGATGGCATCCGAGATCCCGCCATCCAGTTCCAGCTCTTTGACGCCTTTCAATCCGTTCTGTCTGCAATAATCCGGGAACCATCTGTCCAGCGCTTCGGCCAGGTCCCGACCTTCCAGTTCCACTGGGCGAAGCTGGGCAATAAGTCCTCGCATCTGCCGCTGAGCAATATGAGACATCTGGATTAATTGCTCAAGTACCTTGCTGCCATGCTCCGGATTCATCTCCAGCAAGCGCGGTAAAGAAGAAGCCGACATGTGCATGGCAAACAGCTGCTGACTTACCGTGTCATGCAAGTCTCTTGCCATGCGTTTGCGTTCTTCAAGTACGGCTCGTTCTGATGCCTGTTCCTTCTCAATGACTTCCTGCTCACCGAGCCGCTGAAGCAGTCTCATTTTTTTCTCAATCGAATCCATCATGACATTGAATTCCTGATATACCCGGCCGAATGAGGCATCATCTGCTTCAGGCATGCGAACAGAGAGATTGCCTTTGGACACTTTCAGCATATTGAGATCCAGAAGGTCAATCTTGCGCTGAAGGCGCAGTGCAGCGATATACCCGGTAATCACAGTAGCCAGTACAACCACGGCAACGTAGGTCCAGGCGCGCTGGCGCCCGGTTCCCATCAGCACCTCCCCGTACAGGAGATAGAATCCGCCCAAGGCAATGAGCCCGGTCAGCGAAAAGTACATCATCAGTTCCCACTTATTGGCCTTGAGAATCGTTCGTATCATGCGTTAACCCACCTTATTCACTTTAACATCTCCGATAAACACACTGACGATAATCCGTACTTTTTTGCCCGCTTCATGGTAGTGTGAAGTTTCAGCCTGCGCGCTGCTCAGGAATCCTCCCCGTTTCTGGTTCAACAACGACATGTCTCCAATGAAGGAGTTCGTCGTCACGGTCACACCCAGATCCATATCCTCCGGTACAAATACTTTTACATCTCCAATAAAAGAAGAAATGTTAATCTTCGTCTCGCCATACGGAATCTGAGCTTTTGTCAAATCTATAACGGTATCGCCAATAAATGCCGAGATGTTCATGGGTTTCAGCGAGAACACTTCCTGTCCCATATACAAATCACCCATAAATGATGATTTGTTCATCGTACGCCCGTCTCCACCATAATAGTTGGCATCATCATCGTAGTGGTCGTCGTCATCAAATGCTCCATATGCTTTTTTATTTGAACCGTAACCTTTATGCTTGTGCTGATGATGTTGATGTTTATGATGGTGTTGATGCCCGTGTGATTTATGGTCTTCCTTATCTGTATAAAATGAGCCATGCGAATCATTCTTCGGTTCCTGTTTCGGTTTGCCAAATGTTTTCTCGAACTGTTCGTCAAACGAAGACGGCATTTCCAGGTCCTCAGGGGACAATGGCTTATAAGGGGGCTCCGGTGGTGGAGGCGGTTGTACTTGGTCATGATGTTTACGGTCACGACGACGGGGTCCGATCAGAACAAACAAGCCCCCACCAATCAGCATCACCGGAATTAGGTAGCGAATGAACTCACCCATCGAGTAATCAATCCACCCGAGATTACGTGCCAAGAAGTATCCACCAATCGCCAGTACAATGGCAGGTCCAATCAATGCATGACTTCCATTACGCCGAATTTCGGTTATACCTTTTACGCCCCACCAAATCAAAAATAACGGCCAATATGTTCTGAACATGTATCCTATATCAATGTCGTATCCCAATTGCCTGAACAAAATGATTGCACCAATCGCAATAAGAGGAATACCAACCCACCAGCGGTCCCGCGTAGATCGTTTCATCGCTCATGTCTCCTTCTTCTTTATTCTGTACTCAGTTTACATCAGATAAGAGTCGGTTAACAGCGGCGGCAGATGGAATCATTCTCAGTCTTGAGACCGATAGGGAAGGATATTTATGTAAAAATATATAAATAAAAACACCCCGGAGCTGCTGCTCCAGGGTGCCTGAATCCTTATTTATTTCTGAAATTTCCCTGCTCGGCCCGCTTGGCCTGTTTGACCAGTGTTTTCTACACCGAACTCGGCATTGAATTTTTCATCAGGTGTTTGGAAATTTTCTTGCACTTTGTTTTGCTCGGCTTGTTTTACTTTGTTTGCTACATTTTCTTGACCAAACTCCGCATTATACTTCTCGTTTGGTGTTTGGAATCCTTGGGATTTCTTAGCCACAACGATCACCTCTCTCTTCATATTTACGTTGCATTGCTGCATCGCGGGGTTCGTCCCCAGTCAGTATTATGTGAAGAGAGCAGTTTAGTTATTCATGTGTAACCTTCCAAATTAAATAGCCTTGTCCAACCAGGAATCCGGTATCGATTTGTACACGTCAATGGCTTCCGAGAGCTCTTCCAGCATTTTTTCAGTGCATTTTCCAGCACCTTGTTTGATGACCTGCACTTCGACGTCCTTTTTCCCCCATTCCTTGTACACTTGCTTCGTGGTTGGGAAATAGAGATCAATCTTGTTGCCCTTGATCGCTGAGCCCGTATCTGCAACAATGCCGTAACCGTAGCCGGGAATATATAAAATGGAGCCCATCGGAAACAGCTTCGGATCAGCTGCAATCGTTGAGACGGTTTCTTTGTCGCGCCGCACCTTTACCCCTGAATACGTAATTCCGTATTGTGGATGTTTAGGCCCCTTTCCGGTTGATTCCACACCTGCTGTGTATCCGGTCGCCGTCACTTTATGTGTGTCTAATACCTGTTCTGTACGCGGAGCGAGCACTGGCATGGACGGGTCATTTCCGATCTGCCTGTCTGGAAATTGTGGTCGTGGAATGACCATTGGCTGAGGAGACCACAATAAAGCCATATAGACCATGCTTGTTAGTTGAGCCTCATCGCTGTAAGCATAAACAGCCGTTTCCGATTGATGACCCTCCAGCTGAGCTGAATTTTCGCTGTGCCGACTATTTACATGCAAGACTGCACTTTCCTCTTCAAAGGTATACGCTTCTGCCAGATTGGAGCCCATGACTATACCAATAAGCAGCACACAGCAAGCGATGATGAATCGCACGTTATTCTTTTGAATTAAGAATTGCTTTTTCATTATAGAACCTCCCCCTTACTGCAAAGGTTTTCCAAAATGAAAAAATTCTATACTTTACCCTTGAAGAGACGAATGAGCCAGCACGTTCGAAAATCAAAAAATAACAAAAACCCGTCTAAACACCAAGGAATTAATCATTGGGTTCAAACGGGTTTCTATATTAGAAGGGCACTATTCTGAAATTACACCAAACGTGTTGTAATCTCTTCTTTGAGTTGGGCTACAATTTCGTCTACGGGCTTCATGCCGAGATCGCCTTCTCCGCGTTTTCGTACGGATACGCCCTGAGCATTCCGCTCATTTTCACCAACGACGAACATGTATGGCATTTTTTCAAGCTGTCCCTCACGGATTTTATATCCGAGCTTCTCATTACGCAGATCGGCTTCAGCTGAGATTCCCGCACGTTTCAGCTTCGCCTCCACTTCACGGGCATAGTCATCGAAGTTACCGGATACCGGGATAACCTTCGCCTGCACAGGAGACAGCCACAGCGGCAGAGCTCCTGCAAAGTTCTCCAGCAAGAAAGCAGTGAAACGTTCCATTGTACTGATTACACCACGGTGAATAACGACAGGACGATGCTTCTGTCCGTCATCTCCTACATATTCCAGTTCAAAGCGTTCTGGCAAAAGGAAATCCAGTTGAACGGTGGATAATGTCTCTTCTTTACCCAATGCTGTTTTGATCTGTACATCCAGCTTCGGACCATAGAACGCTGCTTCGCCTTCTGCTTCATAGAAAGGAAGGTCAAGTTCTTCCACAACTTCACGCAGCATACGTTGAGACATTTCCCACATCTCGTCGTTTTGGAAGTATTTCTCAGTATCCTTCGGATCGCGGTAGGACAGACGGAAACGATATTCGTGAATGCCAAAATCCTTATAGACCGTTTGAATCAGCTCAATAACACGAGCAAATTCTTCCTTGATCTGATCCGGGCGTGCGAAAATGTGAGAGTCGTTCAACGTCATTGCACGTACACGGTGCAGACCTGTTAACGCCCCCGACATTTCATAACGGTGCATCATACCCAGCTCGGCAATCCGAATTGGCAGATCGCGGTAGCTATGCATGCTGGATTTGTACACCATCATATGGTGAGGACAGTTCATCGGACGAAGAACAAGCTCCTCGTTGTCCATAACCATTTTCGGGAACATGTCTTCCTGGTAGTGCTCCCAGTGTCCGGATGTTTTGTACAATTCCACATTACCCAGAACAGGTGTGTATACATGTTGGTATCCCAAGCTTTCTTCCAGATCCACAATGTAGCGTTCCAACGTCCGGCGCAGTTTGGCACCGTTTGGCAACCAGATCGGCAATCCTTGTCCAACCAATTGGGAGAATGTAAAGATTTCCAGCTCTTTGCCGAGTTTACGGTGATCCCGTTTACGAGCTTCTTCGAGGAAATGTAAATGTTCATCCAGCTGTGCTTTTTTCACAAAAGCTGTACCGTAAATACGTTGCAGCATTTTGTTTTTGCTATCTCCGCGCCAGTAAGCACCGGCAACATTCATCAATTTGAATACTTTGATTTTGCTGGTGGATGGTACATGTGGTCCACGGCACAAGTCAAAAAATTCGCCTTGTTCATAAATGGAAATCACACTGTCTTCCGGTAAGTCACGAATTAACTCGAGCTTGTAAGGATCGCCCACTTCTTCAAAAATGTTGATTGCTTCCGCGCGGCTAACTTCCTTGCGTACAATTGGCAAGTTTTCATTAACAATACGTTCCATTTCCTTCTCGATCTTTTGCAGATCTTCGGGATTGAGCGGTTGTTCCAAATCCATGTCATAGTAGAAACCATCTTCGATGACAGGGCCTACACCGAGATGTACCTCTTTGTTCCCATATAAACGCTTCACCGCTTGAGCCATCAAGTGAGCTGTACTGTGACGCATAACTTCCAGTCCTTCTGGTGAATCCAATGTTACGATCTCCACCAGTGCCCCTTCATGCAAAGTAGTAGATAAGTCTACTACGATTCCATCCAGCTTGCCGGCAACGGCATTTTTGCGAAGTCCGCTGCTGATCGAAGCCGCCACATCTTCAATACTGCTTCCGTCGGCATACTCACGAACCGATCCATCCGGTAATTTAATGTTAACTGCCATTTGTCTCATTCCTCCTGTAAATGTAACCTGCATCCATTCTATTGATGGACCGGATTATCTATTGCAATTCCTGCCATTATGGGAAGAAACGCAAAAAACACCCGTCCCGGCAAAGGGACGAGTGTAATATACTCGTGGTTCCACCCTACTTCGGCTGCTTCATCCATATTCAGAAGTACAGCCCTCATTGGCATGACGGTAACGGGCATGACCCGGCATATCCTTACTCACGGATCATTACCAACGATTGAAGAGGTAACTTCCAAATCCCGCTTTCAAAACTGCAGCTACAAAGGGGTAAACCAAACGTGGCATCCGGAGGAAATTTCAGCCTAGTTCCCTCTCTCTGCACCGACCTTGCGTATGGCTCTTGTCTTTGTCAACGCTTTTGATTATCAACAGTTATTATAATTGCCGAGATCGCTTGCGTCAAGACTTGTCAGCAATCCTGAGCGCAACACTTCGCACTCCGGACAATGCTGACATAATTGCACCTTGTCTTCAAAGATCTGACGGATAGTAGAGATGACTGGCAGCTCCGGTGTTTTGGTGTGCAGCATGACTTTTTCGGGTGAGATGGAGATCAACGTACTTACAATCATATCTTCGATATCCATTTCCAATTCAAGTCCAGGCATTTCCACGACGACCTGTTCATCTTTTTGTACGGGCAGCGCTCGAAGTTCAGCATCAAATACCTGGAATTCATGCAAACCTTTGTGTACCAGATGCACAAGCGGAACCTTGGCTTCCTGAAAGAACACAAAATATTTGAGCAGCCCCATAAATTCTTCGTATTGGCGATCCATCCAGAATTCGTCCAGCGCGTATTCCACCAGTTCATGTAGTTCCTGTTTGTATTGCCGAATCCGGAAATTAAGGATACCTTCCAATTGAAAAAAATGAACATCCTCCAAATCCTGCTTAAGACCTGTTACCAAAGTAGCGCGGCGGCGCTCCCGAAGTCCTGGCTGGTCCAAATCACCATTGATTAAAAGAGGCATGCAGATCCGATTGACTTTCTCCACCTCGTGTTCATCCATCACCGAGCAAGCTTTGGAAATCATCTCTTCCACCATATGCCGTTCACGCGTATCCATAATGAAATCTGCAAGACCCCTCGCAAGCAACTCACTGATTTGAGGAAGCCACTGCTGGAAGTCAGCGTGATTCTCATTCCCTCTGCATACCCAGGCCGCTCTTCCATCATTATGTTTGAAGGTGAGCCTAAATCCTCTTTTGCTTATATGTAAACCTTTGGTTTTTTCCTTCACACAACGATAAAATTGATCCGCTTCCTCCTGCCCCGATACCTCGGTCCATACGGCGAACAGTTCCATAAGAATCACTCCTTTCCTTCCTGTTCAAAGTATATGGCAAGGCCGATAGGGATATACGAAGCGGATTGATGGAAAGCGTGTCATGATTTCTCAGTATATTATCATTCCGTTTGGAGTTAAGCCAAAAATGTGTTATTATTTTTATAACAGTATGTTTCACGGAAAGGGGGGAAGCCAAAATGAGACAACAACCAAGAATACTCCGTTACGCGTTTATTATCATTTTGTGCGTATTCCAAGCGTTGTCCTTCCCTATTCCGATGCAGTCGGAATCCGCTGTCGAGGTAGCCGTTGAGACGACTTCCAACAAGGAAGTGCTTGTCCACACATTGGAGTCTCAGCAGAAACCTGTCATTCGCAAACACCCACAAGTGATGTCGAAGCTGATTGCGGTTTCGCATAACAAACCTGTCTTTCTTGTGCTCGCTTTGTTGCTAATGCTGCGAATTCCTACACCGCATCTGCCCTTTAAACCGTTGATTTGTCTGTTTAAACGCAGATTATTTCTGCTACCCATCAAATTCACCAGCATGTATGTATCTCCCACCCCTTCAGCACCAAAATACGTGAACGCTCTACGCTAGCCGTTTATCGTATTTGTAGGTTGCTTTGCATGGAGACACCTCTGTCTGAAAGACGGTGTGCTTGTGCATAACTTATAACCCTTTTAGCTAATGTTAGATCTCAACTAATCTTCATAAAATGCACTTAATTGATAACCATTATTTTGTTATACCCATTTTCATCAATCATTCCAAACACAAGGCTGTGTGTCAGGAGCACCTGGCTCTGTTTGCCCGCATCATTTAATGTTCCTTAGAGCAGCAGATCATTCTATTTTCGGGAAATAAGCCTGTCTTCTGTGGCAGCCTTCAATTTAAGGAGGCATATTATCCATGGATGTACGCGAAACAGATTTGCCAGGAATCGGCAAGAAATTTCAGATTGAAACGAGCAGCGGGGATAAACTTATTGTCATTATTCACGATGATGGCCGCCGGGAAATGTATCATTTTGAATACGAGGATCCGGACCAAAGCATCTCCATGGTAACGCTTGATGACTATGAAGCAAGACAAATTGCTGCCATTGTTGGTGGATTGACCTATAAACCAAAGCAGCTCGAAAATATTGAAGTAACGTTTGATGATCTCATTATTGAATGGTACAAAATTGAGCCATCCTACGGATGTATCGGTAAATCGATTGGTGAACTGGATGTTCGTCAAAACTCGGGAGCAACGGTGATTGCTGTTGTAGAGAAGAATCACAAAAAACATATCAGCCCCGGTCCGGAGGTCGTGATTAGTGCAGAATCCACGGTAGTAGCCGTTGGCGAACGCAATCAGCAAAAACTATTCAAATCCCTCCTCCTGACCGGAAGGGGGTGAGTCGATGGATCATTTGATATTCGAAGTGGGTCTGGCGCTTGTGCTCATCGCAGCAGCCGGACTCTTATCCGCAAAACTGAGATTTTCGGTCGTTCCATTTTACATCTTGATCGGGATGGCCGTTGGACCACATGCCATGAAGATCTGGCATCTAGATTTCCGCTTCATCGAAAGTCAGCCGTTTATTGAATTTATGGGCCGCATCGGCATCCTGTTCCTGCTCTTCTATCTCGGACTGGAATTCTCGGTTGGTCGTCTGATCAAGTCGGGTAAATCCATTGCCGTCGGCGGCTCGATTTATATCGGGATTAACTTTACGCTGGGATTGATTTTCGGATTTGCTTCCGGTTTCCCCGCAGCAGAAGCTCTTGTCATTGCCGGTATTACAACGATTTCATCCAGTGCCATCGTCGCCAAAGTACTCGTTGATCTCAAACGAACAGCGAATCCGGAGACGGAAATGATTCTCGGAATTATCATGTTTGAAGATGTATTTCTCGCTGTATATATCTCCATCTTGTCTGGACTTGTGCTCAGTGATTCATCCTCCATCGGAGGTGTCATTGTATCGGCTCTCGTCGCGCTCGGATTCATGCTCATTGTCATTATCCTTGGACGTAAAGCAACACCGTTGCTCAACAAAGTGCTTAAGATTCGCTCGAATGAGTTGTTCTCCCTTGTGATTTTCGGTGCATTGTTCCTCGTAGCCGGATTCTCGGAAACCATCCATGTGGCGGAAGCGATTGGCGCCTTGCTTGTTGGTTTGGTTCTCGCTGAGACGGAGCATGCAAAACGGATTGAACATTTGATTTTGCCATTCCGTGATTTCTTCGGTGCAGTCTTCTTCTTCAGCTTCGGATTGTCCATCGATCCGCTATCTCTTGGTGGCGAAGCCGTATGGCTTGCGTTGATCGCAGTGGTACTCACACTATTCGGTAACTTCCTTGCAGGCATGCTCGCTGGACGCAGTGCAGGATTATCACCGAAAGCATCAGCCAATATCGGTTTGACCATTGTGTCACGAGGTGAATTCTCCATCATTATGGCCAATATGGGTAAAGCCGGAGGGCTTCTGCCGCTGTTACAACCGTTCGCCGCATTATATGTACTCATTCTGGCCATCCTTGGACCATTGCTAACCAAAGAGTCCAAACATGTATTCAGATTATTGGATAAAATTTTCAAATTCAAAGATCCTCGGAAAAAGAAAGAGGAGCCCAAGGTTCTGCAGCAAGAAGGATAATTCCCTTGTCTGTTCTGAACAGATAACGTATCGTACTTGCGGCTCTACCGCCGATCTTTCTGTGATTAACCCAGGGGGAAGGCCACGAAAGCCGCACAAAGGAGGATGACCTATGAAAGCACCTCTGATATCGGCTAATCCGGTGCCACAAACCGCCAAGACCCGATTGTCATCTACCCGTCGCATGCTGAATTTATTGTTTGTGATTGCGGGTGGAATTCTGGCCTCCGTGGGACTTGAATTGTTTCTACATCCCAATAAAATCATTATTGGAGGTATTACGGGCATCTCCTCGTTGTTCGCTCACTGGACCGAAATGAGGATTGGTTTGTTCCTGTTTTTGTTCAACGTTCCGTTTATTTTTCTGTCCTATCGACTCGTGCAAAAGAAATTCGTACTGGTCACTGTTCTGGGTTTGGTTGTCTTTTCGATTGGTGCCATTGTGCTTCATCCCATGCCGCCGCTTGTCGAGCACCCGCTGGCTGCCGCCATGTTTGGCGGATTATGTCTCGGTTTAGGAATCGGTCTGGTCGTGCGATATGGTGGGACACTGGATACGCTGGAAATCGGTGATCCGTCCTCCCGTCCACCAGAACGTGTGTTTAGCGGGAAACGGATGCTTATCGAAAAAATAATCATGCTGGTCAACTTGTTAATTCTAACCGCTGCTGGTGTTGTCTTTGGTTGGGATCAAGCGATGTATTCAGTAATCGCCTATCTCATTGCTTATGAAATGGTGTATATGGCTTTTCGCGGATTCACTGCTAAGCGTAAAGTATGTATCTTATCCACACAAAGCGCCCAAGTTGAAAAGGCCGTCCGCAAACGGCTGCGCCGTGAACCTGGAGCATTCGATTCTTCATCCGACTCAGGGCAACCTGCACTGGCTGAGCATTGGATTCAGCAAGTTCCGGGAGCACTCTACTATGAGATTCATTTCCTTGAAATGATCTGGCTGAAATCCATTGTGCGCCATATTGATCCACATGCAGGCATTGTGACGAACCCGGAGAAATAATTTCTGGATTCTTATAAGCTAGGCCAACAAAAACTCTCTCTGATACCTATGAATGTTAGCCATTCAATCAGGATCAGAGAGAGTTTTTTTCATTCATTCTTTTATAACTCTACTATTGCTTTCACTACATGCGAATCTGGTTGTAACCAGGTATTGATCGATTCAGGCAATTGCTCAAAACTCGCCCGATGTGTAATGTAATCATCCATACTCCATTTCTTCTCCCGCAAGATCGACATGACCTGTTCAAAATCTTCTCGGGTCGCATTTCGACTGCCCAGTATACTCATCTCCCGCTTGTGAAAGTCAGGATCATGAAAGGAAATGTCGGCTTTGACCAGCCCTACAAAAATCAATTGACCGCTATGGGCCACGTAATGAATGGCTTCATTCATCGAATGTGCATTTCCTGTTGCATCAAAAACAGTGGTTGCATAGTCTCCATTCGTAATTTCGGCTACTTGCTGTGCGGCTTGCTCATTGGCCTGGACCAAGAAGTCCACTCCGGCCCAGGAGCGGCTTCGTTCCAACCTGTCCATATTCCGATCAATGGCAATGACCCGAGCCCCGGCCTGTTTGGCAATGGCCATTACGCCAAGTCCAATTGGTCCAGCACCAATCACAACAACCTGTTGACCAGGCTGTACGGCTGCTCTTCTGACCGCATGAGCGCCAATACTGAGCGGTTCCACCATCGCCGTTTCATCCAGTGTAAGTCCTTCTGCCCGAATGAGATGGGAGACAGGCACAACGATCCTCTCCCTCATGCCGCCGTCCACATGAACACCCATGACCTGCATGGACACACAGCAATTCGTTTTCCCCGATCGACAAGCGATACAATGACCACAATGCAAATATGGAATAATACTTACCTGATCTCCCGGCTTCAGCCCTGCTTCATTGGGTCCGATTTCTTCAATAATCCCTGCCAGCTCATGGCCCAATACACGAGGATAGGTGAAAAATGGCTGATTGCCCTTATAGGCATGCAGGTCCGTTCCACAGATTCCGATTCGACGGATGGCTACCAATGCCTGATTCTCGGCTCTCTCGGGCTCATCCATGTCCCGGAACGCCAAACGATTGATTTCTTCACATACTACGGCTCTCATTCCTGTTCCCCCTCCATTGATTCTTGTAGCTTCATGTGATGTTCGATGTTGTATTCAGGTCGGCCGCTGGCCCAGCTCACATTATGAATTGGAGCCAAAATACGCAGTACCTCGGATAAAAGTTCCTGATCCATTGGTTCTTCCAGCCAGGCTACATTGTTACGGATATTATGTTCACTTGCACTGCTGACCAGTGTCGTTGGAATCCGTTCATTGGCTGTTGCAAACTGCACGGCAAGCTTCGCTATATCACTGCCTTGTTCCATACAGAACCGGGCGGCTTGCAAGCAGACCTGTTTCACACGATCATCTGCCGGATGCCAGGCAGGAGTCCCTCTTGTGCTTAATAGGCCCATAGAAAGTGGCGAAGCATTTACAAGGCCAATATCTTTCTTTTCCAAAAGGGGAAGCAATGAGAGCAGTGAAGTATCATTCAAGGCATAGTGGCAATAAGAAATGATGGCGTCGGCATCCACCTGTGGTAGTACTTTCTCAAACAATGGCAAAGGCAGGCCACAAATGCCCGCATGACGAATTACACCCTGCTCTTTGAGACGGAGTAAGGTTGGAAATGCTTCTTCAATGATAATCTCCGCCGGTACAAATTCAATATCATGCAGGAACAGGATATCGATATAATCAGTGTGCAGCCGGTTCAGGCTCTCCTGTACACTTTCATGAATCCGCTTACGTGAAAAATCAAACGTATTCTCTCCGTATCGTCCAGCCTTGGTTGATAGCGTGAACGAGCTGCGCGGCAAACTGCGAAGGGCCTCTCCGAGTACAATTTCGGCCTTCGTTAATCCATAATAGGGCGAAACATCTATATAATTCATCCCTGCATCAATCGCAGCATGAACTGTACGAATACCCTCACTTCGGTCAATATCGCGAAAAACAGAACCCAGTGAGGATGCTCCAAAGCTTAATGCAGGTACGTTCAGTCCCGTCTTTCCAAGTATTCTTTTTTTCATCATCTTACCCCTTCCTAGCATGTCTGTTTACTCCAGTGTCCTTTCATTGTAACAGTTCAATTTCAATATAAAATATCGCCAAATGCGTAATATGTACTGTTTGATGACCTGGCATCACCGATGGGAAAAGGCGAAATAAAAAAGCCCGCTGTTTTCCCCGTGAAGGAGTAACCAGCGGACTTCAGATCCATAACCTATTAAGTGTGATCGCATGGATTCAATGGATCGATTGGATTAGTTAGATCGTTTTATAATAACAATTAGTTCTGCATCACAAAATCTTCATGAACAGCATTCTCTTCATCGAACATCCGCAGGATGTCATATCTGGTGTTACGTTGTGCCGGAATATAACCCGACTCCCGAATTAACCGCAGAATCGATTCGATGTTGACTTTATATGTCGCACCTGCAGCAGACACCACGTTCTCTTCGATCATCGTGCTACCAAAGTCATTACATCCGAATTCGAGTGATTTCTTGCCAATCTCAGGTCCCATCGTAACCCATGAGGATTGAATGTTCTTGATATTATCAAGTACGAGTCGGCTAATCGCTACCGTTTTCAGATACTCTTCCGGTGTCTGACGCTCCAGTTTCAGGTTCGTATTATCCGGCTGGAATGTCCAAGGGATGAACGCCAAGAATCCTTCGGAATCATATTTGTTCGCGATGCACTCGTCTTGAGCTTCACGTACACGAAGCAAGTGCAGTGCACGTTCTTCCATCGTTTCACCAAGACCGATAACCATCGTTGCCGTAGTATTCATGCCGATCCGATGTGCCGTCTGCATAACGTCCATCCAGTCGCGCCATGAACCCTTCAGACGACTGATTTTGCGACGTGTGCGGTCATCCAGAATTTCGGCACCACCACCTGGCAAGGAATCCAGTCCCGCTTCGTGGATTGCACGTACAACCTCTTCCAACGTAAGACCATCGGACACTTCGACCATTTTCATAATTTCGGCCGGAGAGAAAGAGTGCATTGTAATATTAGGGAAACGCTCTTTGATTGCTTTGAGCAAATCAGTGTAGTAGCTAAACGGCAGGTTCGGATTCGTTCCACCCTGCATCAGAATTTCCGTACCGTTCACATCTTCCGTTTCCTGAATTTTCTGGAAAATGAGTTCATCGGGAAGTACATACCCTTCTTCAGAACCCGGTCTGCGGTAGAAAGCACAAAAACGGCAGTACACATCACACACGTTCGTGTAGTTGACGTTACGCCCAATAACAAATGTTCTGTATGGTTCGGGGTGCATGCGTTTAACAATCACATTGGCGGCGGCCCCGATTTTGTCTACCTCATTTGATTCAAACAGCTGAATTGTGTCTTCCAAGTCCAATCGTTCGCCCCGAAGGGCTTTATCTAAGATACGGTCTACCGTACTCATCGTAAAAAAGCCTCCCTCATGAAGAGAAAATAGTATTACGATCCGTCCCAGCTTGTTCATATAGATGAAAGTTTTGGTGGCAACATCGTATTTCTGTACTCCACATATCGTAACACAGGTTACATGTGAAAAAAAGCACCTTATGAACAGGTGCTTTAAAAATAAGTAAAAATTTTTACATATCCTTATGATTTCAATCTTGCTTCAGCATACTCCCTCACTCGTGGTACTTCATACCCTAATTCTACGATTCCTGAAGTGCCTGATCCAGATCAGCAATCAGATCATCAATGTCTTCCAGGCCAACGGAGAAGCGCAGCAATCCGTCCGTTATTCCTCGATCACGGCGAACCTCAGCCGGCATGGCCGCATGGGACATCATCGCCGGGTACGAGAGAATGCTCTCCACTGCCCCAAGACTCACGGCAACAATTGGCAATTTCACGCGGTTAAGTACTTTTTTGGCACGATCCCCCGAACCAACGTCAAATGAAACTACAGCGCCGTAGCCACTCGACTGACGCTCATGCGCTTCACGACCTGGATGATCCAGAAGTCCAGGATAGAATACAGCCGTAATATCATTCCGTCCACTAAGCCATGCTGCCAGCTTCGCTGTGCTCTGTTCATAATGTGCCATACGTGCACCCAAGGTTTTCATTCCGCGCATCAACAGCCAGGATTCTTGAGCACCTAGGACCGTTCCAAGTCCATTCTGCAATTGTTTCAACTGTATTCCCAACGCTTCTGTCCGGGCAACGGCCAATCCCGCAAGTACATCACTGTGTCCGCCAAGAAACTTGGTGGCACTATGTACGACAATATCGACCCCAAGCTCTATCGGGCGTTGGTAATAAGGGGTCATAAAGGTGTTATCCAGGATTGAGATTAACTCATGCTCCTTCGCCCAGGAAGTCACGGCCGCAATATCTGTAATTCGCAATGTCGGGTTGGATGGCGTCTCCATATAAACAGCCTTGGTATTCGGCTTAAGCGCCGCTTTTACTTCATCTATATTGGTCATGTCTACAAATGTCGTTTCAATCTGCATCCGGCTGAGGATGGACGTAAGCAAGCGGTATGTGCCGCCATAAACGTCTTCCGTCACAATCATGTGATCACCTGCCGAGAACATCATGAACACACTGGAGATCGCAGCCATGCCTGAGGAATATGCGAATCCACGTGCTCCGCCTTCAAGCAAAGTGATGTAATCCTCCAGAGCCTGACGAGTTGGATTGCCCGAACGACTATAATCATGTTGAGGCGGGTTAAAAATATCAAAATGATGGAATGTGGAGGCCTGGTAAATCGGCACACTGGAAGCCCCTGTCGTTTTATCGATTTCGTCCCCGAAATGCAGCAGCTTGGTATCGAACTTCAGGTCGGAATGAACATTCCGTTCATGATTGTTGGCGTTATTGTTTTGCTCACTCATGATGCGTTCCTCCTTCAATCTCCTGCTGTGCAGCTGTGAGAGCATTGCCCAGATCGGCAATCAGATCTTCGGCATGCTCGATCCCTACTGAGAAGCGCAGCAGACGGTCATCTACACCTACAGCGTCACGAATTTCAATCGGGATATCCGCATGGGTCTGTACCGCAGGATAGGTCATCAACGACTCAACTCCACCAAGACTCTCCGCAAAAGCGATCAGCTTGATGTGACGCAGCAATGGTTCAACATATCGAGCATCCTTTACTTTAAAGGAGAAAATGCCAGTGTTCCCGCTCGACTGTTTATTCTGTATTTCAAATCCGGGATGATCTGACAGACCCGGATGGTACACTTCACCAACAGCTGGATGTTCCAGCAGGTACTTGGCAATCGTCAAGGCATTATACTCATGACGTTCCATGCGCAGAGCGAGTGTCTTCATGCCTTTCATCAGCTGATAGGAGTCGCTTGGAGACAACACTGCTCCAATGGAATTGTGCAGAAACGCCATTTCTGCAGACAATTCTTCCCCTTTTGTAATAATTAATCCCGCAAGTACATCGTTATGACCACCCAGATACTTCGTAGCACTATGGATGATGATATCGGCACCGAGTTCAATTGGACGCTGGAAGAACGGAGTCAGCAGTGTATTATCTACAATGGTCAGCAAGTTGTGGCTCTTGGCCCAGGAACTAACGGCTTCCAGATCTGTAATCATCATCAGCGGATTGGTCGGCGTCTCAATAAATACGGCTTTTGTATTCGGCTGTCGAATATTTTCCATAGCCTCAAGGTCATTGGTATCCACATAACTAGCCGTTACCCCGAAGCGGGATAAAATGCGTTCAAGCAGACGATACGTTCCACCATAGAGGTCGAGAGATACAATCAGATGATCTCCTTGACCAAATAGGGCAAAGATCGTTTGTAAGGCTGCCATGCCGGAGCTACAGGCAAAACCGGCATCACCGGATTCCAGCGCTGCCGCTGCTTCTTCCAGCACTTTACGGGTTGGATTGGTCGTACGAATGTAATCAAAACCTGTACTCTGTCCAAGCTTCGGGTGGCGAAACGCAGTGGATTGATAGATTGGAAAATTAATGGCACCCGTTACCGGTTCATTGATGGACCCAATTTGAGCCAATCGACTTTCAATTTTTAACTTGTTATCTTCCATTGCTGCATCCTCCTGTGATCTCGATTAAATTTGCGGTCCAATATCGTAAGGTGTCTCTTGATATACATAGTAATTGAGCCAATTAGAGAATAATAAGTTTGCATGTGCCCGCCAAGTAGCCGGAGGGACACGGGAAGGATCATCATTCGGAAAATAGTGTTTAGGAAGAGCCATATTCATTCCTTTGGCTGCATCCCGGTCATATTCCCATTTCAATGAAAGCGGGTCATACTCGGCATGTCCGGTTACAAAAATCTGCTTGCCATCTTTGGTGGCGACCAGAAAAATGCCAGCTTCCTCGGATTCAGCCAAAATCTCGAGATTATCATTCTTTTCAATGTCTTCACGGCGCACTTCCGTGTGACGGGAATGCGGAACGTTGAATACTTCATCGAATCCGCGCAGTAACTGCACATTGGATTTGTTGATCGTATGTGAAAATACGCCAAAACATTTCTCATCCAATGGAACCTTCGGAACACCAAAATGGTGGTATAAACCCGCTTGGGAAGCCCAACAAATATGCATGGTCGACGTTACATTGGTTTTGGTCCATTCGAAGATCTCCTGGATCTCCTTCCAATAGTTCACGTCTTCGAAGTCCATTTGCTCTACAGGAGCACCTGTAATGATCATGCCGTCAAAACGGCGATGTTCGATCTCGTCAAAGGTTTTGTAGAACAGGTCCAAATATTCCTGTGATGTATTCTTGGATGTATGGGATTTGGGGTGCACCAGAACGATATCCACCTGAATGGGTGTGTTTCCGACCAGACGAAGCAATTGCGTTTCCGTCGTTTCCTTTGTAGGCATCAAGTTTAATATAGCGATACGGAGCGGACGAATATCTTGCTTATAAGCAGATGTCTCGTCCATAACAAAGATGTTTTCCCCTGCGAGCACTTCCTTGGCTGGCAGTGTGTCTGGTATTTTGATCGGCATGTTGGTTCAAACTCCTCCTTATGCATAGATAGATGCAGCATGGGCTGCCATGAGCTTGCCTTAGGCGCTGGATGCCATTAGATCAAGTAAACAAGCTCAGGTTTCGTAGCGAAAATCACTGCTGAGAAGTCGGGGCATATAACAAAGACCTTCCTCGGATTCCGAGAAAGGTCATATGTAAATAGATATGCGCCTCTCTCATCTCTCAGTTACAACAGTGCCACATGGACACTTGGTCGCTGCAAGAATTAGCACCGTACGGGTATACCGCCGGTTGCCGGGTTTCATCGGGCCAGTCCCTCCACCTACTCTTGATAAGATTTCGCTGTATTCAATTGTAATTTAAAATGGTTCACCGTCTACTTTAAAACATTAATCCACTCACGTCAAGATGCAGTTCATCATCTTCACCTCTGGACCCGGAACCGATCAACTTCCGTTGTCATACACTGCTTCAGGGCGCGAAATCGACACATTTTTGCGCTTGAAAGCACCCTGTACCAGCGGTATACTAAACAAGTGTTATAGACCCTTATGTGAGAGGTGACATATTCAATGGATGGCGACCCGAGGCCTGACTGGCAGCCGAGTTCCTACAAACTGCATAGAGAATTGACATCAGCATGCCGGCAGCGGGACGTTACTTCCGTTTGTATATAGAGCGAATGCAGTCCTGATCTCCAGGCTCCGCTGCCGACCGACTGATCTCTTCTTTTTGCGCCCAAATTGACAAAAATCCGCCAGCTTGGCGGGTGCAGAAGGAGTAGATAAACAATGAAAATCCGGTTGGTAAACAACGGCGTATTTATCCCGGTGGACGACATTCAGCAGGCGCTGACTCCACCAGCGGAGGGATTTTACTGGATTGATGCGGACGTAGACGATTTGGCGGTACTTCAACCGCTGTTCTTAATTCATGATCTGGCAGTGGAAGACTGCTTGAGTGACGAAGAACAACGTCCGAAGATTGAAATTTATGAGAGCCATTATTTTATCGTCATTAATAGCATTCGTTTTGATGATGAAGAGATTTTTTTGCGTGCCGTCAACTTGTTCCTTGGCAGACACTTTATTATCAGTGTTACCAAACAGAAAGTCAGCGAATTGCGGACATTGAAACCGATCCTGTGGGAACAGGAAATCAGTACGCCGGATAAGCTGCTATATCTGTTGGTTGACTTAATTGTTGATAATTATTTCACAGTTGGTGACCGAATTGAAGCGCGCATCGAGAAGCTAGAAGAAGACATTCTAATGCACACCAAGAAGTCTCATCTGAATGAGATTATCGGGCTGCGCAGTGAGATTTTGTGGCTGAAGAAAGTGCTGGGACCTCAGAAAGAGGTCATTAACACACTCAATAAAAAAGATCTGCGTCTTATTGATGATCAGCTGCAAAAGTATTTCAGTGACATTTATGAGAATGCTGTGAAAATATCCGAAACCTTTGAGACGTATCGCGACCTGATGGGGAACTTGCGAGAAGCTTACCAATCCAGTATCGCTAACCGAGCGAATGAAATCATGCGCGTGTTTACCGCGATAACCACAGTCTTCATGCCACTAACGGTCATTACCGGCATTTATGGAATGAACTTCGACAACATGCCTGAGCTACACTGGAAGTATAGTTATTTTGTGGTCATCGGATTGATGGTTACTCTGGGCCTGAGCATGTTCTTTATTTTCCGCAAGAAAGACTGGATTTGAACGACCAAAGACCAAAGCTGAAAGACGAAGCGCTCCATTCGGAGAAAGCGCCTCGTCTTTTTTTATTGTATTTTAGTACGACTACTGATTACCCTTTCTCCCCGCTCTAGCCCGCATGTTGCTCCGTCTCTGTGTGGCGACGGAAACGAATTCGAATCATGCGCAACCGTTCATAGACCTGCTCCAGACTGCCTCCGCCGGGCTTCTCTTCTCCATACACTTTATGTAACACGGGCTTCAGAAACGTATCTCCCAGCTCTTCGTAGGCGCTCCATACCGCCTCTTGCTCCTGCTCAGGCATTACGGCCAGCTCTGCATCCAGCAAGCAGTCTGTATCATACCCCTCCAGATCCAATGTTTCCAGCAATTCAATCAGCTCCCGTCGAGACAATCCGGAACGATTCACGATTTCCTCCAGCGTATGTCCTTCCTTCATGGCTTCAAGAACCTGCTTGCGTGTTGTAAATCGGTCGAGCTCCTGCTTGTATTTCTGCTCTCTCTGCTTGTACAACCAGCTCTCATAATCTTGTTCCTTCAGAGCCGTATACACCCAGTCCAACGGAAAAGATGTGGAACGTTCCAAGCCATTGGTCAGCTCCAGCCATTCTGTCCCGTACTCAGAAGCTTTGCTCTCGCCCACCCCTGGCAGCTGCATCAATTCGTCCATGGTTTGCGGTACAAACGCACTTATCATGCGCAATAGACGGTTCGTTGCAATAAAATAAGGGGCTTTCCGGTCTGATGCGGCTCTCTTCCTGCGCCAAGTGCAGAGATCCGTATACAACTCCTCATTGTTAACCAATTCACTGTAACATTGAAGACGCTGACCACTATAACTGCGTGATTTCGGATCGTCATTCTCATGGAACAGCCCCTGGAGCAATGGGCGATATCCTTCTTTCATCTGTACGGCTAGCTGATGACGGTATACATGGAGTAACTCATCCCACGAACTGCCCTCGTACCAGATCACATCCTCTCGGTCACCTTCCTCATAGCGACTCCAACCCAGGTTCCATGATCCTTCCTCTTCACCAATCCATAACTGAGCCTGCTCTTCATTCATACCTGAAATTCGAGATAATCTGTTCAAAAAAATGACTTCCATTTCTGTCCCTCCTTCAATAATTCAGCTTCGCAAAGTCTGATCATGCTGTTTCAAGACAGCACAAAAAACACCTCTCCTGCAAAATCCATGCAAGAGAGGTGCTTCCTCATTAACCGTGCTATGCTGTTGCTCATATATTACCACAATGGAAAAATTCGTCAACCATTATATTGTAAATGCATTTACTTGTTCAATGCCAATTTGGCCAGGGCAAGCGAACCACACAGTCCCGCATTATCGCCAAGTCCTGGAGAAACAACATACTGGTCAATATCGGATTGAAGTGCCGGATGCTGAACATAGCCAGCGAGCAATTCCTGCAATTTGCTACGAACCATCGGGAACAGATGCTCCTGCTTCATCACACCGCCACCCATTACAATTTTCTGCGGAGTGAGAATCAATACATAATTCATGAGGGCATGCGCAAGATAATGAGCTTCCATCTCCCAGGCCTTGTGATCAGCTGGCAGTTCGTACGCTGGTTGCTCCCAACGTTTGTTGATAGCGGGACCTGCCGCAAGCCCTTCCAGACAGTCTCCATGATACGGACAGAATCCTTCATATGTATCCTCGGGATGTCTGCGCACAATAATATGTCCCATCTCTGGATGAGACAATCCATGAACCATTTTGCCACCTACAACAGCACCTGCACCAATGCCCGTTCCAACAGTGATATACAGACAGCTCTCCAGCCCCTGTGCAGCGCCCCAAATCGCTTCCCCGAGTGCAGCTCCATTCACATCCGTATCAAACGTCATCGGTACATCAAAGTGCTCCTTGAGCTTGCCGATCATATTATACTGACCCCAATGCGGCTTGGGTGTTGTTGTGATGAAACCATAGGTAGGGCTTCCTTCAATGGGATCAATCGGACCAAATGAACCTACGCCCAACGCCTCAATTCCTTTACCCTCAAAAAAAGCAATCACCTGAGCCATTGTCTCTTCCGGTGTCGTCGTTGGAAAACTTACACGTTCAAGCACTTCCCCTTTTTCCGTACCGATCCCACATACAAATTTGGTGCCTCCAGCTTCAATTGCGCCTAAAATTGTCATGTTAGTCACACTCCCAAGTCAGTTTAAAATTAAAATGGAATTCTCATCTGTTTCTCTGTACAACCCTTGGCTTAACCCTGTTGCTCACTTTCAAGCTTGTTCAGACGCTTCAATAAGGTCTGCTTCCAGCTGTCAGATAGGGTTGGGATGGCCAGTAAAGTACGCATACCCATGGTGTCCTGTTTACCCTGATGCATAATTCGATTGGCATCAAGAATGGTCAGCGATGCAGGATCGGTGCTGATTCTTCTGAATGTTGCATGGGGAGTTACCTCACCTTCCTGCAGCACCCGAAAATAAAATCCGGTATGCCCGCTATCCTGAAAATAAACAGGAAGCTCCTTGTAGTCATACCTTGCGCCAAGCTTGAAACAGGGCTGTCTTGGCTGGCTGACCTGAACGGTCGCTTCACCTAACTCGTACACATCGCCAATTCGAACTTCATCTTCCCTACAGCCTTCAACCGTCAGATTTTCCCCGCAGGCTCCCCAATCGAGCTTGCGATTCATTAGTTCTTCGAGCGCCGCATAACGACTGTAATCGTATACACAAACCGCCTTATCCGGCCCCCCATGATGCTCCAGGTCCGCCTGGGCATCCCCTGTCATTCCGGTAAATGACAGGAAGACCGGGCTGGATACGGGATGTTTCACAATGCCGCTCATCACTTCACGCTTCTGGCCAGGCAATGCTTGGGGTTTTCCCACGTTTAGGGCTAATACAGCCGTTTTACTTTCATCTGGCTTCCGGTTATGTGTGAGTGTCATCTGACCCAACCTCCCATAATAGCTTTTAACGAACAGAACCACCAAAAACAAGCGTATTACTTAACAAACGGCCCGGGGAAGTAAGCATCTTGCCTCCAGCGTACATGCCTGAAGATGCACCACCATCCAGATTCATCGCCTGTTTGGCTCCGAGCTTCTGCATGACTGCTGCCCATTCCTTGACCGTCGCTCCCGAAACAGTAGCCAGCATAACCGAACCGTCGGCCATAATGGCAATACCACTTCTTGCACCGGAGGCATTCAGGATTTTGGTATCCTTGAATCCTTCACTTGCTGGGCTCACGGCAACTTTGCCGTCTTTCACCAAACGCGGACCTGCTCCCACAGCAGTAACGACATCTTCCCAAGGAATCTCCTTGCCAGCTGCATTGGTGTATTTGTAGTTCATTTCTACGGTTGAACCTACAGTAAAGCGGTCCGAAGAAGATTTTTGATTCCCCGTGAAGACCAGCACCGAGCCATTCTTCGGAATGGCTACATTGGTGTTAGGCACTTTCTTCGTGACAACCCCTTTCTCCATCACAACTGCGGTTCCTCCTTTGAACCCGACCGTGGAGCCCCGCTCTGGCGTGTACAGCATCGTAATACTTGCATTTGCAGAAGGTGTTCGATTGATAAAGGTTGCGTACCAGCTTCGTGATTTGCCTTTTGGGTCTGTAACCTTCCCCGTTAAACTCACCTGAAGCGAATCCATAACGGCTGATCCGTCTTCCTTAAATCCAATCGTTGTTCCGTATCTTCCAATATGTATAACCTTGCCATTTGCTATCAACATGCCGTATGGATCTGGTGCTCCGTTATAGGCTTCAAAAAATGCTCCGTTAATGGCCGCTTGGGCGCCATAAGCCTTAACAATTGAAGGTAACGTTGCGGTCTGACCGACTTGCTTCTTCGCCAAACCTACGGTAACTGGTGTACCCTTGGGAATACTGACCGTCTGCACGGTAAAACTGCGTCCTGCTGCTTTTACGTTCTGTACTTTGGTGCTAATTGCCGCTTTGGCATCCGCTGTCTGTGGAGCACCTACCGCTCCTGAAAGGATTACAGGCAAAGCCAGGACGAGGGCCATAGCCCCTGTCCACCACTTGCCCGTCCGTTTTGTCTTCATGCTACTCACCCTATTGCCACTCCCATCCAAGAGCCCAGGCTCTTCATCTCAAGTTGTTCGAACTTGTCCATCACCATATCCGGATCAAGCCGCAATTCACATACATCCAGTGCACAGGCAACTGGAACAGCACAGTGTATCTCTGCCAGTTTGCGTGACAGATGAAGCATGTCGATATCATTCTCAATCTTGTTACGTACCGAAGGGGTAAGCTTGTCCATATTGTCCAGAATTCCTTCAATGGAGCCATACTCCTGCACAAGCTTCAGAGCCGTCTTCTCACCAATGCCCCGTACTCCGGGATAATTGTCGCTGGCATCGCCCATGAGACCCTTCATATCGATTACCTGCCGAGGTGTCAGCTGTTTCTCTGTCATTAGGGATTCAGGCGTGTACACCATGTAATTGCCATGACCTTTTTTCATAATAATAATGCTGGTACGGTCATCAATGAGTTGCAGCATGTCATGGTCACCCGTAAGTACCAATACATTCATGTCTGTCTGTTCCGTATAATATTTAGCAAGTGTACCGATGCAATCATCGGCTTCGTATCCTTGAGCGCCAATATTCGGAATGCCCAAACTATCCATTACTTCGCGAATCAGAGCAAACTGGGGAATCAGATCATTCGGAGCTTCCGGACGGTTCCCCTTATACGCTGCATATTCTTCACCGCGAAACGTCTTGCCTCCCATATCCCAGCAGCATACGACATGACTTGGTCCAAATGTCTGGACCGCATCCCAGAAATAACGGATAAATCCGTATACTGCATTGGTAGGCACTCCTGCCTTTGTACGTCTGATATATCCGCTCGCAGATGTCGCATAAAACGCACGGAACAACACCGCCATACCGTCTACCAGCAACAAAGTAGGTTCATTACGTTGATTCACTTGATTTTGTTCTCTCCTATCCTGTATATAGCAAATAAAATATCGAACTAATTCTATCATTATAGCATAGTTCCGCCAACCATCGACCAGCCAAAAAAGCCCTGAATTTTGAACATTCAGAGCCACTTTCAACCTTGGCCCAACTAATAATCAAGAAAATGGTAAACTGTACCAACAGTTCACGATCTAAGCGTTGTTCCATTCTTGCTCATACGTGTCTTCCTTAAATCCGACAGTCACTTTTTCCCCATCTGTCACGATTGGACGCTTGATCAATCGGCCATTGGAAGCCAGTAAACGGATCTGCTCTTCTGTGGACAACCCCGGCAGTTTGTCTTTCAATTGCTGCTCCTTGTACACTTCTCCACTCGTATTAAAGAACTTCTTCACTTCAAGTCCGCTCTTCTGAATTAAGCCGGTTAATTCTGTTTCGGTCGGGGGAGTATCAAAAATAGGAATTAACTCCAGCTCATGCCCCTGAGCTTCAAGCCATTTTACCGCTTTGCGGCAGGTGCCGCATTTGGCGTACTGATATACTTTCAGATTACTCATCGTTACTAATCCTCCCTAGGTTGCTCCGGTATCGTGTTGCTCCGGTGTTGCTCCGGCTTCGATTTCTCGCTTCCCTTGGTTTGCTTCACAAATCCAAAAGTCGCTCCAAACCGATACCATCGCAATGTAACTTTAAACCTTCTTTCGAATGACCAAAATATACATTCGAGTTATATCATTTTAGGATCAAATACCATAAATCTTTGAAACCTTACCTTAAAACCTTAAAAGCTTAAAACCTTTAAAACCTTTAAAACCTATTAGCCTACGGCGTTTTGTTCGTGTGCACTTTGCATCCCTCACAGGGGGATTAACTAACTAACGTTGATATACAACAAAGGACCGTGCACTAAGTTACTGCATGCGCAAATCACAGACCATCTCACAGGCATTTTACAACGTTTCTCTTGGAGCTGCCTCCGCATCCAAACGCGCCTCTAATGCAGCCATATCTGCTGGCAAAGGCGCGTGGAATGTCATTCGTTTCTGTAAAACCGGATGGTCAAATGCCAGTTCACAAGCATGCAATGCCTGACGATCTATCCAAGTATCCCGTTCTTTCCGAACAGCCATAGTTTGCTCATCAACCTCATGCACAGAAAGGGTTTTGTACATCCGATCCCCCATTAACGGGCAACCGATCGATGTCATGTGTACACGAATCTGATGGGTTCTCCCACTTTCCAGCTTCAGGTTAACCGCACTGGCGCTACCTCCCGACCAGCGGGTGACCGTTGTATATAACGTTCTGGCCGCATACCCGTCCGGTGTGACGATTCGACGATGTGGCTCTTCAGGGTCCCGATCAATTGGGCCATCTATGGTTCCATTTACCTGGGCAGGACAACCGTGCACAAAAGCAATATATTGTTTATCCACCGTCCCTGCGATCATCTGTTCAGACACATGCTGATGAACGTACGGATTTTTCGCAATGGCCAGGACACCAGAGGTTTCCTGATCCAAACGATGAATTGGTCTAAAGCGAAAACGCTCGCCTTTGGACTTCCAATAATGGACAACCCCGTTAGCCAATGTCCCTGTGTAATGCCCATGTGTTGGATGGACAATAATTCCAGAATCCTTGTTCACGATAAGCAAGTGCTCGTCTTCATACAGTATTGAAAAGGGAATCGGTTCGGGCAAAATATCATCCGACTCCTCCTGCTCCATCCGAACTTCAACAACATCTCCTGCGGATACTTTGACGCTTATATATACACGTTCTCCATTAAGCATAACTCCCTGCTCTGTGAGTTTGATTCTCGACAGAAGCTTGCGCGAAACCTGCAAACGGCGTTGAAGCACGGTCTTCAGCAGCCAGCCATCTTCATGCTCGGTAATCGTGTAGGCAAGCGGTGAATAATAGTCGCTCATTCTTTATCTTGGCGGCGAAATACTTTTTTGCTCCGCACATACTCAATGTCCGCTACCTGTTGTCTCGCATTGGCAGTCCGTGCAACAACGAAGAAATAATCCGACAGACGATTCAGGTAACGACGTACGGAAGGGTTGATATCCGTATGTTGCCCCAGGGTTACAGCGCGGCGTTCAGCACGGCGACATACCGTACGGCAGACATGCAAGGTGGACGAGAGCAGACTTCCCCCAGGCAAAATAAACCGTTCCACCTTCGGATTCTCCGCATCATACTGATCAATCCATTGCTCCAGCCGGGTAACCATGTCATCCCGTACTTTATACTTCGTTTCGCTAATTCTCACGAAGGCGAGATCGGACCCGCAATCGAACAATTCCTGCTGAATTTCAAGCAAATGTTCACGCAGATCTTCAAATTCCCCATTCGCTTGATCAATGAAACTGATGGCCTGTCCAACAAAACAATTCAGCTCATCAATTGTACCGTACGCTTCTACTCGATCATCATCTTTGATAACCCGTCCCCCGATGACCGATGTCTGTCCCTCGTCACCTGTGCGTGTGTATATACCCATTATAGCCCCTCCTATTGTTAATATCATTCGCATCGTATTTTTCAGAAACCAGCGATAGTTTCACACGTATATATGAATTGGTGTACTCTGCCGAGTATACGACAAATCCTTGCAAACCAAAAGTAGAGGAGACGATTATGCAAAACTGGATAACCGATTTCATGGAACAATACGGCTACATAGGCATTGCACTCATTATTGCTCTGGAAAACGTATTCCCCCCCATCCCCTCCGAAATCATTTTACCTTTTGGCGGCTTCATGACCACCTATACCAGCCTGACCCTTCCCGGTGTTATTATTGCAGCTACTATTGGCTCTGTCCTTGGTGCTGTCATATTATATGGGATCGGATTACTGATTGACGTCAATCGACTGGAGAAGATTGTTGAACGTTGGGGTCATATTCTGCGGATCAAAAAAGAAGATATTCACCGTGTCGACGCATGGTTTGACAAATATGGAATGTGGACCGTACTATTCTGTCGCATGGTACCGCTTGTCCGAAGCCTGATCTCCATTCCTGCTGGCATGTCCAACATGAAATTTGGCTTATTTCTTCTCTTCACAACCATTGGTACACTCGCCTGGAATATTATCCTCGTCTCCGTTGGTGCGGCTCTCGGGGCATCATGGGAGAGTATCCTGCACTTTATGGACGTATACTCTCTGATCGTATATGTATTACTGGCGATTATTGTTGTGGGCTGTATAATCTGGTGGATCAGACGAAGTAAAACTCGAAAATAAGAATTGTCCAATATCATCCTTATAAGATAAAGCCTCCGTACCACGATTATGTGGTTACGGAGGCTTCTTTAAACTTATCCATCCTTTACACACTACCCATCCTCATATCGTATCTGCTGAGCCTTAAGGTCCACAGCCAAGCCTGAAACCAGTATGTACATCTGTTCCGAATATTTCTGCAGCGCGCGATTAATCGACGCCATTCTCGCTGCAAAGATTCGTTCTTCCTCAGAAGGATACAGAGAGCCCTGCATTTCATTCGTGATCACCAATAACTTGCCTTGATAAGACAACAGGGCGTCCAGCAACTGCTGTGTCTCAAGACGCTGATGATCCAGGTCATCACTTGCCCTGAAACCTGCCGCCATCCACGCTGTCAGACTATCTACAATGACAATTCGTTGATCTGCCAGAAAGAGATTGGATTCCCGATTGATCTGGTGAAGCACCTCTGTCAGGTGCTGGCCGTTCCCAGCCTGAATGGCACGATAATGAGCGGATGGCAATTCGGGAATCACGGGATCATGATCACCAGTGGATAAATAGATGCCCTCCCGGCTAATCCGGGCTGCGTAACTAAGCGCAAATCGGGTTTTACCACTGCCTATGCCGCCTGTGACCGTAATTAGCAATCCGCTCCCCTCCTTCAGTAACCCGACTATAGTGCATTTATTCTGTCAGCGCCTTCAGCACTTTCTTGGATTCTTCGACATTGGCAGCTGACACCGGAATGGTAGCAAACAGATTTTGGGCAGCATAATCTACATCCTTGAACATTTGCATGTCTTCCAACGGAATGCCATAGAGATGCGATTCTTTTTTGATATCCGAACCTTCATCTCCCTTACCTTTCTCAACCAGTACCCCACCATCAAACACACCACGTTCATACTTTTTCGGATCAAACGTGTCATCCAGCGGAATATTGGAGCCATTGCTTCCGTATTGCTTCATGTCCGACTCAGGCAAGATGAAAATGTCATGCCCTCCTGCCGCATACTCAACCATAATTTTCTGAACATCATACATTGCGCTGGTGATGACCTCCACCTTGGGCTCCTCGCCCAACTTCTGCTGCAAATTAGCCTGCAACTGTTCCGAGATCACAGATGGATTCCCTTGATTGTCAATAATAAAAATGGTAAAACCGTCCTTACCGCCACAGCCAGCAAGTAAAAAAATCATAGAAATGATTGCGGTAAGCCCCCAAAATCTCTTCATTCCAGTTCCCCCTTTAATCTCCTATGTACAATATATCACAATTGTTCCACGCAAAAAAATAAACAAGCGGAATAAGGAAATCCCACGGATAAAATAAAAAAAGACCCCTCAGGGCCTTCTTTTAATCCGATAAGCGTAACGTTTCGATATGACAGAAAGACTATTTCCCTTTTATAGGATTGGCTTTCATGTATTCATTAATCTTCAAATCCAGCAAACTGCTGATTTCAATTACAATATCGGATGTGAATGATTTCTCTTCAAGAAATATCTGTTCCATCTTGCGGCGTAGCATATGGATCTCATCTTCCAAGGAAACGTTATGCAAAGATGCGTGATCCGGTTTCACCGACCATCGGTCGCCATGATCGCCTTCTGCCAAATAATGCCCACGATTAGTCGGTAAATCATATTCAACACAAAACAAAGCCAACCCCTCCTTGGAAAAATTAGTTTCCAAATACAAGAAAAAACTTATTTCAAATTGAAATTATATCACAATATTTTGTAAAAGAAAGTTATTTTTTTCTAATTTGAAGAAACTTCACACTTTTCAACCTTTCACTTCCTATTAACCCTCTTTTTGCAATTTGTAAACAAAGCTTCCGATTCGTTCCAAAGCTTCATTCAACTGGGTCACGGATGTCGCATAAGAACAACGAAGGAACCCCTCACCTTGAGGACCAAATACATTACCAGGAACAGCAGCCACTTTATTTTCCGTTAACAAGCGTTCAGCAAACAGATCAGAACTGAGCCCTGTCTTCTGGATACTCGGAAATGCATAAAATGCACCCTGCGGTTCATGACAGTCCAGTCCAATATCCCGAAAACCCTGCACGATCAGACGTCTACGCTGGTTGTAGGATTCGACCATTCTGTCCTTCTCACCCAAACCATTCGTCAAAGCTTCAAGTGCAGCCACCTGTCCCATGGCAGGTGCACACATCACGGTATACTGATGAATCTTCAGCATGGCTGCAATCAGTTCGGGATGTCCACACATATACCCGATCCGCCAGCCGGTCATCGCAAAGGCCTTGGAAAACCCGCTGACCAAAATGGTTCGTTCCTTCATATCCGGAATCGAAGCAAAGCTCACATGCTTTTGCGTGTACGTTAACTCCGCATAAATCTCATCCGCAATAACAATCAGGTCATGTTTTTTGATTACTTCCGCAATAGGCAGCCATTCTTCATAAGTCATGATGGCACCTGTCGGATTGCTTGGATAACATAGAATAAGAACCTTGGACTTCGGCGTAATACCCGCTTCCAGCGCTTCGGCAGTCAGTTTAAACTGATCCTTCGCATAGGTTTCTACACCTACCGGTATACCTCCACCAATCGAAGCAATTGGTGAATAAGCTACATACGATGGTTCCGGAATCAAAATTTCGTCTCCAGGTACAATTAATGCACGCAAGGCCAGATCAATGGCCTCACTGCCACCAACGGTAACAATAATCTCATCTTTGGGATCATATTTGGTATCAAACTGCGTGTCCAGATAATCACTAATGGCTTCCCTAAGTTTCGGCATTCCGGCATTGGATGTGTAACTGGTCATGCCTCTTTCGAGTGAATATACACACGCTTCACGCATATGCCATGGGGTTACAAAGTCAGGTTCACCTACACCTAGTGTAATGATGTCCTTGTTGTCACCGACCAGATCAAAAAACTTGCGTATGCCAGATGGCGGTATCTGCTGCACCAAAGGGGCCAGATACGAAGTCATTTTCTTGTTGTTTCCTGTTGTCTGTTCATTCACTATCATGACGCATCTTCCTTTACGGCGAGATCATGAGACGGTTGTCTTCCTGATGGTCCTCAAAAATAATCCCGTCCTGCTTATATTTTTTAAGAATAAAATTCGTTTTGGTTGAGAGTACAGAGTCAATCGGAGACAATTTCTCCGATACAAAATTAGCGACTTCACGCAGATTACCACCTTCTACTTCGACGAGCAGATCGTATGCACCTGACATGAGATATACCGATTTCACTTGTGGATACAAATAGATACGTTCAGCAATTCCTTCAAACCCGCGACCACGCTCCGGCGTTATTTGTACTTCAATCAAGGCCGTTACTTTCTCATCATCGATCTTGCTCCAGTTCACAACGGTCGCGTATTTAACAATAACGTGATCCTGTTCAAGCTGTGCCACTGCGTTCTTGATTTTATCTTCCGACTCCCCCAGCAGCGTCGACAGCAGTGCGGGAGTCCTTCTCGCGTCTTCCTTCAACAAATCCAGAACTTTTAATTGCAGATCGTTCAAATCCTTCATGTCTTTCCCTCCAGCGTCATCCAGGTTCCTGAAAATGAATTAATACTTATATTACATGAATTCAACGATCATGCAAAGACAAAAACCGCTAGCCCTGAATTCGGGCAAGCGGTGGTATGGTCTATAACAGTCCCCTGCTTAAATCCATAATTACAAAGGTTACATGTAATAAGGGTTACCGTAATTCGATTGATGCTGTGGCACATTAGGCGTCTGACTGTAGTGACTGGACTGCATATTCTTTTCCTGAATGAATTGCTGGCATTTCTGTTGGGTCTGCTGAGCAGATTGAATCTGCTTGTCCACATCCTGCCTAAGTGCCTTTGATCCTGCAGAATACATGTTGTTCTGCTGCATCACCTTGAACAGTTCACCTTGCAGCCGAAGCGTATCATTGGTTAAGTCTGTGAACATCCGGCGTGTCATCGGACAGGAAGATTCAGTTGTGGCTGTCGTATACTCACGCGCTGTTCGTCTTAAATCTGCAAGAATCGACTTTAGTAGGTCCTGTTCCTGCATAAAAGATCCGTTAGTTGATAAAGATTGAGAATACACACGGTTTCCTCCAATACGATAGTTTAAGCTTCAATTACTGTGCTTGTGTCGGTGCAATAGATTGATGCTGCTGAAGAGCGTTAACAAGTGTGTTGAGGTGCTGTTCATGAGAATGAACATAGTGATTCAATGCCTGTTGGATTTGCGGGTTATGTGTGATGGAAGCTGTTGCTGCACACTGCTTGATTAGCAGCTCTTCATTGGAGATCGAATCCGCTATATAGTTCAATTCTTTTGGACTTAGCGCTTGCATTTGTGTATTGTGCATGTGCTATTTCATCCTCCTTACTCAAAAGTTTATGCGCATTTATTGTAACCTGGTCCTGTAAAAGTATTCATTAATTCAATCCTACTGAGGTGAACCCTATGGAACTTATAAATGGAAATCCGTTCTGGCCTACCACATTACAACCGAACTTCAATTATCCCGTTCTCAATACAGAGATCTCCTGTGATACCTTGATCATCGGAGGAGGCATGGGTGGAGCACTCTCCGGCAAGCTTTTAACTGAGCGCGGAATAAATACGGTTGTCATTGATAAAAGAAAAATTGGCACCGGAAGCAGCATGGCTAACGCAGGTTTGCTTCAGTGTGCCAATGACAAAACACTTACCTCATGCATTAATACGTTTGGTGAGCAACAAGGGGTGAGATTTTATGAATTGTGCCGCAATGCGATGCAGCAGTTAAAGGAGATCGTGTCGAATCTTGAGATGGATACATGGTTTGTCCCGCGGACGAGTCTGTACTGTGCCAGCACGGAAGACGATGTGATTAAGCTGGAAGAGGAATATAATACGCTGAGGCAATATGGCTTCGAAGTAGGGCTATGGAATCGGGAGAAGATTGAGAGTCATTATCCATTTAGCCGTGCAGCGGCCTTATATACATATGGGGATGCAGAAGTGAATCCTTACCGATTAGTGCATGCTCTTCTTCAATCGTCTGCA
Organism: Paenibacillus pabuli NBRC 13638; assembly: GCF_001514495.1. Taxonomy (GTDB): domain Bacteria; phylum Bacillota; class Bacilli; order Paenibacillales; family Paenibacillaceae; genus Paenibacillus; species Paenibacillus pabuli. The sequence goes on from NZ_BCNM01000002.1 coordinate 136,122, forward strand.
CAAAAAGGAGCACGTATATTCGAACAGACCGAAATGACACACTGTGATTTTAAAGAAGATGGGGTGGTCTGTTATACGCCTCAAGGCACTATCAAAGCTAAGCATGTCATTTTCTCTACAGGCTATGAAACCCAAGAGATCAAAAATGACCGCGGTGCCTATCTACAGAGTACTTATGCGATTGCGACCAAACCAGTAAAGGATCTCAGCAGCTGGTATAAGCAAAGCATGATTTGGGAAACATCTCGTCCTTATCTGTACATGCGGACCACACCGGATGGCAGAATTATTGCTGGAGGTCTCGATGAAGATATTCCTCGTGAGGAACAGCGTGCTATACGAGCCTTGAACAGAGCACAGGTTTTATTGGAGAAAGTTACTGAGTATTTTCCGCTGTCAGATCTCGAAATTGATTATGCCTGGGAAGCCACTTTTGGCGATACACATGATGGACTTCCGTTTATCGGACCACATCCAGAGTACCCCAATTCCTATTTTTTGGAGGGTTATGGCGGTAATGGTACCGTATACAGCATGATTGCTGCATCCCTTCTGACGGATGCTATAATAGGCGAAGAAAATAAGGACCTGGAACTTTTCTCATTAACCAGATCGAGTAAACCCTCTCCGGTCTAAAATCAAAAATACAGTTCCAAAAAAGGGTACAGTGCAGAAATTCCACTTCTGCACTGTACCCTTTTAATCATGATTCAGACTGTTTTGGATGTTCCGTTTGCACAAGTATTTTGCGCATGAAAATCCAACCGATTAGCGGGAAAGCCCCCAAAGAAACTATAAGCCAAGTTAACGTTTGTAACGAAGGTCCATTCTTGACCGTGATGATAAATACAGCAAGGCCGAGTAAACGACCAACCATCAAACACAGCTCCCTTAATACGACAAGTTCGACTCTTTTTTCTACATTTTCACCACTTGTCCCCATCAAGTCGAATCCTGCGGATATCATTGGCAGCATATACAATGGCATCGACAAAGCAGACCCGATTCCCATAATTAAAAGGGTTCCGTAACTGACTTTCCATAACAGTGGAATCAATACCACGAATAACAGCAGTGCTCCAATAAACATTCCTTTGGATCTATATTGTGGCTGAAACCATTTGCCTGCTGCCCAGTAACTCACCAGTGCTACCCCTGAAGTGATCAAAGAGAACTGACCAAGCTTATACTCCTGCTCTGTTGCAACATAGACGAGCAGTGCAATCAGAAAGGCAAAGACTCCTTCACGAGCACCTTGTGCACACAGTCCCATTCCTATGGGTCTCCAAGCGCTATCCTTCGCAGCTAACTGTCGCCATGGTTCAGACCATCGATATGTGCCACTGACCTTTCTCTTTTTCAGGAAGAAGCTAAACACCACAGCAATCACATAGATCACCAGCGACACTGTAAAGATAAGGCGATATCCTGAGTTATCGGTCATTCGGGAAATAACAAGACCAGAGAACCATGGGCCAATAATGCCTGTCATCGATCCCAAAAGGCCCACCCAACCATTGAACAAGTCCCTGTTCTCCCGATCCGTCACTTCAAAGTACACAACGTTGAACGCAATCCAGAACAATCCAAGCGCACATCCGAGCAAAATTCCCAGGGGCCAAATCCAGTCAACCGCTTTGGACCCTGCCCATAACACAAGCATGTAAAACACACCTGACAAGCCGGTCCCCAATCGCAAAGCACTCATCTTATTATGTTCCTTGACCCATTTTCCCGCCACCCAAAAGGTGAGTCCCAGTGCTACTTGTTGGCTAACCGTAAACCATCCCAGCATCGCGTAGTCCGGACGGCTTTTCCACAGATATACATTCAGAAACGTCCCTGACAAAGCTCCAGCTAACACAAACAATCCATTCACGCCTAGCAGCAGAATGGATTGTCGGCCCAGAGAAATCTTCATCTGTCCCCTCCTTTTTCCACATGAAGCTGGTACTTCACAGGCAGGTCTCAGGGTTAACGTACCCCAAGTAGAAGGAAAACATGTTGAATTTTCCGGAATTTTATATTTTTAAACCATGTTATACTGTTTATTTCCGTGCACTAAGATTTTGAATCAGGCGAAGACGATCATCTTCAGAGAGGTTATATTGGATCTGGAAACATCCCGAACATACATACATTTGTACAGAGAAAGGTGCATCCAGCAACGAGTCCGCGCCAGAGACGGCATTGGCAACAGGATTAAAGGTATCCTTCGTTGCTTTCTGTGTACCCGTGAGAATCATAAATTCACGGCAATGCGGACATTCTGGCACCTCTTCTTGCAGATCAAGCTGTTTCTCCACACCTTCTTCATATTGAATCAGATCATTACCCTCATCCGCATACTTCTGTAATGTACGAAGCTCTGGCAATTTTAGCTCTACTTCATTCCCCCACAGGGCGGCGAGATCCGTAGTTTGTTCATCGTCCGCTACATCATCAACATCATAAATGTCTTCCTCGGAATCGTCATTCTCTTCATCACCGATATTGATATTTAAGGTACGATACCCCTTAAGCTCATTGTGACAATAAGGGCATTCTTCCTCTGGACCGAGTTCCTCGTCCCATACAATTTCGGTTTGGCACCATGGGCATACTGTTGTTTCCATTATTAAATCAACCTTTCTCTCCTAATATCATGTGTTCATAACATAAATGATGCCAATCGCAAAAAAAACAATGGATGCAGCAAACAGAATCCGTATCAAAATTTTCATCAACGGTCCCCCTACATGATGCTCGCGCCAATAACAAATGACAGCGAGACGGAAATAATCATGGATATCAATCCGACAGCCCGGTTATCCGCTTCAATCTCCTTGTCAATGGAGAACACCGGTGTTAGGAATTCGAATAAAAAATAGGCAATGAGCAGAAGGGCAAACCCTACAAAAGACCACGTCATGGCTTCATATACCGAGGATTTGGCTTGAATGCAGAAATGAAGCACATTACAGATTCCGAAAATCTTGCCTCCTGTGGCCATGGCTACCGCCACATTTCCCTTCTTGATCTCATGCCAGCATTTGTATTTGGTCACCAGTTCGAAGCAAGCGAGAAATACAAGCAGTTCCATAATCGCTACCGAGAAAAATCCGAGCACCATCCCCAAGGGATGAGACAGCAATTGGTCTATCGTCCCCTTCACTCACCGTTCCCCTTCCCGATTCAGCTGCCTCAATCGGTTGGGCAGCTGAATATCTTTGATCATGGTCGGGCTATTCCAATTCTGCGACGGTCACACCGTTTCCGCCTTCTCCGTAATTGCCCAGCCGGTAACTTTTTATATGTCTATGCTTACGAAGGTAATCCTGAATACCGGAACGTAAAATTCCTGTTCCCTTACCGTGAATAATATAAACCTGACCCAAATTAGCCAGGAAAGCTTCATCGATAAAACGATCCGTTTCCATCAGGGCCTCTTCCAGATTCGTTCCCCGTAAATCCAGTTCGCTCTTCACATTGTCATCACGGGTCCGTTTCACACCCGTTACCGGTTTCTGCTTCGGTTTGGATTCCGCTGGGGCAGACTGCTGCAATTCAAGATCATTCAGGGACACCTTCATTTTCATAATTCCCAACTGTACTATTGCTTCTTTGGTGCCTGACATCTCGACCACGTGGCCTTTTTGATTCAAACTGTAAACGAGAACTTCATCGCCCGGGCCGATCGCCCGAGTCTTGGTTGCAGTTGCATTGCGCTTCACCGTTTTTTTACGTTTTTCTGGTTCAGCTTCATCCAGCTGTTTCCGAGCAGCTATAAGCTTGTGCTCTTTAACGGAGGCCCCTTCTTCCATGGCAAGCTGGCGGAGATCCGCTATAATTTTCTCTGCTTCTGCTCTCGCCTTGTCCACAATGGCACGGGCATCTTCTTCCGCTTTTTCAATGCGACGGTCACGCTGCTGCTCCAGCTTCTCCAGTTCTGCCTGATGCCGACTACGCAATTTCTCCATATCTTGGCGCAGAAGTTCCGCGCGCTCACGTTCCTGCTCAGCCGTAAGCCTGTTCTCTTCGAGAGATGCAATCATATGCTCAACCCGCTGGTCTTCTTCCTTCACTTCACCACGCGCATAATTGAGAATGTATCCCGGTAAACCCAAGCGTTCGGCAATTGCAAACGCATTACTCCGCCCTGGCACACCAACGAGAAGTCGATAGGTTGGGCTCAGTGTGTTTACGTCAAATTCCATACTCGCATTAATAACACCTTTACGCTCATAGGCGTAAGCTTTCAATTCACTATAATGCGTCGTCGCTACCATACGGCATCCCGTCTGGTGCATATGCTCCAAAATGGAAATGGCCAGTGCCGAGCCTTCCGCCGGGTCCGTACCCGCTCCAACCTCGTCTAGGAGCACCAAACTATTGGTGGTCATGTTTTTCAATATTCGAATAATATTTGTCATGTGGCTGGAGAACGTACTCAGGTTCTGTTCGATGCTCTGCTCGTCACCAATATCCGCGTAGATCGCATCAAATACACACAGTTGGCTGCCATCCTCAGCTGGAACGAACAATCCTGACATCGCCATTAGGCTCAGTAATCCAATTGTTTTGAGCGTAACGGTCTTTCCTCCCGTATTGGGGCCCGTCACGATGATGGACGTATACTCATTGCCCAGTTCAATATCGGTCGGCACCACATTTTCGATGGAAATCAGCGGATGTCGTCCCTTTTTAATCTTGAGAAATCCGCGATCATTCATCCGTGGCAACGTGGCTTTCAGTTCCCGTGCGAGTCGTGCTTTGGCAAAAATAAAATCAAGTGATCCCAGCAGGTCGACATCATACAACAGCCACTCCACCTGTTCACTGACAAGAGCCGTCAATTTCTGCAAAATCACTTCAATTTCGCGTTCTTCACGAATCCGGGTCTCACGCAGTTTGTTGTTCATGGCAACGATGGATTCCGGTTCTATAAACAGGGTTGCACCCGAACCGGATTGATCGTGCACAATCCCACCGAAATAGGAACGATACTCCGCCTTTACAGGAATAACAAACCGATCACCACGAATGGTAATGATTTGATCCTGCAACATTTTGGATACCGTCGAAGAACGAATCATTGAATCCAGCTTCTCGCGAATGCGTGCCTCACCACCGCGAAGCTCACGACGAATCTGCCCAAGCGTTACACTCGCGCTGTCAGAAACTTCAGCATTATCGTCGATACAATTGCGAATCGCATCTTCAAGTGTCTTCTGTTCGGATATTTGATCACTGATATAGAACAGCGATTCCACTTTTTCATCGTCATGAAGCGAAGCAATCTGGCGTTTTAACCGACGTGCAGCAAAGGTCGTGTTGGAAATCCCCAGAAGCTCATGCGGATTCAACGTGCCTCCAATTTCTGCTCGTTTGACGGAGGCCGTAATGTCTACAATTCCCCCAAAAGATGGAGATCCTTTCAGACGGTCAAACATAAAAGCTTCATCCGTCTGCTGCAGAAGTCTTTTCACTTCTTCCAGTTCACTGATCGGTTCCAGTAGATCCGCTTTCTTTTTACCCATCGTAGTCTGGGCAAAGCTTTGCAATGTATTTAAAATTTTGCGATATTCCAATGTGTGTAAAATTTTCGTGTCCAAGTGTACAACTCCTTCCAAACTATAACTGTATTATAACGAAAGAAACTCCCTTTCGCTATTTAACGAATCCTTCCACACATAACTTGGGACTTGCCGCCGCAAACTACAAGTGTCAGGATTGTGCAACCTCTCCCTTTAACAGGATTCTCATTGCCCAATCCCATCTGAATAAAAGGAGGTAAACACCATGAATTTTCTGGGACATGTCGTGCGATTTATCATCGCCGCAATTGTATTGATGGTTGTCAGCTGGATCGTACCCGGATTCGCCGTTGGCGGTTTCTTGAGTGCTCTGATGCTTGCTCTGGTTATCGCCCTTCTCGGTTGGATTATTGAAGGTATCTTCGGTAAAAGGGTCAATCCTTTTGGCCGTGGTATTGTCGGCTTCATCGTCAGTGCACTGGTGATCTGGATTGGACAATATGTTGTAGATCATGTGCATGTCAGTCTGCTTGGTGCCGTTCTGGCTGCATTGGTCATTGGGATCATTGATCTCTTCATTCCGGTCTCCACGCCTTTTGATGCTGGAAGAAGATCTAAAAATCACGCATAGACTCCACTGTGCCTACTTAACCCCCTATACCCTGTTGCCAGCTTCCCCTAAACCTCTGATGGCTTATATGCCTGATGAGGTTTATTTTTATGCCAAGCTTATGTGAAGTTCAAAAAAACGACATAGGCAGCATGTACAGGCATCGTCAATTTACGGTATGATGGCTGGAGAAATCATTCAAATTTTATCCATATCACGCTTTTAAGGAGGCACATGATGAAGAGAGGCATGGCATGGCTTGCAGCCTGTATGTTGACCCTGGTCCTTGCTGCATGTGGAGGAACCGGACAATCCGCCGAATCAAACGGCGAATCCGATTCGGGTGTTACAGCAAGCGAAGAACTGGTAATCAAAGCGAGCAACTATGAATTCGACCAGCCTGAATACCACTTGAAAAAAGGGGTACCGGTTAAGATTGTCTATGAAAATACGAACGGTAACCATGGCGTTCTCGTGCCAGAGCTGAACCTTCGGCTGGATACCAAGAACAATTCCAAAGTGATTACTCCCGACAAAGCAGGGGAATTTGAAATGTCCTGTTCCGTTTATTGTGGAAGTGGTCATGGAAGTATGATCTCCAAAATTATTGTTGACGAATAGAGTTCAAAACAAGGAGCCCCCGTAACGACGGGAGCTCTTTCTTCATTATAACAAATTGTACACAAGTGCGCTGTGCAGGATTCGAGTTATGACATCATCATCAGGTTAGGTCTGATCCTGCTCAATCAATTCAATCCATTCGTTATATTCCGTCTGCAATTTCGTATATTCATCCCGTAACTGGCGGTAATCCGTATTTAGCTGCTCCGCCTTTTCTTGCTCCATCTCACGTTCAACTTGCAGTAAACGCAATTGATGAGCTGCAAGTTCATACCGCTCACCGATCTCCAGCAATTCATGTTCCATCGTTTGTTTTTCTTCGATCGCCTCGGTATGCTGCTTGGCAAGCTGCTCGCGCTCCTGCTTCAGCTCTTCTACCTTTTCAACACTGGCGGCGCTCTCTTTCTGCCAGAGGTTTAATTCGTTCTCCAGTGCCGCCCAGCGATCCTTCCAGGATTGCTCCTGAGCCGCCCATTCATCTGCACGACGCTGCCAAACCTGTTCTTGTTGCTCCGCCTGTTCTACCTTGGTGCTTAACTCACCTTCCCTAGCAGTCAGCTGTTGCAGGCGAGAAGAAAGCTCTGCTTGTTTCGCAGATAATTCTTCATGCTTGATTTGCCACTCCAGTGCTTCCTCCTCTGTCTGAGTTAGCAGACTGCCTTGTTCATTCATCCGTTCAGATAGCTGTTTGGCATGCTGTCTGGATTCTTCAAGGGCACGAACGATTTCTTCCTTTTCTTCACTCATTTTATTCAGTTTGCGATTATAGTCCTCTTCACGTTGAAGTGCATCGCTGTAATCCTTACGGATTTGTTTATAACTTTCCTGCAGCTGGTACAGCTCTGCACGGACTTCATTCATTTCCTGGCTAATTTCTTCTCGTTCTTGCTCCATGAGGCTTGCTCGCGCTATATAACGTTCGGTTTCTTCACCAGCATGGCGAGCCTCTTCTTTAACCACAGACAATTCATCATGAAGAGACTGCACGCCCAATTCCAGCGTCTCATTTTGCTCTGCAGCTTCAAGAACCTGAGTTTCCAATTCACCGATCTCAATCAGACGTTGTTCCGCTTTTTCTTTCCAAGATTGCTCGCTTTGCGTCAGTGTACTGATCTCATTTTGCAAAGTGCGAACTGCTGCATGGGCCTGCTCAAGCACTTTTTGCAATCTGCGCTGCTCATCCTCGGATTTCACTTCGGCTTCACGGAGTTTTGTGATCTCCTGTTCAAGCTGGGCATGCTGCTCCTGAACTTTGCGCAGCTGTGCTGTCAGAGAGGTTTCACGCTCAACGGTCTCGTTATACTGCTGCTTCCATTGCTGCTGCGCTTCCCGGGACTGTTGGACATCAGCTTCTGCGTTACGAAGCTGTTTATGCAACTCTGCACTGTCTGCTTTCAATTGTTCCAGTTGCTGCTCAAGTTCCGTAATTCGACGAAGCTGAACATCCTGTTCCTGTTTGTATACGGCTTGTTCATTGCGCAACGTCTCCGTTTGGCTACGCTCCTGTTGGAGCTGCTGCTCCTGATCCACCATTACCTCTTGAGCATTCTTGAGTTGCTTCCGTACTTCGACTAATTGACCTTCAATATCTGTCAGGCGCACCTGCGCCTGTTTACGTTCTTCCTCAAGCTGCTGCTTCAGCTTGCTGCGTTCCTCTTGCAGCAAAGCCTCAGCCGTTACTGCTGCTTCGGCTGCCTGAGCCCGGGCCGCTTCATTGATTTGTTGAATCTGCTCTTCATAAGCTGCTTCTTTTTCCAGCCATTCCAATTCGGCCTGTTCGGATGATTCCTTGAACGTTGCATTCAGCTCTTCGATCTCAGCTCGTCGCTTCTGCTCTGCTTGTTGCAGCAGTGCTGTCTGTTCTTCCTTTGCCTTTACAGTCAGTTCTTGCGCATGGTTCGCAGCAGTTTGCTTTGCCTGCTGGATACGCTTTTCCATCTCGGACTGAAGTTCACGATATCGAAGCTGGGCATCTTCCTGAACTTTTTGCAATTGGACCTCGGCTTGTTCCAATTCAGATAGAATTGCAGCTTCGGCTTGTTCTTTAGCCACTTGTATCTGCTGTGCAGCCTGAACTTCAATTTTCTGACGCTCTGCCACAGCTCGTGCTTCTGCTTCTTTCAGTTGAGCCGCTGTCTTATCCTGCAGTTCCTTGTATTGTGCGGTCGCTTTGGCCTGAGCCTGCTGTAGCTCCGTTGCTGCGCGTGACTGTGCTTCCTTCAGCTGGATCGCCGCTTGAGTCTGTGCATTTTTGAGTTGATTTGCTGCTTTTTCTTCCGCTTCTTTCAGACGGACCTGCGCCTTCTCTTCCGCTGCTTTCAATTGAGCCGCAGTTTGAGCCTGAAGCTTCTGCTCACGATCTGCTGCCTGAGCTCGTTCCTGCTCAAGCAATGCATTGAGCTTGGCCACCTCTGCCTGCTGGTCCTTCTGGAGCTTTGCAAGAGCCTGTTCCGCCTCATTCTTTAGCTTCGCTGCTTCAGCCAAAGCGAGATCTCGACGTTCCAATTCCTGCTGATGTTCACTTTGTATGGCGTTCAGCCGATTGAGTTCATTTCTCATTTCGGTACGTTCACCGGTCAGCATTTTCAGCTCATTCCGAATTTCCTGAGTCTGAAGAGACTGCTCAGCCATATGTACAGCTGCCAGCACCGCAATGCGCGGAGTATCCAGTCGGGAATGATGTTTGGAGATGGCGCTCATTCGCTCATCCACCAGATTAGCTACTTGTTTCATATAGTCGGCACTGCTGCCAACCAGTTTATAGGAAGTCCCGTAGATCTCTACGGTGACGCGTGTACGATCAGGTGTAGTCACAGTTGTGCCCTCCTTCAAGTCTGTATGTTGATTCTAAGCTGTAAAACAAAAAAAGTCACATCGATCCTCTAATGCTAAGGATTCGATGTGACTTCAAGCAATTCCTGCTAATCTTTGTTCAAAAAATTGACTTATGTTCTATTTACGCAATTCGGCTCCGAATTGCTCTTCCAGACGAGCAACCACACGAGCATGAACCTCGGTAATTTCTTCATCAGTCAAAGTCCGTTCACGATTGCGATAAACGAGAGCCATAGCTACGCTCTTCTTGTCATCACCCAGTTTGCTGCCTGTGAACACATCAAATACCTGTACCGTTTGCAGCAGCTCACCCGCAGATTCACGAATGGCACGCAGCATATCCCCTGCTTCGATATCTTTGCTAACAACCACGGCAATATCCCGCTCAACTGCTGGGAAACGTGGAAGCTCACGATAACGGATGTCCGTATCCGCTTCGCTGTAGATCGCTTCAAGTCCAATCTCGGCGAGGTACACGTCGTTCAGATCATATTGCTGCTGCAGTTCAGGATGCAATTGACCCATCGTACCGATCAATTTGCCTTCACTGCCATCTTTAGCTTCCAAGTATACAGATGCAGAACGTCCCGGGTGGAATCCTTCAGGACTGTCAGCCACCAGACGAATACGTTGCTCCAGACCCACGTAGGCGAACAGGTTCTCAAGTGCACCTTTCAGATCGAAGAAGTCCACTTTTTCTGCTCCCACATTCCACTGCTGGGATGCCCGATTTCCCGTAAGCAGCAAGCTCAACACCGGAATTTCGTGTGGCTGCTTGGTCAGCTTCTCCTCTTCGGTGAAGAACACACTGCCCACTTCGAACACAGCCAGTGAATCGGCTTTGCGATTCATGTTGTACACTGCTGCATCCAGCATTTGCGGTAAAATGCTCTTGCGGAGCACACTGCGATCCTCACTCATTGGCATAGCCAGCTTCACCGCTTGACTGCCTTCTGTCAAAGCGGGGAACAAGGATACGTTGTTCGGGTGAACGAACGAATAACTGATCATTTCCTGCCAGCCGCTGCCTGCAAACAGACCACGAATGGTACGTCGCATTGCCTGGGATGGTGTGTAAGCACCTGGTGTTGTTGGTCCTTCGATCAATGTGGTTGGAATATTGTCATATCCATACAAACGGGCAATCTCTTCAAACAGATCCACATCAAGGGTAATATCCCCTCTGCGGCTTGGCACTTCCACATCAAGCAGACCCTGCTTCGCATCACCACACGCAAAGTGCAGACGAGCGAAAATGGTTTTCACTTCAAGGAGGGACAAATCCGTTCCCAGATATCGATTCAGTTTATCCAGCGACAGCTGCACAACACGTTTATCCGCACCCGCTGTTCCCGCTTCCACAATCCCTTGATGAACTTCGCCTTCCGCATAACGCTGGATTAACTCAGCCGCACGATTCAACGCCGTAATGACAGCAGCCGGGTCAACTTCCTTTTCAAAACGCATGCTTGCTTCGGAACGCAGCCCCAGTTGGCGCGACGTTTTCCGAACGGTTCCGCCGTCGAACTTGGCGGATTCCAGCAACAGATTCACTGTGGTTTCCGATACCTCGGAATTTTCGCCACCCATAACACCCGCGATGGCTACCGGTTTCACGCCATCTGTAATAAGCAGCATATGCGGTTCCAGCTTGCGCTCCTGGCTATCCAGGGTCACGATCGTTTCGCCTTCTTTGGCCATCCGCACTTCAATGTGGCCCTTCTCCAGCTTATCTGCATCAAATGCATGCAGCGGTTGTCCGTATTCCAGCATGACATAGTTCGTGATGTCAACGATATTATTAATCGGACGGATACCAGCAGCCATCAACCGGTTTTGCATCCATTGCGGAGACGCTCCAAGCTTGATCCCAGTTATATAGCGGGCTGCATAATGACTGCATTGTTCGCCAGCCGTAATCTCAACCGAGATATGATTCGCAGCCGCATCACTGATTTCCACCAGCTGCTCTTTGGGATCAGGCAGCTTCACTTCACGACCCAGGATGGCACCAACTTCATAAGCCGCGCCACGCATGCTGAGACAGTCGGAACGATTTGGCGTCAGGTCCAGTTCAAGCACATAATCATCAAGACCGAGAACCTGGCTGATTGGCGTGCCAATCTCCGTCTGTTCTGGCAGAACGAGAATGCCTTCCTGCTGGTCTTTCGGCAGCAACTTGTCGTTCATACCCAGCTCTTTCGCAGAGCAGATCATGCCAAGGGACACGACGCCGCGCAGCTTGGCTTTTTTGATATCGAGTCCACCAGGGAGCTTCGCTCCGACCAGGGCAACGACTACTTTTTGACCAGCATCCACATTTTTTGCACCACATACGATTTGCAGATCCTCTTCCTGACCGGCATCAATCACACATACATTCAGCTTGTCAGCGTCAGGGTGCTTCTCCTTGCTCTTCACGTAACCGACAACCACGTTATGCACGCCCTGGTTCCGGTTCTCCACTACATCAATCTCGATCCCCGCTCGGGTGATTTTCTCAGCCAATTCTTGCGGTTCCACGCCTTCCAGCGCGATATAATCAGACAGCCAATCTGTCGATACTCTCATGGACGTTCACTTCCTAATCTATGAATTGGTGTTGCAAATGAAGGGCGTTCGCCCTGTATGCTACTTCGGTATTTACAGTCGTCCGAACTGTTTCAGGAACGCCATATCACTGTTGTAGAAATGACGAATATCATCAATGCCATATTTCAGCATGGCAATACGCTCTACGCCCATTCCGAATGCAAACCCACTGTATTTCTCCGGATCATAACCGCCCATCTCGAGCACTTTCGGATGAACCATACCGCCGCCTAGGATTTCAAGCCAGCCCGTCTGTTTACATACCCGGCAGCCACTGCCGCCGCATTGTACACAAGTTACATCCACTTCCGCACTTGGCTCCGTGAACGGGAAGAAGCTTGGACGCAGACGAATTTCGGTGTGTGCACCGAACATTTCGCGTACGAATTGCAGCAAAGTACCTTTCAGGTCACTCATGCGAATGTTCTCGCTAATGACCAACCCCTCAACCTGATTGAACTGAAACGAATGCGTTGCATCGTCATCGTCACGACGGTATACTTTCCCCGGACAGATGACCTTAACAGGTACTTCGCCTTTCATGCTTTGCATGGTGCGAACTTGAACGGGTGACGTATGTGTACGCATCAACAGATCCTCCGTTACATAGAAGGAATCCTGCATATCACGCGCCGGATGGTTCTTCGGCAGATTCAGCGCTTCGAAGTTATAATAATCCATTTCAACCTCAGGACCTTCCGCTACGCGGTAGCCCATACCGATGAAAATATCTTCGATTTCCTGTACCACTTTGGTCAGTGGATGCAGTCCGCCCTGGCGTCCGCGACGTCCCGGCAGGGTCACATCAATTTTCTCGGATTGCAGACGTTTCGCCGTCTCTTCCTTTTGGAACTGCTCCTGCTTGCTGTCAATGACTTCTTCAATGGCACCGCGAACATCATTGGCAACCTGGCCGATCACCGGACGTTCCTCTGCACTAAGCGCACCCATTCCGCGCAAAATCTCGGTCAATGCACCCTTCTTTCCCAAATACTTTACACGCAGATCACTCAGCGTCTGTGGATCGTTCACGCCAGACAGCTGTTCCAGCGCTTCGATCTTTAATGCCTCCAAACGTTCTTTCATGTGTAAATGCCCCCTTTATGTGGTTTAATGCAACAAAAAAAGGCCTTCTCTCCCCTGAAGGGACGAAAAGACCGTGGTACCACCCTTGTTAGACATTCAGTGCTGCCCTGCCCTTCCGGCCTGCAACATGTCTGCCTCACTCTATACGGAATAACGACCGTTAACCGTTAACCCCTACTAACTCCTGCGATGAATCGCATGATATGGTTCAGGGAACCGCTCCGGAGTGAATTTCAGCAGCCTTGTTCTACAGAAACGCTCTCAATCTACGGCGCTTCCTCCCTGTCCAGAGGCACTGCTTACTTGTCTCCATCATCACGTTTGCATGTCAGAAAAACCTTTAAATTTACTGATGATCGTCCATTATTATATGCAAAATCACTCGAAATAGCAAGCTGTAAAGCCGCGTGATGTAACGTTATGCCCAAAAATGAGATTGAATTCGCTTCGTCAATCCATTACTTCTGTTTTCGCAGCTCATGCAGCTGCTTCAAACGACGCTGAATTTCGCGAACCACGGCAACCTCAGCCGCCCGTTCGACTGCATCATCAGGCTTAGTTAACACCTCATTGCCTGCACTGTTCATGGGAGATAACAACTCGGACAACCGCATTTCAAGCCGCAGCCGTTCATCGTCTGACTCCCGAACCTCTAGGGCAGACTCTCGCAGTTTGATAGATTGCTCCCAGTCCTCCACTCCACCCTCAAACAGCGCAGTCTTGCCACCCGCCTCCAGATCAAGCAAACGATTGGCGAGTACTTTGGTCAGCATACGGTCATGGGATACGAGTACCAGCGCTCCGGATGCCTGCTTCAATATATTCTCCATTACTTCCTGTGTGTCAATATCCAGATAATTCGTCGGTTCATCCAATACCAGCAGATTGGCCCCACCGAAATACAACCGCAGGAAAGCAACCCTGCACTTCTCCCCCATACTCAAATTCCCAATACGCTTGAACACATCATCCCGCGAGAATAAAAAGCATCCCAGAATGGTACGTGCAGCGCTTTGGGTCATAGATGGGAGACTGAGCAAACTGTCCAGGAGCGTCTCACTTTCCGGTAACCCCTCAAGCTCCTGCGAAAAATAGCCGATCTTTAGCTGCGGATGGCGTGTCACCTTGCCTTGGCTTGGTTCCAGTTCGCCAATCATCAGTTTGAGCAGTGTCGTCTTGCCAGTTCCATTCGGTCCGCGTACGGCAAGACGATCTCCACGTTCGATGGCAAGCCGAAGGTTGTGAAGCAATGTAAGCCCTCCCGGATAACCAAAGCTAACGTCTTGCAGTGCAAGGAGCTGACGGGCAGCCAGTGTATCCACCTGCAGTTCCATGTTTAATTTGGCAGCTTCACCAGGTTTATCCACCCGTTCTTTCTCCAGACGCTCCAATTGTTTCTGTTTGGCATGGTAGCGGGAAATATTCTTGTTGGCCTTTGCTTTGTAGAAGCTCTGAGTGATTTTGACCTCCACATCGGTCGCTGAATTATGAGCCTGATGAAACCACTGCTGATAATTGCGAATCGTCTCTTCCAGCGCCTTCCGCTCCAGCTCCTGCCTGCGGTACGTTGCTTCCTGCTCACGCCATTCGCGTTCCTTATGGCCTTTGTAATCCGTGTAGCCCCCTTTATATTTGGTCAGTGCATCCGAGCTGAACTCAACAACACCCGTTGCCACCTGGTCAATAAAGGTCCGGTCATGAGAGACAAACAGCAGTGTACCCGTATAGGAGGAGAGCCATTCTTCAAGCCAGCGCATACTTTCTTCATCCAGATGATTTGTCGGTTCATCCAGAATCAAAAATTTCGGTTTACTGACCAGCAGTCCCGCGAGTCTAGCCTTTGTTTTTTGTCCGCCGCTCAAGGAATGATACGGCCTGCTCCAATGTTCCGACGATAACCCGAGACGCGTCAGTACCTTCTCTACCTCAGTCTCCCACATATACCCGTTCAGCAGCTCATATTGTTCCATTGCGATAGTATACGCTGCGAGTAACCGCTGCTCATCTTCTACATTACTCTTGCTCATCTGCCGTTCCAGCTCTTCCAGGTCACGCTTCACCTCGTAGATCTGCCCACTTTCCTGCCGGACGGCATCAAGCACATTAATATCAGGTTCTATCACGGAGCGCTGGCGCATGAATCCCCACTCCTGCTGCGGAATGTGGCGTTCAATACGTCCACCCCCTTCTTCTTCTCCAAGAATGATGCGTAGTAAGGTGGTCTTGCCACACCCGTTGCGACCCAAAATGGCAAGCCGCTCACCTTCATTTATTTCCAGATTCAATCCTGCGAACAACTCATTCCCGTTCCATTCTTTCGATACTTCATGTAGGCGTACCATTGTCATCATGAGGCCTCATCCTTCCTGCAATTCAAAATAAAAAAACCGCTGGCATCAGCCGGCGGTCTGGCAATTCAGGATTGGATAAAGCGTCAACAAACAAGCATAAGATACCCACGGTATGAACAAAGAACCCTTATAAGGGTATACACAAGCCAGAACAGCCTGCCTGGTTCCATACCTGATCCCATAGCTGAATTTGGACACACGAATCCCCTCATTGCTCAGCCGCTTTTTGGCTGACTGCGTCAATACACTCTCTGCAGTTACTGGGGTTCAATTCATGTGTTTTACTTCATGGGACGTATGGTTACCTCTCATTCATGTGTAGTATCGATTTCTCCGTTATTGTACCAGATGATGGGGAAAAAGCAAAGGTTTTGAATTCGAAATCCACATCTCATCCCAATACAATTGAAATACATATGCCTCCAAAAAAAAAGAAAAACCCTTGTTTTCACAAGGGTTTCGGATGTTGCTTTGGTTAAGCGGGTGATGGGAATCGAACCCACGCTATTAGCTTGGAAGGCTAAAGTTCTACCATTGAACTACACCCGCACGAATAATAATCGGGACGACACGATTTGAACATGCGACCCCCTGGTCCCAAACCAGGTGCTCTACCAAGCTGAGCTACGTCCCGTCAAGTTTCGAGGAACATTAACACGAATTTTACAAAAATAATATACCACGAACCTCCAAGGCTTGCAACTTTTTTTTCATTTCCAACCTAACCTTTCAAAACAAAAAAAAGACAGAAGCGTCCTACGCCTCTGCCCATCCTATCCCGTGGGTTTATCTACATCACACAAAAACTTCTTCTCGAAGTCCGCTGCTGCAATCGGCTTGCTGAAAAAGTACCCCTGAGCCTCGTGACAATGCTGATTACGAAGAAATGACAGCTGGTCCTCATTCTCAACACCCTCGGCTGTTACTTTCAAATGCAAGTGATGGGCCATGGACGTAATGGTCGACACAATCGCGGCATTGTTACTATCCTCCATGACTTCATTGACAAAGGAACGGTCGATCTTGAGCCGGTCAATTGGCAGATCTTTCAGATAATGAAGGGAGCTGTACCCTGTTCCAAAATCATCAATACTGATATGCACACCAATCTCCTTGATTTTCCGCAATTGTTCAAAGGCACGATCTTTATCAAACGTCATGCTTTCCGTGATCTCAAGTTCGAGCCATACTGGTTCCAATCCTGTTTCCTTAAGGATGCTGCTAATATTATCCAGCAGATGGGAATGCCTGAACTGTCTCATAGAGAGGTTAACTGACACACACAGTTTGCGGTAACCTGCTTCTTGCCACCGTTTGTTCTGAGCACAGGCCTCTCGCAGCACCCATTCTCCAAGAGGAACAATCAGCCCGCTTTCCTCTGCAAGTGGAATAAATTCTGCAGGGGATACCGATCCTCTAAGCGGATGCTGCCAGCGTACCAAAGCCTCCATACCCACAATCAAGCCACTTGCCAAATTAACCTGCGGCTGATATACCAGGTAGAACTGTCCCCGATCCAATGCTTTACGCAGATCATTCTCAAGCTGCAACCGCTCCTGGGCTTTCATCTGCATCGCATGGGCATACCGGTTGAGCTCCACTCCCTGATCTTTGGCATGATGCAAGGCCGTATCCGCATTCTGAATGATCTCCTCCGGTGAGTCTCCGTCGTGCGGGAATATCGCCATACCAATACCCAGGGTAAGATGATATTCGTTTCCATCTACCGTTACAGGTTTTTCGAATAGTTGCAAAATGGATCTTGTCCGCCGTAATGCTGTATCTGTAATGAAGAAGTCTGTCATGGTCAAAACGAACTCATCTCTTCCCAGTCCGAACACTTCCTCTCCCGGGAGTGAAGAATGTTTCAGACGCTGCCCTACCTGACGAAGTACACGGTTAGCTGCTTGTTGACCCAGTGAATCATTAATCGTTTTGAATCGGTTAATGTTTAGTACCAGTACGCCGACAAGCTGCTCCTCCACCACAGCCTCGTCCATCATCACTTTAAGTCGTTGAGAAAGGCGACGACGATTCGGCAGCCCTGTTACATCATCATGATGAGCAATAAAGTTCATTTTTGCTTCAGCTACCTGCTGTTTGAGGAAAGGCATATCCACTACGGACGAATACAGTCCCTTCTGGATAAAGAAATAGGCCAGACAATCGCTGAATAGACCCAACAACAGATTGATATCATTAATCTGCGTTGCGGAAACTAAGTAACATTCGCCATAGAAAAAACACAGGATAGCGCAAAGAATGGAAGGCAAATCTCCATCTCTGTTTTTTTTCCAATGAACGAATAACACTACCGCAGTCACACCATACAGGATGCCCACCAGAAAATGACTAAGGGTAAACATTCCGCCAATCACATCACCCGCCATTAAGTTTGGCAGCACGGCCCATTCCTGAATAGCCAATATGTACAATACAACAAACATACCCAGCGTTCCGCTAAACAGTAAAAATTTGCGTGGTAACGCAATTTCCTTCTCTTTGACCGTATAGATGAACAGCAAACCTGCCGCACAAGCAAGAGATCCAAGCGTCATCATTTTCAGCGAGAAATCGGACTCGGCCATGGCACCACTCGGCATTTCTTCGGCAAAAGATACGATGTGAACCAATTCAAACAAACCAATTAATAAAAACAACGTAGTCATCATGACCCTTCTCAGGGTCAGCCTTTGCGTCTGGAATAACCAGCTTTGATTGTAAATGCCGATACAGGCCGCTGCCGCAGCGAATCCACCCAAGAGTGTCAGAACCGGGTAACCCGATATGATCAGATCAGAGCTTGTAGAAGAACGAAACCATTGACTTGCGAGGAAACACAATAAGCCGCCTATAGCGACCCAACCTATTTTTCTCTGATCTTGCTGATTAGCCTTCATGCCGTGTTTTTCCTTCCCGGGATCACCTATCCTGAAATACCTTAACTATAAAAATATCTTTTGTTACAATATTCGACATTTTCATATCTACCAACGTTCAATTCACATGCACAAACATGCTATCTGGTACATAATAACATTTAATTCCGCAGACGTGAACTAAAAAATATGTACTCCTAGGAATATATATTCATATAAACGTCGAAAAATAAGGCATTTAGAACTAAAAAAAACACAGAATCCTCACAGGACTCCATGTTTCTTTAGTTTACAACTGTATTTAAGCCTATTTTATTTATCAAAATTCACTTCTGGTGTGGTCAGTTTATCATAAAAATCGACAACTTTATCTTTATCCGCCGACGAACGCAGTGTCATTGCCGAACGAGGATGCTCGTCCAACGTACCTGTAATCATGTAAGGCAGAATGTAACCCCACTCTTCTTTTTCTCTGAGCGGGACCATCAATTGCTCCAATACACCAAGTACAGGACGCAAATTATATTTCGTGCCTTTCAAGTGGGCAACAAGCAGTTCAGTCGGACAGTTCCCGGCAGCACGGCCCATCCCGTATACAGAAGCATCCAGCAGTTCAACGCCAAGCTCAGCTGCGATCAGTGTATTGGAGAATGCCAGTTGCATGTTATTGTGCGTATGAACGCCAAGACGTTTGTTTGGCAAGTGAGTCTTGAACTTCTCCACCAGATATTTCACATCGTTATGATCCAGGCTACCATAGGAGTCTACTATGTATACAACATCCACAGCACTTTCCTTGATTAGTTCAAATGCTTCCAACAGTTCATTTTCCATCACGTTAGACAATGCCATAATGTTGAGCGTTGTTTCATACCCACGATCATGGAACGTTTGTACCAGGGCAAGCGCCTTGTCTACATCCTTGCTGTAGCACGCTACACGGATTAGATCCAGCATGCTTTCGCTGCGTGGCAGAATGTCATTCTCGTCCACACGACCGACATCAACCAGTGCAGACAATTTGGTGTTGCCTTTTTGCGGGATAACCTTGCGCAGGAAATCATCATTCAGAAAACGCCATGGTCCTGCTTCTTCTGCCCCTTTCAAGAGCTTGGGCGAGTTTTTGTATCCAATTTCCATATAATCAACGCCAGCTTCATTCAATCCAGCATAGAGCTGTTGAACAAAGTCCACGCTAAAGTCCCAGTTATTTACCAATCCACCATCACGGATTGTACAATCTACTATTTTGCAATGATTTGTCTTCATTAATGTCTGCTCCTTTTCTGACCAACTTGTGTATTCCTCTCATGATACTTGAACGCAACAAGAAAAGTAAAGGGATTCCCGACTTATTTACTTCGATAAGATTTCCATATCCGATCAATCTCACTCATCTCGGAATCGTCTGGAGATTTCTTGCCATATCGAACAGCATTATAGTGATCTGGCAGCATTGCAGAGAGCCGCTCATCATCTTCTCTGGCTTCATGCTGAACAATGGTCTCTGCGGCCTCCAGTGGCGTATGTGCCCCCTGTATATCCACACCCCGGGCTGCAGCTCTGTCGATCCACTTCCGGTAATAAAATCGAATACGTTCAGCATCCTGCGAAGGCAGCGGCTCCTTCCTGCGGAACCAAGTTTTCCGCGTTTTCGCCGGCGCCTCTAACGTTTCACTGATATCCACATACTCTGTCCGGGGTTCACCCTTCTTCTGACCGGGCTGCAGCAGCCCTTTGAAACGATCCATAAGTTTGTTTATGGCCTTCTGGCCCAACCGCAGAATAAGCCACAGGACAACTACTGCAACAGCCCCCATAACTACCCACCCCAAGATATCCCAGAAAACAGAGGGCTCCCCTGATGCCTCCATCCCTTCAGGTAGCATCGGTGGTTCATTTGGAGCTGTAGGTGTAATCGGAACATCCTGATTGGAGCTCGAACCCAGTAAACCTCTGATCCAGGCAAGCAGACGGTCACGCAATGGACCTAACCAGGCAACAAGACTGGGGAAAGCACCAATTCCTGCAATTACAATCAGCATCCATCCCAAACGCTGATGATTCGCTCGGGCGAACTCACGCAGTACAATCCTTCTTTGGCCATCATTCAATATCGCCCGATCCAGCTGCACACTGTATTGACCTACCAACCAACCAGCAAAACTGATGACCCCTGCTGCATATATGGTTCCTGCATACCCTCGGAGAGGTTGCATGAATTCAATTCCGTTGGCTGCCCCACTGCATACGATCGCAGTGAGCACACCAAAAATCTGCAAGCGCCAAATCAAAATGGAGCGAAAGACAGGTTGGACATTCAATCCAACATAGGCAGAAATCACTCCCCATACCGCTGCTGTCAGCAAATCAGGTAAAGGAAGCCCCAATATTAAAGAGATAATGAATGAGACCAACAGCCCCATAATCAGCGCTGCGCCCCATCGAATAAAGGTGTTTTTTTCGCTAATAGCTGGCCATCTGTGCTGTACCCACTGACCTATCGATCCAGCCACAACGAAGATCCCCATCAATGTGTATGGCAAATGTCCTGCCGCATACAGTGATGTAAGTGTCAAAAACGGGTAGAGGTACACACCGATCAATAGAACGGCCAATGTGGATAAAAGTACTCTTTCCTTGGAACTCCTGGAATCACTCATGCACTCACCGCCTTTGAATCGCTTTTCCCACCCTCTACCGGGAGTACGGTCACACGATGGCCCTGTTCATGCAAACGAGCAATCTCATGATCCATGGCAGGGGATACATAGGATGTAATTAAGAGATAACTGCGAGCCTGCTGTGCTTCTTCGTTTCGTTGTACTTCATCGCTCAGGAATTGCTCCATCGGAACCATGCATTTTAATTCCGTCTCCGCCATAGCTTCCAGTAACCTCTCCAGATGAGGACTGCCGTAATCCGGCTCAATCCGCAATGGATCCTGCCCTCCACTCACACGATAACCATTATGAGCAAATCCTGCAGGCAACCCTCTCCCAATCGCGTCCGCAGCTGCAGTTGCCGCATAACGGAGTGCCCGTTCGATCGTCTCGGGACGGGTAACAACACTCCACATGTCTGCAGACTCCTGAATGTTGACCACAATCCAGGATTGGGGGTCGGCAGTCCATCCCTGTTTGTATACCTGAAGTTCACCCGTACGAGCACTCGCTTTCCAGTGAATACGATTCATTGGGTCGCCCGCACCATACGGACGAACGCCGAGGATGAGAAAGGGATCTTCAACAATCCAGCGGGAGACTTCGACCTCTCCCTGCCATACCTGATAGATCGCGGGAAGATCTTCAGCATGAACGAGTGAAGGATACACAATCATGTTTAGATGAACGGGAATCGACTTGGTTATGCGCCAAAGGCCAAAGAGATCCCCTCCAGTCATGGTCACGGTGTTTAACGTATATATTCCACGTCTGCTGCATACGAAGGGATGCTTGCGCGTAATACGAGTAAACGGTTTCAATGTGAAGATGCTTTTATGATTCTGGTAGATATCTCCCTGGCTGATATCCATGCCTGAACCGGATCGAAAAACAAAAGAGACGGGCATCATGGCTTCAAGTCTGAGCCAGGGAACCGAAATTCGTTTCTCATTTGAAATCGTCTCTACCATCTCGAGCTCATCTCCGGCGTAACAACGCATTTTGCTGAATTGTCTGGTGTACTTGAGCTTGTATAAGGCGGGACGGCCGAACCATATGCCTTGTACTCCAATAATGATGACACCAACAATGACAAGCCATAATAATGCCATAAGCTATCGCCCGCTGCCTGCAGCAAGATTTTCTGTCGGCACGTCCGTCTGAGTCAAAAGCTCCTGAATGATGCGTTCCGCCAAGCCCTCTTGCTGCCTTACCCGGTTACGGAATACAAGTCGATGGGCTAGCACGGGCACCGCCAATATTTTAATATCATCAGGCAGAACGAAATCTCTGCCATGTAATGCAGCCCAGGCCTGACTCGCCTTAAGCAGCGCCTGAGCCCCTCGTGGACTTACGCCCAGTGACAACTCGGCATGCTGTCTGGTAGCTTCTGTCAGACGGATAATATATCGCAACAGATCTTCGTCGATTTGAACCGATGTATACGCGCTCTGTGCCTCAAGCAATTGCTCACGACTAATGATCGCAGACAGGTCGGTGACAGAACGACGCGCTACCGTCCGTCTCAAAATTTCTACACTCTCTTCACTGTTTGGGTAACCCATTCGGATCTTCATCATAAACCGATCCATTTGTGCTTCGGGTAACGGAAAGGTCCCTTGATTATCTATCGGGTTTTGTGTGGCAATGACGATAAATGGACGCTCCAGTTGTCTTGTGGAGCCATCAATGCTGATCTGGCGCTCTTCCATACACTCCAGCAAGCTGGATTGAGTACGCGGTGTAGCCCGGTTTATTTCGTCTGCAAGGACAAGGTTGGCAAAGAGAGGGCCGGGTCTGAATTCAAAATCACCTTCTTTTTGATTGAAGAAATGAATACCCGTCAAGTCGGACGGCAACAGATCCGGTGTGAACTGAATACGCTGAAAGGTGCAGTCCAGTGAAGAAGCTACTGATTTTGCCAGCATGGTTTTCCCCGTACCGGGTACATCCTCCAGCAGGACATGCCCTGATGCAATGATAGCTGTCATCACCAACTCAATCGTATGGTCTTTCCCCACAATGATCTTTCCAACATGGTTCATTAGCTGTTTGTTCATTTGTTCCATTCCCTGGATATCCATATCAGTCCATCCTCCCGTAAAATAAAGCTTATGTATTCGCATTCATTCTAACTATAACCCTAATCGTTTCAATAAAAAACAACAGGAACCGGCAGTTAGCCAATTCCTGTTCCATTGCTCTTGTCATTACACCAGAGGGAGCATGATCATGAAACGGGTGCCCTCTCCTTTTTTGCTATCCACAGAGATGGTACCTCCATGATTTTTGATAATCCGGTAACTCACCGAAAGTCCCAGCCCCGTTCCGCTCTCTTTGGTGGTAAAGAATGGATCAAACAGTCGTACAAGTGTATTGTGGTCCATTCCCTGCCCATTGTCCGCTATCGAAATCTGCACATACTTGTTCTCGGTTTCCATAGAGACTCGAATCAGACCTGCATGTTCTTCTCCGACATCCTCTATGGCATCCATCGCATTTTTCACCATATTCAAAATAACCTGCTTAATCTGTTTGACATCAATAGACACATTTAACGGGACTTCTGCTTCATCTAAGATGATCTCGCATCCCTTCATTAACCCTTCGCTTTCTGTCAGCAAGACCACCTCTTTGAGCAAAGAGTTAACTGACATAATGGTCTTCTGCGGGGCTGACGGCTTGGAGGAATTCAGAAATTCGTAGATAATATCATTCGCCCTGTCAATCTCCGTCAGTATGATTCGAGCGTACTCGTCTTTTCCCAATTGCAGCAAATGAGGCCGAAGCAGCTGGATGAATCCACGAATAGCCGTCAAAGGATTGCGAATCTCATGGGCAATGGATGCCGAAATCCGCCCCAACATTGCAAGTTTGTCATTCTGATAAGCGGTCTGCTCAATTTGTTTATAATCGGAGACGTCCTTAACACTGAACAGAAAGTCTCCATCCATCTGATCCCCATACGTTACTGTAACCAGCCAATGCCTGCCATACTCATCAATCAGCTCATGATAGCGCTTACGATGAAAGATAGTTTCCCGATAGATACGTAAAATTTTCTTTTTCTTGAATCGGCTCATCTGTGGATGATGCAGCATTTGCATCAGGGTGCAGCCGCTCAACAGACTTCTTGGAAGCTCCAACAATTTTGCCATCTGAACGTTAATAAACGTCAATACACCGTGACTGTCAAACAACATAATACCGCTATCCAGATGTTCCAGGACATTCTCATACTTGTTGTTATCCAGATGTATAGGCGGGAATCCATTCGTTGGTCGAGGCACTGTATCCTGAAATTCACTAATCATGTCAGGTTCCTCCTTTTCACGTAAATGATAAACTTGCCATTCGGACATCATATCATCACAGAAACAGGAAGGGCCGATTTTATTGTTCATTACCGGTGCCCTTTCGTTAGGGGGCTGAGCCGAAAATATGGATGGCATGTCCGGAACCCAAGCTGGTTTATTCCCGGTAACCAACAGTTGATCCGGAAAACAATATACGTTTGTTCCATTCTAACCTTCTCCTATTCCCAAACACGAACAATTTTGCTCCGCCTCTTTTGCAAGTCTGTTTTTATCATAGACAAGTTTATAGAAGAGAGTCAATCGGAGAAAGTGTCGAATGGAAATTATTTTAAAAAAAACCGCGAATTAGTTTCCACTCAAAACAAAAACGAAGCCTTTTCGCTCGATTGCGAATCAGCTTCGTTCGTATAAGTTTAAATTTTAAATTCTTCAATTCAATCTATAGCCCACTCTTGTTATGCTGAATTTTGAGTCGCCGCTGACTCATCACGGCTAATCGGCGCTTGAGTTCGCTTTCCCATTTCTCATCCTTCATTTCCTTGGCAAGCCGGAGTAGATCCAGAGACATGTCGATCTGGCGCTGTACAATGACCATTCCTTCCTCGCTTTCACGATTCACGCAATTTTCAAAAATCGCATCTTCATCCTCTGTCACGTAATCTTGGAAATCAATCTCCGACGCACCATCTCCATGCGCATATTCGGCCAAAATTTCATATTCATTTTCCACTTTATAATGCACTTCCACCCGGTGACATACCGGACAAAACAGCAGGGGAACATTATGAACCTGGGTGCGGTAATGCTTCAGCGTGCCCTTTGTTCCCACCATACTTGCCCCACAACAGTAACTCATTTTTGTTCACCCTCCTTATAACGTGCCGGGACTTTTTATTGGACATGCACGCCCGTACACTTCAAGCACTTCCGAAAAAGGAATAGTTCCATAGTGTATCACATTCTTGTACTAATTATAATTGCAGAGCACCGGAATAATTCCCGGGTTTCCATACCCTATTCGCCTTAAAGCCCTTCGATTCCTCTTTCCAAAGAATAAAATGAGAGCTTACTTCTAATACATCATTACCACCTTTGTATCCCTGTTTAAACACTTTTCTTTCTTAAGGGCTTATATTCGGACAAAAGGGTGAAAAAAGCCCTCAATCCCAGAAGGGATGAGGGCTTGAACCATAAACGTTCAAGTTCAATCAGGCTTACAGGTTGCTGTCGCCTGGTTTCCAGTTCATTGCACACAATCCGCCGGATTGCAGTGCTTGCAGTACACGAAGTGTTTCTTCAACACTACGGCCTACATCGTTGTGGTTAACCACTTGGTATTTCAATTCGCCTTCTGGATCGATGATGAACAAGCCGCGCAGTGCAACGCCTTCTTCTTCAATCAGAACGCCATAATCTTTAGCAACTTGTTTCGTGATGTCGGAAGCCAGTGGGAAGTTCAGTTGACCCAGGCCATTGCTATCTTTTGGAGTGTTGATCCAAGCTTTGTGGCTGTGTACGGAGTCCACGCTCACGCCAAGAATTTCTGTATCCAAAGCTTTGAATTGCTCCGAAGCATCACTCAAAGCTGTGATTTCTGTTGGGCACACAAAAGTGAAGTCCAAAGGATAAAAGAAAAATACGAGCCATTTGCCACGATAATCGGACAGTTTTACGGACCCAAAGTCTTGTCCATCTCCCGATACTGTTTCCATTGCAAAATCCGGTGCGGGTCTACCAACCAAACGTTCTGCCATAATTAAAAATTCCTCCTTTGGTATTATGTAAGCACTCCATTTGAAATGCTCATCATCAAGAAAAACGCGAACGCTTTTCCTGTAATTAAAATGGTTTGGTACTTGATAACAAGTACAAGTAAAATGTTATCATCCGGACTTATCAAAGTCAAGATTATAATCGTTGTTTTTTTATAATGATTATAAATAAGGATTTTTCGTGGCAAAAATCATAAAGGAACAGCCCTCTGTACATTCCATAATTGGAAACAAAGGGCTGCCATGTTGTGGGTAATATAGTTACGCCTGTTTACGAATTGCTGCGACGATCAAATCGCCCATTTCGGTTGTGCTGATTGCTGTACTCTTGTCTACAGCAATATCACTCGTCCGGTGTCCTGCGTTCAACACATCAGACACAGCAGCTTCAATGGCATCCGCACCTTCTGCATAACCAAAGGTTGTACGGAACATCAGCGCCAGCGAGAGAATCGTTGCAATCGGATTAGCTAATCCTTGACCTGCAATATCCGGCGCAGAACCGTGTACCGGCTCATAGAGTCCGAAGCTGCCCTCTCCCAATGATGCAGATGCGAGCATACCGATGGAACCAGTCAGCATCGCTGCTTCATCACTCAAGATATCTCCGAACATGTTTTCCGTTACGATGACATCGAAGCTGGACGGACGACGCAGCAATTGCATCGCGCAGTTGTCCACAAGCACATGCTCCAGTTCAACATCCGGATAATCCGGTGCTACCCGGTTTACAACCTCGCGCCAGAGACGGGACGTTTCCAATACGTTGGCTTTGTCTACAGAAGCTAGCTTTTTGCGACGTCCTTGCGCAATTTCGAATGCCTGACGAACGATCCGCTCCACTTCTGTAACATTATATGCACACGTATCTACTGCCTCTTCGCCCTGTGCACTTTCACGTCTGAACTTCTCTCCGAAGTAGATACCACCTGTCAACTCACGTACCACCATCAGATCTGTACCTTCAAGTACTTCAGGCTTCAGAGTTGAAGCATCCTTCAAGCAGTCAAATACTACAGCTGGACGAAGGTTGGAGAACAATCCGAGCGCTTTGCGAATGCCCAGTAGGCCCGTTTCTGGACGTAATTCCTTGCTGTTGTTGTCCCATTTAGGACCGCCAACGGCTCCAAGCAGGACCGCATCTGCACTTTTACATACCGTCAGCGTTTCTTCAGGAAGAGGTGTACCCTTCTCATCAATCGCGATTCCGCCGAACAGCGCATGCTCTGTCTCAAAACGGTATCCGAACACGTCCTCCGTACGCTTGAGAACTTTCTCTGCCTCAGCTACAACTTCAGGACCAATTCCGTCGCCTGCAATTACTGCAATTTTTTTTACATCTGCCATGGGTTGTCCACTCCTTATATGCATTCATTCGGTTATTCACATCAATATTAACGTGTCATTTTTAACTCTCTCTTTTGTATCATATTCGAAGGTGATTTGACCAAGATATACAATCTATGACTTTAATAGTTTTTGCCTATAAGCTGAAATTAGATTAGTTGTTTAGTACCTTTGACTGGGTTAAAATGAAGCCTGTAGACAAATTCAGGTAACTCAGGAGGGATTGCAATCATGCAATACACGTACTTGGGAAAGTCAGGTCTTAAAGTCAGCCGGATCTGTCTCGGCACGATGAACTTTGGTCCTGCTACAGACGAAAAGGAAGCATTCCGGATCATGGATGCAGCACTCGATGCCGGTGTGAATTTTTTTGATACCGCTAACATTTACGGCTGGGGCGAAAATTCAGGTCTCACCGAGGAGATCATTGGACGCTGGTTTAAACAGGGCGGCGGCAGACGTGAAAAAGTCGTGCTCGCCACCAAAGTCTATGGATCGATGCATGACGATACAGACGGTCCAAACAACGATGCAGGTCTCTCCGCCTACAAAATCAGACGCCATCTGGAGGGTTCCCTCCGCCGTCTGCAAACCGATCATATTGAACTGTACCAGATGCACCATGTGGATCCCGCCATCTCATGGGACGAGCTCTGGGGTGCGTTCGAGAACGCTGTCCATCAGGGCAAAATTGGTTATGTAGGTTCGAGTAACTTTGCCGGTTGGCAGATTGCCGTTGCCCAAAGCGAAGCCAAGAACCGCCATTTCCTCGGCCTTGTGTCCGAGCAGCATAAGTACAGCCTCAACTGCCGTTTGCCTGAACTCGAAGTATTGCCCGCAGCGAAAGAACTAGGTCTTGGTGTTATTCCCTGGAGTCCACTTGACGGTGGGTTACTGGGACGCAATGCACTCCAGAAGCTGGAAGGTACACGCAGTGGGGGCATTGCTGAGCGAATCGAGTCCCATCAAACTCAGCTGGAACAGTTCGCAGCACTCTGCCGTGAACTCGGTGAACCGCAAGATACTGTCGCTTTGGCCTGGGTTGCCGCCAATCCGGCAGTTACCGCACCGATTATCGGGCCGCGTACGCTGGAACAGTTTGAAACTGCGCTTAAATGTCTGGATGTCACTTTGGATGAATCGGTCCTCAAACGTCTGGATGAAATCTTCCCGGGACCAGGAGGACAAGCTCCGAACGCATACGCTTGGTAAACGTAAAAAAGCTTAACCGATTATGTCCTTTTAATGAACTATATTGATTTTCCGTTTATCCTATCAAGTAACAGCAAAAAAGTCTGACCCTCCAGAGATTTGTGGGTCAGACTTTTTATGTACCTCACTGAACTGCAATGCACGGTGGCTGAACTCCATCTCACCATCTGCGTTCAGCACCAAAACAGTCCAATGAAGAATTATGCTTGCTGCAAATGGGTGTTACAGGTTGACATTAACACGATTTGTATACGTCTTGCGTTTTTCAATTAACTTGTTCAATCCATCGACATAAGCACGTGCACTGGCACCCAGAATATCGGTGCTAACGCCACGTCCTTGTACAGATATTTGGTTTTGGGTAAGTACGACGTGTACCTCACCCAATGCATCCTTACCATGCGTAACCGATTTGATCGAATAGTCGGATAACGTTACCTCTTCCCCGCTCACTTGGTCAATCGCATTGTAAATGGCATCTACCGATCCGTTTCCTTCTGCTTGTTGTTCCACCGTATCACCATCAAGTGTAGCAATACGAACTTTAGCCGTTGGAATGGATTCATCACCATACGTCACAAAGATGGATTCCAGCTTGAATACCTCTGGCGCATCCTGCAATTTCTCTTCGATGACCGCCAGCAAATCTTCATCTGTCACTTCTTTTTTCTTGTCAGCCAGATCTTTGAACTGGGCAAAAGCACGGTTCAATGCTTCATCTTCCAGTTCATAACCGAGCTCAATCAAGCGCTCACGGAATGCATGACGTCCCGAGTGTTTACCCAGTACGAGCTTGCTTTCCTTCAGACCGATGGTCTCTGGCGTCATAATTTCGTAGGTTGTTTTCTCCTTCAGCATGCCATCCTGGTGAATTCCGGATTCGTGTGCAAACGCATTCGCACCAACAATCGCTTTATTCCCAGGCACAACCATACCTGTCAAACGACTCACGAGACGACTGGTCCGAGCAATTTCAGACAGTTGCAGCGAAGTCTTCGCCTGGAAAAATTCCTGACGTGTCTCCAGTGCCATGGCAATCTCTTCAATGGCAGTATTACCAGCACGTTCACCGATTCCGTTAATGGTGCCCTCAATTTGATCGGCTCCATTCAGGATCGCTGCGAGTGTGTTGGCAGTAGCCATCCCAAGGTCATTATGACAATGTGCACTCAGCTGCACCTTATCAATGTTGTTTACGTTTTCTTTGAGATGTTTAAAAATATTTCCGTACTCATATGGGCTCAGATAGCCCACCGTATCCGGGATATTCACAACGGCTGCGCCTTCTTCCACAGCCATATTCACCATCTCAACGAGAAAATCATATTCCGTGCGACCTGCATCCTCCAACGAGAATTCAATCTTCGAAAAAGTTTTCTTCGCATAACGAATTGCGGAACGTGCTGTATTCAGAACCTGGCCTTTATCCATGCGCAATTTGTGATGACGATGAATGGGTGAAGTTGCCAAAAAGATATGGATGCACGGGTCCTGAGCGCCCTTCAGCGCCTCTTTTACCGCATCAATATCCTGCTCTCTTGAGCGGGACAAACCAATAACGGTAACGTTTTTGACCGCTTTGGCAACGGCATTGACTGCCGCCAGATCGCCTGGAGATGCCGCCGGAAAACCGGCTTCCATTCGGTCAATACCAAGCCGTTCGAGCTGGTGGGCAATTTCCACCTTTTCACGAGTGTTCAGATTGACTCCCGGGGATTGCTCTCCATCACGCAGCGTTGTGTCAAATACATAGATTTTACGCACGCCTCGCACCTCCTAGACTTGTAATGTATGGCTTTCTTCTAAACCAGCAATAGCGGCACACGCATATGCACGGCCGCTATTCCCGGTTAAAGCTGTAAGTTCTCTTAAAATACATGTTCAAAAAGTCAACGATTCAGCACCGAGAAGGTGAACGCAAGATTCGATGTCGAGTTCGCTTCGCGGGCTACTTCGTGATCAATTGGGGACTTTTTGAATAACCTCTAAAAGGCGATGCTTACTTCTTGATCCAGTGCATCATCTCACGCAATTGTCCGCCAACCACTTCGATTGGGTGTTCAGCTTCGTTACGACGAGTAGCTGTCAGGAATGCACGTCCGGATTGGTTTTCCAGGATGAAGTCACGTGCAAATTTACCTTGTTGGATATCTGTCAGGACTTCTTTCATTGCTTTCTTCGTATCTTCAGTTACCACGCGAGGTCCAGTTACATAGTCACCGTACTCAGCAGTGTTACTGATGGAATCACGCATACTTGCAAGTCCACCTTCATACATGAGGTCAACGATCAATTTCAATTCGTGCAGACACTCGAAGTATGCCATTTCAGGAGCGTAACCCGCTTCTGTCAATGTTTCAAATCCAGCTTTTACCAGGGCACTTACACCACCACACAGAACAGCTTGCTCACCGAACAGATCTGTTTCTGTTTCTTCGCGGAAGGAAGTTTCGATAACGCCTGCACGTGTGCAGCCGATACCTTTTGCGTAAGCCAGACCGATATCTTTTGCTTTACCTGTTGCATCTTGCTCGATTGCGATCAGGCCCGGTACACCGAAACCTTCCACGTAGGTACGACGTACCATGTGGCCAGGGGACTTAGGAGCTACCAGCAATACATCGCTGTCTTTTGGAGCAACGATTTGACCGAAATGAACGTTGAAACCGTGGGAGAAGAGCAAAGCAGCGCCTTTTTTTAGGTTTGGTTCGATTTCGTTTTTGTATACAGAAGCTTGTGTTTCATCAGGCAGCAAAATTTGAACAACGTCGGCACGGCTAGTTGCTTCAGCCGGGGACAGAACTTCAAATCCGTCATTTTTTGCAGTGTCAAAAGATTTACCTTCACGAAGTCCGATGACTACGTTCAATCCGCTGTCACGCAGGTTTTGGGCTTGGGCATGACCCTGGCTACCATAACCGATTACCGCGATCGTTTTTCCTTTCAATACGCTAAGCTCTGCATCCTGTTCATAATAAGTAGTTACTGGCATGTTTATAAGTCCTCCTTTGTATTGTAAAGAACCCTTCATTAATGAGCGGGTGTCTCAAGGGACCGGCACGCTTTCTTGCTTTAGCGACTCTGGTCTGATCCGATCCATTCAGACACCCGCCCATTAATGCGGGGGTGTGGCTGTATTGTCAAGCGTTACATCGCTAAAATGTCGAATTGCAGCTAATACGGGACTGGCACTTCATTTAAGATTAACAGCATCTATTCTGCTCTCTGTAGCTACCGTACTGAGTTATCCTGAGAAGATGATCAGACCCTGCATTTTTCAATATAATTAATTATGCGTTGCCCCGAACCAATGCAGTTACGCCTGTACGTGACAGTTCGCGAATGCCGTATGGCTTGAGCAATTCGATCATCGCATCAATTTTATCCGTATCTCCGACCGCCTGTACAATTAGGCTGCCTGGACCGACATCGACAACCGATGCACGGAAAGTCTCAACTACACCGAGAATTTCAGGACGTTCCGACGGCTCAGCCTTCACCTTGATCAACGCAAGTTCACGGGCTACCATCGGTTTCAGACTGAAATCAACCACTTTGATGACATCGATGATTTTGTACAACTGCTTTTCAATCTGTTCCAACGTTTTGTCATCACCAATCGTCACAATAACCATCCTTGACAAGCCTGGTTCCTCGGATTGACCTACCGTTATACTCTCAATGTTGAATCCTCGTCGACCGAACAACCCCGATACCCGCTGAAGGACGCCTGGCTGATCGTTGACCAATATCGAAATCGTATGTCTTATCATTCTTCAGCATCCCCCATCAGCATTTGATCGATTGTCGCCCCTTGCGGAACCATTGGATACACATTTTCTTCCTTGCGTACTACGAATTCAACAACGACCGGTCCCGGAGTATCCAGGGCTTCCTGCCATGCACGCTCGGCTTCTTCCTTGTTGGTTGCACGCAATCCTTTTACTCCATAAGCTTCGGCAAGTTTCACAAAATCAGGACTTCCTGCCAGATCGATATGGCTGTAACGATTCTCATAGATAATCTCTTGCCACTGACGCACCATTCCAAGCACCTGATTGTTAATGATAACAATTTTTACCGGAATGTTGTTAATGGCACAAATCGCGAGTTCCTGAGAACACATCTGCATGCCGCCGTCACCGTTAATGGAAATAACGAGCCTGTCCGGGTTGGCCATCTGAGCACCGATTGCAGAAGGGAATCCAAAGCCCATTGTTCCAAGTCCACCAGAAGTTACCCATGAACGCGGCTGATTGAATTTGTAGTATTGTGCTGCCCACATTTGGTGCTGTCCTACGTCTGTAGTCACAATTGCTTCGCCTTTGGTAGTATCATTCAGCATTTCAATAACCCATTGTGGTTTCAGCACTTCATCTGAATCCGTGTAGCTGTAAGGTTTTTCTTGTTTCCACTGCTTGATCTGGTCTCTCCACGCATCTGCACGTTCTGCACGCTGAACTTCCTTGTTCGCTATTTCGAGCACCGTCTTCACATCACCAACGATTGGAATGTCGGTTGCAATGTTTTTGCCAATTTCAGCCGGATCAATATCGATGTGAACAATTTTGGCATGTGGAGCGAACCCGTCCAGCTTGCCTGTTACCCGATCATCGAAACGCGCTCCAATGTTGATCAGCAAATCTGCTTTTTGAATCGCCTGATTGGAAGTGTATGTTCCGTGCATACCCGGCATCCCGGTCCACAATTCATGACCACTCGGGAAAGCCCCTAGTCCGAGAAGTGTTGTCGTAATTGGGATACCCGTCTTCTCCACGAATTCGAACAGTTCTTCATGTCCACCTGAGTAAACCACGCCGCCGCCTGCTAGAATCATCGGACGTTCTGCTTCCTGAATAGCTTGAGCCAATCGATCCACCTGAAGTTTATTTGGTACAGTCCGCGGGTTATACCCTCTCAATATAACAGGTTCAGTCATCGGTTCAAACAACGTTTTGTTAGCCGATACATCCTTCGGAATATCGATCAGTACCGGACCTTTACGACCCGTATTGGCAATGTGGAATGCCTCATGAATGACACGTGGCAGATCCTTTACGTCTTTTACCAGATAACTGTGTTTGGTAATTGGCATCGTAATTCCGGTAATGTCTGCTTCCTGGAAAGCATCCGAGCCAATCAGGCTGGAAATAACATTTCCTGTAATGACTACGAGTGGTACAGAATCCATATATGCCGTTGCAATACCGGTAACCAGATTGGTTGCTCCTGGTCCGGAGGTAGCGATACAAACACCGACTTTTCCACTAGCTCGTGCATATCCATCAGCTGCATGGATGGCACCTTGTTCGTGACGGGTTAACACATGCTTGAAGTCCTCGAAACCATACATCGCATCGTAAATGTACAACACTGCGCCGCCCGGGTAACCAAAAACGCACTCTACACCTTCCAGCAACAAGCTTCTCAGCAGAATTTCGGAACCGCTAATGACCTCCGGCTTCATCCATTTTTCACGTAATTCATCTGTCGATCGTACTTCTGGAATTTGAGCTCCCATTAGTCATCCTCCTCTCGGAATTTACATCATTCTGACATTTAAAGTTACAAAAAAAACCTTCCATCCCTGCAAACAAGTTCATGCTTGCGAGGGACGAAAGGTTATTGCTTCCGTGGTACCACCCAACTTTGTCCGAAATTTCGCAATAACGGACCTTACCAGGTACAAAAAACGATAGATCAAACGACATAGCCGTTCTCCATACCTGTTGTCTGTAACGCAGACATACGATTTTCCCTAATAACCAAATGGAGTGACATCCAATGCTTTTCAGGAAAACAGCTCCGAGGTGAGCTCGTATATAAGGGGTAATGGTGGTGGTTTCAGCAATTCCAGCCACTCTCTGAGCAAAAGAGCCCTTAAAACTTCGTCCTCTTCATAGCCGATGAAATATTCTCGTTAAATGTTAGGAACATTATATGATTCCTCTAACCGATAAGTCAATACCCCTTTTGTATAAAAATTCAGAACGTCCCTAAACCTTCATCTCCAGCCTTTACCGTTCCCCCCATCTCTGCGCTTCATTCAGTCACCTTTTAACTTCTCTCAAGCATAGGATATACGAGCAGCACGACTGGTCTTGAAAGGAGGCTTCCCATGGTGATTCGGCAACGCAACTCCAAGCTGGATGATGCCGCCATTATGAGGCTGATTGACTCTCAACTTGTTCCTTTATCTCATATGAGCGAAATTGAAATCAATAAAATACGCAAAGAAATACCCCTGCGAATGAACAGGGGCATGACCTTTGTTGTCTCACCAGAGCCAGACAAAGAAGCTGTTGCATTCATCCATTTTCTCATGCATGGTGAACTGCTTTATGTGGATATGATGGCTGTTACCACCAAAGAACAGCGAAAGCGATACGGACAGACTTTGCTGCACAGAGCCGAAAACTTCGCTGCATCTCGAGGCTGCAAAAGATCCAAAGTTATGGTGGATGAAGGCAATGCAAAGGGACTCCAATTTTACCAGAAAAATGGATATATCACCATTAGATACATTATGTTAAGCCGATGTTATGAGTTGGAAAAAAGGCTGTAATGCGGCCTAGAAAAATCCTGGTGGTCGTGGTCCGTAGGGTCCATATCCAGGACCTGGCCCAAATCCGCCACCAAATCCAGGGCCATATCCTGGGCCCGGTTTGGGTCCAGGCCCATACCCAGGGCCATATCCAGGACCACCTGGGCCGAACCCAGGACCAGGGCCGTAGGCATAAGGCAGCGTAGCGACAGCGAGTAAATCAAATAATACCAATGGCAAAATCGCTTTGGTTCGCACTTTTTTGCCAACAGTACGTTTCAGCACCAGTTTATTGCCCGATACTTTCAACAGTCTCCCCGTCACCCGAGTACCGTCTTTTTTGATCGCGACAATATTTTTGCCTATTAATTTTATCGCTTCATCACGCGTAACATGTTGTTTCATACTATCCCCTCCTCCTCGGATCGTTCAGAACAGTGTATTCGTCCATGACTGGCTTCGCCTGTTTCTTTGTCCCTAAATGAAAATATGGGTGCCTTTCTTCTTGTAAATAGAGAAGATTCGTCGTTTGTATAGCTATATGTATCAAAAAAAAGGCCTGCACGAGGCAGACCTTTTTAAGCTATAAAATATAATTGGTACCACATGATTTCTGTCTTTACCTTTTCCCCGGATCATATGGTTCGCCGAGTGCAGAAGGAGCAGAAGAGCGTCCAACAGCCGCAACGAGTACGATGATGGTGAGCAGGTAAGGCAGCATATAAATAATTTCCTGGGGAATACTTTGAGACCATTCAAACAACTGTACATAGTTTCGAATGGCTTGTGAGAATCCAAAGAATACAGCCGCACCAAAGGCACCAATCGGATTCCATTTACCAAAGATCATGGCTGCAATTGCAATATAACCCTGACCGGAAACGGTATTATGGGAGAATGTGCCTGTCGTTGTCAGCGTAATTGCGGCTCCACCAATGGCAGCTAGCGCACCGCTGATCATTACTGCAACATAACGGTAACGTCGCACTTTAACACCCACGGTATCGGCAGCACTTGGATGTTCACCAACGGAACGAAGACGAAGACCGAATGGCGTTTTGTACATAATGTAATACGTCAGGAAGACGAACAAGATAGCCAGATATGTCGTCGGGTACACACTCTTGAAGAAAGCTTCCCCAAGTAAAGGAATATCTTTTAACAGTGGCACATCAAACTTGCTGAATCCTTGTACCAATGGTGAGTCACCTGATCCTTCAAACAGCAGTTTTACCAGATAAAGTGTACTTCCTGCTGCCAGGAAGTTAATGACGATACCACTTATAATTTGGTCAGCCTTAAACGTAATGGAGGCTACCGCATGGATCAGGGAAACCACTACTCCCAGCACGACTGCGAACAAAACCCCCATCCAGGCAGACGTCGTTCCACCCATGCCAGCTTCTTGTGCATAATGCGCAGCAATCCCCGCAGCAAAGGCACCAAATACCATAAAACCTTCAAGTCCAAGGTTGGTCACACCTGATTTTTCCGAAAAAATCCCGCCCAGGGATGCAAAAATCAATGCCGTGGCAAAGACAAGCGTCGTATTGATAATTTGCCCAATTGTCAACAAGTCCATCTACAACACCTTCTCTTTCTTGCGCTTGGAATAGAACGGTTTAAGTACCCAGCGCACGATGCCTTGTGCCGCAATGAAGAAGATAATCGAACCGATCACAATTCGAATAATCTCGGGCGGTACATCCGCAGCAAAGCTCATTCCCGCAGATCCATAAGTGAGCGTACCGAACAACACCGCGCCCAGCAACACACCAAACGGATGATTCAAACCAATCAGTGCAACCGCGATTCCATCAAAACCTGTTCCTGGCGAGCCTGACATAACAGTCTGATATTGGAACACCCCTAGTACCTGGAATGCACCGCCAAGACCTGCAAGCATACCACTGATAAACATGGCTTTAACGATATTGCGATTGACATGCATACCCGCATATTCTGCCGCATTCGGATTATATCCTACGGCACGAATCTCGTACCCTTGTTTGGTTTTCCACATGTAAAAATAAAAGAGTACAGCCATGACAAGAGCAATCAAGGTTCCCATGTGTACACGGGAGTTACCCATCAGCTCAGAAAGCCATGTCAGACTAATTGATGCGGTATCACTGATATCCACCGAACGATTTTCACCTTTTAACAGCAGGAATTGGCGCACGATCAGGTTGGCCAGGTACAGACCAATCCAGTTCAGCATGATACTACTGATAACTTCGTTTACCCCACGCGCTGCTTTCAGGTAGCCGGCAATAGCTGCCCATAGACCACCAAATACCGCACCAGCGATCAAAGCCAGCGGAGCATGAATGTAGATCGGCAGACCTGCAAACTTTACCCCAACAAAGGTGGCCGCTGTCATGCCGACGAGAAATTGTCCTTCTCCTCCGATATTGAACAGCCCTGCACGTGACGCAAATGCAAAAGCAAGTCCAGTCATGATCAAAGGTGTCATCTCACGAACGGCTTCACCAAAGTTGTACATGTCTCCGAAAACCTTTGTAAACAACGCACTATAAGCTTCAATCGGATTGTATCCGCCGATCAGCATGACAATACCACCCAGGATCAGACCCATAATGATGGCTACAACAGGTAATATAAATGAATCACGGGTAAACCATTTTAATACGTTACTCATGCACAGTACCTCTCTTTTGGGTGCTGCCCGCCATCATCAAGCCGAGCTCCCTGTCATTGGTTTCTTCCGGCAGCACCTCGCCCACGATCTGTCCTTCATAAATGACCGCAATTCGGTCGGATACGTTGATAATTTCATCCAGCTCAAATGAGATCAGCAAAACCGCTTTACCCTGATCACGTTGTGCAATCAACTGCTTCTGAACAAACTCAATCGCTCCTACGTCCAGACCACGAGTCGGCTGGGCAGCAATAAGCAGTTCAGGATTTTTATCAACCTCACGTGCAATAATGACCTTTTGCTGGTTCCCCCCGGACAAAGAGCGGGCCTTTGTCTCAATGCTAGGTGTACGTACATCAAATGCCTCGACAAGCCGCTTCGCCTGCTTTTTGATGGCATCGAAGTTAAGGAACCCTTTTCGGGTATAAGGCGCTTTATAATATGATTCCAGTACAATATTTTCGCTCACTGAAAAATCAAGAACAAGTCCGTGTTTGTGTCGGTCTTCCGGAATGTGGGCTACCCCCAATTCCGAAATATGACGTGGTGAATGATTGGACAGCTCCTTGCCTTCAAGGCGAATCGAACCGCTATCTACTTTACGCAGTCCGGTAAGAGCCTCAATCAGTTCGCTCTGTCCATTACCATCGACACCTGCAATTCCTACAATCTCTCCTGCACGCACATTCAGATTAAGTTCGTTCAGAACTGAAATACCCTCTTTATTTTTAGCAGTCAATTTGCTGACTTCCAACACGTTGTTTCCAGGTGTAGCCGGCTTTTTGTCCACCTTAAATGTGACATTACGTCCAACCATTTTTTCTGCCAACTCATTCGGATTCGTTTCTGATGTTTTAACCGAATCAATCACTTTACCACGACGAATAATCGTCACCGTATCGGAGATCTCCATGATCTCTTTCAGTTTGTGTGTGATTAGAATAATGGATTTGCCTTCGGCCACCAGCTTTTTCATGATAATCATCAGTTCTTTGATTTCCTGAGGAGTCAATACTGCTGTAGGCTCGTCAAAAATAAGAATGTCCGCACCACGATACAACGTCTTTACAATCTCAACAC
Organism: Paenibacillus pabuli NBRC 13638; assembly: GCF_001514495.1. Taxonomy (GTDB): domain Bacteria; phylum Bacillota; class Bacilli; order Paenibacillales; family Paenibacillaceae; genus Paenibacillus; species Paenibacillus pabuli. Next base: position 175,209 of record NZ_BCNM01000002.1, read on the forward strand.
GTTGCTGCATTCCGACGGAAATATCATGAATTTTGGCATGCGGGTTCACTTTTAGTCCATACTGTTCAGACAGACGCTGCACTTCAGCAGCGGCTTTTTTATAATTAATGTTGAGACCTTTCCTTGGTTCAGATCCCAAAATAATGTTCTCTGTTACCGTGAACGGCTGTACAAGCTTAAAGTGCTGATGCACCATGCCGATGCCAAGATCGATGGCTTTATTAGGGCTGTCGATGATGACAGGCTTGCCATTCACTTCAATGGAACCTTCATCCGGCTGATAGAGACCAAAGACAATGTTCATCAACGTTGACTTACCAGCGCCGTTTTCGCCCAGTAGAGCATGGATCTCGCCTTTACGAAGCTGAAGGCTGATAGCGTCGTTGGCAACAATGCCTGGAAAACGCTTCGTGATTTGTTTTAACTCAACGACGGGGGTTGCTGCACCCATATAATCACCCTTATACCTGATATAGTGTGGTTCCGCAAACGTAAGAAAAACGTCTAACGACGTTTATTCAAGGAAGATGACCGCATTTTAGCGGTACTTTTTCTTGGGATTATCGAATCCTTCAGTTTCACTGGAAACTTCTGCATTCCATAATCTTAAGAAAAGCTCCTACCGGATTGATACGAAGTCTTCTTTCTTTTGCTATGGGTTATCCCCTAGCATGCACTGCATAGCCTGTACAATTGTTATGATGACTTGAGCAAATTTTCCTGTCCTGACAATCATAAGGCCGGTCAAGACCGGCCTCGTTGATTATTCTTTTATACAGACAGAATCAAATTATTCTGTAGGAATTTTGATTTCGCCGTTGATGATTTTTTCTTTGTACTCGTCCACTTTGGCAAGTGTCTCAGCAGAAACATTTTTCGTCGAAGTATCAGCGATACCTACACCGTTTTCTTTCAAAGTCAGGTTCTCAGCTCCGCCTTTGAATGTTCCATCGATAATTTCTTGGTTTACGCGCTTAACAGCTTCGTCAACTTTTTTGATCATAGAAGTCAGTGTTATTTCATCACCAAACTCCAGGGATTGGTCTTTATCTACACCGATAACCCAAACGTCTTGACCTTGTTCCTTACGAGCGATTGCTTCTTTGAACACACCATTACCAGTAGCACCGGAAGCGTGGAAAATGATATCTACGCCTTTGTTGTAGAGTGTTGCTGCTGCTGCTTTACCCAGGTCAGGCTTATCAAATGCGCCTGTGTAGTTGGAAATGAACTCAGCATTAGGATTAACAGCTTTAACGCCTTCTCTGAAACCAACTTCAAACTTTTTGATCAGTGGGCTTTCCATACCGCCAACAAAACCAATTTTGTTCGATTTCGTTGTCAGACCTGCTACAACACCTACCAAGTAAGAACCTTCTTCTTCAGCAAATGTTACCGATTTAACGTTAGGAGCATCAACAACACTGTCGATGATCGCGAGTTTGGAATCAGGATTTTGTTCAGCTACAGTCTTGATCGCATCAGCCAATTGGAAACCGATACCCCAAGTCAGATCATATCCACCTTTAACGAACTCGTTCAGGTTCGGAATGTACTCTTCATCGGATTTACTTTGCAGGTATTTAACAGCTACACCTGTTTCAGTTTCAGTTGCTTGCAGAGCTTCCCAAGCGGATTGGTTAAACGATTTGTCGTTAACGCCACCTACGTCAGTAACCATACCGATTTTCAAATCGGATTTAGCTTCAGTGTTTTCGCCACCTGTATTTCCTCCGGCATTTGTTTCCTCTTTCGGTTTGCTACCGCAACCTGCGAGCATAACCGATACTGCCAGCAACATGACCAAAGACAAGCTGAGCATCTTTTTCATTTCTCTGTTCCCCCTTAATGATATATACCTAATTCCTGTTCAGGCCAAAACGGAACGGATCAACAGATCGATAATATGGCTTTTATGCAGAATGTATGGTTTCTTCGACATTAAAAGCGCATTCTTACCCCTCAAAGATTGTGTCACCTGTCGAAAAACCGAACATTATGACATGAAGAGAAAAGTTTAGGACTAGCCTACTAGAGGTGATTATACATTCAACCCGTGGTAAAATCCAGATGTTTCATCACCAATTATCACTTATTTTTGTTCTTTTTTTGTTGAAAGCGCTTAATATTTTAACGGTTTAACACACTAACGTTACAATGATGTAATGTTAGATAACAAAAACTTACCATACCTTCTGGTGTGAAGTGGTAATCCTCTGTTTTTGTTTGCATTATTTCACCGTTCGTATTTTATGTATTTAGACATTCTGTTATTCACTAATCCTATGCTTCCATTGTGTCCTTACAGGCCGCAACATATTCGCTCAAACACCGGTATTCTCTTTAACCGATCCTCTTTAAGCCGTAAAAAAAGCCGCCATAGGTACGGCGGCTTGCATAAACAGTTTTAAGCGTTGATTTTGCCTTTAGCTACAGTAGCCAAAGAGTTGAACGCATTGATGTCATTCACGGCCAGATCAGCCAACATTTTGCGGTTCATGTCTACACCAGCAAGTTTCAAACCATGGATCAGTTTGTTGTAAGACAAACCATTCATACGTGCTGCAGCATTGATACGAACGATCCACAGTCTGCGGAAGTTACGTTTGGTGTTGCGACGGTCACGGTATGCGTAAACCAGGGATTTCATTACTTGCTCATTAGCTGTTTTAAAAATACGGTGTTTGGAACCGAAATAACCTCTTGCCAGTTTCAAAACCTTTTTATGACGACGACGTACTACAAAACCGCCTTTTACTCTTGCCATATTAAAGAACCTCCCAAATAAATATTAAATGTATCCGTAGTATGTGTACGGCCTAAGCCGATCCCCCATACGGATTTACTATTTCAAGTTAGCCAGACCTTGTTTCAAACGTCTTACGTCCCCGGCAGCCATAACTGGGTTACCGTTCAGAACGCGCTTAGCACGTTTTGATTTATGGGAAAGCAAGTGGTTTTTGTGAGCTTTGTAACGAAGGACTTTACCGGAACCGGTAATTTTGAAGCGTCCTTTCAAACTGCTGTGTGTTTTCATTTTAGGCATTTTGTGTTTCCTCCTTCAATGTTATCAGGCTTTAGGAGCCAGAATCATGATCATACTGCGGCCTTCCAATTTTGGCTGACGTTCAATGGTGCAAAGTTCAGCAACTTCCACCTTAACACGCTCCAAAATCCGTTGACCAATGGCGGCATGCGCAATTTCACGTCCGCGGTAACGAACGGAACATTTTACCTTGTCGCCTTCTTTCAAAAACTTAACTACATTACGAAGCTTCGTTTGATAATCATGCTCCTCAATATTGGAACGGAACCATACTTCTTTAATGTCAACAATTTTCTGGTTCTTACGGGCTTCTTTGTCTTTCTTTTGTTGCTCATAGCGGAATTTGCCATAGTCCATGATGCGGCATACCGGCGGTTTAGCCTGTGGTGCCACATTGACCAGGTCCAAGTTCAGGTCAATCGCCATTTGCAGTGCTTCCCGAATCGGCGTGATCCCAATTTGTTCCCCTTCAGCTCCGACAAGGCGTACTTCCTTCGCCCGAATCTCATCATTAATCATGTGATCTTTACTAATAACCGTCCACCTCCAGGTCATTTTGAATATCCTGTTACACAAAAATAAAAGGGATGCCGGTTAAGCTACCGACATCCCTGTAATCAACACAATTCTTCATGAGTATACAACTTCATAAATTATTGGGATCGTTGACCAGTCAACATAAGTTGATCAGGTGAGAAGTCGGACTTCTACTTGTGATTCCATCGCTATTCATTTAACGCACTTGAATACTATACCATCCTACCGAAAGATTGTCAACACGTCTTCAATATTTTATTGGACATGTTTTCAACAAGCTCAATATTTGTTATCCCTGCTTGCTCTGCACCTCATCCAAACGTACAACACGTGTATGTTGGGTATGGCTCCATTGTTTGTTGTTCTGCGTAAAGAACGCATAGAACGTAATTGGATACCAAGAGAGCAGGTAAATCGGGAACAGGATCAGGTACAGATATACTTTGGCAAACGTAACCTTCTCCAGGGCCATGGACAACAGGAATGTCAGGATATTCAGTCCGATCGCTACAAATCCTACCCAAAGCGGGAAGTACCCGTATATGTTTGCGATATGCGGACCACTGAATATGGCTGTATCCACCCACAGGGCAGCAGTCATCAGAAACGTAAGCAGAACGACGTAGACGTTTGCGCCATACACAGCAAGGTCAAACTTCACCAAGCTTCTTTCTTTGATACTTTGCCACAGCAGCGGGAAGAAATATCTACGCGCGACTGTAAAGTGACCTTGCATCCAGCGAAGACGTTGTCTTGCAGAAGCTTTAAAAGTTAACGGTTTCTCATCAAATACTTTGGCATCATAGTTAAAAACAGGGTATACGTTACGCTGAACACTGCGCATCGTAAACTCCAAATCCTCAACCAGACTTGTCGCGCCCCAGCCAATTTCCTTGAGCAGGTTGGTCTCGAAGCACATTCCAGTACCTCCGAGGAAATTCGCCATATTCAGGTTATGACGTGACAACTGCCACAAACGGTTGATGTACCAGTACGATACACCGTATGCCGCTGTAATCCAGGAATCCTCCGGATTTTTCGTATCAATGTATCCTTGGATAACACGGGAACCATTGCACAAGTCATCGTTCATCTCAAGCAAGAAGTTACGGTCAACCAGGTTATCTGCGTCAAACATAACAACCGCGTCGTACTGACGTGGCAATTTCCACAGATATTTCAGCATCCATTCTATCGCGTACCCTTTACCCCTCAGATCGGCATTGGTACGTACACAAGCATTCAGTCCGTGCTGCCTTACAATTTGAGCCGTTCCATCCGTACAGTTGTCGCAAATGACAAACACATCGTACAGATCTTCCGGATAATCAAGCTGTTTCAAGTTCTCCATCAAGGCACCGATGACCTGTTCCTCATTGTGTGCTGCAACGAGTACAGCGAATGACTTTGTCGCCGGATAATGGTTTTTTTTCTTTTTCTTAATCAGACCGAACAGCGAAAACGTGAATTGGTACACGGCTAGCAGTGCCAGAATGACCTGCAACGTGACGAATATAGCGTCCAACATCGTTCTCTGTTACCCCCTTTTTTTCAAACCCAGATTACTTTAAGACGTTTCTCTTCCTGATTCTGCATCTTTATTTTTATTTGTGATCTGCAGAATATGACCCTGTTCTTTAGTTTACTACGCAAATATTTGAGGCAATGTTTCAAGCATGGTTATTGCCATTTGGCTGCTTTATCGATTTTGTATGCTTTTCAGCCATTTGTCAAAACCGCAATTTCACTTCCTGAAGCAGAAATGTGAACTTTAAACGCTGAATTGGCAGTTTGTGATACTGCAACCTCGCATTCATGCCTGTTATATCTTATTTTCAGCCGTTTACTTGATTTTTATTTCTAAAGTCCCTGCTTTTTTCTCCAGGCTGATACAGATTAACAGAGGCTCTATATTAAATAACGTAAACAGACCACCAAAAGTTTAATTTAAAACTCACATTTTTTTACCTCATTTCAGCCATGTTGAATCATTGTATCTTTTTTGGCTCGTCCGAGTCAAAAAGTTAAGTTGGGTGTTTATCCACTCTTTAACATGAAATTTACTTTCTTCACATGTGTTCTTCTTGAAAAGGACAACATTTAAAAATATGATAAACATATACCTGAAATAACCTCAAGTTTACGAAAAACGGTTATATATTAATCAGGACGAAACCGGACACAGCAATTCACCGGAAATACTGCCGCCAACTTGGGCGGCCTGACTGGCAGGAGGCCACTATGAGCCGTTTATTCGTAAAGTTTCAAGAGTATGATCGAAATGTATTTATGTGGATTAATGGTCGACTTCATAATCGATTTATGAACTTCTGGCTGTATTATTTCACCCATCTGGGCGGAGCAACATCTTCTATTGCAGTATCGTTGCTCATCTGGCTGCTGGCTCCCGCCCCCTGGAACACAACAGGGCTGCAAGCTTGCATTGCGCTTGCGGTGAGTCATATTCCCGTAGCCATCGCCAAAAAACTGTATCCGCGGATCCGTCCTTATCTTGCCCTGCCGGATACCATCACCTTCCGTAACCCCCTGACGGACCATTCGTTCCCTTCAGGGCATACGACCGCCATATTCTCGGTTACGGTTCCGTTTATGGTCATGGAGCCATTCTTGTTACTGATGCTACTGCCTGTTGCCTTAATTGTCGGATTTTCTCGAATTTACTTGGGATTACACTATCCCTCAGACGTACTTGCAGGAGCCACAATCGGTACTTTAGTCGCACTTGCAACAGTTGCTTTATGGACATAATGTGGATATGTTAGACTAAGGAAAACCTAGCAGGAACAGGTGAAGCAAGCGTGGAGAAAAAAAGAGTATTACTATTATCTGAAGGCTTTGGCGCCGGTCATACGCAAGCCGCTTATGCACTTTCCAGCAGTTTGAAGAAACTGTCGCCGGATGTGCAAACCAAAGTGCTTGAGCTGGGAAGTTTTCTGAATCCCAGAATGGCGCCACTTATTATTACAGCATACAAAAAAACAGTCATTAACCAGCCCAAGCTCATCGGGTATGTATACAGGCATCAATATAAAAAATCCCTGAATCGGCTGACTACACTCGCTTTGCACAAGCTGTTTTACACCCATACGCGCAGTGTTGTGCGTCAGCTCCGTCCAAATGCTATTGTATGCACCCATCCTATCCCCAGCGCAGTTATATCCAGGCTCAAGCGCCTGGGCGTACAGGTTCCGCTTTGTACAGTCATCACCGATTATGATGCGCATGGGACTTGGATCAGTCCTGAGGTGGACTTGTATCTCGTCTCAACCGATGAGGTAAAGTCCAAATTAATGCTGAGGGGTGTGTCTATTGACAAGATTAGGGTAACCGGCATTCCAATCCACCCCAATTTTTGGGAACATCCCCGACGGGATGAGATACGCAGCAAGTTCAAATTAAAAAATATGCCTACGGTGCTTGTTATGGGCGGAGGCTGGGGCATGCTCAGTGATGAAGTAGTGAACCAATTACTTACACGCTGGCATGCGGACGTACAGATTATTTTCTGCCTTGGTCGCAATGACAAAAGTCGAATCAGCATGGAACAAAACCCGCTGTACCAGAAAGAAAACATTCATATTATCGGTTATACCAAGGAAGTGGACAAATTAATGGAGGTATCCGATCTCCTTATTACCAAACCGGGCGGAATGACGTGCAGTGAAGGTTTGGCAAAAGGAATACCCATGCTGTTCCACAATCCCATACCGGGTCAGGAAGAAGAGAATGTCCATTATTTTACCGCCAGGGGTCTGGGTGAGCCGATTACCTCACTTGACGTGGTTGTAAAATGGATGAATAAACTTCTCCATCACTATCCAGATATCGTTCGTAAACGCAAACGCCAGTTGGCGCAGATCGCCAAGTATCATCCCATGCAGAGTGCACAGAGTATTATCGACCTGCTGGACCTGCGTCCCTACTCTACTGACCAAGCCAAGCCTTAACGGCTGCAAACAAGCTCTCATACCTATAGTCAAGGTGCCTTCAAATAAATGAAGGCACCTTTTTTCGATATAGAAATATGAGGGAAAGTACAAACTACTGAATACCCGAAGACTTCAAATATTCCTGCCACTGTTTGGTATACTCGGTTTGAATTTTTTCCAGACCTGCCTGTTTGGCTTTCTCCATAAATGTGTTTAATCCCGCTTCCACGTCTTCCACCAAACCTACATTAAGCGGATACAGATATTGTTTCTCAACCTGTTCAAGTGCTGCCTTTTCGGCCTGATACGGGGTCCAGTCTTCAGCAAATCCTGTAAAGATATCCGGCTTTTTGATTTTGTCCAACTCTTCAAACATGGTCAGCACATCATCGAAGGTTTTGTCATAGAGCATGAAGTCTGGATTACGCCAAGCCCAACCATTCATTCCTTCACGCGGGAATCCGTTGGTTTGAGCCTCTCCCACCATTTTGTAATAGCCATCTTGCACTTCAAAATTTTTACCTTCCACACCATATTCGGTGAGCCAGTTATAACGTTTATCCGTAACGAGTTTCTCGTAAAACGCCAATGCCTTCTCCGGGTTTTTGCTGCTCCGCGGGATTGCGAAACCGTTGTGTATCGGATGAACCGGCTGTGCAAACCCTTTCGCATTCGGGTAAGGGAAATAACCCAGCTTCCAATCCGGATGCGTGGACTGCACCTTGATTACATCAGCATTGAACTTATTCGGATTCTCTCCTGACAGAACAACAGCTGATTTTCCATTTTGCAGCAATGAGTTGGAGGTATCTTTTACATTCAGTACGTTTTTCGGAAAAAAGCCTTTATCCATCCAACGTTTGTATGTTTTCAGGTCTTCCAGATGCTGTGCTGAACCCCAATAGGACGTTATGTTTGAAGGTGTATCATACATGATGTCCAGCCCGTATGGGAGCTGCCCGGCCGTATTCACCAGCTTGGATGTCAATTGACGAATACCGTGGGTATGGTTCGCATTGCTATCCGCGATTGGCGTCATACTCGGTTCATTCGCTTTAATTCCTTCCAGATAAGCTTCAAGCGTCTCCAATGATTCCGGTTTAGGAAGATTATACTTCTCACGCAGATCCTCACGGTAGGCAATTCCTTCTGTCACATACTCTATCCAGGTGGATGGCACGGTATAGATTTTGTCATTGATTTTGACCGCATTCCACATGTCTTCGGGTACGTGGGATTTTAGCGTTGGCGCCGCTTTGGGCAGCATCTCATCCAGCGGGAGGAATGCTCCTTTTTTTGCATAAGACTGGTAGAACGTCCAATCCGCAGTAAAGATCAGATCCATCGGCTGACCGGAGGACAGCAGCAGTTTGTATTTTTGATCCCAGTCGGTCCAGGAGGTGTAGTTGAATTTTACGTTCACATTCAGATCGGCTTCAGCCAGTTTGTTGATCTCGGATTCAATCACGGGTAGATCTTTGGGTGCATCACCGAGCATGTAAAATTGCAGTGTTACCTTCTCACCTTTGTTCTCCGAAGAACCTCCCTGCTCGCTTCCTTGCGCCAATCCTCCTGAACTATTATTACATGCGGCGATTACCCCGGCGAACAGCATCAGGGCAAATACCAGAGACAGGTGCCGAAATGTTTTGTTACGCATACGCATCCTCCCTTTTAGTGTTAGACCTTATATGTTAGCGCAGATACGCCGTGGTACAGAGCGGGAAGAAAACCTTGCAGCAACCCTTCGTTCACAGCGCGTTCACGTTCTAACCTTTTACCGCCCCAATCGTAAGTCCTTTGACAAAATAACGCTGGACAAATGGATACAGGAACAAAATTGGACCCGTCACCACGATCGCCATCGCCATTTTGGTGGATTCGGTAGGTACATCCTGGCTTAGCGTGATACCGGTTCCTATGGCCATCTGATCAATGAAGGTAATCGTATTCATCGTGTTGTACAAATAAAATTGCAGTTGGTACATGTCCGGATTGTTAATGAAGAGTGATGATGTAAACCAGTCATTCCAGTAACCTAATGCAAGAAACAAACCTACGGTTGCGATCCCTGGCATCGCGAGTTTCAAAACAATACTGCAATACATGCGAAAATCATTCGCCCCATCAATCTTGGCAGATTCAATCAGTTCTTCAGGAACGGCTGAACGAATGAAATTTTTCATCAAAATAATAAGGAAAGGGGTCATCAGTCCCGGGAAAATCAACACAGTGTACGTATCCGTGAGATTGAAGTAATTGGCCAGCATAATGTACCAGGGTACCAATCCCCCACCAAACAGGGTTGTGAAGTAGATAAAGAACGAAAAGGTATTGCGGTACTTGAAGTCTTTGCGCTGCAGCACGAATCCTGCCATCGTAATCAGAAACAATCCGAGGGCAGTACCTACAACGGTTGTAAAAACCGTTACGCCATAGGCTTTGAGCACCTGGGTCGGGAACTTGAACACCATCTTGTAACCTTCAAGGGAAAAATCCGTCGGGAAAAGATGGTATCCCTCTCTTACAATCGATTCGTTGCTGCTGAACGAACCGGATAGAATGAGCAAAAACGGGAGCAAACATATTATTGAAAGAATGACAATGATGCTGTAAGCAATCACTTGAAACAGCAAGGTAAACTCCGAATCTCTGGCACGAGTATGCATAGTGGATCTCCTTTCTGCCCTGCGGGCATTCTAGAACAAGGCGTAATCTTCGTTCACTTTGCGGATGATATAATTCACGGTCATGATCAGAATAAAACCAAACAGCGACTGATATAAGCCTGCGGCAGTAGCCATGCCGATATCAAACGTCACTTTCAGGGAACGATACACATACGTATCGATAATATCCGTAGCGTTATAGAGAACACCGTTATTTCCAATAAGCTGATAAAAGAGATCGAACTGGCCTTTCATGATACTACCAAGCGAGAACAACAACAGGATGACAAATGTCGGCTTCAGCATGGGGACGGTAATGTACCAAATTCGCTGAAAGATGTTGGCCCCGTCAATTCTGGCGGCTTCGTAGTACTCATCGCTAATCCCAGTAATGGCTGCGAGGTAGATGACCATGCTATACCCCAGATTTTTCCAAAGGTAAAAAATAATGATCAGGAATACCCAAATCCACGGTGTATTGTATATGTCGATTGGGCCTGCCTCGAAACGTTTCAGTACCGTGTTCACAAAGCCGGATTCATAGTTGAACATGTTGTAAGCGATTACACTTAATAGTACAAACGAGATAAAATACGGTAAGAACATTATGGATTGCGTCATTTTTTTGAACAACCTGCCCCGGATTTCACTAAGCATAATGGCGCAAAGGATAGCCACCCCATTTCCTAATATAATGAAGGCCAGATTGTATCCTACGGTGTTGGTAGTGAGCTTCAGCAGCATTCCAGATTGCCATAGAAACTTGAAGTTTTCCAGGCCCACGAAAGGACTTCCAAACAAGCCTCCTTCAAAATCATAACGGGTAAACGCATAATAAATGCCCACCATCGGAAAATACGAGTTAATCAGAAAAAAGATCAGGGTTGGCAGCAGCATCAGGAACATGATTTTGTTTTTGTTCAATTCTTTGAGCATGGCTCGATCCCTCCCGAATTTCTTGCGGCGCGTTGCGCAGTGAAGCTCTGTTTTTATTGTAGATGCCCTCGCTGCAATCGGATACTGAATCATTCGATCAGATCATGAACGATTCTGCTCATTGCAATATGAACAAAATGAACAAACACTGAATGAACGGCAGTGTGTTCACAAATCTTGAAATCGTACATAGCCTAAACATAGTGAACAATAAAGCGAAAGTTGAACTTTAGCCAAGAAAATCGAGTATAGTCCCCCTGTCTATCATTGATGTAAACGCATACATTATATATAATTCAAGATACCATCCGTGATTCGCCACAGCCTTATATGAAGCCCAATACTTGGCTATGAAGTTATAATTCGCTCATCCAAAACAGGGAGGCACGGGGAGGACAGGACATGCGTAAACGTTCAGCGGACAGTCAGAAGGTGTTTACACGGATTTGGATTGGGGTTATTATCAGCACTGTTGCTACATTGCTCGTGGCAGCCACCATTTTGTATGTCAACTATAATCGTATTGCTCTCCGCCAGGTCTATCGCACAGATATGAACAGCCTTACCCAGACCAGTCGGGAAGTCTCCAAGATGACTGAGACCGCCAAATCATTGTCTTATCAGATTTACCAGGACTATACCATCTCATCACTTCTGCTCTATTCCAAACCGAGTATCTATGAAGTTACTTCCGCGATGAGACAGCTGGATAACTACCGGATGTCCCTTCCTTTTATCGAATCCATCTATGTATATAATTCCAAAAGTAATGATTTCTTCATTAGCTCCAATGAAGTGCGCAATGGACAGCAATCCATCACGGAAATTGACGATCAGGGGATAACAAGTATCCTTGAGCGATTTCATGAGTACAAACCTTTTGTGCCGATTCCACGTACATATCAGGTTGGTTCCACAGAAGCGACCGAAGTCAGCAGCTATACGTATCTCTGTTACGACACGATCAACGACAACGCCAAACTGAACTATGCGGTCATCGTAAACATTAAGGACGATTGGCTCAGTCCCAATATGAATTCAGTTGATCAGCCAGGCAACGCGTTTATTATCAATGAAAAAGGACAGTTATTATCCGAGTTTAACCATCGTTCTTTAATGAAAGACCTTTCCAATGAAACGTTTATACAACCGATCCTTCAAAATACAGGGCAGTCTGCTTATTTTACCGCAACGGTTGATGGAGAAAAATCATTGATTACCTACACCTCACCTGACAACCTCGGATGGCGCTATGTGCGAATCACGCCTTATGACCTGATTACCGCAGATATTCGAAATATGCGAACACATACCGTTTTGTTTTGCCTTGGACTACTCATTGCCGGACTACTCTTATCCTACCTGGTATCCCGAAAATTGTATCATCCGATTGATAAAGTCATCGTCCGTATGCGTGTAATGGAAGCAGAGCGTCGCGGAAGCTTGCATTTATTGCGGCAGGACTTCCTGCGCGGGGCTCTGCAAGGCCGGGAAACCGTAACTGGACGCATGCTGGAGGAACGAATGAAGTTTTATGGTTCGTCTATCGATGTGCATCGCCTATCCAGATTGGTGCTGCTTCGCATTGATCATTTTGCCGACTTCAGTGAGACTTATCGGGATGAGACTCAACTTGTGAAATACGCTATGATGAACATTTGTATGGAAACGGCCGACCTTTACTACCATACAGAAGCTGTGGATATGGGAGGAGATCTGATCACTTTAATCTTCAATGATAAAATACATGAGGATGGCACTCACAAACATGAATCTATTGAAGATCTGCTTCGCATGATGCAGACTGCCGTGATGACTCATTTGAAATGCTCCATTTCTTTTACGATCGGGCCAGCCGAAGAATCTCTGGAAAACAGTATTGCCGCTTATACGCGATCCGCAGAAGCATCGCTTCATCGTTTGTTTATGGGCCCTGGATGCCTGATCTATACCTCGGACATTATGGCGTATCAAACCAAAGAGTATGCTTTCCCTGTTGGAAAAGAGAGACAGCTGATCGATTGCCTGATGACTGGCAAAACAGCCGAAGCCAAACAGGTTTATGCAGACATCGTTGGTGAAACGGCAAAATATCCGTTTACTGTATTCCAATTGGCTTTATCCCATCTGACCATGACGTTGAACCATGTACGAAATACACTCAAAAAGAACAATCAGCTTACGATCGATTCCAGCTCCGACAGTTCGATGTTACCTATACATGATGCCGAGGATCTCAGTGAAGTTCACGCACACTTCTACCGGATGTTCGATGAGCTTGGATCCAAAGTAGAGGAGAAACGAACGCTTAAACACGAAGAATTAATTCGCAAAATCAACTGTATTATTGAACGGGACTATGCGGACACCAACCTCTGCCTGACTTCAATTGCCGATGAACTGGTCATGTCACCCATATACGTCAGCAGGCTCTACAAACAATTAACGTTAAAGGGACTGACGGATGTAATCAACGAGACGCGAATAGCCAAAGCCCAGCATTTGCTTATGGAGACGGATAAATCTGTTGCCAATATTGCGGAACAAACAGGATTCACGAACAGTTCTTATTTTTATCGCATGTTTAAGAAGTTCAACGGGGTTACTCCGAACGATTATCGCCGAAAAGAGCTGCATTCAGAGCTTTAGCTGAGGGAAATAACAAATGTGAGCGGGTTATGAAAAATCGTTAGTTATAAATTGAAAATGCAGATAGCAAAAAGCGTTACAAGGGCCTGGTGCCCTTGTAACGCTTTTCAAATCCAATTACTCTTGTTCCTCGTCAGACTCGTTCGCAGCTTCCCGGACTTTATACTTGTCCAAACGGATCTGTTGGTACTCGCGCAGCGCATCTTCACCAACGATCACCTCAACCCGGTGAATGTTCATGCCTTTGCCCATGAATTTCTGTTCATACTCTGTCATAACATGTTCTTCGTTCAATCCATCGCGGTGCAGATTCAGGGACAGATTGGTCATTTGCAGACCAAAGTCAGCAATCGCGTTGAGTGAAAAATCGAATAATGTCTCCGAGTCTGTTTTGAAATGGATCTGTCCCTTTTTGTTAAGGAGTTCCGTATATTTCTTCAGGAATCGTGGATGAGTCAAACGACGGCGTGCATGCTTGGCTTTAGGCCAAGGATCGCTGAAGTTCAGATAAATCCGCTCCAATTCCGCCTCTTCAAATACGTCCTCGATCTGTTCAATATTGGCCAGGGCCAGCTTCAGGTTGGGAGGTGTGTCCACTTCCGCCTGACTCCATGCTTTCCGTGCTTTCTCACTGGCACGACGAACCAGCTCATCATACATATCAATGCCGATAAAATTATATTCCGGATATTTATAACTCATTTGGCTGATAAATTGACCTTTACCCATACCAAATTCCACAAAGATCGGATGGTCATTACCAAACAGTTCAGACCATTTTCCTTTATACTGTTTGGGATCAAGAACAACGAGATCGACTTGCTGCTCCAGATTTTCACGAATCCCTTTTCTGCCACGTAAACGCATCTTATTCCTCCGTTTATCCATACTTGTCTCAGAATCATTTTGCCGAAGAACCGGCGAATTGTAAAGAGCAATGAAAAAGGAATCTTCGGATCTGCCACTTTGGGGCAAATCTCAAAGATTCCCTCTTCGATTTATTTGGAATTGGGGTCCAACTACTTTAATAGTTCATAGTCTACCTTATCTTGGTGTGAAAAATCAAATGTCTTTTCGAAAGCATCGCGAACTTTTTGTCTTGCAGCCGCTTTCACTTTCGGATTGCCATTGAAACGAACACCTGTCAAAGCGAGAGCTTCTTCTGCCGTCAGTTCTACAGAAACATGATGAAGATCATTGTTTTTAACTTGGGAATTCATTCATATCACCTCACGGTATAGTATGGTCCATGACGTCAACATTGATTCAAATGCTATGATGAATAGTACCCATTGGATGGTGTCTGACGTTGGTTTAAATATAACATAAGGTGTAAACTATAGCAAGGATAAAACCACCATTCTATGGCCTATTTTTGCGACTAGATTCCCCTTTTTTTGAGTTTTTTGATACAATGGTAAAAGTTCATGAAGCGTTGATTTCGGTAAATTAATAAGCAAGACATCAGGCAGCCAAAGGAGTATCCTTAAGATGAATGCACCTTCACTACAACCTCCTCTTTTATGGGGAGATAAACGATTCCATACATGGAATTATGAAATGAGAGACGAGTTCAACAATAAAGTCTTCAAAGTCATGCTGGACGCCGGATTTACCTGCCCTAACCGTGATGGGTCCATTGCCAAGGGTGGCTGCACGTTCTGCAGCGCTCGTGGATCCGGTGATTTCGCTGGCAGCAGACGTGATGATCTGGTAACCCAATTCAATACGATCCGGGACAAACAGCATCTGAAGTGGCCTACAGCCCATTACATCGGCTACTTTCAAGCCTATACCAACACGTATGCTCCCGTTGAAGAACTGCGTGAATACTTTGAAGAGATTTTGAAGCAGCCCGGGGTCGTCGGTTTGTCCATAGCCACTCGCCCTGACTGTTTACCGGATGACGTCGTGGATTATTTGGCTGAATTAAACGAACGTACCTACCTCTGGGTTGAAATGGGACTGCAAACCATTCACGAGTCCACATCAACTCTAATTAACCGTGCACATGATACCCAATGTTATGAAGAAGCGGTCGCTAAGCTCCGCGAACGGAATATCCGTGTGTGTACACACATCATTTACGGACTGCCGCAGGAAACTCATGAAATGATGCTGGATACCGGACGGGCCGTAGCCCACATGGATGTACAGGGAATCAAGATTCATCTGCTGCACCTGATGCGCAAGACGCCGATGGTGAAGCAGTACGAAGCCGGACTTCTTCGTTTTTTGGAACAAGACGAGTACATTAAGCTAATCGTTGATACGCTGGAGATGCTGCCACCGGAAATGATTGTCCACCGCCTGACAGGTGATGCCCCGCGTGATCTACTCATTGGTCCGATGTGGTCCATGAAAAAATGGGAAGTACTGAATGCTATTGATCGGGAACTGCGGCAGCGGGATTCATGGCAAGGTAAATACTGGAGGGGAGCATAAGATGGGCTTTCTTTCGGTTCTAAGTTGTGCCCATCAGTGGATTTCTTCGCGGCTGCAGCCTGGAGATTTGGCCATTGATGCTACGGTAGGCACTGGTGCGGATACACTGTTTCTGGCACAAAAAGTGGGTAAACGAGGTCAAGTTATTGGTTTTGATATTCAGAGCGAAGCCCTGACATTGGCACAAGCCCGAATTCGCAAACAAGAAGAGGACAGCGCCAAAATGGGCTCCATCTCCCTGCTTCAATTAAGCCACGATCGAATGGCCGAAGCCGTTCCGGAATCATGGCAAAGTGCTGTTGGGGCTGTCATGTTTAACCTCGGCTACCTGCCTTCGGAAGGTGCTGACGCCTCCATTATTACTCAAACGAACAGTACCCTTGCTGCACTCGAGGCCGCACTGGGCTTGCTTAAGCCGCGGGGTATTATTACCGTTGTCCTGTACCCGGGCCATGAAGGAGGCTCTCAGGAGGCGGAAGCGGTATTGGAGTGGGCATCTGCTCTGCCTGTAGAGCAAGCACAAGTAGTAATGTATCGCCAATTGCAGCGAGAAGCTTCACCTTTTCTGATCGGTATTGAGAAAAAATAATTTCCTTTAGTACACAAATGCAATAAACTAAACACAATCGCAGCTAAGAAACATGTGTTCCATTTATGCGATTTGTGTACTACATAAAGATGTGCAACCGTATTCACCCTTTTCAAGAGCATATTGCATCAATCCATAGAGCGTTATTCAATCTCTTACGCCCCAAGCGAGTTTTAATTGAATGAGCAATATGCTGAATTCATGCCGCTGCGCGGTTATGACTGATTAAAGCGATCCACCATTTCATATACTAGAGGAGAGATTAGGAATGCCTACGCCATATCCACTGCAATTTCAACCAGAGTTTAAAGAACGTGTATGGGGAGGTCGCGCACTGGAGCAATTCGGCCTGACACCGCCTGAAGGACATATTGGAGAAGGTTGGATGATTGCGGATCATCCCAATGGTACAACCAAAGTATTAAATGGAGCACTTGCTGGCAAAGGACTTGATGAAGTTCGTGAACAATTCGGCACAGCATGGCTCGGAACCAAAGGTGTCTCGGAAAAAGGCGGACGATTCCCGCTTCTGATCAAATTGCTCGACTGTAACGATGATCTGTCCGTACAGGTTCATCCAACGGATGATTACGAAGCTCTTCCTCCTGGCGAACTTGGCAAAACGGAAATGTGGTACGTACTGGATGCCAAACCAGGAGCGCACATCATCTACGGTTTGAATGAAGGCGTTGATCGCGCAGTGCTGAAGGAAGCTCTGGAGAATGGTACCGTTATGGATACCCTTCGTCAAGTTCCTGTGGAAGCAGGCGATACATTCTTTATCCCTGCCGGGACCGTACATGCTCTCTGTGCCGGTGTAGTCGTCGCTGAGATTCAGCAAAACTCGGATACAACGTACCGGATTTACGACTACAATCGTCCAGGTCTGGATGGCAAACCACGCGAACTGCATGTTGAAGATTCATTGAATGTAACCGCTTATGAGGGTGCTGGAGCCACAACAATGAAAACCAGTAACGCGACGCCAGGTGAATGGCTGAAGCTGGCCGAATGTCCTTATTTTGTCGTGGAAAAAGGGATCGTCACGAATCGCTGGGAGCTCTCCACAAGTGCCGAAAGCTTCACTATCCTTGTGGTCTGTGAAGGCAGCGGGACGCTGGAATGGGACAATGCTGAATCGGAAAGTATTGAACTGAAGGCCGGACAATGCTACTTATTACCTGCCAATCTGGGCGCTTATACACTGGATGGCAACACTACGGTTCTACGCTCTTACTTGCCATAATCGATTGATGTTCTTCTAAAATGGTTAGTTCTCAGTAATGGCTTTAATGTGACCTGTGAAGGAGGATGACATGAGATGCAGGAATCTACCTTTGGCCTGATTGGCAATGAAGGTACCCGTATTCATGTGTACCGCTGGCTTCCCGATCCGGAATGTAATATCAAGGGTGTGGTCCAGATTGCACATGGCATGAGTGAGACCGCTGCCCGGTATGCAGAATTTGCCGAATATCTCACCAGGCACGGCTATGCGGTCTATGCTAATGATCATCGTGGTCATGGCAAAACGGCAGAAAACCCGGATATGCTGGGCAATGCAGGCGAGGATGCCTTCCGCTGGATGGCGAGTGACATGATGAATCTGGGGGAGGCTGCCGCTAAAGAAAACCCGGATGTGCCTCTCTTTCTGATGGGACACAGCATGGGGTCGTTTTTGGTGCAGCATCTAATGTACGCCGGCCATGAGCGCTATCATGCATTTATTTTGTCCGGTACCAATGGCAAACGCGGTCTTCTCCATATTGGAGAGAGACTTGCCTTCTTGCAGTGTGGCATTCAAGGGGCTGCGCATCCAAGTATGCTGCTCAATGCACTCGTATTCGGCGGATTCAACCGCTCCTTCCGTCCGGCAAAAACACCCTTTGATTGGCTATCTCGGGACCCCGAGGAGGTCAAACGGTTTATCGATGACCCTCTATGCGGAGCCGTCTGCTCCGCAGGGTTTTTCCATGACTTTTTCAAACTGCTGCTCGAAATTCACATGCCACGCAATATGAAACGCATTCCCAAGGATAAACCTGTATATCTTTTTTCAGGTGAACAGGACCCGGTTGGTCTTCACGGAAAAGGCGTCCTAAACCTGGTCTCCCAATATCGGGAGCTTCAGCTTGAGGATATTGAATACCGCCTCTATCCGGGCGGACGGCATGAAATGCTGCATGAGACGAATCGAACTGAAGTTGCCGAGCACGTCGTGGAATGGCTGGAAAGACATATGCCTGATCTTAATGTCCATTATTCCATGATAAATGCGGAAAGCGCTGATCTCGTATAATGTGATGCGAACGCGCATACAATGATGAAAAAAGCCTCTGAACATGGTGAACAGCGCAAGCTGCTAACCCGTTCAGAGGCTTTTATTTTTATTATAAGATGGCAATTAAATGTTATGGGTAAGGATTACCCCTCGATCAGCAAAGACTCTGGATCTTCAAGTAATTCTTTCACCGTCACGAGGAAACGTACTGCTTCGCTTCCATCGATAATGCGGTGATCGTATGACAGGGCGATATACATCATTGGACGGTTCTCCATCCGCTCTGCATCAATCGCTACTGGACGAAGCTGGATTTTGTGCATACCCAGAATTCCCACCTGAGGTGTATTCAAAATGGGTGTAGACAACAGGGAACCAAACGTTCCGCCATTGGTAATGGTGAATGTTCCTCCTTGAAGATCAGACAACGCCAGTGTGTTGGAACGAGCTTTGGACGCCAGGTCCGCAATGCTCTTCTCGATCTCAGCGAAGCCCAAACGGTCCGCATCCCGTACAACCGGTACGACAAGGCCTTCTTTGGCAGATACGGCGATACCAATATCATAGTACTTTTTGAGTACTACGTCTTCGCCATCAATCTCCGCGTTGATGGTTGGGAACTTTTTCAAAGCCCCTACAACCGCTTTGGTGAAGAAGGACATGAAGCCGAGATTGATTTCGTGTTTCTCTTTGAACTTGTCCTTACGGCGTTTACGAACATCCATAATTGCCGTCATATCCACTTCGTTAAACGTAGTCAACATTGCTGCGGTCTGCTGCGCTTCTACCAGGCGTTTCGCAATGGTTGCACGACGGCGGGACATACGTTGACGCTCTACTGGTTTGGTATACGTGGAACCTCCAGATGCCGGAGCACTAGGTGATGCCGCAGGAGCTTTGGCAGGGGGCGCTGAAGGAGCGGCTGCCTGAGTAGTGTGAGACTTCACATCATCCTGATACACCCGTCCAATCGGATCCTTGCTCTGTACCTGATCCAGCTCGATGCCACGCTCACGCGCAAGTTTACGTGCAGACGGTGAAGCTGTTTTAGAACTATCCGAAGAATCCGCTGCTGCCGCAACGGGTGCTGGTGGTGGTGTTGGAGCTTCCGGTGCAGGCACAGACGCTTGTTTTTGCTCCGTCGCTGCTGGTTGGGAAGCGGACGCGCCGCTTCCTCCTCCGGCTCCGGCCGAGAGTGTTCCGATCGTTTCACCGATCTCTACAGTCTCGCCTTCCTGGCGAATAATTTTCTCAAGTACACCGCTCTCTTCAGCACTGATCTCAATATTTACTTTATCCGTTTCAAGCTCCAGAAGAACATCACCCTGATTAACGGTATCTCCTTCTTTGACCATCCATCTGGATACAGTTCCTTCCGTTATTGACTCACCCATTGCAGGTACTTTAATTTCACTCACAGCTGTTACCTCCCCAGTGGAATATTATTCTTCGTCGTTTGCTTCAACGCGGCTGTAATAATCTGTTGCTGTTCCATGCCATGCACCAATTGATAACCGCTGGAAGGACTCGCATGTTCCGGGCGACCTTCGTATTTAACGGCTGTGCCTGCTGGCGCGATCTCACGAAGACGAGGCTCCATGTATGTCCAGGCACCCATGTTTTTGTTTTCTTCCTGTACCCATACCAGCTCTTTCAACTTGCTGAAACGAGCGAGTACGCGCTTGATTTCTTCCGCCGGGAACGGATACAGCTGCTCAACACGAATGATGTGTAACCAGGACCAATCTGCTTTATCTTTCTCAAAAGCATCTTCCAGATCGATGGCAATTTTACCACTGCACAATATAATGCGCTCTACGCGATCCGGTTTTGTGCCCAATCCCGCCTGCTCCAGCACGGGTTCAAACTTGCCTTCACTGAACTCTGTTGCAGGTGATGCAACACGAGGATTACGAATGAGACTTTTCGGTGACATCATCACAAGCGGACGTGCATCTTCCGTTTCAGTCAATGAAGCCTGACGACGAAGCAGATGGAAATATTGCGATGCACTCGTCAAGTTCGCAACGGTCATATTATCTTCTGCACAAAGTTGCAGGAAACGTTCCAGTCGAGCACTTGTATGCTCAGGTCCCTGTCCTTCGTTAGCATGCGGAAGCAACATAACCAGGCTGGATTTTTGAGACCATTTGGCACGACCCGCAGATACGAATTGGTCAAAAATAACCTGTGCACAGTTGGCAAAATCTCCGAATTGCGCTTCCCAGATGACAAGCGTATCTGGCGAATAGACGTTATATCCGTATTCGAAACCAACAACGGACTCTTCCGACAGCGGACTGTTGTAGATCGCAAAGGACGCTCTTGCCTGCGGCAGATGATGCAGCGGGCAGAATTTCGCTCCATTTTCCGAATCATGCAGCACTAGATTCCGATGGGCAAACGTGGCACGTTCTGCATCCTGTCCACTAATCCGGATCGGTTTGCCATCCGCAAGAATTGTTGCGAAAGCAAGTGTCTCTGCAAGACTCCAGTCTACCTTCTCGCCTTCATTCAGAGACGTGCTTCTACGCTGCAAAATGCGCTGCAACTTCGGATACACATTAAAATTTTCTGGCCATTTCAGCAAGTCTGCGTTAATTGCACGCAGATTCTCCAGTGGTACGGCAGTTGGAATAATCGAAACCGCTTCTGGTTCGCTAATCTGACGCTGGTAATATTCATGTACCTCATTATTCTTCATCTGCTCATATGCTTCTTTTAAGCGGTTCGTCACAGCTTCACGGATGCTGTTGATGGAAGCATCATCGATAACGGATTCCTCTTTCAGATGATCCTGATACAAGTGACTAACCGTTGGATGAGCTTTTACTTTGTCATACACTGTCGGCTGTGTTGTCTCCGGATCATCCGTTTCGTTATGACCATAACGACGGTAACCGATCAGGTCAATCAGGAAGTCCTTTTTAAACCGATTACGGTATTCTGCTGCCATACGAATGGCTGCGATACATGCGTCCGGATTGTCTGCATTGACATGCACAATCGGAATCTCATACCCTTTGGCAAGGTCACTCGCATAATACGTTGACCGTGAATCGCTGCTGTCTGTTGTGAATCCGAGACGGTTGTTCACGATAATATGAATTGTGCCGCCATTTTGGTAACCAGGCAATGCTTTGAAATTGAGCGTTTCGGCTACGATACCTTCCCCAGGGAAGGCCGCGTCACCATGCATCAGAATCGTTGCAGCTTTGGTAACATCCTGCTTCGGATAACCCGGATCACGGCGGTCATCCTGTGCTGCACGTGCAAAGCCCTGTACAACCGGGTTGACATATTCCAGGTGACTCGGGTTATTGGCAAGGGTAAGACGCGCTTGCACGGTTTCACCGTCTTTTACATAGCGGTTTGCACCCAGATGATATTTGACATCCCCCGTCCAGCCGTAATTGATTCCTGTTGAACCTTCGGAAGGAACCAAATCCTTGTTCGGAGAATGATGGAATTCAGAGAAAATTTTGCTGTATGGCTTGCCCAGTACATGAGCAAGTACGTTCAATCGGCCACGGTGAGCCATCCCCATCAGAATATGACTGGAACCTGCATGTGCCATAATTCGAACTGCTTCATCGAGCATAGGGACAAGCACGTCGTTACCTTCTATAGAGAAGCGTTTTTGCCCGACAAATGTTTTGTGAAGGAAATCTTCAAATTGCTCCACTTCAACCAAACGTTCCAGCAAAGCTTTACGCTCTTCTGGATTAAGCGGTGCCGGCGAAGTACGAGATTCTGCACGGCGGTTCAACCACTCTCTCTCATGAACTTCATGCACATGGCTGAATTCATAAGCAATAGGACCTGTATATATTTGCCGCAGGCGCTGGATGGCATCCAATCCTGTTACCGTCTGTCCATCTGCACCTTCCCAGATCAGGGAAGCCGGCAGAGCTTTCAAATCTTCTTCATTCAATTCAAAGTGCTTCGGTTCAAGTAAAGAAGTATCTGAATCTTCACTGATTCCGAGTGGATCAATATCGGCCGCAAGGTGACCATAGGTTCGAATATTCATAACCAGCTTCCCTGCTGTAACCGCTTTCTGTAATAATTGAATATCCACGCTTCCGGAAGCCTTTTGGGCGTTGCCAGAATACGAGGCTGTATGTGCATCCCTGCCAGACATCGGCGGAGCACCCCATTGTTCAAATAATTCCCGATAAGCTGGTGTCACTGCACCCGGATCTTGGGAATATAATTCATATTGTTCCTGTACGTATCCCATATTGGGGCCATAGTAACTTTCCCAGGGTTTCTTGTTGCCTTCCTCGATCGTCATCGACGTTCCCTCCGTCTTGATTTAGTCATAAGTTTTTGACGGAAATCATTGACTAAGCCGTAATTTGCGTTCGTTCAACATTTTAAGCTAAATTTTTCATGAAGTCCAATAATCGTGCTGTTGGTGGTAGTAACGTTGTTCCGACGCTCCCGTCAAGGTTTGTCTGCGTTTTCAAAATCATAGTTATACGATGATTGTATATACCGTCGCACAGATGTCGAATACTGTCCTTATCCGTTCGAAGGTTACACCTTCCTCAACGTTATCCATTGAAGTCCGTGTTCTAATATCTATTCTATAAACTTTTGCGCTCAGGAGCATTTCCTATTTTTAGTCCAATCGATGCATAAATTAGATGAATCGAATAATTGGAACATTTCAGGTGCAAAAAATACTCTCTCTGTAGCCTCCTTTCCTTAGAATTGTGGTCTATTATGGACAAAAACAAACCGTCAAGATAAATATTAACCATTTGGCATGGTATTCAACAAAAAAATGGGCGTAGACAGCGTTTTCAATATATTCAGCAAAAAGCCGCCTATAAATGCCTATAAGCATCCGGGCGGCTTCTTTTTGACGTGGTTTATTTAGACTGACAGACTTTTATTAATGTGGCACCTGGGACTGAAAATCGTTCCGGCTGGACTGATCTGCGTGATAAAAGACCACATCGCCATCCTTCAGGGGCCAAGTTCTGCCTTGACTGTCTACTGGGAGATTGTTGAAACCTTCCAGCTGCCACTGATTCATCAGTGGCGCATAAATATATTGGAGGTGTGGAGCTTCTGTATTCCCATCCCGAAGCGTTTCGATATTAAAATTGACCACGATATATCCTTCCTTCAGAAATGCAGAAGCCTTTTCATCCAGTTTATTTTGTCTGGCGAGCGATTCGAGATCGGTTCCTTTTGGCACAGCGTATACATCTGCAGGCAGGCTGTATTCTCCGTACCAACGCTGGATCGCCGCATTCGCTCGGTCCACACTAACACCAGTAGGAATGTCTGTCTTTGGTCCAATCAGTGTACGAATGGAAGCGGGCAGGATCATCCAATCGTAGCGACCTACCCACGTTTTCTGGTGAGAGGTTTGATCTACAAGCTTAATCATATAATCAGAGAGCGAAATCTGGTTGCGTTCATCGGAGGGCAGTTCATAAGTGTACTGGTAACGCGCGGTATCCCCCAATTCCATACCGGGTACATTACGTAACCTTGAGTTCAGGACAACAAACCGTTTCTCTGAATCCTGCTCCGATCCGATCCGAATAAGTCGCTCTTGCCCACGGTGGTAGTATAGATCGACTTCCTGTCTGGAAGAGCCATCTTCGCTCACAAAATAAAACGTTGGTGTAATTCGAACACCATCCTGTTTGCCAAACATATTGCCTTTTGTTTTCAGGTTGAACTTGATATGGTAACCCGTTTTCACCGCAACATTACTGAAACCCTGTACAGGATGGCTGCCTGGGCGAACTGGTAACACAAACGGTGCCAGATTTCCTCGCGGATCACCATCAATACGGTTAAGTCCTGTCCAGTAACTCACCCCTGTCGGCTCTGAACTCCCCAGCTGCTTGCGGAACACGTTCTCCCAATTATAATCGGCGATATCCGTAACGTGAAAATCATACAATCGCCCAATAACCTCCACCGGAACCGTATCTGCCGCAGCATGATGGGTCAGATTCGTGTTGGCATCCTGCTGTTCGGTGAATGTAGAAGGAGCATTTTCCCCAATATTGCGAAATTCAATTCGGTAATGTCCTTCATCCACCCATACTGGAAGGTAGAAAACGGTATCCAGTTGGTTGACCGGGATGTCTACCCAGGTCTTGGCTGGAATGAACTGACTTCTATCGGCGTTATAGACATCAAAGGGAAAACGAACCTGCTTGATGCGAAAATACTTGGCATAGTCCCTATTGCCATAACCCGGGTAACTGGTTACATCCAGATGCTGCCCTGAGGTCGGGATGCGTACGATAAACGGCCGTTCCAGAATAAGTGCCGAACTGGTCGGATCAGGCACTGTTTTCTGGTTATGCGGCTGATCATCAGACACCCATGCGTAGTTAACGACAGGCGTATGCACCGTAACAGCATTGATCCCTTGAATAGAAAACTTCTGATCCTGACCCCCTTTAATGTTGCCAGGAATCAAACCATATGCGATCTCGCCCGTTGTCGGTTGGTCCGCTTTGTTGACCAGTGTATTCTGAATCGTTAAACGATTTTGGTACAGCACACTGTCACCGATCATGTCAGGCAGCGGGATTGTCCCAGGTCGCGGAGCAGTCTTATCCACTGGAGCAGGATCCATCACAGTGGCTCCATTAAACACTACCTTGTCATTATTTACAGTGTTCTCCTTGACTTCAGTCTCCGCTTTGGATTGGAACATTGACGTTTCAACAGGTGTAGTCGGTTCAGTGGAACCGCCCGGAACCGTTTCAGTTCCAAGATCGATTTCTTTGCAAGGTGCAGGTTTCACATGTGCGGTAACGGCATCATCATTAGCCGATTGTAAGGTCGGCGGCGTATATCCGTTTGGAGTAAGTGTAACTGTACCACCATAGCCACCAAGTGCATAATTAGAAATTGTAGCTTGACTGAGCTTGTATACTTCCAAATTGTCAATTTGCCAGTAACTATATTGTCGTGTAACCTGCATTGGTTTTTCCACAGGAACATCGATTTCCATAGGTTTTGGAGGTGTGCCTGGGTCATTCGGTCCTGTCGAGGCTCTGCCCGGGATCGTCCATGTTTTGTGATACTTCTTTTTTACATTGACCGTATAAGTCACTGTTCCCGTCATGTTCACCCAACTGTGCTGAAATAAGTATCCTTTAGCCATGACATGTGCATAGAGATCTTCAGACGTCGGGATGCCTCGGGTGACATCGAACTTCTCAGATCCCCGATCATCAGCTTTCAGCACGCCCCGGACGGAAGGGTCCATGACAGCCGATTCGATCAACGCTCCTTTATTAGGTGGGCTGATGGTCACGGGGCAACCCACAACACCACTCCCGTTCCCTGGATCAGTTCCCCCGTTTCCTGTGCAATCCTTTACATCTAATACCTGCGTTCCTTGCTCGCTCAACTGCTGGGCAGGGTCCATAAATCGCGCGGTGATGGTGGTGCTGCCGACGATACCTTTGATCGTCATTTTCCCATCGGCACCTATGGTCGCTACTGCTGGATTAGAGCTTTGCCAGGTCAATTTGGGATGAGCGGTAAGCTCATGAACAGAAAGATCTGACTTAGTCAGGATCGCTTTGGCTTGCAGCGTTGTAGCTGTGTCTCCTTTACAGGCGTTTGGCAGGTTCACAATGAGTCCCGGTTCGGACTTAACCGTAATATCAGCAGTATCCGAGATGAGGTATGTACCGTTGTTCCAGATGGCTCGTACAAAAGCAGTACCCGGCTTTTCAGCCTTAATGATCCCTGTTTTTGGTTCAATACTCACAATACTCGGATCGGATGACCACCAGGTGGTCTCAGCTTCGCGCCGACTTACGTCAATGCCTTCACTAAATTGAGCTGCTCCATAGTTCTTCGTTTTAACTTTGGCTACCATTTGTTTGGTTTCTCCAACCGTTAGGGTGGAATCTGGGGTTACGTCAATCTCCTTTTCTTCATATATCTTTCCTTCCCAGAAAATATCAACTGGCGTGTAGTACACAACTGAAAACTTTGGTTTATTTCCAGGTCGAGTTCCGAATTGTTCACGCTTTGTATAGGCATATCCTTTTCCAGTATAAGTATTTATATCTGCATTATTTATACTTGTTACATTTGGATGACCAATACCTTCGTAACTTCTGGAATCCTGATATTTAACTCCTTCTGGTGTGGGTTTAAGTTTTATGTCAGTGACCATCTCGGGTTCAATTGCCACTCCCCTGTAAGGATTCCAACTCTCCGCAGGCCAACGACTCATATCTACACTATCTGGAATTGGGGTTTTAACCGGATAAGCATCTGAGTCAGTTCCACCATTAGCGACAATTTTGTAAGTTCCATTGTAATCAGCTCGAAATTCTCCCGAATCCAGTTGATACCAATAAACACCTGGAGTTCCTTCAGTCTTGAGAGCATCCACTGTCACAGCGGGGCCTTTCATTGATTTTGGACCATAGGGATCACTCAGAGCGTATGAAAAGTTTGCTGAAAAAGATAAATGAAGGATTGTCATAAAAATAAATGTTAGCGATACGATTATTATATTTATCCCCTTAATTTTCTTCATTCTAGAATCCAACTATAGCAACCACTAGTTATAAATTTGAACTTTAATTCCAGCGTCATTTTTAATTAGATATCCTCCCTTTTTATCCAAGGTATGCGAAGACCAGAATCTCATTGGTGAATTTTTTTCAAAAGGAACACTGTTATCATGAGAAATTGTTGTAAAGCCTCTATCTTTACCAAAGGTTGTGTCCACTAGACTTTGGATAGGCAAAGCTATATTCTCATTTGAACGATATAACGTCATTAAATCTGCATTTTCATTTTTTGATGTGAATGTCATTTCAGTAAAAGTCACAAATCTATCTGTTTCGTGCTTCGCTAGTTTATTAATAAACAGCGAAGCGTAAAGACCTTTTGGCTTACTTCCTCTTGTATCCACTACAATAAATCTGTGGTACTTCACAACACCAACATTGTTTTTCAATGTGTACTCGGTGTTAACGATAACTGCAAAGCTACCTTTGATATATTTATAGTTTGAAACAGTCGTTAAATTCGTTCCCGTCGTGCCAACCTCACGCATTTCATTCAGATCACTGTACTTCCCTGCATCCGTACCTTCTACATCCATATAACGCAGCAAAATGGCAGACACTTCGGCTCGCGTTGTTGGATCAGCAGGCTTCAAGGCACCATCCTCAAATCCACCGACAATGCCAGTCCCGCGAACAAGTGCAAGATAAGGAATTTGTTCTGCACGAATTGTTCCCCGATTCACTTCAGGGGTAGGTAGCAGTGTATTTTGGGTATCGTCAAAAGCATCCTGGAAACTGGTTCCCGACTTGATCAGTCCGTTCGCAATCCATTTCATCATCTCGTAGCGTGTCAGCTCGGCATTGGGATTGAATCCTTTGGGATAATCATTAGTGTTAATGAAGCCTTGACCGACCAACTGTGTCACAGCTGATTCAGACCAGTGTCCCTTGAGATCAGCAAAAGGATTCTCGCCTTGTACCTTTTCCAAGCTGGTTGCACGGCTGAGAAGTGCAGCATACTCACCACGGGTGATTTTGGCATTGGGGCGGAACGTACCGTCCTGGTAGCCGGAAATCAGATTTTTATCATAGGCTTTGACAATTGTAGCTTGCGCCCAGTGCCCTTTGATATCTTTGAACTTCGTAAGTGCAGAAGCCGTTGTGCCCGCTCCACTCGTGCTTGTAGCAGCATCCACAGTAGACATCAGACCCACGGTTCCAGTAGTCAGCAGCGTTCCTGCCAGCAAAGCCGTCGTCAACAATCCGACTATCAACACGTTTCTTTTTGACTTCCTACCATCTAATCTCATCTGTTTCTTCAATCTACTCACTCTCCTATGTACCTTAGTATGGGGCAAACTTCTGCTTCATCAGCACTCTACTACTCTTCAATTCAAAACCTAAATTTGTCATAATCATCAATATTCTACCATGCAAATCTAGGCTATTGGTATTATTTTTCAGCCATCCCCATCACTACAAGGCATGCAACCTCCCCTTCCAAAGACCCAATTCATCCCTAAAAACACAAAAAAAGGCCACGAATCCGCAGATTCATAGCCTTATGCTTTAAGGTGTCAGTCTTATTCAGTTGAAAAAATTGTAATCTATCTATCACAGAATAAACGATTCTGTTCCATTTGACCAGTCCTAAAATTCAAATCAAAGTAGGTTTCTATTAAAATTGTTAATCATATACTGTGCAAATGGCGTCAACGATAACGCTCCGACCTCTTCCATAGTACACCATTTTGCACCCAGTGAATCTTCGCCATCCGGTTGCCTTTTGATCTCATAAGGCCGACTTTCACTTGTCAAATATACATCGTATAGAATTCCAATATGGTGCAGCTCTTCCGGCTCGCCTTCGTAAACCCACTCCAATACGTTCGATTCCGCAGAATGAATCACCAATTGTAGATCGGAAAGGCCCGTCTCCTCTTCAATCTCACGATGTAAGGCGGTCTCCGGTTGCTCACCAAACTCCAACCTTCCTCCAGGTAAATCCCATCTCCCCATATAGGCTCCTCTTGCCTTATGAACTAACAGAAATTTTTGCTCCCAAGTGACTAAACCGTATACCCCCATGTGTGTGTACCGATCCATTTAAAGGTTCTTCCTCTCATCTGTAAGATGCGTTCATTTCTTGTTCTCCTCTGCCACGGTATCCAGGTCCAGAGCCAAACGGATCATATCAACGCAGCGAATGCCATCTTCTATAATCTCTTCTTCATAATGTTTCACAAAGAAATCCCGATCGACCCCTATAATGCGAAAACCGCAGCGTTGATACAGCTTCAACTGATGAAAACTCGAGTTGCCTGTCCCAATTTCTACCGTTCGACCACCGAGCCTGCGTGCTGCTTCTATCGCTTCCTTGATCATGTGTTTGCCAACGCCCTGCCCCTGTAATTCCTCCTGTACGGCAATATTTACAATCTCTACTGTCTCTGGACGTGTTTTCAACAAAACAAACTCTCCCACCATTTCTCCTTCGTACTCAGCGATAAAACAAACACCGCGACTCAGATATTCGTCAACTATGGCTTTGGACGGATCAGCCATCAGTAAAAGTTCATAAGGTTTTTCTTCTTCCCAGTCCAAAATCCGGAACGACAATTTCACACCAATCTCCACCTTTTCCTCGTACATATTCATTTACGCCCCGTTTGCAGAAGCCTATGTATGGCTAGTTCACCAAATATATAACAACCTTCCGTATATAAATGTTTGGGTCTGAATTCATATTTTTCTCTTTTTATAACCTCGGGCTACTGCGGAACGATTTTTATTTTTTATTTCAACCATCTAGTTCACCAAATCTATTAGCTACTCACCGCTCCGGATTGATTTTGATAATGACGAATCACCATACCAGATGCTTTCTGCATGCCCTGTCTCTCATAGAACCCCTGAAGTTCGTTATCGCACAAAAGATCAATCATGTAGAGATCACCCAGGCGATTAAACATACGCTTGATGAGATCTGTTCCGATCCCTTTGCCCTGATACTCTGGCAGCACCTCCAATAATGGAATAAATGCACTAAGAACTCCATCGGAAATCGCCTGAATAAAGCCCACCACATTTCCGGTTTCTTCATCAACAGCCAATTCGACAGCATAGGATTGTTCCAGCAGCTTCAGAAAAGTAGTATTAGACGGAGGGTTGGGCCAACCTTCGAAAAAATTCCCGCTAAGTTGGTCTACACCTACCCCCTCCAGCGATTCACGAAATGTAATCTCCATAATAGAAAGTCATCTCCTTTTTAAAAGTAAACTTCATTATATCATAATATCTGGATATAAATATATAGAATTGGATGATAAAATATGAGACTTGCATCAAATAGAAGCCTCATTTATTAGCTTTATTAAAATAAACTGATCCAAAAACGCACGTCCTGTTCCTCACGTTAACTCCCCGTACTTAAATGTTCATGGATTAATTTCCATTCTCCGTTGATGCCTGCAACAAAAACATTGGTAGCCCGACCTTTTCCAGAAGCCGGCTCCCCTTGAACCATTCCTTTCCAGTGATAGGTATAAATACAGACCGCCTGCTCTTCGCCAGTCGTAATCCACGTTACATCTTCTGCACGATATACCTCATCCTGAACTGTCTTCCAAGCGTTTTCAAAATAAGCCCGAATTTCGTTAAGCGTAGTACAAGACGTTCCGGTAAACCAATATACGGCATCCGGTGATAACCATTTGCTTACCTCATCAAACTGATGTGTATTGGTCGCTGCAATGTATCCTTCCAGTGCATGCTGGTAGCCCATAATTTCTTCCGCCTCCTGACTGTTTTGAATTATTTGATTTCACTCTGTTCAAGAACCGAATCGCTATACACCATAAACGTCTCTTTCAGTGTACGTCCGGTCGATTTCTCCCAGATCACACTCCGCTCAAACGTACCTGCTTGAAAAAATCGCGGGAAACGTTCTGCAAACCAATCCTGCATGGGCAGCTCAAGCGCCTGTCCTAAAGACACCCACAACAGTTCGCCTTCCGGTGGCTCGTTCAATAGCTCTCCCTCATAAGAAGTAGCCACGTAGTTGAAAACCATATAACGCAATCCTTGCTCCGGATCACAAAATTCATCAAGACCTTTGTATGTAATTTCTTTCACCACAAGTCCTGTTTCCTCTTTAACTTCTCGCACTGCACCATCCACGATACTTTCCGGAAAATCAACTTTCCCTCCAGGAGCAATATATCCCGGAAATCCTTTGTGATCCGGTCGATTCATTAACAGGACCTTATCTTTACGCTTGTCCCATACCATGCACATCGTTAATATTTCAGTTCGGTTGTTCATGTTTATCCTCCCAGTTGCCTTATACAAAACCTAATCCCTTGCAATTCACACATATTCACTACGACGACAGAAGAACCTTCCGATCGCTTTTATCGCCAGGTTTTCTGTCCTGTTCCGTTCTTGTGTAATCGTGGAATTAAGCTTATATGCTTCGTTGTACACTAACAATTCTTGTACGTAGACAGATTCTCCTGCTGCAAATTCAATTACGATATAAACGCATACGAAAGACGGACACCGGAAATATTTCGGAGGCCCGCCTCTTTATGATGTATGCAATGTTTTGTTTATGAACCGAATATCAAATATGCGATACTCAGCTCATGCCTGTAATTAACACCCGGCGCTCTTTCCACTCCGCACGGCGATACGCCTGCAGCATACCGAATTTACGGATACTCGCTTTCGGCACCGATTTGTAAGGCATACTAACTGTAAAGTCCTCGTCAAACGGCACAAAGGATATCCCTACTTTCTCGTTCGAGAGCCATTCCGCCCGAATCGGCTGTCTTGAACATGCATCGAAGGTACACCCGAGTCCATCGGCAAAGAAATCATACCGTGCGGCAGGTGTCCCAGGTTCCTCCATACAGAGAAAGAGACTCAGCTGATCACAAAAAAGCATGATTTCCACATCACTTTTCAGCCTTTGTTTCAATGTCTCACGATCACCAAGCTGCTGTTCCCAGCTTAACTGCTGCTCCCGTTCAATGTTCAGATACTCCCTGATGTCTTCATCATCATGCTCATTCACACCCAAATTGTTCTGAAACAACTCGGTGTACATCATGCTGCATAACAACCCGGCGTACAGGTTTTTCTCCCGTACTTCTTCAATGCCTTTACGGTAAAATACAAATCGTGGACGCAGCGGAAAATCACGAAACGAATACGGTGTCTGACTATAATCATTCCAGAATGGAGCGGCATCCAGTTCAATCCATCCTCGGTCATGCTCTCTTGCAGCAAGAATCAATTCTTCCCGATGCGCTGCATCGGCGAGCAACTCCGTTTTCCAATGGGAAGCCATTTCTCCGGCTGCTAGTCCATGCTCATGCTGTGCGGTCAAAACAAAATCATGCTCTCTCTCATATACGATCATTTGCTGTCACCCTTCCGCATGGTATACGTTGACTTTAACATAAATTGGTTTAAACTTTCCTATTAGTTGCTTTTCATTCAACTTTCAGGGAATATACTAAGGTACCCTCAATGTAAAGATGTTGTCAGTTCCCTGAAATTTGGTACACTAAAGATTGTGCCAACATAACATTACATACAGAAAGCGGGATCTCATGAATTTATACTCTCCTTACATCGAGTTTAACCGCAAGGAATGGGCTGACTTGAAGGAACATCAGACCACTCTTCCACTAACGGAAGCGGAATTGGAACAGCTAAAGGGATTAAATGAAGAGGTATCCATTCAAGAAGTCGAGGATATTTATCTACCTCTTACCCACTTTATTGACTTATATGCAAGAGCTTCGCGAGAGCTGAATCGATTAACGGCCTCTTTTATAAAAAAAGAAGCACCTCCCGCTCCCTACATCATTGGTATTGGGGGAAGTGTTGCCGTGGGCAAAAGCACAACGGCCCGTCTGCTTCAGGCTATGCTTTCCAGAGGCAAGGGACATCCCAAGGTGGATCTGGTCACCACAGATGGCTTCCTGTATCCCAATGCTGTGCTGCAAGAGAAAGGCATCATGAACCGGAAGGGATTCCCGGAAAGTTATGATATCAAATCCCTCATTCAATTCATGGGTGACGTCAAATCAGGCAAACCGGAAGTCATGGCTCCCGTTTACTCCCATCTTGCCTACGATGTCATTGCTGGTGAGGAGAAGGCCATCTGTCAGCCCGATATCCTCATTATCGAAGGAATTAACGTGCTCCAGGTCAAGAAGGAAACCCCGCTGCTCGTCAGTGACTTTTTTGACTTCTCCATCTATATCGATGCCGAGGAGGATCATATACGCCACTGGTACATTGAGCGTTTCAAACTGCTCCGCAATACAGCGTTTCAGAATACGAATTCCTTTTTCCACAGTCGTTTTGCCAATCTGGAAGAAGAAGAAGCTGTACTTATGGCAAGTCAGATCTGGAAAGATATCAATGCCAAAAACCTGCACGAAAATATCTTGCCAACCAAAGGACGGGCCCGACTGATTTTGAAAAAGGAAGCCGATCATTCCATTCAGCGTATCCAATTGCGCAAACTGTAATCGTAACAACAAACGCTGACATCCGGCTGTACTGCTTAATACCCAAATAAAAGGAGACAAGACACATGCAGACCCTGATTATACTCGGAAGTATCATGATGTTTCTTGCTGTTGCCCTCGGCGCCTTTGGTGCACATGCGCTCAAGCGCAGAATGTCTGCTGACATGATCAAAATATACGAGACCGGCGTCCAGTATCACCTAGTTCACGGACTAGGGATCATCCTGCTCGGACTGCTCGCCGATCGACAGGATCAGGCTTCTCTCGTTTTGCTCGCCGGATGGCTGTTATTTGCCGGTATTCTCCTATTCTCGGGCAGCCTGTACGTACTGAGCGTTACAGGTGTCCGTAAACTGGGAGCCATCACACCTCTTGGCGGAGTAGCATTCCTGGCGGGATGGGTCATGTTAATCATTGCCGTATTGTAGACCATAATTGTATACGGAAGAGAGTGTTCTAGCCGATCATCACTGTCGCTGGAGCACTCTCTTTCATTTTAATCTGGCCATATACGGCGAATGCTGTAGGAGGAGGTTTCATCCCCAGGCTGTTTTTTCAAGACATATACATCAGGGTTGGTGAAATTTTTCCACGCTTCGAATCCAAAGGATGCATCGTAACTGCGAAGCAAAAGGGATAACATATTGCCATGTGTAATCACCGCAGCAGTACGCTCCGATCGGTTCCATAGCTCCCCTAACACCTCAAGTCCCCGCATGGTAGCGAAACGCGTAGACTCCCCCCCTTCTTCCGTCCAATCCTCGTCGGTATATGTACGTTCGAGCACATCCATCCAGTTGTCCAGATGAAGGGTACTCAGAACCCTCTCCTGAAGACGTTCATCCGTATGTATATGTTGAAGGGCGGCTCTGCCCAGTGGTGCTGCGGTCTGTAGGGCCCTTCTCCACGGACTCGACACGATGTACTCGATATGGTGCGCTGCCAGCATCTCAGCAAGTTCTTCAGCCTGACGAAGTCCCTCGTCTGTAAGCCTGGCTTCCGGCTCTTGTCCTGTGGCTTTGGCGTGACGAATAAGATAAACAGACTCCATAGCCGTTTACCTCACCTCCTCTCGTTTAGCTTACAAGGAATGTTGTAACTCCAAATAACGGAGCGCGATGCTCATGTTTTCCAAGTCTTGTGTACGACCAGACGAACTCAGAAATGTAATTTGCTGTGCTGTATTCGCACCCGTCTGATTGCCTAATCCAAGAAGCTGCTTCACACGGTTAACCGTACCCGTACTGCCATCAATAATTTGGATATGATCAGGCAGAACTGACCGAAGAATGGAGGTGTAGAACGGATAATGTGTGCAGCCCAGTACAACTGTACCGTATAAATCCAGATCAAGATCAGCGAGCTTAAGACGGAAATATGCTGCAATCTTCTGCGGGTCAAAATCCAGCTGCTCACACCACTCCACGAGCTCAGGCAGCGGAATGGAATCCACGCTGTGATGATCATCCACTCGGGATACCAATTCATTATATTTCTTTTGGCTCAAGGTCAGGGCTGTAGCAAATACGAGTACCCTTTTGCCGCTTTTTCGATTCATTTCCACTGCCGGTTTCACAGCAGGTTCCATCCCGATGACAGGGATATCGTACTTGGCCCGCAAATCCTTCACGGCCAGACTCGTTGCTGTATTACAGGCTATTACGATCGCTTGCACATTTTCCTGAACAATAGCCTCCACGCAGTTGAAAATATGTCCTCTAACCTCATCCGCAGACTTGGTGCCATAAGGAACATGCAGTGTATCTGCATAATACAGAAACTGTTCTTCAGGGAATTGATGCAAAGCCTTATGCAAGACGGTTAAACCACCGATTCCCGAGTCAAAAAATGCAATTTTCTTCTTCAAGGGTTTCACCTCTATAACGTGTATTCTTTCGGGTTCCTGGAACCTCTCATTCCTGCTCATGATGACTGGAGGTGAGTTATGTTATTCCGGATCATCACAGACGTTAACGCTTGACGACCCGCGGTGATCGTTTCGGTTACGGATCGTTCTTCCGATCGCTGTTGTCTCCAAATTTTTTGATAAATTTTATAAATGTGCAAATTCGGAGACAAAGGCGAACGCTACCGCTTCTTCAGAATCGATTCCGTTCCCTCCACTACTTCCGCTGTAAATCATACACAATGATGATGAGTCATTATCATTATTCTACATTCATTTTATACTGTCTGAGCCAGTCTTTGCCACTTTGCCAATCCTCCACGGGATTACGCTCTCCGAGCAGCTCGGTACTTGCCTGAGCCATAAGCCATTCTTTAAGGCCATTATCTGCACTGGACTCCAGCTGCTGAATCAGGATGTTCAGCCCATCTTCCCCCGTATTTATGATCTGCTCCCACGCTGCTGGGTTGTCAGCGATATAATCATTAGGGTTACTGCTTATCATGCTTCCAGGCTCGCTCACGATCTGTTGAAGACTGCTCTCAACCTCCCACGCTGCGTCCTGACTCCCCGCTTGATTGGGGCATGCTGCAAGCATCCATGCAGCTGTACATAGCACCAATGTGCCGCTAACCATCCATTTGCGAATCATTGCATCACTCCTGTTCCCCGTTCAGAATAAGCTCCCATTTCTCTCGCGTAATTACCGGAACGCTCAAACTCTTGTACAGCATGTGCAATAAACTCCGCAAAGCTATGATCATAATTATACTCATCCCGATAGATACGGATATGCGCTTCAATGACATATTGCAGGTCCTTTTCTACAAAAGTCCTAATCATATGCAGCAACTCCCACTTTGTTGCCGGGTATCCACTCAGCGTATTAACGTTTTTCATTAAGCATACATAACTTCATCCTTTTATGGTGTTGTCGTGATGCTGAAATCCACACCAAACTGGATTAAACCCAGCTTCCGGGCAACTGCCTGTGAAGCTACATTATCCCATGATGTACTGTAGAGCGGAATTCGCCCACTCTCTTTAACATGATGCTGCCAGCATTTTACCGCCTCCGCTGCATACCCCTGACCTCTGAAATCAGGGGCCGTATACAGACTTGCCTCAGCCCCCTGTGTGGATACACGAGCTGAACAACATACAGCGACAGCCGAACCCTCAATGACATAAGCGGCAACGGGCATTTTTGCAGACAGATGCTCCATTAAATCAGGAAAATGTTCTGCCAGCTGAAAGGCACGATGACGATCAATAAGCTGAACATTTGGATGCCATTCGCCACACTTCTCGGGAAATGCGTACGCCGGACCCATCCACACACTCTGCACTGGCTTAAACGTCTCCACCATCCGAATCAATTTCGGAATATCAAGCGGAAGACCGGATTCACAGCCTAGTTCCTCGATCAGATTGATCGGTAACTGCTCGTGATAATAGGAGCATTGCCCGGCAGAAGTTATTCCAATAAATAAGGCTGGAGCCTGGCCGCCATCCGCTTCGTTAATGCTTAACAGACGTTTCCGATCGTCCATCGTATACAATGTATCTGCCTGTATTTGCATCAGACCCAGGGGTGAAATGTTAGATAGATTCATAATTACGGAATGAGCCTCTGCAATAATTGTTCGCCTACCCTTCTTTTTCCAGCTTCATAGTGTTTCTGAAATTCAGATACTACTCCTGACATCGAATAATTGCACATGGCCAAGCACCCCCTCATTAATTTCCATTATACGGTATATTTCGTGCAGATACGAATCCAATGTGCACAATTGCGTATGGGTAATATACGTGAGGATTTTACGTATCAGACAACGATCCAATATAGCTTATTTATTCTGCAGCACAGCTTTTTTCCATGCAGCACCTAATTCAGCAACCGACTCATATCGCTGAGTTCGTTCTGGATTAACCGCACGAACAACCACCTGATATAATGCTTCTCCGGCATCCCATCTGGCATACGAACGATCCAGCTCTCCACCAAGCAATGAGAAAGCCATCGCTCCCATATTGAACACATTCGTTAGTCCATCAATCGGCGCACCCAACTCAAATTCCTCAGGAGACATAAAGCGGGATGAACCCCACATCCGTCCCATCGTATTCGTGAAAGAGCCTTTTCGATACAAATCAATATCGCATATTTTCATCGTTTGTTTGTCAAAATCATAGATCAGACTGCCATCGTAAAAATCAACGGCCACATACCCTCTCCGCTGCACTTCGATGTGGAAATCCAAAATCTGCTCCATCGCCTGAATGCGCGTCTTTACCGGAAGTTGTCTGAATCGATAATAGGGGGAACGAGGGTCCTCATATTTGGCTGGCGGTGGATAATCCCAGTGGGAATGCAAACATTCCCCTTCCACCCAATCAAATACACAGACGTAGCCATGTTCTGTTGTAAAATGATCTTTTAACTGAATCAATGTGTCATGTGTCAAATCTTCGTATATCGAAACGGATGCTTTCAGATGATGAATCGCTTCGGCAGGCGTTCCTGTACTATTGGCATGGATTGTGCGTGCTCCCGCGTATTTCACGAATTTCCGCTCTCCGTCCTGACCCAGAACACCAAAGGACAAATTGCCGGAATCCTGCTGATCAAACACCCGAAATACGGTACCCATGCGCACGATCCACTCGAATGAATGAGGTTCTTTTAACTCAAAGGAAATGCCGTCAAGTTCAAGTTGAACCGTGTCGGTCATATGTCGCCACCCGCCTCAACATGCTCACCGCTGACATTCAAACGATCAGCATAGAAGTACGTCATATGAGCCTCATCGTAACCCTTCCCCTGAACGACCAGTGCATTACGCTCAATGCCATAGGTCTCAAATCCATACTGCTCATACAATCGCCTTGCTGACTTGTTTGTGGTAACCACACTGAGATTGATTTGCTCTATGCCTTCCAGTCCTCTGCCCCGATCCAATACTTCGCGGAGCAATCGGGAAGCAAGTCCACATCCACGATATGGCGGTGAGACATAGACTCCCCAGATGTATCCTTTGTGCCTCAGTTTAAGTCCCTGTTCTCTTTTGAATCCCATCGTTCCTGCGAGGATGCCTTCTTCTGTATACGCCCCCAGAATGTAATCATCAGCTTCATTATGTATACGTTCCTGCACTTCATTCATGGGAAGCTGAATCGACATTTCAAAGGAAGCCCCGAAGGCTTCCGGATGATTTTTCAGCGCTTCCAGCCGCAAAGGCCAATACTGTTCTGCCTCATCTCTGCGTATATTACGAAGAATGAACACGTTCTCCTTTGGACCTTCATTCATTCTCAACCACTCCCTGCATTTCATAAGGATAATCGATCTGCAGCTTCACGTTCGCTGCGGCTTCCTCGCCTGCAAGCAAACCTACGACATAGACCCCCAGATCAATGGACGTCGCTACCCCTCCAGCTGTAATCACATTTCCGTCTTTCACAATCCGGGTTTGAATCACCTCGGCAACGTATGGCTCAAGCAGATTATAGACATTGGGATGCGTCGTTGCTTTTTTACCTGTTAAAAACCCCGCCGCCCCCATCAGCAGAGAGCCTGTGCACACCGACACTTTCAGCGAAACATTCTCGGCCTGCCTCAGCCAGCCTATGAAAGCCTCATCAAACCGAAGCTTTCGGGTTCCCATGCCACCAGGCACAAAAACGAGATCATATTCCGCCAAATTGGGCTTCACCCGGTCCACCTTCAACGTTAGGCCTGATTCGTCCGTAACCTGACCTGTCATCGCACATGTTTCCCACGTCGTGCCTTTGGTTTGTTCAAAGTAATTCAACCGATTGATCACATCATAAAATCCTGCAAAATCGAGGAAAGTCAGACCATCAAACAAAACAAAAGCGATTTTCATATGGAAACTCCTCCAGTGTTATTAGTTGAAGATTCATTGATATTTGCATCTGGTCCGCCTATCTCAGTCCACGCGCGATAATCCACTCCAGCCATTTCCATGGAAGCAGCCATTTGCCGATGATAAGCAAACGCGAGCCTTTGCCCAGCGCATAACGAAGCCTTGGTGCACGCATCCGTGCAATGCGAGCAATCAGATCGGCCACCTCCTGCGGATCAGGCGCAGTTTCTCCAGCATGCTGGGAATAGCGAAGAACTGCGTCCAGCTTATCTTTATAGGGAGAATGATCGCTCCTGTGAATTTCACCCAGGCCTTTATTCCATATGGGTGTGCGATAAGCACCTGGCTCTACCAACACAACCCGGACGCCGAACGAGGACATCTCATGACGCAAACTTTCCGTGAAACCTTCCACGGCGAATTTGGATGCAGCATACGGCGCATACCCCGGAAAGCCGGACAATCCACTGACGCTTGACAAGTTGATGATCAACCCCTGCTTCTGCTCACGCATGACAGGCAGGACCGCACGTGTAACGGCAATTAGACCGAACAGATTCGTTTCCATTTGCCTACGCCAATCATCCATGGATACTTCCTCAATAAATCCGCCAAGCGCAAATCCCGCATTGTTCACCAGCATATCGATCCGCCCATGGTTTTGAAGTACCGCCTGAACAGCCTCCTGCACCGAATCAGCATCCGTCACATCCAGCCGAATATACTGCAGTCGATCCGAGATACCCGCCTGCCCCGCCAACCTTGCCAACTCCGTATTCCGACTCAAATCTCGCATCGTTGCTGCAACATGATATCCTTGTTTAGCCAGCGTAACCGCCGTAAGCATGCCAAATCCACTTGATGTACCCGTAATTAACACCACGGGAGCGTTTGGATCGAACTCTTTCGACTTTTCCACGGTTGAACCTGTTTTGCCCCCTATATGTTCATCCTCTGTCTGTATCTTCTGTTCTGTCATCTGCATCACCTCTTCCCTTGGTGAATTTAGTAGATTTAGTGGATTTATCTTCGTTACCAATTTTCATCACAACGCTTCACTCAAGTGTGCTGTCTCTCCACTCGGCGCAGCTTCGTTATTCCCGGTTCAAATGTATAAGGAACGAATCTGATCTCTGGTATCGTACATTCCAGCCGCTCTCCCAGCTTCATCAGCTCCCGCTTGACATTGGTTTCCACCCGCTGCATCCCTTCTCCTCCTCCAAGCCGAAGCGATACTTCCAACATCCCGTTACCTCGCTGCACGACGCGATAATGCTCAATAGCTGGAGAGGCTGCAATCACCGCACGCGTAACAAAATCCGGAAATACAGGTACGGCTTCGCCCGTTTGTCGATGTGGAAAATAAAGCGTGTCATCACAGCGGCCTTCGATCCGCTCAATGGCCGTGAACGGAGACCCACAGGCACAAGGAACCGCTGCCTCGGTCAGAATGTCGTTCAGCCGATACCGGATTATCGGCTGTGAGGTTCTGGAGAAGTCCGTAATCACAGGCACGAACCTCCGGGTCGCAGGATCAATGAACTCTTTTTCAATATGAACAATGTCTTCATTCAAATGAAGTGTGCCGAAGCGACAGGTTGCGCCCAAGAACCCTTCCGTACATTGGTACACCTGATGAATTGTTTGCCCAAACACATGCTCCAGCACCTTGCGATCCAGCGGGTCCAGCACTTCGGCAACTGAAATGATTTTGTCCGGTACAGCAGTCAATGTACCTGACGTATAGGCGTCAGCCAACATTCTCAGCATGGAGGGCGGCGCTACCCAGACGGTGGGTCGGTAGGTTTCCATACGTTTAACCAAGGTATCGACACGCTCTAGCAGATCAAAATATTGAAATTGCAACTTGCCCCGCTGCACTGATTCATACAGATTACTGTTCGCCCGCAGGAAAAAGGCGATCTTGGCAGGCTTCCACAGTCCGCCAGGCAGAAGCTTGGCCAGCACCGCCCCTGTCCACGCATCCTGTTCCCGATCACTCACCAGAAACAACCCCCGGTTGCCTGATGTGCCTGAGGATAAACCTACTGTCACGCCCTGAACGGATGGCTTGAAATTACGCGTTTCCTCGCTTTCCCCGGCGAGAGCCATCGCTTCGTCCTTGGAAATGCCCATCGTGTTAAGCTGATCGAAATGCTGCATCATGATCGTTTTGTCAATCAGCGGAAAGCTTCTCCACTTGCATGCATCAACATCACCCCACCACTCCCGGTAAAAAGGGGACTTTTCACGAACCCGCTCCACTTGCCGAATGATCTGGCGTTCCTGCCAGCGTTCAAGCTGCCCTCGTGTTTTCCATTTTCTCAATCCCCGTGCAAGTGCATAATGATAGACAATACGCAGTGTACTGCTCATATGTCCTCACCCGGTATACCCCAAGCATTCAGCGCTTCCTGGCAATGACTGGGCACAATCCGAATCGCTGGAAACTGCTGATGCAGCTGAACCAGTCTGTCAAAATTCCTTCGATACGCCTGACGATCCGACATAATGATTCCAGCGAGTGCGTGAGGTCTGCGTTGTTCCTGAAAAGCACGACTCGACCACACTGCGTCCGCGCACAGAAAATAATCATGCGACTCCGTACTGAGCAAAATTCCCATCATGCCTTCCGCATGACCCGATACGTCAACACCCAGCAGACTGCCATCACCGAAAATATCGTATACCTTGGAAAAAGGAAAATCCTCACCCGCTGTCACCCATCGCTCCGGCTGCTTCGTAACAGGCAATGATCGGGCATTAAAGTCCTCTGGCAGCAGCCCGGACAGAAAGCCTGCCCTTACAGCCGCAATGGGTCCAAGTGAACGTACAGCGTCATAGGCTCTTGGCAGAAAGATCAATTGTGCCTGTGGGAAATCCCGCACACCTGCGATATGATCCCCATGAAAGTGCGAGAGGATGATGTACCGAATATCCGAAGCTTTCAGTCCTAAGCGAGCCAGAAAATGTACCGCACTGTCTTCTTCACGATAGACCACAGGTGTAATATGACGGTAAAGCGCGTTTGGCAAATGAGCCGTTTCCTTGAAAAAACGGGAGCTATATCCCGTGTCCAGCAAAATTGGACCATGTACAGGATGGATGATACACGCAAAGCCAGCCGGAAAGGCCACCGGACGCAAACGTCCACCACGCAGCGTCAGAAATTCCGGATGTGTGCAGTAACCCGCTGCGCCCAGATGGAGCTTTACCGAAGTTGTTGTCAGCATGATTCAGCCCTCCACCAGTCTGCAAATTGTTGTAACCCCTCATCAATGGTCACCCGAGGGACATACCCCAGCTTCTCACGGGCATCCGTAATATCCAGCGTCTGCGGGATGGATAAGGAACCGACCGTATACCGTGTCAATTGAGGTTCACCTAACGCAGGAAGAAAGCGATGTACACGTTCCAGCACTCCGGCTGCCCCGTATGCTGCTCGGTAGGGAATGTTTCGACGGTGTAAAGGCATTTCCAGCATTCCAAACAACGTGCTCACCAAATCCTGGAACGGCCTCGGATCTCCATTGGAAATATTGTAGGCACGACCCAGCGCT
This sequence comes from Paenibacillus pabuli NBRC 13638, assembly GCF_001514495.1. GTDB lineage: Bacteria > Bacillota > Bacilli > Paenibacillales > Paenibacillaceae > Paenibacillus > Paenibacillus pabuli. The sequence continues at coordinate 218,743 of NZ_BCNM01000002.1, forward strand.
TCTGTCTTGGCATCCCTGCATAACAACAGCGCATCCACCACGTTATCGACACAAGTCAGGTCAATGAGTGCCTGTCCGCCTTCGATCATGGGTACACCCGATTTGGCATTTGCTGCAACGATTCTGGGAAAAAGCGTCTGGTCATACGGGCCAAAAATGGCTCTTGGACGAATCATGATCGATGGAAGTCCATTGACATGAGCCTGCAAAACCACTTGCTCAGCGAGCCGCTTGGTGGCAGCGTAATGATTGGCTGGTTTGGATGGCAAGGGGTCATTCTCATGTATGTCATATCGGGGACTGTAGTTAAAATACAGACTTGGCGTCGATACATGAATGAAGCGCTGTACGCCACCTTTCATGCACCGATCCACCAAATGCTGTGTCCCCTCCACATTGCTGCTGTAAAAATCCCGATACTTCCCCCATGGCGACGATAACGCTGCACAGTGAAACACTACATCCTGACCCGAACAGGCCTCATTTACCGCCGCCTGATCCCGTATATCTCCGTGATAAAATCGGATGCCTGCCGCCTCAAGCTGTGCACCGTGCTTTTGCTGGCGTCCCATACCCGTAACTTCCCAGCCTTGCTCTGCAAGCCGAATCGCCAGATGCCTGCCCAGACATCCGGTTGCTCCTGTAACCAATGCTTTATTCATCGTTGTTCACCGTTCCATTCTATGTCGTGAGTCAAAGCTTCAGTCAGCGAAAGCTTATGCTGCCTTGCCAGCCGCCAGGCGGAGAGCACAACCCCAAATTGCTCAAACCAAGGTTTCGCATCGTGTCTCAGGTACACCACATCCCTCGTTCCCCGCCAGGCTGCCATCCATGCTCGCAGGTCGCCCTTCCCCCAGAGCTGCTGCAATCCACTTCCCAGCATCGGAAGCATCAACATCGCTTTACTGCTTTGCTTGGGGATAACTACTTCTGCGGCTTTCGCCAGTTCATCAGGCGCAATTAAAGCGCGTACCAAGCCATCTCCTGGGTGAAACAAATGAATGCCACTGGTCGCCCTCGGATTACACTCAATGGCATACACTTGTCCGTCCGCTGTTTCGATAAAATCAAAACCAATCTGCCCGCTAAACCCTGTCGCCTGTACAAATTGCCTTACCCACTCGTAAATTCCTTCATGCTCCACATGTTCAAAAAAAACACTCGCCCCTACGCTGCCCGTTCGATAGCGACTGTCGTAGGTCGTATGTGCAACGATTGTCCCTTCATAAGCTACACTGTATGTACATAACATTTGTCCGGCAATATAAGCCTGAGCAACCCAAGGGGAAGCTGAGGATATTTCCGTGTCACCAAGAGTATCGTCGTTCTGTAAGCGGTGCTGCTTCATTTTAATTGCGTGTATCTTCTGATCAGGTGAGCCTCCATCAAAGTCTCCTGTAGAGGACATTGGCATTCGAACTCTGGCAGCAAAGCGGGAGTATACCGGCTTCCATACCCATTCCCCCTCTATTTCCAGATCAGCCTGCATTTCCATCCATTCCTGCCGACTGTTGATCAGACGGGTAACCGGAACCGAAAGACCGAGCGATGCTGCGAGCTGGATAAAGTCATATTTATGATGCAATTCATGCAGCTGCTCCAGAGACGAAACAAGTACATGACAATAATGGCGCAGCCGCTCTGCTCCTTGAGCAATATAAAAAACTTCTTCACACATCGGAATCAACACGTCGATCTGCCAGGCTTGAACCAGAGTCTCCATCTCGAACAAGTAATTCTCTGTTTCATGACGTGGAGATGGAACCGTGAAGCACTGCTGCAACGCACTGGACCTTCTGCACAAATGACGCACCACGCTCTCCGCTACGTAAACCCGGTGACCTGCACGATGAAGCATACGCGCCAGATCCAGGGTTACCGGTGCCCGGCCGCCCGTGAGCAGCACATTTAACGATGCGGATGCTTGATGTTCATTCTTCGTGAATCTAATAGTCAAAAATGAGTCCTCCCAGTGACAATCCAGCGGCTGTACCGATCATCAACACCCGATCTCCACGCTGAATGCGCTCTTGCTTGATCGCTTCATGCAGCCCCATCGGAATGGAAGCGGCAATGGTATTGCCGTGATTTCGTGTAATGTCCATAAAACGGTCCTCTGCGATCCCCAGCTTTTTGCGAATCAGTCGCATCGCCATGGCACTTCCCTGATGCGGAATCACCAATTGGAAATCCTTCATCTGGTTACCGGTTGCCTGCAGCATATCGTCAATAAATGTAGGCAGCAATCGGGAAGCCATACGGAAGATGGCCTGTCCATCCATATGAAAAAGATAGGGGGCCGGCTGCTCGGCTACATAATTCGAGGCATGCAGACGAGTGCCCCCACCGGCAATTTCCGAAAATCGCGCGCCGCGGCTGTACGTTTTCAGGGAAGCATGTACAATCTGCGAAGACTCCCCTTCTGCAGTGCGTTCAATAATGACGGCGGCGGCTCCGTCACCGAACAGGGCAGCACTTTCCTTGTTCGACCAATTCAATCCCTTCGAAGCGATCTCCGTAGCTACAAGCAGCACTCTTTTATAACGCCCGGCATCTACCATATAGGAAATGACATCCAACCCGTTCAGGAAACTTAAGCAGGTGGCATCCATGTCAAAAGCCGGTACACCTGAATCCTGCTGCCCCATCGCCTGCTGAATGAATACGGCCGTACTGGGTAAAGGTTGTTCCTTCGTACCGCTCGTGCACACCAGACAATCGATATCTGCGAACGTCAATCCCGCATCCGCAAGTGCAGCTTCAGCAGCCCTCGCTCCCATGAAGGAAGAGGTTTCTGCACCGGAAACATAGTGACGTACACCAACACCTGTTGCTTTACTGACCCAGCCCGCAGGCACCTGCAAACGGCGATCCAGCTCCTCGTCGGTTACTTCCTGTTCAGGCAAATACTTGCCTGTTCCCACAATTCTTACTCTTCTAAGCTGCATATGACCTACCTCTTTCTCTTCTTCTGACTGATCGATATAAGTTCAACTAATGAATATTTACACTAAAACTCCGGTGACAGAACACCCTTCCGATCGCTGTTATGCTAAACATGATGATGAAGTGCTTTAGAAAATACAGCAGAAAGGGCAGATATCTCTGCCCCTCCGGGAGGCCACAGAAAAAGTCCATAACTTATAAACAAGATACCCTTCCTCGATTTTTATAAGGAAGGGTATCTTGTTTGGCTGTATAATTGTACATTGATATAAAGTTCCCTACCAAAATGACACTTTCATAAAATTATACCCTTTTGTTTTTATTTAACGTGCAAATTTGGAAGTTGATCTATCCCATCAGTAATTTATCCAGTCTGGTAGGCAACTTTATGTTACTCCCTCCTAACTATTTATCCATGTTATTTACGGCGTTTCTCATTTGTTCATGTTCCCCTAGTCTATCAACATCGTTCCAGAATATATCATACATAATTAATAGTATATCCCAAATGCATAAAGGAAAACTATTCCTTCTCAGTGAATTTGCACGCAAGACGCATTTCTTCATGTACGGAATGCTTCTTGCGTGCTAACTTTAAAAAAGGTGAAATACCCAACCCACTCCACACAGTAGGCTTGCATCCCATCTGATGTGCCAAACATAGATACTAGATTCTACTGTATTATTTGTTAGATCTAAAAAAAGAGACAATTTAATTCGAGCATCCTCGGTAGTACATTGCAGTCCACTCCCTTTTGAGATGTGTTTCGCTCGTTTTCCCATGCGGAAAGTTCGCGAGCCAGTTCGGTTTTGTCTTTTCTTTATGGGGGGCGATTGTGACGATTCACGCTTTGGAGCAATCAAAATTCCAATAAAATCCATTGGGTTGAATATCTTCAGTTACTACCTTATCGGCGAACATGTTTGTTTCTTGCTGTTTGAATTTTCTTCATTAAAGAGTGTGAAATATGGGTTTATACCAAGCGAGAAAATAGGGGGAAACATCACTTTATAGTGGGAGGATTTTTTATGATAAGGACTATTGTATTCATGCTGACTTCGATGTTGTTCCTTGTGGCATGTTCAAACTCAAATCATGGAGAACTTCAAAGTTGGGCATTTGATGTTGTAACGTGGAAGAATGGGGTATACAAGGTAACAAATGAAACTGTTACTGAAGTGGAGGAGGAAATTGGAATTATTAAAAAACACTCCACAAATGAAAATAATGATTTACCGAATTTGTTTTCCAACAAGTATAAAAAAGGGACAAAATTATTCAAAATAAAGAATTTCGAGACAACCGATTATATCGCAGTAAAGGATAATGACACCTACTATAAAGCAGAAAGAATGGAAGGAATGAAAGCAGCAGCCGATTAAGGCTGCTTTTTTTATTAAATCATTCTATTGTAAAGTAGATTCCTCCATTAGTTTCAATTCAGAGATAATCTTATGACTTTGTAAATTTGTAAGTTGCTCATTAGCCTCTACTTTAAATATACTCACATCTTCATTAATTGGAATATACTCCTTGTCTCCAGTTTTCTTTAAATAAAGAATTACACTATCATTTTCAACAAGAGGGGTTGTTCCATGATATTTGACTACAACATTTTGGTCTTCACCACCCATTTGAGAGAGTGAGACTTTTTGATTGAGTAAAGCCGAGTCACCTTTTAGAACTTCTTGAATATATATTTCGGATTTTTGCTTATAATCATAAAAATTTTCACCCGTTACAACCGTACCATTTTGGGCTGTTACGTTTGCCTTAACAACCAAATCTGATCCCTAGCAAGATCCTTTAAATTGAGATACCACTTACTCCAAGATATATCAAGATCAGGGAATTGACGTTTCTCGGTACCGGGGCAAAATTGACTGGTTTCAGGTGAAAGCGGACAAGCGAGAATTTGTGTTCATTAAAGCTACTGAAGGCCAGACATACACTGATCCGAATTTCACGGCCAACGTTAAGGGGGCGTTGTCGGCATGGGTGATGGTTGGGATGTATCATTTCCTACGAGCCACATCGGCAGCTGCAGCAAGGGCAGAGGCAGTCCATTATGCAAAATCCCTCGAGGAGATCGGCGGGGAGAAAGCCCTGCAACTCCCGCCTGTAATGGACTACGAGAACAATCCGAACGGGATCAGCAAGAGACAGATCAACATTGTGGCCAAAGCATTTCTGACGGAGCTGGAGCGGCTGACAGGTGTCAAACCGATCATTTACACGGGCAATTCATTTGCAAGCAATTTTGATTCTGGTTTATCGGGTTATGACTTATGGATTGCCCGCCATAGTTTAACACAAAGGTTCCAGATGATCAGCCTGCATGGAAGACCTGGACCATATGGCAATATAGCGATGCAGGCAAGGTTCCAGGCATTACGGGCAATGTGGGTCTGAATGAATTCAACGCCAGCCTATCGGATCTAAAAGCGAGATACGGGAAGGAGAAAGACATGAGTAATCCATTTGACGGGTACCGGCTCACAAGTCCGTTCGGCATGCGCAAGCATCCAATGAGCGGGGTTAACTAGTTTCACAGGGGCATGGATCTCGTTGTCACACCTGCAGACGGACCAATCTATGCATTTGTGGCTGGCGAGGTGCTGCATGCCAAAATGGGTGTGTCCGGATCCGGTTTTGGAAATTATGGTGTGAGGGTGGCCATCAAAGATGAAAAAGGTTATCTGCACGTTTACGCCCATCTTTCAGATGCAGGCGTAAAAGTTGGTCAACAAGTAAAACGTGGGCAGCTGATCGGCAAGCAAGGCAGTAGTGGCATCAGCAGCGAGGCACATTTGCATTATGCAGTGCGTAAATCTTGGACACCTCAGTTTGGTTACACTGCCACAGAAGCGGGCGTTGCGGAGCCGACACAATACTTAATTAATTATTATGGGCAGACGCCCGTTAAGGAGGACAAAGCGGTGTCACAAGAACATGACATTAACGTTGTGAGCCCATGGGCTGAAGCATCTTGGACAGAAGCGCAGGCTAATGGATACTTTGATGGGACCCGTCCTGGTGCGCCGATTACAAGGGAAGAGACAGCCATCGTGATGAACCTGCTTAGGAAAAACCTCCTAAAGCTGATTGCAGAAATCAATGGCAATGTGGCCGATCTATATGATTTATTTTGTAATAAAAGTAAAAAATCGAGGTAAAACGATGTTGAAAACAATTAAGAAAAAAACGGTATTAGTTATGTTTAGTTCTGTACTTGCTCTCTCCTTCACGCTAGCTCCGATTTCCGCATTTGCAAGCACTCCACAACTTTATGGGCGCTTAAATACGGCGGAGAACTAATTGAAGAGTTGTTGGAATATCTGGCCAAAAAAGAGTATGCTGATTATGTAAAAGAAAACCGTTTATCTATTGCAAACTTCTTAGAAGAGACTGAACTGGTGGTAGAGAAAAACTTAATTGGATTTTTAATATTCGAATGCAGTATTCCACAAGGTGCAGCGACAGAAATAGCTAAGGCTATTATATATATTGCATTTTAATAATTTACAAGGTAGGAATAGAATGAATGTAGATGAACAACTTGAGCTTTTGAAATATCAAATCAAGCTCATTAGAACAGTGGTTGCCTCGGATGAACATCCATATTTCATGTTCCTACTTGATCACGATTTTAATGAAAAGCAAACTCGTTCTTTGACCGATGTGTTATACATATTTAACCGCAGGCTAAAAGAACAATCCAATTCAAGAGACGAACAAATGGAGCTTTTTCATTGGGAGAAGGTAGAAGATATAAAGGAAAGAAATAAATTCTTTTCAGTTCCTGATGATTTCCTATTGAGTGATTCTCCGCCAACATATGATGAGTTCGTATCTCTCGTGAAGTTGATAGTGCCGGCAGATGTAAACCCATCATATCTTTTGAAATCTCTTCAGATGCAAGAGATGTATGTTAATCTGTGTGAATACTTGCTTAAACAAAAGTAAAAAAAAGCGACCTCACAAGCATATCGCTGGCGGGGTCGCTTTTTTTTACTTTATATATATAGTTTGAACACGAAACGTGTCTGACGTTTATTTGTCCGCAGCTCAGCTGCAGCTCTGCGCCCCAGTGATGTCCCCTGCACTGTTGTATCTCCAAAGCATCGTATCTCATCTCCATCTGATAAAAAGGTTGCTGGGACCATTACTGATAATGTTCTTTCTGGTGCATGTGCCAAACCCAGTTCATGCGTCGCAATACTTTGAATTGCATTATCTGTACTGATGTATTCTGATTGTGAAGTATAAAAACCATTCACCCAAACTTTAACCGATTTAAATGTCTTGTTCGTATTATAGACAGGCTCCATGATCCCACTATACGCCCAACCTTCCTCCACCCGTAGACGAACCGCTTCTCTCTTCGTTTCTTCGCTGACATAACACAAATCCCCTCCAGTATTCAGTGTTTGAGTTCATTGTAACATTTCCTCTTTTTTCACTGTCTACCATGAGGGGATAATAACACTCCCCCTCCGGCTGTGGTATCTTTTTTATTCAGTCACGTTGACTCATTTCCCTGTTTCAAAATCTCGGCAAGTGCAAGATCGAGCGTATCATATTTGAATGTAAATCCTTCTCTTTCCAACCTCTCGGGAATCACCCAGCGACTTTTGAGAACCAGTTCTGTTTCGGTCCGAATGAATCGCGCGCCCAGTTCCAGCATCCAGCGAGGTGAAGGAAGTCCAATCCGCACTCCCATCTGACGTCTCAGACTCTCCATAAGCTGGCGGTTCGTAACAGGATGCGGAGAGGAAGCATTAAATACGCCCTCCAGTTGCGGATGCTGCTGAACATAGATCACCATGCGGAACAAATCCTCTATATGAATCCAGCTAAACTGCTGGGTTCCAGTTCCTTGTGATCCACCCAGCCCAAAGCGGACCAGATTGGTCAGCGGCTCCATGACGCCGCCTTCTCCCAGCACAATGGCAATCCGTAATGCAATCTGACGTGTAGACGGCAGACTGAATTCAAAAAAAGCCTTTTCCCACGCCTTGGCGACATCCACCGAGAAGCCGGAGCCAATCTCGCCCTCTTTCTCTGTCATGGGGCGATCTTCTGCATGTCTATATATCGTGGCCGTGCTCGAATTAATCCATAGTTCAGGAGGATGGCTACAAGCCAGAACGGACTCGCCCAAAATGCGGGTTGTGCGTGTTCTGGATTCCAGAATGATTTTGCGGTTCTCGTCCGTATAACGGCAGTTTACAGATTTCCCGGCCAGGTTAATCAGCAATTCAGCATCTTCAAGTGCCTGTATAATCCCTGTGCGGTCTTCCCAGGAAATATGACCAGACTGACGCGAGATGATAAACACCTCATAGCCTAACTTCTTGAATCTTTGGGCAAAATCCTGACCAACAAACCCTGTTCCACCCGCCAACACAACCTTTTTCACGGTATCCCCTCATTTCCCCATACTGGGTAAAGAAAAACATTCTATATATGAATTAACACCGTCGCCGCACGTTTCGTTTGATTTCAATTCACTCCCAATGCTGCATATAAACGGCTGCGTTCTTCGATCGCCCATGCGTTCGTTGGGTTTTGCTCCAACTGATACCGGAGCTCATCATGGAAATCATGAATCATGAATCCTTCGGGCAAATTCCCCAGCATGGCTGTAAAATCGTATTCTGGCAGTTTTCTTTGTCCCTGAGCGATCTGCTTCAACCATTCCATCCATTCGGCAAGCGTCAGCACTTCTTCCTGCCATAATTCGGCCTGTAATCCAAGTGCATCCTGAAGCTGCTCATAAGCAGGTGGATCGGCCAAGGGGCGACATGCTTGCACAGCCAGTTCATACAACTCGATGACTGCGCGCCGCACCTCATGCGCAAGCTCGATCTCCAATCCTTCGATGAAGTCCTGAACCTGGATGCTTAATCCGTCATCGTATAGTAATGGTGCATGCGCCAACAGACGTACAATCTCTTCCATGTCCTGCGCTGAAACTTTCTTTTGCTCATAGAGAGCGGGTAACATATATACTGTAATGATCATTCACTCCTACATCGTTCTTCTATTAATGACGTATATTATATCATGATTTGTCGTTGAAATATTTGAACACTTGAATCGTTTCTTCCAGATCTTCAGGACCTGAATATATATTCATAACTTTGCCGATTTCGATTCCAAAATCCACATAAGCATTCGCCTTGGCTGTAATGATATGTCCATCAACAACAACACCTTCATTCACATATTCCCCTTGGACCGTGATTGCTCTCATCTCGGATTCAGCATTAGTCGTAAATGATCTGCCTTCCAATACTTGCGCTTGACCGAGCAACAATGTTCCTGCACAGATGGCTGCAATGGGCGTCTTACGCTCATTAAGTTCTTTGATGAAGTACATCAAGCCCGGGTGGTGCAGCGATGCCGTAACATCTCCTCCGGGAATTATGAAAAGATCCACTTCGGATGAATTAATCTCATTTAATAGAACAGCGGGATTAACTGAAAATCCCTCATAGGATTGTAACGCTCCCTTTTCCAGAGCCACCGTAATGATGTCTCCTTGCGTTTTCATAAAATAGCTGGCTAACATAATCTCAAAAGATACGTAGCCTTCAAATAACAATATGTATGTTTTCAAATCAGCTGCACCCCTTCTTTTTATCCTTCTACCCTCGATACATACCATTCCGCAAAAGTTGTAAAGCAGTCTAATGATTATTTCTGATCAGATAATCATGGGTCATTCTCAAAAATTAGTTGTGGGCATCATTTGAATCCCTCAGCCGGATAAAATGCTTTTTGATTCTGCTCTTGGCTAGTAACTAATGCATCCTCTCATGTTTGTACCCCATTTATGTTTCAATTTTCCAACTACCTCATTGTACAAGATTCTTTCGATTGATGGTGTGTTCCAACAAAAAAACAGCCCCACGTACGCCGCTTTGGCATACGGAAGCTGTCTCAGTCAAACTAAACGCCCTGTAAATTTTCAGGAAGTAAAACATCTACATAAGTGGAAAGTTGGGTGCACTGATAATTCGGACGGATAGTTCACTCAACACTTGTTCTGTTCGTTCAAGGAGTTTGTCAATGTTGGTTGGCTCTGCAAAAAAAGAGTCTGGATCGTTTTCTATTGAAGATATATATTGTATCGTGCCGATAAATAAGACAATATCCAGTCCGGGATTCTAACAAAAAGGCAACGTTCACTCGATTAGGAGTTGAGCGTTGCCTTTTTGGGCTCGATATATTTTATTGCAATCCATTTCTGAACTCGCGCAATACCTCAGATAAACGCTTTAATCGCCGCAAAATACTCACGGATCATATTGATCGGTTTCAGATAACCCGGTGAAGGAGCCGATATGCCATATTCAGCGGCGTAACCGTTCTTGGCGGCCAGATACTTGGATCTGAACATATGATAGTCACTCGTGACAATCATGATCTCGGGATGCTCCAGCCCGGAGGCATCAATGATTTTTTTGGAAAAAGCCAAATTCTCCTGGGTGCTCGTTGATCGATCTTCCATAATGACTTGTGCGGGGCTAATGCCCTGATCAACAAGGTAGTTTTTCATGGCGAGTGCTTCCGGAATGGATTCTCCCGGCCCCTGCCCGCCGGATACAATCACTGGTGTCTGAGGATGACTGCGAATATAGTCCAGACTAGCATCCAGCCTTTGTTTCAAGGTCAATGACAATTCCGTCCCCTTGATGCCCGAACCGAGAATAATGACATAGTCTGCTTCTTCGGGATCATTCGCGCCAAGCTGAGTAAACACAAGGGCTTCGATAATGACAAACGAAACCGCAACGATTCCGAACCCGGTAAGCAGGATGCGTTTCAGCAGGATATGCCTTTGATAGTCAATCCGCCTTAACACGATAAAAGCGATAGTGATCATGCCAAAAAACTTCACCGCGAAGTTCAAGCCCCAGAAGACCAGAAAGAACACAAAACATGCAATGAAAATAAGATCAAGGATCAGCCCTTTTTCTTGTATAAACTTTTTCATAAATCCAGTAACACTCCTTCTTGAGCCTGCACTTCCGTCACATGCCCTTGATTCAGGATCTTATGATTGTAAGCATGGGCCACTGCTGCTGCCAGCACTTCTTCTCTACACGCTGATTATAGTCGTCTGCATCCGAGAAAAAAGGACTTTGGCGTACAATTAACGAATACAGATCCTCCAGCCCATGCGGGGCACAAATATCAACCTGCTCCTGTTTACCTAACCGTATACCTATGGCAGTAACGATTTCTGGCCAATATCGAAGAGCATCCTCTGTGGATTGATAGGGCTCGTTTCCATTACGCAGATGCATCCTCGCCTGATTTTTCACCGACCACTTGGAATTGCCCGTCTCCTCGCGAAGCCTTTGTTCCAGCAGCAGGTCCCGCTCCTCACGCATGTCTTCCGTATCGTAGTAAACCACATCAATATCGCTGTGCAGTTCGCGAAGAGGATAGCCATGAAGCACATCCCAGATATAATTACGAATATACCCCGCACCTATGTAACACTGAGGCAGATCAAGATTGCGAACCCGCCGTAGGTCCTGTATTAATTTTTCATGCTCCGTAATCGTCTGGATCAACTTTTCCTCATGCAGCATATAGCGTCTCTCCCTGTCACTCCGTCCTGATAATCGTAGAGCTATCATTACTCACTTTTACTTTACCGATACATTTCTAGTTTCCAATATATCATGTTTGAGTACCTGCGATAAAATAAACAAATCCCCTCTGGCAATCATCCTAAGCTCATCTGAACAGATGTTCCTTAAGATCATTTACCCTGAGGGGATTAATGAAGGGATGGTGCTTTGGAGTTGACAGGTGCACGGAAGCATGGGGAAGGACCGCACTAAGGGATCAGGACTTCGCTTATCCCCACATGCCAATTAGCAATATGCCGCCAAAAATAACGATCGAACAGAGAATACGCTTTTTCCCCTGCTGCTCTTTCAATAACAAAATACCGAGGAAGGCCGCAAATACCGTCCCCACTTCCCGAAGCGGGCCCAGTCTCGCCATCGGCGCCTGCTGTAATGCAAATAGAAATAATAAGTACGAACCTGGATTCAGCAGCGCTCCCAGCATAATGGTTGATCGGTTCTTCTTCCACTCCTGCCGCAGTTGGCGGGAAGCGAGCAGCGCCGGAGTCAATCCGGCAACAAAGCCAATGTTTGTCACTTCAAGTAACGACAGGGGAGAAAGATGCTCTAGATTCAATTTGTCCACGAACACATAACTGGTTGTACATAACCCTACACATAAGGCCATCAGAACCGGCTTTGATCCTGTTACCCTTGAGCCAGATTTGCCGTCTCTGCTTCCCACACCACTGAGCACCGTAAATCCTGCAATCATACAGGCAATACCGACCCAACCGAGCATGGACAACGTTTCTCCTAGAAAAGCAACACCGATCAATGGCACCAACAAGGTGCTCGTTCCCCGCATAATCGGATAAATCTGCGACAAATCACCCAATTCATACGTCTGCGACAGCAGCCAGGAATACAAGGCTTGCAGCGCCATCGATAACACGAGCAGTGCATAGGCTGGCATGGATAAAGGTTCACGTACCAGCTCAACGATAAGCACAGGCAGCAGTATGACGGTCGGAATCATCATGATGGACCATAAAAACACACTTTTGTTTAAACTGCGTTTGGTGAACATACTCCAGACCGCGTGAGCCATCCCGGAAGCGAGCACCAGAACTATAGGTAAAATCATAATCAAACGTTCCTCTCTAATCCCTTGCTCTTCTAAATTCTCTACTGTGCCGAAGTGCTCTCTGGTTGATTTTCTGGCTGTTCCCTCACGACAGATCCGTCTTCCAGTCGAAGCCAGGTATCAAAGCAATGTTGCCCCGCCTGCAATTGAATGACCCGTCCTCCCCGCAGCATACCTTCCCTTCCATATGTACTGTGCCCGCTCGAACGCCCGTAACAGAGACGAATGCCGTGGTAAGTCCCTTGAAAATCATTCACATGATCATGCCCGCAAAAGGTCCCCATCACATCACCCATCTCCAGCATTGCCGAGAACAGACCCGAGTTCACTTGGGCAGAACAGACAGGTTCGTACTTGCTGCCGTAACAGATCTGCGTGTCCCACATGGACTGATATTCAGGAATCGGGATATGAAAAAACGCCAGGGCTGGGAGCTTATCCTCGCGGCTGCGGCCGGGATTGACGCGTGTGGATTCAGACATCAGCCACTGGATCTGACTCTGCTGAATCCAACCATAACCGGGAATGGACTCGAACTGGGAATAGCTCCCTGAATCGAGTAAATACAACACTGCCGCCGGACGGCCATCCGCTCCGACAACCTCCAATGTGTAGTTGCCTAGTCCCGCAATCTCACGAGGCCCTGGTTCCGTCACGGTATGCGCATGCTCCTGAATCACATCCATTAATTTATCGGGGGTAATCCGATTCTCTGTATCATGGTTACCATACACAAAAGCCCACGGAATACCACGCTCTTCCACTACCGACACGGCATCCCGGAATGCCTGCTCCGGGTGTTCACATTCCTTATTGCCAGGATCGACCGGACCCGTGTAAATGACATCGCCTGTAAATACAACCAGATCGGGTTGTTCCGCTTCAATGACCGTTTTCATTAATTGCCGTGTCCGAAGGTCTTCAGGCCGCCCGTCCTTCCAGTGCAGATCGGTAAACTGCACGATTTTGAATGTTCCATTTCCTTGAAAAGCAAGCTGATGTTTCACCCTTTTTCCTCCCTGATAATCCATTGCCTATGGACTGATTTTTTAAATGTTGTTTGTTGTGGTTTTTCGTTGTTTTATATGATCTTATCGTCACATTATATTACTGTCAATACATATTAAGTACGGAATCCATTCTTCTTCCCCTCTCAAAATTGACAAGATCTTCTCTCCAACTTAAACTAATAAAACAACAACAATCCACAATATCTCACAACATAAATATACATTAACCTTGATTAAACTTCAGGAGGCACGACCCATGTCTTTAACGTATGAAGAACGCAGACATACCATTCTTACCCAGCTTGCTACCCAGGGAAAGGTTCAGGTTCAGGTTTTGGCGGAACTGTTTCAGGTATCGACGGAAACGATTCGGCGGGATTTGGATCGACTTGAAAAGGAAGGTGAACTACGCAAAGTGTACGGAGGCGCTGTACGTGTACGCTCAGGCATGATTGAAGCCCCTTTTCAAAAACGTGCGCAGCTTCAACTGAACGAAAAGCAGGCCATTGGCGTGGCAGCCGCCTCTCTGATTGAGGATGGAGAGACTGTAATGTTGGACAACGGTACAACAACGCTGGAGATCATCCGACAGTTGCGACATCGGTCTCAGGTGACCGTCATTACCAACTCCGTGCCCATTCTTGCCTGTGCACTAGAGGAGTTTGCAGGCAAAATCATTTTTGCCGGAGGAGAAGTCACCCCGGTCATACAAGCCTCTACCGGACCCATGGCTCATGAATTGCTGAGTCAATTCAAAGTCAACAAGGCGTTCATCTCAGCAGGCGGCGTATCGTTAACGGATGGGATCACCGATTATGTGCTGGAAGAGGCACTCATCTCCCGCAAAATGATGGAACGTGCCGAAGAAGCCATTTTGGTTGCTGATCACACCAAGTTTGGACGCTCCACCTTTGCACAGATTGCTCCTTTAAATCAAATATCAATGGTGATCACAGATGCTGGCTGTCCTAGAGAATGGGTAAAGACTCTGCACCAAATGGAAATCGAAATGGTTCACAGTATTTGACAATGTGGACCCTTTTCTATACTTTGGTAATATAATGATCGTTCTATCTTATTTGAAAGGAGAGTATGACTCCTAATGAGCAGCAAAAAGGAAATGCTGTTGAACGTGGCAGAGGAATTATTCTACCTCCACGGATTCCATTCCATCGGCTTGAAGCGAATTATCACCGATGCAGGAATTGCCATCATGACATTATATAATCACTTTGACTCCAAAGATGAACTCATTGTTGAAGTACTTCGGCGGCGCGAACAGCGTTATCTGGAACAGCTGCGGCAATATGCCGACAATAAAGCGCAGCCCGTTTTCGTCAATCTGGCGGAAGGACATGCACGCTGGCTGATGGAGCATGAGTCAAGGGGATGTTTGTTTTTGCGTGCGAAGGAAGAATTTGGCGGAGATACAAACCACGTGATTGTGCAAACCGTCAATGCGCACAAAAAACATGTAATCACCTTGATCAAAAAATTGGATCCCTCCGCAAGTGACCGTTCTCTGTTGCAATTTGTCCTGCTGCTGGAGGGTTCCACCGCACTCGCTGAGACAGAAAATGTAAATAGCGTGTGTCGGGAACTTATCCACATGACGCAAAATAGTTTCAAGTAGTCCAACATCGGGTGAGTTAGTAGTTCAACTCACTTTTTTTATTTACAAGAAATTATAATGATCGTTCTATCTAAAAGGCGGTGGATTTGATGAAAAAAATTATTTTTCCAGGGATTGCCCTTATCGCTGTATGTTATGCATTCGGGAGATTCAGCTATGGTCTGTTTATGCCGGAAATTTCGGAGTCACTTCAACTGAACGATGCCCAGTCCGGAGCAATCAACTCTGCAACCTACATTGCGTACTGTCTGTCCTTGCTCAGTGCTCCACTGATTATTAATCGCATTGGGCACTACCATGTTATTCAACTAGCGGGCGTTAGTGCTGTGCTCGGTTTATTGGGCATTGCCTTGTCTCCAAACGCATTTATTCTCACGTTAAGCGTATTTCTCGCCGGATTAAGTACAGGCTTGGCCTCTCCTGCATTAGGTAACACCGTCTATGCCGAGCTTACACCTGAGCAGCAGGCCAGGGGGAACAGCTGGATTAACACAGGTACCAGCTTTGGCATTATAGTTTCAGGTCCAATCTACTGGCTGTTCACTGAATATTGGCGGTTAACTTATGTCTTCTTCGCTGTTCTCGGTGTTGTGGTGGTGTTATGGAATAGACGCGTTATTTCCACACGCAAAACGGAGCCCTGCACCAAGTCCCTCTGGGCATGCATGAAGCCGACCAGACCCGGTATGGCTCTGCTCATGGCTTCCCTTCTGACAGGCATCAGTTCTGCGATCTATTGGACTTTTGCCCGGAACTTTCTCACGGACGAAAAAGGGGCCTCCGATTCGGAAGCCGTACTGTTCTGGATTGTGATGGGGGTTATGGGGATTCTCGGCGGGTGTGCTGGCCGGATTATTGATCGTATCGGGATGGGATGGTCCTATCGAATGGGCATTCTGCTATTGGCTGCTTCGCTCGGCGTTATCCTTCTTCCATCGATGACCGCCAGCCTGGTCTCAGCCGTCATGTTTGGCAGCACCTATATTTTTCTGACCAGTGTATTCATCGTGTGGGCGACCAGACTATTTCGTCCTAATACGTCCATCGGGATCAGCCTTGCTTTTCTCGCGCTTGGTGCGGGGCAGTTCCTGGGTTCATCCATAGCAGGCTACACTATTGAAATGTTTTCCAACACGACAGCTTTTCTGGCCTTTGCCGTACTGGGTCTGTTCGGTTTGCTTATTCGGGTGAAATAGCAGAGTCTTATTCTATAAACAAGCAGACTATAGACTATAGATCTGCTGCGCATCGGAATCCGATGTGTCCAGTAGATGTATCAGGCGTGTTGGGAATTCTCGCAGCCACCCTATAGCGATTGCAGTAGGAACGGTGGCATAGATAGGAACCCCCTTTTAACACTTTGCGATCATCACTAAGAGATCGTTCAGTGTCAGTGCCCGCAGACTTCTCGTGATCTGTAACGTAGCTGTCTGCGCACCACTCCCACACATTGCCTGACATATTGTATAGTCCGTATGCATTGGGAGGAAACGATTGGGATGGAGCTGTACCTGCATAACCGTCGGCAGCATTATTTTTCGTTGGAAATACCCCCTGCCAGATGTTGCAATAGTGCTGTCCATCCGGTCTTAACGTATCGCCCCAGGGATATTTTTTCTGAATCAGGCCACCCCGGGCTGCGTATTCCCATTCGGCTTCTGTAGGCAGTCGTTTACCCGCCCAACGGCAATAGGCATTGGCATCATTCCATGAGATATGAAGAACCGGATGATCAGAGCGATCGTTCACATTCGAATCGGGTCCTTCGGGATGAGCCCAGTCCGCACCTTCAACAACCCACCACCAGGGTGTCTGTTGTACCACGGTTCGAACCTGAGTCGCCGTTTTCGGAGAAACGAACAGATGAAAAACAAAAGTCCAGCCAAACCGCTCCGCCTCAGTCTGATACCCCGTCTCACGTACAAACTGTGCAAATTCCGCATTGGTTACCGTACAAGCGTCCAAATAAAAGGAGTTCACCTGAACTTCCCTGACGGGGCCTTCCCCGTCGGCGGCAAAAGCTTCAGGATCATTCGTGCCCATCAGGAAACGTCCACCTTCAATACGTATGCTTTCTTTCTTCTCTGCTCTATTGGTTAGAGCTATCTTGAAATCCGCTGTATAACGGGTATGACTGGATGGCTTGTCCTCAACAGCCTCTACCGATGCAGCCGTTTCCAACAGCAGACCCTTTTCCTTCAGCTTGCCTTCCCGGCTTGCCGCGCAGCAGCAGGAAGGTTTCTTTGGCAGCTGTTCATGCATCTCAAGCATCCCCTTCCATGGGTAGGTATAAGAATCGTTCTCCCTATTGTACACGGCAGGGCGGGGATTGGGATACGATTGTGTTGTCATTCCTTCTCCTACTTTTTTGAAAATTTCATTCAATCACGGTAACGATATGGCCTGATCATTTTCTCGTTCCAAACCTGTACTTCGATATAACGCTCCGGGCCGAGCTCACCCTGTCCATTCCATTCCTGAGGCCATCCATAGGATTGAATAACGTCCATAATTTCATCTTTGGTGTAGACCTGCTTACGGTAGGGTTTATCATCCATATAGCGCATCGTTGGAAACAAATCGCCGTAGGTAAAACTTACGGAATTAGCAGGCAGATCCTCCCATGAGATCGTGACCCAATCAGGTTCGGTATACCATGATTCCAACCAAGCACATGCACCCAGGGTCATAAAGTGAGGATAACGGTTGGTCGGTTTCCCACCTTTGGCAATAAACTGCTCGTATGCTTTCTGCTCAAGCGCTCTGCGAATCATCATGTAATCCGCTGATCGCTGACTGGCAAAATTCCGGCCTTCCTGCCGGATATGCTGCGCAACGACTTCTGCGTCCTGTTCGGACAGACTGGAGAGATTTCGGAATGGTCCAACACTTTTTTCAAAATAATGATACGCGTTCAGGTCTGTCATTCGAAACTCGCCTCGCCTCTTGAATGATAGATACGAAAAAAGGAACAGCCTGCCAACCTTCGGACTGCCCCATGCTATTTTCTATGCAAATTGAATCAACTTTATAAAGTGGGATATTTATCAATAGGTAGGCGCAGGTAATTCATCAATTTTAATACGAAGTAAACTATAGGGTTTTTGTCTCAGGTCTTTTCCATAATGAAATCTTGCCTGCCTATGTAATTGATTCACAATTACATATAAGTATTGATCCGGACCAATAGAAAAAGTATCCGGCCATAAAATTCTCGGATCATGTGCGATGGTTTCCATTACTCCATTCGGCAATATCTTTCGAATACTATCGTTTTCATAATCTCCAGCATAAACGTTTCCTTTTGCATCCGTTATCATTCCATCAGATGCACCTTTTTCTCCCCAATACTGCACAAGATCACTTAACTTGAAATCCGGTATCGTTCTGTCTCTTAACGATTCTGTTGAGATCGAGTATAGCTGGCGACTGGTTAATGGACAATAGAATAACATTTTTCCATCAGGGGAAATGGCTATCCCATCAGAGGCCAATCGAAAGGGAGATGTCGAACCATCCGCGTTTCGATTCATCAAAATTTGACCTTCCACTTTCGGCACAAAATACGGATCGGGTGAGGTTGAGCTTGCTCCATGCAACCGTCTATACGCATTTCCGTTTTCTAAATTTACGACGATAATAGCGCCTGGACCATTGGAAGAAGAATCCGTTATATATGCGTAACCTGCTTTTCCTACACGAAAGTCAAATCGGACATCATTCAGATACGTTGTCGGCAAGACTACATCATCTGCAAATGTATATACTTTTTTTATTGTATTTGTTTCTAAATCTACCGCGACTAATTTTGCCCCTCCTTTAATTGGCTCAGAAAAATTTGGTGCAGCCGTGTCCAGTACCCACAGGGTTCCCCTTCCATCTGCAACAACACTTTGGACACTGATGAAGGACATAACGATATTCAATGGGTTGATCAAATTCGTTTCTACATTAGGATAAGGTTGCATCTGACCCTCAACAATTTCCGCTACCGTAAATCTAACGTCATCTCCCCATTTTGGAAAGCAAATAAAGATACGCCCGGTTTCGGATACACTAACGCCTGTAGGCATAGCCCCATAAAATGAATAAACGAGTTCTAACTTACCGAAATATTCTTCCATAGGTAACATAGGTTGTATGATGTCCTCCCCAAACATATTTGAATAGATATTACCTATAATATGTTCAAGACATTTTCTAATACCTGGCTCTTAATTAATCTTTATCTAACCGAAACATCTCCGGCAACCATTTCAGTATAAGATTCGATGCATTGGAAAATCTAACGTTGATGAAAAAGGAGGTGATCCTTTCTAAATGACTAATCCAACGCTTGCCCCGCACGAATCGATGGAACTGCATGAAGCGTTAAACTTCAAAACGCTCTGCCTCGCTAAGTCGAAACTTATGCAAGGCCTGGTCTTTGACCAAGAGCTAAAAGCCTTAATGCAGAAAGACGTAACTCAATCCATACAACAGATCGCCGAGCTGCAAGCAAAATATGCAAGAGCTCCTTTCCAAGCACCCGTTCCGAATAATCCGACACCTATAACACATTAAGGGGAACTCAGATGAATACCGATTATTTAGACCCGATTAATTCATTAAATATGCCGGAAATGGCTGATATGACTTTTGCCATGGACTTCCTTCTTCGTGCCAAGGAGGGTGTGCGTAATTTGTCCATCGCCCTGACGGAAACGGCTTCACCGGATGTAAGAGCCCTGCTGCATAATCATCTTAAGCAGGGGATTGCCATGCACCAAGAAATCACGGAGCTCATGATTCGCAAAAAATGGTTCCATCCTTATGAGCTGAACGAACAGTACCAACTCGACCAACTTTCGGCGAAAAATACGGTGATGATCGGGCAGATGAATTTGTTCCCGGATGATACGTCACGTAAAGGGATGTTTGATCGGACCCCAGATGAACATATGGGAGGACATAAAGCATGAAGGCAGTAACATATCAAGGGATTAAAAATGTCGTGGTCAAAGAGGTCCCGGATCCGAAGATTGAGAAACCGGATGATATGATCGTAAAGATCACCAGTTCAGCCATTTGCGGTTCCGACCTACACCTTATTCACGGGATGATCCCTAACCTTCAGGAGAACTATGTCATCGGGCATGAACCGATGGGGATCGTAGAAGAGGTAGGCTCCGGCGTAACAAAGGTAAAGAAAGGCGACCGTGTGATCATCCCGTTCAACATCGCATGCGGTGAATGCTTTTTTTGCAAAAATCAGCTGGAAAGCCAATGTGACGAGTCAAACCAACACGGGGATATGGGCGCATATTTCGGATACTCCGGAACGACCGGCGGATATCCTGGCGGGCAAGCCGAGTATTTACGGGTCCCGTTCGCCAATTTTACCCACTTCAAGATTCCCGAAAACTGCGAACAACCTGACGAAAAGCTAAGCTTGATTGCCGATGCCATGACGACAGCATTCTGGAGCGTAGATAACGCCGGCGTAAAGAATGGAGATACGGTCATCGTACTCGGATGCGGTCCGGTCGGACTCCTGGCCCAGAAATTTTGCTGGCTGAAAGGAGCTAAGCGGGTCATAGCCGTTGACTATGTCGATTACCGCTTACAGCATGCGAAGCGAACAAACAAAGTGGAAATCGTAAACTTCGAACAGGATAAGAATATTGGCAACACTCTCAAGGAAATGACCAAAGGCGGCGCCGATGTCGTGATTGATGCGGTAGGAATGGATGGCAAGATGAGCGATCTTGAATTTCTAGCCAGCGGTATGAAACTGCAAGGCGGAACCATGAGCGCATTTATCATTGCATCTCAGGCGGTCCGCAAAGGCGGCACCATCCAAGTTACTGGGGTATACGGGGGACGTTATAATGGATTCCCGCTCGGCGACATCATGCAGCGAAACGTGAATATTCGTTCAGGACAAGCCCCGGTCATTCACTACATGCCGTATATGTACGAGTTGGTTACGTCCGGCAAGGTTGACCCTGGCGACATTGTAACTCACGTCATTCCGCTCAGCGAGGCCAAGCAGGGCTATGAAGTATTCGATACGAAAACGGACAATTGCATTAAAGTTATCTTAAAGCCTTGAATATGGATAGATACATGGGAGGACAATTCGAATGAAATCCAATTACGCTTTGCATGAGATACTCGAGGTGCATGAAATAGCTGCGTTCAAGACGGTTTGCATGACTAAATCTAAAACCATGCAAGCTCTGGTTACCGACCCGGAGCTCATGCAAATTTTGCAACAAGATGCGACATTATCACAGCAGCAGCTTCAAGAGCTCGGTGGAGTGCTGTCCAAAGTGACTCAATAGGAGATAAAAAAATGAATCCAATATTAGAACACATGACAGGGCTTCATACACTGACGGATGACGTCATCGCAATGGACCTTTTGATCAACGCCAAGAGCGGAGTCAGAAACTACGCCATGGCCGTGACCGAATGTGCCACCCCTGAAATCAAGCAAATTTTGATGAAACAGCTCGATGAAGCCATAGACTCTTATGAAAAGATATCCAATTACATGATACAGCATGGCTTATACCATCCCTACCATATTCCAGAGCAAATCCAGCTCGATCTGCAGAACATTCAGACCGCTATGAATCTTCCGTCCTGACACCGTTTTTTGCCCCGGCAAATTTCAGATAACAAAATGTTTCCGAAGGACAAGAATGCAACAATGCAATAAGGGCGGATACCCTCCGCCCTTGATTTAAGACTTTAGTATTTACTCAATCCCCGCGGCAATCTGTAGAATTCATTCAACTACCCTGTCTCGCTAGGCGTTCAAACAGGAAATAAGAACGACAATCTCTCGTTCCTCGCAAAAAGAGTGTATTTCTTATTCTGTAATCATCAGGTATAATTAACCCATGTATTACCATTTATAACGTTCGAAAACACTCCTTAGTATGAAGAGGACATAGCTGGGATATTATAGGGGGCTTTATTATGTTAGGCATCAAAGTACAGCAAGTAGAGAATCAACTCATCATCCGTTGGCAGCTTTCCAAAATAGAAATTCCCATCTCTGATATTAGAGCAGTTACCCTTGATGATACATATGGTGGAAGCGAGCCTTCAGCCGTCCGAATCGGCGCAGCCTACGGCGCTTCCGAGCGAATATTCATTCGTACAACCAATCAATCCTACATCCTGTTTACTTCCAATGAGGCTTTATTTCCAAAAATCAGTGCCATGCTATCCAAGAATGCGGGGTAAAAGCCACCCCATTGATGAAATAACGTCTCTGGGATTCGTTACATCTCAAAACGGTGCAAATGAGAGCGACAACGTCTGTCAGGTTTGTTAGGCCAAATTAACGCGAACAAGGGGCGTCCACCGTCATGTTCATGACTTATGGGACGCCCCCTTTTTTTAAGTTAATATAAGTCCAGATGATCGCCCTAACTCTAACTCCAACTCCACTTCGGTAATTGATCCAGGGTTATGACATATTCGCTATGGTATACTTCCTTCAAATACGATACAGCATTATGATTACCATCCCTCAGGAATCCACCCGTCCAGGTACAGAACCAGCTCCAGTGCACGCCCTGCTCTTTCATTTGCTTCGGATCAGGCATGGAGCCATTCTCCGCCAGAGCAATGATTTTGCTGTCATTCACCAGTGCACCCAGATTTTCATAACGTTTAGCTAATGGACTGTGATCCCCTGCTTCTGGATACACATCCACACTCACAATGTCCACCACATCGTCACCCGGATACCACTCCGGTTTTTCCGAGTTCCACACCCAGATCAGATTACCCAGCTCATACTTGTTGACCAATTGATCATACAGCAGGCGATACAGCTGTTTGGCTGGTTCAGGTCCCTTGGCTCCCCACCAGAACCATCCTCCTTCCGCTTCATGAAGCGGCCGGAATAACACTGGCACCCCGGCATCCTTCAGCTCTTGCAGATGTACGGCAATGGCATCGATATCCCGGATCAATAAGGTATACTCTTCCGATTCAGGGTGAGCCAGCGCTGAGGCGAGATCATAGGTGGTGGCGTCCGTATAGAAGCCGCGCCACCATTCTTTACCGGGCTCATCGATCAGATGAGCAGGTGCATTCCAGTGCCAACATAATGTCACAATTCCGCCCTGCCGATGCCATGCAATCGCGTCCCGAATCTCTTGGGAGATCGCACCGCGTGCTTTTCTTGATGGAGAATATTCCATGAGATCGAATCCGATCACCGCCGGCTTGCGGCCTGTGATCTCATTAATCCAGTTCAGATTGCCGTAATCTTGCTGACCCGACAGCACCCTTTTTCCATAGCGCTCTGCCAAATACGTCATCAGTTCGCTGGCCTCGGAAGTTGCTGCTTCATTCACCAAAGCATTGCTAATCCTGCTCTCCATCATCGTTACTCTCCCTCTCCTTCTTATCCAACCACTCCGGAACGTTCAATACTTTCCACGAAGTAGCGCTGTACAAACAAATACAATATAATAAGCGGTGCAATTGCCAGCAAAATTCCTGTATCCACGATCATGGCGACATAGTTCGGATCTGCCTTCATCCCCGAGTTCGAGCCAAAACCCATCAATTGGGGAATTAACTGGTTCGCTTGGGCAGGCAAGGAAGACACCTTGAGGGAGATAAGCGGACTTTCACTCATGAATAATGCCGAATAGAACGTATCGTTATACTGCCAGACAAAGGAGAACAGGATAACCGTGATCAACGGTGAAATGGCGTTCGGCAGCATGATTCGGGCAAATGTCCGAAACCCGCCTGCTCCATCAATCAGCGCAGCTTCTTCAATTTCCTTGGGCATGCCCTTGAAGAACTGACGGAAAATATAAATGAACAACCCTGCCTTCAGCCCACCTGCCGTAGCCGCTGTAATCATGGATGGCCAATATGTATTCAGCAGGTTGATCCCTTCTCGCCCCGTGAATAGCCGAATCATGCCGAGAAAGTCAAAGTTGCGGAAATGCAGATACATCGGCACCATCAGGGTGCTTGTCGGTACCAGAATAGTGAGGATGACTAATACAAACAGCACATTGCTGCCGGGAAAAGAAAAGCGGGCAAAGCCGTACCCGGCTAATGCACAGGATATTGCTGTGAGCAGCGTTGTAATCGTAACGAACAACAGCGTATTCGCCAGCAAAGGCAAATAATCCATCACCTGCGCCGCAAGCTTGATATTATCCAGCGTAAAATGCTGGGGAATCATATAGATGGTCGGATTATAGATATCCTGTTTATCCTTGAACGCCACCGAGTTTTTAAGAAACAACGGATACAAAATAATAAATGAAATGCCGATAACCAGTGCATATCTGAATATGGAATACAGGAGGTCCGATGTCTTGTTTCGCACCCTCTGCATACGGTAGTTCTCTTTCGGAACCACCACCATGCGATCCGTTCCCGACACAGCCATAGTCTCATGCCTCCTTCAACGTTCGTTAGCTTTCAGTTGTAATGAACCCGTCGTGACAGTACCCATCCGACAACAACCAATACCAGACCGATGACCAGCGTGTACAGCCAGGACATGGCTGAGCTTAGGCCGAAGTTCTGGGTTTTGAACGCCGTCTGATAGATCGCCTCGGTCACCGGGCTTCCTGCAAACGAATCAATGATCGTATAAATGACATTTGTCAGGATCAACGGACTCACCATCGGAAACGTAATTTTCCAGAATGATTCATAGGCGGTTGCGCCTTCTATTTTGGCCACTTCATACATCGAGCCGGGTACGGATTGCAGGGCAGCGAGGAAGATTAGAATCTGTACGCCAGAGCTGCTGACAATATCGTAAATGCGCATAATGGCTTCCACGATATAATCCACATAAGCCATCGGCAGCCCCACATCATTCAGCATTCGCACGATTGAAATGACGTTGAACGAAGCTCCCCCTTCGGTAGACGATTCAATCGCACTGGCGTCCCCCATCAGGTTGATCAACCCTGCGGACTCAGCCGCTGCCACCGCACTGGAGGCCAGAATGACCGGCAGGAAGAAGACCGCTCGTGCCATCGTTCTGCCCTTGAATTTCTGGTTAAGCAGTGTCGCTGTAAATAAACTGAAGAACAGAATCATCGGCACATTCAGCAGCATCGTTCCGACTGAATCCACCAAGATCCGGTTAAAGGTGGCATCGACCAGGATGGCATCCTTGAAATTTTTCAGCCCGATATAATTTAGTACATATCCTCCCGGGGCCACCGACAGATTGCTCAAACTGAACCGGATGGATTGCAGCAGCGGCGTAGCGAACAGGAAGATGAAACCAATCAGCCATGGCGAAATAAACGCAATTCCAAGCAGCGCTCTCCGTGATTTCAGCGATATACGAAGGGTTCTCATCGGTTCACTCCTTCTACTGCATAGTCCGCCCCGCCAACGGTAATTCCATCCATCGTGACCGGATCATCATTGTAATTCACCAAGATCGTTGCACCGCCACTGTAAGTGACACGCACCACACCATCCTGAACTCGTTCATGTTCGATCATTGGCTTGTTCCTCAAATCACTCAATACCTCATTCGCTTCCTTGTATAATGCAGCTGCGTCATCTACCCAATAAGCAAAGTCAGTAGCATAAGACGAATCATAACTGGTCAGCTTGAGTTCGGATGATGGTTCAACCGTCCATTGAAACTGTGGAGCGGAGCCCAGCTCCAAACTGCGGAGCAGCTGTTTGCGCAGATCCTGATCCCCTGACGTATTCATTGCGGAAGCAGCATAGTCCATATATCCATGGATGACCATTTCATAAAAAGGAACTTCCTCATCGGTAATGTTGAACCGGCTGGAGCCTGAGGGAGCATCCACAATATGCTGCGAATATCCCCACGCATAAGCGTTAGCTGATGACAACATCATGTTTGGATACTCTTGCTGCAGCTTGCCCAGCTGCTCCTTCACGATGTTCTTCGCGGTCTCCCGGTGGATGACGCGACTATCGCGATAATCCGAGCTCAATACCTGCCCGAGATCACGCAGCGATAGTGCGCTGAGTTCCAGTTTATTGATTTTCCTGGCAAACTCGCTCACTACATACGGCAGTTTGGCGGCCGACAACAGATAATAACTGTCTTTGTTCTGATCCATCCGGTTGAGGGCAGGACTGTATGGATACAGTTCAGCCGTCTCCCTGGTGACCAATCGCGCAGCATCGGAGGATGGAGCAAAGTTCCAATCGTCGTGATAAATACGCTGGAATGCTACATCCGGGAATAACGCTCCGCCAGACTGTTTCAGTTGTTCCGACAGATCCTGCAGCTCGGACCGACTGCCCACTTCACGGTCCAGCTTGACCTGGGTGGGTGTATGGTGACTGATACCACCGCCAAACCATCCCTGATACCGCATCTGCACACGGTTCACACCCTCCTGCTTGAGCTTCGCGGCCATTTCAGCCGCTTGTTCATATGTCGTCATAGCCAAAGTGGTCCGATAAGGTACACCCAGGAATGAAGCTTTTTTGTCCACTGCACCTAACACATCCACGTAAAAGGGTAATGCCGCCTCGTCTCCCAGCGGTTTCAGTACGTTCTGCCCCACCAATTGCTGTTGATACAAGCGGGCCATACCGGAATAACTGGCATCCTTGCCATGAAGGAAATGGTACCGAACCTGAATATCCCCACGGAATGGTTCCTCGCTCAAAAGCTGAATCTCCTGCATTTTTTGCGAGGTATACATCTCCAGCTCATCCTCTCCCCGCAGGGAGAACGTGCCGTAGACATGGTTGTAGCTATTTTGCCTGCCTCCAATATCCGCAGAGATACTGGCCATGCCATCCCCTTTTTCAATCACGGCAAACCAGGCATGATCACCGTTCTTCAAACCGAAGACAGGCATATGGACAGATTCACTGACCTGCGGGCGACTGAGTGAATTGTCATTCGGATCTGCACCGTACACACGCTGTACGTACTGCTCCTCTTTGACCTTTCCGTTGTTCAGATGGATCAGACTGCCTGAACCGTCAGGTACAAACATATAACCTTCACCTTTCGTATCCGCGGCACCAAAGTAAGCGAGCAGATCGATATTACGAATACGGTATTGTCCGCTCTCTTTCACCTGACTTAGCGGCACGGTTACAACCAGCGATCCTTGATCCAACCGATATTCCACCGGAATGATGAAGCTTGGTTTATCTGATGTGCCTCCGCCTTCGACCCCATTCTCCTGATTGTCAAAAGCAAGATCGTCAGCGGTGTAACCCGCCGTCTCAAAGGCATCCAACATCTTGTTCAACACCAGCTGCTTGGATATCTGTCCATCCAACCGTTCCAGCACATCCGGATTGTTCTTGGTTGGATAGTAGCGGGCAGATGTATACCTGGCGACTGTGGCATCCAGTTTCGAAAGAACCTTCTCCTCCAGACGCTGTTTGCTGATCAGTTTGGGCAGAGCATCAATGCCTAGCGAGGTATCCCCGAGGGTGTATGTAACACGAATACCTTGATCCACACGGGCAGCTGCGAACTGTTTGTTGCTGATACTGGAGCTAAAATTCGGAAAGTTCTCCAACGTGCCAATCGCATCCCGAAATGACACGTTCAGCTGGGAGGACAGCACTTCCTTTTCATAACCGGATGCCAAACCATCCTGATTACGTTCATTCGGATTGCTGTACCAGATCTGCCCGCTCGCTTGTTCACGAACGGCAATTTCCGTCGTTTCCTCGTTGTAATACAGCGCCACACCCTGATCTTCGGCGACCAATTGCATACCAGGCACCCCTTGCGAAGAATCGGAAAGGAATTGCAGTGGCTCCGTCTCGGTTGGCATGGCGTCTGTTGTCGCTTCAAGATAAGCCGTTGCTTCCACGGCAGGTACTCCCCTGTTATTGATATACAGCAGCCCGGCTGTAAGCAGGATCACAGCTGCACCACTGGCCAGCACCGCATATATTCGTTGCCTTTTGTTCACGGATGCCGCCTCCTTTAGGTCCGAAAAATCAACTCACGATAGATGTTGTAACCGAATTCATATAACTGCTGCTGCATGCTGAAAACCAATGCGCCGAGGAACACGATGATGCCCATGACAATTACCGTCAGCAGCATCGTCAGGATCGTTTTGATCACCGTGTACTGGTGGACGGTCATCATGCCGATGAACAGAAGCAATATAAACCAGAAAAACGCGATCGCATTGAACAGATAATAAAAAGCTGTTTCTTCCTGCACCATAAATCGGCTAACGATAATCATCG
Organism: Paenibacillus pabuli NBRC 13638; assembly: GCF_001514495.1. Taxonomy (GTDB): domain Bacteria; phylum Bacillota; class Bacilli; order Paenibacillales; family Paenibacillaceae; genus Paenibacillus; species Paenibacillus pabuli. The sequence goes on from NZ_BCNM01000002.1 coordinate 247,295, forward strand.
GGGCGTAGATCAAAATAATCGGAATGAGTGAGTATCCTGTTGCCAGAAAAATATCCCTGAACTTTCCTTCACCTTCCATCAGAGTGGTTACCGCCCAGTTGGCTATGCACCAAAGAAAGAACGGCACCGCAACCGTTGCGATCTCCCCTATGCTGTTGATTGTGCGAGGATCGATGTAATTCACGAGAAATCCTGCGTACTGCTTTTGCAAAATCATCATGATAATGGTAAGCGCCAGTGCTCCAAAAGCTACGGTCAGCCTGCCCCGCTGGTCCGACTTGAGATCCCAGAATGCATCGATGGGGTGAAAAATGAGATGCAGCGGAAACTTAATGTAATCCTGCTTCACGGTCAATCTGCCTCCTCCGTCTCCATTTAACCGCCACTCGGACCAGGATCAGAATGATAATCAGTGCGATGGCAAGCGTCAGAAAGGTGCCGAAATGTTCCTTCATCATCTCTCGCCGATATCTTTTGAACGCGACAGAATAGCTTTTGCGATCCATCCCCAGTTCAAAGTAACCCAGTGCTTCCTCGTTTTTCTTCTCCATCAGCAAGGATTTGCCGATACCGATATAAGCGATATCATAGTTGGCGTTCAGCTTCAGCACTTCTTTCCAGATATGAACAGCCTCTGTATCCTCACCCTGATAATGAAGGGCAACCGCCTCATTCACGCTGGCTCCGAACCGTGTTGGCTCATAGATAACCAGATTGCTTTTCCCCCGATCCAGCACCAGTTGATGATTCCCGGATTTTTCCATGGCGACTGGTGTTTTGAGCGTTCCCACCTGGTTTCCTTTGCCTCCATATACGTAGAGCAGATGACCTTCATCATCGTAAGTAAACACCCGGTTCTGCGTCGCATCCAGCACACTGTACATACCATTGCCAAGTACCTTCACATCAATCAGTTTGGACGGACCCGGGTTGTTACGGAACCTGATGTCTCCTTTGACATCAAAATAACCAAATCGCTTCAGCACATCCTCGCCGGACGGATTGAGACGTTTGATGGGTTCGCTGGAACCGGGGTCGATATTGGTCGCATATACGAACCCTTTGGAGTCAATGTCCACATTGGAAAACTCGGTCGGTACAAACAAAACCATCTGTGCCCGCTGGGCTTTGGTTGACAACATCCGCCAGATGTATTCACCGTAGTCGCGTTCCACCTTGTTCGTACCGACGTATCCAATGAATTGACCGTGCTCATCAAACTGCATAATTCCTTCGTAGACACCCTGAGCCACAACATACACCCGGCCTACTCGATCCACAGTCAATTTCAGCGGCTGGAACTGAAAATTGGTCGCGAGGATATCAGACTCTGGCTTCGTAATGGTATGGACCAGTTGACCTTCCCTATCCAGGACAACTACGCGGCTGTTCCCCGTATCAGCGATGTATACTCGATCCTCTTCATCCACGAATAATCCACCTGGCGTATTAAAACGCTCCTCGCTGCCGTCCATCATAAATCCTTCGATCACCCGCAGCAGCTTATAATCTGCGTCCAGGACAATAATTCGGCTGTTGCCACTGTCCAAAATATAAATCTGCCCGGAGGGAGAGACGTTTACATCACCAGGGTCTTTGAATTCACCAATGCCCAGGTCGCTGCCTGAAATAGTCCGCTTGGGCAGATAGGCATCCGGTGAAGGAACGGCCTCTTTCCAGTAGTTGTAGTTATAGCTCTCATACGGCGCCGGGGAGGCCGCCGCAGGCACGGCATTCACCAGCAGCAGCGATACTGCCGCCAGGAGAACAAGCCATCTTTTCACTGTGCGTGCCATATCGTTCCCCCTTATTCCTTCATGCCCGAGCTCGCCATCGTCTCAATGATGCGGCTCTGTGAGAAAATGAACAGCGTGATCGGCACACTCATCAATATAAGTGCTACCGCAGCACCTGCCCCGGCCCGGGAGATTCCACCCTGAATGATCTGGCCCGCCGCATAGTGCAAGGTCTTGAGCTGTTCACTGTAGATGTATCCATTGCCATCACTGCCCCACAGCATCTGGAACAGCAGAATGATCAATGTAAGCCAGGCTGGTTTCACATTCGGCATGACAATGGACCAGAAAATCCGGTATTCACTTGCACCGTCCATTTTGGCAGCTTCCAGCAGCGCATCCGGGATCTGCTCCATGAACTGTTTCATCAGATATAGACCGAGCGAATAGGCGAATGCCGGAATAATGACGGCCCAATACGTATCGATCCACCCCAGCCACGACATGATCATATAGTTCGGAATGGCCGTCACGGCAGGTGTAAACATCAGGGAAAGCACAACGACCTGGAACATGAACACCTTGCCCGGAAATTTGTGCTTGGCAAGCGGATAAGCCGCTGCCGAAGCGAGCAGCACATGGCCCACGATGCCAATGCCCGTAATAAATACCGTATTGAATATATATCGTGAGAACGGAACCCACGAGTCACTCAGCAGATTCAGCAAATCGGTGAAATTGCTGAACGTTGGATTTTTGACAAATAGCGTTGGTGGAAAGGTAAAAATCTCATCCAACGGTTTGAACGCATTATTAATCGCATAGATCAGCGGCAGCACCATGAAAGCACCGAATACGAGCAGAAGGGCAAACAGGGAGATGCTTCCGGATAAGGAGCGGTTCACCCGCTTTTTGCCTGTTGCAATTGCAGCCATAGCTATTCTCCCACCCTTCGAAGCAGTTTCTGTACCAGCAGGTTGGTTCCCACCATTATCATGAACAGCACGGTTGCAATCGCCGAGGCGTATCCCATTTCAAACCGTGTTGTACCAAAGTCGATCAGATGGGTCACCACCGTCTCGGCTGCATAGTTCACACTCGGGAACCCGGCCAGTGCAATGGATACATCGGCTACGGCAAAGGAGGTTGTGAGCTGAATGACCGCACCGAACATCAGTTGTGGACGCATCGAAGGCAGGGTGATATACCAGAGCTCCTGCCAACGATTCTTGATTCCGTCCACTGCGCCTGCCTCATATAACGTCCGGTCAACGGTCTGCAAACCGGCGATAAATGCCAGGAAACCTGTGCCGAGACTGAGCCACAATTGCACCAGAATGAGAATCGGCATAATGTAGGCTTCGGTTTTTAACCACTGGATCGGCTCCAGCAGAAATCCCCATTTGATCAGCAGTCCATTGGCTATGCCATAACGATCCCCTGAGAAAATCATCAGCCAGATAAAGTAGACATTGCCCGAAATGGATGGCGCATAGAAAATCAGTGTCATGAACGCTCTCCATTTGGGTGTTAATTCATTAATGATCCACGCAAATACGAAACAGGCAATATAGCTGATAGGTCCGGTAATAATGGCAAACAGCAATGTATTTTTGATGGCAATCAGAAATACGTCATCCTCCAGAAACAGCCGGGTATAGTTCTGCCAGCCAATAAAACGGGGAAATTCCAGCATGTTGAAGTAGGTGAAGCTGAGAATGATTGAGATAACCACCGGAATCACAGTGAACATGGTGAACAGGATCATGTAAGGAGCGAGCAGTACATAGGAATGTTTGCTGGCCTTCATTTCCTTGAGCTTCCAGGACCACCACGATTTCACGCCCATGCCTGGCGCTTTCTCAGGAGGACTGTTTTGTCCGTCTCGGAGTGATATTTGTGACACTGTTAACCCTCCCTTTGCTTACGGAAGACCAAATTCATTACGCTTGATCCGAATCTCGTCCTGAATATACTGGGTATAGTCCATGATGGATTCCCTGGCTTCCACTTGGCCAACAACCGTCTTGTAAAATGCATTGAACAGATGGCGTCCGGTAAAATAACCGCCAGGCACTTCGGGAATTCCCTTCACCGTCTCGAATTGTGCCTTCAGGTTCGCATAATCCTCAGCAGGCCATGGAAGCGAATCGAGTGCCTTGATGTTGGCCGTCGGATAACGTGCAGCCGCACCCATCAGTCCTTCCATCTCGCGGCCAAACTCAGCCTGAACCGGTGTACTGGTCCACCACTTCATGAACCCCCATGCGGCCTCCTGATCCTTGGCGCTCTCCAGCATCATGACCGCGCTGCCGCCGCCTGGAACGTCCCGATTCAATGTTCCATCCGGCTGCACCGTTCCCGGAACCGGAACAAATCCCCATAATCCACGGATCTCCGGTGCAAATACGGACAACTGGTTATACATCGTGTAATCCGTCAGACCAATCGGCATCTGTCCTGTTCGGAAACGGTTGGCAAAGTCATACTCCCGCTCCAGCTTGTAATCGGTATAAAACTCGGTCCACTTCTTAAAGGTCTCAATCCCGGTGCGCGAATCCAGATCTGATTCCTTGCCGTCATTGCGATAGAAGGAGCCACCGTTCTGCAGCAGCATCGTGGCATACTGCGAGTTAGGCGGGATGTTGACACCCTGCATGTTGGCCTGGGCTACCACCGGCATGCCAAATTCCATATGATTTTTGCTTAGAATCGCCAGCAGGCTCTCGACATCATCCCACGTTTGAGGAACTTCAAGCCCAAGCTCTGCAAGCACGTCTTTTCGGTAAAACAACATATTAAAGGTCTGTGTCTCCGGCAGGGCGTACACACCTGAATCATAGGCGTACGGTACGATCGCACTATCCCTGAACTCCTGTTCCACCGTGGTATAGTCGCTAAACCGGGTGAGATCGACCGCCGAGTTCCGCATCGCAAAGTTCACAGGCAGATCATTGCCGATCTGCATCGCTACATCCGGTCCTTCACCCGATAAAGTTGCTGGCAATAACGTGCCCATGTTAACCAGCTTCAGATTGACGTTGATGCCGCTCTCCGGTGTAAAGGTCTCATCAATCATCGCTTTCATCGTGTTCGCCTGATCACGACCACTGCCGATCCAGACCGTCACCGTGCGCTGATCCTCCGATGTGGCTACGTTCCCGATCTGGTTATAATCAATGAAGAACGAATGATAGAATGTCTTCGCTTCATGCCCGAGCTTCGCCAGCGGCCCCATACCTGTGCCAGGAATGCTGCTGTCTAATGAAGCTACATACAGTGCATCAATCTCAAGCGGTTGCTCGCGAGCCTGCTGCACCCAAGTCCCCAGTCCGCCCGTGTTCGTTTTGTAAGCGGCAAGTCTTCTCGGAATGGTATCCGGCTTCTCGATCATCTCGTCCAGCTGCTGGGCCATTGTTTTGATTAACGCTTCCTGATCGCTGGACTGGCCTGACAGGAGACGAAGTTGCCCTGCCACTTCCTTCAGACGTTTGCTTTCCCCGCTGAACACCTCCAGCAGATTCGGAATCTGCTTCTCCACCCGATAATCCCGGAATTCATCCGGCTTGGTGCCTGTAATCATCAGGATTCTCCGGTACATGGAGTTCAGGTTGTACAGGCTGTCCTCCACATTACGAATAAGTGGTGCGAAGTCGCCCAGGCTGTTCTCCAGCCGAATGATATGTTTGCCTTTTGCCAACTGGAACTTGTAAGCTTCCTCGCCGCCCAGCACGTCAATGCGATAGTCGCTTTCGTAGCGAAACGGCGCCTTCGTCATCTCCGCAAACGGAATCTCGCCATCAATGGTCAGCTTGCGTGTGGAATAGATGCCTTTGACAAAATTTTGCTGAGCGGTAAAACCGATATGATAAAGTCCACTCTCGGGTACATCCACTTCCCATTCGATCCACTGTCCTGGCAGACGCCAGTTAAATCCACCAATCGTATTAATCCGCACCTGGGAAGCGCTGTAAGGAGATACGGCGGAGCTTGATCTTTCACTGGTTGGATATAGCGTAGGTGCAGATTTGGCAACAGCCGCTTCCCCTTCAATGCGGATGAGCACATTCTTAGGCTGATCGGTGGAGGAACCTGTCTGCTGTGCCGCTGCGGTTTCCGCATAAGGAACGGCTGGCTTCTCATTGAATAGCCGTATGGATCGAATTACCATGGGTTCGCGAGAGGATTTCAGCGTTAACGTGTGCTTCCCTTTTTCCAGATAGAAATTGAATGGAGCCTGTTCATACCCGTCCGAGTCCTGAAATGTTTCCTCCATCCAGCGGGGCTTCTCCACTTGTTTGGGACGAAGATCATTGCCCTGATTATCCTGTTCAACGGCCTCTTTCTCATTGCCCCATACCCGGTCAAACTGCAAATAGGCGGCTTCTGCAAACGGAAGTTCACCATCAATATACAATGCGCGCTCAATCGCCGAACTCTTGCCTTCAACTGGAAAATAGACAGCGGAAAGGTTGTACAGTCCGGTTTCAGGAACATCGACAACCCAGTCGATCTCTCCTGTCTCCCCGGTATGAAGCGATACACCTGCCAAGCCCTCATAATCATTCAGTTTGCGTACCTCATCACCTTCTGCCCGTATGTAGTCCCCTGCTTCAACGGTTATGTCCACATTCGGTCTTGAGGCCATGCCTGTTTGGGACAGATATTGTTCATATCCTTTCTTCTGCCTCGTCTGCTGCAAAATGGCATCCACCTCAATGGCAGGCAAACTGCCAGAAGGCACAACCGCACTCTTTACATCTGCACCGGAAGTAAGCAAAAGTATGACGCAGGCTGCCGCTGCTGCAATGACTGTGGGCAGAATCCATTTCTTTCGTTGTAGAATTCCAGCCATCCTACGAGTCCTCCTCATCAAGGCTGATGCCAGCAATGCCTATTTGGTGATACAGGGAATGAGGCACCCGTGCGCGAGCCCGTACACGGGGCACCCCTGTATGAATCCGGCTAATATTATGGTTTGCCCAGTTTGTCAACTGCCGCTTGTGCCTGTGCTTTGTACTTCTCGGCTGTGGCCGTAACGGAAGCATTGTTTTTGATAATGTCGTTTACATAGTCACCGATTGGATACCCTGTGTAGGCGTCATCCAGCAGGATGCGGCCCGTTCCCGCAATATGTTCGCGGATCATGGCGACGTCCTTCTCGTCGGTATAACGACTTTCCAGGTAATCCTGACCTGGGTACTCTTCGATCTGCGGAATGTCAAAAGTCTCTTCATAGATTTGATATACGATTTTAGGATCTTTCACACCTTTTGGAATGAATTTGGCAGAGGCGGCGCTGTTGGCATATGTTACATCCTTGTTGCCCTGAGGGCCGTTCGGAATCGGTACGACTCCAGCGGCAAAAGTGATATCGCCCAACTGCCATTCCGCAGCAGTGAACAAGGCCACGTCTCCATCCTTGAACGTGTTGCTTTCCTCCCAGTTCGTTTTGTCACCCGTTTTGACTTTCACAACATTCTCCACGTTATACAGGCGTTTGACGAATTCGGCAGCTTCAATCGTTTTCGGATCAGACAATCCCTCTTTCGAGTGTTCGTCATCTACGATCGTGCCGCCATTGGCTGCGGTAAAGTGACGAAGCACGTCAATGGCCCAGCCGGAGAACCCGTATACGTCTATTTTTCCGTCATTATCCGTATCTTTCGTAGCCTGTTTCGCCAGTTCCATGAACTTTTCCCAAGTCCATTCCCCTTTGTTGTACAGATCCTGGGGATCAGGTAACGACAGCTTCTTGAACAAGTCACGGTTATAGTGAATTCCCAGACCGATGCTGGTCGGTGAATCGAATGCATAGGAGTTGCCTGCAATGGCAGGGTATTTCGTGATCAGGTTGGCCTCTTGGTTGATGTTATTCTCAGGTGTGGTGAATTCGGAGATTTGGAGCAATTGGCCTTTGAGGATGGCGGGAAGTGCGGATTTGTACTCCATCTGAACGATGTCTGCGAACGGTTCGCCAGCCAGCGCAGTCGTTGTGAATTTATTCATGTATTCTTCGAATGGTACATTCACGAACTCGATTTTCACATTGTATTTCTTTTCGACCTCAGCGATTTTATCCAGTCTCGCCTTGTCTGATGCGGTCTCTCCCGCCGGCTTCAGATCCCACCAGGCCGCAACCTTGATGACACGTCCACCTAAATCCGGCACATCGACTGCCACTTCTTCTGTCCCGCTTTCTGTGTCTGTTTCCGCGGTCCCCGTACTGTTGCCTGAATTGGTTGTTGCATCCGTTCCCGGCTGAGCTGTCCCCCCACCACTGCAAGCGGATACAAAAAGCATCATGACCAATAACATCAGCGGCAAAACATTCCATTTTCTAATCATGAATTTAACAACCTCCCGAAAATGTGTACAAATCATGGCCCAACCAACATCTTTCCACCCATTCCAACACCCCTAATAAAAATAAAATAACCACCACCATTTGTTATTTATTCGTTTGGTTTTAACAAACAAAATTTAACATAGTAAAATGTAAGCGTCAACATTTTTGTTGTTAACATTTTCTAATTATTCTGATAGAATACGGATGTATCAGTTAAAATCCTTTTATATCAATATAAAATAAAATAATATTCAGAGTACTTTCAAATTCAATCGATAACAAATACGTTTTAATTTGTTATTTTACAAAATAACAAAAAGATAATAAATAATACAAAATACACTCTTTTCTCTTGAAACATGGCTATTACCGAGTCTATTTCCGTCGTTATATGTATGGAGTTCTGGATACTCACATTTTCACTTCTTCAGCCGTTATTAGATTAAGAGAAATACATCATGATATACTAGAACCAGTTTCTCATGGCTCCATGTAAAGAATACGGCAGAATTATGAGTGTAAGGATGATATGATGAAGACGAAGGTAACAATTCAGGAAATTGCACATTTTACGGGTCTGTCGAAATTTGCAGTATCCCGCGCACTGTCTGGAAAGTCAGGGGTTAGTGAACAGACACGGGACGTTATTCTTAAAGCTGCTGGCAAGCTTGGATATTTCAAAGATAACAGCATGTTGTCTAGCGAGATGTATAGCAGCAATGAGCTTCAGGACCCTCAGAACATGCGATGGAGCGGTACGATTTTGGTGTTGTTTCCCAATATTCGTTATCAGAATCAGGAATCCGTATACTGGGGACCTGTCTTTAACGGAATATCTTCCAGACTGAATCAGAAAGGCATCAATATCCTCACCTTGACAGAGCCGTCTGCGGACCAATTATTCACGTTACTGAATCCGGATGCTATTCGGGGCATTATTACGGTTGGTTCAATCTCGACACCTATTCTGCTTGAAATCAAGCGTCTGGGCATTCCTGTCGTTATGGTGGATCATCTCGACCCCGTCTTTCACAGTGACAGTATTTTTACAGACAATTTTGCTTCCATGCGTGACATTATGCTCTACCTTCTGCGCAAAGGATTCAAACGATTTCAGTTTGTTGGAAATACCAGTGATGCCCATAGCTTCTATGAACGATGGGTCGCCTATACTTCTGTGTTAATGGGACATGGGGTGGAAATGAATCAGATTCAAGAGCTGAGCAGCCCGGATGTGGATGATTTCCACAAGACGTTTACTTCGGTTATTAACGAGGAGAACTTGCCTGAGGTTTTTGTCTGTGCCAATGACTCCTTTGCGCTCTACACCATTGAAGCCCTGGAGAGTATGGGGATTCGCGTACCGGATCAGTGCGTTGTCACTGGTTTCGATAATGTGTATGACAATATCCCGCTGCTTGCCACAGTTAATGTGAACAAGGAATTGCTTGGTGCGCGTGCCGTGGACCAGATGTTATGGCGTATAGTAAATCCGGAGAGTAATGTAGAGAAAAAGCTGATTCTTGCTGATGTGCTGATTCGGGAACAACATGGAAGGCACAGCGGATAAACGTTATGGTATCCAGAGACACCAAAACACCCCCATCACCAGTGCTCGACTGGCGTGGGGGATATTTGAGTCTGGATATCCTATAAACATAGTCGATTTCAGTACTTTATTCTACGTATCTGTCCGTACATCATCCCAGTCCTGATCCAGATAACAGATCAGCCAATTGAGTGCACGATGACGTTCGTAGGCAACTCCACCATTCAGACCTCCGGGAGGTGTTTGGCCCTTCACACGACTATCCACACACACCCAGTTGTATCGGTAGATCAAGTCTGCTGCATCCAGTATCTCGCTTTTGGCGCGAAGCTGTGCCCCGGCTACAAAGGCTTCAACATCGTCACATTGCTGCAAATACCCTACATCCTGTCCTACGTTACAGAGCTTCACCGGAGCGCCAAGCTCCTTGACGTAACCAAGTGCCCATAACATCACATGATAAGCTTCATATCCCCATGAAAAGGAGATGACCTCCTGATGCTCTGCCCCATGCTGCTCCACAAATCTTCTCTCCACAGGTGAGAAAAATGAAGTCGCATCATACTTGTCGATCACTTCCTGGACCAGCGCTGCTGTATCTTCTGCGCTCTCCCCCGCTCCCAGGCATTCGCCCTTGAGTGCTGCAATACAAAGGGCTACCGCACGCCGGGCCACTTCTTGTACGCTACGGGTGGTTGTATGCTCCTCCCCTGCTCTTGCAGGCAAATGAATATTGAATGGAATTCCTTGTTCTGTTAAAAGCTGCTCCGAACGCTCTTTTCGCAGCATTGCAGATTCCGACGGGGGTCTGATATCATCCAGGAAACTGGTGTGTGCTGTCACGTTGTAATCCTCTACTTCGGATTCTCCGTTGACATCCAGCAGGAGATTACCCTGCGCATTCAGCAAGGAGCCACCTCCCCAGAAGATGACTCCGTCAAGGGCATCGGCCAGATGCAATAATTCATTGAAGAATTCCTCTGAGATATCTTCTTCCGTCTCGATCCCAACAACCATATTCAGTGTGGAGCATTTAATCAGTACCTTTTCCTGCAGCGGTGGATTCTTTCCCTCAATCTGACTCAGAAACCCCAGCATTCCCTGAATCATAGTCGTAAATTCTTCCGGGTGGGTCTGGCTGGTCATGATATTGAAGCCTTTCGTCTTTTTACTGAATAACTTCTTGCGTGTGACTTGAATATGGGTTTTATCTTCCCTACACTCAATGGTATCCTGAGGATATATGGATTGAATCATGTCAAACAGCTGATCCAGATCAAACTGGGAGCTGTATATCGCGCAATTTCTCATGAGGTTCACCTTCTTCTTTTCAAACTAGTCCTTATACGGGTCGAATTCGTTGCCTCCGGCCATCGCGACACCTACGGGGCGAAAGGTATGGTTGATTTTCAAGGTATGCGCATGCGCATTCAGCACGTCCTGCAGCTTCTTGTACACAAATGGACTTTCATCCGTTCCTGCACCCCGAAGCTCCACACCATAGGCACGAATCGCCGCTTGCATCTGTTCTTCGCTGATCTCGCCGCCCATGCGTGTACGCAGCTTGTAATTCATTTTGCCAGCAGCTTGGGTTCGGCTCATGATGCGTCCTGCACCATGAACGGTGCTGCGGAAAGACTCGGTATTCTCTTCGCTGTGGATTCCTTCCACGATTACCGAGATATCTCCCATGCTTCCGCCCACAAAGCCGAGCTGGCCCGGTGCCAGCGGCGTTGCTCCTTTACGGACCACCACCACTTCTTCCCCCATATGCTGTTCTTTCCAGGCAAAGTTATGATGGTTATGAACCGTGTATTCTGAACTCGCCCCGAGAATTCCGAGAACCTGTTCAATCACATAATCCCGTCCTGCGTACGCATATCGACCGGCCAAAGTCATCCCGTCCCAATACATATCACCCAATTCACTTTTGAGGTCAAACAATGTCGGTGGTTGATCCATTGATTCTCCAGGCGCTTTGCCACTGAATGCACGTCCGGCAGCCAGATTCAGAAAACCACTCGCGACCTTATGCCCGAAGCCGCGGCTTCCAAAATGATTCGCTATCCATACTTTTCCCGTCGTCTCTTCCACAAAAATATCTACAAAATGATTCCCACTGCCCACCGTCCCGAGCTGATTGCGCGCGAGTGTCTTCAACTTATGCTGTAATCCAGGCTCAATGGAATCAAACAGCTTCCAGCTGGCATCCTCGAACAATTCATGATCTACAGGTGTTGGATTGTTGCGGCCTACGCCGAAGGAAATGGTCGAATTAATGTCATCCATAATGACAGCGATCTGATCCCGGATATCATCCCACATCAGGTTGGTGCGAACGGCTTTGTTACCGCAGGCAATATCATATCCAACCCCTGACGGACTGATCATGTTCCGGTAGGCAACCACGCCCCCAATGGGCTGTGAATAACCTTTGTGATGGTCCGCCATCAGAGCCACACCCAGTACGTCACCATGCTGCGAGCAAGTCACTGCCTGACTTACCGCATTCTCCAGCGGCTCCCCCCAGACTTTAATGTTATCTACGATACGCATGATCTGGTTAACCTCCTTTTGTCTTTACTAAAACTTTCAATGAAATATATACGTCCCTACCCATAACTTTCTTTATTTTACCAAAGAGACACCGTTCCCGAAACTATACAATCCTTCCGTTCAACGTTATCCCTACAAATTAAAAAAAGAGCCAGGCTCCCTTTTCATGATCAGTCCCTATTTTATTTCTTGCTGATCTTAAACTTGAACTCCCACGTCGCTGTGTTACCCGAATAGCGGCCTCTGTTCTCCGTCACGACAACGGACAGGGTCTTGTTAATTGATTTGGAGATGGAGGAAACCTTAACGTTCATACTTTTGCTCCCCAGATCAGGAATTTTGTCCTGTTCTTCGGCATTTGCTTTTAATTTCACCGTATCTGTTGGTTTCAGATTTAACGTGACGGACGAACCTTCCTTCAGGTCCTTCCCGTTCACAGTTGCCCCAATGGCCCATTCATTACCAACGGAATTGTTCTCCACCAGTTCAGCGCTGACAAGCGTCACGGTCACTTTGGCCGTTTTGGCAGCAGCATAGGATGTTGGGGAGCATACAGCGAATACCAAGCTCAGAATTATCAAGACATTAGCCCATTTTTTGAACACGAGAGTGCCTCCCTCATATCAGTTCATTTAATTTCGAGACTATGCCTTACTCGACCTGCTCCTTAAGTAGTCCTTCTACCTAATTAAAATGCTTCCGATAACCCTGAACTTTCTCATCTTTAAAGCCCAGCTTTTCATAAAAAATATGAGCCTCTTTGCGCTGATCGCCAGACACCAGAATCATGTATTCACATCCAAGATCTCTCGCAATGTGCTCAATCTGAAGCATAAGCTTCTGACCAATTCCCTGTCTGCGTACCTGATCGGATACAATCACATTCTCCACAACCATGAAGGGATTGCACTGACCCGCCAGATCCATACATTCAATACCCATAACCGATCCGGCCAGTTCACCGTTGTAAAATGCACCAAGTACATGGTAATGTCCGTTTTGTTGAATATAGTGAAACATCTTCTGCATCTGTTGTTCATTGGTCGGTGTACCCATCAACTCGTTGTATAGCTTGCTTAGTGCCGGTAAATCTTCAAGTTCGATTGCTTTAATGGTAACCATTATGATCCTCCTGACTGTGGTCGTATTGCCTATATTCCATCTTAGTTTAGGTCCTTCTTAAAATAATAATGACTGTGTCCGGTCGGTGCATTCTCAATCGTTAAGATCAATTGGTAGCCATGCTTCTTGTAAAATTCAGGTGCCTGATATGAGAACGTGTTCAGTTGGATGAAATCACAGGATTTCTCGCGCGCAATACGTTCAACCTCACTCAGTAATCGGGAACCATAACCCTGATGCCGCTGCTCTGCTTCTACCCAAAGAAAGTCGATCTCCAGCCAGTTCCAGCAAAGTGTACTGATCACACCGGCAACAATCTCGCCAGCCTTATTTTTGATATGGAAATTCAATTCTTCATAACGATTCCTTAATTCCTCGCTCACATGTTCAGCATTATATGCGATGAGTTGCTGGCGAACATATTTCGTATCCTTTGAATTACTCGGATTAATGTGGATCTGGGACACGCTCTTCTCCTCCTTCTCGTCATTACTTATTCAAAGCCGCGTTCATTTCCTGCATATTTTAACATTACTTTGCTCCAGACAACATAAAAATAACGTACTTCCCCCATGGAAAGTACGTTCGATTAACTTCAACACTTATAGTTTTAGTGTCGTTTATACCCGAGTCAAAGCTCTACTCTATTCCCTTCAGCTCAACACAAACATGACCTATGCCAATTCTGCCCAGAGGATCCGTGGCCTTTACCTCAATCCGAATAGGCTCACTACTCGTCCCGAGTGCTGTAACATATAATTGCTGTCCAACCATTCTGACTTCTGCCAATTGCGGATCAGGTGAGGTAGCCATAAGTACGAGGGTTGAACTAGCGTCATCCTCATCTTCAAACATGAAGGATAGGTCGATCTCAGTCTCATCTCCATTAACATAAGCGATATTACCTGCAGGTGCCTCCACCAGCATAGGGGGAGCATCATCAAAATAATACGAGGACAAACGTTGCAGCAGCGTCTGGTGCAGCGTGAAATCAGGCTCTTCTCTCAGGAGTATGGAGTTGTCACTCACATCCAAGTATTGCAGATCAGACAGTTCAGCAACTCCATCAGGTACATGAACAAGTTTATTGTTGTTCACATTAAGTTCCTGCAAGGAATGTAATCCGTCCACATTCAAGAAAGCCAGTTGATTGTTCGCCAGATTTAGATACTCCAGCTGATCCAGTGCCGTAACATTGATCTCCGTCAGGTGGTTACCGGATAAATCCAGCCATTTCAAGTGATCGAATCCAGAAGCATCCGCCTTGCTTATTTCGTTTCCGGTCAGATCGATTTCGGTTACATTCATTCCTTTGAATATCTCGACTCCCGTCAAATCAGAAATGCCTGCATCCCTCGCATACAATCCCCCATTCGTCTGAGTGAGAGCTGCCACCAATTCGTCTTTGGTCAGCGGATCATTCACATCCTTTTGCAACCAATGAGCCATGGCTCCTGCCAAATGTGGATCAGGAAATTGGCGTTTTATTGTATTGGCCTGCACCTTAACCTTAAGTTGTGCTGTAACACTCGCGCCATGCACATCGACAGCTTTGATCGTTAGCACCGTTTCTCCAGCAGCCTGTGGTACAAGTCGAATCCTTTGGCCTGCCACAGTGGAGGACACGATGGTTTTATCTCCTGTGATGACACTGTATTGCAAGCCATCCCCATCTGGATCACTAAAGTAAGAGGAGACTTGCCAGTCCAGTGAGGCGTGATCCAATGTGAGTTCCTGATCAGGCAAACCGCCACTAACGACTAGTGGAGCCCGGTTTCCGGGCTGTGGATTGGACGGAGTGGAAGGATTCGTCGGATAGGTAGGCGCAGATCCACTTCCTCCACCCGTGCTTCCATTTCCACTCCCTGGCGTCGCCACGGAATTACCGTTTGTGTTTCCTGTACCGTTCCCTGCGTTATTGCCGCCTGAAGTTGTACCCTGCACCTCAGTTACCTTTCCTGGCTCATTGGAATGGGTAGACTCTGGATCATCCCCCTGACTCGCAGCTTCTTCAAGTGCTTGAATAACTTCAGTTGTGCGTAATGCGATCACGGCCATTTCCTGTCTGGAAGTGGAGCGCTTGGGAGCAAAGTTTCCATTTTCCCCCTTCAAAATCCCCCATTCAACAGCCTGTTGTATGCTTGGCAAAGCCCAGGCACTGATCTTGGATGTATCTTTAAATGACAATTCTTTGGTCGAATTGAACTCTGCATCATATCCCTTAACCTTCAACGCCCGAATGATCGTCGTTGCCAGCTCTTCCCTTGTCACCAGCCCGCCTGGACGGAACGTACCATCCGGATAACCGTTGATGATTCCGGTCGATTTAAGGGCGTTAATATAGGATGCATTCTCAGCGTTACTATCCAAATCCTTGAATAACGAAGTTGGAAGCTGATCTAACGATGGTACGTTCAATCCTAATAGTTTTGCCAGCGTGTACGCAAGGTCCCCTCTTGTCAACATTCCATTCGGATTGAAATTCCCTGCTTTGTCCGCCAGAATGATCTGTTGTTCGGCAGCCCTTTCAATGGCTTGCTGGGCCCACGGTGCTGCCTCCCGCAAGTCATGAATACTTACATCATCGGCTGCTGCACTAGCTGTTACAGGAACAGCAATGACAGATAAAGACAAAATGGCTGTCAAATAAGGCGAGACTCGACGGTTCTTAGGTTTATTAGAACGATCTTTTGGTTTGGATATACGTGTTGACATGGCTTAACGTTACCTCCCACATGAATATAACCCTGGAATCCAAAGACTCGTCAGTGTTCATTGATTTTCTTCATTGTAGGAGACACCTTGGTTGGAAAACAGTCTACAAAAGAGTAGACAGCGTATCACCACATCATAGCAATCCCCGCTGTTCCGCCATTTGTACAGCATGGGTACGACTACTCGCACCCAGCTTCGCGAACACTCGGCGAATATGCGTATTGACGGTTCCTGGGGAGATACCAAACTCAGCAGCAATCTGTTTGCTGGTCAGTCCCTCAGCAATATAACCGAATATTTTTTGCTCCATCGGGCTGAGTCCCACTTCCTTCGTATCCAGGTTTGCCTCCCCTACAGAGGAGAGACCCCTTGCCCGTTTGTCTCTTGCGAATGCCGATAACAACTGCTTCACATAAGCCATTTTCACACCATGATCCTGTATCGCCTTCGTTCGGCGCAGATACAGATAATGCTGGAGCAACAGCTTCATCTGCTCACCTTCAGCAATGAATGAACGGATATATCCTTCCGGTCCTCCCAGCATCAGAGCACGGGATAACGCTGCAACACTGGCATCTGTGATTCCTTGCTTTTGCAGCATAATTGACTCTAGCAGAGCACATTCTACCTGTTCAGTCAGCCAATCCCGTTCATCAGCTTGGTTACGAATCCGTCTCAATTCCTCTTGTGCAAGATCATACTGCTCAAGGACGATCATCGCACGTATGCGAACGATGGCATGGTGCATCTGATCACAGCTGGTCTCAGCTGCCACACTTCCTTCTCTTACGGACTTAGCCAAAATGGTTTCAGCCGCTTCCACGGGACTCATTTCAAGTAAAATTCGATGTTGATGCGCTTCCAGTGCTGGATGCCAGTATTCCATATCCTCCACAGATAACAACCCTGTGACCTGTTGAAGCAGCTTCATGCCTTCCTCAGGTCGACCCAGTGTAAGTTCAAGTCTGGCCTTGAGCACATACGCAGGAACGAGCAGCGCAGCCACCTTGATCTGCAAGGCCACTTCAAGCGCGCGGTCGGCATAACATATCGCTTCTGGTAACCGATCCTTCTCCATTAAAATTTCACCGTATCCCACACCATAATAGGACGTTACATAGGCATGCTCGGCATACCAACGTTCCGTAATCGCTCCGAAACAAGCTTCTCCACGCCTCAAGTAGCCATTAACACCATGAAAGCTGCGCAGGCGCATGCTCTCTCTCCGATCATAATCCATATACTGAAAGGCAATATCATCAGGATATCCCTGATCAATATAGGACACCAAATAAGATGCCAGCCCCTCCAAATCTCTGTTCAGATAAGCCATGTAAGCTCGCATCACACAAATGACCTGCAGCAAATACCCGACAATCTCAGGTTCAAGCTGTCCTTGAAGATGCACCCGGATAACGTGTTCCAGTTCATCAAGCTGCTTCACCATCTGTCCATAGGGCATTTCGCGCGCAAACAGGAACAGGTAGGACATATATAACTTCGGACGTGCTTTCACGATCTCCAGTGGCAAAACATCGAAATATCGCCGGAGCGTCCACCACTCTCCCATAATAAAGTGGGCGAACAGTTCTTCCAGCAGTCTGGCTGCATCCTGCATATACTGTCCGAGAATATAGTGATCCAGTGCTTCAGCCGGGTACCCTTGCTGCTCATACCAATGTGCAGCAAGAGCATGTAATTCATTCACATGTTCAGTGCCATAACGAGCCAACTCACGCCTTAGAAATGCAGAGAACAAGTGATGATAACGATACCAGCGTGCTTCCCGATCCAGCGGAACAAGGAAGAGATGTTCCTTCTCCAGCTGCCTTAACAACTGCGGAGCTTCCTCCATATCACTTAATACCTGGCATAGATCGCTGTTCATTCTTCTTGTAATCGAAGTCCGGAGCAGAAATTGCTGCATTTCCGGTGACTGACGCTGGAATACCTCTTCGAGCAGATAATCCGAAATCGTCCTATCTCCATGTTGTCCGTGATCTTCTCGAGACAGAGGTGACGATATCGAATTCATAGGGCTAACCAACGAGTTTGCCCCGAATGCGTGAGATAAAGCAAGCAGCTTCAATCCGGCAGCCCACCCCTCCGTCTGCTGTACCCAGCCATGCGCTTCACCTCTGGCAACATCCAATCGCATGATTTTTTGGCAAAATTCAATGCCTTCTTCTGTCGTAAACGCCAGCTCCTGAAGCGTAAATTGCTTCACTTCACCTCTCAGGCGCAGCTTCTCAAGCTTGAACGGAGGGTAGGTACGACTGGACAGTACCAGATGAATGGACAGGGGAAGATTTTCGATAAAGTATTGCATCTGCTCATGAATCTCAGGCTGCTTTACCGCATGATAGTCATCCAGAATGAGCAGTACAGGTTGACGGGACTCGGCCAAACGGTTCAACAATATGATTAATGCTGACCTTGGTTCTATCGGATACCGTTGCAAAAAGTGTGGCAGGACATCCCCGCAGAGCCCCTCTCTCACTCGGTCCAGTGCATGAATCATGTAGAGCCAAAACTGAAGCGGGTCCTGATCCTGCTCATCCAGACAGACACAGGCCGCTTGTACGGCTTCACTTCTTACCCAGCTGCCCAGTAGTGTTGATTTTCCTGAACCCGCCGGAGCAGTCAACAAAGTGACTTTGGATTGGAACAATTCTTCGTATTGCGAACTAAGCCTTGGACGGTCCAGTGTATCCGCTGGCAATGGTGGCAGTTCCAGTTTGGTTGTTAAAATCATAAATTGAAGCCAGTCCCCGTGAAGACCAGCGGTGTGTTCCTGTTGCATGGGATCCTCCTGAATCAGCACCATGGTGCCTGTTTTCCGATTTGTTTCATGATGTTTCAACTACTATAAGTATACTTGGAACACTGCCGTGGCCCTATATTTTTTTGGGTTCTGTTGTAACGACAAAGAAACCCTGCGACTTTCACGCAGAGTCTGCCTTTATTTTTTTAAATGTGCCTATTCCGATAATTGAAGCAACCATTTGCGCAAAGAATGGATCTCTATAAAAATGTCTTCCCCGCCGTTCTTCGGCATGGATATGTTGGGTCTGCCAAGTGTATGATGCTCTTGCAGCATCTTGCTCCACAAGAATTCAATCGCTCTCAAAAGCTCCAACAAAAACTCTTTTTCAGATGTAATGAACTGTGTGAGTATATTCTGAGGAACCAACTCCAAACGAATAGCAAACCTTAATCTGCCCTTTGCCAGCTGCTCCATTTCTAGTACGTAAGGATCGATTCCATAACTCACACAGGCTTTACCCCGCTCCATCAACTTGCGAATAGCTCGCAAGTAGTCCTGCCATATATTCAAGCCACTTGGAACCTCATATCCAATCAGTGGTTGTCCGCCCTCATCGAATACATGAATGGCCATCTGAAGAGAGTCCATTCCAAATTTTCTACTCATGATCAACCGTTCTACCTGTATTCGATCATTCACATCCGCGTATTGAATATCAGGTCTTTGTTTTACAGCAACCAGCCAGTTATCCATTCCACTCTCTTCTTCAATCATAGATCCCGATTTAGCCAGGTACACTCTAGCTTTCATGACAAGCCCCCTACCTACCCAACCTAAGCAACTTATAGTTCACTACAATATAGTTCAAACCCGATAACAGCGTAACTCCTCCCGCCAGCCACAATAAAATCAAATCAACCCGCACATCAGTCAACAAACGAAAGGGAACATTATTCAATAACACAGCGACAATGGCCGCCACCTGCAGTACCATTTTGATCTTGCCATATCGGTCAGCAGCGAGGACAATTCCCTGTTCACTGGCAATCATGCGCAGCGCTGTAATAACAATTTCTCTCCCTATAATGACCACAGCTATCCATGAACCGATCATATCCACCTGAACCATCATAATCAGCGCAGCCGAGATCAACAGTTTATCCGCCAGCGGGTCAAGCAATTTCCCCAGATTGGTGATCTGATTATATTTTCTAGCCACGTAGCCATCCAGCTTATCCGTAACTGAAGCGAACACAAAGATAATCACTCCAATCACCACATCATGCTGATCCAAAAAACGCAAAAGTTCACTCGATCCCTGCATCCATGACGGAAAGGGAATGAAACACAACATAAACAATGGAATCAATGCCATTCTCGCCAGGGTGATTTTGTTAGCCAGATTCATTTAAATTCCTCCCTTAGAACCCAAGTCATCGGAATGTATCTTTTTCCATTTGCGAATCTTGGTACGAAACGACTTGAATGGCGCAACTGAATTAATCTGTATCCACTTCACCATGGCCCATCCAGGCTTAGTCCCCGTCCACTTCCTCATCCCCTGCACAAATAACTCTTCCTCACGAAGTGATTCAATCCAGTTTAACCATTGTTGCTCCGTTTCCCGAAACAAGGACCGCAGTTGCATAAGGGAAAGATCAGCATATTTGTCGTAAAAGGATGCATTCAATGCCCCCAGTTGGTTCCATTGATAATCTGGTGCTGGCATCATGACCACCTCTCCCGCCCTTTCCTTCCTATCCCATCCCATCACAAGATTCATCCATCCCAACTGATAGGCAATCATCTGTGCAGGTGTGCGGTCTACGCCCTCCACAAGTTTATCTTTGCTGCCCTCGCTGATTTCATTAAACTCGACTTCAAACAGCAGATATACACGATGAATGGTTTCGATCAGCTCTTGTTTGGATTCATATATCGGACCAGACATGTTCCCCCTCCTTGGCAACAACCCTATTTCCATCCTCCATCAACATTTCTCCCTTCATCCGTGATCCTCCTTTTTTTCCACAAAAAGAAAGGACAACCTGTATCCCATACAGCTGCCCCTAAAAAATGTATTTTGTTATCTGGCTATCCGAACAATCCTGATCTACAACGATTCCTTAATCACACGTTTGTAATACCATACGGATAATAGGCCAAAGATTGAATACAACAACGTATACACGATCATGACCATGACCGTAGGTGTCACCAGCTCCGTACCGAAGAAGAACCAGCCTGATTTCACGGCAAAATAACTATGACTCAATCCCACGACAAGTGGGATACCAAAATTAAACAATTGCTTGAACTGGATTCCGCGCAGCAGATTGCCTTGAGTAAATCCGAGTTTCCGAAGAATGGTATAGTTCGGTCTCTCTTCTTCACTCTCATTCATTTGTTTGAAATAGAGGATACACCCTGATGTAATCAGGAAAGTCAGACCCAGGAAACCGACAATAAACATAATCAGCCCCATATTGGTAATTTGGTTATTTTTAAGTTCCATCTGCGAGAAGTTAGGTATCGTTAATTTCTGGGCTTTGAAAATGCCATACGCTTCCTCTGCCTGATCAGGATTAAGAATCCGCACCCCGTAATAGTCGGACTCCATCTTCTCCTGCAGCTTGGGATCGAGGTCTTTCAAAAGCTGCCGATATACCGATTCATCCACTACAGCTACCGGCGTGCCAAGAGTATAGTAAACGGGAAGAACCCCTTGTTTAGTTGTGCCTATCAGTTTCTGGTCAATGGTTTGCTTCAATCCATGCAGCACGATTGGACCTTTTTCCTGAATGGAAATTAACTGCTGAATGGCACCCCCGTAACCCATAAAGACCACTTCACCCGGTTTCAGATCGATGTTATCTACCATGCTGTCGGTAACCACACTGCTGAACAATAGTTCTTCCGTTAGGGAATCATCCATAACCTCTTTTGCATCAATTTCAATATATATAGGCTGTCTGTGCTTCTCCTCATATGGAATCTGTTTGGCTTGCAGTTCAGCTACAAAACGATCTTTCACTTCTGCCTGGGCAAAAGAAAAATCTTCCGGCATGCTTTCCTTGGCCTGGGCTTCTGCCGAATAGTATGAGATGTAACTGAGTGACAGCATGCCGATGGCCAGGGCAGATACCGTCGTGATAATGGTGAGTAATAGTGCATTCGACTTCATACGGAACATGATGGAGGATACCGACAGTACTTCATTGATGGAAAGGTAACCGTTTTTGCTTTTGCGAATCAGATTAAAGAGAAAACTGACCGACCCTTTATAAAACATATACGTCCCCAGAATGACCGAGAACAGAATCAGGATCATCGTGTACATCAATTGCTGCATATCCATTACCTCGCCGCTGAACATTCGTGCAGACAGAATATATCCAAATACAATCAGGGCGATGCCCAGAATCCCGATCACAACCTGTCCTGCAGACATCTTCTGCACTTGTTGCTCTGTTGTGGACGTTACCCGAAAAAGCGAGAGAATGCTCTGCGCTCTGATAAAGATGTAGTTCATCAGCATGATGAGCAAGTACATGGCCGCAAATACAATCAGCGTCTGCACCAGGGCCATCGGTGAAAAGTACAGCTTCGTAATTGCGTCAATGCCGATAATTTTGAACAATATCATCAATATCAGCTTGGAACCGAGAAACCCGATCAGCACACCAATGACCATGGAGCCAAAGTAGAGAATACAATTTTCCGCACTCAAAATGCCAAAAATTTTTCCCTTCGTCAGGCCGATCAGCTGAAACAAACCAATCTCCTTACTGCGTCGCTTAATAAAGATCGTATTGGCATAGAGTAGAAAAATGCCCACAATGACAATCAATAACACAGAGGAGGCGCCAATTGCCGCCGCTCCTTTGGTTGATTCGGCAACCTCATCCATCGACGGATCATACTGTAACGTCACAAATGAAAAATAGAGCGCCACACTAAAGATGAGGGCAAAGACGTAAAGATAATAATTCTTCAGGTTTTTCCTCAGATTGCGAAAAATGATGTAGTTCAGACTCATGGCTGCACACCACCCAACACGCCCTGAGTTTTGATAATGTCGTTGAAGAAGGATTGCCGAGACTCGTCTCCTTTATTTAATTGGCTGTAGATCTGACCGTCCCGGATAAAAATCACCCTGCTGCAATAACTTGCGGCAAACGGATCATGGGTAACCATAATAATTGTGGCCTGATGTTTGCTGTTCATATCACTCAATTTCCCAAGCAGGTCCGAGGCCGATTTGGAATCCAGTGCGCCTGTCGGCTCGTCAGCGAAAATAATGCTAGGATCATGCACGAATGCACGTGCCGCCGAAGTTCGCTGCTTCTGTCCACCCGAAATCTCGGACGGATATTTATCTTTCAACTCATAGATGCCCAGTTCACGGGCAATTTGTTCGAACTTCAGGTGGGCCTCATGCTTTGGAATGTTTGTAATGGAGAGCGGCAGAAGTACATTTTCCTTTACCGTAAGGGTGTCCAGCAGATTATATTCCTGAAAAATAAAGCCAAGATGATGTTTCCGGAATTCAGCGAGCTGTTTCTCCTTCATGCCGGTGAACTCCTGACCCTCTATGTCAATCGTGCCCTGACTTACCCGATCGATCGAGGAAAGAACATTCAGCAGCGTCGTTTTCCCCGATCCCGAGGGCCCCATAATACCGACAAATTCGCCTTTACTTACGCCGAGATCAATCCCCTTCAGGACCTCCTGTTTATTTAATTTGTTGCCATAGACTTTATGAATTTTTTTGGCTTCCAGTATCCACATTTCCCACTCACTCCTCTTTGGTATATCTCCATCATAGGCGGGATGCTCCAATTTATCGTGCGATTCACCGAACAAAACCAAAAAGCATGTGACAATGTTGTCACACGCCTGCAAGATGGATCATGTCATTCTTTCGCGGGAAGGTTAGCTTGACGCCGGTTCCCTCTCCGGGAGCAGACTGTACCTGAATATCTATATGAAGTGTTTGTGCCACCTGCCTTGTCAGATACAATCCCATTCCCGTTGCCGACCCCTCCAGCCTGCCTTTGGTTGAAGTGAAGCCTTTATCAAAGATACGCGGTAAATCCTGAACCTCAATCCCTCGTCCATGATCCTGAATGGTCAGCATGATGTGCCCGTCCTGTTCCCTGCTTTCAATGACAATGTCAGCGGAATGACTGTATTTCACCGCATTGCTAAGCAGCTGTCGTATGATAAAGCCTAACCATTTGCTGTCGGTCAGCACTTTGGTCACATGTAACGAGACGTCGAAGCCAATCCCTTTGGATATGCACCACGACTTCAAAGCTCTAATCTCACCATTCAAAACCCGTTCAAGTTCCGTTTCTTCCACAAACAAATCATTATGCATAAATGGAATACGCTTCTGGTGAAGCTGCTGATCAAGCAGTTGGTGAATTCGCAGCCATTCATACGTCATCTGACCCTGCAGCTTGTCATCCGGCATACGTTCAATCATCAATTGCAGCGCGGTTAGGGGCGTCTTCACCTCATGAATCCAGGCCAACATCTCATCCTTCTCCTGCTCCAGCAAAATAAAATGAGACGAAGACTCCTTCCGATGACGTTCGGTCTGGGAAGTCACGGCATCGTGCACAATTCGTTCAAAAGGGCTTTCAGCGATATCCAGATCCCCCGAATCATAGGTATGATCCCAGGTGGTTAATCTTTTGTAGAACCGGGTCTCTCTTGGATATCTCGCCCAGATAAAAACGAAGCATACGACTACATTCAGCACGACCATATACGCTACAGATCGGAATGGAATGGACGTGTCGATATAGGCCACAAACAAAATGATGAGCTGCATGCTTACGAGTAAACATAGCCAACTAAGCTTTTCCCGGATGTACTTGCCAATCATGCTTCCGCCTCTTCCGTTGCCATATAGCCCTGCCCCACCTTGGTTTCGATATAACCATCCAGACCCAGCGGCTCCAGCTTTTTGCGAAGTCGATTGACGTTGACCGTCAGCGTGTTGTCACTCACAAAATGTTCATGATCCCATAAGCTGCGAATCAAATCTTCCCGGGTCACAATCTGATTTTTGTGCTCAACCAGCACTTTGAGAATGAACATCTCATTTTTGGTCAAAAGGACCGATTCATGGTCATGGGTAAGTGTATTTTTCACATATTCAATGGTAGCCCCGCGCCATGTGCGCAGCTCTATCCGTTCTGTATTGTAGTTGTATACTCTGCGCAGGGTGGCCTGAATTTTGGCAATCAGCACATCGAAATGGAAAGGCTTCTGGATAAAATCATCTGCGCCCAGATGCATCGACATGACCATATCCGTAGGATGATCCCTTGAGGACAGAAAGATAATCGGCACATTGGAATGAGCGCGGATCATGCGACACCAATGAAATCCGTCATACTGGGG
Source organism: Paenibacillus pabuli NBRC 13638 (assembly GCF_001514495.1). Lineage (GTDB taxonomy): Bacteria > Bacillota > Bacilli > Paenibacillales > Paenibacillaceae > Paenibacillus > Paenibacillus pabuli. The sequence continues at coordinate 272,506 of NZ_BCNM01000002.1, forward strand.
AAGCTGAATATCAATAATGACCAGCTGTGGCTGAATGGCACTATATTCCTGCATGACTTTGCCAAAATCCTGCACACCATACACGTCATATGACCACTGGGATAGTCGTTCTTTGATTTCACTGAATAACGATTCATCGTCTTCAATGAGCATAATTTTAAACATATACCTTCACCACGTTTCTGTTCTTCTTGGGCAGTTAAGTTATTAAGGTAGACTTCTCCGAGATAAACGTTACGGGTACGAATCGTTCTTTCGATCGCTGTTATCCCTCCATAGCATGTAGAACCTTGCTTGGATCGCTGATTTCTTCCAAACGTTCAATCAGTTGCTTTGCGACATCCTCTGGCGATCTTAATTGACCTGCTTCATACACCTGACCGAATACCTCAGACAATGCGAATTCCTCTGCACTCTTGCCTCTTGCCACAGCCTGCAGCTCAGTATCTACCATCCCCGGATCGAAGGCAATCACTTCAACGGGATTGGATTGCCCGGATTGCTCCATCGCTACGCACTGGGTGAACATGTTCATCCCTGCTTTGGACGTACAGTAAGATGCCATTGAAGGTGCCGGATAACTTCCTGAACCGGAAGACACATTGACTATTTTTCTTCGTGTGCTCAGGTGGTTGGTGAGTTGTATAAAAGATGAGGTCATGATCATGGGTGCTGCCAAACTGATGTTCAGATGAAGACGGATCTCCTCGGCGTTGCAATGGTCTATTGGTTTCAACGGCTCCAGCATCGCTGCATTGTTTATGAGCCCAATGAATTCAGCCTCTTGCAAAGGAATCTTTTTCAAAATGCTTGAGACAAGGTCGGCGATGCTATGGATATCTGCAAGATCAAACTGAATATGCTGGTAACGCATATACGTTTCCTCCAATTCAGACGTTCCGCGTGCAATACCATAGACGTGATCTCCCTTTTCCAATAACAGCTCGGCGATCTGTTTGCCGATTCCTTTGGATGTACCTGTAATAATAAAATACCTTTGTCCCATTTTCTAGCCGCCTTTCTCTCGCTTTGTACAATACTGGTCAAACCTACGACCTTTAAATCGATAACTATACGTTGGGTTTTCTCCATAAGGTCACCCACAAAATGGGCAAGCCAAAACACATATCCTCCTGGCCCTTCGTCTTCATCGGGCGCAACTCTACGCACTCAAATGGATCTTCCAGCAAATAGCGAAGCTTTTCCTCCGTAAAAGCCAGACCGCCTTTCATCGACTTCTCACGATATACCTCCCAATCGTCCATAACGCTCTCCGGTCCACCCTGACCACCAAATCCTGGAGCAAAGCAGGTCATCCCAAAATACCCTCCAGGTTTGAGTCCGTTGTGAATCATCTGTATGTAGGGAATTCGCTGATGTGGCAGCAGATGATGCAGACAGCCCGAATCATAGACGAGATCGTACTCTTCCTGTGGCGTAAGTTCAAATGCGGATTTACATTCAAAATTCACTTCAAGCTGTTCTTCCGCTGCTCTTTCTTTCGCCCAAGCAATGGCTTGCTCCGAGAGATCATAAGCATCCACTTCATAGCCTTCGCGAGTTAGATACAGTGCATTTCTTCCCGGACCACATCCGAGTTCCAATGCTTTGCCCCCAGCTAATATTCCTGAATTCACATGCGCTACCAGATTTTCGTCCGGTTTGTTTGGAAAAAAGGGGATTGGACGGTTCCGATCTTCATAAAACGGCTCCCAAAATTGCTTTGCTGATCTGAACTCTGCATCGAGCATGTCATATAGATCTTGGACACTTTTAATCGTATTTTTCACAGATACATTCCTCCTCATATTCACAAAACAGCCTTCATATTCCCTCTTATGTATCGACCTCTGTACACACCAATTGCCCGCTTCATCACGGTTTATGCGCAAATTAACTACACTCTATTATAACATTTTCACCCAATCTTACTCTATTTTCCTTGTACAATTCTAGCCGGAAATAGCCTGTATCCTATTGAAAAAACGACGTTCAGAAGAAAGAAATCCTCTATCTCCCAGACGTCGTTATTCATCATTGTTGAGGGTCCAATTAGCTTAACTTCTTCGTAAGATACAGTACGACATCGTCATCAATGGTCGTTTCATCGCCCCACTTGAGATAACGATCATGCTTGTGAATACCCTGACCATCCGGAATATATCCACGACGGGCATACAGAATTTGAGCTTTGCCATAATCGGAAAACACCCCGACACCAATCCCTGCTGTATCGGCTCTCTCCTGAATCACTTCTTCTGCCCGGTCCATCAACCGTGTGCCTATTCCCTGACGCTGATACTTGATCAGCACATTAAAATCATTGATTTCCGGAATGCCCTTTTCCCTGAATGATGGGTAGTACGACTTCCACAATACATTCACGTATCCGGCAAAAACTCCATTAAGCTCCGCTACCAGAGTCACCCGCTCACCATTCTGCTGTTCTGCAAGATAGTGCAAATACTGCTCTGCTGATTTCTCCCAGCCCTGTTCCTGAAACGCTTGAGATATGATCACTGGGTCGCTTTCATTCAATAGTCTGATATGTATATTCATTGAAGTAATCTCCTTAATAGTTATAGATATTCAGACAAATTTAGATCCACAAAGTGTTCGCGTGTTCCTTTGGCAGAATACCCCTTCCACTGATGCAATAAAGAATAAAACATGTCTCCAAAACTCATACCCTCTGGCAGTATATCCACCATTTTTATCGCACCAATTTCCGAATTAGGTTCCATCGATACAGCACGGAATTCCGTAATATTCGCATAATAGACCATGCCAAGTTTTCCGTTCATTTCATAGATTCCGAAAGGTTCAAGCATAAACTTCATTGCCCCTGTCTCTTCATACAGTTCTCTTCCAGCAGCTGTAAGAACAGATTCGCCAGCTTCGCGACTACCTCCTGGGAATTCCCATCCTCCACGTTTAAGGTTATGAACCATGACGTATTTTTCCTGGAACTGAGAAACCATGATGACAAACTGAATCTCTTGTTCCAATTCATGAAATTCACTTAGTTCCAGCCACTGTTGCTCTATCATTAGTAATTACACCTCACATATCTCACTGTTAGATTCCCAACCTGCTTCTAAGCGAGGTGATATGGGCAACGTGATGTCTACCATGCCAGGCGTATACGCCCAAATTATAGTCCAATCTGGTCGTTTCTTTGGATGCGGGATGATAAAAGGTTTTGGCATAGTCTGCATCCGTTAATGTGTCTAATAGCGCTACCCAACGACGATGTAACGCATCTAGGATCTGCAAGGAAAGCTCGACGTCCAGCTCCCGCGAATCACTCAGTTCAGCCCACCGCTCTTCGTAATATGGTCTTATCGTGGGATTATCCTCGGTCAGCGCCAGCTTGAAACGAACCATGCTGTTCATGTGGCTATCTGCCATATGGTGTATGACCTGTTTGAGCATCCAGCCCCCTTCCCGGTAAGGCAACCTCAATTGTTCTTCACTCAATCCTTTGACCGCTTCGCGGGCACGCTCCGGCAGCTCGGCAATATCCTGAATCCATTGCTTCCGCTGCTCTGGTGTGACCTCGCCCGTATGTACAAATGATCCAATCGGGTATCTCAAATCCATCGATCATTCCTCCTTGGTTAATTGATTCAATAAAATACCATAGTGCTCTGCCTAAGGGGCATACTCCATCAGCCAGCAGTCTCTCATCTGCCCTTCGTGCAGCTCATGTTCTGGTAAAAGTCTGACCTTCCTGAGACCACACTTCTCGTAACAGGCTATGGCACGATCGTTCCACGTTTGCGGGTCCATGACCACTTTCCGGGCTTGCCTCTCGTTGACCAGATAGGCCAACATGGATTGTACTAGTTGTGTGCCAATACCGCGGTTCCAATAATCAGCCTCTCCAATAAACTGATCTGTTCCATAGATGATTTCATCCGTGTCTCCGTAACCATACTCATTTCGTTCTTCCTCCTCCAATTCATAGAACTGGATATAGCCGATTGGTTTACCTTCATATTCAACCATACAACGATACTCAGCATCGTCCTGTGTATAAAAATTCGCTCTGACCATATTCAGATCATGCGGCCGATCACGGCCTTCGTAATATTGGAGCACTTTAGGGTCAGACAACCATTGAACAAGTCGCTGCTCATCTATTTCATCCAATAAACGTACGATAATCTCATTCGATTGATAAATTAGCATCATTCCGCATACTCCTTAATGATTTCCAATGGCTCTCCAGAGACCCAGCTCAGGTCCTTGCCTAACACTTTTTCCTGATGAACATAATAGATCATGGGTATCCGAATCGGTTCTGCTTCATCACCCAAAGGATGAATGGTAAAACGCATCTTGTAAGTACCCACTGCATCAGGTATGGAGAACCCTGCAAATTCAGTAATCGCCGTTGACGACTGCCCCTGTAATGCCTGACGAAGAATTTCTTCCATTGCACCTGTGCTGCCGACGGAAGTAGGTTGAATAAATCGGTTATCCTCTTTGTCATTAAAAGATATTGAACCCCAGCCTGGTACAAAGGGATATACCATGTGCAAGCCCTTCTCTTCTTTTGTGCGAGTAATGGTTAATTGCACCTCGTATTCATCCGTTGCTGTCTGCCGAATCGTGCCCTTCATGTTAACATCCTGCGCTGTAACGCCTGGAGCCAGATTATTATATACAAGAAACACTGCTACAATAATAATTGCAATGCCAGTCATCCAAAATATCGTACTTCTTCGCATGCATTTAACCCCCAAGCTGATTAACCGTAAGTCTGAAGTAATTCACTCTCCATTAGGGTCTGTGTAACTCTGTCCAGTTCCTGAGAAGCAGACCAATCACTATGTGTATTCAAACCATATTTAATCGTATGGATAACGCTATTTGCTGACATGGGCCTTCCAGATATATTTGTGCTCACGCACAGCAATTCTCCCCTCAATCTGATTTTCCTTCAGCTTAACTTGAAGCTGTTCATGGTACTCAGGCCGCGTGTAATCCGGGTTTCCGGGAATATCGGAAAGAAAGATAGCAAACTCTTTTTCATCCGAGAAAACCATTAAGGCCTCGTTGAATTCCTCAATCTCAATGTCTTCATACTGATTCGTGCGCAACCTTTCCTGTACTTTGCTTACATCGGTATGAATACCAAAGATCACGCCACCCTTTCGGAGCAATCTCCCATGTTCAATAATGGACGTAGGTCCTCTCCGGTCATAGATCAGGTCGAACTGTTCGTCTTCGAAGGGCAACTCCGTTTTGGTTGTGGCGCAGACAAAATCAACATTTCTGATGTTACTGGCTTCAAGGCTAGCCTGTGCAATACGCAGCAGCTCCTTCGAGTTGTCTAAACCCGTAATATGACCGGTATAAGCCGACACTTTTAATGTAAATTCACCATGACCACAACCCACATCAAGCACCGAATTATGCTGAGGAAGCAACTGCATCAAACGGGCTTCAAATACATCTTCTGCCGAATTACCCTCCCAGGTAAAAACCGACCTGCCCTTGTATCCTCCGTTACGCCGTGCGATCATGTCATACCATTCCATGCCCAATAGATATCCCCCCAGAAGAAAATCCCATATTAAACAACATTCGACACAGACAAGTTGATTCCCCTGTTCCTCAGGTTAACTTTTTTTTCGTCAAAGAGTTTTAACCATTCTCATCTTATGCTTGTTAAAATTTGAAACGCTTCTCTCGTAGGCTCCGTATTAAGGTCGAAGTCGTATTTTTCCCCTGAATAAACCAATAGGATGTGGAGGTTGAACGAATGTCTTTTTTCAAGAAAATGTTAGCCAGTGTAGGTGTTGGAGCAGCCAAAGTAAATACAGAATTACATACACCTGAGGTTACGCCTGGAGGAGTCATCTCTGGGATCGTGTACATCGAGGGTGGAGACGTGGAACAGAATGTAGACCGAATCTACCTTACGATCAAAACCCATTACCTACGGGAGCACAATGATCGAAAAGTAAATGAAACTGCCGTTGTAGCCAAATACTTGCTTACAGAAGGTTTTATATTACAGCCTGGTGCCAAACTGGAGAAATCCTTCTCATTCGATCTGCCCGAAAATCTTCCAATTACACTGCACCGTGCAGAAGTATGGGTTGAAACGGGCCTCGATATCTCAAGCGCCATGGACCCCTCAGACCGGGACAGACTGCACGTCGTTCCTACAAAAGATATGAATACCGTGCTTGATGCAATTGACCTCCTTGGTTTCAAGCTGCGTGAAGTGACCAATGACTATGCTCCAAAGCTTGGTGGTAATCTTCCCTTTGTACAGGAATTTGAATTCGTGCCCACGAGCAAGTTCCGCGGTTATTTGGATGAGCTGGAAGTACTGTTCTACCCGATGGGGGATTCGCTGGAACTGTTACTTCAGATCGACCGCCGCGCACGTGGTCTCGGTGGCATTTTCTCTGAGGCGATGGGCACAGACGAGAGCTTTGTCCGTCTGCATCTCTACGAGAGACACCTTGCACGGGGTGCACATTCGGTCGCTCAAGGTCTGGAAGAAGTCATTTCCAAGCATCTATAATCTATTAAAAATAGACCAAAAAACAAAAAACAGTTCTCCTACCAACTTTCATTGGTATAGAACTGTTTTTTGGCTATGTTTTTCTTTTATTAATAAACAAAGCCTACCTCAAGAACGCTGTGTCCAGCGCTGTATCCCCGAACGAAGACCATAGTATGCAGCAGCAAGCAAGAGAAATCCAACAGCAGCGATCAGAATGGAAGTCATATCCCAACGGGCAATAGAGCCAAAAGCAACCTTGGACTGCAACATCGTGACGGATGAATCGTTGTTCATTTCAGGTACATAATTAAGCGTCATTAACATGCCTTGAACAACATTCCAAGCCATAAAACCCAGTGTAAATAGCAAAGTTACCAACAGGGATTCCACACCTAATCGTTTATTGATACTCATTATTTTGCCTCCTCATTTACGGTTTGGCAACACTTTGGAAATGATAACATTCACCACATCATCTGTTGTTTGGTCATCCGTTTGAATGTACTCTTCAAAGCGTGCTCCATGGAATGCTTCGACACACTTAACCGCTTGTTTAAAAGTCCATCCTCCAGGCTTATCCCCGCGCTTCAACAATCTCTCATGTAATGTTTCCATCGATGTCATCAGGGTAAAATGTAAAAGATCCGCGTCCAGCTCCCTCAGACCACGATGGATATAACTGAACTGCTCTGACTTGTAGATGGTCATCGGAACAATCAGATGTTTGTCATACTTCTGTCTGATTTCACGGGCGACCTTCACGGTAAGGACTTTCCACAGCTCCATATCCTGAAAATCGTCCGTTTTCTCCACTTCCATCTTGACGTCATCCACAATCACGTTTCTTAACATGTAACCAATCTCTTCAGGATCGTAGATCATGCTGTTCGGAATTCGCGGCTGCAGCTTGGTTGCAGCAGACGTTTTGCCCGAGCCAAATGCCCCATTAATCATCACAATCATAGTGACGCCCTCCTGCCTGTCAGATTCAATTCGACAAGAGCTGCTCCAGCTCCTGTTTCAGGCGCTCTTTGTTCGTATCCACATATTGATAAAGGAGTTCAAACACCTCTTCATTATCCGATTGCATGCTTAAATGACCCGCTTCCAGCTCCACCCGTTGCAAAACCTCATGGATCTGTTGTCCATGCGTATTCAGGGTCGTCGTTACATCCTGTTCGGAGAGTGCATTCACATTCTCTCTTAATTGCTCAGGTGTCACACCACTTTCGGATAACATATGCTGGATGTTCTTCAGAATCTCTGCATCCGCATCATTACCTATGCGCTGCATTGCTTCCGTCGTTTCACCCAGAAACTGTCCGCTTGCATTTTCAAGAAAACCAGTGATGCCACTCATGGACAGCTCTGTATCCAGATCTACGATTAGAATAGTATCTCGCAAAACCTGTGGAAGTTCAGGTCCGCATTCCCGAATAGTCGCAAATTCCGCACGATACAGATCCATGGCTACACTTCCCACCACTTCTTCACCCGACATGCTTTCAAGCTGATCCAAGGGTAACAATTGCTGTAATTCTTCCTGTAATTTGTTCATCTCTCTCTGCCTCCTGTATCTCTCTCTATATATAAGTTGGACGAATGATTTCACACGGGTCCACTATAACTAAACGCCTTTACATCATAGCAGAATAGGTTATATAAGTTTATCCGTTGTACGTTTGCACCCAATCAATCGCCTGCACACTTTACACGAAATACAGATAAAGTTAACCTGCATTTGACTGCTGGAAAATGATCCGCTGTTATGATCTTGTCATCAAGAGTCTTGGGAGGGGTTATGATGCGCCTGGCCTTGTTCACCGACACCTATGTTCCGGATACCAATGGTGTTGCCGGTACGCTGCACCGCTTGAGTAATCACTTGAACCGCAAAGGAATTGAGCATCTGCTATTCACACCGCAGTCTGTTATTGAAGGCAACGATGCCGCTCCGGTCCGTTCGGTTACCAACATCCCCTTTTTTCTCTATCCGGAATGTCGTATTGCCTTACCTAATCGAGCATCCATCCATCGGGAGCTAAAGACCTTTCAGCCAGATCTGCTGCATATCGCCACTCCGTTCAATATGGGTCTTTTTGGTCTCAGGTATGCGCTCAAGCACCAGCTTCCACATGTCATCTCCTACCATACCCACTTTGATCGTTACCTCGAATACTACAGGTTAAACAGCATTATCTCTCTCTACTGGAAGTACATTCAATGGTTCCACCGGGCTTGTGATGCAACATTAACACCGTCTCAGGAGACCTTAAACTCATTGCAATCCAAAGGGATTCAGCGTCTGAAGCTATGGTCTCGCGGGATCGATTGCAGCCTGTATTCACCTGATAAACGAAGCTCCGATATCCGCAGCCGTTATAATATAACAGCGCCTCTAATTTTACTCTACGTTGGACGAATTGCCCCAGAAAAAGATATCGCTACCTTCACCCTTGCCATGCAGCAGTTGCCAGAACATATGCAATCCCGTGTTCACTGGATCATTGTAGGCGATGGGCCTTTACTTCCCAAAATGCGTGTGCAATCCCCACCCAATGTCACCTTTACAGGGTACCTGCATGGTGAGGAGCTTGCTGTTATGTATGCTTCGGCAGATCTCTTTGTGTTTCCTTCCCCAACAGAAACATTTGGCAATGTGGTGCTGGAAGCGATGGCTTCAGGATTGCCGGTTCTCGCAGCGAATGGAGGTGGTGTAAAAGACTTGGTTGCACACCATCAAAGCGGTGTTTTGTTTGAGCCTGGCCGTGCGGATGCATTGATTCGGGAGATATGCCTCTGGGAAGATCATGTGGATCATCTGAGGGGGATGGGACTTGAAGGGCGAAAACTTGCTCAACAGCGTTCGTGGGATGACATTTTTGACAGGTTGGTCGAAGATTATGAGGAAGCCATCGAGAATCGGAGAAGACGCACGAAAGATCGAATCATCACAGCTTGATTTTCATTAAATTATCAAAATGAATAACGGGTGATTACTACTACCCCGAACCCACCTGTTGAAGTTTGGATATCAACATCCTTCCTCCTTCCAATGATTACATCATAAAAAGAGCGGGGATGTGCTGACATCCTCACTCTTTAGATCTGCAGACTACAATCGGTTGAAGTATGGCTTTTCCCAACAGAAATAGATCGCTTTCCTGGCCAAGGGGGTCTTTTTTTTATACAACAGGTTCAAATGATATCGTGTCTTGCAAGATGCTCCATGCTACCCTTGGTTTGGCTGCTGCCCCTTCTCCATTCAGAACATTCCCGATCCAGATCTCGTCGGTCCCCTGGTTCTGCAAAAAGTGCCGGATCGCAGCTTTAATCAGAATGGATGTATGTAAATCCAGCAGCTCATCCAAAGGTATCCAAAATAAATCTCCTTCATCTGATGGAATAAATGCTCGATGTGTCGTCTCACCAAAATATACAAACTGCTGCCGAACTTCACCGTCACTATACTGCAACAGCACATATCGAAGACGGAAATTATCAATTTCCGCTTGCTTGAACCCCGTCTCTTCTTCAATCTCCCGGTAACTGGCGGTCATTGGTGAGTTAAGCTCGCCGTGCTCCAGATGCCCGCCAATACCACCCCAGAACTCAAAATCGAACAGCTTGCTGCCTGCCTTCTTCATCATCAACATGTCTTTTCCATTACTCAAAAAAGCAGTAGCCATTTGTCTGATCTCCATGTGCACCTTCCTTTCGTGTTCTATTATGTAATAGGACTGTTTCAATCGAATCTGTGTCTATCTGCCCTAAAGCAAATCCTTTAATTCACCAAGATGCTCAATAGCATGCAATGGTTTGATCGTAATGCTGTCCTGCCAAGGTTGGTTGACCTTCATCCAGATCGTGCTCATGCCTACCTTTGCTGCGCCTTCAACATCATTTACGGGATGGTCTCCAATGTAGATACACTGCTCGGGTGAGAGGTCGAAATGATCCAGTGCCAGTTTGAAAATACGAGGATCAGGCTTTTTGACCCCAGCCTCTTCCGAAACGATAATATGATCAAAATCATCCCGAATGCCAAGTTGGTCGATTTTGCCGTACTGAATCTCGGTCTTACCATTGGTGATTAAACCTGTTTTATATTTTCCTCTGAGATGCTGAACCACTTCTCGCGCCTGCTCCATCAGTACAGCACTTCTCACATACTCTCTGCCATAGAACTTCATCAGCTCCGCGTGAGGTGGGTTCTCAGCCCAAGGTAATTCATGCAGCAGTTCGTTGAACAACACCCCTTTGTCCTTGTAACCGTCCTCATCCAGCTCAATGATTCTTTTGAGGATATCATCCGTAGTCTCAAGATGAGCAAAATAAGTCTTGATCAAGCTCTGGCCGAAGCCTTCAAAGGTGCTTGTTCTGTTGAGAATCGTATTGTCCAGATCAAAAATAATCGCTTTAATATGATCCATCGTCATTCTCCTCCTGTCTAATCTGCAAAACGTTTTCGGGCTGTATCGAAGTCAATTTCAAAAAATGGATATTCCGGATCAAAACAGATGACTCATCTACAAAAGAATGCTCTTTAGCGACCTGCCATATATGCGGGATATCCGATGCTGTAGCGGGTTCGATCGCACATCGATTCTTTGTCATCAATGTTCTTTTCTCAATAATAGCTCCAGTTTCCGATTCGTTTCGACCTGCTCTTGAACTAAGTGTTTAGTTTTACTTTCTATGCTGATGAGTGTGATCGTTATAATAATCATACAAATAATTCCGATAAACATCATAATACAGCTCACCTCTATCGTAATGTTTAGTCTATTCTGTTAGCTGCAACACGACCATGAATTATAAACATGCAAACCCAACCATAGATCAGACCCGGGCCGGGTTTACCTTGTAAAGCTCATTTTCATTTCTTCTTTTTGTGATAATGGTAGCCTGTGCACAGGCCCTTTTGTTTGGATTTCGCGGAACAATTATGTCCACCATTTTTATCCAGTCTGCCTGAATGGGCATAAGCTGAAGAAGATACACCAATAAGTACGACAAGAGACAGGATTACAATAACAACCTTTTTCATAAGTCACCCTTCGATCACACCCTATGCTTTAGGGCTTAATTCATCCTCCATCATTCTACAGGAAAACCCATAATTAGGATATCCCTATTACTCCAAAATTTGCTTATTCTATCATTTTAAACTCCCTTAACGCATGGGTGATGCCATCTTCACTTGCTCGCAGCGTGACATAGTCTGCACTTTGTTTGACACGTTCTCCCCCGTTTCCCATCGCAATGCCGAGACCCACGTACTCTAGCAAATCAATATCATTTTCACCATCCCCAAAAGCCATTGCTTCCTCTTTCGATATATTCAGGTGGGCGAGCACTTTCTCTGCCGCTATCGATTTGGATACTACGTTCTCTTCCAGTACGTTAGACACATAAGGATGAAACCTTACGAATTTTAATACAGGGAATCTGGAATGGAATTTCTCCGCCTCGGCTTGATCGGCATATAAACAAATGCAATACACTTCTTGTTCCAAAGAAGGGATGGCCACCGGATACTCCATCAGACCGAGCGTTTCTCTCAATGCATCAGTGACACGCACATCCGTTGTGCATAAGCCATTCATCTCGAATGACTCTGTAAAATAAGAAATACTGCTTCCATTCAGCTCGGCAAATTCACTGAACTCTCTAACCATTCGTGCAGAAAGCACCGATTTATGTATCACTTCTTCACCGATCTTGATCAATGCCCCGTTAGCTGAAATTATGGTGTCTATTCCAAGCTTCATGAAATCTCCACATAAATTATACGGTCGGCCAGTGACCAGAACGACTCGTATCCCTCTACGAACCAATTTTCGAACCGAATCCTCTGTTCCTGGGGAGAGACTTCGATCCTTCTCACTAAGTAACGTACCGTCCACGTCCATAAATACGATTTTAATCAATGGAACACCTCCTAAGCATATCAATTGAACTAAAGAATATTTACACTTGCCACTCCTATGACAGAGCAACCTTCCGATCGCTGTTATCCCCAGATTTTTTGGATTCCTATTTTTCAAAGGGGAAAATCCGGGGATAAAGGCGAGGGATATGCTTCCGATGCAGCTTTCTTTACAGAAAGCTTGTAGCTCCGCTTCTTCAGGTTATTTCTGTCCTCTCCGTTCTCGTGTAAATATTTAGTTCAATTGATATAGCAAGTAAGCATCGATCTTCAATAAAAAAGACAAGTGCATAGTAAACTTGGCAGTCTTCCTGCACTTGCCTTTACCTTAACGGGTCTGGACGTTCTGCCTTCGCTCCATGTACCACAACTGAAATGCCTCTACGGCTTCAGGCGGAATATCATTTATCGTGTGATTTAGAACAGGTTTGGCACGATTTACGGTTTGAATCGAAGCAACACCAAACCAGCGCTGCAGCAGATGACGGGTAATCTGTACCTCAATGACTTTCTCCCGCTTGGAGATGTATAGTGTTGAGGTTAACGCACCGGTTCGCAACTGGATGAAATTCTGATTCAAGGTATATCGTGTATGGGAGAAATCAGCTATTCTGCATATGACAATCCACAGTAACAGAATAATGGAAATCATCCACCATGCCTGATTCTGTCCCAAAATCACCGGTTTGAAATAAAACAATAACCCAGATGCAATGATCCACACCCAGCTTGGTGTCAGCAAGCGCAGCCATAATGATCTTCGTGGAAGCTTTTGCATCTCCTGCGTAACCTGATAGGATGGCAAAATCTCGGAGATCATATCATACGCTTGCTTCACAGGCAGAAAGGGATAGAGCGTATTTACCTCCTGCTCGGATTCACCTACTCCACCTGCGGTCGTTAGTTCCACTTCTGCCAGTCCAAGCATCCTTTTCATCGGAGACTGCGTGATTTTTACTGCCTGAACCCGTTCCTTTAGAATCGAAAATGCAGTCTGTTCCAACATGCCTTTCGTAATATAGATCCGTTTGCGATCAGAGGATATTTGGAAATCGCCATACTTCACAAAGGTTCTGACAATACCAAGCATAATGGAAACAGCAATAAGTCCTGTGATCATTAATGCGGCAATCCACCAAGTGTCCAACCACGTTAATACGAGACTTTCCGTTACTTTTTCATTAGGAAAGAAATCTTTTATCGAAGAATAGAGAGATCCCAGAATCGGAATAAGTACCAGAAAGCTGAGTGAAGTAAACGAAGCTTTGAATATATCCTTGCGGGTAGACTGATAGTGGACATCCCGCTCAAGCTCCTCTTTTATGGGCAGCGAAATCTCTTCTTCCGTTGTTACGTTTTCGGGCTGATTTTCTAATTCCACGATTTGTTCCGTAACATCACTGCTCACAACTGCTTCCGACACATGTCCTGCTACAATCCTATCAAGCCGATCTGCTTCAGAACGCGTAACCGCTTGTAACTGAAAAGAAGCATCTTCTCCCTTAATTCCCGTCTCAAAACGAATGGAAGTGACTCGGAACAAACGATGAAACAACGATGTATGCCGGTTCGCGTTCTGAATTTTGGTATAAGGTATCGTTCTCCTTGTCCGATTGAACACTCCACTGTAGATCTGGAAAGCCTTCTCATCTGCGGTATAACGTAGCGTAAACCAGCTCCAAATTATGCTTATCACACTAAGCCCGATAGCCACATAAAAGACGATTCTGCCATACATAATCCACGTAGACGCCGAGCCATGACGGAGAATAAATAAAAAAACGATAAATGCAAAAGAATTTTTCACCAGTTTCCACAAACTCCAAAGCATGGCTAACGGGTGCTGTCTCTTCATCTCGTTCATTCATCCACCTCGTTAATCCTCGCATAGGAAGCAATCTGATGGCGCAATTCAAGTGCAACTTCCTCTGGCAGCACCGGGATCGTATGAGATGAACCCATCGTGCCCACCGATACAGAATACAGGCCATATTTTCTCAAAAGGGGGCCTTGGTTCGTCGTGACGGATTGTATTTTGGCCATAGGGATGATCTGATGTACCTTTTTCAAAGCCCCGTGCTTCAATTGCAAGAACTCCTCATTGGCATCGTAATACCAATGCTTGTATAACAATGAAGGTCGGATGAAAATCTCCCATACCGCATAGAGCACTGAAATGACAGTCACTCCCCACAACAACCAACCAATCCACGCCTTCCATCCATAGATGGAATCCAGAACCAGCAGTGCTGCAAGCACGATCAATCCTATTCCGTTCGATATAATCGCACTGATTCTCCATATGGTTATGGCATTCGGCGATAAACGTTGCTCAGGTGTATTCCACTGTATTTGCTGCTGCATATATTCACTCCTTTTCTTACAGTACGAAGCATAGTCCTCTACCGATGCAGAAAGATTAGCTTAGTAAAAGAGATGACCCCTGCTCAGTACAGGTTGTCATCTCTTGGGTCATTTTATTTTGCAACAAAATCCTTCACTTCACATAACCACACCATATGGTCTGTTCCTTCACCCCAATAGTTCTTTGCCACGGCGTAGGGTTCTCCGAACTTTCGCTGCCATTTCTTCTGTGCTGTCCGGTAGCCGCTATCCAGACAAAATTGCGTAATCTCACGCCTGTGAAGTTCAGCAGCGAGGGCCTGAATAAGAGCAGAACCAATCCCCTGACCTTGTACCTCTGGCAAAACGTAGAGACTGCCCAATTCCCCTACTTGGTTCAGTTGGTTGGCTGTGCATTCTTGAATCTCCTTACCGCAAGGCCCATAGGAAATGGTTCCCACGACGGTATCTTCCCTTTTGGCAAGCAAAAAGAAGACACTCGATTCCTTGTTGTTGTCAGGATGTAAAGCTAGGTGAAGCATCGCTTTTTTGTGTTCAATTTCATCGCGTATGTCTTCGTGCAGGGACCCTAGCCCCTCCTTTATAAATGCATTCGTAATGGATGTCTCGAATACCTGGCAGGCACTCTTCGTATCCGATGATGTTAAAGGTTGAATGGTAATCAGGTGACTCATATGACTGTCTCTCCGTTATCGTGTAAATTATTTTGTTAAACCTATATAGTAAACTGCTTACCGATGTATTCAGTGATCTTCTATGTTAGTCCGTATGACTCTGAATCAGTTTTCTTACCTGGTTAGAATTCTCGATGGGTATACTGTATCCGACGTGGGTTTCCTCATGGCTGACCAGAAGGGCTGACTGCTTGGAATCTTTGCCTATGGACAAATCATACTTGGTTATGGAGTCATCTGCATTTGTTAAATCCATATTGTACTCCACGCTATAATCAAGGCTTCCTGATATACGTTCTGCTTTGTTTATAGCCTCGATAACGATTCCAATCTCAACAGGATCTTCGAATTCCACATCTTCGCACGCTTCAATTGTGAAGTTTGAGTTGCAGGTTAATGAGATGAGCGAAGGTAACGCTTCTATCGGATCAGAATTAGTACTATTTGAATGGTTGCAGCCTGTGAGAAGTCCTGCAAGGAGTACCGCGAAGAGGGCTGAGAGAATCCTTACTTTTTTCATCAGCACATGTACCTCCCAATCCTGCTCAACACATGAGCGTAAACTCTCTACGTAATTATCGTAATTTAGCCTGGATGCTTATGTTCGCGTGCTGCAGCTCAATGTCCCACCCATGGAACAGCACTTTCAAACGCTGTACGATATCATCTACAAAAGTACTTATCTTCACATCCGTAATGTACTGAGGAATAATACCGGGTTCGTTGGCGCGCTCATTAAAAAAAGAAAACGTATGATCACGCCAGCGGAGAATCTCCTCTGCGGTTAATAGATCAGCAATATCATAGCCAGACGCGGTTTCAAGCACCTGCCAGACTTCTCCACTCCAACTCGCCTGTTGATAGAGGTTAAAATCAATCTGATCCGTCTCCTGGTAATACAGACGTCCAAGTTCATCCTTGGTTCGGTTTATACCCGAATCTTGGTCCGTCATGGTAACCTGCTTCACAAATGCCGGATGAACACTTCTGAACCAGTAAAAGTCCGTCAGGACATGCATAAAGTAGCCTCGCACAAACCACTTCCATCTCTCATCTACGTGCAGCTGAATGTAGGTTAAATAACGTTCTTTTAGCTGCTCAACGTGATCCCCTTCAGACTTGGGATTAAAATGGGTGTTTTCCTTATCCGCTCTTGTCCAGCCCTCGCGCATATGAATGGAGTCAGGTGCAATATTCCCCAGATAGAACGGACCTCGCTCAACATGTCCTTGCAAGGATTCAGCAAAAAGAACAGCTACATTTAAATGGACCATTGGCAGTGGCATAGAGATCATTCTCCTTTTTCGCAAAATCTGTTACACATACAAAAGAAACAATTTAGCCTCTGCCCCGCACTCGCTCTGTTTGGATTACCTCAAATAACTGCTCCAAATCCGTATGAAGTTCCGGCTGTTCCTTAATGAGCAGGCTTATGTATTCCGACCCACATTCATAGAAAACAAGACGATTAAACGGGGCTGAATCCCCCATATGATTGATTTCGAGTCCCCATTGCTCCCGAATCCGATTCTCCATATATCTCGCGTACCCTTCGTTCCACTCCAGCCAGTTGAAGTACTCCCCTTGTTCTTCACTCAAAGAACTAAACAGGGCTACTCTCGCCTCTTTCACTTGTAAGAGATCCCCGCTCTTCAAGGCTGACAACAACGAAGTAATTCGCTGGACAACCATCTCATGGTCATAAGGAAACTCATAATCCAGTTCCCATGTGACACGTTTGATTTGCTCCATCCGGCGTTTGATCTCAAGACGTTCACTAATATGGCTATATTGTTCATATACGTAACAATGGACAAACTCATGAAAGAGGTAGACTTTCTGCTCGAAATTTTGGAATGCTGCATCCGTCACCACTGCGCATATCCGTTCATCCATGTGATGTACCGGGAACGCTGCAAGGCACTCATCGGGAATGTTCAGGTCATCCGGGACGGTTTTTACCCACTCATATTGCTCCGTCTTGGACGAATAATCATAGATATATAACAAAGATTCAAATGCTACAACCACGGGATAATGCTCTGCGAATAAGGGATGTATACTGACCAAATCCTTTTGTAGCACCTGCAATTCGTTGATTTGCTCTAAAAAAGTATCCATGTCATTTACCCTCTCTTTAGTTGAATGATGAGTTAATCATAACAATAGAGCAACAATAAAACACTGAGAGAAAAATGATAATTCTATTGTTGAGGGATATTTCTACAGCTTAGAACCGTTCTCCTCGTTTCTCATATAGATAAATGTCCAACGCCTGAATCCCGCGTTTAGCAAGTTTGATAAATAAAATGAGGGCATATACACCCAAACCGAATAACACCAAGTTAAATAAAACTGCGAATGTTGAAATGAATGAAAAGCTCATCACAATTCCTCCTTTTTTATCAACGTACTGAATTCATAATTCATATGATCATCATGATTTATAAATAGTTCAACTTATTAATTCACCAACCTATTTTAGCATATTTTACCTCCCTTTACTTTCTTCAATCAAATTCCTCATTCTTGATAGAGTGAATTCTAATCATTAAAATCAAAAAATCTTCCCCCGAACATCCGGCTGGAAGACTTTACTTAAGACTGATTCTATTGGATACGTTCACCACTTACCACATGCCAGTGTTGATGCTTTGAATCCTGGTAAGTGCCCAGGTTAGTTACGATTTTCGAAGACCCGGTATGGGCAACCATGTCCGCAGCAATCTTTTTGATGACGCGCATGATCTCCAGTAGCAGTTCATCATTATTCTCTTCTTCTTGTGAAATGAACGATTGGATATGGATCTTTGGAATAATAACGATATGATGTTTGTAGTATGGTCGGGTATGATGGTAAGCCAGCACCTTGTCTGTTTCCATGACGATATTTACTTTGGTATTACCATTAAGCACTTCATCACAATAAAAATCCTTTGTCATATACGACCTCTTTTCACTACTTAGTTAATATATCCCGCCTTTTTCAGCACATATTCCGTGAACGGATTAATCTCTGGGATTGGCATGCTCAGATCAAAATAACGCAGTTCCAGTCCTTCATCATCCATGACGATTGGTTCACCTTGAATTTCAGTAGCTTCATAGACAGCCATGACATTATATACTTCATCTCCATGAGGATACTTGTAATACATATCCTGACCTGAGAAAACGGCAATGAGTTTATACGCACCCGCTATCAATCCAGCTTCCTCATATAATTCACGGGCAGCAGCTTCTTCCAAAGATTCTCCCGGTTCCAATGATCCGCCAAGGGTCCCCCAATCCAGACTATCTGTCCGTCTTTGCAATAGCAGATGGCCCTGCTCATTGAAGACCAACACACATGAACCAGCCATGATCAGAGGGCGCGTCCCCACCAGCTTCCTCAACTCCATGATATATCCCATAAAGATTCTCCCCCGTCTGTAATCAGATAAGTTCAACGTGTCTCTAAGACTTGGATTCGGTCAAGATTCCCTTGTCTACGGAATTTTGGATAATCTGCTGTGCGTACGTCCACAATGTTTCGGAACCGTTCTTAATCTCACGATTTCTATTTAACACCTGTTCACTCGTAATATTGTATTTCTGCCACGTATCTCCCTCATTCTGATGATTGTGAATCAACGGCTGCAAACGATCCATCGAAGAGGCAAACTGTGCTTCATGGGTCTCCTTTGCCTCGAACTCCAGCCACAGGTTCAACAATTCCTTGGCCTGTTCTTCAGGCAATATCCCGAACAACCGATGCGCTGCCTTGATCTCGCGATCGTATTTATCCGTATACCCTACGGTATCGTAGGCAAATGTATCTCCGGCATCGATCTCAACGAGGTCATGAACGAGAAGCATCTTAATGACTTTGAGAATATCCACCTCCTTGTTGGAGTGACTCTGCAAAATCAAGGCCATCATCGCCAGATGCCAGGAATGCTCCGCATCATTTTCGAGTCTGTCGCCATGGATGATTCTCGTTTTTCGTTCAATGGTTTTCAGTTTATCAATCTCAATCAAAAATTGAATCTGCTCCTGTAGTGATTCGTTCACGATCATTCTCCCTCCAGTACTTTTCCGAATCCATCAAACGAGATTGTACCAGTAAACTCTGTAATTAAAGTTCAGCGACATACCCGCACCCTCTGCCAAACGAATTGAACCTGCATTATCTGGGGAACAGTCCCAATACGGATGAATACCTTTAATCCTGCATTCTTCTACAAATGCTCGCGCTACCCGTGCACCGTAATTCCTTCTCTTGTAGGCTTCGATAGTTTCAATATCAATGGCATGCCACTGATCTGATATAAACGCCGAAAAGCAAACACTCGCGATATCCTCGCCGTGTATTGCAATGTATCCAAAGCCATGTTCCAAGAACTCATCCATGTTATCCCAAAAGCGTGAGACTTTGTCCTTCAGAAAAGATAGATTGTTGAACTTCCCAGCTTTCAGTAATGCCTCGTCTAATTTGAGAAGCCTGACAACCTCATTCTGAGAAGCATACCCTTCATGAATACCCGGATGACTTAGATGTTCAGTCATACCTTGGTCTGAATCCAATGTGAATACATGCTGAATATCGCTATGGAGCTCTTTATTCGCTGCCATATGATGAAGCACATCTTCCCAGCTTTCATCCGCCACACCCACCTCGACTGTATGGATATTTAATCTTAATAATTCAGGTTCTATATGTTCTTTCATGAACTCTTCCAATTCATTCAGAAAAGGTTCACTTCGGGCGTCTCCGATCAACTGAAAACCGTTTTGTCCCTTCACCCAAATTAAAGCTGCTGTGATATTCGTTGCGTCATCAACGTAGATTCGGCCTGGATTCAGCCCGGATGCGACAGCTTTCACCTCAAGATTGCTGATTAAGTCCGTAATGTGCCTCACCTTATAGAATTCATGCTTGTTAAGCTCGCTAATCATTAGTTCATTCCCTCCCGAACGACACTCAGGAAATACTCACGATGATCCGGATGACAGGCAATCAGATATGGCTCTGAATTCATGCCTTCAAAGGGATTACCTTCAAAATCCATAACGATAGCACCTGCCTCCTTCACCATTAATATGCCTGAATACAGATCGTCTCCTTCCGAATTGTAGAGCACAATGCCGTCAATATCTCCCTTAGCTAACATGCACCACTGTAAAGTTGGAGCCCATAATCGCATCATTCGTTTGAAGCGAACATCCAGATGTTGACGCAGTCGTACAGCCTTCTTCTCATTTTGCACCTGATGCCCCTGAATCCAGCCAATGGTGCCTTTATGAATCTGCTCTTTCTTTTGGACTTTCATGGGGTTCAGATTACAACTTGCCCCATTCCCGCGTGATGCCACAAACAAACGATCCACCAGAGGTTCGTAAATAACCCCGAGAACAGGTTCTGAACGATACATTAATGTAATGGAAACGGAAAATATCGGTAGACCAATGGCAAAGTTGTTTGTTCCGTCCAACGGATCAATCATCCACAGCCAGTCACTCTTCTGCCCGTTATGCCCCCGCTCTTCACTATGGATCTCATGATCGGGAAAACGAATGCTAATTTCATCACATATCATCCGCTCTGCTTCATGATCCACTTCAGTAACTACGTCGCCATAGACGCCCTTCTCCTCTGCGCAGGTGATCTGATCAAAATGATCTTGGGCAACTTTTCCGGCTCTTCGAATGACTCTCTCGGCAATCTCTTGGGCTAAATGAATGGTTTGTTCGATGACCATCACTCCGTTCGGTACTTGATCCGTATTTTCCTTTTTCTATTGTCACTAAAGCTCTCCTTTATATGCAAATTTCATAGATCCGAGTCTCTTCATCATCAAGCAAATATCCTTTACCGATATACGCCCAGTTATTTTTTTCATAATAGTCCGTCAAATCCGTACATAAATACAGCTTGTCGTAGCCCTTCGCCTTCACCTCATTAATCGCATGATTCTGTAGTTGCCCACCCAGGTTCTGGCCCCGGTATTCGGAATCAACATGAAGGCACGCAAACCACGGAAATAGATCCTGCCGGCTATTCAAATCACTTCGTAACAGAGCATATCCTCCAACAATCCTGTCTCCATCCAACAGTACATAAAATCGGGGCACATCACTCTCGGTTTCCACGGAACGCTCTATGCAATCCCGGTAAAAATGATAGCTCGATTCCGAACCCCACTGCTTCCAAAAATAGTGTACAGCTGCCTGAAGCATGTCCGGCTTTTGCCGAATATCCACAATCTCAACCATCACGATCTACCTCCTTGTCATGTTCCAATCAGTTCCAAATCTTCTGTAGTTGTGATCATTCATGTTGTCCCTTTAAGTTCTAGTCCACGCCTTATTCCGCCAAGACTTTTATTTCGTTTAACATGTATTTTGCATAATCCAGAAGTAAATCATCACTTAGATTCACGCTTTCCAGCTCTCCGTTATATTTTGCTAGACATTGAGAGATGACTTCCTTGTATTTCGGCAAAATATGAATAAGTGCCCACTCGCCTGCTTCTCGCTTGGAGTATATTACCGAATCTTTCACATACATTAGAACCCGTGATAGGTTCAAAACATAGTAGACAGGATTTTCCGTTATTTCTTCCATAGCTGAACCAACGTCAGATGTAATAGAGGCCAACATATATTCTCGTTTTACGGGCTGGAATAACTCCTTAATAGGTTTGCCGACAAGCACAATTCCACGGTCATAAATAACGGCCAGATGTGCCACCAGATCTGGGTCTTCGTATCCACCACATAGATATTGATCATCATCTCTATACTTTTCCCGGTGATACGCGGAGTAATGAAATTCAAATGGAGTCGGAAACGTCAGTCTAGCAACCGTAGACTCCAAAACAATACTAAGTTCAAACCCTGTGACCATGTGCATGTCATCTTCGATGTGCATCAACCTCTTCGCAATTCTTCGATAGGTATCCGCAGACAGCTGCTCCCGGCAGACGACCAGGATATCGATATCGCTTTGATTAGGAAGGAAGCACCCCATAGCCATGGACCCGTGCAAATAAATCCCCACCAGGGAATCCGAACATTCTTCTTTTAACAAATGAGTAACTGTATGTAACACCGCTTGTTCATCCACCTAAATCCGCTCCTTCATTTACATGATTACGTATCCAATTGCACCTTCATCTCTCCCACAAAAACAGCCGTTCCTCGTATTCTGACATCCATGTCCTGTCCACTTCTGACCACACTGACATGAACTTTCCCATCTCTGCCAATCTCATGCCCTTGCTCCACAACAAAATGAGCCTGATCCATCTCAGAATTCATATACTCCAAATAGTAGGCACCCATCACACCGGATGCTGTTCCCGTAACCGGATCTTCTGTAGTACCCGAAAAGGGCGAGGAAAAATGTCTGGCATGCATTAAAGCATCTGAATCACGGGTTTCCAGAGTAAATGGATGCAGGGATGATTTGGGATTTCCAACTAATATCTCAGGAAATAGGGAAGAGTTCGGTTTCATTTGTTGGAAAGAGATCCGTTGGCGAATCGGTATTAACAACGTCCAGGTGCCCGTACTTCCATAGACGATGGGTGTGGATAGATCAATATCATCCATCGTTAAATTTATGGAATTGGCCAGCTTCTCTATGTCACCTTGGAATGGCAGGAAACGGGGATGATCCTGCTTCATCTCGATGTGGATCGTATCGCCATCCTGCTGGAACTGAATCGGCAATATGCCTACATTAGTCTCGATGGTAATCGACTGTTTATCCTCCAGAAGCCCTTTCGTCCTTAAACCATACATGGATGCCATAGTGGCATGCCCACACAGATTAATCTCATGACCCGGTGTGAAATATCGTAACCTAACGTCTGCAACTTCGGAACTCATCACGAAGACCGTTTCATTAAAGCCAACTTTATGCGCAATCTGCTGCATCACTTCTTCACTGATCGAATCGGCATGAAAGACGACTCCGGCCGGATTTCCTTTACCGGGAACGGTCGAAAAAGCGTCATAATGATACACCGTGATTTCACTCATTGTAGACCCACCTTCCACTTAACAAGACCAACTTGGTCATCTGAATTTCTCCCTCTTCGTTCACTAAACTCTTGTTCTAAAATGGAGAAGAAATATTGATCCGTCCATTGATTGTTCCACCAAAGTTCTTTCTTGAACACGGCTTCCCGTGTCATACCCACATGCTGCATCAGCGCAGCCGATCTGACATTCTGAGCATTACACATACCTACCACTTTATGGGCGTGTAACCCGTTGAATGCAAATTCTAATAAAAGACTCGTAGCCTCACTTCCGTAGCCAAACCCTACATAGTTCGGAAGCAGCGCGAATCCGAGCTCCCAGCTTTTTCTATGATCCACATAGCTCCACATTTGGATAAGACCAATTGGTTCACCTTCTGGATCTTCCAAACGACGAATAATGAAATCATAGGCATACGGTTTTTCATCCGTAGTGAAAAAATGACTACGATATTTATCACGAACTTTCTCCGTATCCGTTTCAACAGTCTCCTCAAAACTCCATATACCCACATCACATTCAAGTTTGCTTATAAAGTCGAGATCCTGTTCTGTGACAGGTGTTATTCTTACCTTCTGTCCCACGAACTCCATTTCAATTTATCTCCTTTTTTTGTTTATGCCGTCGTTTCCATAGGACTATTGCATCTGCCCATTAATATATCTTCTATGACTTGAAGATGCATCTTGAGCCCACAGTTCCAACTCGATTCTACTAACTAAAAATTGATCTTGAACCTTGATGAAAGGAAACATTTTTCCTTCAAAGAAACCCGATGCCGAGAAACTTCCTTGTTCGGCCTTAATAATGTCCATCACCTGTTCTTTAGTCATACTTAGATACTCCGCCGTTTCTTGGATCGTCATTAATGTTTTATTATTGTTCGGCACATCCTGTTCCACTGCCTGAGCCGACTCACTAGCTCTCCCCTGATTCGATAGCAACAGGCAACCAACTATGAACGATATTCCCAAAATGACACTGGCTAGTAAAATGGAGATCGGAATGGATTTCATTGTTTGGGAGTCTCCCACTCTGTATTAAGCAAACCTCTACCAATATTCCATTGGGCAAGCAATGCTCGCTGTCTATTTTCCAAATCAAGATATGGTGCTGCAACACAGGAAAGTGTGTCGAACAGATGGATAAAATGAGGGCCCTCCTTAAAACGTCTAAGCCCGCCATAACCTTCATCATCCGCTGCCCATACGATCTTTTTGATCCCCGACATTAATATGGTGCATGAACACATGGGACAAGGTTCACAGGTGGTGTAGAGGGTCAGGTCATTCTTCGTGTATCGCTTCTTACTTACATCTAGCAAATGTTGCCCTGCCTGACGAATAGCATCGACTTCAGCATGTGCAGTGGGATCACATTCGGAGAAGACTCGGTTTCTTCCTTTACTCACGACATCCCCATCCGCATCCACAATTATCGCTCCAATCGGATAGGTTCCTTCTATTAGCGCCTGATCTGCCTCTTTCAGAGCCAAAACTAAATATTCATAGTCCGATAATCTCACGGAAAAACCCCCTTCGTGTAGATAATGACCGATTACAAAATAAACTCTTCCCTATTCAACGTGTAGTAGAACAAGTCACCTTTCAACTCATCAGCTTTTGAAAAAAGCATCTTAACTAACAGGTTCTGTGACCGAATGTTGGCCTGCTCTACTGTGGCTTCAATAAAATCAAGATTCATAACATCCCAACCCATTTTGATGATTTCCATTAAAGCTTCTTGCATTAATCCTTGTCCCCAATAGGAACGGGATAAATCAAATCCAAGCTCTGCGCTTGACGGTTCGCTGTTAGCCCAGCAGTGGAATCCGACTGTACCGAGGAAATGATTATTTACTTTGTTGAACAGACCATACCTACAACCTGAATCATCCATATGAAATTGTATGATTTCTTCTGCTTTTTTTACGTCACGGCAAGGCTCAATATCCATAAATCGAGCTATTTCTGGATCAGCAAAATGCTTGAATACAGACTCACGATCCGCTAAAGTTAGCTGTCTAATATACAATCGTTCAGTCTCTATTTCGGGAAAAGGTTTCATGTCCATATGTCCCTTCTTCTCTAAAGGTTTTTGATCGTGTAATGACCCGCTTCGCCTAGAAAGTCACTTCGGGTTAACCCCTGCTCTCCAAGGTAGGACCTGTAACTCGTTATCGTACCATCATGTGAAATGATAAAAGTACTCCCGCTCTGCTCTCTGCACCATTGAATTAGCTGTCCAGCATAAACCTCGAATTGATGTGCTTCCATCCGGTTAATCCCATCCACCCAGCAATCAAGCTCAAAATCAAGAGTTCGTAAACCCGCATACTGAGCATCTATTGCTTCCTTCGAATAGATCTGATCACAACGCAGATCGGGGAACTCCGGGTTTTGAGGGAACATTCTCGGGCCAACGAGTGGACTGACTGTCAGTTTATCGCTTGATGTTAAGAGGAATGCCGTTTCTATCGTTCGTTTCGTAGGACTCACCAAAACTATGTCTTCCGGTAAAATTTTAATCTGCTTTCGTAATTCAGTCGCCTGGCTCTTTCCCCGTTCAGTGAGTCCGGGATGCAGCTGGTTTAGCTGATGAGGATAATGAAGCAAATGTTCAGCGTGACCATGACGAATAAATGTGATATCCATAAACTCCTCCTATTTCTGAACGTAATGCTTAAGGCTAACTATGTCACGCTGATGACTGATCATTTTTCAAAAACAACGGATAAACCTCCATAATTTTGAATGCATCCAGGTTTACTTTGCCGACCAGCCAGAGGACAATCCCTCCACAAATCCATTAACAAACGATGGAATAAAAAGTACAATCAACAAAGTTAAACTCCCTATACCCCATCTGATTAATGTTTTGCGTTTGTTCCTTACACCTAAGATGAACAATATAGTGGTAATGACGATTAGTGTTGCCTCGAGAAATAACATAAAAATAAACCTCCATTATGTATTGAGTTACCATGCCAAGATCTGTCGTACTTGTACTTTAGTGTCTCAAAGTGAACCTTTCAAAATCTCCTCCAGCTCCACCTGGCAAGCAGCGTGGTTATAATCCGAATTATCCAACCAATGTTTGTCCATCTTCAGCAAATGATAAATCTCGGTTTCTAACTCTTTCCTTGCCTGAAGAACCGTCACCGTGCCTTCAACACCATGATATCCTTTCGTGAGCCCCCATCCTTGATTTGTGTAATATTGTATGAATCCATCTGACCATTCCTTGGGTCTTTCCTGAATTGCTTTGTCAAAGGTATGTGCAAGATCCTCCTGATGAATATAGATGAGTAGCGGATTTAATGGTTGAACGATGCGCTCCAATTCCAGAACATATTGTACGTTTTCTTCTCTGGATTGATTATATTTCACCAAACCTATGGTCAATGGATTTTGAATAAAACAACATTCGAATATGGTGATGGAATCATCATCCGCGCTTATCACGCTTTCGGTAAAACTCCGCCATTTTTCGGTGATCAGCTTTACATTTTGTTCAAAAGGCAGTTCGTAAATATCTTTGCTGAATATCTCCTGCACCACATGGTCAGGGAAACTCACTCCAAATTCCTCTTTCATTTTGCGATACGGAATCAGGAAACCATCCTGATAGACTGTAGCTCTGCTCTCCAATATATGTTTACATGCCTCGTGAGCATTCACCAAAGACCTGAACTCTTCCGCAGAATAAAAGGCCACACCATCATAATCAGCAGGGTGATCCAGATTCCCTTCCTGGATGAGTTGCACCTTTTTGCCCTGCTCAATCAGAATCTCGGAAACCATCTTGGCAATCGTCGACTTTCCTGAACCCGGTAATCCCTCAATAAGTATCAATTGTTTTGTCATGATTTCATCACCCTTTACTTCTTTTCATTCAGTGTTGTTAATCGATGTCTGCAAAAATCCATTTCGCAGCATCGCCATCCGCTTTCTTTTTCCAAAACACCATGCTAGAGCTGGCCTCCTCCTCGTTCTCTCTTAATTCAGTAACCATCACAAGTGCTTCATAAAGCTTCTTTTGCTCACGAATGGTGATATCACTCATAGAGATGACCTTGCGAACTTTAAAACCTGACAAGCCTGAAACTGGCATTCCTGAGACTGGCGATTGTGGATCAAAAAGGCTCATATAACCCTTCTCATCCTCTTCCCACATATAACGCATACGGGAATTCATCAGTTGGACGATTTCCAGTTCATCACCTGTATACTTCGTTTCATCAAGATAGACAGGAGGAATGCCTTTGTCCTCTTGGGGTGCTGCTGCTTCATCGTCCTTCTGCTTGACTGCTTCCTCAGTATGACTTTTCGTCACTGGAATAGCTGGTTTCTGCGCAGCCTCATTGGTTGTTTTATCTTGACAGGCAATTAGACATAGAAATAATAATGAACACAGGATTAACTTTTTCATGTCCAACCCTCCAACATATGCAGAACTTCGGTAAGGTCTTTGCATTCATAATCCGGAGTAATCTGTTTTGGTTTGGATTTACCTTTCCGATTTAACCAAACAGCCTTAATTCCCGCATTTTGTGCTCCTTGTACATCACTGACCAGCGAATCCCCAATATGGATTACCTCATCTCGCTGCAAACCATACCTCTTGATCGCTTCATCAAACATCTCTGACCTTGGCTTATAAGAACGAACATCCTCGCTGGTAATCACGCCGGCCGCTTCAATGTTATGTGCCTTCATTGCAGCTCTCACGTCATCAGTATCTATATTGGAAAGGATATATACCGGGACTTCAAGAGAATGAAGAAAGGGAATTGAATCAGCAAATATGCCAGGGTTACGCCAATGTGCCAACTGTTCCTGATTAAGCGACTCAGCCCGTAGATCTGATTTGAAATGGCGAAGCGTTTCTGCCAGAGACTGCACATTCAGTATTCTTTGCGTGGTAAACTGGCTGCCATGGCTGTCATAAAACAATGTTGAAAATGCCTTCCACCAATATGCGCCAATCTCATCCGTCGTACAATCAACCTGCGCAGAAGCTTGAACCTTTTTATAAATCATGGGAAGAATATCATCATCTTCATGAACAACTGTCCCATAGAAATCAAGGAAAATGGCTTTCATTCTATTCCTCCCACTGGAATAATCTCAATTCCAAAAAAACTTCCTATGTATGTTAAATTTTCTCTGTAGGTACATCATAACCCATAATGTGGAATTTGCGAATGAACCAAATAACGTAATCCTCCCCTCCTTACGGATTCTCCTCAACACAAAAACCACGCTGTTCTGATGTTTGCATCATACAAAAGCGTGGTATGTCGAAAAGTCTTTTCAAGCTTCCATCATCAGAAATGCAACCTACTATCTTTTAAAAAACATGTTCAATATGCCAACTGCTTTGATTTTAATTTCATTTCCTTCAACATCCGTAAAAAGGTCGTCATACGTCGTAAAAATCCCCACATGCTGTATATGTCCACTTCTGAAAATAAGACTCTTTTCCTCGCCGTTCGTGATCTGTGTATACGTCGTTCCTGCATTGACATCGTAGGAGACATGTATACCATGCTCGCTTTCCAGCCATTTATAAAAATCTGGCCTGGTTGGATTGGTAATAATCATAATGACAACTAAAATGACAAGACCCATAACTACTGGTAATTTACGGATCATGTTCGGTCCATAACTGAAACTACTCTTCATCTTTTTCATTCCGCTGCTTTGTTATCATTTCAACCTTTTTAGCCAATACCCAGCCACTTAATCCATATGATGATGTAATGACAAAGTACAGATATTCCCCCTCGATCAACTTGGTTTCCAGCTCCTCATCAGTTTCATACATGATAGGCCAACCCTGACCTTTCCCCTTCTCCAACAACTCTCGATTGTAACTGATAAAACAATCCAAACCAACGTCGTCAATATCGAAGATAATGCTGCCTTGCAACGGTGTATCAAACGAATGTGCTAATACGCCTGAGAAAAGGATATCCGTATCTTCAGACAAATCAGAGTGATACGAACGGGTACGCATTCTAATGCTTTCATTCTCCAAATCGACTTCGTAACTTAATATGATGTTATCATGCACACTTGGCATGGTATGACTCCTTTCAAAGGTCCTTTTTAACTCGTTGGTTGCTCTGCTTATGACCTGCCCAGCAACTGCTCGTCAAACCATACATCCTCATAATCTTCTGCAATCACAAACCGCCATCCCGGCGCAAGTCCGAGGTACTTATTGATTTTCGGGTCCCAGTCATCGATGTGTGTTACATGTAAAGGTACAAAAAAATCATCTGCATCCGAGTACTTTTCTGCCCAAATATACCATCCGGTTGTATCTCCCTCGGGCTGAATACGCATTCCGTGGATCGGTTCCAACTTCTCCTTGACGTTCCAGGCGATTCCGATCTTATGGTGCAGTTCACTGGGGACATAGTCGGCATTATATTTGCGACACATCTGCATCTGTTCCTGGATGGAAGCAGCATTTGTCATCATTGATCATCTCATTTCTCACATGTTGGATATGACTAAGGTAGTTCATAATACTCATGATCCACTGCTTCTTGATTCTCGATTTCCTGCTGCAACAACTCCCTGATTTGCTGCCTGTGTCTGGTATCTGGATCTAAACCGTACAACTCCAGAATCTCTTCTTCGTTCATCTTCGTACACCTTGCTTACTTCATAATATGGTTTAATTCTTCCGCTTTTTTCCTGCTATCTATTTTAGCATAGAAATAAAAAGCAATAATGTGCAGTACGATGGATAAGACCCACATTCCAGGGAACCAGGGAGCAATCAATAGGAACATGTCTGTAGAAAACAACCATACAATCGCCATTCCTCCTGCAATATTAAATGTGGAAGAAATGATGATATTCCACACGGGTTTCATCGTAAAGTAGTTCCAAAGTGCATTGTACATTACGCCAAACAGTATAGCAGCAATAGCTGAAATCCCGGCAATATTCCACAGGTAACCCATTTCAATGGACTGACCTTTAGAGAATAGTGTCAATAACAAGGTCACCCACAACGAAGTAATTGTAAAAACCTGAAAAAATGAATGCTTGAGCTGACTAATCATGATAATTTCCCCCTAAAGTTTTTAATGTAAAATCGGCTGACAAAGTAACTGGAGCCATCGTTCAGATCAACCTTGATCCTAGCATGGTCTGTTGACGAGAATTCACTTATATGCCTTGTGTTAATGATGGTTTGATTATTGATTTTCACTAACTGGGATGACCTCAGATCCTCTTCCACAAACTTCAGGCGTTTGTTGAGCAAATACCTTTCGCCTGTAATGATACGCACACAGCACAATCGATCCTCTGATTCAATCGCGACCACTGAACTCAACTTGATCTGCACATTGCGATTGTTCTTAGCATTGATGACAATAAGTTTTGCTTCAAACTGGCAGATCGCTTCTTGAATACTGTTCCAATGCGACTTCTCATCAGGATGGGTTACGACTTTAGCTGTGCTTTTTTCCATTGCCATATCTTTTTCAAAAATGACTTTCACGCCTTATTCCTCCTCTCACAACTCATATTACAAGTAAAGCCACGACAAACCCACAGTATTGCGTTTTGTTGCATGAAATTGCAGGTTTGTTACATTGGTACTGATTTTTCAGCGTACAGACACGATAAAAAGGACTACTCATTCTTGTTATGTTAGACTAATTTCGAATTACAGCAGCATCGTTTCGCCTTCAAAATCATGAAAAAAGAACTACTCATGAAGAGTAGTTCTCCTATGTCCTTTACCCACATCTGCTGCTAAAGATCAAATCATCGATCCGTTATCAGCCATGTCTTTGCCTCTTCAGGATCAGCATAAAATGATACAGATTGCCCCATCCCTAGGCTCTTCAATCTTCTTTTTAATTTCCAACGATCCATCCATGATAATCCTACAAATGAGAGCTTATCCAGATTATCTTTGAGATTATTCATATTGCAGATTAACTGATCCAAGACTTCTTTGGTAATCTTCGTCTCATACATATCCACCCAAACCTTGAGCTTTTTATTGATCCCTAAGATGAAAGCTTCTTCTTGTCTCATCACATCAAAAAGCTTATCTTGGTCCTTATGCTTGCTGCCATATTTCAGACAATGGATTTCTCCACCTTTATAATAATAAGGAAAAATGGATCCACCTGGAGATTTCATGAACAGATCACTCCTTATATTTTGAGATTACTTTAGGTGTGGATCTCCGTAATCTCCAGATATCTCTCCTGATCTTGCCGAATTATTTCATTGATGTGTAAAATAGCTTCCTGAGCCGCGGCTCGATATTTAACGTATAGTTCTTCCGTTCTTTGCAGCAGGATCGGGTCTTTCTCCAAATCCGTGGGCAGGACCTCACGCCACGTGTCTCCAACTTTATTTTGATCTGTAACCAAACGCTCAATGTCATCCAGCAGATTCACCATTTCATTTTGATTAAAATAGCGCATCCCGTTCTTTA
Organism: Paenibacillus pabuli NBRC 13638; assembly: GCF_001514495.1. Classification (GTDB taxonomy): domain Bacteria; phylum Bacillota; class Bacilli; order Paenibacillales; family Paenibacillaceae; genus Paenibacillus; species Paenibacillus pabuli. The sequence goes on from NZ_BCNM01000002.1 coordinate 304,517, forward strand.
TTCCATTCCAGCTCTTCATATCAATAATGTTGTACGCCGAAAACCAATAAAACTCCGCTAGGCTTTTCGTGTGGTTATGATAGGAATAGAACAAAAATATCGCTTGTTGGCCTTCGTGTAATTGCCGATATACCTCTACTTTTGCTGCAACATCTTTACCACGAACGGAGATCAACATCGGTTGGACGCATAGCCAGCTAAGCTGCTCGGAACCCAAGTCTCCTAGTTTGACTTTAACTTTCAATAACATGCTCCTCTCTACTTGCGATGATTGTAAATTCAAACTTCACTAATCATATGTTAAGGATTCTTTGGTGTTTCTACTCCGGGATCATTCTCTCCACCCATTCTACGTCGGGACGTTTCCTTCCTGCCTGTCGCTGGAACATGGGTAGACACTTTAGCCAATCCGAATTTGGGCATATTCGCATATATGGTCTCATATGAACCGGATTGAGCTTTGTAGGTTTCATGATAAATCCCTACACTTCCATCCGATCCAACCGATTGGTTAAATCGTTTCCAAGCCTCCAGGTGCAGGCCACCGCGTGCGTATTTCTCCAGCTCATCATAGGATCTCCAATATTGCAGTAGAGTCACTCCACGCCAGCTCATAAAATATTCCGTCCCCAGAAACCCGGTATCTGGGTTCATGTACAGTTCTTTAATCATCGGGCCCATGGATTTAAAAACAGGTAACCACTTATGTATCGCCCACAGGCGATTAATTCTCATTCCAATAATAAAAACAACAAACTCGCCATCAATCTCAGCTGAATATCTTCCCTTGTGTATGTTCGCCACATTATTCCTCCTTTTTATCAAATAAGCCTTCTTGTTTGCCGTAATTCATCCCCTACACCATTCTATATTGCAAAATCAGTTGAAGACCATTGATGCCCATTTTCCGTTCTCCCATATCCAGAAAACCTGCTTTCAGATACAGCTTTTGTGCCGCAATATTCCCCTCGTTCACAGCTAAAATAATTTCATTGACCTTCGGATCAAGCTGCTTAACCAGTGTAGGCAGTTCCCTCATCGCAGCCAATGCATACCCGTTCCCCTGATGTTCTAGCGTAATGGATAACGCACGTACCAGTATCTTACGGGAAGCATCTCTTTCCTCTACGTATTCAGAATTTTTATGTAATATGAAGAAACCAACTGGAGTCTCATCATTTAAAATCATTACGGGATATTTGTTCGGATTATGCAATGCCTCCTCAATCACCTCCACAGGCATTGCAGTAAATTGAACCTGTTCATCACTTAATGAAAAATGAGCCAAGTTTTGATCGTACTTCTCATTATATGGGGCGAGGCTAATCCGTTTTTTCATTTAGAATACCTCCCAATTTATAAACAATTGACTCAGTCTCCGGGCTGTTGTGTGAATGAATCCTTCTATAGCTTCCATGGATAAAATACTTAAATCACCTAAAGGTTCATTTTCAGGATTGTTTAAAAATTCAACTTTCTCTTTCCTATACTGATACACCTCTTGCTCCAGCAAACCGCCTAAATCAAAAGCTTTACCTGCTTCCAGCTTATTCAATAAATCATGGCCATCAGACCCTTTTCTCAAAATCGTAAATTCCAGCTTCGTAACATCCTCCGTATAAATACTTCGTCCATTGGGGTGTTCCTCATATGCGGGATAAATCTCGAAAGTCCATACCCGATCCGTATATACATGAGCAATGTACCCGCACAAATATTGCATAAACTTAGGATCACTATGTGCACGCTGCTGGTTGGAGTTGAAAAATACCCTGAGCTCCTCGTCAGTTGCGAACCGTCCTGGCTCCGGCATGAGATGCGTTTTTGCCTTTTCGGCTCTTTCATTCGTTCTCACATGAATGGAGTCAGGTGCAAGACTTCCCAATATAAATTCAGGGGTTGGATCAGATAATAACTCAGATGCGATTGCAAAATGAACCATGGGCCAAGGCATAATAATACTCCTATCTCTATTAAACTCAGGGATTTACATTATAAAGAATTGCAGATGATACATCCAAAACATGATAAATACACCGAATGCTGATTACACATTGGATAGCCCTCTGGGATCGTTGGCACCTCGTCACCTTCATAAGGTGTTATCCATTCGAGGTAATTTAGAGAATTTACATGTTTTTGCTCAAAACTTTCAATCATTTGATAGAAATGCTGAAATGTGATGTTGCTCCATTTCACACTGGGCTCATAATTCAATACAGCCCATCCCGTTTTATGTATCGCCCCTTCGATTGTCTTTAACAAGAATTGTTTCATAGGATAAAAATCTTCTTCTGTCCATGGCATTTCATCCATATCAAACCCAACGTTCCCACGGCCTACACAATTTTGGTCGTGTTGCGCAAGCCAAATGATAAATTCTTTTTCTCGATCAATTGTTGCAGTCTGCGACCCACTTAGAACTAAAAGCTCGAAAAAAATTTGAGTGGAGGTGTTTGTCATTCTTAATGGTTCTACAGAATCCTCAATCGACTCAGGCACTGAAAACTGGTTCATAGGACTCTCCTTTACTCTTTCATATGCCAAGGATGATGGGTTACTACTGCAAACTTACATGTATGACTTGAGTGATTCATCTTTTAACCATCTGAATTTTGAATCAACTGATTAAATATGTCTTTATACTGTGTCGACTCAGGGAATTTCTCATTAATAAACTTTATTCTACTCCAGAAGTCATCTTCATAAATTGAATTTGTGCCCTCAGCAATTGATAATGCAAGATTGTGAAAAGCGTTTGTCAAATAAAATATGAGCAAACCATTTCTTTTGGTATCCTCGACATCTTCAATTGAGGAATATGCTAACTTGGATGCAATCACACGTATATCTAAAAACGCTTGGTATATTAATGTTTGGTATGCTGAAATTTTGTTCTGTTCCATTTCTACACCTCTTTATTATTCGTCTCTTTTCAAATGGTTCACTTGTCCTTAGTCAGCAGCTATGTTCCATAAGAAAATTCCACTTTAATGGATCAAACACCAAAATGTACAATGCATTTCTCATTCACCTTAGCATCTTTTGCCATATTGGCAAGTCTGTTTAATTCTTTTATCAATTTATCTCTGTTATACATGAGTTTCTCATAATAGCCCCTCTGTTCATTTCCATCAAAACAATAATCCCCTGTAAGTTTGATCTGATCAGGCGCAAGGTTGAATACATCAATCCATGCGCGAATCAGTTGATGAAACTTCGACAAAGCATCTTTTTCTTCAATAACCGTTATTCCATAGTTGTTCAGTCCACTACATCTTTTACAGGTAGATGGGTTCCACGTATTCAACCAGTTAAGAGAATCCTGAATGTATGAAATGAACTCATCTTCCAAGGAAGCATGTCCCTCAGCCATTAATCCGCTTTTATGTATAATGCCATGAGTATCCCATGAGTAGGAGGTGTAGATAGATTCATTTATTTCCAACTTATTTTCAATAACAAAATGGTGCATCGGCATCCTTTCAGTCCCCCCTATGAAATAACGCCATGCTTTCTTATAGTAAACTCTTTCCAATCATCATAACCCATGTATTGGTAAATGCGAAGTTATAAGATAAGCTCAGAATGATGTACTTTCAACTCTTTTTGGGATAGACAAAACACAAAAAGATCCTGTCTGACTCCCGAAGTAGGGAGGAAACAGAACCTTCTTGAACATATAACGAGTTAGATTAAAATAGTGACTAGTCCGTTCTTGCACATACAAACGTCTGAGACAAAATCCGATGACTGCCCGCAATATGATCAATCTCAATGCTGTATTCAGACTCGACATATTCAATGTGATGTTGTTCATAGTATTTTTTCCAGAATGAAACAGCGGATTGGTTATTGGCCAGCTGCTCCACTTTGAATCTGCCCTGAAATTGTGCAAATACCAGATCAACCGCTTGAGCCGCCACTCCTTGTCTACGATACTTTTTGACCAGGAACAACTCTTGAACCGTATAATCAACATCATCATCTACATATGGAGGAGAGCAAACCAATACAAATCCGATTACCTTGCCATCATAATGGATAAAAAACGGATGTAATTCCGCTCGTTCCAGATAGAGATAGGTATTCGTTGGATCGTATTTCCCCTCTTCTAACAAATCCTCACCCGAGAACTCGGAAAGATCATATAAATACAGGTTGTACAGATTTAAAAATAATTCCTTCTGTTCTGCCAAAATGCTCGTAATTTGTACATTCATCATCATTGCACATCTCCCTTATCATGTGATTAACGCTCAAACTTATCGATATACACAGCGCGCGCTTGCTGTGTCCTGCTCCCAATATATCGTGTCAAGCACGGCAGATATAGGCAATGTTTGATTTAAACCATGAAGTATCCTGTCTTGGAGAACATGCTTGTATACAAAAAACAGACCCTTTACAGAGTCCGTTTAGGCATATTTGTCGTTTGCTTTTTCTTTCCCAACATTTAGCGAATTAGATAATTAACTACAGGATAAGAAATCACGTTCCGGTCTCTATAGGTTGAAACCACTGCTTCGAGATGCGTGCTGAGAACCCCATTTTGCAACATGACAGGTCTAAATCCTCGTTCCATCGCACCATTATAAGTGAACAGAACGCATTCCTCTGCGGCAAAACCCGCTATGATCAACAGCTCAACACCGTGACTTTTCAAAATCTGCTCCAAGTCTGTCTGCCAAAATGCATTGGAACTTTCCTTGGTAATCGTCAGATCCTTCTCATTCACATCCAACTCGGAAATCATACGATATGCTTCAGAATTTGAATCCTCCATTCCTTCCACATCTTGTACATGAACCACTACATGTTCATTTGAACGAAGTACGTCTGCGACATGATTGATATATTCACAAGCGCGGTCTATTACTTTTTGATCCAGCTTATCCCGTACAATAATCTCTTGCATATCGACAATGAGAAAACCTATTTTCATATCATCTCTCCTATGACTTTTTTTCTTAGCATCATGATCTGTCCAATATGATACGCATTATGAATACACAGATTGGATATGACATTCCACCATGGAGCATTGAAATACGATGGAATGGTCGTGCCCAGTTTTGCATCATCACTATCCTCTACAGCCTGTATCCAGCGACTAAATGTTGCACTAACGTGTGCAATGCTTTTCTGCCAATCTTCTTCACTTACCTGGGATGGATTAACAATGAACGTCTCGTCATTACTCATGTTAATGCCCGAACCCACTTCACCCTTGAGAAATCGATCCAACCACGTTTCATTCCAGAACGTCAGATGATTCACCAACCTCCAGATCGATTGCCCCTCATCATTCAGCCACAAAGCCTGCGCAGCGGTAACATCACGCAACATTTCGTCCAGCGGCATAAACCAGCTCTTGTCATGATAACAGGCAGCCAGTTGATCCAACAACACCAATTTTGTACTCATATCCGACTCCCACTCTCCTGTCAAATAAAAACAATTAGTCCTTGAACAATTCGTTCAGCATCCGGTCGCGGTTCTCCAGGAAACTGCGGGTGATCTGATAATGCTCTGTATCCTCATACTCCACGTCCTGAATCTGCCCATCATCAAAACTCAAAATCCGTGCTCCTGGATAACCCAATAGAATCGGCGAATGCGTTGCGATAATAAATTGGGAATGGTCTGACAGATCGTGAAGAATGCGCAGCAAGGAAAGTTGACGAGCTGGAGATAAGGCGGCTTCGGGCTCATCGAGCAGATAGATGCCTTTGGCATTGAATCGGTTGACAAACAGATTGAGAAAAGATTCCCCGTGGGATTGTTCATGCAATGAACGCCCGCCATAATAATCAATGGAACCCATCTCATCGACATGTGATGCAAATTGGTAGAAGGACTCGGAACGCATGAAAAAGCCTTTGGTGATTTTGGGCAGCCAGGATAAACGCAAATAATCCCCTAATGACGATTCTGCAGCATCAATCTCAAAGTAGTTATTCCTTCCGCCCCCGGCTGTATTGAATCCGCATTGATGAGCGATACCTTCCAGCAGCGTAGACTTGCCCGATCCATTTTCACCAACAAAAAAAGTGATGTTATTATTAAATTCCAATCGCTCCAATGACTGTATGGCCGGTATATGAAACGGATATTGATCTGGATTTTCGATTTTGGCAGACAATAATTCCACACTTCGAAGATACATAGATTAAGCTCCTATTCTTATAACGTTGGACTTCTGGTAGTTTCAGTCCTGTTTTTTCAACCACGGATGAATGATTTCTTTGCGGGTGATTAAAATGTGATCATGGCTCCTTTTTCATCAAATACGGCGGTTGGATTCCAAGTGACTTCCCAGCAGTTATTCTCCGGGTCCAGGAAATAAGCGATTCTCCCGCCCCAGGCAGCGTCATATGGCTCTCTGATTACATTCCCTCCGGCTGCACGAATTTTTGCTATGGTATCATCAACATCTCCCGCTTGATCCACATTGATGGCCAGCAATGTTCCCTTCAACCCACTAGGTGTACTGAATGTCATCCCCGTATCTTTCTCCAGCTCCTGAATAGGATATAACGATAACAATACACCTATCGTTTCAAAGACACTGTACTGATCTGAACTGATTGCAGTCTCACTCCAGCCAAGCTTCTGATAGAACGAACGTAATTCAGGCAAATGCATTGCACCAATGGTGACCAAACTCACTCGCTGTGGAACCATATTATACTCCTCCCATATCTTTTTAACATGAATTCGGAATGTGGATGAGTTCTCCCGTTCCTGCCACACCTTGTACGAAGGACGACCTTGATAGCGGGGATTGAGGCCGTTCGTCACGTGCTTTCGTCCGGGAATCGCTCGATTTCTTTGACCATCTGATAGCCCGGATCGGATTGCAAAGCGTTCATATGCAGAAAGCGCGTGTGCCCGAGAAGCGCGTAGTCCGTCAGATAATCCATGAGCATCGAAGCCGAATAGACGCAGTTGCTTCCCCGCATCATTCTTTCATGGCGAAGGCACCTTTTCCATTTACACATTCCCTATATTAAACGACGAACAGACGGATGACAAAATTATGGTTGACGGTGTCAGATCGGCTCTATATGATGTAGGAAGAACGTTCTGCATAAAAACATAAAATGAATTGGCGTGTTACCACCCCAGAGGGCATGAGCCAAGAAGCGAACATGATACTATACTCGCTTCTTGGCTCTTTTTGCGTTCCGGAGGCCTGAAAGCGTTAACTTTAGAAACGAGGAGGCGGTGAACCGTGAGTAAAGGAATGATTCTGCAGGTGGAGCGGGTCGTCGGCAGCAATATTGTTCTGGCCCGGTCGCACCAGAATACCAAGGAGTACGTACTGATCGGCAAAGGGTTGGGATTTGCGTTCAAGGCGGAAAGCACCATTCAGTCCGATGATCCGCGGATTGAGAAAAGGTTCCGGCTGGAGGACCGGGAGGAGTGGGGGCAGGCGCAGGAGCTGATGAAGGACTTGGACCCCAATGTCATCGACATCTCTGACCGAATTATTCGTCTCATCGCTGATCAGTTTCCCGGCAAGCTGAATGACAAGATCTACCTTGCTCTTCCGAGTCATATTCAGTTCACCTTATATCGTATCCGCAACGGGATGGAGATTCTGAATCCTTTCCTTACGGAGACAAAGCTCAGTTTCCCGAAAGAATTCGAAATCGCCTCGGAAGCGGCGGCCATGATCGGAGAGGCCTTTGGCGTAGAAGTACCGGAGGATGAGGCCGGGTTCCTGACATACCATGTGTACTCCTCCGTAAATCACGTCCCTGTCGGACAGTTGGTTAAGGTATCCAATGTGATCAGCAAGCTTCAGTCGATTATTGAAGAGGAGGGTGGCGTTCGCTTTGATCAGGGCAGCCTTAGCCAGGCAAGACTCATGATACACCTGCGCTTCTCCATGGAACGCCTGTATCAGCAGCCGATGACGGCCCCCACCTTCGCACAATATGTGAAAAATGAATATACGTCCGAATACCAGCTGGCCAGAAAACTGAGCGCTGTAATGGCCGAGGATTTGGGTACAGAAGTACCCGAGGAAGAAACGGCTTTTCTCGCAATGCATTTATACCGGCTTTTTCAAACCCATGCCAAAACCAACAACAGAAAGGACAACACACAATGATCTGGAAATGGAAAAACAACAAATCTGCCAAAACATCTGAGACAATATCAATCGCCTCCCCGCTCACCGGAACCTGCGTCAGTTTGGAGGAAGTGCCTGACGAAGCGTTCGCGCAAGGACTTATGGGACCGGGAGTTGCAATGATTCCCCAGGAGGGCAGGCTGGTCGCCCCTATCGACGGCACTGTGGTGCACCTGATCAAATCGCACCATGCTGTAATGATTGAGCATGCTTCCGGACTGCAGCTGCTGCTGCATATCGGTATGAATACTGTCAGCCTGAAAGGACAGGGCTTCACACCCCAAGTGCAGACCGGGGATCAGGTCACTATGGGCCAGACCCTGATTGAATTTGACCTGAATGCGATCGCTTCGGCCGGTTATCCTGTCATCACCCCTGTCATCGTTGCGAATGTGGCTGAACAGCCGTGGGAGTCGCACCCGGAGTATGGCAGCGTAGAAGCAGGCATGGGAACTATCATGAAAGTCAGCTTGTCCAAATAACCTAAATCAAAAAAAGAAAGGAAGAACAATATGCTGAAAGCACTGCAAAAGCTGGGAAAATCCCTGATGCTTCCTGTAGCAACCCTGCCTGCGGCAGGTATTCTTCAAGGCCTCGGTCTTCTTAATTATGAAAAGGACATTCCGCTCGGTCCCGTGATCGGGGGATTTCTTAATCAGTATGTAGTTCCATTCCTGAATGAGGGAGCGGGGGCGATCTTCGGCAACCTTGCGCTCATCTTCGCCATTGGGGTGGCAATCGGACTGGCGGGGGATGCGGTCGCCGCGCTTTCCGCCCTGATCGCTTATATGGTGCTGACGCGGATTCTGGGTGCCGTTCCAGGTGTATTCGGCTATATTCCTGACGATGTCAAGCTGGATATGGGCGTATTGGGCGGGATATTTGCCGGACTGCTTGCAGCCTATATGTATAAAAAATACCATAATATCAAGCTTCCTGACTGGCTCGGCTTCTTCTCCGGCAAACGCTTTGTGCCGATGGTCACCGCCGGCTCCATGCTGGTGTTGGCCATCCTGTTCGGCATGGTCTGGAGCCCGATTCAGGATGCCATCGGCGCTTTCGGCTCCTGGATTGTAGGCTTTAAAGGCGTTGGCTCCATGGTGTTTATGATCGCTAACCGCCTGCTCATCCCGCTCGGTCTGCATCATGTCCTCAACTCCATCGCCTGGTTCCAGATCGGAGATTATACCAATGCAGCCGGGGAAGTCGTGCACGGCGACCTGACCCGCTTCTTCAACGGAGACCCTACGGCAGGCATGTTCATGTCTGGCTTCTTCCCGATTATGATGTTCGCTCTTCCGGCGGCAGCGCTTGCCTTGATTCATACAGCCCGGCCTGAAAAGCGCAAAATGGTCGCTTCGATCTTTATCGGCGCAGCGGTAGCTTCGTTCTTAACGGGTATTACCGAGCCGCTCGAGTTCTCCTTCATGTTCGCGGCGCCTCTGCTGTATGTGGTGCATGCTATTCTTACCGGTGCAGCGGCCCTGATCATGTACCTGCTGAATGTTAAGCTGGGCTTCGCCTTTTCGGCAGGTCTGATCGATTACCTCGTGAACATGAAGCTGTCGACCAATCCGCTGCTCATGATCCCGGTAGGACTCGCATTTGCGGTCGTCTATTATTTCCTTTTCCGGTTCATGATTGTCAAGTTCAACCTGAAAACGCCGGGGCGCGAGGATGACGCTTATGATGCCGATGCCCCCACTAATGCTTCCGCCGTGGCAGCGGCGTCTGCCGACACCAAGGCTGGCAAAGTGCTCGCGGAGATCGGTGGCGCAGACAATATCGAGAGCATCGACGCCTGCATCACTCGCCTCCGGCTAGTTGTCAGGGACGACAAAGCCGTCAACGATCGGGCGCTCAAACAGCTTGGCGCTTCCGGTGTCATGAGGCTCGGTGGTGGAGCTGTGCAGGTCATCTTCGGCACCCAGTCCGAAATCCTGAAGGATGAGATTAAGAAGCTGATGTAACGCTCGTCCTCCTTTGAGTTTAAAAGGTCGAGAACAGGGTATGTTTACCCTGTTCTCGACCTTTTTTGTTAACCAAGAAGCGCAGGATATTCTTTTGAAACGGTTTTGATAAAAAAAGAGAGCAAGCTATTCGCTCACTCTCTCTGTGTTTAATACACAAATCTGCGCTGCGCCCAATAGCTGAACACAAAGATCGAAACCTCTGTTAACAGCTTGGCTGCAATCAGCGGGATAATCAGTTTTTCATTATAGAAGTACAACAGTCCGTAATTTAGCAACAGCACCAGAATGACCAGCGAGAAGTATTTCGGTAAAGATTGGCGCACCCTGGACGTTTTCCCTGCTGAAAATACATACTTTCGATTGATTGTATAGTTGAAGATGGAGCTGCATAATCTCGCTGCAACGACCGATAGGAACAAATTATGCGTGAAGTACTGGATCACGAACAGTAAGCCGAAATCAATCAAAGCCGATAACACCGAAGACGTACTAAACATTAGAATCGGCATATAAATACGGAATGAATCTACCAGCGGGCGAAAATGAGAAGATTTGTTATGATCCAGATAGACCGTATCTATAAACTCCTCCATGATCTCATACCCTTCCTTCTTTGCGGTTAGCAGCATGTTCATCTCGTACTCAAACCGATCACCCGGAATCTGACAGAGCCAGTCCAGCATGGAATATGGAAAACCACGCAAGCCCGTTTGAGTGTCATATACTTTGGTACCCGTTGTGATGGAAAAGACCGCCCGGGTAACTGTGTTGCCAAAACGACTGCGTGCAGGAATCGTTCCGCTAAACCGGCGGCTGCCGAGCACGATTCCTGGGGTGGTCTGCTCCAGCAGCACATCGAAGATACGGCGGATATCATGCGGCACATGCTGCCCGTCACTGTCTGCGCACACAATACCACCCTGTGGTCCATGTGCCTTGATATGTTGAAACCCTGTCTTGAGTGCATGTCCCTTGCCCAGATTGACCGTATGTGTCAGGACCGTACAACCATAGGCTTCTGCCGTCTCGAAAATCCCCCGGTAACCCGGGCCGCTGCCATCATCCACAATGACAATGGGTCCTAACTGAAACGTCTGCAACTGTAACACCAGATTCAATAAACGAACATCCGGTTCGTATGATGGAATTAATATGGTCATGATCATTGTCCCTCTTTCAGATAAAGGATGTCACTTACGCCGCGTTCCTGATTTCTCCCCAGCGGATTATTAACAACCCGACCCATGAAGTACATTGTGGATGAACCGCCGCCGTCCAGATTATAGGCTTCCGTTGCTCCAAGGCCTTTCATGACATTGGCGAGCTCTGCGAGTGTCATACCTCGGCTGTTATCCTGCCGTCCATCCACTACAACGAATACATAATGATTCGGCGCAATCATGCCGATCGCCGTTCTTGGATTCGCAACCTGGATCGATCGGTTGCCAAAGTTGTTATCGATTTTCACACTGCTAAAATCACTTACGATCTCACCGTCCTGGATCAGAATCGGACCAAAAGATAACGTGTTGGTCGCACCTTCTGCCAGTAGTTCCGAGGAAGAAACTTCCGTCTCGTTATACGTCTTCATCGTACCGTCACTGAACAGCGCCATCGCATCACGCACCGGATCATCCCGATATACCGTACCATTGCGGATAATCACGCCGTCATCACGGAAGCCGTAGTAGTCACCATTGATCGCAAAGATGGCATTGTTAGCCGCTGCAATCTCTGACGTGTTCTCAGTTATATTCGTGCCAAAACTGTTATCTGCCAGAGCCGAGCGCAGACTGTTCGCATCTGACAGCTGTACATCTGCGACGTAATACGTGATCTGATCTGAGCCAGAGCCCGTCTGCACCTTGTCGATCTTGACCTGCATATCATCGCTGGAATAGTTCCAGTCATCTGACGTTGCATTCACTTCAGTCGCCGTGGTTGAAGTACCGCTGGAGGTGCTGGTTGCTGATGTATTGTCATCCGCTACAACAACCTGCACATGCCGGATCAAGTAACGATCTGCCAGACTGTATATCACAGTACCCAGGCCCAAAACAATAACAAGCGTAATCATCAGCCATTTGCGCCTTGGTTTTACATTTCTATAGGGGTCGTTCTCGTTGGATTTTGGATACATCTTCATCATGTGCAGTTCACCTCTTCATCTAAGTTCTTAAGGCTCATCATAGGCTGGATAGCTTAAATGAATCTGAAACAGGCTGAACGCAAAAAAAAGAAGATTACCCTGTTCTCCGTTATGGAGATCGGCAACCTTCCTTTGACAGGATGATGCGTGAATCTTAATTTTCATGATATATCCCCCGATCGGGACAAGGACGATCCTAAGCAGCTTTTTATAATCGTGACGTGTCACCTGCAAAAAGAGCATCGTACGCAGGGCAGGGCTTCTTTTCCAGAAAATCCGTTAACGCTTGGGGCTGTTTCGTATAAATATCCTTCAAAGATGTACCCTGATAGATATTACCAATCACGACCGGATGACATAACTCACAGATGAGAATATCTCCATTGCCATGCAAATGCAGCTGTTTGGTTCCATCCACACAATTGGAGAAATAGACACCCGGCTGTTCACGCAAACCCAGTTGTTCAGCGAAACGGTCCATACAGGTAAAATATAAGGTCGTATCTTCCTTCTTATGCTTGATTAGCTCGTTTACGGAATGGATGAGCGATTCCTTCGAAGCAATCTGGCTCCAATGAGTATGTGGCATCACGATGCTGTTCTGGATCTCATGGATGCGCACACCCAGTTCATAGACTTTATCGCTAATGGCCTGCATGTTTGCCTGGGTACCTTCAAATAGCAGCGTCTCCAATACGGTCTCCAGCCCCGCTTCAGTACAAAGACGAATGTTATGCTCCAATCGCTCATACATGCGGGGATGTACTCGGTAATAGGCCGCATATGCATCCCGATCTGTATAGTTGAATGAAATATGGATATTGGACAAGCCGGCATCACGCAAAGCATGAATTCGTTCTTCCGTTAGCAGACTGGCATTGGTATTTAATTGCGTGTCGATGCCATTTGCCCCGCAATACGTCACAATCTCCAGGCAATCCTGAAATTTCAGGGTCACCTCTCCCCCGGACAAACGCACTCGCTTGAGCCGCGGAAGCTCACTGATAATTCGGATAACCTCTTGACCGCTTATGCATTGCCCATCATCCCGATTGTAGGCGCAGCAATAGTCGCATTTGTAATTGCAATTAGAGGTCACACCGACCTCCAGTCCTTCCAGCTCATATACGCCGGGTGTTTCAAGTTCAAGTGATTTATATCTGTTTCTCGTTGTCATTCGATGTACCTCCCGATTCCATATCCATGTTTTTCAACTTGGAGATTATAGCGGATCTCGGCCGATGTTCGATATGACATTATGTACGCTGGGATGTGAAGAACAGAGTACCCCCAGCCATTTTATTGAGTTTCAGTCCTTCCAAACTCAGGATTATATGGTCCCAGCTTACATCAAACTAGTATAATAACCGTTGTTATAAGGAATCACTCTGTCCAATTATTCTGTTTTGTTCCGGCTTTCGGCTTCTTGATCTACAGTTTCATAACTCCCAAATCGCTTGAGACGTTCTTTGGTTTTGGAGCTGGATGCTTCATATTCCGCCCATACTAAATAAAACAAGCCCAGAATTAAAGCAGCTATACTCCAACTTTGCGGAGCGGTTCCCACATAATTCAGCATGCCCTGAAACAAGTCCGAATCCCACGAAGTTACTCCAGAACCAAAAATGGCAGCACTCACATATCGAACACCGTACAGAAATGCCGCTATGACCAGCAAAAGTGTCCCTGTAGTTCTACGACTCACACCTATTCCCCCTTTATAAAATCACGGCCATAACCTTTGGTGCTTCCATTGCCCGTGTTGCAGTACATATTGGATTCGCACATGCTTTCGCTCCGGGTCTCCTTGCCAGAACTCAACTTCCTTTGCGTTCACGGCGTACAGTCTCCAATTCGGTGTAGTAACATCAGGGTCTCGGCTGATTCGTTCCTTCTGAGCGGCAATGGCGTGTTCCAATGCTTCCTCGCTCTCCAGCTCCTGACTTTGCCGTCCCGTCATCGCCACTGCGCGGGCCCCTGCCGATCTTTTCCGAAAATCCGCCGCCCCCGCTTCCGCTCCCATATCCTCAGCGGTCCCTCTTATGCGAATTTGTCTGCCCAGCGCAGGCCAGTAAAAGGTCAATGCCACATGCGGATTGCTCCCAAGCTGCTGACCTTTTCGACTCTCCGAGCCAGATGCAAAATAAAAAGCTTCGTCAACCACGTCTTTCAAAATCAATACTCGTGCATCTGGAAAACCTTCCGAGTCCACCGTCGAGATCGTCATCGCATGGGGTTCTTTCACCTCATGATCAATAGCCAGTCTCAGCCATTCCAGAAAAAGCTCCCCCGGTCGACCCGGTAACTGTTCGGTATCCCAATTCAGAAAAGGTCCAGACAAGGATTTCAACCCACGCAACAATTCACTCGGTTTGTCACTCATATCGGCACCCCCCTTAGACTTCCATTTTCTAATCTAGATGACTCATCATATTCATGCTGCTAAACTCCCAACCATTTAGTCCTTTCTCAACCGTATGTACACTGGCATTCCCAATAGAATGAAACTCCGATGTATTGGTCCATTTTTGGTTTCCCAAAAGATAATAGAGGATGTTGATTACTCCACCGTGCGTGACCAGTAGAACATTGGATTCGACATGTTGCTCCTCTATACTCTGGCATAAATCCCGAAAGGATGAACATATTCTGTTATAAAAATTCCGAGGACTTTCTCCTCCTGGAAACGGGGTATCCATTCCAAGAGTGTTAAAATAAACGCCTGCATATTTCACTTCAGCTTCCTTGTTTGGCATTCCAGCCAGATCTCCGTTATTCATTTCTCTCCAGTCTTTCTGGTAATGTCCCTTGATGTTCAGTCTTTTTTCAAGCTCTTTGGCAGTCTGTACTGCACGCGGAAGATCACTGCTAAGTATCGTGTTTATTTTGAATTGCTCAGAATGATGGTACAGATAATCTCCGAGTTTCTCCGATTGAATAATGCCTTGCTCAATGAGTCCTCGCTGACTCCAGCCACCTCTGTAGCCCTCCTCATCCATCCCGTGTCTTACCAAGAAAATCTTCAAGATGTCTCCTCCTCTATTTGAATCCTCTTATGAGAGTTACTTATTAAAAGATAATTCCTCTTCTTCGAGTGCTTGTTTAAGTTTTGGCATCGCAGAAGGCCCGATCCCGTGCAGCTTCAATATCTCTTTTTCAGTGTATTGCGAGAGCAGCTGCAATGTCGTAATCCCCTGATTCTCCAGCGCACGTCTGGCTGGTGCGGACAGCAATGAAAGAAATCCTTCTTTCGGTTTTCGTTCCTGTTCACAGACGGGACAAGTTGGACAATCGCTACTTTTGGAGTAGGAGTGTCCTTGCTCGCATGTTCTTAGTGTTCCTTTTGCGTTTACCATGCAGTCCACACCTTTCCGTTTTATCGGATAAAATTATCTCGGATCTCGGATTTAGCTACTCAACCAGTTCTCAACATCTGAGATCATATCCTCGTATTGTTTTAAAGCCTCAATAGTCCATGTAACTTGTGATGTTCCCATTTGTTGTTCTTCATCGTCTGTGCATTCAATCCACAAAGAGCGTTTCAGACTGTATTCGAGCCAGTCCAACTTTCCGGCAAAACCATTTTCGAGAACCATTCTCCAATTGGCGTTTAAACTTCCCACTTGAGACCGATATCCAACTATAAAAGCCAAGAACCTTTCTTTGTCCATGTTTCCAGTGTGATCTACTGACCAATACATAGCTGTTTCCACCAGATCATGCATCGGATTAATATAACCCGCTGATTCCCAATCAATAATGATGGGGTTGTCCTGCTGCCACATCACGTTCTTAGGTTCAAGATCTCTATGGCTAATAACTGTATCTGAAGCCAGCATTACTGATGCATTTTTTGCCTGTATACTCCACTCATAGAGCTTTTGAATGCTATTACCTAATAGGGTCGTCCAATCAGAATTTTCTTTCTGCCCTTTGTTTAAATAATAATCCCAATTGGTTTCTTTGGAATGATCCAACTGAAATTTAGGAATATGAAGCTGTGAAAAATCGATCTTGTGGATATCTGCAAGAATCATGCCCATATGCTCACAATGTGCTTTGGTTAGTTCATGAAGCTCCAGACTTTTACCATCGATCCAGTCAAATATAAGATAACATTGATGTTCTAATATCTGCATTGAAGAACCGTCTATCACTTTGGCAGGTTGAGCATGGATAAAATTTGCCACCACGTTTGCTATTTTTTCGGATTGGATATAATTCTGCATAGCTGTAGGTCTACTCATAATTTGAGGATTCAGTGCTTTTACAGCATATTTGGCATGCGTGGTTTTAATGGAATACATGCGATGTAAAAGCCCACCTGAGATTGTCTTGGGTGTACTAATCAGCTCACCAAGTTCTAATTCAGCGACGAGTTTTTCGAATTTTAGATTATATTGAATATTATTCATACGTTATAACACCTTTTGGAAACTACCAATATCCAATCTGCGATCGAATTTATATCCCACACCTTTAAACATCGCACACTGCTCATATCCATGCTTTTCAAACAGAGACTTGCTGCGTGTGTTTTCCATGCATACTGTAGCAATCAAGGTGTAGAAGCCTTGCTCGCGCGCAACATCCTCTATGAATCGCAGAGCCGTTCCACCAATGCCTTTCCCTACAATATCCGGTCTCAAATAAATGGTTACTTCTCCCGAGAAGTCGTAAGCTTGTTTGCTCTTGTATTGGGTAATTAGCACATAACCTTTAATTTCGTTCTCTTCTTTAATGACAAACGATTTAAAACGCGGATTTCGGTTCATGACCGATGCCTTAATTTCTTCCAGGGTCAATTCTTCCGTATGAAACGAGATAGTCGTGTTGGAGACATAGTAATTATATATTTCTCTGACTTCAGTTAAATCCTGTTCCGTTATTTCTTCAAAAGAGTAGATGGGCATTTCCATTTCCATTTTCATACTGATAAATAACATATCTTTGTCATTCACTTTGCTATAAAACGCCTTATCTCTTATAAAGCCTATCCGCTCATATACTTTAATTGCTCGCTCGTTGAATGTGGCAACCACCAGCCGAAACTGAGAACATTTAAATTGGTTTTGCAAAAATACTAAACTTTGTTTAAGGAATACAGACCCTATCTTTTGCCCTGTCAGATCAGGATCTAATCCAAGGCCTATATCCAGATATCCTTCTTCTTGATACAGTCCGATTGAGGCTCCTCCCGGTACACGTGCTGATTCTCCACAACAAATAAATCCCACTAACTTCTCCAGCTCATCCAGGACAGCAAAGTACTCCCCATTCATCAATTCATGAATATCTTCATTAGAATCAGAGAAACTGTACATCGCATATTCATTTTCATACGTCCAGGTAACGATTTTTTCCGCATCAGCTAATCTCATTGGATAATAGGATAAAAGCATCAATAATCCCCCTTTTTATACACTTACGGGATTAACGAACTCGATAGAGACACCATCATTGTTTTTCATATAGACTGGCACTCCAGCTCCCCAGTTCCACTCTTCGGATATATTGGAATCCATAATCCTTGTAGTATTGATTGAGTCGCAAATTATCTGCCATGCAATCCAGCCTGATCATGGTCTTTCCTTTATGCCTGATATTCTCTTCTGCTGATTTTAAAAGGAGTAGTCCTATATCTTGCCCTTTAAAATCTCTATTCACTGCGAATCGGTGTATGTATCCGGAATCTGGGTTGTCGAGTTCTTTCCAAATCTGAGGGTCTGACCATGTTAAGGTATACGTCCCTACGGTTTCATGTTTGTTTTCAGCAAGGTATACTTCTGATCCATCCGTCATGAATTCAACGACTTGTTCCAGATTGAAATACTCAGGACGCCATTGATATATTTCTTTGGAGTTCAGCCACCGGGCAGACTCTTGCCAAAGATTCAATACCACTGGTGCCTCCTCTGGTAATGCTAGTCTAATGATCAATTTAGTATCACGTTGCGCCATTGCCATCCCTCGCTTATTCAAAAGTCAAATTCTTATTTGATATTCTTCACTATGAATGGCTAGCCCTTCAAATTCTTTTCCCTTCTGAATGAAATACTTTATTTCAAACGATCTACTACCCCCATCAACCACGCTGCAAATCGTTCTTTCTCCTCGAACTGTGGGTAATGAGCCGACTCTTCAAATAGAACAAAATCTTTTTCGGGTGCTTCGAGCTCATTGAAATAATCCCGTGCCGCATTCACAGATGTCATATAATCATATTTCCCCATAACAAAATAAGTCGGGATCTCCAGCTGATCTACAATGTCTGGCAAATGATTGGCGGATTCCTCCTTCAGGAGAATTTCCTGTGTAGCCTGCACTCCCATGGAATAGCGAATCACATCGAGCGCATTATACTCGGTTCCCAGAAGAAAGCCGAGCGTATAATCCCTGTTGTCATCAATAAGTCTGGCTGCACCGCCATATTTGCGAACCAACTTTCTTGGTGTGTGCTCCTCCCCTCGCTCAATCGGACCTCGAAGACGTTCCAGACTTTCCGCATCCGCTATACTGCCAGCTTGTTTCGCTTGTATAATCGTATATTCCAAACTATCCAGCTCACTCTGCACAGTATCAGCAACTTGCCCAATACCTATATAAGCAAGGAATTTTTCAGGTGCTTTGGCTGCCGCTTTTGTCCCTATGTATGTACCAAATGAATGACCGACCAACGTAACCTTTCTTTGCCCCAGTTCAGTAGTGACGTAATCCGTTAAAGCCAGTAAATCATCTACAAGCACATCTGAAGTCACATCCGAATAATCCTCCAACAAATGATATGACTTTCCACTTCCACGTTGATCATAATGCACAATGGTAAAATGTTGTTCAAGCTCCTGCTGATACTTCCTTACATAAGGAATCTCGGAGCAACCAGGTCCACCATGGACGAAAAGAAGGATAGGATTGTTCCGATCCGCCCCGCGAATCATAACCTCATGACCTGCACCATTGATCTCGATCTGTCCTAATGTGCTGATACTATTTTCTCCCTTGATCCCAGGGGTCCAAGTGGGAAAGATCAGAGCGAGTATGATGATTAGAAGGATACTAAGTATGACGCCTCTGAATATTTTAATCGATCTCTTACGCATGAGATGGCTCCTCCGGCAGATTATTCGTTAGTTTGAACTCCGACTTCAAACGTTAATTGTTACTCCATACTAATTACTACTCCTATTCCAGTTACTCACCGTTTGCCTTCTTCTCGCAGCACATAAGCCAATCGGTACATTTCCGCAATGTCGTCTCTATTCTGTTCTTCGAATCTTCGGATCGCTTCACCAATCTCCACAACCTCTACCGCAATCACCTGCTCCCCATCCACCGGATTCAGCGGTTGGCCCACAAGTTTAACTTCTCCATAGCCAATAAGTCTCACAAAATGAGGATGCGGAATATGCGGTCTATACGGTTCAGGCGCACTCGACATGCAATGAAATTGCCCAAACACCTGATACGAAAGCAATTCGGCTCCGAGCTCCTCCATCACTTCACGTTGCAGTCCATCCATATACTCCTCTCCTACCTCCAACGTTCCTCCGGGCAGCTCCCATTTCCCGTTCTCGATCTGAAAAACAACCACTTGTTCCCCGACAAACGGGATAATGCTCACATTACTTACCAGCGTTTCATCCACGATGTCATTCAGTCTAAACTCCGCTTCAACGATCCCCCAATGAATCGATGTACTGAGCGCCGGGAAGTGTTCCTGATCCAACGTTTTCATGCAATATCCGATCCTCTCTATGTAAAATAAATCTTCCATTATAAGTTCTATCTCTCATTATAGATCAAAAAAGAAAAAAGAAGGCCATTTTTCCCATCGGGATTCCATGGACCTTCTGATGCGATATCCGTTGAATTAAAGAAGCTTATAATTGCCACTCCGATGACAGAACAACCTTACGCTCACTCCGAGCGCTAATGGTGTACCAGTTTCCCGTTTTCCAAAAAGAGAACCCGATCACACAGCGGCAAAATCCGCTCATCATGCGTAACCATCACCGCACTCTTGCCCTGCTCCTTCACGAGCCGTGCAATCATGCCCACAATATCCAGGCCACGTTCCGCATCCAGACTGGCTGTCGGTTCATCCGCGAGCAGAACAGCCGGATCATTCATCAATGCTCTGGCAATGGCAACCCGCTGGCGTTCTCCGCCGGACAGCTTCTCTGCATATGCTTTACGCCGATGCGATAAACCTACCGTATCCAGCAGCTCATCCACTCGCTTCTCTGCCTTGTTTTTGTCCGTTCCGGCAAGCTTGGCAACTACCATTAGTTGTTCTTCCACTTTCAGATATGGAATGAGATTGGCGCTTTGAAAAATAAATCCGAGCTGCTGGAGCCGCACATCGGATATCTCCTGCTTGTTTTTACCCATAATCGATGCGCCATCCAGCAGAACCTGTCCTTCCGTCGGTTCGAGGAGTGCGCCTGCGATGGACAGAAATGTACTTTTGCCTGACCCGGAAGGCCCCATAACTGCGACGAGTTCTCCTTCGGCCACCTCCAGATCCAACTTATCCAATATCGTCCGTTTGAACCCGCCATCTTCGAAGGTCTTTGTAATTCCCTGCAATACCAATCGGTTTCTCATGCTGCTGTCCTCCCAATCGCATCAAGCGCATCAATTTTGGTCACCTTCCACACCGAGAATAATGAACCCGCCATAGACATTATCACGAATAACACGCAGGTTAGGGTCAGGGTGGACAAACCTAATTGAAACGGCATCGAAGCTGGCAAGATGGATTCAAATAATTGAACCAGCAGGACACTAATCACCAGACTGCCGACGGATAGAAGCAATACTTGCAGTGAAACACTGCGAGCCAGATACGCATTGCGCGTCCCAATAGCTTTCAGAATACCGAATTGACTCGTTTTCTGAATCGTGATGACGTAGAAAAATACCGCAAGCACAAACGCCGAGATGACAAATAAAAAGGCAATCATCATGAGCAGCGAGCCCTGCTCTTCCTTGTACCCAGGAATGGCTGATACCGCATCGGACTTCGTAATTAATTCCGTATTCGGCAGTGCGGAACTAAGGCTGTCTACCTTCTCGCCAGCATCCTTAATGGCAATGGCATTGTATACCGGGGCATTGGCTCCTGCTGTTCCTTGCGAAGTACGGGAACCTTCCTGAATAGCGAGCCATTGCTGCTCATTCAGGAACACAACCGGTGAGTGACTGAAGGACTCATTTTCCACAAATCCCCCCACTGTCCACTCCGTTCCCGAGGCTTGATCGACCAGTACTGTTCCAATGGTCACGCCGGATTCAGACAGCTTTTGATCCACCACAACCTGCCCGTCTTTCTGATCCGTGATTGGCGATCCTTCGGTTACGGTTGGAGCCAGCCAGCCTTCCGGGTTCACCATGAATAGCGTTACATCCATCTTCTTCGTGTCGCCAGCAGGACTAACCGTTGTCATTTTCACTCCCAGCGGTTCAGCATTCTCTTGCCCCACTGCGGAGCGTGTCTGCTCCAGCTGATCCTGACTCACCTGGGACCGGGTAAACCGATGATTCGAATCCTGCTCCAGAACAAAATGGGTTGCTGCCATATTTTTGATGGATGCCGCGTTATCATACGCTAGCCCTTGTGCCAGACCTGTGACAAATAAAACCAGAAATGAAACAAGTACCATAATTGTAGCAATTAACGCATAGCGCCCTTTCGCAAACCTCATCTCTCTAATAGCCAAGTACATGTTCTCTGACCTCCTCTTGATAACCCAAGTATAGGAGGTGAAAATGAACGGCAAATGAATAACAGATTACATCTGCGGGAGCGTCACGGTGAAGACCGTTCCCTCTGACGAACTGGAGACCTCAATCGTGCCGTCATGAATACGGATAATTTTCTGCACAATGGCAAGTCCAAGCCCGGTTCGGCCGGAGGAACGCTCTCTTGCACGGTCTACCCGGTAGAAACGATCAAACAGGAACGGCAGATGCTCCGCTGCAATCCCATCCCCTGTATCCCGAATATGGATCACGCATTGGGCATTCGTCTCCTCGGCACGAATCTCGATGCTTCTCCCCTGTGGAAGATGATTCACGGCATTCCCCAGCAGATTCATCCAGACCTGCATGAGCAGCACTTCATTGCCATAGAGCTGAATGGATTCGGGTACCGAAATCCGGAGCAGCAGTTCTTTTTCTTCCAGCTGCCATTGCAGCACCTGAACCGCTTGGCGGAACTGATCCCGCAGAGAGAATCTCACTTTGGTCATATCCTCATGGCCTTGTTCAAGGGAGGACAACAGCAGCAATTGTTTACTAAGCAGTGAGAGATGGCGGCTCTCCTCCTCAATAATAGAGGCATAGTGCTCGCGTTCCTGTTCAGGCAGATCCCGATCTCCCACCAGTTGGGCAAACCCCTGAATCGAGGTCAGCGGTGATTGGATCTCATGCGATACGTTGGATACAAACTGCTGCCTCGCCTGATCTACCCGCTCCAATTCACGACTCATGGTCATGAAATGCTGGGCCAGCTGTCCAATCTCATCACGCCGCGTGGTGGACAATTTCAGATTATAGTTCCCTTGGGCAATGCGCTTGGTCGCCTCGGACAGACGTTCAATCGGATTCACCAGATAGCGGGTACTGATTATAAAGAGCAGGACGCTAATGGCAACCGTAAACGCTCCAATCAGCGCGAAAAAGATACGCAGTTCCCCAAATTGTAAAATGACGTCTGGACGGATAAATAACGCATAACTTGCATTGCCCATCTGTAGATGAACACCGACAGTATTGCTCAATTGATTATCAAAGAACCCTGTAATAAAGGGTTTGCTGGGAAACTCGGCGACGCCGTGGTATATCTCACCACTTAATACCCGATCTACAGCCTGCTTGTCCAGATCCTTCTGGCGGAATTCACGGCCGTAGAATTGGTCATTCCCTTTTCCATCCGTTACGTAAATTTCGTAACCGAGTGCTGCGGCATTGTTCAGGTAATGCTCCACTGCAGCGGGTTCCTGCTCCACAAACTGCTTCATTTGCGTCGCGATGCCCACCAGCTTCTCGTCATTGAAAGACTTCAGCTTCGCATGATAATAAATATTGGACAAAAGAAAACCCAGCATGGCGCTGACCAGAATCACCGCGATCGTAATCAGGAATACCCGAAAGTACAGTGATCTCAATGCGCTTTCACCTCAATCTTATAACCAATCCCCCGTACCGTCTGAATGACAAAATCATCCGCATAATCGGCAAAACGATCACGCAGCCGCTTGATATGTACATCAACGGTGCGATCATCTCCTTCGTAATCCGCTCCCCAAACGAGCCGAATCAGTTCATCCCGCGAGAACAAACGACCCGGAAACTGGGCAAGCTGAGAGAGCAGCTCGAATTCCTTCATTGGCAAAAAGAGAATCGATTGCCCATCGGAGACCTCCACATTGTTTCGGTCAATCACGATGCGATTCATACGAATGATGTCACTGGACGTGCGATGGTAACGGCGAAATAATGCCTTGACCCGGTAGACCAGTTCCTCGGGTTCAAATGGCTTCGTCACATATTCATCTGTGCCTCTCAAGTACCCATCCCGTTTGTCGGATAGCTGATCCCGCGCTGTCAGCAGCATGATGGGAATGTCATAATGCTGCCGAATGAAATCACATAACTCCAGTCCGTCCATACCTGGCATCATCACATCCAGAATTGCCAGATCAATCGGCGTTGCTTGCATTACCTTGACCGCTTCCAACCCATCCTGTGCTTCATGCACCCGATACCCTTCCTTGGTCATGACATGCCGGAGGAGCGCTCTAATATTGGCATCGTCGTCCGCCAGAAGCAGATGCTTCATATGCTTGTCCGCCCTTTCTAGTTTCAAATTCATCTAATATGTAGCGGAAACTTCCGCGACACTGATCCTGCACAGATGGTAGCACAAAAGCAACATAAACCGCCAGCACACATGCGATGAACGCACCGGGTATGTTTATATTTTCTCGAATCTGGTTGACACTATTATGAGCCGCACCTATAATAAAAACATAACATATGAACAACTGCTCATATATTCATTTATAAGTGATTAATCATTGCCGAGGATCACTTTTAATCATAAAAAAAGCATATTACATACCGGAGCAGCGCTCCAAAGGAGAGGATTTCATATGTCTGGACATCACCACAATCATGACCATGGACACAATCATGCTCACACGAACAACAAGAAAGTACTATTGTTCTCCTTCATCATTATTACCGTCTATATGATCATTGAAGCCGTTGGTGGATATATCACGAACAGTTTGGCGCTCATCTCCGATGCAGGTCATATGTTGTCAGACGCAATTGCTTTGGGAATCGCTTTGCTGGCGTTCACCTTTGGCGAAAAAGCAGTAAATGCTGGAAAAACCTACGGCTACAGACGCTTTGAGATTCTCGCAGCTACGTTAAATGGAGTCACCTTAATCGCGATCTCTCTTTACATCTTCTACGAAGCCATTGGTCGCTTCATTCATCCGCCAGAAGTCGCAACGGTCGGCATGTTGATCATCAGTATCATTGGACTGCTCATCAATATTCTGGTTGCCTGGATTATGATGCGCGGTAGCGATACGGAGAAAAACCTGAATATGCGCGGCGCCTATCTTCATGTCATCAGTGACATGCTGGGATCCGTTGGGGCCATAGTTGCCGCCCTGCTCATGATGTTCTTCGGCTGGGGCTGGGCCGATCCACTTGCGAGTGTGATTGTCGCAGCACTGGTATTGCGAAGCGGGTTCTTCGTAACCAAATCATCCTTGCATATCTTGATGGAAGGAACCCCAGCGAATGTGGATGTAAATGACCTTGTTCAGACCATCAAACAAGTCGATGGCGTCAAAGGCGTCCACGATGTGCATGTCTGGTCCATTACCAGCAACCTGAATGCGCTGACCGCTCATATCGTGGTCGACGGAACGATGGATGTGTACGCATCCGAGGTGCTTGTTCAGAAGATTGAACATCTATTAGAACATAAAGAAATCAAGCATGTGACACTCCAAGTGGAGTCTGAAAAACATCTGCATGACACCTCGGTATTGTGTACCGTCAAAGGCGACGCACCGGATGCCCATGCGCATCATCACCATTGAGATTTAGAGACCGTTGGTTGTAAATTGAAACAGGACTGATTCCCGGTAGTGGAACAGTCCTTTTTTCATTTCGTCTATAACTTTAATTCCTTCCCGTTGTTATGTATTACAGATGGCATTCTCGAATTCATCTTGTTAATGCACAGTGCTCTTCTTGTTACGCTTAAACTGACAAATATATTAATGAGGAGGTCAAATCGGTCATGGGAAAATTCCAAAAGTTTTTGTCAGTGATCCTTGTCCTGATAACGCTTCTTCTGTTTCTTAACTACCTGGAGTTAAGGGAAAACAATAGACTACAAGTCATCATCATTAAAGGGATATATAACTAACATCTATATTCTCTCGTCAATGATACATTTTTTCTCATCTTGTTTATTGTTGTTTTGTTTTTTGATTTCAGTTTTCAACTCATGCACTTCTTTGATCAGATACTCAAGTCTTATTGATGTTTTTGACGAATCTATGGCATAACGTACAACTACTACAATGATAAGAAACACAAAAAAACATATAAATAATAATATTAAAGCTCCAAAGAGATTCATTTTGGTTAACAACTCCTTACTTATATTAAACTTATCGAATGAGGTAACATTCATGACAAAAAAAGCAATCTATCCGTTTCTTCTCTTCTTCCTTCTTCTCACGGCCTGCGCTTCAGAAGATTCTGCTGAAAATCAGGACACGGAGACTATCCCAAGAAATGAGACTGCACCTGTAATCATGAGTGTTGAGACTAACTTTTCCGAGAAAGAAGGTTGGGTCGTCGTCCCTGCAAAAAGTACAGCATTAAATGTCACAGTAGAGGCGACCAACGCGGACACACTCCTTTTTTGGATTGTTCCAACGGGGACGGAATCTTGGGGAGAGCGAGAACTGATTGGTTACGATATTAACGCGAAAGATGGTTGGAAAGTAACGTGGAATATTACCGGTAAGTCTTTGCATCATCGCTTGGTTGTTCAAGCATTAGGAAGTGATGGAAAAACGATCACTGACGAAACGATAAATATTACGAACGAGTAATTTGAGTTATTTAAGGTTAGCATATTTAATTATCCACGCCCACTTTAATCAATCTTTTATTAAGTGGGCGTGGATTGTTTAAAGGTAATGCCCCTTGGGCTACTTGATCTAAAATGAAATCTCTCAGTCATACTGTGCTCTATCATTAATCGCCACCACCACCACAAGATGAACAGCTGGATGAGCTGCAAGAAGAGTCGGAAGATGATCCAGATCCTCCCGAGGAACTACTACTGTCGGTACATTGATCCGCATAACAGCTGGAACTGCTCGTGCAGCCACTGCTTGACGAGGAACCATAGGCTGCCTTTTCCTGTGGAAGAATTTCCTGTTCCAGCCGCCCCATGTGTAACCCATATGTCGCCTCGTTATGCATGGAGTAATACACCATGGCGCTAGCCATGACGAGAGCTACATCGCTACTTCCGGAAGATACTGGAGACAGCTCTTCTTCACTTAGAGTTGCGCATCTACGTAGTTGATCAATCAAGTAGGCAATCACCTGAGCAGCTTCAGGATCCTCCTGCATGCGTCTGGCATGAAACAGTTCATTCACCAGTTCGGATTGATCTCCCTGTGCGATCAGCTTCTGTACATCACTGGATAATGGGTAAGTGAAAAAATCACCCCAGATTGCAGCACTGTAGGGGGTGAACTCGAATAATTGACAGTACACCCAGTCAAACCACGCACGTGCTCCTGGCGTTTCGCGGCGGGTGATTGCCGGCTCATGGTGTACCGTGGAACCCATGAATTCTGCACAAAAATCAGCGTAAGATTTCGTAAACATCAGCATCTCATGCCACAAATCATCAACTTCATCACTGAACATGGGCACCTGCTTAAGTAATGAAGCCATAATGAAATATCGCTTAAGCTCTATCAATTTCCACCGATACTCCAGCGTTTTCATGTGAGGATATTCCTGTTGAATTCGGATCTTGAGTTTGTTGGCAAAATGCTTATTGTAACTCTTCTCCAATTGAAGAATGGTTTGCTGATAGGAGACTTCTTCTCGAAGTCCAAGATTCAATGGTGCTTTTTTTCGTCTGTATGTAACTTTCGTCTGTTTTCTGCGTCTTCCTGCTGGACGGAAAATCTTGAACTTACGTCGAACCAAATAGGCTGTTACAACTAATAAAACTGCTGCAAGGTAGTAGTAGATCGGCATAATAAAACCGCTCCTCTCCGTTGATCTTCTCTATGTAGGGTTAAACTATCATTAGTATAAATGAGGAACGGCAGTAATTCATAGAGCCCTTTGGCATACACGCAAGGGCTCTAGTTTTGTATATTTCGTTATTGTTCATTGTTATGACATAGCCACTATTATACTCGTTATCAGCATCATCAACGTTACGGGCGCCCAGATTCTTCGTTCCCATACACTTCTCGTAATCAGATTCAAAATCGTTCCAAGTACTAAATACGCGACGATAAACCAGATCGCTGTCTCTGCAAAATCAGACCACTGAGCCCAAAGCAATTCTGCTTTACTCAGAACAATGATACCCATAAATGCCAAAATCGCAATCTGAACTATGCAGGCAAAACGCATGGAGATGGGGTATTTCCCGGGAAACTTCCCACCCATAGCATACTCGCCCCACGGCACACCTACCGCTAAAGCAATTTGAAAGAGAATCACGATTAGGATCAGGAAGGTAAATGCTATTGCTGACGTTAATACGATCATGACCACACTCCAGTATTC
This sequence comes from Paenibacillus pabuli NBRC 13638, assembly GCF_001514495.1. Classification (GTDB taxonomy): domain Bacteria; phylum Bacillota; class Bacilli; order Paenibacillales; family Paenibacillaceae; genus Paenibacillus; species Paenibacillus pabuli. The sequence goes on from NZ_BCNM01000002.1 coordinate 332,652, forward strand.
AAAGTGGCAGTAGAATCACTCCCATAATAGGGATACCTTATTTTCCAATCGTAGATCCTTCATTCTCTACAGAAATGCAAACATGATTGTTCTCTAAATTATACAGGATATTCCACTAAATCATACTTCCTTTTTTGCCTCATTTTTACCCGTTAAGCTGAGTCATCATTTCTTTCATATAACGTGTTCCATGGACCTCATGTTGGGGACTTACCTTTTCAATGCGAGCTAAGTCATCAGATGTAAGTTCAATCGTTGCAGCGTTCGCGTTTTCCTCCAAATAATTGATTCGTTTCGTTCCCGGAATCGGCAATGCGTTATTAGCCATAGTCCAAGCTAAAGCCAATTGTGCAGGCGTACAACTCTTCTCCATCGCAATCTCTTTGATTTTATCCACAACTTCTATATTTTTGGCGAAATTGTCTCCTTGGAACCTCGGCATATATCTGCGCAGATCATTATCATCCAAATCTTCGAATTTCCGTATCTCACCTGAGATAAACCCTCTGCTTAATGGACTGTATGCAATATGGGTAATATTCAGTTCTCTCGCAGTTGGTAGAATCTCGTCCTCAATATCCCGGCTCCACAGGGAATATTCGCTCTGCAACGCAGAGATTGGATGAACGGCGTGTGCACGGCGTAAAGTGGAAGCCGATGCTTCCGACAATCCAAGGCAGCGGACTTTCCCCTCTTTAACCAAGTCAGCCATCGCGCCAACCGTTTCCTCAATCGGAATCTGAGGATCTACCCTGTGTTGGTAATACAGATCAATATAGTCGGTGTCCAGCCTGCGAAGACTTGCTTCTACAGCCTTTTTCACGTAATCCGGATGACCATTCAACGTCTCATAGTTTGGGGTATACGCAAATTTGGTAGCAATAATGGCCTGATCGCGACGTCCCTTCAGCGCTTTCCCCAGTAGTTCTTCATTATGACCATTACCATACACATCAGCTGTATCTAGCAGTGTAACGCCAATCTCCAGAGCGTGATGGATGGTCTTCATTGACTCCTCATCATTGGTTTCTCCATACATCCCCGGAGACATGCCCATAATTCCCAATCCAATCGAAGATACGACTATATCGCTATTTCCCAGCACTCTTTGCTTCATCTCTCCATCTCTCCATCCGTTAATATTAGTCTTTGCCGATGCTTTCCATTTGGTCTAGCAGCTTGCTTTCTGAAGGAAGCTTTCCTGTTTCTATGTCTTCATAGATCGTCAATTTGTTATTCACCGCTGCAAGTGCTTCGGCAATTTCAAGTTGGCGGCGATGTAATTCCTCTTTATATTCGTGAAGGATCGCTTTCCGTTGTGGAATCGTTGAATCCCCGTCCAGTGCCAGACTAACCATATGTTTCAGTGTAGATACTTTCATACCCGTTGCCCGGAAACAGGACATCAGTCTCATCCAATCCAGATGTTCTTCCTCGAACAACCGATTTCCATGTTGATCCCGTTGAATGTAAGGGAGCAGTCCCTCCTTCTCGTAGTAACGAATTTTATGTGCAGGACAACCCAGCCGCTCCGAAGCTTCTTTTATCGAAAAAGCCATACTGCTGACTCCTCCTTTATGTTCATTTTTGGATGTATTTGGCCGGTTCTTTTACATCCTAAGGCTTAATGTTCACATTAAGGCAAGCACAATTTCAAAAAAGCTAAATGAACTGACGTTCACTATTTTTAACAATGGAAGACATTACACACGCTTCAGTACTGGGAAATAACGATTAGAGAGATATGCCAAAAGATCGGTGAAAGCTGGAATTCGGAGGAAAAGAACCTGGAGATGCTGGGCTACTGTTTCGCTTACTTCAATCGTTGGGTGCCATAAAGTACCCGGGCTTGATCACAGTTCAATGGTTCGGTAAAAGATACTTCCAGGAATTATTCCAGCTGCCATTGCTGCGTGTTTAGAGCCTGTTTACTTGTTGGTTTGTCCCAAGGCGGATATACACGTATGGCGCGCTTGCCACCTTTGCCTTGATCCGATATGATATCTCGCTGTAACAATACATGCTTCGGAAATACAAAATGACCAATATATGTTCTCATCATATATCCAGGATCTTAATTGATTCGGTAAAAATAAGGTGAGTTTTAGACTCCAGTTCCACACTGGATTATCTTTCAAAATGGGCCCGTTCTTCATGATTGGAACTAAAAATATAATCTGGATATTGGTTTGCCATGGGTGGAAGCTGATCCTCTGGGAAAAATTGCAGATCCTTCATCTCTTCATTATCAGGTGTGAGTTGTCCAGACTTGATGCTGCATTCAAATACAATGGTTAGATATTCAACCTGGTGACCATTACTGTATGTAAAACGTTGTTTTTCACCACCGTATACTCCAATAATTTTCTCTGGTTTAACAACTAGACCTGCCTCTTCCAGTGCCTCTCTTACCATCGCTTGAGCCGGTGTCTCACCAAGCTCAATTGCTCCAGCAATCAGCCCCCAGGTTGATTCGTTATGTTTACGACCGAACAGGATCTCCTTTTGTTCATTTCGGATAATCCCAGCTACACCCGGCATAAAAATAAGCTCGTTGCCGATCTTATCCCTCAGGTTTTTGTAATAGTCAGACATGCCCATATAGAGTATACCTCCTTCTTAGAGTTACTGAATTCCCGCTGTACCGTAGGAAGCTTCAATTGCCTGAATATAATTTTCCCAGGTCAGCAAATTTCGTGTTTTTATTTCCGTCTTGTTCAGGATCGAACTCAGCTTCTGGGTCTCTGTCTCACTCTTCCTCTGCAAGAATATTCGTACAGCGAACAATCAACTCAGGCGTAGGCTCCCCTCCAAAAAGAACATGCAGCTCATATCCGTTATCGATCCGATACAGCTCTTGATACAACCAGTAACTACCTGCAATCTCTCCCTCTTGCTTAATGATTTCGGGTGCAACCAGTGTCAGCTTGTTTATATTGGTGAAGCTTCCACGGCTGTCAAAACGCATGACAACTTCCTCTCCCGTCAGAAGTTCCGTCACTGTACAATCATGAAATTGCACCCGGCGAAGAATATCATCGGGGATATTTTGTTTCAACATGACTGCCCTGTATTCTTGCCCTACCCGTTCAATCTCTTTCGTATGTTCTGCACTTTGCTTCTTCAGCTGACGCAGTATTTCTCTTGTGCAATATCCCAGCGTAAACACACGGATATCTGCGATTTGCTTATAAATTTCTTGGGGTAAACGTTCCATCTGGTTTTGGAAACGCCACTCCATCATTTCTTTGTATTCATCTTTACATTTTTTCTCGTCAAATGGAGGACGGGCATCATACGCTGCAATGAGCTTCTCGATATGCGCTCTCTCTTCCGGTGGCATGCGGTACACCATCTGATCCTCTTCCGTCACCTCTTCCCCGCTAAAAGCCTTGTCTACACGAGTGAGCACCTGACCATCATGCTCTAGCATGAAACGGGGGTCCATGTTATATATCTCGCGCTCCTGCTTTACATGTTCTTTTTCCTTTCTTTTATACAGCCGTTGAAAGAGTGTCTCGTCCAATTCGTAAGCCCCGCTATGTACTCTCAAGCCAAAATGAAGCCCGGTCTTCTGACACATCTCAACCCATTCTTTTGTTAAATATTTCATAGGCACCTCTCCTGCTCATGTTTAACGCTGCTTCATAGCTAGCATGTTCAACAAATTTGACCTGAGGTTTAAGCTGAACAAGTTCAGCCACGACATTTTGATAACCAGCGCCTGTTAAGAAATCTTCTACTGTTTGCAACATGTAAACCTCCAGAACTTCCAGATTTTAATTTGGCAAAAGTGAACAGCATTACGCCCTCATCATCCGCAGGACATAACGGTCTCAGCTATCTCATATGAAATAAACGAACTTTCTACGCCAAGGTTTGGAAAAATTTATGTTTCACTTCTTTTTGGTTCCGCTCGGCCCATTCATGGATATCCTGTAACCCTGCGGTCTCCTGATTTTTTTGAAAATAAAAGCATAAATCCATCGGCACTAACCGTTTTCCATAGAGTTTAATACCAATCCGTTTGTAATTTATATAAATGCACTCAATCTGGGATGCGTCGTATTTCCGATGTTTCGTAGAGATCACATGATCGCTTTCGAGCGTAATGCTGGGTTTAGTGAAAAACAAACGCCGGATCAGGAAAATGATATAACCCAGAATAAAGGTCAATATACCTATCAGGGAGTACTTAAGAATACCATTTTCGTCGAGAGCAACATTTCTGAATAAAATAAATTCAAGGAGCAGCATACATATTAAATTCAATACTGCTCTTGGATAAGTTGTTGAATATGTAATGAGTTACACCTCCAATCAAATCTTCCCATCAATTCGCAGCCATTTAGAAGGAGCCTTTTTGGCAAAATGCTTTTCAACAAAATCCAAAATATGATCGATCCCGGGCAATGCCGCATTTTCTTTCGCTTCGTCAAACGTCATCCATTGGTAATCACTATGTTCATGATTCAACTGGACAGGCTGGCTTTCATCAACATAGCCTACGAATACAGGAGCGGTATAGGTATAATCCTCCATGGGCGAATAATACTGTTCAAATTGGTTGGCAGAGTACAAACGTACCTCCGTGATGCCCGTTTCCTCACGAATTTCCCTTAACGCAGCTTCCCATGCTTTCTCGCCCATTTCTATCCCGCCACCAATATAACACCACTCATTATGCAGCATACGGCTCGCCCGCTTGAGCATCAGCACATGGTATTGATCCAGATTCTTTTTCAACAGAATTACAGCGACACCTTCACAACGGATAGGGATTACTTGTTTAGTTTGATTAACTTGTTTAGTGTCCTTAACACCATCCACCGTCCCACTCCCTCTCTTCAAGTTTCGAAGGAATCAAAGTCCTCCAGTACCTTCGACCGATCCCCGTAAACCTTGTCCAGATGCTCTTCCCCCCAATAACAAAGGTGATCCAGAGCGGGCTTGAGTCCCCATCCGTATTCAGTCAACTCATATTCCACCTTCGGGGGAACCTCGGAGTACACTTTTCGCTGCACAATCTCGTCCTTTTCGAGACCTCTGAGCTGCGTTGTCAGCATCTTCTGCGTAATGTCAGGGATCAGCCGCCGCAGCTCCGAGGTCCGTTTGCGACCTGTAAACAAATGATAAATAATCAGAGGCTTCCACTTTCCGCCCATCACTTCCAAGGCTGCCTCTACACCGACCTTATATTTTTTGGGAGCACCCGTTTTTCCATGTTCCGTCAACGTTCATCCCTCCTTCATCAAGTTATAGCTAATCTAAAAAACATGATCTTCATGCTTCTTTCCTCTAACTTATTTATACTCTTACTTTCTTTCTTCTCTTTATCCGTTATTTAAGCCTATTTCGAGGCATCCATTCAGGGTACTTTGATGTTCCTATGGCACTTCATTCTTCCTATAGAACAATAAAGTGCGTACTTCCAGATGTTTTCATACCTGTTTATAATAGCATCAGCCATTGATTCATGGCTACAAAACAGCAATGCAGAAAGGTAGTGAACGATAAGATGAACGTATTAGTTGTTGTATCCCATCCGAGAAAAGATTCCCTAACCTTCCAGATAGCTGATCGTTTTGTACAAGGTCTTGCCGAGGCTGGTCATGGTTATGAGATACTGGATTTACATGAGATTGGCTTCGACCCGATTCTTCGGGAGATGGATGAACCAGACTATACCCAAGAAAAACAGGTATTCTCGCCTGAGGTTGAAACGGAGATGGAACGATTGAAGAAGCACGATGCTGTGGCTTTTGTATTTCCTCTCTGGTGGTGGCATCTGCCAGCCATGCTGAAAGGATATGTGGATCGTGTCATGAACAACGGGTTTGCCTACGGCGCGAACAAACTTCCTCATCAGCAGATATTGTGGATCGCTCTTTCGGGCGTGACGGAAGAACAGATGCAGAAGCGCAACTATGGGCAATCGATCGCCAATCTGCTCAATGTGGGTATTGCCGATTACTGTGGCGTGTCCCAATCGAGGGTTGAATTTTTATATGAAACATTGGAATCCAAGCCTGAGCATTATGTGGCACTGCTGAACCATGCACATCACTTGGGACTGAACTATGCCAATGATCCTTCGACGCTGTAAGGTATGAGAATATGGTATGACTCCTAAACATGAGTTCTGAAGTTTTGTAATACGTTCGGTGGCTTCAAGCCTTCTTTGTGAAAATAAAATACGTTGACCGTAACGCTATCTTCTCGCGTTTACAGTAAAAAAACAACTACGCTTGAACACGGCAAAAAGGTCGCTCCGAAGAGCGACCCTGCCTTTGTGCCTTGCATTATTTTACTGTCGAGAGAAGAAACTTCTCCAGCATAGTGGTATCGGTGATGCTATGGTTACAAGCCGTGTTATCCGTACATACGTACTGGGCAACGGAAGAAATGTTATCCGGCGTATGGTTCTTGGTCTTTACGTTGAAGAATCCGAGCTCCTGATGGCGATGACAGAACATACAGTATCCCTTCTTGTTCGTCGCCGTAATTCGCCCCTCAATCCCTAGGAACCTGCCTTCATACGGATACACGATGAACAAGCGATCGGTAGCAATGTCGGTCCATCTCAGATAAGTTGTACGTGCGTAATCGATGGATTCCAGATCCGGCACTTTGAGCTTCTTTACCTTGGGAAACAGCTTCTGGATCTGCTTCGCGGATACTTGCGGAAACGGAATTAGATGTGATTCGAGCTGGTTTAGATACGTCTGCAAGTCATGTGCCGTCTCATACGTCGATAACTGCTCCAGCAGTTCCTTCTGTTCCAGAGTCAGTTCATTAAAGATGCCCACTGCATTCGTGCCAACTGTATAGCGCACAGTTTCCAGTACTTTTCGATCCACAACCGAGCGCAGCGTTTTGAGCAGGAAATCAGCTTGTTTTTGGATAAAATTAAATTGGTGATTCTGAATAAATGGTGTTTGCATGGCTTTCAGCCCCTTATTTTTATTAGGAAAATAAAGTAAGGTGCAAAGCCTCGGGTTGAACCATTATGTTGATGTTGATTCCAGGGCAAACGATCTCATTTTGTCGCGCCCTACACAAAGTCCGCCCCTATTCAGGCTTTGCGTAAGGCTTTCTAGCGAACGAGCAATCCGGCATCATCCATATTGCCACGTCATAACCCCCAATGCGATAGATATACCGGAATTATAACAGGATTGGGAGTGTATGGGCAACGGGCTTCGTTCCGATCTCCACTTTTCAGAAATATAGCCTACAAATTATACTTTATCTTTACATACCTCATATTCAATAATCCCATATCGACTGATGTCTCTAAGTATCCAACGATCTGGTTAAACGTAAAAACATATTTGAGATCGATCCTGGATGTTTCCAGTTTAACGAAATCGCTTAACGTTCCTGTATTAACGACCCAGCGAATGCTGAGTGTGTCTGGTTGCTTCCTAGCTTCCCTGGAAATCATCTTCCAGACTAAAACATTACATCCTTCAAAACCTGTTGTTCTGCATAAAAATCATGGCAAGTTATTCTTCGCAGTTATTCGAACCATGTTCTTGCTGTTATTGGATTCCCAATGAACCTCCTTACCATATGCTTCACTAATTGCTCTTAACGGCAAATAAACTCTTCCATCTACCATTAATACTTTACTCTTTAGTTCAATTTGCTTGTCGAACTCGGTAAAAGAGCTTTCCCCCACCTTAAAGGTTAACCTTGGCTTTGGATAATCATCTTTGTCGACATATGCAAATATTACACTTTTGGCTTCGTTATCCCACCATATCCCTTTACCAGGCACATCGAAATCTAGTACATTCGTAATATAGGCTGGCGAAACGAGTATGTGGCCGTCAGAGATGATATAATCATTTGCCTCTACTAATTGAAATGTTTCCAAGTTAACTGTAACTTCAATTGATTTCTTGGGAGCTTCAGTACCTGCTTGAGTCTTTAGTTCTTTTTCATTAAGTAATATATTGATCTTTTTCGGTGCGCTTGTGGCTGTAAAAGTCATGGATACGCTCAATAACGTCAAAGCAAGGGTAACAACCATAATCTTCTTCACTTTGTCCACATCCTCCTATTGGCGAAATACTCATACTCTTAATCAACTCTCATAGTACCATTTTATTCAATTAAAGGTAATATACTCCTATTCCACAACAAAAAAGAAGCCACCTCCCTGGCCTTCCCCAGTTCAGCAACTCCTTTTTCGTAATCCTATTCTTTATTGATACGTAGGGCAGTACATCCCTACTCCTTCACAGCCCCAACCACGATCCCGGTTACAAAGTACCGTTGCAGGAACGGATACACGAGCAGGATCGGTAGCGCACTGATGAAGATCTGTGAAGCCCGAATCGTCCGCTGGGAAAGATTGGCGACGAGTTCCGGGTCAAGCTTCGACATGTCGGCCTGCACAATGATGGTCTGCATGAAGGTTGCCAGTGGCAGCTTCTCCGCATCCCGCATGTAAATAATCCCGTCAAAATACGCGTTCCAATGACCAACCATCATGAACAGGGAAACTGTTGCAATAACGGGAATGGAGACCGGCAGATAAATTTTAATAAACGTCTGCAAGTGTCCTGCACCATCAATAAAGGCGGCTTCTTCCAGATCTTTCGGAACGGTACGGAAGAAATTCAGCAGAAGAATGATGTTGAACACAGCAACCAGTCCTGGCAGGATCAAGGCCAGCAACGTGTTCATCAGGCCGAGCTTCAGAATCAGGATATATCCCGGAATGAGGCCACCGCTGAATAACATCGTGATCACAAAATACCAGAGATAGATGTTCCGTGCACGGAATACGCGCGTCTCCTTGGAGAGTGCATACGCGGCAATCGTATTGACGATTAACGCAAGTCCTGTACCCAGCACCGTCCGCTGGACGGACACCCACAAGGAAGATAGAAAGTTGGTATTCGCAAACGTCTTCGTGTACGCTTCTAATGTAAAACCAATCGGCCAGAGTGTAACCAGCCCGGCATTGGCAGGTGCAGATGCGCTAAGCGATACCATGAGCAAATGATATAACGGCAGCAGACAGAGCAGCGAAAGGATGGTCAGGAACACATTGTTGAATATGCTGAATATGCGATAAGGCATTGTTTTATGGTACATCTGTCGTCATCCTTTCTAGAAAATTCTGTACCCTGCGAATCGGTAAGCCAGTCGATAGGAGATCACAATCAGGATCAGGCTGATCACCGACTTGAACAGATTCACAGCGGTAGCGAAGCTGAACTGCCCACTAAGCAGACCTTCTCTATACACAAACGTATCAATAATATCTCCTTGTTGGAAAATCAACGGACTATATAAGTTAAAGATCTGGTCAAAGTTGGCGTTGAGCACATTACCCAGTGCCAGAGTGGCAATTACGATGCCAATCGGAATCAGTGCCGGGATGGTAATAAACATTGTTTGTTTCCAGCGTCCCGCCCCATCCACTTCAGCCGCTTCATACAGCGCCGGATTAATACCGGACAATGCCGCGAGGAAGATGATTGTATTAAATCCAAATTCCTTCCAGACATCACTCGCAATAACCGTGAATCGGAACCAGCTGCCATCGCCCAGGAAGAAAATCGGCTTAATGCCGAACACCGAGGTCAGGAACTGATTGACGATGCCCGTCTGGGCCAGAATATCGATCAGAATGCCTGATAACGTTACCCATGATAGAAAGTGGGGAAGATACACGAGCGTCTGAATCGTTCTTTTCAACGCCATCTTCCGTACCTCATTGAGCAATAAGGCGAAGACAAACGGAATGATCAAGTTCATGACGATCTTGGAGCAGGCAAAGAACAACGTGTTCCACGTAATTTGCAAGAAGTAATCATTTTCCCACATGTATCTGAAATGCTTCAATCCGACCCATTCGGAATCGAAAAAACCCAGTGCAGGTTTATAGTCTTGAAATGCCATCAAAATCCCGGACATCGGAATATACGAAAAAATAAAGACCATAATGGCCGCTGGCAGCACCATAAAGTGCAGAATCCATGGTTGTTTATAGCGTTTTTTTGTTTTTCTGTTCGGCTTGCTCCCAATGTCCGCCTGAGGTACCCGGTTAGCTTCCATATTAGCCTCCATAGCGCGCTCCTGTTCCCAAAAAAAGTTTTTGTGTGTAATGGGGATCTCTGCTATAAATAGTATCAGGCATTTCTCAGGTCTGACTATATAACATTGTTAGGCTTGATAGTGTTTTGTTAGGAATATCATCGGAAGAGATTGTTCATACACGTATTTAAAGGAGACATTTATGAATATATGGAAGCGCTTAATATCATTGGAGAAAACGACAAGATCCCGGTTTAGTCTGTTTGCCAAAATAAACTGTTTAATTGTAGTTCTGTTCATCCCCATTATTATCATGTATACCTATTCGAACAACGTCACTTATGATGTTGTAAGCAAAGAGCTGCAGGTCTCCAATACGAAGCAGCTCACGTTTTTGTCCAGTCAGATCGATTCCCGTATTAATCAGATGATGGATTTCAGTATCATTCTTTCAAGAGATCCCAATGTCAGAGCATTTAATGGTTTGAACATATGGAATGATCGTTACGACAAGATGCAGACCCGATATGTCATTCAGGAAAAGCTGATGCTTCAAGCCGGGGTTACCGATATATGGCCTACCCGATATGCTGTGCATTCCCAGCAGAATCAAGACGTCATTGCCAACTACAAGGGACTATCCGGGTATGATGAAGATTACCTGAAAAGAAATATGAGCGGAAAATGGACATACGGTGATGGTGCTGAGTCAGAAGAGGAAATGAAATCCTTTTACTGGTTCTTTACGGATTCCTTGGCCCAGCCAGGAATGTTGACGGGAAGTAATCTGGTGATTGAAGCCAGCTTCAGTTATGAGAACATTCAGAACATGCTGGATACGTATAAGGAAGGTGGACAAGGTGATCCCTTCTTTTATCACAAAGGAAATTCGCCCATCCTGAACCGCAGTGCAGACAAGCAGCTGTCCGAAGAACTCATTCGTTATCTGGATGAACACTCGTCAGAGGATACCACCCAGGATGTCGTCCAGCTGAACGGGAAGAAATATCTGGTGAGCTCGGTGAAGTCCTCCTATCTGGATTGGCATTTGGTTGATGTGGTACCACTCTATCAGATTCTGCAGCCGATCTCGCTCAGTCGGAACTTGTTCTATCTCTTTATGATTCTGCTGTTTGTAGTGGGCATTTCCGCTTCGATCCTGTTATATCGAAACATTCAATATCCGATCAAAAAGCTGATCCAGGGCTTACGCCGCGTGCAGCGCGGAGATTATTCGGTACGTCTGCATAGCAAGGATCAGAATGAATTCTCGTTTTTGTTCCATCGATTCAATGATATGTCCCATCAGATTCAAGACCTGATCGAGAACGTGTTCCAGGAAAAGATCCGAGCCAAGGAAGCTACACTGAAACAGTTACAGGCGCAGATCAATCCTCATTTTCTATATAACTGTCTTGGCTATATCATCAACATGGCCCAGATGAAGGACGAGCAAGCCGTCGTCTCCATGGCGCATAACCTCAGTGCCTACTATCGCTATACGACACGAGTGGAACGGGAGACATCTCCCCTGAAGGAAGAGATTAATCTGCTCATCAACTATTTGGATATCCAGAAGCTGCGCAATGGACGAATTGAATATCACATCGATATCCCTGAAGATATGCTCGCCCAGTCCGTACCGCGATTAATGCTTCAACCCATTGTGGAGAATTCGGTCATTCACGGCGTCGCGAAGTCATATTCATCCGGTGAAATTCGAATTACTGGCGAGAGCTCGGATGGGTTCTGTAAAATTTACATCGATGACGACGGACCCGGCATGAGCCCGGATCAGCTGGAGGCTTTGAATCTTAAAATGCAGCAGCCGCTGCAGGAGGAAATGGGCTGTGGCCTATGGAATACGAATCAGCGGATCATGCACCTGTACGGCAATCAGTCCTACCTTCTATTCGGCCCCTCCCCTCTCGGCGGATTCCGAACCGAAATGATCTGGGAGATCCCGAAAGAGGAATAACGTTACACACTTCGCCTTTATTACAAATTCAACCTTTATATAAGGTCTTGTTTTAAAATAAAGGGTAAACTTTACGTGAACTACAGCGAAGGGTTGAAGGGATTCTGGAGAAGCGAAGCGCTCGCCTTTATCCCCGAATTTTCCCTTTAAATAAGGGATTCCAAAAAATCTGGGGATAACAGCGATCGAAAGAACCCTTCTCGAATCCGTAGCGACCTCGTTCACTAGAAGCATCCATTGATTTTAATATTAAGACTTATATACCACCAAGGAGACAAACAACATGCAAATGATCATCGTAGACGATGAAGCACACTGGGTAGATAACCTTTCCATGACCAAGCCTTGGCATACGCTGGGGATCGAACAGGTGCACAAAGCATATTCGGCACACGAAGCACTTCAACTGATCGATACCCACCCTATCGATATTGTGATCTCGGATATTCAGATGCCTGAAATGACAGGTATTGAACTGATCGAACGGATCAGAGTCCGTGACAAAAAAATAAAATGTATTCTTTTATCGGGACATTCCGAATTTGATTATGCCAAAAAAGCCATCCAGTTCGAGGCTGTGGACTATCTGCTGAAGCCACCGACAGATGACGAATTAATGGGTGCCGTTCAGAAGGCCATCGATCAATTAAATAACGAATGGGAACTCGTCAGCTCACTAAAACGAACCCAATTTACCCTTCGGGAGAATTTGCCGCATCTACGGGGGCGACTGCTCCTTGAAGCTTTGCAGGGACATCGAATTGCCTCCAGCGAATGGGCACGGAAACTTGCCAATTACGATCTGCCCTTCCACGCCGGGGACTGTGCGTTAATGCTTGTACGTATGGAAGAAGAATTCGGCCAATATGACAATAATGATCAAACCTTGCTCGAATATGCGGTCATCAATATGGCGGAAGAGATTATGGGTGAGTTTATGGAAGTGTGGGGCGTGAAGGAGGAGCATGGATATCTGGTGTTTCTGCTTCAACTGAAAGAGAACGATACCGACATTGGAAAAGAAACCATACTGGAGAAGCTTTCCGTACAACTTCAGTCCAAAGTTAAGCAGTTCCTGAAGGGTTCCCTCTCCATTGTCATCACCGAGTGGTTCGCGTTTCCCGATCAGCTATATGATCGTTTTCGGCAGGCCTCTGCTTATTTCCGGCAAATTGTCGGCGACGAGCGTGAATTCGTTATGCGGGTCAGTGACGTAGAGAATCCGACAGCGCAAGGTCCGCTGGATGTCCTGTATACCCCACCCACTTTCATCCATCTGTTAGAGAGTGGTCAATGGGATGCGGCAGAAGAAAAAATACTAGCCGTCTGTGCGGAGCTGGATGAGAAATGGTCGGAATCGTGGGAGCATTGTATGGAAGCTGGTTTTTTAATTACGGCTTCGTTCACCAATCTCGCACACCGTAACAGACTGACGTTGACCAACTTAATGGGTGACGATATCGAGTGGCTGCAGAGCGGAGAAGCTTTTACCACCATCAGTAAACTGCGCAAATGGTCGCTCAGTGTGCTTGGCAAACTCAAGGAAGGCACCTCCAACGAGATAAAGGACATCCGTTCGGAGTACGTCAGGAAGATTCAGGAGTTTACGGATAAAAACCTGCATTTGGATGTTTCTTTGCGAGTACTGGCCGACCATGTTAATCTTCATCCGACCCATTTGTCCAAGATCTATAAAATTGAAACCGGAGAAGGTATCAGTGATTATATCTCGCGCCTGCGCATGGATCGGGCCTGTCACAAGCTCGTAACGACCACCAAAAAAGTATATGAAATCAGCATGGAGATTGGCTATATGGACCCAGCTTATTTTATCAAAGTGTTCAAGCGTCAATTCGGCGTCACGCCACAAGAATATCGGGATCAACATTAAACAACATAATAGAGTCCTATCGAAACTAACAAACTCATATAGATGCCCTCCCGCCCAAATTGGTACAGTTACACTTGTAAAGATCATACATCGTAGGGGGATTGAACAATGATCAAATTCAAAACATGGTGGTCACTGCTCATGGTTATCGCACTCATCACGATCACTGCGTGCGGCGGTGGCGATACAGCCAGTGACAATGGTACCAAAGATGATACACCGGCGACCGTCGGTTCAGCTGAAGCAGAAGCTGCTTTTGCCAAAGGTAAATACGACCCACCCATCGAATTCAGTTCGGTTTTGATGCCGAAGAAATACGTTCAAGGGGATACCAAAGAAAATAACGTTCACGATCGCTGGATGCTGGAAACGCTGGGTATGAAGCATAAAGATACCTGGTATCCGGCCAATGACGATCAATACAGACAAAAGCTGCAGCTGGCTATCGCCTCTGGCGAGAAGCTGCCTGATTTCGTAACTGTACCAACGAACGCAGTACTCACCAATCAACTGATCGACTCCGGTCAATTCATCGCCATCGATGAGTTGTTCGACAAGTATGCGAATAAAACGCTCAAGGACCATGCGGCCGCGCATCCCGAGCTGTGGTACCCGTTCACCAAGGACGGCAAGAAATACAATATGCCAATCATGGAGTATACCGATAATGACGATACCCTGCTCTGGCTTAGAGAAGACTGGATGGAGAAGCTGAACCTCGAAGCTCCGAAGACCATCGCAGACCTTGAGAACATCATGGACAAATTCAAGAACGAGAACCCGGATGGCCTGTCCCCGGATAAAGTGTTCCCACTGGCGATCTCGCTGAAAAATAGCACCAATACCTGGATGGGTCAGCTCGACTGGTTATTCGGTGCATACGGCACAATCCAGGAACAATGGAACAAAGATGCCAATGGTAATCTGGAGTATGGCTCTGTTAATCCCGGAGCAAAACAAGCCCTTGCCAAGCTGAGTGAATGGATGGATAAAGGATATATCCATACCGACTCCGCCCTGTGGGACGAAGGTAAAGCCGCCGAGAGCTGGACCGCTGGCAAAGCGGGCATCCTGCCTGGAGCGAACTGGGTACCCGACTGGCCTGCACCCGATCTGCTCAAGAACGTACCTGGCGCGAAATACAAAGCCTACCCCGTTCCTGCTGGCCCAGACGGCAAAATCGGCACGAAGTGGCAGAACTCTGGCGTCAACGCCAGTATCATGATCAACAAAGATGCGAAGCATCCGGAAGCGATTTTCCTGTACTACAACTACCTGCTCGATAACCTGGCGAACCCGGCTGCGGGCAGTCCATATGAGTACGGCTTTGCCAAAGGATACGACTGGGATATCATTGACGGTAAACCGACCAGTGACAAAGAGAAGATCAAAGACTTCTCCAACGAATTCCCGTTCCTGACCGGCCCGGCCCGTATTCCGGATCTGTACATGAAGACACTTGTAAAACTGGCTAACGGCGAGAAGCCCGAAACGCCTTACGAGAAACAAATGGCCGAGTTCCGCAAACCCGAAAACTGGGCCGCTGCCAAAGTCGTGATGTCACAGATCGACATTCGTAAGCAAAACTACTTTACTGGCGCTGCAACGCCAACCATGGTATCCAAATGGAACCTGCTCCGCCAGTCCGAGATGGAAACCTTCAACAAAATCATTTACGGCCAACTGCCGATTGATGCCTTTGACCAATTCGTTGCCAACTGGAAATCCAATGGCGGAGATCAGATCACCCAA
The DNA here is from genome assembly GCF_001514495.1 of Paenibacillus pabuli NBRC 13638. Lineage (GTDB taxonomy): Bacteria > Bacillota > Bacilli > Paenibacillales > Paenibacillaceae > Paenibacillus > Paenibacillus pabuli. The sequence continues at coordinate 348,329 of NZ_BCNM01000002.1, forward strand.
GAAGTGAATGATTGGTTTAAGTCGGTAAGTGCGAAGTAAGATTGGGATTTTGGAAAAGTAGAGAGTTAAAAACCAGCCGAAGAGTGTAACTTACCGCTTCGGCTGGTTTTATTTAGATAGAGATTAAGGTCGCTTCCCCTGACTTATGGGTTCGCGTTAATGGTTTGATCAGCCTTTGCATTTGTCTCCTCAAACATCGACTGGCCCAATAAGGAAACTGTGAGCTGAATGCCGTCCCTCAGTCCTTGCATGTACAAGCGCTCATTCTCTATCCCTTTGGTGACAATGTATCGGCTCTCCCACTCAGCATATTTAGATGTCTGCTCCATATCCTTGCCAGCAAACAATCCTTCGAACGCTTCATCGGTTTCCTCACGTACACGACTCAGTTCAGGATCATGTTCAATTAGAGCAGACACCTCATCCAGCCTTGCCTGAATCGCTTGTTGCATCCACGGTGGAAAATCCATAGCTTCTCCTCCCCTACGCATTATGTACTTCGCTCATCACCGTACCAATCGGCTATGTCTTGTTTTCATTTCACTTACTTGTGCCACCAGTTCATCCACCCTGCGACTCTGTTCCTGAACTGCAGGATTGTCCCACAACGGTATCGCTTGCTTCAAGGATGCCTCACCAAGCTGATCAAGCTTGCGCCGTTCCTCTTCCAATAAGTCAAGCAACCGGCTCATACACGCACCTCTCTAATGGGTCTAAACTGCACTAGATGTTAGCAGTCATTTTAATGCATTAATCTTTTCAGAATGAAGTATATTTTCTCATTTCGTACTAATTGTACAAGAAAATATTAGTATTTAAATGCGAATTCCGAATTAAAATAAACAATTGATTAATTTCCTTAACAGCGACAAAACGCTTCTGTTGTCCAAGTATTATTTTTTCTCCTAACACAGTCTCTTTTGACCCCATAAGAGCAATTATTCTCTAAAAAGATCTGCATTATCGACATCAATACGGCTGCACTAAATTAATCTTTACACCATCAAGGAAAAGATACTCCATAGCGTGAAAATATCGTTATATCAAGCACAAAGCTAATTGAATACAGTACTACTTATTTTTGTTTTCTGTTGTTCTCTTTCTTATTTTCAAATGTTTCTTACCATCTCTTAAAATTTTATATTCAAATACATCATCTTTTTTTAATATTAATTGGAATCTGCCCTCTGTTTCATAATCAAAATTAGAGAGGAGTATTCTTTCAGCATCTAATGACTTTATTATATATATTTTTCCATATTTTGAATGATTAATGTAATGTTTTTTTGAGTTCATAATCGCCAGAGTATATATAAGATAAATAATATAAGCCACTAAAAATCCAAGCATTAATCCACTAGAGAGTATTTGCAGCATTGCGTTACTGTCGTTTTTATAATTCGATATCTTATCACCTGTATATTGCTCTAAAAAACTTAATATAAATACTGAACAAAATAAAGTTAATATAACGAATTGCGTAATATGTAGTATAATCTTTTGCTCATCAACTAATATTTGTTTTTCTATTTTTGGTTTTTTTATTAATGATACTCCTTTGATAATTGCAATTAATATTGCTACTATAGAAGTGAAGGTTAACGTTTCAGCGAAAATATTTTGCATTTAATATACTCCTCTTTATGTTCTTTAGTTTACAGGGCTTATGTTGAAGCGAGAATATTATATTAGATGACGTAATTACCAATACCTTTTCTGATTTTAATAACCACTTTGAAAATTCTTCAAGTTTGCTTTTACATGAATTAGAGAATGTAGGCTTCTTAGTAGGTTAAAAATAAGTTTCATAGGTAAGATTCCCTACCTCATCCTCTTCTATTGCCGGTAAGGCAAGCACAAAAAATCGTTATTCACTTTCCCATAACATTCCCGTATTCAGATTTCCTGACGAATGCCAGGTGTGTCTGGTTGGCTTCTGCTTACCCGAGATCCCACTGCCGGACGGTGGTCATATGCCTAATGTGTGAATATAATAATAGGAGAATTTACTTAAGTTACATACTTATTTAGAATCTTATCTAGATTAAACTACGTAGAGGTGATTTGATATTTATCTAAATCATAAATATCTTCAAGTACTTTCTCAATTATTCCAATACTATCCTTTACTGTTTTTTTAGTTGGAGTTTTTATTTCATGGGCCGCTGAATTTCCAACGTCTCGAACTTTTTGAAGAATCAATGCATGCTTCCAAAGAATATAGTCTTTCTGATAAAGCCCATAGATCCTACCTTCAAGACTTTGAGATCTACATTCTGTCATTCTGTCTTTTTGTAACCTTGGAACTTTATTGTCATCAAACAATGTGCCGTCAGTTACACCAACTTGTTTGCATATAGCTTCAATGAGGGTTCGTAAACCAAATGCACAAAGTAAGTAGTATTTTAAGTTGTAGACATAAATTATTTGATTGTACAATTCTAGAATGTCCTCCGGAAGCTTTTCAAAATCTTTTGCATTTAGCTGTAGTGTAGGGAATGTCAGGATAGAATCCTCCGTTTTAGGCTTCTCTGGATATACAGTAACCTCTGTACAATATTCTCTCTCCCCAAGATGATTCTCTTCCCACATGTCCTCATCACCATACTCTTTGATGAAAGCAACAGTATCACATCCCATACACTGTGCAATATAGTAGCTTTCCGCCCATTGAGTATCTTCATCAATTCCAGATTTCCTCTTGTATGGTTCTATAACCGAAGTATGATTTCTAACTCCATTACAATAGCTGCAATATACTTTTGCAATAATAGTTTCACCCATATTATCAACCTCCATTTAATATTGTAAATAAAAATTGAAAGCGAAAATCTTAAACTCTTGGCAATTTCACCTAACCTTCCTGTATTCAGGACTCAGCGTATGCTGAGTATCCGGCGAATGCCGATCCAAGAGCAAATCCCAGCAGCGTGAATATTATGTTATATGACGTACTTGCCTCAAGTGTTGAATTATTTAATATTCCGTTAAGGTTTTTTTAAATTGAAAAATTTTGAAGTGTCTAATGCTATAATATTTTCTTCATTTACCCCTAAAGATTTTATTTTCTCTACGAATATACTCATATCTTGTGGATAGTAGCAGTATATATTCCAAATAGTATTTTCTTCTGTACTCTCTTTAATTTCGTTAAAGTATGGCATATCAACGCCACCAAGTGAGGTTCCAATAATGTGAATTCGAGTAACTTTTGAAAGTTTCTGAAAAAAATGCTGATTAAATGCTATGATTGGGCTTACATCTTTTAAAGTTCTCGTATAATAGTTTGAGATAGCCCTGTAAATACTTTCTTCTTTCTCATAGAATTTATTTGCCGCTTCTATTGCTAGTCTCTTCATGTTTTTAATCTTTTCAGAATTACCATGCCCAATTATCGGTCTATCATCTAATTCATTCAGAGACCCATGTATATGTAATATTCTTCCTGAATCTACTCTATAAACATCTTCTAGTACGGACGTATAATTAAACGTAAGGTAAAGGTCATCACAGTCCTCTTTTATTAGTTGTGTCTTTCTATCTACAACAATATTAATATTTGAAACCCATTCATAGAGGTAATTCTGTAACTCTTCAATAAAACCATATTCCTGTTCCCAGTATGCATCCAATGTATCCAATATACCAACATCCCCTGATTCTAGATCCAATTCAATTGATGTGCCGCTATCTACCAATATCTCTTCTCTAATTTCAGATAAGTTGTTCTCAAAGTCTATCCACAGATAATCTTCTGCTGGATTTTTATCACCGTCTGAATAAAATCCATATAATTCTTCAAACCTAGAAAGAAAACTCCATGATTTCCCCTCTATGTAACTTCTAAAATCAGTGTATCTTGTACTTAGTCCATGAGCGATATCAAAGCCATTTCCTATAACAAATAGTTGCATGTTTTGTTCTCCTCTGATTGTTTTAATTTCCCTTTAATTCATGTATGTCATATAACGCTCCTGTATTCACGAACCCTGTAGGGGTTGTCTGCATACAATCGCTTCCCCCGAATTAATCTACTAGCAGACTCAGAGCCAAAAGGCCCACAGCGTGAGAATTATATAAATGGAGTAATTGCCTCCCTCGAATAATTACATCATTTTTTTTGTTTAATCCACTCGTTTACTAATAAACAAATTAAAGATTTTGCTTCTGTTATATACATCGGTTCTTTAGGAGGTTCATAATCTAATGCATGTCTTGCTTCCATTCCAATTGCCTTATAGCTGTTAGCAGTCCTAGTAAATCTCTTAAGATTCTCTGAAGAAATTGAAGAAAAAGATTTTACATCAGCATCTTTAGCTATTACTTCAAAAATTTTATATAATCCTACCCAACTTTCATCATCGTACGATATCAATTTTATTACTTTATCAATTACCTCATGTTTTTCACACAGCTCTAACAAATCAGGTACAGAATCAGCAGGATTAGAAATTACAATTGCTTCGTCAGCTTTTATTATTTGCGGAATTGCCGTCATACTTGAAGAACCAGAAAGCTCCGCGCTCATAAAGAAAGTCCGTCCTCCATAATCATTTAGAAGATAAATATCCGATACAGTAATTTTCCTGTGCGCTCCCAACACTAACTTTGTCACACCATCGATTAGTTTCACTAGATTGTCTACTTTTTTTGAAACATCTTTATAGTCATTAATAGAAGAGATATCTGATGATTTTAATCGATATTCACCTTCTTCTTTGAAAATTGTTAGCTTTTCGGTATTAAGTGACTTTGAAAGTTCATAAAGTTCCTTTTCATCTCCAGCTAAACATATAACCCACTTCATAGTGCCCCTCATTTCATTTTCACAATAATTACACCTAACGTTTCCGTACCTACGAATCCGAGAGGCTTAAGGAAGCATCGCGACCGGGTCCGAGGGACTTAGCTTCGCAGGGTTGTGAGCTGAAATCACCCCTGCTTACCGCTTCATGCAAACCAAGAGCCGAACGGCCCCCAGCGTAGATACTTTGTTAAGAAATGTCATCGACCTCGTCGAAATACTGAAATAATCTTTTAGTTTTTAATCACTTCAATACTGCGCTTTAATAATTCTAATACTGATTTAATATTCTCATACACCACTGATGAGCTAAAATATTCATGTACATACTCTATCACGACACCATTGTCATCTATTCTTCGTACTAATCCTGGCATGTTCGGAGAGTAATTATGAGTTATGTGGTTCCTATAAGTATTCGCATTAATAAATTCAATATTGCTCATAATTTCAGACAGCTTTAGGAACATATCATCATCTTTACCTTTTAGTTGCCTAACCACTTTCTTAAATTCAATTTTCTTAATCCCTAAATTATACTGAATATTAAGTATGTGCCCTACTACTTCCCAACATGAAAATACTTTAAAATAAAAGACATCCGAGTAGTAATCAAACTTTTCTTTATTTCCAAAATGATGTGGTTCAAAATCTTTAAAGATTCCGTTATTATCTCTCTTTTCAGTCTCATCAGGTATTCCTAGTTGATAATAAAAAGTTAATAAAATATAACTTTCTACAAGTGATCTAAATCTCTGTATTAACAATAATCCATATGAGTTAATTATCGGACTATCAAATATATCAATTGCACCAAGATTGTTGTTATAAAAGCTAGAAGATGAAAAATCAAATCCTACAAATGGGCTATTATTAGTAATCTCCTTCCATTCTTCTTCGTTAGGATATCTGATATATTTCATATTTTTCCTGCTTTCTTAATGATTTCTCATAGTGTTCCTGTATTCATCAACCTCGAAGGGGTTGTCTGCCGAAATGCGTCTCCGAAAAATCCATCTAGCAGACCAAGGCTCCCAAAGGATCCGTTGCTTGAATATTTTTTATGTGAATCTATTAATTGAATAACTATCTATTTTTATACTTATCTATGTCATTAATAAACAAACCAAGTAAGTCTCCTCTACTTATTTTCAGGTTTTTATGCCCTGTATCTTTCCTTATTTCTAACAATAATTCCTCAAATTCAAAAAAGAAATTTTCATTAAATCCCTCCCTATTGCTAACCATCTTAACTCTGAAATCAGACCATTTTGAAATAACACCATCTGATCCCCAAACTAATAATCCTTGAGTAAACTCTTTAAAAAATGCTACCATTTCCTGTTCAGTCATTGGTTCGCCTGTTAGTTTCTTTTTATACATCAAATCAAACCAGTAATTAACAAACAATTCATACATAGGTAATTTCTTATCCCTTAATTCTTGTTCAATTTTTCTCTTTTTTTCTAAATATTTAGTGTATATAACAGAAAAAACAGAAACTAATATTGTTCCCGTAGTTGCCACTATAGCTGCCGCTAGCTCTTTTTCAATCGACATAAATAGTTTAGTTATTGAGACAACCATGAGAATAAGGCCAATTAAAATAATTGTAATAATAATTACACTAATAAGTGTCATTGCTTTTGAATTAATTTGCTTCATTTAAACCTCCAAAATAGTTTCATATAACGTTCCTGTATTCACGACCTCAGCGTATCTGAGGTACCAGGCGAATGCCGGATCAAGGACGTATGTCCGCAGCGTGAATATATTGTTAACTGATGTGCTTGTCTTTTATTTAACTTTCATAAAATTTCTATTAGGTCTCCCGCCGATGATCCTGAAATGTCTATACTAGTTTGCTTTGTACAAAGATCATCGAGTATCTGTGAGAAAGGTATCAATCCTACTCCTTGTTGAGATATGTGTATAAGTTCTTTTTGATCTTTTACATTTCCATGAACTAGAATGTATTTCCAGTTCGCATTAAGCATGAATCTATTACGCAATTTCACTTTTTTATCTGTTTCATATTTATTTCGAACCCAAGCAATAGCGCATTCTTTAATTTGTTGCTCATTTCTTAACTTGGCACTAGTTTTTGTAAGTGCTTTTAATTCTTCCATTAACTCTTTAGTAAGCTTACTTATGTAACCCACAGGCCTGACACTGACCTGTACTTCACAATGAATACAATCCAATGTATTTATATCTGTATTTTTAATTGCGAGAATATCAATTTCATCGATGTTTTCTTTAATACCACGGATCGTAAAATAACCATTTCTATTAAACCACTCTTCTACAAGTGTTTCTGCTTCTAATGCCATGCCATCACTCATTTCATTTTTTTGATCTTGCAGGTATTTCAGTTAACGTTCCTGTATTCACGACCCAGCATATGCTGGGTGTCCGGCGAATGCCGAACCAAGGGCGTATGCCCGCAGCGTGAATATTATGTTATGTGACGCAATAGCCTTCTATGAAATACAAATTAATCTTTATTCTTTTTGATTGTTTCAAGCATCGTATACGTAGATTCCCAATTTATTCTTTCAAAATATAAATCTGCTGACATATCCTTATTAATCTTATCTAGATAAGAATCCAGCCAGTAAAAGAACTCCCACTTCCCGTTAATTAGAAATTTTAGAATTTTAAATTTAATTCGCAATTCAATATTAATTTTATATCCTTCATGCCGAAGGAAACTGTCAGTTCTATCTATTCCAGGGCATAAATAATGCTCAATGAATCCATCTGGAGGATAGTAATTTTCCTCTTCAAAGCTGACAAAAATATCAATATCAAATCTATCAGTTATCAATCGAATTGTATTTTTATCAATTCTTTTCACTTTACTATTTCTAGGTAAAACTAAATCAAATCGATTAAATCTTGCCCCATCCTTACCATATGCAGAAACTGTTTCACCCACCTTGAGAACTACCTTCTTGCCATTCACAATATATTCTTTCGGCGGTTCTTCTACCTTGTTTTTATTAATTTCAAATGAAGCCCTTTCTTCCATAGGCTTTGAAAATAAATTTAGAAATCTGTTCTGGAAAAGTACTTCAGGAACTTCATTTCGCCCTATCTTTTGAAGTTTTTTCTTATTATATTTGTCATCATTAAAATAATCTGTGAGGTGAGCTGATAATTCTTCGATAATAAAATACTCAACAAGCTCTTCAATCACAATTTTAGACTTACTTATTCTTCCATGTATCCAATCATCAACAGTGTGGTAACACCCTATCGGTTCTCGATCCCAAATTGCTTTAATATCTTTATCTTCTGATATTGCAGATACTAAATATTCATTAATTTTTCTTGAAAACTTGTACCTATCAATATCAAGAAGTGAATTTTCGTTTTTATCATGAATGATAAAACTATCAATAGTTATAAACTTTCTCAAACTCTTGAATACGAAACGAATAAGGTAGCACAGAACAAGTAATAAAACAGCACCTCCAAGCCAAAAGCCAGTCTGTGCATTAAAACCACTGGTTAAGGTTATACTCCCAGCAATAACATTAAGTCCAAAAGATAATAATATAGTAATACTAATAAATCGGATTACATTTCCACGATCATTTAACATTTCATTAAGATAATTTTTTCTGTTTTGCATCATCAAGTTCCCTCTCAATTTCTTTTTTGCTATTGTGTCATATAACGTTGCGCGCACTCCTGACGTTCGATCGACTTAAGATGTGTGATTGATCTCACGAAGTGATCGATCTTAACCGGGTGGCTTCGCCATTTAGTCGATTGAATGTGTCACCTGATTCTACTTCATTGAAATCCCCCTTGGCGACTGAGGAGCGCTAGCGACGAAACAGGAATGCATTGTTATGTGATGCCGTCTTCTTCGAATATTCTTACAAGCTATTTTTAATATTTATTTTTTTATTTCTATGGTCAACTTCAACTTCAACTTCTGCGTCTATCTTTAAAATATTTCCTTGTTTGTCCTTAACTGTAGTAAAGTGCTTTCCCCAACGGAATATAAATTTTTCATGTATGTTCCCATTAAGGAATTCAATCACTTGTTTATCTACCAACATTCCCTCAGGAATAACAATTTCATATTGTTCAAGTGGGTAAGGAAACTTAGAGTTTCTTACTGCCCCACTATAATCGACCTCATAGTACGCAGTAGCCCCATCTTCAAACACATACTCCACATAAATCAATTCTTGATTAAGCATATAATTAATTGATGCACCGTTAATGAAATCCATTTTATATTTTTTATTAAATTCTATTTTATTAATACCTAGGTTAGCCTCTATACTAGGTATTTCACTATCTTTAGAAGGTTGATTAGTTGAAGCTAACCCTTTAATAAAATTCTCCAAGAATGAAAGTTTTTCATTAGTTTCTTTCATATATTTTTCTGATTCTATCATATGTCTTTTTTCAGTTAGAATTTTGTCTAATTTCCATTGTTTACTCATTTCTAGTTGTAACAATTCCAAAAATTTATTTGCTCCTTTTAAAACCTCTCCTTTATCTAAACCTAATCCACTTATTATAAAATTCTCCCCTTTGATTTCCTCAGCCCCATAAAATATACTTCTGAGTAATACTTCCCAGTTCTGTTGAACAGATAGGAAACTACTTTCCAAAGTCCCATATTCATCACCATAAATATCAAAAAAATGTTTTGATGTAGTTTCAATTGAAGTTATAAACATTTGAATAATTTCCTCATCTTCTTGACCAAATTGCTTTTTAATTATTTTTTTTAATATGTCGTAGGCACTATTGCCTAAAACCCCAAGTAATATTTCACCTATCATATAAAAGCTCCTTATAATGTTTAATGTATTAGCAATTACGGTTTCACATAACATCTAATCTATGTACTTCGTAAATACCACACATCCTGCCAGATATCTGAACTACGTATATGATAACCTATGCGGTGATATTTGCGAAGAAAAATTTGGTGAAAAAGGGAGATATATTAGGATACTCAATCTCCCATGTCCATACGATCCAGCGGGCTTTGAATACGCTGGATATTTTTCGTACTAACATGAGTATATCGCTGAGTTGTTCGAGCACTCGTATGACCAAGTAGCTCCTGAATGTAGCGCAGGTCTGTCCCGTTTTCCAGCAAATGAGTGGCGAAGGAGTGTCTCAGCGCATGAATACTTACCTTTTTCATAATTCCTGCGCGTTGTCTGGCTTCTTCAAAAACCTTCTGCACGCTCCGCTCGGTAATAAGTCGATCAGAAGATTGCCCCGGAAACAGCCAACGATTTGGTCTATATTCAGCTATGTATTTCTGTACCATATCCCAGGCGAGGCTTGAAAGAAGCGTCCTCCGATCCTTTTGACCCTTCCCCTGTCTCACAATGAGTGTCTGCCTTTCAATATCCAGATCGGTGCAACGCAGACGCACAACTTCACCCACTCGAAGTCCGGAAGAATAGGTCAGAAACAAAATTGCTTTATGTTTAGGATTGGTTACGGATTTGAGCAATTGTGCAACCTCCTTTTCGGACATCACTTGTGGAAGCTTGGTCTGCTTCTTGGGACGAATATACTGGATATCCGTTGGGTTATGGAGCACATGTTTGCAATAGAAGCGGATCGCACTAATGGTCTGATTCACGCTTGAATGGGAGATTCCTCTCTCAAGCAAACCTAAACAATACATCTGAACACTGGATGTAGTGACATCCATACTCTCAAGGTGAATGCTGCTCAGAAAACGTTCGACCTGATTACAATACGCTTTGATCGTTTTGCGGCTGTATCCTCTTATCTTTAATGCCTTTTGTAACGTTTCTTTGTTCCATTGGTTATTTTTCCTACTAGCTTTCCATTGCTGTAGATCTTCATTCTCAACCCATAACTCCGGGATAATCTGAACATCATCCGGATCGAAATGACTTATAAACTCCTTAATCGCAACGATAGTGTAGGGGAAAATCCAAACTTTTTGTCTGGGTTCCCACTTTCTGCCCTTAATCTGGCGAATACGCTGAATGTATGCAGGGTTATATGGGATATGAATGTGAAGGGACTCAGTGGAACCTTTAGTTATGATAATCGCCTCTTTGGTAGTAGCATATTCATTCATCGGAAACTCTCCTTTATTTGAATTATATTTTCTCCGAAATTCTGAAAACAAAAAAGGAAGGCCCTTCTTCATCCCATAGGGAATCAGACGACCTTCCGATGCTTTCGGAACATTTATGATGTTGTAAAAGTAGAGATGAGCATAGCAAATTCAATAGCAAACCTCTACTCCATAGCATCTTTACCCAAGCCTGCACTACTGATTCATTCTATTATTGTGTTAATCTTTCTTTATTGCCTATTACAACTTCAAGAATTTCATCATATAATTGTAAATCTATAAATTCGTTATGAATCCATAGTCCTTCCTCAACATCTCCTCCCCCCATACCTCCACCAATCCCATCACCAGGAAAGTGTTTTTCGTAATATAGTCCTTGGCCTTCTCCCTCATTACATCCCCATGCAATGGTATCTAAATCTTTTAATAGTGTATGTAATGTCTCTTCACTACAGTTTACTAATTTCATAGGGCAAGACAAATAGATTTGTCCTCCATAATCACCCTCCATAATTACATATGCAGCTGGAGTATCCACAGCTTTCTTAAAACTGTCTATAAATTGATTGTTCGGTAGTCCATTTGTTTCATTAAGGATATGTCGAATAGGGCTATGGTGTTCTGGAATTACACCCATCTCTTTGTTTTCATCTTTTTTTCTTTCCATAAAGATACACCTCTTTGTTATATATGTTTTCGTCAATTTCGGATAACTAATCACTTTTGCAATTAATCACATCTTTAAGATCCATATTTGCAAGTTCAAGTGCAATCGCTAATCTAATCTGTGGATATTTACGAAGTCCTTTTAAATAGGTATTGTCTAGCTGTTTGCTTTCAATTATTGGTTCAATATTGGGATCGTAACGATCGATTTCTACACTTGCAATGGTATCGTTATTAATCAGCAACGAAAAAATGTCTTCCCCTTGTTCAGGTGTCCAGAATAGTATATAAGCGGTTTTCATTTGTGGAAAAAACCTCTTCATAACAGAAAGTAATCCTGATCTTATTTCATCATTAAATAATGACTCGTGCGATCCTATTAATTCTCTTCTTATATCTTCTTCAGTTTTACTGCCCTTCAATTTTATTAATTTCATAATACCTCGCAAGTTATCCTTTTATTTTTAAAATTTTGATTTGTTAATTTCTTATAACGTTCCTGTATCCATAAACCCTTAGTCACGACAACACCCCACCTATGGCGTTAAACGTTGGGTGGGGTGTTCTATTGGAATAACTTTTTTATTCTGTTAACCTTCCATATTAAATGCTGCACTATAGATTTTACGCAGCTCAGTTGAGTTATCATGCCACCAAGTCTGAGATCCATCTCTCCTGTTGCGAAAGGGTACCATTGGGCGAAGGAGCTAGGCTTCGTGATCACAAGGAAAACATCTTCTGGATTATGATGAAAAGATCGTTCAAACCTCAAAGCATAACGACCGTTTGACTCCTGTAATGTACCATGTTCATTCATCATTACATCCTACTTCTTTCATTACAACTATCCATCTTCAGGTTCACCAACATCAAAGCCCAACACTTTTGACGCTTCCAACTTAAATGTTTCTATCCAAGACATCCAATCATCTTTATTCATCTGTGCATAAAACGATAATCCACTAGGCTCAACGGATGCTTCAATATAAACATCATCCTCTTCAGACCCAAACCAATATGGAATTCCACTTTTATAACCCATCCAGCCTGGCATATTCTCATATATTTTAGAAACTTTAGCCCATACCTCATCAGGCAGATCATACCTTATATTTAAGTTGCAATTATGAGAGTTTATGTTGTCCATTTACATTCTCTCCTTCTACCCTAGACGTGTATGAAGATATATCTCTATTTTTATGCAAACCCTCACTACCTTAAAGAGTGCAGCGACTTGCCGCGATTCGGTAAGGTAGTGAGGGTTACCTGCTGACTCCACTTCTTCGAATACCCTCGACAGACCAAGAAGCGAAAGCAACGCGGCCTAGAATGTTGTTATTTAGATGTCAGTTGCCTACCACAATCTACTTATAAATTGTACTTCATTCTAATTCTTTCATATAACTTATAATCCGTATTTCTATTTACAATCTCTCCAATTAACTCTTTCCATTTGTTTTCAATCCACTTAGGACTTTGTTCTTTCAGAATATCCTCGTTAAATTGACTATCAATATACTCCAAATCTTGTTTAAGCACCCCGATATCCTTAATCAGTTGATTTCTCGATTCTTTGTCTAGCGACACTTTATTCGATAAAATTTCGTCTGTGATATCTGCTTTTATATAACCATACATATCTCTAAACACACTATAGATTAAATGGGTTGATGATACGTTATCTTCCTTAAAATCGGAATCCAGAAAGAGGAATGATTCTGCACCCACTTTCAAAGATACTGCCACATTTCCTAATGCGTGTATGACTGTTTCCTTCGAGGAATTATCCTCTAAGCTTTTTATCACATTATCTAAATTATAGATTGATTCTTTTATACCAATTTGAGTTCCATGATTTAGTTTAACCGTGTATTCAACTTCTTGATTGTCTTTGTACGCTTTGAATTGATAGTTGAAGTACATGCTTATTATCAACCCAACTATTAATATGATTATTGCAATATTTTTTCTCATTGAATCACCTCCTACTAGTGCCTGAACTACGTATATGATAACCCATATTGTTACAATTGCGAAAGGAAATTGGCGAATAAGGGAGATTTATTAGTTTTCTCAAACCCGTATCCATACGATCCAATGGGCTTTGAATACACTGAATATATGAAGGTTGTACAGGATACGAGTATGCATTGGAACCTTTCGTTATAGTAATAAAACAAAAAGGCCCTTCTTCATCCCATGGGGAATCAGACGACCTTCCGATGCATTTGGAACATATCAAATTTTTTAAAAGGTAAAACGTACCGTCTTTCGCTGCAAACGGGCTAAGCGCCGGCAACCACCTGCTCAAGCCAACAAAGCCTGAGCGATCTGATCCACAATACCATTGACCCCTGTTGGTCCATAACAACCGATCCATGTCGCTGCATCTACCGAGTGTATTTGCTGTCGCTCATCCGTATCAAGCATCCCACACACACGTTGCTCTGTTGCGGATATTCCCTCCTGCATGATCTCATTGCTAAGCAAAAAGTAGTGGCTCGCATGTACAGCCGGTAGTCTGTCAACGGAGATATGATAGGCTGTGTCGGTCGTATCTGCCACAAATAACGGAACAGACAGACCCAGATCACGTTACAGCACAGCACCTGTACGATGAGAGGCAGAATGTACGCGAACCAGAGAATCTAGTGGATGAATCAATGCCACACTTTTACCAGCCAAGACTGGAGCAAGTTCCTCTGATAGCAATGCGGTTCGTCGGTGTAATCAGCAAGTATACACTTTGCCTCTGGTCTCACCGGCGAACAGGCTCAGAATGGTCTGCCCACTCTCATTACGCTTAAACATGAGCACTGGAGCGATTCCGCTTAACCGTTCAATATGCTGATCATGTACTTCGGAGCAAATAACCAGATCGGGAGATAGTCGCTCAACCGCAACCAGATCGGGATACTCATACGTGCCTCCATGGAAGAAGCCTTGTACATGATTACCATATAATGAATGTCCTCTGTTCTGGCCGTCAGTGTAAAGGAAGCTCCCTTCACCACATGACAGGCAAAAGAAGCCCCAATGTGACAACCCTTGGCCATCCGCAACACATTTGAAGTTAATTCCGTTTCGCGTAGAACGCTGCCTGTCTGCAAAGTACCACTATAACCGCCAATTCTTTTGGTCGCCATCTCACTCCAACCGCTTTGTCCGTTCCTACAGCGGCATTTCTCTCATCTTAATACTTCCGCATGGTGTCTATGAGCACCAGTACAGATGGCGATAAATCATGAGCACACTGAAACGTCCAAGCTAGAAACTTGAAGAGATGAGACCGCTGGCGGAGATGCTCCCACAGCGCTGCAGCGAATCCATGACATGTCCAGCGACATGGTCAGCCCCCAATTCGTGCTCACCAAAATAGCACAAAATCCCCCCAACGGCAACATGCGCATCCAGTCATCCAAAATGGACGCATAGCAGCACATCAATAGCTTCAAAAACTACCGACGCTATGCGAAGGAGCAAACGCCCAAACTAGCATTGTGATCGCTCCGCCACATCATCTGAATGTCATAACTTCGTGGATTGACATTCAGGCTTTCTTCATTACAACCCTGTGTCGATCTTTGTTGCAGCAGAATCTGCATACCACTGTTCGAATATCTCAGCTCAGCATGCTGTGCTCCCTCCGGTCTCTGAAGTCCTCACGGTCAGCTTCCTCCATCCTGTGAATGTATCGTCGCAATGCTTCTTTATGCGCCTCCAATTCATCCATTCGGCTGGATGTCCCGTTCAGGAAAGATTGCATTTTGAATCCTAGCGTTGTGGCAGCATTTCCTGCCCAATCTTGCTCCAGTCTACTATGTATTGAACGCATCTTCTGCTCCTGCTGCACTAAGCGCTCCTGCAACTGCTCACATTGCTGAACGGCTCTTCTCAGATCGGATAAAGATACCGATATTCTTCCCATGTCAATTACCTCCCGTTAAGAACTGGTCTGCTTGAACGAAATCTTCGTGCTTGCGTTCAATGTACTCGGCAATCTCGCTGATGGATTCCTGATACCAACGGTTAATTCGTTCCAGTGTCGCCGTAGCTTCGTAAGCGATTGACGTGAAGGAATGGCTCTCACTTGTGGAAGTATAAGCCTCGAACATTCGGATGGAAGCTTGTGCATCATTGGAAAACCCGCTCAGACTAAAGCGCATTTCCTTAGCTGCCTGTGCCAATTCCTCTGGCGTTAGTCGGATTGTGCCACCACCTTGACCTGACTTTCCATTGGATGCAGCCGCAATCAAGGGGGCCACCAACCCGCCAACGAGGTTTGACAAAGCCATCCGTGATTCCTGATAAGCATTCCAGCGTGGTGAGATGTCAATTTGTTTTCCTGTTGCGCGATCGATAAGTGGACCGACCAAGTTACCCTGTTCATCAAACTGATACTGGTTCATCGAGTGATATCCCTTGCCTTCTTTTTTGGAAAACGAGTCCATCAATCGAACAATATTACCGACCTGAAACTTGTCCAGATCGATATCAATTGGGAAATTGTATGTGACTAACGGGCCGCTGGGCCCCATCGGACGAATCGGCACTATGAGCTGGAATTGCAGCCTCCAGTTTTGGTACATCGCATTGGCCGAGTCAAAATCCTGGCCTTTGTAGTACGTGCTGCCAACATGTCTGTCATATTCAAAAAGTCCTCCTGCACCTACTGAATCGTTTGGCTGAACGATGTTCACCACTTTTTTATCATAGTAACCTTCGTTCACTTTCGCCAAGCTTGCATCGTCCAGCAGATTGGTTACACTCGGAGCACTGTATGTCATGGCCGACAAATCCTGTCGCGCTGCCACATATTGCGCTAAACCACCTCCAAGCGAATGTCCCGTAAGAGAGATACTTGCGTCAGGATATTTTGCTTTGACTTGTTCATAAAGCACTTCCGCCTGATGAAATTGATTGTTCTCCCAATCGATATCGTCCTTAATGGATTGAATAAAGCTTTTCTTGAAAATGTTATGATGATTAGGGTCAGTTACGGCATCCTCCAGTTCTCTGGTGCGTCCACCTAAAACATCGAACACGTCTGTTTCGTAATCGGCTGCTCTCCCAAGCCAGCTCCCACCTGGCTCTGTTCCGCGATAACCGATGACAATCTGATTCGTCTGATTGTTGTGGAGGATGACGGAATCGAAACCCGACACTTTATTGTGGAGCTCGGCACCTTCAGGTTCAATGACCTTCCATTGTGCATAATCTCCCTCTTCTGTAAGCGGTGCTCCGGCAGTAACGTTGTCCTGGTAGGCAAGATCAGATATTTCCTTATACAACTCATCGCTAATGTAATCGTTCCGCATAAATACCTCCTGAATTGAACATTTCGATATGATTATGTAAACTAGTGATAATTCAATCTTTATAGTATATTAATACCAGTCTATGAAAGTAGAGGTGTCCCTTTTGAGAAAACCTTTCTTCCTATTCGTACTCTTAATCATCTCATCTCTCTTACTCGGAGCATGTGCCTCCGAAGAGGAAAAGATCATTGTATCCTCCGCCGAGAAGTTCGCTGCAAATTATGTTCTTGAAAAATACGGTGTAACCGTTCGTTTTACGGAGTATAAATTCTCTCCTCCCGATCTAGCCAAGTCGTTAGGCCTCCATGGCTACATTGAAGGCGATAAGAAAAAGAAGGTATTTGTTTTCGTGAACTACGATCCTTTAAGTATTAAGACACTATCGCTTCCTGAAGGTATATCCAAAAAATCAAATTCCAAATAGAGAGTTGAAGTTATTTTTAAAACGATCAATCTATATGAACAATTTGAAACTATAGGGAATATATGGATTGTATCTTCCGTCAATTACTTCTGTCAACGTTCTCCGTAACAATAAAATGAAGAAACAAATGCGACCTACATAATAGAATGACTGCATTCTTAATTATGATACATCTCTGTTTGAAGAAGTTCTCCACTAATTCGATGAACTCTGAATATACGGAAATAGGGGGAGTAATTGTATAACTCCCCCTCACCCCAACAAAGCCAGCTCGATCTGACCCACAATCCCGTTAACACCTATCGGCCCATAACAGCCGATCCATGTTGCAGCATCAACAGAATGTACGTGCTGTTCCTCACCCCCATCAAGCATTTCCAAGACACGCTGCTCTGTGGCAGATATTCCATCTTGCATAAGCTCATTACTCAGCAAAAAGTAGTGGCTAGCTTGTACTGCAGGTAATCTATCAACCGAGATATGATAGGCCGTGTCGGATGTATCTGCCACAAATAACGGAACGGGCAGGCCCAGATCCCGGTACAGCACAGCGCCTGTGCGATGAGCAGCAGAATGGACGCGCACGAGGGAATCGAGTGGACGAATCAATGCCACACTTTTTCCTGCCAATACCGGAGCCAATTCCTCAGACAGCAAAGCCGTTCGATGGTGATAATCCGCGATAATCTGCTTGGCCTCTGTTCGCTTGCCTGTCAGTTCACCGAATAGACTCAGGATGGTCTGCCAGTTTTCATTACGCTTGAACATGAGAACTGGAGCGATCCGGCTTAGCCGTTCAACGTGCTGATCATGGACTTCGGTGCAAATAATTAGGTCCGGCGACAGTCGTTCCACCGCAGGCAGATCGGGATATTCATACGTGCCTAGTAATTCGGTATGCTGAAGTTCTGCCCGGAGTGATTGAGGGAACATTAACACTGCACTTCCTACTCCTACACTTCCTGCCGGAGACAACCCAAGCGCAAGCAGATGATCGGCATATTGAACATCCAGTACGGCGATACGCTGTGGTGGTTCGGTCACTTGATATTCACCTCGCTTATGGCAGATCACAGGGCCATGGTCCGACTCATACGAAGAAGCCGTACGATTCTGCAGCAAGGAATGAGCATAGTCTGTATCCGTTCTCGAAGCGGCCGCAAGCCGGTAATGCAGCGGTGGGACCCCATAATATTTCTTAAACGCCCTGCTGAAATAATACATGTCGCGATATCCCATTTTGTCAGCAATTTCCCCAATAGAAGCATCCGTATGACGCAGCATTCGCGAGGCACTCTCCATGCGCAGCTGAATGACGTATTCCATTGGTCCGAGCTCTTTCTCCTGTTTGAACCGTCGCTGCAACTGTCTTACACTGCATCCCGCAAGGGCTGCCAGCTCTTTCAGCTCTAGGTTCTGGCGATAATGCGAGGTTATATAGGAAGCGACAACATCCACCATATCGGACTCCGCTCCCCCCTGACCACGCTCATACGCCATGATCAGCTCGTAGATCATGCCCTGGAGCAGCGCATTGGCGTGAAATCGTTCCAGCCCTTCGCCACGACGCCATTTGGCAACGATTTTTTCCGCATTCTCGATCCATTCCGCTTGGGTCACCGGATTCTGGACAAACGAAGTTTGCAGTGGGTGTTTACGATACGAAGGCAACACAAGAGAGGCTCCCTCCATGGAAGAAGCCTTATACATGATTACGATATAATGAATGTCGTCTGACCTGGCCGTCAGCATAAAGGATGTCCCCTCCACCACATGACAGGCAAAAGAAGCTCCAATGTGGCAACCCTGACCATCCATTGCAAGCTCCCCTTCCCCTCCGCATGCCAGCAGCAAGACATTTGAAGTTAATTCCGTTTCGCGTAGAACGCTGCCCGTCTGCAAAGTACCGCTATACCCGTCAAGCATCTTGATCGCCTTATCACTCCATAGACTTGTCTGTTCTTGCAGCGGCATTTCTCTCATCTCCTGACAAAAGCAAAGGTTAATGGTTGCTGTTGTCATTTTAATTGAGATTTATTCTCATTGTCAATTTTCGGACATTTGCGGCAATATTCCCCTGACATCTGGTAGTAAAAACAACAGGTAATGCGCTCTCTTTTCGCGACGGGAACATTGTCCTTACAATCGGTGAATCGGGTCAACGGATTCTTTCTCACACCGAATACTTGCCCGGATGCCACTTGCGTCAGATATGAAAAGTCCGCCTGGATGTGCTCACGTTCCTGCTCTACCTCGTCTTCATCAGGGGTGAATAGCGGGCCAATGCGTACCATGATATTCTCCCAGAGGATACTCATCGAAAGAGGTGCAATCGCAGCAAGTGTCTTTAACAGCGGTGTAAGCTGTAATGCAAACATCTCCTCCAGCATCTTTTCCCGCCAGACTCCCCTGTCCCCCGTTAGTGCCTCTGCCTGAAGCCCCTTTACCGCTAGAAAAGGAAATCGTGTACCGCCCTCATTCGCTGAGAGCGCCGGATGATAGAGGAAGCTGTTCTCCAGCTGAAAGGTAACATGCTGATGATGAAAAGTCATCGCGGTCACCAGCGGAGCGGTCCACAGATAGCCAATTCGTTTGGCTAACATGGAAGCGGCAACCTTCATGTCAGGCGCATCGATATACTCCTGAAACCAGCTTATATACTCCCGGCATGCCGCTTCTTCATGCAGTTCACTCAAAGCAATGGTACGGACACTATGTTCAGGCGGCTCACCAAGCAAAATCGAATGATCCTCCACTGTCTCTTTCCATAAGTCTGTCGAGAGATACGTGTTCATATTAATTCGATCCGAGCAGGGCTTCCGATGCCTGATCTACAATAAGATTAATGGCAAGTGGACCATAATAAGCGATCCAAAGTGTAGAATTCACATCATATGCACGGTTATTTTTGACTGCATCAAGGGATTTCCATACTGAATTGCTCACCATAGCCTCTGCTTCTGCGGCAAACAACTCATCCGACAGCACAAAATAACGATCCGCCCCAATCTCAGGAACCTTCTCCATCGAGATTTCAACGGAGGTATCATCCTTGATTTCCTTAACGAGTTCAGGCATGTTTAAGCCCAAATCCTGATACAGAATACCGCCTGTGCGATGCTCGATACCATGAACACGAATGCCTTCTTTTCTCGGACGAATAAGGGCTACCGTTTCATCTCCCATTTTCTCTGACAGCTTCGCCTTCAGCCCAGCGACTTTGTCCTCATACGCTTTACGCACCGTCTCTGCATCATCCTGTTTGTCTGTAATCTTAGCGACCGTTGCTAACGTATCACGCCAATCTTCGTAGAAGTCGAGTACGAGGGTAGGTGCAATTTTGCTGACATTCTCATACTGTTTCTCCTGGAAGTCAGTCATGATGATCAGATCCGGGTCTAGGGCTACAATCGCTTCCAGATTGGGCTCATCCCGTGTACCCAGAACCTGTACGTCCCCCAGCTGATCGCCTAAGTATTCTGGAAAATTCGTATTACCTTCAGCGATAACACTGCCTGCCGGCTTCTCGCCAACGGCTAACATTTGATCAAGAAACTTAACATCAAGCACAGCAATTTTCTTTGGTTTTTCGTTTAGCGTCAGCTCACCCTTCATGTGTTTGATCGTTATGGGAAAAGCTCCGGCAGTCTGAGTTTCTGCATTCGCAGGTGTCTCTGCCGGCGTTGCCGCAGACGGCTTGCCGTTATCTGTACCTGCTCCGGCACCGCAAGCCGTCAGTACAAGAATAAGGGCCAGCATCAAGCCCATTAATAATCGTGATTTGTGGGCAGCATAAGCCTTGCTTCCGGCCGCTTGCCCCTTTGTTCCTTTATTCATAATGAATCCCCCTTATGTATAATACTGATAATGATTTTCATTATCGAAACATAAGGAGAGTATAAACGATCTCCGCATCGCGTTACCATGTACTTTTGCGACATTTCATCCGGACTAATGCGACATGGCGAGCGACTTATCCTCCCTTTAATTTCTCAGCTATATATGCTTGCAGTCGGTAAATGTCTGAAAGAAGCTCTTCTTCCTCCGGCGTATTTCCATATTCACCGAGCCAACGTGGTGTGCGGATATGCCACTCGTTTGACAGGTATTGCTGTTCATCCCGGTACGCTATAATGTGCTCCAAGAAATACTCCAGATCCGAAAGATTGCTTGCGTTTATCGTTAATGATAGATTTTGTTTTTTCAAGGATCGACTGTAACATGTGCTGGATTTGATCTTCTGGATTCATAGCGTTCTCCCCCTTGTCCACCAAAATTATAAAATCAAAAAGAGGAAGGCCCTTCTCTATTCCATAGAGAATCAGACAACCTTCCAATCATTCGAAACATGAAACATGTATTAACACATCTGATATAGAACTCATCATTTCGAAACTACTCTGGATAGTCCCTTGAGGCCTCGATCAATTTATTTTCTTCATCAAATATGTTCAGGACTCTCTCAATGTCATTTACTTCATAGCTTCTAACGACAATAAGCTGTTGCATATGAAGACCTGGTGGGTCTATGTCCGGCCGAGACAAGTTATTTAGCAAGCGTTCTGGTGTATATAAGATGCTCCACCTTCTGGAACCATCATTGAAAACCATCGTGATCTCTATCCAATTCCATTCTTCGGGATTATCCGATCTCACCTCATCATCAAAATGCCACCTTACCAGCCTTGGTCTTGAATTCAATTCTTCTACGATGTTTTTACCTCTCTTCTGCTTAATTTCTTAAATGCCGAGTATTCTTGATTGGAATTCATATAACTTAATATCTTTTCCGCACATTCAGCTGAGCTAAGCTCTTCCGTGTTCACTTCCAGATCATATTCATCATAGGAGTAGATGTAGTCGAACTGGGAATGGGCAAGTCCAATCGCGCGATCTCCCCTGCTCTGCTCTCTTCTGGTGAGTTCTTCTTGCGAGCAATGCACGCCTACAAACAATATCGGATAATCCGATAGTAAATCATAAAAATCGTTAAACCACTTGTCATTGCTGATGACCGTATCCACGATGACATTCAAACCCATCTCCGAAAAAAGCTTAATGGTTGCACAGTACAACGAATTGATGGGGTCAAACAGGATATTTGTCATCACATGGGGTTCTACTTCTCTTGTTGGTTTCATATCTGGATATGTAGTATCGATGAATTGATCATAATTATGCAGAAATTGATCTACAGATAGATGATGAAACGGAATGTCTCCCTGATTTTTCATTTCCATCGCGATGCTCGTCTTCCCCGAACTTGACGTTCCGTTCAAAAATATAATGAGTCCTCGTTCCATATCTATCACCCTTATCATTAAAATTGGAAAACGCTCAAGCTTTTGAGTCTAAACCAAAAAAATTGACGAATAAACGACCCCGAACCATATTTATTTTTCAACGGAAGCGTTATCAAATATGGGTGAAATGCTGTTCCACCGAATTACCACTCTCTCCATTGTTCGGTAATATCTTCATCCTCCTCAATGTCTAATCCTGCCAGCCTAGCCGCCTTGTCTATAAAATCAGCCAATTCTTCACGTTCCATCGTTTCAATAAAGTAACCATTGGCCTCATTCATTTCATTAAACCTAACCACAACTTCTTCTACAGCCTTCATCATGCGCTCGGAATCTTTCGTTTCTTGTAATGCTATTAATTGGTGCAAATATGTATCCAGGGCTTGATCAGACATGAGTAATCTCTCTTCTGTAAAAATCTCATCTCCGTGTTTAACCATTCTATCGTTCCATAGTTTCGTTGGTTTTTCATGAAACAAGTTTTGTAATGTCATTGGAATCAATCCCTTCCATATTTAATAATATCTATATTTTACCTGTAACCATGTTTACGTACAATCGTTCCCACAATCCGTTCACTTTCATCCTATTCGCCCCATAGCCTTGTCACGTTCTCTAATTCCATCTTGTCAAATTGTAATCGATAAATGTCCGGTTTCTTGGTTTGATTCATAAAATCCAATCCGTAACTCGAATCAAAGTAGTTCATCATCAACGTCATTACATGTCCGTGTGTGCCGATCGCCAATTTTTTCCCCTTGTATTCTTCTAAAATCTGTTTCAACACGCCCACTGCTCTATTCTGGCAAACCGTGTTCGACTCGCCTCCTGGAAATGCATAATCAGGGTCATCAAACATCTTCTTCGAAGCAGGCTCGAACTCTTCATCCGCAATCATATCATCTGAAAAATGTCTTTCCCGAAGATCCTCCATGATCTGAATATCTAATCCTAACGCTGCTGCCACACCTTCTAAGGTTAGAATAGCCCTGGCATAAGGACTTGAGACAATGGAATGTATTCCTTCATTCGTTAATATTTCCGTTATTCGTTCTGCATTCATCTTGCCCTCCAAAGTAAGCCCCCTCGTTCTTTCCGTTCCTTCCGTATACGGTGACTCCGCATGCCTTACCATATAAACGCTGGTCTTCATAGGACCCTCCTTGAATTTCTTCTTTCAAAATTTATAGTCACGCTTTAGGTCCTTCAACATATTTTGTCTTTCTGTTCCAAAAATTAATTAAATGGTGCCACCATATTTTAGATTCTGAATTTAGGATTGATATTCTGTTAGATATTTAATTTACAATAATTTTCAGATATGTGTATAGTAGAAATGAAGCAAGATGCTTTTAAAAGAAGTTAAATCTAACGGAGAGGATGAGATCATGTCTTTTTTCAAAAAGAAGGTTGTACTAGTCTCTTTATTCGTATTGTCTATCTCTGCTGTTGTAATCGCTTACTCAAGTGGTCAATCGAAACCGGACGTGCCCATTCATACAGTCGTCAACCTTTCAGCCAACTCCTTAACATTTCATGAAATAGATAAGCTGGATGCGTTCGCTGAACTGATCGTCATTGGTTATGCCACAGAAGATTTCAAAGATCGAGAGCATGTTATTACTGCATTTGATGATGGAACCATGCAATCCTTTCACACCAATACAAACATCAAGATTGAAAAGATATTGATGAAACCCGAAGATTTCCATTCAGATCAGAACGAATTAACAATCATCGAACCCATTAGCCTGGAAGGAGACGTTAAATATACAGCTGATGACTATGTAGAACTACAGAAGAGTGATACAAGTGTGCTCTTCTTGATGAAAAACTCCTTTGGTGATTATGGATTAATCAATGAGAATTTAGGCAAATTCAGCCTTGAAGGGATAAGTCAATATAGTGTACCTCAATCCTCCACTGCACAAGAGTTATCAGAATACGAAACATTTCGTAACTCTGTCATGAAGAAGTACCATTTGAATTAAGGTTTTCATCACATCTTAACTGTTGGTTTAGACTATCCCTATAGCGGTCGTTAAATTCCCTCTTACTTAAATCGTCCCTACATTAGAGCTTTATGTTAAATGATGAAATTATGGATTTATGTCTAAAATCATTCGGTACCACTGTAATCTCCTCCTGTTGAGCCAGAAGTTGAAATCAAATGTCCGTCATTTCAATAATTGCTTCGGGCATCTCTGGTTGTTTTAATAAATAACCCACTTTAAAATACCATATAGTACTAAATACAACGACAAAAAGTATAATGATAGCAATAATAGACTTCTTTTTTTATTCACAATTCTTACTCCTTACATCTACAGTCTACCTAAATTTCTTTTCTAAACCTGTGTTTCAAATAGTACTTACCCTGCGCGATCAACATCTGAAAACGGTCTTGGATTCGACCATCCATTCATAGACCTCGTCAACCGTTCTCCATCCGATATTTGTGGTTTCGTCTCCTATTTCCAAAAGTTCCCCTTCCACTTTACAAATTAGCGAATGCTGGGATGCCCGACTGCATCTACTTCTCCTTAATTTATTCTACCTATTCTAGTTTCTAGATTTTAATATGTATTTTTTGTCTCTTGCCCGCTCATTTATTTCTTTAAGCAAGTTCTCTTTATAAATTGAAGTACTAAATGGAATTTCTCTATGGTTTTCATCTGGATAGATATTCTCTGCATAGATAATAAAGTTGGTTACATCCATCTTCTTAATGATGAAATAATTCCCCTCGAACTCACCGTTACGAATGTGAACGGAATCGATGAAATCAAATATAGCCTCATAACGTTCTTGTGATGAAATCTCATCTTCTAAAAAACGTTTGATGACTTCCTGGCTATTAATCAACATTTCTCACTTCCTTTATTGTTTTTTTCAGGATTTCAAGAGTTTCATATAACGTTGTGTATTCACGAACCCTCACTGGCGTAAGCGCGTAAGCGAAGGTCGGACGGACTTAGCCAGTGCAGGGTTGTCGCCTGATTCAGCTTCCCCGAAATCCCTCCTGGCGACCGAGGCGAATGCCCGATGTGTGAATATGGTGTTATGAGATCGTGATGTCTTCTACAAAATACTTTCAAATATCTTACTAGAATATGGTTTTAATAATGCTCTTACTGTATTTCGAATCATCTTGCATAATCTCCTACTATAAATGTTTTATAACTACATCACTTTCACATAACGTTGTTGTATTCACTAATTCCATTCTCCTTAGATAGCTCGTATCTTAAAGGAATGGATGTGTCCAGCTGCTGTCACTTCCCCGAAAAGCATCTGCCGGACCGAATGCCGAATGGCGCGAAGCTTGAATATTTTGTTATACGAAGCACTTCTCATCATTGAACTACATTCAGAATCTCAATTACTAAAATTGCTTCTTCTTTATATCCTTCAAGATCGTTTAGTTTAATCCATTCAGGTTCATTATCCCTAAATTGATAAAATCTAATTACGACATCTTCTCCTTCGATTGTAGAACTTAAAATCAAGATAAATTCTCTTTCAGGGTAGTTTGATTTTAGATTCTCTTCCCAATTAGAGACTAGTTTGAATCCAGTCCGTAAGTCGTCTACTTGGTAATGATTAATTGATACTTCCAGATCTGTCCTATCTTGATAAATTGTTTTTTCAATAGAATCTGTATTACTTAAACTTGAAGTATCAATCAAGATACAATTATCCCATTCAATAAAATTGGGATTTAATAAATCCGAATTTATGAATTCATTTGATTGAGATAACTCATCCAATAAATTCTTCATTGCCTTATTTGTTTTCATGTTTTTCCCGCTTTCGAAGTGTTTCGTATAACGTTGTTGTATTCACGAACCCTCACCACCTTAAGGTACCGAAGGACCGGCCGCGATGCGGTTAGTGGTGCAGGGTTGTCTGCCTGAAGCCACATCCCCGAAATACTTCGGGCAGACCGAGCAGCCTTCAGGCTGCGATTCGTGAATATATTGTTATCGGATGTATCCAACCTCTTTGAACTACCTACTCAGTAAATTTAGTCTTGAAAATATAAATATCGGTTTTTTAATCGGAACTTACTTTATTGATAGCAGATAATTCAATACTCGGTTTATCTTTCAATTGATAAAAAAATAGATTCTTTCAAAACCAATTTTTACTGCATACGCGGTCATCCCTAAGTGTTTCAATCATGCGCCTGCCAAGGTTTATAAGGTAGAAATTATCTCTGAATCCTTCACTTGAAAAATGCATTCTTTATATACGCGTTCTCTGCCGCCTTGACTCTCATACCAAGAATAGACCTTCTTGGCTTGTTCAGGGTTTCGAACATTCCGTTCGATTTCTTCATATTGTTCTTTACTATCATATTCCCAAATTGCAAAAATCTCAGTGGTAGTCTCTGAATGCGGAGCCATCCATCTCCCTACTAATCTGGCTCCATATTTCAATTGATTAGGCAAATTATTTTCAATGAAATGTTTATTAAAGACCTCAACGAAGTCATTGTTGACTACATAATATTTCCTTCTATAAAACATAAATATCGCCTCCAGAAATTAATATATACTTCACACTTGATCTTACTGCATTTCGGTTATTTCCGATAACGTCTTATTCACGAACTTCGTAAAATACTCCATACATGGAGTATTCGCGAAATTATTGTGCTATCCTGCCCGTTAGCCGAGAAGACTGCCGACAAAAGTTGATCGGTATCCTTCTCATGATGGTTTATTTAGCTAAAGCCTTTCGGAGAATTTAGAACGATGACTTTCTTTTCATTACGCCGCCAAGCCCTCAAACGAATAAAATAAGCTGTCCCTCAAAATATATTCATACCTTGAGGGGCAGCTTATCGATACACTGCTGATTATTTAGATAGCTCTTCCTTCACCATAAGCTGACGGGCATATTCATTCAGATTGATAGACTCGCCCCCGTTCAGCCGTGAAACTTCAGCTGCGAATGCTATCAGATGGCTCCGGGCAGAAGCCGCAGCCGATGTCAGGCTCTCCTGGCCGTTATAGTGACGCACCTCATCCAGAAAATTCCTCACAATGCCGCTGTCTCCCCCACCATGGCCGCTAGTTTGAGAAGGGATTGTGATTTCTGTTCTTTGATGTGTCAAAAAGTCGTACATGGTAATTTGATCTTCCTCACCGCGAAGTTCTCCTTTAGTCCCCATGATCTGGATTCTACGTTCCTGCTCAAATGTAAAGCCGCACATACTGAACATGGCCGTAGCTCCTCCTTCAAATTCCATATTCACAACCTGATGATCTACTACATTATTGTCACTCCGGTATACACACCGGCCGTAATCGGTATCACGCAAGCCCTGTATAATATTCGGTTTTGTCAGCTCCTGTGTAAAATGTCCTGCCCAACCCCTGAACTGGTCACTCAAATAAAATCTTGGTGCAGAATACGCGCAGGTTGGTTCTATAGCACAATCCAAGCATCGGTCAGCGGAACCTTCCGGTGCATTACCTTCATGAAAGTGTTTAAGAGATCCGAACGAACTTACCTTGAGGCAAGGCTGATCCACGAGCCAGGATAATACGTCCATATCATGGCATGACTTGGACAGGATCATCGGGCTGGATGTGTTGGAATTATTCCAATTTCCTCGCACGAAGCTGTGGGCAATATGCCAGTAACCCACATTCTCATTCAACTGAATGGAGACAATTTCTCCGATACGTCCTTCTTGTATCACCTTCTTGATTGTATTCCAGAACGGTGTGTACCGCAGCACATGGCAGATCGTCAGCAGACGGTCATTATCTCTGGCCGCTTGTTCCATCTCAAGACATTCCTTCGGATCAGGTGACATCGGCTTCTCCAGCATAACATGATACTTCTTATCTAAAGCCTGCATGGTTGGGCCATAATGCATTCTGTCCTGTGTGCAAATAACCGCAATATCAGCCAGCTTAGGTTCAGCCAACAGGGGCTCCCAAGACTCATAACAGCGTTCCGGCGGAATCCCGTGCTTCTCAGCAAATCTTGCTCTCCTCACTGGATCGGCTTCGGCCACCGCAATGAAGGTAAGCTCATGCGGATAATCAAGCGCATAGGGTGCATAGCCACCCGCTCCCCTCGAACCTGCTCCAATCAGGACTGCTTTCAGTTGACTCATATTTGTTCGCTCCTTTATGATCTGAAATCTACGGATGAACCTTCTAATCCGCTTGGGTATAACGGTCTGCTGCTGATTGATAGATGGCTACATATCGTTCTACGCCCATCTTTTGGAGAGCTTCCACATACTGATCCCAATTGTCAAAGGATTCATTTCCAGTAATGAATTTGTCACGCATTTCATCTACATACGTTTCAATATCCGTCTGGAAAGTGGTTAGATCCCGCTGCTCTTCCTGTGTGAAATTAAACGGAGGCCAAATTTGATCTTGTGGTAAGATATGAGACTCTGCTTTTTTCGCATTTTCAACCGAAGTTGGCAGACCTTCAGCACCCTTGAAGTATTTCTGCTTCACAAAACCAGGGTAGTATCCACCCGGCCAGATCAGGTATTGACCTACCGCCTGGTCTAGATTAAGGCCATCCGGGTTGTTTTTGATATTGTCGACATAGTCTACGTTACCGTCTGCGTCTTCTTTATACGTCTCATCTTTCCAGCCCATGAAGAACGTCTTGATGCCCTCATCGCTGTAGAAATAATCCATCCAGCGGATCATGGCCTCTGGATTTTGGGCTTTATCTGTCAGTACGAACATCCCGATATTACCGAGTGGAGAACCATAGGCGTTGTATGTCTGATCGCCATGAGGACCCTTCAGTACTGGCATGCCAACATAACCTTGCTGATTGTATATCGCAACTGGATCGACATTATCAACGACTCCGATCAGCCCTTCCATTCCTTTAGCATCCACTTCAGTACTCTTAACAGATACAATGTCCTGCTCGAGCAATCCGTCCTTGTAGAGCTTATTCACGAACTGTAACAGCTCCTTGTAATGGGGATCGGTTGGAATAAAGCGTACTTTATCCGTCTGAGGATCTGTATCAATGTTAATGTTGGAGGTTCCATGATTATTCACCCCAAATGAACCTCTCAGGTAGTTCACCACACCAGCCGTCCCCACACCGCCCCAGGCAATCTCGTCCTTCTGCCCATTGCCGTTCGGGTCCTTTTCTTTAAATGCTTGCAACATATTGTAGAAGTCATCTAATGTCTGCGGTTCCTGCAAACCTAATTTATCAAGCCACTCTTTCTTCACCCAAGGTGTTCCGTACAGAACCGACTTGAATTCCGGATCATACAAGGTTGGCAGCCCATATATGTTACCATCCGGCATCGTAATCCCTTTCCCAATAACCGGATACTTCTTCATTAGAGCCTTAAAGTTAGGCGCGTATTTGTCGATCAGATCATTTAGAGGAATGAATGCGCCCTGCTTGCCGTATTTCAGCAGATCCGATCTGGAAAACGCCGAGGCGTAGAACAGCTCCGGGTAAGCGCCACCTGCCAGCAGGAGATTGCGTTTTTCCTTCAAATTATCCTTCTGCACCGTATCCCACTGGATATGGACATTTGACATCTTCTCATACTCTTTCCAGAGTCTGAGATCGTTCCAGTCCGCATTGGCAAAAAACTTTCCGGCAAATCCGCTCACTTTAATGGTGTCATTTACGATCGGAAATCCGCTCGCATTGACTTTGCCATTGGCAGCTCCTTTATCCTTGCTACTTCCCGGATCAGATGAATCAGCCGCATCCCTAGAACTGCACCCGGCCAGCATCGAAACGGACATCATACAAACTAGAGCGATACTCCCCCACTTTTTGAGCGTCATTCTTATTCCTCCCCTTGTCCCATCGTTATCCATACAAGGAATTATCCTTTAATGGCACCAATCATTACGCCTTTAACAAAATATCTTTGCAGAAAAGGATAAAGCAGGAGCACCGGTATGTTGGCAACGACGAGTACAGCATATTTGATGCCCTCCACTTCCCTTTGCTGCTTAATCGCAGACTCGGTTGACATTTTGACCATATCATTCGTCTGGCCTTGAATCAGAATTTCCCGCAAAATGAGTTGAAGTGGAAATTTGTTCTTGTCTGACAGATACAACATTGCGTTAAAGAAGGCGTTCCAGTGCCCAACAGCATAGAACAGAATCGTCACCGCTATAATGGGCATGGATAATGGCAGGATAATCCGGGTTAAAGTTTGAATATTGGAGCAGCCATCAATCGTCGCCGCTTCATGCAACTCATTTGGAATCGATTGCTGGAAGAATGTCCGCATAATAATGATGTTCCAGATCGAAACGGCATTCGGAATGATCATGACCCAAAATGTGTTTAACATGCCAAGGTTTTTGATTAGCATATAGGTTGGAATTAGTCCGCCACTGAAGAACATCGTGAAAACAAACAGGGCCATGATGGCATTGCGGCCTATAAAATCCTTTCGGGATAGCGGATATGCCGCCAGAATCGTCATGACAAGATTAATCAGCGTCCCCACTGACGTATAGATCAGTGTATTGGTATAACCTCTGAGGATATCTTTGTTCTGAAAAATCTTCTCGTAAGAATGGAGATTGATCCCCTTGGGCCATAGGAACATTTCACCACGCAGAACGGCCTGCGGATCGCTGAACGAAGCACTTAACACAAAAACAAGCGGATAGATAACAATGAGCGTAATTATAATTAATAAAAAATGGTTAATCACATTAAAAATACGATCTCCTCTAGATTCAACAAGCATGCATCAGCAACTCCCTTACCATAGGCTCGTTTCACTCATTCGTTTTGAGATCTGGTTAACAGTAACTAATAAGATGAAATTGATTATGGAGTTAAACAGACCAATCGCCGCCGAGAAGCTGTATTCAGCATCTTGTATCCCGCTCCGGTAGACGTAGGTAGAGATAATGTCCGAGGTTTCTAAATTCAGTGTGTTCTGCATCAGCAGGACTTTCTCGAAACCAATACCCATGATGCTTCCGATATTTAAAATGAACAAAATGATAATTGTCGGCATGATACTCGGTATATTAATATGCCATATCCGCTGCAACCGGGTTGCTCCATCCACACGCGCTGCTTCATGAAGCTGAGAGTCCACGCCGGCTAGTGCCGCCAAATAAATAATAGAGCTCCAGCCCATGGTCTGCCATACATCCGACATCACAAACAAGGTCTTGAACCAGGATGGCTCAGACAAGAAATTAATGGGATTACCGCCAAACATACCAATGAAGTGATTAATGATTCCGTATCGCGGCGATAAAAACATCATCATCATGCCTACGACCACGACGGTTGATAGAAAGTGCGGCGCATAGGTTATGGTCTGAACAAATTTTTTAAACTTTTCCGCCCTTACCTCATTCATCAGAAGCGCCAAAATGATAGGGACTGGAAAACCTACCGCCAAGCTGTACAACCCAAGTCCAAGCGTATTTTTAATTAATCTCCAGAAGAAATAACTGTGAAAAAAACGTTCAAAATGTTCAAGACCGACCCAGGGGCTTCCCCAAATTCCCTTCGTTGCAATGAAATCCTTAAATGCGATTTGAATGCCATACATCGGCAAGTACTGAAAGACAATGTAATAAGCAACAACTGGTGAAATTAACAAATAAAGCTGCCAATTTCGTAAAATTGGGTTCCACTTTTGACGTCTTCTCTTCTTTTCATGTACTGCATTCATTGCAGGTTGTACAGTTGTATTGGCCATGAACATCCCCCCTGGAAATTGTCACTACAATTCTGCCTGGCAAAATGTCTTTGTGTTAAACCACCAGCGTCCTTACGCTGCTCGAAGAAGTTCCCACCTTTCTTCCTTGATTTCTAAGATTTGATTTACAGTACTTATATGTTAGAAGTTGTTACACAAAGTGAGTGAATAGCGTTAATAGATCACTTCATCATCTAACGCAAGAGGATTTGTTTTTTGGATATATATTTGGATATATATTTGGTACCAGTTTGGAATACGTTTTATGTGAGTTGGTAGGTATCAGTTTGAATAATAGGCTATAAGAGTTTTAGAGGATTCTTGTACATGTTATAAAAACATTGATTTAAAGGGGATGAAAGCGTAATCAATAATTTGGTTCAAGATACAATCTTAGCTGCTGGCTGAATCCAAAAACATAGAAAATAAAGCCAAACGCTTAATTTCATACATCATAATATAGCCAACAGACGGTTGTCAAACATTTTTTTGGTTTTATTTGGATCATTTTTGGCTAAAAAGACAAGAAAAACCCACGAGCATGCATTCCTCGTAAGTTTTATATTAAAGTTATCTGGATTTATATGTAATATAATATCACACAACTAACTAGTCATTTGTACGATTTGTACGATTTGTACGATCATAAACAGATGATTCCCTCACAATAAGGGTGCTGGGCAACAAAACTTTATGGAGAGATGAATAACGTCCTTCCAGATAATCGTTAATTAATTGTGCTGCCACTTTGCCGATTTCATATTTTGGAACTTGCACGGACGTCAGAGGTGGTGTTGTATACTGCGCCATAGAAATATTATCCATGCCCACGAATGCTATATCTTGAGGAATACTGCCATTTTGTTCAACAACTGCCCGCATGGCAGGAATAGCGAGCATATCACTTGCACAAAAGATTGCCGTCGGCCAATCAGACTTGGGCGTCTCGGTCAGGAGTTCCGTCAGTCTGCTGTAGCTGAGATTCACATTCCAGTTGGTGTTGATAATCCAATGTTCATTCAGACTCAGGTTTGCTTCCAGCATGGCAAATTTATAACCAACATACCTTTCTTCGCTCTCTATTTGTTCCGAATATGCAGGGCCTCCGATAAACCCAATCCGGGTATGGCCTTGCTCGATCAAATGACGGACTGCTGTGCGGGCAGAAAATATTCGGTCACAGTCAACGACCGGTACAGTAAGCCTTTCGTCATTGAGACTCACACCCAGTACAGTGATATTCTCTTGCTCAAGCAGCTCAAACAATTTTTCATCGTACCAGCTGATTGCGACTATACCTTGAGTACCCGTTTCCTGAAGCATCATCTTTATCCGTTCGGTGTCACTAAGTTCTTCGCAAGTGCGGACAATTGCTGGAGGCAGCCCCATTTCCGTCATTTTAACGTGAAAACCAGTCAGTACCTGTGAAAAGTATGGATGATCATCCATCAAAATCTGTGGCACGATACAGGCTATCCGTTTTGCTGAGGTAATCTCTTTGCCAATTGATTTGGAGGATTCATCCAAAATGTATCCCAACTCAAGGGCAGCTTCCCTAATTTTTCGCTTTGTCCCTTCATTGACCGGTCGATTGGTATCATTGCTGATTGCGCGCGAAACCGTTGATATGGATACGCCTACACGTTCTGCAATATCTTTTAATTTTGGCATTACAGCACCTCCTCTTGCTCTCTTCATTTGGAGCCAAAATTTATGTTTAGCAATGATCATATCATAATATTGTAATATTTTGGCGTCAATTAAACAAGCTGCGATACGAGTGCTGTTATAATATCAACACGCAATTGTTGCCACTTCTCATAAGATTTTACTATTTTCGGAATCCGAAAGTCTGATCAAGCTTTTAAATGTGGATAATCCTATAATTAGAAATTAAATACCAATTAAACTTGCTCTAGTGGGTAGGTTTGTTTAAGTATGTCTTTTTAGTTCCTATTAAAATCTTATTCATGATAGAGTTGACTTTGATTAGCTAGTTTAGGTGATGTACCATGGCATCTTTGATTTACTTATACATTTTTTTTAGTAATTAGGCTCTTTAGGGCATTAATATACGGTGTTAAAAAATATTATTTATTTTCTTCATTAATGATCCGTTCAAATAATTCTTTGCCTGCTTGAACTACATTAATCACACTTTCTGGAAGCTCTTCGCTCCCCCATGCTAAATGTCCTGATATTACTCTAATATCAAGAAGCGCCTGATATAATAAGGTCTTATAAGCCTTTATTTTCACATCATCCATGAGATACTCCTTCAAAAGGATCATTATATGTTTTCATGGTATTTCACCTAACGTTTGTGTGTTCTCGACGTCCCACCGACTTAAGGTCACGAAATTTCGCTTAGTCGGTGCGGATGTGTCCAGTTGCCTCTACTTCCCCGAAGATGCCTCGGCTGGACCGAGGGGCTTGTCCCCAATACGTTAACACATTGTTAGACGAGGGAATTTCTTCTTCAATTAATCTTAAAATACCTTTATAATTCCATATAATCCACTTCTTTATGTGCTACATATGTAATGTCCACTATTTCAAACTCCTCAATTTATATCTTGAAAATTGACCTCTATACGTACTAATTCATTATCTAATGGTAAAGAATCGTCTTTTAAGCCAAAAAAACGTTTTAACCATATTCTGATCGCAATGTAATCGGAATCTAAAAGTAATTTTAGCTTAGATTAATTTTAAAAATCGATACCCTAGTAATTTCTGATCAGCCCAATGACATAATTGAGCCTGCACAAAGTCTACTGAATACTATGCGTTCAGTAGACTTTGTATAATTAGACAATTGGATTGTAGTCAGCCAAGTTAGCGTGCTCCATTTTCTCGAGTTCTTCTTCTAAATAGGCGTAATAGGTACAACGGTAATCCGATTCTTTCCCGTCGTCCACTGAGCCTTTTCTTCCTATGCCTAGATAGATGGAAGTAAGGCTATCTCTTTTGTAGGAATCTCTATAGGTATCGAAGAGGATTGGGTCCGTAAGTTTGAAGTTTTCAATTAATTTCCCGCAATACCCCTCCTCCTGATTTTGCTCTACCGGGAATACATAATTTTGATAAAGGTGTACACTTTTCACGTAACTATAGTTTCTTGAGGTAAAATAACGAATGCCCGAATAATCAGTAGAACTTCTTACCCATTGCAATAGCAATTGAGGGATGATGTATTCCGCTTTGAATGTATGTCTATCTTCAAGTACCCTGACCGAGCAGGCGGCAAGTAACGGCCAGCATTGATAATAGGCCTTAAGGGCAAGGAAACATTCTTGCTCGTCCTTAATTTTATAAGAAGCATCCTTCGCTACTCGCGGCGGAAATCCAAAATCAATAAACTTGATATCATCCGCGATTTTATAGGAGGACACATACAGGTTTGATGTATCGTGCATTTTCCGTAACTCTTCCAAGCACGCGTATACTGAACTACCCAGATAGAGACTTGGGAAACCGGGAATACTATATCTTTGCGTTGAGACGAATCCCCGAGATTCGAACGGAATATGAAACAACTGTTTTCTTTGAGTCACAGCAAGGTTGGCATCATAACGTATTCTGTAAAACCTGTTTTCAGATCGACGGTTATAAAGCGCGAGCTTGTCAATATATTCGAGTAAGCGATCTGTGCCTTGCTTAAAAATGTCGAAAGCTGATGCCGGCAAGCCTTGGAAGTATTCGTTCAATGCTGCCAGTATGGTTTGGCATGTACCCTCGATACAATCAACTTCGCTGCTTGTGAATATGCCACTCTCCTTCATGAGATACACACTCTTTTTGAAATTATCATACTTCTTTTTTAAGAGAGAAGGATATGTCTCCGCCGTATATTCAATAGGGAGGTTTAATTCCTCCTTTATAAGTTCGTCTCGCAGTATACTTAATCTCTGTTCTAGCGTCATATTGATTCTCTCCTTGGGAATAGGTTACTTTTAAGGTTATGGGCTATTGCCTCACCCAGTTCAATGTAAATATAGCAGCAGTTCCTCTCTCCCCTGACTTCATTCTCCCCCCACAATGATAAAGTAGCCGATCGCTTTAATCTGCTACATAGATGTCTATTGAACTAACTTTCCCGTAAGATTTATACCGAACCGTAGGTCGAATGGTCCTAAGCGTGAATATAGAAACGGAGGGCGGACTGTTCGTGCAGGAGGAAGATAGTCGGCTAATGGTATATGCCCCTATGAAGCACGGTGACAAAGACGAGCGTAATCTTTGAAAATTAACCTTCGTTTAGATCATATCCAAACTATAGTGCATCATTCTTTCCTCTCCCCCTCAACGTATCAAATTATTGTTGAGGCTAATATAGAAATAGATACATGCAAGAGTAACAACAAGAATTAAAAAAAAGCAATAATCTTATAAAAACTTTCATGTCTTGAGAAAATGTAAAATTGCATTGTCGTGTTCTCATCCTCCTACAATGATTTCCTATAACGTCTTTTCTACGAATTCACCCATTTCCTGCGTAGGAGCAAATATACGAATTCGCTTAATGTTTCCATATATATTATTAGACGAAGAGAGGGCTAATCCTCCATCTCCGACAGGTTGCTTCTTATGAGTCGGTCCAGAGGTTTACATTTGTATCAAATCCACAAACTATCGTTCCATCTGCCCGCGAGCCTCATTATTATGCAGAATGCATTGGTACGCAAAAAGGCAGCTTCTGCTTTACACATCGCTGCCTTTTTGCTTATTAACTTTTTTCCAACGGACCTATCAATCTTCTACATAAAAATTGCGCTCGCCGATTTGGATATCCTGCGAATTCGGATTTCCATCTTTCCCGGTTGGACGAAGAATACGAACCGCTCAGTTTTGCCGTCCGCAATTTTGAGCGTAATCGTATTTCCGTCGCAGGAGCTTAATCCATACAAATGATGTTCAACCTTTTATACCGCTAAATGTAATGCCACTAATAAACGTCTTTTGAAGAAAAAAGAACAAAACAATGATAGG
Source organism: Paenibacillus pabuli NBRC 13638 (assembly GCF_001514495.1). GTDB lineage: Bacteria > Bacillota > Bacilli > Paenibacillales > Paenibacillaceae > Paenibacillus > Paenibacillus pabuli. Next base: position 385,660 of record NZ_BCNM01000002.1, read on the forward strand.
TAATGTCATCAAGGTGGATACGGCCATTAATAGACCCCATTCGGATCCCTTTTGACTCTGAAATTGCTGCAATCCGAGTGAAACCGTGTAAGATGGCTCATTGGTTAAATAGAGCAAGGGGCCCATGAAATCAGTCCAGCTCCCCATAAATTGAAACAATGCCACGGCTAAAACGGCGGATTTGGCTAGTGGAAACATGATCTGTAAATATATGCGGAACTCACTAGCGCCGTCTAGGCGGGCCGCTTCGCGCAGGGCATCAGGCAGTCCCATGAAAAACTGCCGCAATAGAAAAATGTAAATGGGCACTCCAAAAAATTGAGGTACAATCAGTGGAAGAGGTGTTCCTACCCAACCCAATTTAGTAAACAACAGGAATAGAGGAATCATCGTCACCTGTCCGGGAATCATCATAACAGCGAGGGTAACAAAGAAAAGTATACCTCTCCCACGGTACTCTAACTTGGCAAAACTATATGCAACCAAGGGACAGGATATGATCACACCAAGCGTACTAACGATTGTTATAATCGCCGTGTTTTTCAGATATGTCCAGAAAGGGATATACTCAACAGCACGGGAATAATTACTCCACAGAATTGGATGTGGAATCCACTCTGGTGGGAAGGTAAAGACTTGTGTGAGTGGTTTAAGAGAAGTCGAAATCAGCCAAATGAACGGAATAATGAAAAATGCAGAAGCAACAATTAGACATAAATAGGCTAACGCACGATTGATTCTTTTGATAGCGGTAGGATTCATCCCTTACTTCCTCCTCCTTATTTCCCTTGATAATGAACCCAGCGTTTAGACGTAATAAAAATAATCCCGGTTAATGCCATAACGATAATAAATAAGATCCATGCCATTGCGGAGGCGTAACCCATTTTGAAATACCTGAATCCGTTCTCATATAAATACATGACGTAAAAAGTCATGGAATTTGCAGGAGTTCCTTGCCCTTTGGTCAACGTATAGGGAAGAGTAAACTGTTGGAATGCACCAATCATTCCCATGACAAGGTTGTAGAAAATAACGGGAGTGAGCAAAGGCAGGGTTACCTTTCTCGTTTTCTGAAACCAGTTAGCTCCATCGATTTGCGCCGCTTCATAGTACTCATCAGGGATGTCTCCTAATCCGGCAAGGTAGATGACGACAGCTTGCCCAATACCCCAAAGCGACATCAGAATGAGAGAGGGCTTGGACCACGACTCTCCACCAAGCCAAGCAGGCCCATCGATACCGATATTCGCTAACATCCCGTTCACCAATCCGAAGTTTGGATGTAACAGCCACATCCACAGAACAGCCAAAGCCACTTGTGGAACAAGTGTAGGCAAGAAAAAGATCGTTCTGAATACAGCCATACCCTTGACCTTCATATTCAACATCATAGCGAGTGCCACACCGAAAAATATACTTAAGGGAACAAAAAATACGGTGAAATAGATCGTGTTGTATATGGATTTCCAAAACAAAGGATCATGAAATAGATCTATATAATTACTCATTCCGACAAATTCACCAGGCTGCAGAATGCTGTAAGTCGTGAAGCTGAAGTAGATGGACATTAGCATCGGAATTGCATAAAAGCACAGCAGCCCTATAGCCCAAGGTGAAGCAAACAGCCACCCAATCACATTGGTTCTGTGGAGTGCTCGTTTCCTCGCCGATGGAATTGCATTTACTTGAACTGGATCGGCCAGTTTCGCCATGTGCATTCTCCTTCCAATTGTCATTCATGAATAGGCAAGGAGAGAATTCGCTCCCTGCCTATCGTGCACCCTATTTGTTGTATTTTTCCAAAGCCTTATTAACAGTCTCTGTTACTCTATCCAGGTTCTCTTTCGGAGTACCGTTACCGCGGGTAGACTTTTCCGTAGCGGAAGCTAACTCATTCCACAGCAGCTGTCCTTCAGGAATAACCGGGCGGTTATGTGAATTGGGTAAAATATTGATAAATTCCTTCATAATCGGATCGTCCTTGTAACCGTATTTGTCGTTAACCGAATCGATAACGGAAATTTGAGAGTCAGCGTTTAATAACGTTTGCCCCTCTTCTTTCCCTAAAAATTCGAGGAATTTCCAAGCAGCATCGACGTTCTTGGCGCCTTTAGGAATAATAGCGGAGCCGCCTCCTGACCAAGTCGTAAAATCCGCTCCTGTTGGAGTCGGTATCGGTGCAACGCCGTAATTTAGATCCGGCTTAAATTTTTCAATACCCTTCACCGTGAAGTTTCCACTTATCTTCATGCTGATTTGACCGGAAATGAACGGATCCATTTCCTCCGAGCCAGCTGCGCTTGTGAATCCGGCAATATCCTCGACATTGTATTTTTTGCCGAAGTCGGTCATCCATTGTAACGCTTCAACGACCTTAGGATCATTTGCAGTAATTTTGCCAGTGGCAGCGTCCTGGAATTCTCCTCCAAATGCCCATCCCCAAGTATACAGCCAGCCTTGCGAATACCATGGGATGAAACCAATCCGTTTGAAACGTTTACCTTCCTTGATGGTTAACTTTTCGGAGACCGCTTCAAGCTCGGCGATCGTTTGTGGTGGTTTGTTGGGATCTAGCCCAACTTCTTTGAAATGATCCTTATTGTAAAATAGCAAGCGAGAGTCCGTATCCATCGGCATTGCATAAAGCTTTCCTTGATAACTGGACTCCTCCCAAGCAAATGGATAATACATTTCCTTACGAATTCCGGATTCTGCTGCCATCGCGGATAAGTCAGTCAGAGAACCTTGCGCCGCCCAAGTACCGACCTTAAACCGGTCGAAAAGTGAAACGTCAGGAGGATTGCCCCCTGCGACTGCAGTCAGCAGCTTCTGATCCGATCCCTCGCTGGATTCGGTATAAACCAATTTCATTTTGATGGTAGGGTTTTTCTCCTCAAATGCCTTCACGACTTTATTCAAATTATCTAAATCAATTGAGGTAAGACCATGCCACATCGTAACTGTTGTAATCCCTTCTCCGGCCTGATCGCTCGAGCCTCCCTTTGTGGAGCAAGCGGTTACCAGGAGTAACATAACCAGAAAGTAAACAAGAATTGGAAATGCGAATTTTTTGGATCTCCTCATTCAAAGTCCCCCTTAAGTTAAATTCATTAGTTTAACTTGAATTCCTATAGAATCCACTTCATTTTCTGATAAATCCACAATTCATGTAAGCGCTAACAATATTGGTGGCATGAACTATGCAAAACAGAAAATGATGAACGACGTGAATTTGTTATAAGGAATCCACTAGTTATACTAAGTATGTTAATATGACGTCGTGCAGCGTGTCAATTGCAATATTACGACATTGATGTATGGCTATGATTAGATCTAAATTGTCGTTTCGAGGTTCGTTAATCTCCGGTCTCCTAACCCATTCCCTGATGTGAAACAAGCATTACCCTAAGAAAAATGTCGATCGACATACTTCACAGAAGACAGACCGCGTTTCGAAGAGGTTTTTCTTGCGATACCAGGAATGTCCATGCTTCGAAATTTATACTTTCTGATATCAAAAAAGTGCCGAAAAGCCCCTGGGGACTTCTCGACACATTGAACAATATCCTAGCTTTTGTTGAGCTGTGCTTGTATTAACCCTATCTGTTATTTTTGACGACCATACGATGTTCAATAATGTTCAGCTCGGGAACTGCTGTTCCATGCAACTGAGAGATTAGCATATCTACTGCCAATTCACCCATCTGCTTCTCATCCTGCTCAATATGAGTGAAGATAGGTTGACCCAGGTAATCGTTCAGGGAGTCGAAACAAACAATCTCGAATTCCTCCAAAGATTTCCCCATTGAGTTGATAACCTGAGCCAGCATCGTAGCTATTAGAAATTCCGACGCGACAAACGCCTTTACATCAGGGTGTTGTTTCAAAAAATGCTCTACTGTTTCTTTATCACGTTCAATCGCTGTTCCGTTTATGTTTATGGGAAGGGTCCCCTTCAAGTTCGTCAATACATAGTCTTTGTTCAAGTTCATTCCTTCTTGGGTGAAGGCAAACGTATATCCGAGCAGCCTTTCCTCCAATGTTGAAGTGTTCTCTTCCGGCGGAGATAAAAAGGCAATTTTTTTATGACCTTTGCTAATCAGATGACGCGTAAGATCCATGGCTGCTTTCTTATTGTCTGTGTATACCGAACAAACCGGAATTCCCTTTAGGTATCTATCGACCAAAACAATGGGAAACCGATCCAATACAAGTCGAAGCAGCTCCGAATTATAGTGTTGACCATGAATGGGGGTCACGATTAATCCTTTGACGCCTAAACGAATAAATAAGTCAATCGCGCGTTTTTCCTCATCCGAATCCCCGCAGGTTCGCTTGATAATGAGTTGATAATTATGCTCAGCACTCCGCTTTTCCATCGCTCTAAGAAGTTGTAAGCCAAACTCGTCAGAAAAATTCGGTATAATAAACCCGATCAACCGCTTATCCTCCTCAGGAACCAAGGGCGTTCTTACCTCTGAATAGTGCTTCGGTTCTTGTCCTCCAACGATACCATCGGCCACATATGAACCTTTTCCCTGTATTCGTTTGATAACCCCAGAATCTGACAATTTCTCCAGAGCCTTTTTAGATGTAATACGACTGACGCCAAATTGTTCAGCCAACTCTTTTTCAGAAGAGACTCGGTCTCCTTCTTTTAATCGACCTTCTTTAATCTCTTGTACAATATAGATATAGATCTGCTCGTATAAATGCAATTCCACAAAACCACCCTGACATCATAATATTAATATACTAAGTATATTACACAAGGAGTAATTCGCAAAGTTACTGAGATTACCGACGAACTTCTGTGTCATGGCGTTTTCCAAGTCTACGGTGTAAGACCTCTGCTTACAGTTAGACCCCGTACTAGGGGCATGGGAATAACCGGCCTTTAGTCGACAGCCGATTCCCGTTTATCTTAGAGTTCTATATTTATTACTTGTGTTACTTGAAGGAACAAACAGGCAATCACAATGTTCTCCATCCTTACTACTATCTCCAAACAAAATTTTATGTATTTGGTCTTTGATAAAATACCCTCTTCTAAAGGCTCCGTAAGGAGCCTCAGCTTGGAAATGTTGTTAGACGTAGTACCCTTCTTCTTTGAATAGCTTTCAAATCTCTATCCAAAATCTATTTAATATGTTTCCATCTTCTTCTATAAAGTCTTTATCCCTTAATCCACCATTCTTAATAATTGTCTTTTTTGATGCTTCATTAATTTCATCACATACTAAAAGCACCTTCAATATCCCCAGTCTTTTACTTTCCAATAAAGCCAGTCTTAAAAGCTCTTTAGCATATCCCTTCCGCCTTTCCGACGGTCTGATCCCATAGCCAATATGTCCGCCACTATGAAATAGTTTATCTGTCAATTCGTGTCTAATATTTACTGCCCCTACAACCATCTGATTTGCTACTAGCCAATAAGTTGAATTGGCAACAAAGCCATTTGTATTTATTCTTTGTTTGTTATGGTTAAGCCATGTAATCATGTCTTCAAAGTTTTCTGGGTCTTTCTCAATCACCCATGGAACCATATCTTCCCCACTTTGTTTCCATTCCTGATAAAAACTCAAATAGGAGTCTTTCAGTTCAATACTCGGATTAGATAAAACCAACTGATCGTTCAACAGCATTGTCTCCCTTCCATTGCATTTAGGGTATTACGCCTAACATTAGTGAAGTTCCTTTGAATTATCTATTAAATACGTCTTGAAAATATTTATCCATTAATCCCTTATTCTTAAATCTATCTTTAATATGTTCTTTAGCTCTTAAACAAGCATCCTTATAATCTTCATTTCTCATACTATTGTCTGCAAGAAAAACCATTTCAATTATTGGATCACATGGTTCCAGCTCGTATGCTTTTGACAGCATGTTTTTTCCCATGCTTTCCCAATACTCATAGTCTCCGAAATGATGAGGAAACAAAGTGATCATGTAACCGAAAATCAATAAAAATTGTGTCTCTGTCGAGAATTTACGTATCCCTTCTTTTGTTACTTCGCTTAATGTCAATTCAATTATTTCATAGTCGTTATTATTGAGCCTCAGGGCGCATGCCCGATGTGTGAATATTATGTCAAGCGGAGTTACGGGCCCCTTTAAAATGCTACCTAGGTATTAATTGTCTTTGTGTATGTTTTTACTGAATCCGGAAAAGCTCCTTTAGACTCTGCTTCTTTACTTTCATCTTTTATCTGTCTCGTAATTATTTCCAATCCATCAAAACATGCATTTTCTTTGTACCAATCGATTAATTCAACTAAAGATACACTTTCTTGAACTTCCTTATCTTCATAATGCGATACAATTGTTATTGTAAAAGCCGGCACTAATGCATCCGCATTCAAGTAATATATAAAATTCTTCCTTGTGTAGTGCTTCATAAGGTATACCTCTATTTCTTTCTCAAGAAAAGAAAACACTTCAATCAATTTATCTGATGATATTCTGTTATTCTTTATAAGTCTATTGAATCCATGGATGTACAGGTAATTATAAGTTGCTTCATTTCTGGTTAGAGTAGGGTCATTAGAAAACAAAAAAGTTGGAGAAGTTATTATTGAAGTAACCTCTCGATATGCCTTCTGGGCGTATTTATTTAAATAATCTAAAATCAAGTGCTTTCCCTCTCTTCAGTAATTCCACTTAACGTTCTTAGATTCATGACGTTGCACCACCCTTCCAGGTTCTTGGATAAACTCACAAAATCCTATACCATATCTGAAATAAACATGGCTTTAGTTCCTTCTTCTGGCTTAAATCCAAATATTCCATAGAATTTCTCTGCACTATCATAGGATATAAGCACTTTTGTTTTGATATTAGAATATCGACTAAGCATTTTTTCCATCATTCTCTTTCCAATTCCTAATGATTGATATTCTTTATGTACTAACATGTAATGAAAATATACTGTCATCACTCCGTCAGAAAGTGCATTTATTAAGCCAACTAATTTGGTATCATCCCATGCAGTAATAACCGTGTGCGAGTTGTTTATTGCTTGTCTAAGATCTTCTGGGAAATCTCCTGATTTCCAGTCCACCGACTGAAACAGTTCTTGAAGCGCTTGTTTATCAATGTCTTTTATTTCTTTGAACATGATTGTCATAATATTGCTCCTATGTTGTTGTGTTTTGATTGGGAGTATCGGAACCCTCACCCCCTTAAGGAAGTCTGAGAGGATTAGATAGATCTTATCTTAGCCTCCCAGATCATCCGGCCGCGATGCGGTTAGGTGGTGCAGAGTTGTCCGCCTGACTCCACTTCTTTACTTACACATTCTCTTTATATTGTGGTCATTCTTTTGGTTGAAATGCTCCTAACTCATTTCCAAATGGGTCTGTAAACTTAATTACCCATCCAAACCCATGATCTTCATATAGTCTTATCTTTACATCATGTGTTTGCAACGTTGTGTGTAATAATTCAATGTCCTTCGTTAGAAACATAAATGATGGCATAGGAAAACCATCATTGGACAACCATAATGTCTTATCATTTTTCGAACTGAAGTGAAGCATCAGTACGGGGCCTGAATTGAATTTCATCCATGCTGCGTGAGGATAAACTGTCAGTGTTTCTAACCCTAACACTTCACTGTACCATCCTACTGCCTGATCAACGTCTTTAACAGGTATTTGAACATGATCAACATTCTCAATCAAGTTATTCAAAGAACTTCCCTCCTGGGTTTCGTGTTTTTCAGGGTTTAGCCAGTTTCATATAACGTTTCTGTATTCATGAACCCCGAAGGGGTTGTCTGCTGAAACTCCTCCCGAAATACCTCGCGCAGACCAAGGCTCCAAGGAGCATCGCTTGAATATTATGTTATATTGTGGAAATGCTTCTTCAAAATTGCTTACTAATCCGCTCTTTTTCAGTACTCTTTTTATTTTGATTCATCTTTTGAAATGTGTTATCATATTCTTAAATAAAGACCAAGTGCAGCGAACACTTGGTCAGTACAATTGGCTTGGATGGTTTATCCCTTCTTAGTCAAGTCAGGACAAAAACCCACCTTTGGCTGTCAACCTTGGGGTGGGTTTTCACTTTCTCTTGTTGTTATTGATATACGTTAAAAGTGCAAGAATAAATGTTCCAAATAACAGCATCAGAGTCATTGCATCTTTCACTTCCATGGTTTCACCTCCTTTCGAAGGGAAACCATACCCACCCAAGATTCAATTGTATCTATATTTTACCTGTATTGACATCTGCGCACAAGCGTTCTTATCTGCTTTCTTATACTTTTCTTAAATCCTATTTATTGTCCATCATTTCTATCACATAACGTTTTGCATTCATGACGCACCACTCCCTTAAGGACCCGGAGGGTCCTTAAGGGAGTGGTGGTGGGTCCGCCTGAGGCTGCTTCTTCGTGGATACCCTCGGGCGGACCGAGGGGCGTAAGCCCAGAAGCGTGAATGCGGTGTTATATGATTTCAGTGTCTTCTTCGATACACAAACAGACTGTCTTGCATTCTTTGTTTCCTTATGAACTTACTTCTGTAAAAATCTTATTCTTACTCATCTTAACTTGTTCAATCATATGCCCAATATTTCCTTCACCTGCAAACAACGACATATCAAAGAAATCTTTATTAAGGTCGGACCAGTATAATTCATTTTCATCCCCAGAGACCATCACACCATACTTCAACTTGCCAACATAAACTTCCACATAACAATCTTGAAAATAGTATTTAAAATCCATTAAATGATGTAGAACAATATCTTTATCAGATATGCCAGTCTCTTCAAGTAGTTCTCTATAAGCTGCCGTAATACCCGATTCTCCGCGCTCAATTTTACCGCCTACAAGATTACTCAGACCTTTGTATGGATTTCTTAATCGCTTGCACATAAGTAATTTATCCATATCCTTGTTATAAATCATGAGCACATTATACCCTTGCACTTTACATCCTCCTAAAGACCTTTAATATTTTCTGTTTGTGGAATTTCATGTATTGCGCTGATTTCCGATAACGTTCTTGTATTCATGGGGTCCGACAAAGTCGGATGTGTCCGGCAGATTCTGCTTACCTGAATTACCTCTGGCCGGTACCAAGGGCATCAACCCGCAGCATGAATACCC